>NZ_JBIUXT010000001.1:1028778-1284745 GCF_044744145.1 Streptomyces sp. NPDC087422 | reverse complement strand
GCGGCGCGGTGGGCGGCGGCGTCTCGGGCGTGGTGGGCGGCGGTGTGGTCGGCGGCTTCTCGCACGGCTCGGACGTCTTGTACTCGTCCCTGCCGTACTGCTTGCCGTCGCCCGCCTTCACGACCAGGTGCACCTTGATCGCGGTGCTGTGGTCGGGCAGCGCACCCGTGAAGTCGTAGCTGCCGCCGAACGACTCATTGCTCGCGAGCACGGCGCCGCCGTCCACGGAGACGGTCACCGAGTTGGTGACCCGGGCGTTGTAGGCGGTGAGGTGGACCGAGACCGAGTCGCAGTCCACCGACCAGTTGGGGGTGTGTGCCGATGCGGGCGCGGCCAGTACGGCCGACCCGATGAGCGCCGCCATTCCGGCGCCCGCTATGACACCGGAGCGCCTGCGGCTCTGGCGCGTCATTTGCATGAATCCTCCCTGAATTTCGCTGTGTTCTCCGACTCCCTGGCGACGCCCCCGTCCGCCATAACTACGGGGACCGGGACCCTACACCCGGCGGAATTCCGCCCGGCGACCGCCCCCCACCATTACGGAGCCCGTATCAATTCACCTGCAATTCCAGGGGATTCGATCACCGGGCGCCGGTCCGGGGCCCGCTGGTCGCGGCGCGCGGGGAGTGTCGGCCGCGGGCGGTACCGTGCGGGAGACAGCACGGGCACGTCAGGCGGAAGGAGGCAGGTCGCGTGGCCAAGGCACTGACCCCCGCTCAGCGGAAGGCGGTCGCCGGCTCCGATCCGTCGACCGGCCGGCTCTCGGCGCGCGCCGACGTCTGCGCGGCGCTGGTGGCGGCGGGTCTCGCGGTGCCGCACGGCCGCAGCGGCCACCCCGCCTACTACCTGTCCCAGGAGGGTCTGCGGCAGCGCGCCGCGCTGGCGGCGGCCGAAGCGGCGCGGGAGGCGGCGCGGGAGGCGGAAGCCGCCGCGGAGCCGCCCGCGGTCCCCGTCGGCACCTTCACGGCCGACGACGGTACGGGGACGGTGACGCCCGGCCGCGGTCCCGCCCGCGCGGCCGAGGTGGCCGCCGCGTGGGAGGGCCTGCTGGGAATCCGGGCGGTGCTCCTCGACGGCGTGACCGACGTGCCCGCGCCGTGGGAGCGCGAACGGCTCGTGCACGCCGTGTCGTTGGCCCTCGAAGCGGCGGGCTGTCCGCCCGCCCCGGACGGTTATACGGTCACGCCTTCCGCGCAGGACGGCGCCGTCGAGGTGTCCTGGCGGGGCGCTGCCGCCCCGGACGAGGCGGCCGGCCACCTCGTCCGGTGCGCGGCGCTGCTCGACGCCCGCGGCTGGCAGTCCACCCGGCACCGCGACCGCGCCGCCCGCCCCTTCCTTCTCACCTCCCCCCGGCGGTCGGCGCCCCGCCGCTGAGGTGCCGCTCAGCCGATGGTGACCACACGCGCCCACGACGGCGGGGAGTCCGGGACGTACTCGGCGTCGTCCTCGCGCACGGCGCGCGAGGGGCGGGGGAAGAGGCCGACGACGGTACGGCAGGGCGGCTGCTCGGACGGCCACGGTGTCTGACCGTCCGTCAGGGCGACGACGACGTCCGGGCGGGGCCGGGAGCGCAGGGCGCGGGCGAAGCCGGAGCGCAGATCCGTACCGCCGCCGCCGATCAGCTCGATGCCCTCGGCGCGGCAGATCGGTACGGCCACACCGGCCGCGACATCGCAGGAGATCACCGAGACCAGGTCGCGCCGCCCGCCCACCGCCCGCGAGATCGCGGCCACCTCCAGCAGCGCGGCGCCCAGTTCGGCGTCGCTCACGGAGCCGGACGTGTCGATGACGACGCAGACCCGCGGCGGTGTACGGCGCAGGCTCGGCAGCAGCACTCCGGGGACGGCGGCCGAGCGCCGTGAGGGACGCCGATAGCTGTGGTTCTCGCCCGCGCCCGGCGCGCCCGCCGCCGAGCGGACCGCGGCGCCGAGCAACTGCCGCCACGGCTGCGGGGGATGGAACGCCTCCTCGGCCCATCTGCGCCAGCCCTCGGGCGCCTCCCCCGGCCGCCCCTTGATCCCCTCGGCGACCCGGAAGCGGACCGCGTCCCGCTGCTGCCTGCTCAGGGCGTGCGCCCCGTCCGGTCCCAGCTCCCACGACCTGGCCTGCCCGTCGGCGCCGCTGCCGCAGTCCAGCCAGGCCAGGTCCCCGACGAGCCCGGACATCGACGCCGTCCGCAGATACTCCTCCATCAGCAGGCCGTCGGGCAGCCGCAGCAGCGACGGCAGCACGGCCCCGGCGGGCCGGGGCAGACCGTCCCCGTAGATGTCGTCGTTGATCTCGAAGTCGGCGGCGATGTTGCGCCGCAGCCTCTCCCAGCCCTCGGACGGGGGCGTTCCTGTCCCCTGCCGCCCGCCCGGACCGGGCTCTTCGTGCTCCCTGGCGTACCGCTCGCCCCGCGCGTGGTGGTCCCTGAGCAGGTGGGAGACCTCGTGCACCCAGACGCCGGCCAGTTCCTCCGTCGGGGTGCGCGCGACGAAACCGGGCGAGACGTAGCAGCGCCAGTACGCGTCGACCGCCATCGTCGGCACCGACCGGTCCTCCACCACGTGCAGGGCGAAGAGGGCGCTGGCGAGGTAGGGGCGGACCTTGACCGCGTGGAGCCGGGCCGCCATCAACTTCTCGGTGTCGAGGGGCAGTCCGGCAGCGTACGGCTGGTCGGCGGGGCGCTGCCGCCTCGGCGCGAGAGGCCGTACCGGGCGCGGCGGCGCAGGCGGAGGCATCGGGCGCGGTCGCGCGGTGACCGGCCGTTTCCCGGTGACCGCCACCGGCTCCTTCGCGGTGACCGCCACGGGCCCCTTGGCGGTGTCCGTCATCCGTCGCTTCGCCGTGTCCTTCATCGGCCCGTCCTCTTCGTCCGGGCCGCCTCGGCGTCCGCGACCCGCGCCACCGACTGCTCGGCGCGGCGGGCGAGGCCGATGACCGAGACCAGCCGCTCCACCGCGGCGGGCACCTCCCAGTCGTCGCGCCGCAGTCCGGCCAGCGCGGTGGCCGGGGCGACCAGCAGGTCGGGGGCGCCGGACTCCAGCGCCCTGACCAGCACCGCCCAGCCCGCATCCCACCGCGCCCGCTCCGGCCGCGCGCCGACCGCGGCCACCACGCCCTCCAGCGCCGCCTGCCGCAGGTCGCCGCGCTCGGGCAGTTCCGCGGTCGGCGGGTCGGCCATCAGCGCCTCGGGGTCGGGCAGGTCCATCCGGTCCAGGTGGGCGAGGAGTTCAAGTCCCGGCCCGTCCCCCACCGCGCCCCGCACCAGCAGGGCCAGCACCTCGCGGGACGCGGAGGCCGCCGTACCGAACGCCAGCAAGGTCAGCGCGGCCTCCCAGCTCCGTGGCGAGGGCCACGCGCCGCCGCGCCGCGTCTCCGTGCTCGGCAGCCGGTGGATCAGCGTCGGCCTGGCTTCGAGGAAGCCGCAGACGGCGCGCCGCGCGAGGGCCACGGCCTCGGGCAGCGACTCCGGTACGAGCCTGGGCAGTTCCGGGCGCGGCCAGACGCCGCCGAGGCCGCGTACCACCACCTCACGGTCGTGCACCCAGAACAGATGGACGAAACGGTTGGCCAGCGGCGGGCTCAGCTCCCACCCGTCGGCCGCGGACGCGCGCGGGTTGGCGGCGGCCACGATCCGTACGCCGGGCGGCAGTTGCAGGGCGCCGACCCGGCGCTCCAGCACGACCCGGAGCAGCGCCGCCTGAACGGCCGGTGTGGCCGTGGACAGTTCGTCGAGGAAGAGCAGTCCGCGCCCGGCCCGGACCAGTTCCACGGCCCACTGGGGCGGCGCCATCGGCACACCGCGTACCGCGGGGTCGTCGCCCAGGACGGGCAGCCCGGAGAAGTCGGTCGGCTCGTGGACGCTGGCGATCACGGTCGTCAGCGGCAGGTCGAGGGAGGCGGCGAGCTGGGTCAGCGCCGCGGTCTTCCCGATGCCGGGCTCCCCCCACAGCAGTACGGGCAGGTCGGCCGCGACGGCCAGGGCGAGCGCTTCGAGCTGTTCGTCGGGGCGCGGTTCCGTGGTGCTGGTCCGAAGGAGCGTCAGAAGGTCGTCGGCGACGGCGAGTTGGGGGTCGCCCACGGGGGTGGAGGCAGAGGTCAAGGCGGTCGTGGGCAGGAGGGTGCTGGACGTCATGGGCATCACCTGGGGTTGGTCAGGGGAACGGGACGGCCCGCTCCGAAGGGTTTGTGCGGCAGGGCGGCGCTCAACGCGTCGTGCAGGTATAGGACCTGACTGGTAATCAGGTGGCGGAGGGTCAGCGGGCCGTTCCGGTGCGGGGCCTGGCCCGGCTGACGCGCTTGGCGCGAATGTGCCGCGGCGTATGGCGGACGAGGCGCGGACGGCGCTGCGCCGAGGCGGGGTGTTCCGCGACGAGTCCCGCGCGGAAGACGCCGTGGTCGACGCGGCGGACGGCGGCCCGCTCCAACTCCTCGCGGAGCGGCCCGTCGCGGAGTACCGCGCGCGGCCCGAGCAGTCCTTCGACGACGGCCAGCGCCCCGGCCATGTCGCCGTGGCGCAGCCGTTCCCGTACCGCGGGCAGTGCCTCGGGGTCGCGGTGCACGGCGTCGATCGCCCGCAGACAGGGCAGCGCCGGTCCGCCGAGGGCCACCAGCAGGTCCTCGCGGCGCAGTTCGGCCGGGTCGTGGTCGACCGCCGTCAGCACCCCGTCCTGCAGCGCGATCCGGTGGATCTCGCCGCGGCACTCCACCCGGTGCGGATCACCGGGCTCGGGGCCGTGACCTGCGGCCGGGGCGGTGTCGTACGACGCCAGCGCCGCGGCGACCAGCGGGTGCAGCCGGTCGGCCGTGATCAGCCCGGCCCGTAGCAGTTCCAGGTCCGGCAGGACGCGGGCCGCCGCTTCCGGCAGTACGGGCAGCGCCGCGATGTCGTGCGGTCGCAGCGGTTCGCGCAGCGGCCGGCAGGTCGGGGCATGGCTGTCGTCGGGGGCGACGAGTTCGAACGCGGCGCGGTCGCGCGCGCCCAGCCGTACGGCGAAGGCGCCGCGCGGGCGGCCTTCGGCTCGCAGCAGCAGTTCCGCCTCCGCGGCCCACCGCCCCGACGCCCACGGACCCTCGTCCGCGCCGCAGCGCCGCGCCAGTTCGCCGCTCCGCCCGGCGTCCCAGAGATGCCGGTGCAGGTCGAGCCGGAAGCGCCGCTCGGGATACGGGTGCGGGTGGATTCCGGCGGCGCCGTGCCCCGGCTCCTGCCACAGCGCCAGCGCCATCCGCTGCCCCGCGTCGGCTCTGGCCGGCGGTGTCCGTACGACCAGGTCGACCGGCGGACCGGCCGAAGCGCCGTACCGCGCGAGGAGGATGGTCACACCGGGCCGCAAGCGGCCGTCCGGCGCGATCCTCGGCATGTGCCAGCGCAGCAGATCGGGTGCCAACCGGCGTAGATCCGCCCGGAGTCGGGCGGCCAGTTCGGTGCCGTGCCGCGTGCGCACGGCTCGCAGATCGAGATCCGCGTCGACCCGGGCCGCGGCGCACGCCCCGGCCCAGTCGCCGACGGCACGCCGCGCGGTGGCGGTCTCGATCATGGACGGTGGCACGGCGTACTCGCGTACGCGGCGCCACATCAACACATGGGCGGGAATCTCGTCCGTGAGGTGAGGTGCCATCAGCACTCACCCTGGTCGAACGATTCCCCCATTTCATACGAGAAGGAGTTCGTCATCACGCCCATCATAGGCACAGCCGCCGCCCGGACTCCATCAACGGGTGAGCCTCCGTCAGACGGCCGGGGAGCCGGCGGCTCCGGCGGACGGAGAGCGGACCGCGAGCGCACGGCGAGCAGACGGCTCCGGCGGACGGAGAGCCGGTGACGCCGGCCGCCGGGCGTGACGGCCTCGGATGTGTGGAGCATCGGGAATTATCGGATTTTGGAGCCGTCTATGACGGTCAGGTGTCGTGAATATTGCGAGGAGCCATCGCATTTTTGCGCAGACTCATGGACTTACTGCGACCCGCCTCGTAGTCTCTCCACGCCTGGCCGGGTGTTCCCCCCTAGTTCCCCCCTAGTTCCACCCCCCTCTCACCCCCCTCGACGCGCAAGGACGTGTGCCTGTGTCGCACTCATTGCAGAGCCATGAGTTGAGTCCTCAAAGAAGCCGCAGAGTCAGACAGCGCGGCGCCGCCGCGGTGCTGTCGTTCGCCGTGGCCGCGGCAGCCGCGCTGACCGCCGTGACCTTGGCGAACGCCCCCGCCGCCCACGCGGCAGGCGTACCCGCCCCTTCACCCGTCGGCATATCGGGCCGCGGCGCGAACGTGCCGTTCAAGGAGCTCGAGGCCGAGTACGCCACCACCAACGGCGCGCTGATCGGCCCCGACCGCTACTACGGCCACCTGCCGTCCGAGGCGTCGGGCCGTCAGGCCGTCACCCTCAGCGCCGCCGGACAGTACGTGGAGTTCACGCTGACGGCGCCCGCGAACGCGATGTCGCTGCGCTACAGCCTCCCGGACACCGCGGACGGCAAGGGCAGGGACGCCACGCTGGACGTGCAGGCCAACGGGACCTCGATCAAGACCCTGCCGGTGACCTCGAAGTACAGTTGGTACTACGGCGGTTACCCGTTCAACAACAACCCGGGCGACACCAACCCGCACCACTTCTACGACGAGTCGCGGACGATGTTCGGGACCACGTACCCGGCCGGCACCAAGATCCGCGTGCAGGTGACGTCCACGGCGCAGTCCCCGACGTTCACCATCGACCTGGCGGACTTCGAGACGGTCGCGGCCCCGATCGCCAAGCCCGCGGGCGCGCTCGACGTGGTGACGGACTTCGGCGCCGACCCGACGGGTGCCACGGACTCCACCGCCAAGTTCCAGGCGGCCGTGGACGCGGGCAAGGCGCAGGGCAAGACCGTATACATCCCGCAGGGCAACTTCACGCTGTACAGCCACGTCATCGTCGACAAGGTCACCCTCGTCGGCGCCGGCCCCTGGTACAGCGTGCTCGGCGGCCGTGACCCGGTGAACCGCTCCAACGCGGCCGGTATCTACGGCAAGTACACCAACCAGGGCGGGCCGAGCACCAACGTCAACCTCAAGGACTTCGCCATCATCGGCGACATCCGCGAGCGCGAGGACAACGACCAGGTCAACGGCCTCGGTGGCGCGATGTCCAACTCCACCGTCGACAACCTGTGGTTGCAGCACGTCAAGTGCGGTGCGTGGATGGACGGTCCGATGGACCACTTCACCATCAAGAACAGCCGCATCCTGGACACGACGGCCGACGGTGTGAACTTCCACATCGGCGTCACCAACTCCACGGTCACCAACACCTTTGTGCGCAACACCGGTGACGACGGTCTGGCGGGCTGGCCGGAGAACGTGCCGAATGTCAACGACAGCTTCGACCACAACACGGTCGTGCTGCCGATCCTGGCGAACAACATCGTCACGTACGGCGGCAAGGACTTCAACATCTCCGACAACGTGATGGCCGACACCATCTCCAACGGCGGCGGCCTGCACATCGCCAACCGCTACCCGGGGGTCAACGCCGGTTCCGGCACCGCGGTCGCGGGCACCATCACGGCGGCGCGCAACACGCTGATCAGAACCGGTAACAGCGACTTCAACTGGCAGTTCGGCGTCGGCGCCATCTGGTTCGACGGTCTTCAGGGCAAGGTCGACGCCAACATCCAGATCACCGACACGGACATCCTCGACAGCTCCTACGAGGCGATCCAGTCGATCGAGAGCGGCGTCACGGGCGTCACGTTCAAGAACGTCAACATCGACGGCGCGGGCACCTACGCGATCCAGGCGCAGGCACCGGCCGACATGACGTTCATCAACGTCAAGGCGAAGAACATCGCCCAGTCCGCCACCCCGATCCACAACTGCGTCGGCACCGGCCTGAACATCATCGACGGCGGCGGCAACTCCGGTATCACTGGGCAGACCTGCACCGGCACCTGGCCGACCCCGATCTGGACCAACGGCGGCGTTCCGACCGGCGGTGGCGGCGGTACGACCACGCCTCCCACCACCCCGCCGACCACGCCCCCGACCACGCCGCCCACCACTCCCCCGACGACCCCGCCGACGACTCCGGCCAACGGCAACCTGGCGCAGGGCCGCCCCGCGACCGCCTCGTCCGCGGTGCAGAGCTACTCGGCGGCCAACGCCGTCGACGGCAACGCGTCCTCGTACTGGGAGAGCAACAGCAACGCCTTCCCGCAGACGCTGACCGTCGACCTCGGCGCGGCCAAGTCGATCGGCAAGGTCACGCTCAAGCTTCCGCCGTCGGCGGACTGGGCGACCCGTACCGAGACCCTGTCGGTGCTGGGTTCGACGGACAACAGCTCCTGGAGCACGCTGAAGGCTTCGGGCGGCGTCTCCTTCAACCCGTCGTCGGGCAACACGGCCACGCTGACCTTCAACGCGGCCACCGCGCGGTACGTCCGGCTGAACATCACCGGCAACACCGGCTGGTCCGCGGGCCAGATCTCGGAGTTCGAGGTCTACGCGGCCGACGGCACGCCGACCACGCCGCCCACGACTCCCCCGACCACCCCGCCGACGACCCCGCCGACGACTCCTCCCACCACGCCTCCCACGACCCCGCCCGCCAACCCGAACCTGGCGCAGGGCCGTACGGCCACCGACACCGGTCACTCCGACATCTACGTCGCGGCCAACGCGGTGGACGGCAACGTCAACTCCTACTGGGAGAGCGCCAACAGCGCCTTCCCGCAGTCCCTGACGGTCGACCTCGGCTCCGCCAAGACCGTCGGCCGGCTGGTGCTGAAGCTGCCGACCAACTGGGGCACCAGGACCGAGACGCTGAGCGTCCTCGGCTCCACCGACAACAACACGTACAGCACGCTCAAGGCGTCCGCGGGCTACACCTTCACCCTGGGTACCGACACCGCGACCGTCACCCTGACCCCGACCACCACCCGCTACCTGCGGCTCACCTTCACCGGGAACACCGGCTGGCCGGCGGGCCAGCTCTCCGAGCTGGAGGCCTACGCCTCCTGATCCGGTGACCGCACCGACTCCCCGCCCCGGCGGCCCCGTAGCTCAGGGCCCCCGGGGCGGGGCATTCGTGCCGGTCGCGGCGGTACGGGCGGGCGATCTAGAGTCGGTCCCATGGAATACCGTCACCTTGGCCGCAGCGGCCTGATCATCAGCGAAATCGCCTACGGAAACTGGCTCACCCACGGCTCCCAGGTGGAGGAGGACGCGGCGACCGCGTGTGTGCGGGCGGCGCTGGGCACGGGGATCACGACCTTCGACACCGCGGACACGTACGCGCAGACCCGCGCGGAGTCGGTGCTCGGCCGGGCGCTGAAGGGCGAGCGCCGGGAGGGTCTGGAGATCCTCACCAAGGTCTTCTGGCCGACCGGTCCCGGACGCAACGACCGGGGTCTGTCCCGCAAGCACATCATGGAGTCGATCGACGGCTCGCTGCGACGGCTCCAGACGGACTACGTCGACCTCTACCAGGCGCACCGGTTCGACCGGTTCACGCCGCTGGAGGAGACGATGGAGGCGTTCGCCGACGTCGTGCACTCCGGCAAGGCGCACTACATCGGCGTCTCGGAGTGGACGGCCGACCAGATCCGCCGCGGGCACGCCCTCGCCCGCGAGCTGCGCATCCCGCTGGTCTCCAACCAGCCGCAGTACTCCGCGCTCTGGCGCGTCATCGAGGCCGAAGTGGTGCCCGCCTGCGAGGAGTTGGGCATCGGTCAGATCGTGTTCTCGCCGATCGCGCAGGGTGTGCTGACCGGCAAGTACGTGCCGGGGCAGCAGCCGCCCGCCGGTTCGCGCGCCACCGACGCCAAGGGCGGCGCGAACATGATCGACCGCTGGATGAACGACGAGGTGCTGGGGCGGGTGCAGCAGCTCCACGCGCTGGCCGCCGACGCCGGTCTGACGATGGCTCAGCTCGCGGTCGCCTGGGTGCTCCAGAACCCGAACGTCTCGGCCGCGATCGTCGGCGCGTCCCGCCCCGAGCAGGTCGCGGAGAACGTGAAGGCGGCCGGCGTGACCCTGGACGCGGGTCTGCTGGCGAAGCTGGACGCCGTCCTGGAGCCGGTCGCGGTCACCGACCCGCTGAAGACACCGCAGATCACGCCCGCCGCGCGGCCGTAGCGCCCGAGGCGCACACCCGCGGAACACGGTCCGATCCATCACGCCGAGGGGAAGCCCGCCCGGCCGCCGCGTACAGTATGTCTACGTGCCTGTAGACGAAGCTGACGCCCGCGGCCGGGCGGGCCTTTCGCGTACCGAGCGAGAAGGGCCGCTCCCCCGGTGACCGCCCGCGCGCCATGGCGCCGCGTACTGCTCCCGGCCGCCTTCGCCGCCGCCTTCGCGGTGCTCGCCTGGGTGGTGCTGGCCAGGCACGGCACGCCGTACGCGGTGGACACCGGGCCGCACCGCTGGTCGGTGGAGCACCGGCCGCACGCCATGGTGACCGTGGCCCGTACCGTCACCGACCTCGGCACCGGCCCGTTCCCGTATCTCGCCGCCGTGCTGGGCGGCTGGCTGGCGGGCGGCGGCGGTGTGGGACGCGGCGCGCTGCGGACCTCGCGCGGTGTGCCCATGGCGCTGCTCGCGCTGGTCGTGCTGCTCGCGGGCCAGGCGGTACGCACGCTGCTGGTCATGGCGCTGCACCGGGCCAGGCCGCCCGCGGCGGACTGGGCGACGCACGCCTCCGGCTACTCCTTCCCTTCCGGGCACACCGCGTCCAGCGCGATGGCCGCCGGGCTGCTGGCCTGGGGGCTGCTGCGCTGGCGGCCGGGCCGCACGGGGCGGCTGCTCACCGCGCTGTGCGCGCTCGTCGCGCTGGCCGTCGGCTGCACCCGCGTGTATCTGGGCGTGCACTGGCCGACGGATGTCCTCGGCGGCTGGCTCTTCGCCGGTTGCTGGCTCGGCGCGGCGCTGCCGCCGCTCACGACGTTCGCCGGCCGGAGCGGGCCGGGCGGACCCGGCCCGTCCGATCAGATCGAGACGCCGTGAGCCCGCAGGTAGTGCAGCGGGTCGATGTCGTCGCCGTATTCGGGTCCCGTCCGCATCTCGAAGTGCAGGTGCGGTCCTGTGACGTTGCCGGTCGAGCCCGAACGGGCTATCCGCTGGCCGGAGGTGACCTTCTGTCCGACCTTGACCGAGATCTGTGACAGGTGCGCGTACTGGCTGTAGTCGCCGTCCGCGTGCCGGATGACGATCTGGTAGCCGTAACTGCCGCCCCAGCCCGCCGTCACCACGGTGCCCGCGGCCACCGACTTCACGCTGGTGCCGGTGCCGACCAGGAAGTCCACCCCTGTGTGGTAGCCGCTGGCCCAACTGGAGCCGGAGGCGTGGTACGGCGTGCCGATCGGCGCGCCGCTGACCGGCAGGGTGTACGCGGTGTGGGTCGGGGCCGCGGCGGGCTTCGTCGTACGGTCCAGCGTGCGGGTGCCCGCGGGGGCCACCGACTTCTTGGGCATGGCCTTCGGGGCGGCCTTGGGCGTCGGCTTCGGCTGCGCCTTGGGACGGGTCGTGGTGTGCGGCTCGCGCTGCGTCGTGTGCTGCGGGTGCGCCACCGGGGTCCGCAGGTCGAGCCGCTGGCCGGGGAGGATCAGGTCGGGGTCGTCGCCGACCACCGAGCGGTTGTCGGCGTAGAGCCGGGGCCAGCCGCCCGCCACATGGTGGTCGTCGGCGATGCCGGACAGCGTGTCGCCCGACCTCACCGTGTAACGGTCCTTGCCCGGGGCCGACTTCGGCTGCGCGGTCTTCGGCGTGGTCTTCTTCGCGGGCGCCTTGGCCGGGGAACTGGCCCGGGCCTTCGCGGTGCTCTTGGTCTCGCTCCTGACCGGGGCCTTCGCGGGCGTCCTGCGCGCCTGGTCGGACGCGGTCCGCACCTTCGCGGCGGGCACCTCGACCTTGTGGGAGGCGGTGGCGGCGGTACGGGTCAGCCCGGCGCGTACCGAGCAGACCGGCCAGGCGCCGGGGCCCTGGCTGTGCAGCACCTTCTCGGCCACGGCTATCTGCTGGTTCTTCGTGGCGAGGTCGGCGCGCGGCGCGTAGGCCGTACCGCCGAAGGACTTCCAGGTGCTGGAGGCGAACTGGAGCCCGCCGTAGTACCCGTTGCCCGTGTTGATCTGCCAGTTGCCCGAGGACTCGCAGTTGGCGACCTTGTCCCAGGTGCTCTCGGCGGCCGCGTGGGCGCTGCTCAGCCCGATCAGCGGCAGGGCGAGACCGGCGCCGCCCGCGGTGACGGTGAGGGATGCCTGCGATACGCGGCTGGGGCGGTATCGGCGGTGACGTCCGCGTAAGGGCATAGCACGAGTCCTCTCCAGGACCGGCCCGTGGGGCCTGGGCTGCCGTACGCCCGAATTGCCGGGCGGGCCAAAGATAGGGCCCGTACACACTCGGCCACAAGGGGTGACGACAAGTGTTCGGTTTCGGGCGGTTCGGGAATGACGGAGTCCGGTACGCGTTGGAATGAACGTGAGTTCTCCGCTGCGCGACACCCCGTTCTCCGTCCTTGACCGCTCCCGCACGAGGGAGGGCCAGGACGGCGCTCAGGCGTTGCGCGACACCGTGGCGTTCGCGCGCGAGGTCGAAGCGCTCGGCTACCACCGCTTCTGGGTCTCCGAGCACCACAGCGTGCCCGGCGTGGCCGGTTCCGCGCCGACGGTGCTCGCGGCGGCGGTCGCGGCGGCCACCTCGCGGATCAGGGTCGGCACCGGCGGCGTGATGCTGCCCAATCACCAACCTCTGGTCGTGGCCGAGCAGTTCGGGGTCCTGGAGGCGCTGTTCCCGGGCCGGATCGACATGGGTCTGGGGCGGTCGGTGGGCTTCACCGACGGCATCCGCAAGGCGCTGGGCCGCGGCAAGGAGGCGGCGGGCGCGTTCGACGCGCAGATCGACGAACTGCTCGGGTACTTCACCGGCACCCAGCGGGTCCACCCGCAGGTGCACGCCTGGCCCGCCGAGGGGCTGCGTCCGCCGGTGTTCCTGCTGGCCGTCGGCAGCGGCGCGGACCTGGCCGCCGCGCACGGCCTGCCGCTGGTGATCGGCGGTGTGCGCGGCGAGGACGCGATGCTGCGCGCGGTGGACCGCTACCGCGCCGCCTTCCGCCCCTCCGCGTGGTCGGCCGCCCCCTATGTCGTGCTGTCCGGCACCGTCGCGGTCGCCGACAGCGGCGAGCGGGCCCGCAGGCTGCTGGTCCCGGAGGCGTGGTCGACGGCCTGGTCCCGCACCCACGGCGTCTTTCCGGCCCTCGCGCCGTACGAGTCGACGGCCGCGCGCACGATGACGGGTCCGGAGCGCGAACGCTTCGAGGAGGCGATGGCCGGGCATCTGCACGGCACGCCCGAGGACGTCGCGAAGGCGCTGGAGTCGCTGCTGGAGCGCAGCGCGGCCGACGAATTCCTCGTCACGACCAGTACGTACGACCGCGCGGAGCTGCTGGAGTCCTACCGGCTGCTGGCCGCGATCACCTCGGGAGATCCGGCCGCCGCGTGAGAGCGCCGGGTTAGGGTCACCGAGTGAGCGAACAGATCATCGAACCGGTCTCCGGCGACCTCGATGTCCGCTGGCACGCGGGGTGGCCGTCGGCCAAGCACGACCCGGCGCCGGAGATCCAGGTGCACGCGTACGACGAACACACCCTGATCCTGCGGCAGAACATGTCGGTGCACTTCGAGGCGCCCTTCCTCTTCCTGCTCCTCGGCGCCGAGCGCGCCCTGCTGCTGGACACCGGCGCCACCGCCGACGCCCGCCACTTCCCGCTGCGCCGCACCGTGGACGCGGCGATCGAGGCGTGGCTGGCCCTCCAGCCGGGCACCGAGCCGGACGCGTACGAGCTGGTGGTGGCGCACACCCACGGCCACGGCGACCACATCGCGGGCGACGCCCAGTTCGCCGACCGGCCCCGTACCGTCGTGGTCGGTCCGGATCTCGACGCGGTGACCGCCTTCTACGGGCTGCGGGACTGGCCGCGGGGCACCGCCACGTTCGACCTCGGCGGCCGGGTCCTCGACGTGCTGCCGGGCCCCGGGCACGAGGCCGCCGCCACCGTCTTCCACGACCGGCGCACCGGAATCCTGTTCACCGGCGACACCCTCTACCCCGGTCATCTCTACGTCCGCGACCCGGCCGCCTACACCGCGACCGTGGACCGGCTGCTGGCCTTCTGCGAGCGGCACCCGGTCACCCATCTGCTCGGCTGTCACATCGAGATGACCACCACGCCCGGCGACGACTACCCCCGCGGCACCACCCACCAGCCGGACGAGCCGCCGCTCCAGATGGACGTGGGCCACCTGCGCGCCCTGCGCGCGGCGCTGACCGCGGTCGACGCCCGCCCCGGCGTCCACGGTTTCGCCGACTTCCTCGTCCACATCGAACCCCGCACCGAACCTCTCGACCCGGAGCGCGCATGAGGACCGTCAACGTCGGCGTCATAGGCGTGGGGAACTGCGCCTCCTCCCTGGTCCAGGGCGTGGAGTTCTACGCGTCCGCGGCCGGGAGCGGCGACGGCCCGGAAGCGGGCCCGGCGGGCCTGACCCACCCGGTGTGCGCGGGCTACGCCGTCTCCGACGTGCGGTTCACCGCCGCCTTCGACGTCCACACGGCCAAGACCGGCCGCGACCTGTCCGAGGCGATCTGGGCGCCGCCGAACAACGCGCGGGCCTTCGCGAAGGTGCCGCACCTCGGCGTGGAGGTGACCGAGGGCGCGCTGAGCGACGGCGTCGGGCGCAGCGCCGCCGACCAGGTCGACGCGCGCGGTACGGCCACCGTCGACGACATCGCGCGGCGGCTGCGGGACAGCGGCACGCACGTCCTGGTGAATTTCCTGCCGGTCGGCAGCCAGGCCGCGTCCGAGCTGTACGCGCGGGCCGCGCTGCGCGCCGGGTGCGCCTTCCTCAACTGCATCCCGTCGGTGATCGCCCGCTCCCCGCGGTGGGCGGGCCGGTTCGCCGAGGCGGGGCTGCCGCTGGCCGGTGACGACCTGAAGAGCCAGTTCGGCGCGACGCTCGTGCACCGCGCGCTGGTGGACGTGCTCGCGCGCAACGGCGTACGGCTGCGGAGCACGTACCAACTGCTCGGCGGCGGGAACATGGACTTCCTGAACATGCAGGACGCGGAGCGGATGGCGAGCAAGAAGGCCACCAAGACGCAGGGGATGTACGGGGGTTCGGGCGAGGCGGCGCCGTCGCACGTGGGCGCCGACTTCATCCCGTTCCTCGCCGACCGGAAGGTGGCCTTCATCCGGGTCGAGGCGGAGGGCTTCGGCGGCACACCGCTGGAGATCGACCTGCGGATGGAGGTCGACGACTCGCCGAGCGCCGCGGGGAACGTGCTGGACGCCGTCCGCTATCTGAAGGCCGCGCTCGACCGCGGTCTCGGCGGCGTGGTGGACCCGGTGTCGGCGGCCGTCATGAAGGCCCCGCCCACGCCGCTGGACGAGGCCGCGATCGAGGCGGGGCTCGCGGCGCTGTCCGACGGGTGATCAGCGGGCTTCGGGGACCGGGGATGTGACGGCGCGTCGGATTCGGTCGCCGGCCGGTGAGCGGCCGTCAGCCGGTCGGCCCCCGGGCGTCACGCCGGTGGCGGCGGTGTCTCATCCTTATGGGTCACGTCGCCGCGCCGACCCGGCCACGGCGTTCCTACGGTGACGGCATGAACGTCTTCCGCGCCTCGTCGTGCCGCCACGACCGTCCTCGTAAGACCGCCGCCCCCGCCGTCGCGGCCTCGGTGGCCGCCGCCAGGTGTCTGGCCGTCGGCTGCTGCCTCGCCGCCGCGGCCGCGCTGGCCACCGTGTCCGCCGCCGCGACCGCCGCCGCGACGGCCCTTCCCGCGGACGGCGGGCGCGGCTCGTCGGGCCCCGGCGCCGCGACGGTGGTCGCCGGCGGTCCGCTGCTCGCCGGGCACGGGGTGCTGGTGCAGCCGCACGCCGGGGCGCCGCGGCTGCCGTCCGGGCTGTCCGCGCTGTCGTGGACGGTCTCCGACGCGCGCACCGGCCAGGTGCTGGCCGCCAAGGACCCGCACCGCAGGCTGCCGCCCGCCAGCACCCTGAAGACGCTGTTCGCGGTCACCGTGCTGCCGCGCTTCCCCGGCGACGCCACCCACCGCGTCACCGACTCCGACCTCACGGGGATCGGCGCGGGCAGCAGCCTGGTCGGTATCCAGGCCCGGCAGACGTACACCGTCGCCGACCTGTGGCGCGGTGTCTTCCTCAGCTCGGGCAACGACGCCGTGCACGTCCTGGCGCACATGAACGGCTCGGTGCCGCTGACCGTCAGCCAGATGCAGGCCAAGGCCGAGATGCTCGGCGCGGACGACACCCATGTGGTCTCCCCCGACGGCTACGACATGCCGGGCCAGGTCTCCTCGGCCTACGACCTGGCCGTCATCGCCCGCGCGGGCCTGGCCATGCCGGACTTCGCGACGTACGCCTCCACCCGGTGGGCGCAGTTCCCCGGCGGCTACGACGCGCACGGCAAGTACGTGAAGTCGTTCGGCATCCAGAACACCAACCGGCTGCTCACCGGCGCCGACGGCGTCAAGCGCTACCCCGGCGTGATCGGTGTGAAGAACGGCTACACCACCAACGCGGGCAACACCCTGGTCGCCGCCGCCAAGCGCGGGGACCGCACACTGATCGCGACCGTGATGAATCCGCAGTCCGGGCTGCCGCAGGCGGTCTACCACGAGGCGGGCGCGCTGCTGGACTGGGGCTTCTCGGCCGCGGGCCGTACCTCGTCGGTCGGCACGCTGAACACGGCGACGACCGCCTACCACGACGATTCCGCGCACGCCTCACAGGAGGCCGAGCGGCCCGCGCGGCAGCCCGCCCAGGAACCCGCGCGGCAGGAGCCGAAGCCCGCCCCCGCGCCGCAGGCGCCCAGCACCGCGGACGCCGCGTCGTCGTCGCCGACCACCTGGTACGTGGGCGGCGCGCTGGCGCTGGGCGCGGCGGGCTCGGTGGTCGTGCTGCGCCGCCGGTCCGCGGCGAAGGCGCGCTGAGCGAGGAGCGCCGACTCGGGCCACGCTGTGGGCCGGAAGCGGTGACGACGCGCTGGCCAGGGGCGTACTCTCAGTTGCCGGGCAGGGGGCACGCACGGTGTCCGCAGCGCCGCGCCGAGAGGGAGCCGTACCCGCATGAGCCGCCGTACTTCCGGTCCCGTATCCACCTGGGCCGAGGTCCAGCGGCAGCGCCAGCGGCAGCAAGAGGCCCAGCAGCGCGCCTGGTTGCAGGCGCGGCGGGAGACCGAGCGGCAGCAGCGCGCGGCGGAGCGGGCCGCCTCCCGGCGCAGCCGTGAGCAGCAGGCCGCGTACCGCGCGAGCCGGGAGGCCGACGCGCGGCAGCGGACCGACGACCTGGAGCGCCGGTTCGCCGAGCTCCAGGGCCTGTTGGCGGCCGGCTGCGCGGCGCCCGTCTTCACCCCCGCGGCGCTGCTGACGCCCGAGGTGGTCGAGCCGTTCGCCCCCGGACGGCTCGCCGAGCCGATCCCGATGCCCGACCCGAACGCGTACACACCCCGGCAGGGCGGCGGTTGGGGCGCGGCACGGCACGAGCGCGAGCGGGCCCGCACGCTGTACGAGAACGACCTGCGGGCCGCGCAGGCCACCGAGGCGTTGCGGCAGCGCCAACTCGCCGACTACCAGCGGCAGTACCGGCAGTGGGCCGATCAGCGGCTGGCGGAGATCCGGCGGCAGAACGCCGAGGTCGAGACATCCGTCGCCGCACTGCGCGACGGGGACCCCGAGGCGGTCGAGGACTATCTGACGGCGGCCCTCTACGCGTCCGCCGCGTGGCCGCACGGCCTGCCCCGGCAGGTCTCGGCGTCCTACGACCGGGCCGACCGGCAGCTCGTGCTCGACTGGGAGCTGCCCGCCTTCTCCGTGGTGCCCGAGGCGTCGCTGGTGCGGTACATGCCGGGCGCCGACCGGGACAAGGAGGTGGCGCGCCCGGTCGCCGAGCGCCGCGCCGCCTACCGGGACGTCCTGGCCCAGTGCCTGCTGCTCGTGCTGCGCGAGCTGTTCGGCGCCGACGCACACGACGTCCTGGACTCCGTGGTGCTCAACGGCTTCGTGGACGACACCGACCCGGCCACCGGCCACCGTACGAAGACCGTCGTCGCCTCCGCGCTGGTGTCGGACGCCGCCTTCGCGGCGGTCAACCTCGACCGGGTCAACGCGGTCGACTGCTTCACCGAGGCGCTGGACGGCCGGCTCTCCCCCCGCCCGGACAAGCGCGCGGCCGTCGAGCCCATCCGGCTGCCGGGCGAGGCGGGCCGCACGATGGTCTCGCACGGCGGCGAGGAGGAGCCCGACCTGCTGGCCATGGACCCGCTGGAGTTCGAGGAGCTGGTCGCGCGGCTGTTCCGGGCGATGGGGATGAACGCGGTCACGACGGTGCGCTCCGGCGACGGCGGTGTGGACGTGGACGCGCTGGACCCGGACCCGATACGCGGCGGCAAGATCGTGGTGCAGGTCAAGCGCTACCGCAACACGGTCTCGCCGAGTGCCGTACGCGACCTGTTCGGCACGGTGCAGAGCGTCGGCGCCAACAAGGGCGTGCTGATCACCACCTCCGGTTTCGGGCCGACCTCGCACGCCTTCGCCAACGGCAAGCCGCTGACGCTGGTGTCGGGCCCGGACCTGGTGGACCTGCTGCACAGCAACGGGCTCGGCGGCCGTCTGGGCCCCGCACCCGGCACCGTCGAGCGCACCCCGACGCTGGTCTCGACGGTGCTGCCCGGTATCGACGCCGACGCGGACGCCGACTCCGAGGCGAGCGTGCTCGGCATGTGGTGGGCGGGCGGTGTGCGGCTCGACGTCTGCGCGCTGGTGTGCCGGGGCGGCCGGGTGCTGGACGACGACCACTTCGTCTTCTTCAACAATCCGCGCACGCCCGACGGCAGTGTGCGGATGATGCCCGCGCTCGGCGGGGACAAGGCCGCGATCTGGGTGAGCTTCGACCGGCTGCCCGCCCGCGCGGACCGGGTGGTGCTGGTCGCCGCCGTCGACCCGGAGGCCGATCCGGACGCCGACCTGACCGGATTCACCGACGCCCGGATCAGGCTCACCGACCCCAGCGGAGCCGAGGCCGACCGCCTCGAGGTCTCCGACGGCAGGCCCGGCGAGACGGCGCTGGTGCTCGGCTCCTTCCGCAGGAGCGGTACGGGCGCCGACTGGCGCTTCGTGGCGGGCGGCAAGGGCTACGCGGGCTCGGGCGGGCTGGTGGCGCTGGTCGGGGAGCACGGGATCGCGGTCGACTGAGCGGCGGGTTCCCTCCCCGGGATACGGGTTCGGGAACATCCGCCGACCCCGCCGTGTTATCGTCTGTGTGCGGCACATGTCTGCGCCCCTCCTTGCGGCGCCGGTGCTCGTTCTGAATGACAGCTCCTCGCGGTGACGCGCCCCAGGCCCCATGGCTCTGGTCCCGGTCCCCACGGAGTTCTCGAATCACCTGACGGTCGCACGACGGCCCTGTGGTGATCTCCGCGGTACGTGGAGCGTGTTGTGCCCGCTCACGCCGAAATCCCTTTCCGGCATGCCCGTTTGACGCATCACACGCCAGACCCGCCGCACCCCGTACTCGCACGGCGACCTGCCGCGCACACGACTTTCCTCTCGTCCGAGAAAGGACGACTCCCATGACTGACATCCTTGAACGCCCTCCCGTCCGGCAGGAGACGCCGGTTCGGGTGGCGGGCGTACTCGACATCCACGGCGGCCAGGGCCGCCTCCGATCCGCCGGGCTGCTGCCGACACCCGACGACGTACACGTACCGCAGGCCCAGATCCGGCAGGCCGGACTCAGGAACGGCGACCTCGTTGAGGGCACCCTCGGCGGAAAGCCCGGCACGTTGGGCGGCGTCGACCTGGTCAACGGCGTCCCGGCCGAACACCTGCGCGGACGACCGCACTTCAGGGACCTGACGCCCCTTCACCCCCGGCAGCGGCTGCGGCTGGAGAGCCCGGCGCTGACCGGCACCGGCGCGCTCGCCGGACGGGTGATGGACCTGGTGACCCCGGTCGGCAAGGGGCAGCGCGGCCTGCTCGTGGCCCCGCCCAAGGCCGGAAAGACGATGCTGCTCCAGAGCATCGCGACGGCCGTCGCCGAGAACCACCCCGAGTGCCACCTGATGGTGGTGCTGCTGGACGAACGCCCGGAGGAGGTCACCGAGATGCGCAGAACCGTGCGCGGCGAGGTGATCGCCTCGACCTTCGACCGTCCGGCCAAGCAGCACATCGCGGTCGCGGAACTCGCCGTCGAGCGGGCGAAGCGGCTGGTGGAACAGGGCCAGGACGTGGTGGTCCTGCTCGACTCGCTGACCCGGCTGTGCCGGGCGCACAACTCGGCCGCCTCCACCGGCGGCCGCACGCTGACCGGCGGTGTGGACGCCGCCGCGCTGATCGGCCCCAAGCAGTTCTTCGGCGCCGCCCGGCTCGCCGAGGAGGGCGGGTCGCTGACCATCCTGGCCACCGCGCTGGTGGACACCGGGTCGCGCGCCGACGACTACTACTACGAAGAGCTGAAGAGCACCGGCAACATGGAGCTGCACCTGGACCGCTCCCTCGCCGAGCGGCGGATCTTCCCGGCCGTGGACGTCGGCATCTCCGGCACCCGCCGCGAAGAACTGCTGCTGCCCGGCCCCGAACTGGCGGTCGTACGCGGCCTGCGCCGGGTCCTGCAAGGGCGCGGCACCCAGTCCGGCCTCGAAGTCCTGCTGGACAAGATCCGGCAGACCCCGGACAACAACGCCTTCCTGCGGCAGATCCGGAGCACGGTGCCCGGCGAGGTCTGAGCCGGCCGGGACCCGGACCCGGACCGGGCACGAGCCCGCGCCGGTGCCCGTATCCGCACCCGTATCCGCACCCGCACCCGCACCCGCACCCGGAGAAAATCCGGTGGCCGTCGCACATCGCGCGACGTGATGATCGGGGGATGGACGACGCCACGGACAGCCACGCCGACGACGCGTGGGAGCGGGCCTTCCTCAGGGACGGCTTCGTGAGGATCGAGGGCGCGGTACCCGCCCCGACCGCCCGCGCCTGCGCCGATCTCCTGTGGAAGGAGACCGGCTGCGACCCCGCCGACCCCGCGACCTGGACACAACCGGTGCACTGGGTGGGCGGCATGGCCCAGCCGCCGTTCGCCGAGGCCGCCAACACCCCCGTCCTGCACGCCGCGTTCGACCGTCTTGTCGGTGCCGGACGCTGGTCGCCGCGGTACTCCCTCGGCTCCTTCCCGCTGCGCTTCCCGCACCCGGACGAGCCGGACGACGCGGGCTGGCACATCGAAGGCAGCTACGAAGTCCCCGGCGAGCAGTGGTACTTCGCCAACGTCCGCTCCCGCGACCGCGCGCTGCTCATGCTGTTCCTGTTCACCGAGGTGGACGAGGAGAACGCGCCGACCCGGATCCGCGTCGGCTCCCACCTGGACGTGCCCGCGGTCCTCGCCCCGTACGGCGAGGCCGGCGCCTCGATCCTGGCGGTCTCCGAGCAGATCGCGGCGGCCACGGAACACCGCCCGCTCGCCCTCGCCACCGGCTCCCCCGGCGACGTCTACCTCTGCCACCCGTTCCTCGTGCACGCCGCCCAGCCGCACCACGGCAGCCGTCCGCGTTTCATGGCCCAGCCGCCGCTTCTGCCCGCGGCGCCGTACGAACTGGAGCGGGCCGACGGCGGCTACTCGCCGGTCGAGACCGCGATCAGACGCGGCCTCGGCATGGAGTCCGCGCGGGGGCCCGCGGGGAGGGAGGCGGACTCCCGGCCCGTGATCGGTTAGCGTGCCCGGCATGTTGTACGGACGGGACACGGAGACGGCCGCGCTGGAAGAACTGCTGGCGGGGGCGAGGGCGGGCCGCAGCGGAGCGCTCGTGGTGCGCGGTGACGCCGGGATCGGCAAGACCGCGCTGCTGGAGCAGACCGTGGCGGTGGCGGGCGACCTGACGGTCGTCCGCAGCTCCGGCGTGGAATTCGAGGCCGAACTCCCCTACGCGGGGCTTCAGTTGCTGCTGCGCAGGGCGATGGGTTCGCTGGACGCGCTGCCCGTGCCGCAACGGCGGGCGCTGCGGGCCGCGTTCGGCCTGGAGGCCGACGCCGCGAGCGAGCCGATGTTCGTCGGCCTGGCCGTGCTGTCGCTGCTGTCGGACCACGCGGGCGAGGGGCCGCTGCTGTGTGTCGTGGACGACGCGCAGTGGCTGGACCGGGCGTCCACCGACGCGCTGGTCTTCGCGGCGCGACGGCTCGACGCCGAGGGCGTGGCGATGGTCTTCGCCGTACGTGACGGCGCCGGGTCGTTCACCGCGCCCGGCCTGCCCGAATTGCGGCTCGGCCCGCTGCCCGAGGACGCGGCGCGGGCGCTGCTCGCCGACCGCGGCGGCGCACCGGCCGACACCGTACGCACCCGCGTGCTCTCCGAGGCGCGGGGCAATCCGCTGGCGCTGCTGGAACTCCCGCTCGGACCGTCCGCCGACGCGCGGGGCGCGGGCGGTTCCGCCGCGGCCGGCGGCGGGCTGCCGCTGACCACGCGCCTCCAGATGGCCTTCCACGGCCAGGTCAGCCACCTGCCGCCCGGCACGCAGACGCTGTTGCTGGTGGCCGCGGCCGACCACACCGGCGACCCCGACATCCTGGTACGCGCGGCGGCGGTGCTGGGCGTCGGCGTCGACGACCTGCCGCCCGCGGAGGAGGCGAACCTGGTCTACGTGGACGACGAGGACATGCTGCGCTTCCGGCACCCGCTGGTCCGCGCCGCGATCCATCAGCGCGCCGCCCTCCCCGACCGTCTCGCCGCGCACCGCGCCCTCGCCGAGGCCGCCGACCCGGTACGCGACCCCGACCACCGCGCCTGGCACCTGGCCGCCGCGGCCACCGGCCCCGACGAAGCCGTGGCCACCGCCCTCCAGCGGACCGCGGGCCGCGCCCGCGAACGCAGCGGCCACGCGGCGGCCTCCGCCGCCTACGAACGCGCCGCCCGCCTCAGCACCGACCCCGTCGCCCGCGTCGAACGCCTCCTCCTCGCCGCCGAATCCGCCTCCGAAGCGGGCGACATCCCCCGCGCCCGCGCCTTCGCCGACCAGGCGACCCGCGCCGCCGAGACCGAGGCGGAAACAGCGGCCGTACGAGGCGGCGCGGAGCCGTCGTCGGCCCCAACGGCCCATGCGGAGCCGGGCACTTCACCGCGCGCGTCCACGCCGGGCGGTCAGGCACCCGCCGGATCGACTTCCGGTGTCGACGCCGCCATCGGGCAGAGCGCTCCGCCCGGCTCGTCCGGACCGGGCGGCCCCGCACCCGGCGATCCGGCGTCCACCGCCGACACCGGCGGCGTTGGCCGGCCGGTTCCGCCGCACCCGTCCGGGCCGGGCCGCCCGGCGCCCACCGAAGCCGCGTCCACCGCGGCGCGGGGCGCGGCGAACCCGTTGTCCGCCGTGCGCGGCAGAGCGCTCTATGTGCGGGCGCTCGCGGACTTCTGGGAGGGGGATTTCGGCGCGGCGCATCAACTCCTGTGGGAAGCGGCGGATTTGCTGGCGGAGGCGGATTCGGCGGCGGCGGCGCGGATGCTGGTGCAGGCGACGCATACGGCCTGGTACCTCGGCGACGACGAGGTGGCGGGGACGTTGGGGCGGCTGGCGGCGCTGGAGCTGCCGCCGTGGGCGCCGATCCGGCCGGTGGCGGAGTTCCTGGTGCGGGCGATCGGGCCAGGCAGTGCGGCGTCCGGGCCGCCCGACGTGGCCGAGGCCGCGGCGGCGTCACGGGCCGCGCGCGGCGGCCGGGTCGATCCGAGGGACCTGGTGATGCTGTGCGGGGTGGGCCTGGCGCTCGGGCAGGACGCGGCGGCGTACGACCTGGCGACGACGCTGGCGGCGGAGAGCCGCGAGAGCGGCGGTGTCGGCAGGCTGACGACGCTGATGTTCTTCCGCGCGGAGGCGGAGCTGTTCGACGGCCGCCTCGACGAGGCCGTCGCCACGGCGTCCGAGGGGCTGCGGATCTCACGGGACACCGGACAGCGGCAGTGGGTCAGCCAGTTGAGCAGTGCGCTGGCGCATGTCGCGGCGCTGCGCGGGGACGAGGACGAGTGCCGCCGTCTGGTGGACGAGGCCCTGGCGGGCGGCGCGGGCACGGCGATGGCGCCGGGCGCGCCGTGGGCGTACTGGTCGCAAGGGCTGCTCGAACTGGGCCTGGGCCGTACGCAGTTCGCGCTCGACCGGCTGTCGCTGCTGACCGAGCCGACCGTACGGCACCACATCTCCGCGACGCGCGGCGTCCCCGATCTGGTGGAGGCGGCGGTGCGGCTGGGCGTGCCGGAGCGGGCGGACGAGCCCCTGGCCGGATTCGAGGCGTGGGCCGCGCGTTCCGGGCAGGACTGGGCGCGGGCGCTGGTGGCGCGCTGCCGGGCGCTGCGGGCCAAGGACGCCGACGCGGAGGCGTACTTCATCGAGGCGCTGGCCCTTCACGACCCGCACCGAAGGGTGTTGGAGTCGGCGCGTACGGCGCTGCTGTACGGCGAGTGGCTGCGCAGGGCCCGTCGCAAGAGCGAGGCGCGCGGGCACCTGCGGGCCGCGCTGGAGACCTTCGAACGGCTCGGCGCGCGACCGTGGGCGGACCGGGCGCGCAGTGAACTGGGCGCGTCGGGAGCGTCGGTGACGGTGGGTCAGGACACGGTCAGGTCGGTCGCGGACGAGGCGGGGCTGACGCCGCAGGAGTCGCAGATCGTCCGGCTGGCCGCGCTCGGGCTGACCAACCGGGACATCGCCGCGCAGCTCTTCCTCAGCCCGCGCACGGTCGGCCACCACCTCTACAAGGCGTATCCGAAGCTCGGTGTGGTCTCGCGCGGCGAGCTGGCCGCGCTGTTCCCGGACACGTGAGCGCGTAACGACGTGACCGCGTAACGACGTCACCGCGCAACGACGTCACCGCGTGACCACGTGGACTCGCGGCCCGTCACGCGGCTGTGCCCGCCCGGTGGTGAGGAACCGGGCGGGCACGGATGCCGCGAGGAGCCGCCACAGCGGCTGTGGAGCGGGTGGGTCAGGAAACGGTGACGCCGTGGGAGGCCAGGTAGGCGACCGGGTCGATGTCGGAGCCGTAGTCCGGGGTCGTGCGGACCTCGAAGTGCAGGTGCGGGCCGGTCACGTTGCCGGTCGCGCCGGAGACGCCGATCTGCTGGCCCTCGGTGACGGTCTGCCCGGCCGAGACACGCGCCTGGGTCAGGTGGCCGTACAGCGTGTACTTGCCGTCGGCGTGCTTGACGATCACGTCGTTGCCGTAGGCGCCGTCCCAGCCCGCGGAGACGACGGTGCCCGCGGCGACCGACTTCACGCTGGTGCCGGAGCCGACCAGGAAGTCCACCCCGGTGTGGTAGCCGCTGGACCAGTTGGCGCCGGAGGCGTGGTACTGGGTACCGATCGCCGCGTCCCCGACCGGCTTGGTGTAGCCGGAGGAGCTGGCGGCGGTGGTGTCGGCGGACTTGGTGGTCGTGGTCGTCGTGTCGGACGACTTCGACGGGGCGGTGGTCTCGGCGGGCGCCGGGGTCGCCTTCTTGGCGGGGGCCGGGGCCGACTTCTTCGGCGCCGGGGCGGACTTCTGCGCGGTGGCGGGCTTCTCGGCGGAGGCGCCGTTCAGCGTGAGGTGCTGGCCCGGGTAGATCAGGTTCGGGTTGGAGCCCACGACCGACTTGTTGTCGGAGTAGAGCTGCTGCCAGCCGCCGTTGACGTGGTGGCTGTCGGCGATCTTCGACAGCGAGTCACCGCTGACCACGGAGTACTTGGTGGTCTTGGCCTTGGCGGCCTTGGGCGCGGCGCTCTTGTCCGCCACGGTCGTCGCCTTGACGGCGGAGGTGTGCGAGGCGGTGGCGGGGGCGCTGTGGGCGGGCTCGGCCGCCGAGGCGATGCCCGCGCCGACCAGCGGCAGGGCGATGGCCACGCCACCCGTGCCCGCGGCGATGCAGATGCGGGTGAGGCGGCTCATACGGGTCTTGCGGTGCTGTCCCTTTGCGGGCATGGGGGATTTCCTCTCCTACGCCTACGAGGTGAGCTGTCGGGTTCGGGCAGGAGATGCCCGGTCACGTGGAAATGCCGTTGCGTGTACGCAAGGCGCCGCGACTTCACCCCGAGCCGTCCGGTACTGCTGGACGGCGACTTACCTGGGTCCCCCGCCCCTGCCGTGTGTGATCAAAGATCCAGGAAACCGGGCGGCGGCAGGATTCGGCGTTCCGCCCGACGGACATTCGCAATTCGCGGGCATCCGGCCCGCAGGAGGCGAAGCTAAACGACCGGCCGAGCGGCGGGCAACCAACCGTGATCGTCGTCGGGCGCACCGCTCGGGGCGCGGTCACTCCCGGTCGTCCGCCGTCACCGCTGCGTGTGCGGGCCGCTCACCGTCCGTGCCTTCGTGACCGATTCCTGGTGACAAACCGCCCGGATCGGGAACAGTGGGTACATCGGGGGAATCGGACCGTGTTCCCGAGGTGATGCCGCTCACTGCGGACCGGCCGAGTGAGCCACATCACGCCTAAATGCCCGATTTAATACGCTACTTGGGGATATCAGTAGCTGCCGGGCGAGCCGCCGATCCGGCCGTCGAGCGACCTGCTGAGCCGGTACGCGACCGGCCGGAAGCCGACCGCGGGCCAGTGCCCCGCGGCCAGCGGTGAGGCGGAGTGCCAGCGGGCCGACATGTAGCGGTGGCCGTGGTCGTACGCCCAGGCCAGCGCGGTGGCGAGCAGGACGCGGCTGACGCCCTCGCCGCGCGCGGAGGGTTCGACGTACGCCTCGGCCAGCTCCACGCAGGACTCGGGGATCACCGGGTCGGGCGTGGCGGGGACCAGCAGCACCATGCCGATCTCCTCGCCCCTGCGGGAGGCGATCCAGGCGCCGCTGCGCGGGTCGCCGAGCGCGTCGGCGTAGTAGACCCGCAGGGCGGCGAGCGCGCGTTCCGGCTGGGGCTGGAACACCGCGGACTCGCGCTGCCTGCGCGAGGACTCGGCGGCCATCCGGCCGATCTGCGGCAGGTCGCCGACGCCCGCGCGCCGGATGCCGAGCCCTTCGACGCCGCGCGGCTGGCGCCCGCGCGCCTTGACCGCCATCAGACCGTGCACCAATTCGCGGCCGAAGCCGAGGTCCGCCCAGGGCAGGGTGGCGGTCTCCCCCGCGGGCACGTCGACGTAGTGGACCAGCCGTCGCTCCGCGACGAGCCGGGCCGCGACGCGGGCGTACAGCGCGCGCAGCACCTCCGACTCGCGTCCGCCGGGCAGCGCGTGACCGCCGTGCGGGACCAGCGCGGAGTGCGGGTGGCTGCGCAGCCCCGCCGGGTCGTCCTGGGTGAGGTCCACCGGGACGGCGGCGAGGTGTCCGATCAGGCCGCCGTCGCCGTCGAGCGCGCGGGCGGCCTCGAGACCCGGAACGCCGATCAGCTTGCCCAGCAGTTCCTCACCGCGCACGGGGCCGTCGGCGAGCCACGAGCGTTGCGACGGCGGGCGGCGGGCGCGCGCGAACCAGCGGTCGTAGCGCTGCACGGCCTGGGGTATGTGCTCGGTGGTCAGCGGCGCGATGGCGACAGTCATGGTGGATGGGGACGCTAGCGGGGTGCGCGGTCCCACGGCAAGGCGAGGCCGGACCGGCGGCGGCCGGGAGGTCAACGGGCTTACGCGCGAGGGTCGTTCAGCCTGTCCAGGCGGGGTGTCGCGGGTCGTCGGCACGTACCAGGACATCGGCGGTCTGTTCCGGCATCGCCTCCCGGTCGTAACGGTCGAATGCGGGCAGCGTCCACCGGTCGGCCTGCGCCGTGCGCCGCTCCAGCGCGGCCGGGGACAGCCGCAGATGGACCGTCAGATCGAACGGCAGCCCCTGCCCGAGGAGCAGCGGCCCGTCGAGTACGAGGACGCCGCCGGGCGGCAGGCGCACGTAGTCGGCGCGCGTGGCGCGGTCGGTGGCGGCGTCCCACAGTGTCGGCAGGACGCGGCCCGAGCCGTCGGTGCCGAGCGGGTCGAGCACTTCGCGGCGCAGCGCGCCGGTGTCCAGCCAGAGCTGGTAGTACGCGTCGGCGTCCTGGTGGCCGTACTCGTAGCGCAGGGAGGCGGGCCGCAGGAAGTCGGCGGCGCGCACCCGGAGCGCGCGGCGGCCGAGAGCGGGCAGCGCGGCGGCGACGGCGTCCGCCAGATCGCCGGGGCGGGCGGCGTCCGCGCCGTCGACGGCCACCCGCCACCAGGGCCCCGGCCCGTCCGCGCTCACCCCCGCGGTCGCGTCCGCGATCCGCTCGGCGAGGGTGTCGGCCAGCCGTGACCAGGTGATCGGGGTGAGCTGCACACCGGCCATCCTGCACCGCCGTCACCCGTTCGGGCGACTTCACTGCGCCAGGAGCGGGGCGGGGGGCGCGGTGGGCACATGCACCGGTCCTGGCGGGCAATGCTCGCGCCGGGCACCGTTCGCCGCCTCCCCCACATGGTGGAAATTCGCTACAAATCACTCATTTGCCACCGTGCGTGATCTATTACTTTTTGTGAGCCTGGAAGAACTCATGGTGACCGTCCCCATCACCCAGGAGAAAGCCCAATGATCCTGTCGATCTCCGGCGTCGTCCTTCTCGGCGTCATCTGCTTCCTGTTCTTCCGCAAGGACGGGCTGAAGGTGTCCCACGGCCTCGTCTGCGCCCTCTTCGGCTTCTACCTCGCGGGCACGGCCATCGCCCCGAGCATCAAGGCGGGCGGCGCGAGCCTGGCCAGCCTGCTGGGCGGGATCAAGGTCTAGGGCCCCGGCCCGGGACCTGGCCGTCGCCGGCGGGCGGCCACTCCAGTACGGGCCCGGCGCGGTCGTCCGCTCCGGGCCCGTGTCCATTCCGGCCGCCGCCCGTCCCCCCGCCGCACCCTCAGGGCGCCGCCCTTCCCCACGCGGCCCTTCCCGCACCCGAAGCCCGAACCCGAACCACCCATGGAGCACCCCGTGGCCAGGCGTCCCCTTCCCAGCATTCTGACCAGCCGACCCGCGCTCGTCCGCGGGCGCGATCTGGCGCGCACCGCGGCAGACAGCGCCACCGACGTGCTCCATCCGGTCATCACCATCGCCCGCGGCATGCGCAAGCAGGTGCTGTGGGCGGGCGGCTGGTGGGGCCGCACCCCCAAGGACCGCCGCGGCCCCGCGCTGCTGCTGGCCGCCGCGGGCGTGGTCGTCGTCGTGATGATGCCGTACGGCCCGCTGCTGGCGATCGGCGCGATCATGGCGTCCGCCGCGTGGATGGGCCGCGACCGCACCCCCGCCGCCCCGGCGGGCCCGAGCGAGGCCGAGACCGGCCGGCTCCAGGCGCTGTACGAGGCGCTGGTGCCGTACCTGTCGGACGCCGGGGACCCCGCGCCGCTGTACGCGCACGAGGGAAGCTGGCAGAAGGTGTTCAGCGAGTACGAGTTCCAGGGCGGTCGGCTCGCCCGGCTGCACCTGCGCTACCCGGCGTACTTCACCGACGGCGAGGCCGAGTCGCGCGCCCGGGTGGAGCAGCTTCTGCACGCCAAGGCGGGCCGGGGCCGGGAGTACCGCTTCGACTGGAACGAGGAGGAGAACCACCTCACCCTCACCGCGCTGGCGCCGCTGCCGACCGACATCGTCGCGCAGCGCTTCATCACCTCGCCCGGCGAGACGGTCCTCGGCTTCACCGACGCCGGTGCCGTCCAGCGGACGGTGCCGGTGACCGGCGGCGAGGGCACCAGGGACGCCCCGCCGGTCGTCTGGCGCACCGGCCCCCGCTCCACCGAGCCGCACCTGCTGGCGCTCGGCCAGCCCGGCACCGGCACCACCAGCCTGCTGCGGTCCATCGCGCTCCAGGCGCTGGTCCACGGTGACGTGGTGGTCGTGGACGGCAGCGGCACCGGTGAGTACGCGTCGCTGATCGGGCGGCCCGGCGTCCTCGCCGTGGAGGGCGGCCTGTCCGGCGCCTCCGCCACCCTCGAATGGGCCGCGCACGAGACGGAACGGCGGCTCATCGCCGTCAACCGGGCGCGGCAGAACGGCGATCCGGTCTCCGAGGACGTACGCCGTCCGCTGTGGATCCTGGTGGACCGGCCCACCGCGCTGACCCAGCTCGCCCTCGCCGAGGGGCGGCCCGATCCGCAGACCCTCCTCGACGTCCCGCTGCGGCACGGGCGCGCGGCCAATGTCGCCGTCGCCGTCGCCGACCAGCTCGACGCCACGGAGGCGCTGGCGCCCGTCGTGATCGCCCAGACCCGGGCCCGGGTCGTCCTCGGGCCGCTCGCCCCCGAGCACGTCGAGGCCGTTCTCGGCGCTCCGCAGCGCACCACCCCGGCCGCCGACGTTCCCCCCGGCCGCGGGTACGCCCGGCTCGGCACCGGGCCCGTCCTGCGCCTCCAGGTGCCCTCCACTCCCGACCCCTACGACGACGAGTGCGCCCAGTCGCACCGCGACGCCGTCCTCGGCCTCCTCCCCACCACCTCCGAGGCCGAGGCCGACTCCGACTCCGTCGAGGTCCCCGAGCCCGAGGAGTCCTCTCCCGCCGTCCTCGAACCGGCCCCCGTCGCCCTCCGCAAGGACGCCGTCGTCCGCACCGTCGCCGACCTGGAACTCGGCTAGCCCCTAGCCCCTAGCCTCGCGGCGGGACGTGCCCCGTAGGGGCGCGGGGAACTGCGCGACCAGCCGTCGCGGCGGCGAGTTGTGAGAACCGGCCCCGGCGGGGCAGTCGCTGTCGTGTCCGGGCTGACAGCCCGTCGTGGCTGGGCGCGCAGTTCCCCGCGCCCCTGAAAGAGCGGCGCGCCGCCCCGGCGCAAAGGGGGCCGCAGAGGGGCCCTAGGCCACGAAGAGGCCGGTGGTTTCGCCGTCGGCGGCGCCGCCGGAGCGGACGACGTGGGCGGCTTGGGCAAGCCGGGCGGCAGCCTCAACGGCGGCGGCCCCGCTGACGGTGAAGGGAAGCCGGATGTACGGCTCAAAGGCGCCGTCGACGCCGAAGCGCGGCCCGGACGGCACGCGGACACCGAGCCGTTCACCGGCGACGGCCAGCCGCGAGCCGGACACGTCACCGGTGCGGACCCACATGGTCATACCGCCGCGGGGCACCGCGAAGTCCCAGTCGGGAGTGTGCTCACGCAAAGCGGCGACGAGGTCGTCGCGGCACTCGCGGGCCCGCTCGCGGCGAGCCGCGAGGGCCAGGTCCCAGCCGCCGCCGCGCAGCAGCCAGGCGACGGCGAGCTGGTCGACGACGGGCGAGCCGATGTCGAGGTAGGCGCGGGCCGAGACCAGGCGGCGTACGACGTCCGGGGTGGTGCGGACCCAGCCGATCCGCAGCCCCGCCCAGACCGCCTTGCTGGCGGAGCCCACGGTCATGACGGTGCCGCCGCGGTCGAAGGCGGCCATCGGCCGCACCCCCGACTCCTCACCGTCCAGGACGAGTTCGGCCATCGTCTCGTCGGCCACGACGACGGTGCCCGCCGCGCGCGCGGCCTCGACCAGGTCGCGCCGCTGGTCCTCGCCGATGAGACTGCCGGTCGGGTTGTGGAAGTCCGGCATGACGTACGCCATGCGCGGCGCGGCGTCCCGCAGCACGCGCCGCCAGGCGTCCATGTCCCAGCCGCCGAGCCCCTCGCGGAGCGTGACCGGCACGAGCCGGGAGCCGGTCTCGCGGAAGAGCTCCAGCACATTGGCGTAACTGGGCGACTCGACGGCGACCCGCTCCCCGAAGCCGACCAGCCGCCGGGCCGCCGCCGCGATGGCGCCCATCGCCCCGGTGGTCACCATGATCTGCTCCGGCATGGTGGGCACACCGCGCGCGGTGTAGCGGTCGGCGATGGCCTCGCGCAGCACCGGCAGCCCCGCGGGGAAGTCGCCGTGCGTGGCGGCGTAGGCGGGCAGTTCGGCGAGCGCGCCCTCCATCGCGCGGGTCAGCCACGGCTCGGGCGCGGGCAGCGAGGCGCAGCCGAGGTCGATCACGGACCCGGCGGCGTCCGGCGGCAGCGGCTCCAGGCTGCGCGAGGGCAGCACATGGCCGTCGGGGATCGCGGTCCAGCTTCCGGCGCCGCGCCGCGAGCGGGCGAACCCCTCGGCGCGCAGCGCCTCGTAGGCGGCGGCGACGGTGGTCCGGCTGACGCCGAGCGCGAGAGCCAGTTCCCGTTCCGCGGGCAGCCGCGCGGCGACCTGTACCCGGCCTTCGAGCACCAGCAGCCTGATCCCGTCGGCCAGCCCCCGGTAGGCGGGCAGTTTCCGCCCGTGGCCCGCCGCCGCTCCGGCGCCGCGGCCGCTTCGCGGGCGCGGTTCGAGAAGCCGGGCGAGGTGCGCGGCGCCGACCGTCGCAGTCCACTGGGACACAGAAATCAGTCCACCTTCCACAGATTGGCCGTGGATCCGAAGCACTTACAGGCCACAGAGTGGCATGTGCGCCAACACGTCCGCCAGGGGGGTTCCGTTGTTCTCGTCGTTCCCGCACCCGTCGCTCTCGCCGGTCCCGTACCGCCGCCTCGTCCGTCTCTACGTCGGGCTGGTCCTGTACGGGGCCAGCTCAGCGCTGATGATCCGCGCCGCGCTCGGCCTGGACCCGTGGGACGTCTTCCATCAGGGGCTGTCCCGGCTGACCGGACTGAGCATCGGCGTCGTCTCCATTGTCGTCGGCGCGGCCGTTCTCCTCCTGTGGTGGCCGATCCGGCAGCGCCCCGGCCTCGGCACGGTCTCCAACGTCTTCGTCGTGGGCCTGGCGATGGACGGGACCTGCCGCCTGGTGCCGCACGTGGAGGCCCTGGCCGTACGCGTCCCGCTGCTGGTGGCCGGGGTGGCGCTCAACGGCCTGGCGACCGGCCTCTACATCACCGCCCGTTTCGGCCCCGGTCCGCGCGACGGCCTGATGACCGGCCTGCACCGCAGGACCGGCCGTTCCGTACGGCTGGTGCGTACCGGCATCGAGGTGACCGTGCTGGCCGCCGGTTTCGCGCTGGGCGGCGGCGTGGGGGTCGGTACGGTGCTCTACGCGCTGGCCATCGGCCCGCTCGCACAGTTCTTCCTGCGGGTCTTCGCGGAACCGGAGGGAGCGCCGGGTCCGAGCGTGGTCAAGGACGCGAACAGGGACGGGGCCACGGACGCGACCAGCGACGGGGAGGTGAATTCGGATACGAATTCGGGTGCTGACGCGGGCTCGACCCCGGACGTAATGCCCGCTTCTGCGGTGATTCGTCGGGACGCGCCCGAACGCGCTGCGGTCGATCCGATTTAGCCGGAGGCGGTGCGGACCGGTAGTGTACGCGGTTGGCCCAGCAGCTTGACCGTTACTGCACGCAAAAGATATGACGACACCGGGTGACATCTCCGCTCAGATGTGACAAACCGGGCACCGGTGGGTACAAACAGGGGCGACACGACGGGCGACGCATCTCCCTAAACGGGAATCTTCACCGCCGACCGGACGTTGACCGGATGACGACGACAGCGACACCTGTCCTGTGGGCGACCAAGCCCGGGAGGCACGATTCATGAGTGAGCGAGCTCTCCGCGGCACGCGACTCGGGGCCACCAGCTACGAGACCGACCGCGGTATCGATCTGGCCCCGCGCCAGACCGTTGAGTACGCATGCCGGAACGGACATCGATTTGAGATGCCGTTCTCGGTTGAGGCCGAGATTCCGCCGGAGTGGGAGTGCCGCGCCTGCGGCCAGACCGCCCTGCTGGTGGACGGAGAGGGCCCGGAGGAGAAGACGACCAAGCCCGCGCGCACGCACTGGGACATGCTGATGGAGCGGCGCACGCTCGAGGAGCTGGAGGAGGTGCTGGCCGAACGGCTGGCCGTCCTGCGCTCCGGAGCGATGAACATCGCCGTGCATCCGCGCGACAACCGCAAGAGCGCCTGACAGCGCGGGCTCACCCATGGGGGCGCCCCAGGGATCACCTCCCCGGGGACCAAGGCCCCCCGACACTTCCCCGCCGGGGGCGGAGCACCTGCTCCGCCCCCGGCGGGTTTTTGCGTGGCGCGGCGCTGATCCCGAGATCCGCGGGGCGCGGACCGCCGGACCCGCGCGCGTGATCAGTCCCGGTGGTCGACGACCTCGCCCTGGATGACCTTGCCGTCGGGCTTGTGGATCCGGATCTGCTCGTTGGCGTCCCGCGCCTGCTGGAAGAGGTCGCCGACGGAGCCGGGCTCCCCGGCGGCGGGCCGCGCCGCGAGGGCGCGGGCGTTGAGCCGGTCGACGCCCTTGCCGATGAGCCTGCGGGTCGGCGGGAACAGCAGGAACAGCGCCACGGCGTCGGAGAGGAAGCCGGGGATGATCAGCAGCAGGCCGCCGAGCATCGCCAGTCCGTTGCGCCCCTTGCTCTCGGCGGGCGGGGTCGGGGCCGCGTTCGGGTCCCGCGCGGCCTGCGCCTGGGCGGCCTGCACCTGTGCGGTCAGATTCCGCCACGCGCTGCGCCCGGCCCGCTTGACCGCGCTCGCGCCCAGTATCAGCCCGGCGACGATCAGCAGGAAGACCGTCAGCCCGCTGGTCGCCCCCGCCACCACGATGAGCAGCCAGATCTCCAGCACCGCCCAGGCCGCGACGGCCAGCGGCAGGATGGTGCGGACACGCGAACGGCGCCGTCGCCGCGGGCCGGGCTGCTGCGGACGGACAGAGGGCGGAGTGCTCATCGTCATAGCTCAAGTGTGCCAAAGATCAGGTAAAGACCGGATCGGTGGACGCTTCCCTCTTCGGGTTCCGCGGGGGATTCCCGCGGACGCCCGTGCGCACGTCCGCGCGCCCCGCCCCCGCATGCCCCACGAAGGGGCTCAGGGGGCCGTGGGCGGCCTTACGCCTTGCGGCCGACGATCTTGCCCGCCCGGGAGCCCACGCCCCACGCGGTGACCCGCCACAGCGCCTCGACCACGATGTTGCGGCTCATCTTGCTGTCGCCGCGCTCGCGTTCGACGAAGGTGATCGGCACCTCGACCACGTGGAAGCCGCCCTTGACCGCGCGCCAGGCGAGGTCCACCTGGAAGCAGTAGCCGGCGGAGGCGATCTCGGCCATGCCGAGACCTTCCAGGGTCTCCTTGCGGAAGGCGCGGTAGCCGCCGGTCACGTCACGGATCGGGACGTCCAGCAGGAGCCGGGAGTAGGTGCTGCCGCCGCGCGACAGATACTCGCGGGACTTCGGCCAGTTGACGACCCGTCCGCCCGGGATCCAGCGCGAACCGAGCACCAGGTCCGCGCTCTTGAGCGCGGTCAGCAGCCGGGGCAGTTCCTCCGGCTGGTGGGAGCCGTCCGCGTCCATCTCGACCAGGACGCCGTAGCCGTGGTCGATGCCCCACTGGAAGCCGGCGAGGTACGCCGCGCCCAGGCCCTCCTTGCCCTGCCGGTGCAGGACGTGGACCTGCTCGTCGGCGCCCGCCAGCTCGTCGGCGAGCTTCCCGGTGCCGTCCGGGCTGTTGTCGTCGGCGACGAGGATGTGGGCGTCGGGTACCGACGTGCGCACCCGCTGCACGATCGGCTTGATGTTCTCGGCCTCGTTGTAGGTCGGGATGATGACCAGAACCTTGCCGAGCGGCCCGAAGCTCCGCTGCTCGCCGTCGTTCACTACTGCCCCTTTGCCATACCCATGCGTGTGCGGTCGCGCCTGCCGAGCGCGAAGGCGACCGCACAGGACAGGAGCCCAACAATAGCGAGTGACCACTCAGGAAACGTACCGACGCGGTCGGCGAGAGTGATCTCGTCGCGCAGCGGGATGTCGGCACTCAGCACCTGCTGGGTGAACTCCGCGCTCTGCTGTTCGATCTTGCCATCAGGAGCGACGATCGCACTGATTCCGCTGGTCGCGGCGGTGACGATGGCGCGGCCGTGCTCGACGGCGCGCAGCCGGGACATGGCGAGCTGCTGTTCGGGCTGGCCGGTGCGGCCGTAGGTGGCGTTGTTGGTCTGGACGACCAGGGCCCGCGCCCCGGCTTTCACCGTGTCGCGCACGATGCCGTCGTAGGCGACCTCGAAGCAGATCACGTCGCCGAGTTCGGCCGGGCCGATCCGCATCACGCCGGTGCCCTTGCCGGGGTAGAAGTCCCGCGGGATCTGGTTGAGCATCGGGACGACCTTGGTCAGCGCCTTGCGGAAGGGCACGTACTCGCCGAACGGCACCGGGTGCTGCTTGGTGTAGTGGGCGCCGGGGCCGGTGACCGGGTCCCACACGATGCCCTCGTTCTGCACGTGGTCCTCGTCCGGGCCGTCGACCAGGGCGCCGACCAGCACCGGCACGCCCACCGCCTTCACGGCCTCGGTGATCTTGTCGTACGCCTCCGGGTACGTGAAGGGGTCCAGGTCGGAGGAGTTCTCCGGCCACAGCACGATGTCGGGCTTGGGCACCTTGCCCGCCTCGATGTCGGCGGCGAGCTTGAGGGTGGCCTGTACGTGGTTGTTGAGGATCTGCATCGGTCGGCCGAGGAAGTGCATGCCGGGCTGCTGCACATTGCCCTGGACGACGGCGACGCGCACGTGGCCGACGGCATTGGTGTGCACCGGCACGAGCAGGCCGGACAGCAGGACGGCCACCGACAGGGCCAGGGCGGTCACGCCCGGCAGGACGGCGGCGCGGCGGGCTTTGTACGCCCGGTACCCGGCCAGGGCCGCCGCGGCCAGCAGCGTGCCGCTGAGCGCCACCGCGAAGGTCACCAGCGGGGCGCCGCCGAGCGCGGCGAGCGGGGTGTACGGGGAGGCGGTGTTGGCGAACGCCAGGCGCCCCCACGGGAAGCCGCCGAACGGCAGCCGGTCGCGTACCAGCTCCTGTGCGACCCACAGGCACGCGGTCCACAGCGGCCAGCCGGGCAGCCGCCGGGCGAGCACGATCAGCGCGGCCATCAGCACGAGGTACGCCGCCTCGACCGCCGACAGCAGCGGTACGGCCAGCCAGATCACCGAGCGCAGCCACACCAGGAGCCACAGGAAGAAGGGGAACGCGAAGGCGAAGCCCAGCCAGGCCGCCTGGCGCACCGTCCTGCCCTCGAGCACCAGTGCCAGGGCCGCCACCGCCACCACCGACAGCGGCCACACCCCGTACGGCGGAAACGCCAGCGCCAGCGCGCAGCCGCTCACCGCGGCCACCGCCGACCTGGGCGCGGCCGCCCGCGCCGCCGCCGCGAACCGCTCGCGGCGCGACGCCTTCCCCTCCGCCCCAACCCCTGGCGCCGCTGACGGCTCCGTCAACGGCTCAACCGCGGTCGCCGCGGAAACGGTGTCGGGTCGCGGGCGCACGTCGCGGCCTTTCTTGCAGGTGAAGTGGTGATGAAGGCGACGGTACCCCGCCCCACCCGCCTGGGGGCACCCCCGGACGAAGTCTGGGGACCCCCAGGCCGCGGAACAGAGAGCGGAAGTGCAGCGGAACGGGCCCAGGCGCCCTTCGGGCCGACGCGGGACCCTCCCCCAGACTCCGTCCGGGGGGACCCCCAGACTGCGGGAAGGCAACGGAACGGGCCCGGACGCCCTTCGGGCCGACGCGGGACCCTCCCCCAGACTCCGTCCGGGGGGACCCCCAGACTGCGGGAGGGCAACGGAACGGGCCCGGACGCCCTTCGGGCCAACGCGGGACCCTCCCCCAGACTCCGTCCGGGGGGACCCCCAGGCCGCGGGAGGGCAACGGAACGGGCCCGGACGCCCTTCGGGCCGACCTGGGACCCTCCCCCAGACTCCGTCCGGGGGGACCCCCAGACTGCGGAAGGGCAACGGAACGGGCCCGGACGCCCTTCGGGCCGACCTGGGACCCGCTGGCTGCGGGTCAGTACCAAGGCCGTTGTCTACTGGGCGTCCGGGCCCTTCCCGGGTCACACCTGCCGACCGGGGCGCGTACGCGTTCCGGCGCCGCTGACGCTGGACCTGGCTGCCAGTGGCGGCGTGCACGTGCGGCGCGGCGCCCCATGGCCCAGCGGCGGTCGACAGAACCGCGGAGGGCCCCCGGTCCGACGTCCTGTGGTGGACTTGGCCGAACCTACTCGCCTCCGACCATCGGCTGTCAACACCCCCTTGACCTGCGGGGTTTCGCCAAATCAGCAGGTCAGTGCGGGGCCCTGCGACACGCCGCGACAGGCCGAGGGCACACCGTTCGGCCGCATGTGCCGAGCGATGGTCACCCGTTCGGCCGCTCGAAGACGGTACGGCCGCCGACGACGGTGCGCAGGGCGGACGGAAGCGGGCGTCCGGGGGTGAGATCGGGCAGGCCCGGGGTGCCGGAGCGCGGGTCGGTGGACCAGTTGGCGACGCGTTCGTCGGGGGCCTGGACGACGAGGTCGCCGCTGTCCCAGACGGCGTAGTCGGCGGGGGCGCCGGGGACCAGGACGCCGGTGTCGTCCCGCCCGATGGCGCGCCAGCCGCCACGGGTGTGGGCGTTGAAGGCGGCGCGAGCCGAGACGCGGTGCTCGGGGGTGCGGTGGAAGGCGGCGGCGCGGACGGCGCCCCAGGGGTCGAGCGGGGTGACGGGGCTGTCGGAGCCGAGGACCAGCGGCACCCCGGCACGGGTCATGGCGGCGAAGGGGTTGAGGTCGCGGGCCCGGTCGGCGCCGAGCCGGTCGGCGTACATGCCGTCCTCGCCGCCCCAGGCCGCGTCGAAGGCGGGCTGCACGGAGGCCACGAGGCCGAATTCGGCGAAGGCCGCGATGGTGTCGGGGGTCATCAGTTCGGCGTGCTCCACGCGGTGCCGCAGTGCCCTGACGCGTTCCAGGCCTACGGCCGCGGCGGCGGCCCGTACGCCGTCGACGACCGCGCCGATCGCCGCGTCCCCGATGGCGTGGAAACCGGCCTGGAGGCCCGCTTCGGTGCAGAGGGTGAGGTGGCGGGCGATGGTCTCGGCGTCCAGGTAGCTGACGCCGGTGTGCGGCGCGTCGGCGTACGGGGCGTGCAGGCAGGCGGTGTGGGAGCCGATCGAGCCGTCCACGAAGAGGTCGCCGCCCGCGCCGATCGCGCCGAGGTCCCTGACCCGGTCGAGGTCGGCGGGGTCGGACGCGGCCTGCGCCCAGTAGCCGAAGACCCGCGGCCCGGCGTCGGCGGCGGCCAGCGCGAGGAGGTCGGTGAGGTCGTCCTCGGAGGAGATGTCGGGGCCCGCGCACTCGTGCAGCGCGCCGATGCCCTGTTCCGCGGCGTGCAGCAGCGCGGCGCGCTGGGCGGCGGCGCGCTGGGCGGGGGTGACGGCGGCGTACGCGGCGCGGCGTACCGCGTGGTGCGCGTCGCGGGTCAGCGGCGCCTGCGGGTCGAAGCCGGGCTCGTCCCGGACGCCGGGCACCAGGTCGAGCAGCGCGGTGCTGACGGCGGCCGAGTGGACGTCCGTACGGGTCAGGTAGAGGGGTCGTCCGCCGACCGCCTCGTCCAGCTCCGCGCGGGTCGGTGTGCGCCGCTCGGGCCACCGGCTCTCGTCCCAGCCGTGGCCGAGCAGCACGCGGTCGGCGGGCCGCTCGGCGGCGTACGCGGCCGTACGGGTCAGCGCGTCGGACAGCGACGCGGCGCCGGACAGGTCGAGGCCGGTGAGGGCGAAGCCGGTGGCGGTGGTGTGCACGTGCGCGTCGGTGAAGGCCGGGGTGACCAGCGCCCCTTCGAGCTGGACGACACGGTCCACGCCGTCCGCGAAGGAGTCCGCGGCCCCTTCGGAACCGACCCACGCGACGGTGCCGCCGTCCACGACCATCGCGGTGGCGAAGGGGTCGGCGGGGCTGTAGACGGCGCCGCCGCGGAGCAGGACGGTTCCGGTCGGCGCGGGGGTGGCGGGGGGCTGCGGAGTGGAGGTGCGGTGCATGGGCACAAGTCTCCCCCGGTCGGGGCGCGCGCCGGACTCCGGGGTGGCGCCCCCGGCTCCTGCGCGCCTCCCGTGACGGCGGGTCCGCGGCGGCCGGAATCGCGGCTCAGACGCGCGGCGGCCTGGCCTCGTACGCCGTGGACAGGACGACCGTGGTGCGGGTGGAGACGCCCGCGAGGGTGCGGATCCGGGTCAGGAGGTGTTCCAGCTCGATGGGGGCGGAGACCCGCACCTTGAGGATGTAGTTCTCGTCGCCCGCGACGCTGTGGCACGCCTCGATCTCGGGGACCTCGGCGAGGCGGTCCGCGATGTCGTCGGGGGCGCTGGGGTCGAACGGTTTGACGGAGATGAAGGCCGTCAGGGACAGGCCGACCGCCTCGGGGTCGACGATGGCCGCGTAGCCGCGGATCACCCCGCGCTGTTCGAGCCTGCGCACGCGCTGGTGCACCGCCGAGGTGGACAGGCCGGTGGCCTTGCCCAGGTCGGTGTAGCTCATGCGCCCGTCGGCGACGAGAAGTTCCACGATGTGCCGGTCCAACTCCTCCATAGCGGATGACCTTACCCATAGGCACAGCGCCGCGTTACGTATGCATGTGCACGGTTCGGTCACATCCCGCGCCGGGTGTCGCCGTCGCGCTCACGCGGGCAGCAGCCGGTCCAGGTGGGCGTTGCTGAAGGTGCGGCCCGGATCCACCTCGGCGGCCAGCGCCCGGAAGTCCGCCATACGGGGGTAGCGGGACCTGACCTCGGCGGCGTCGGCGACGTAGACCTTGCCCCAGTGCGGGCGCGGCGCGTACGGCGCGAGGCGCTGTTCGAGGCGGGCGAGGACGGGGAGGACGGCGGCGGTGTCCGGCACCCAGGTGAAGTGGAAGGCGACGCAGTCGTGCCCGTAGGCGGGGCTGAGCCAGAGCCGGTCGGCGGCGACGGTCCGCACTTCGCAGATCTGGAGCAGCGGCGCGATGTCGGCGCCGAGCGCGGCGAGGGCGTGGAGCGCGGGCAGGGCGTGTTCGCGGGGCAGCAGGTACTCGGACTGCAACTCGGCGCCGCTGCTGGGGGTGAATCCCGGCCTGAAGTGCGGCAGTCGCTCGTGCCAGGGTCCGGCCACGCCCTGCTGCGCGGTGCAGTTCACCGGGTCGGCGCCGGGGACGGGGTGCATCGGCCCGGTGGCGGGCGCGGCCCAGGGGAATTCGGGCGCGGGCGCGTCGGCGAGCTGCTTGAGCCAGACCTGCCCGAAGCGCGGCGCGCGCCAGTCGGTGAACATGCTGACGCTGTACGCGGCCCCGGTGATCGCGTCGAAGTGGCCGTCCAGGTCGGCCAGTTCGAGCCCGGTGAAGACGTGCTGGCGGAGGGCGAAGTCGGGGACCAGGTCGAGGGTGAGAGCGGTGACGACGCCGAGCGCGCCGAGCGAGACCACGGCGCCGTCGAAGCGGTCGCCGTCCTTGTCCCGGCTGAGCACGGCGACTTCGCCGTCCGCGGTGACGAGTTCGAGGGCGCTGACGGAGGTGCCGAGGCCGCCGTTGGCGTTGCCGGAGCCGTGGGTGCCGGTGGCGACGCTGCCCGCCACCGAAATGTGCGGCAGCGACGCCATGTTGGGCAGCGCGAAGCCGGACTCGTGCAGCCGCTGGGCGAGTTCGGCGTAGCGGACGCCCGCGGCGACGCGGACGGTGGCCGCGGCCGTGTCGATGTCGATCTCCGGTGGCAGGCCGGAGAGTTCGACGAGGGCGCCGTCGGTGTCGGCGATGTCGTTGAAGGAGTGGCCGCTGCCCAGCACCCGCACGCGGCGGCTCGCGGCGACCAGGGAGCGCAGGGCGCCGGTCGACTCCGGGCGGTGCACCCGTTCCGCCGAGAAGGTGATGTTCCCGGCCCAGTTGGTCCGCATCCCACCGTCACGCATTACGCCGCCACCCGTCACGCATCACGTCGCCACGCATTCTGCCGAGCCGCTTCCACCGGTCGGCGGGGCCCTGCCCGGCCACGCCCGCTCGCACCTTATCCGGCACTCCCGCAAGATGCCGCGCGGGGGCACGAGGGGTGCGCGGAGGCATGGTGAGGGCGCATGGACCGGCCGAAAGGCGGGATGTGACGAAGGCCACACCCCATGCATCCCTATGAGGTCGATGGCGTGATTACCCGCGTAGCGCGGCGGGAAGTGCTCGCTATGGCCGCGGGATTGACGCCGGGCCGGCCCGATGGAGGGCACATCCGTCCGATGGGGGAGACGCGAATATGCGTAACCATGTGCGCCACAACCGCAGTGAGCGGACCCAGCCGGCGCCCGAGGAGGGGCACGAACGCGAATTCGCGCTCGCGCTGCTGCCGGGACTGCCGGACGCCGACGACACGGATGACTCGTTCGAGGACGATCTCGACCTGGTCCGGGTGGACTGCCCGGAGTGCGCGCGGCCGATCGCGGTCTTCGCCGACGAGGACCGGCTTCCGGAGCACGCCCTGTGCCCCACGCCGTGGAACCCCTTCGGCCTCACCGTCTGCTCCGGCTCGGGCCGCCCCGTCGAGGAGGCCCGCCCCCTCGACGGCTCCCTGCCCGGCGAGGTCCACGACCTCGACCTCGGCACCCTCCTGGTCCTGCCCGACACCCTGGACTGGCGCACCCAGCCCTTCTCGCACGTGGGCGGCCCCGGCTCGCGCCCCTTCCGGGTACCGGCGCCCCGCGCGGCCTGATCCGGCGCCCCGACCGGGGCGCCGGGGTACCGCCCGCCGCCGGGCGACCGCTCAGCTCCGCGACTCGGGGCCCGCCACGTGGCGCGCGATCACCATGCGCTGGATCTGGTTGGTGCCCTCGACGATCTGCAGCACCTTGGCCTCGCGCATGTACCGCTCCACGGGGAAGTCGGCCGTGTAGCCGTAGCCGCCCAGGAGCTGGACGGCGTCCGTCGTCACCTGCATCGCCGCGTCGGTGCAGAAGAGCTTGGCCATGGCGGCCTGCCGGGAGAAGTCGAGACCGGCGTCGCGGGTCCTGGCCGCGGCCAGGTACAGGGCGCGGCCCGCCTCGATCTTGGTGGCCATGTCGGCGATCATGAAGCGCAGCCCCTGGAAGTCGGCCAGGGGCCGGGCGAATTGGCGCCGCTCCTTGACGTACGCGAGCCCGGCGTCCAGCGCGGCCTGGGCGAGGCCGACGGCGCAGGCGGCGATGCCGAGCCGCCCGGCGTCCAGCGCGGCCAGCGCGATGGCGAACCCCTGGCCCTCCTCGCCGATGCGGCGGCTGTCGGGGACGGTCACGCCGTCGAAGTGCACCTGCGCGGTGGGCGAGCCCTTCATGCCCATCTTCCGCTCGGGCGCGGCGGCGCTCAGGCCCGGCGCGTCGCCCGGCACCAGATACGCGGAGATGCCGCGCGCGCCGTCGCCGCCGCTGCGGGCCAGGACGGTGTAGAAGTCGGCGACCCCGCCGTGGGTGATCCACGCCTTGGTGCCGTCGATCGTCCAGTTCCCGCCGTCGCCGTCCGCGCCGTCGCCGTCCGCGCCGCCGCCGTCCGCGCCGCCGCCGGTACGTACGGCGCGCGTCCGCAGGCTGGCCGCGTCGGAGCCCGCGGCGGGCTCGGAGAGGCAGTAGGCGCCGAGGAGGCTGCCGCCGAGCATGGCGGGCAGGTGCTCGGCGCGCTGTTCCTTGGCGCCGAAGTGCGCGAGCGCGTGGCAGGCGAGGGTGTGGACGCTGACGCCGAGGCCGATGGTGAGGCGGGCCGCGGCCAGTTCCTCCAGCACCTGGAGATAGACCTCGTACGGCTGGCCCCCGCCGCCGTGCTCCTCCGCGTACGGCAGGCCGAGCAGTCCGGTCTCCCCGATCAGCGCGAAGGTCTCACGCGGGAAGTGGCCCGCGTCCTCCTCCGCGGCGGCCGCGGGCGCGATCTCCCGCTGGGCCAGGTCCCGGGTGAGCGCGAGCAGATCCCGCGCCTCCTCGGTGGGCAGGTGGCGGACAACCGGCTGCGGGCCGTGCTGCGACATCGCGGCACGCTCCTCCCTGTCGGGGGCGTCGGCGGCACGCCCTGGGTGTGGCGGCGCCGTCGGTGGGCAGTGCCCATGAACCGATGGTCCCCTGCCGGGTCGCGGCACGCGGTGATCAGCGGTTCTGGCGCGTTGGAGTATGCCTGATCGGACGCGCCACGTCACGGGCGCGAGTGTGTCTTGTCTTTCCCGCCCGCCCACCCGTGCGGGTGCTTTCTTCGTCTGCGGGTGCCGCTTGTGCCTGGTCGGTGCCGGTCCGGGGCACCTCCTCGAAATCCGTACCACCTGGCCTTCGCGAATCCGGCACCCGGCCGTCAACGTATTTCTGCGGGGGCACCCCGCCCCGTCCCCTCCTCGCCCATCGGCGTCCGCCTGCCGGTGGGGGTTACCGGGAGGGGGTGGGTGGGGGCTCGGCCCCTGCGCCCCCCAACCCGCCCGCGTAGGCGGGAGGGGGACGGATGGGCTCGGGCACATCGGCGTCCAACGGTCCACTGTGGCTGAGGAAAGTCCCAAAGACCGGTGACGGCACCCGGCCGTTCCTCCACCGCGGGATCGACGGAGAGCGCCCCCTCAGGGCGGAAGACACCCGGGGCACCCTCACAATCTTGGACACCCACCCCGGCCCCCCATGGACAGGCGGACGCCGACATACCCGAGCCCACCCACCCCTTCTCGTCCGCCCCGGCTGGACGGTCGGTCGCGCAGGGGGCCGAGCCCCCACCCACCCCGTCCCATCCGCCCCAGGCGGACCGTCGGACGCCGACGTACCCGAGCCCACCCACCCCCTCCCGGCCACCCCCACCGGACAGGCGGACGCCGACGTACCGGGAGGGGACGGGCCGGGGTGCCCCCGCAGAAATGCGGTGACAGGGACGGTGCCGGATGAGCAAGGCCAGGTAGCCGCATTTCGAGGAGGTGCCCCGGACCGGCACCGACCAGGCACAAGCGGCACCCGCAGACGACAAAGCACCCGCACGGGTGGGCGGGCGGGCAAGACAAAGGGCAAGAGGGCTAGCGGCCAGCCAGGCGGCAGGCGAGCACGGGACGCTGTCCCTCGTCTACGACCGGGTCCGCTGAGGTGCCCCGTGCTACGCCACCAGCATCGCGCGGATGCGGGAGGAGCGGACCTGTCCGAGGAGGCGCAGCGCGCGCGAGCGCGCCGCCTGGGCCTCCTCGGGTTGGCCGGACGCGGCCAGATTGAGGGCGAGTTCGGCCTCGTACAGGGCGATGTTCCGGGTGAAGTGCGGGTCCTGGAGGCGCACGGCCTCGCGGGCGGCGGCAGCGGCGCGGGAGTGGGCGCCGAGGGCGGACCATGCCTGGGCGGCGAGGCCGGAGAGTTCGGCTTCGCCGAAGAACGTCATCCAGGCGGGGTCGGCGTCGCGCGGGCCGGAGGCGAAGAGGGAGTGGGCGCGGGAGAGGGCGAGTTCGCAGCCGCGCCGGTCGCCGAGCCCGGCGCGTCCCCCGGCCTCGCGCAGGGCCAGCAGGGAGAGCAGCCGGGGGGAGCCGAAGAAGCGGGCGAGGAGCTGGGCGGCCTGGGCGGCGCGGACGGCCTCGCGGGGGCGCCCGGCGTCGCGGGCGAGGAAGGCGGTGTTGCAGAAGGCGTGGGCCTCCAGGGCGGAGTCCCCGGCCATCCGGGCGGTGGCCAGCGCCTCGGCGTAGTACGAGCGGGCCTCGGTGAGCCGCCCGGAGTCGTGGGCCAACCAGCCGACGGAGATGGCCAGTTCACCGGCGCCGGAGGCGAGCCCGGCGGCGACGGCGGGCCCGTGGCTGCTCTCGTCCAGGAGCCGGTAGGCCGTGCGCAGGGCGTCCCCGGCGTCGTCGTAGAGGCCGTCGGCGCCGTGCCGGTCGTCGTGCAGCCGGATCTGCCGGACGGACTCGTGGACGGCGCGTACCTCGGAGGAACCGGCGCGGCCGGTCGTACGGCCTCGGTCCCGGCCGCCCTGCGCGGGCACCAGCGTGCTGGCGAGGGCGGCGGAGCCGCCGGTCATGAATGCGCGACGCAGCACGTCGCTCTCCTCGTACGTCGGATCGGGAAGGCCGGCGGAAGCCGTGGGGCCGGAAGGGCCGGTGGGGCCGGTGGGGGAGGGCAGGACGGAGAGGGCGGGCGGACCGGCGGCGGCGCCGGACTCGGGGGAGCGGCGGGCGCGGCCCCGTACCGCCCGGCGGGGCGCGAAGCCCATGTCCGCCGAGGTCAGGCCGGGGAACAGATGGCGGAAGACCCGCTGGTAGGCGTAGTTGGGGCAGCGGATCTCCCCGCTCTCCAGCCGCCCGATGTACCGCGCGTCGCAGCTCACGTGCTCGCCGATCTCGCGGGCGGCGCGCCGTACCGCCGCCGCGAATTCGCCCGGCGACCGGTCGCCGCGCAACTGACGGAAGGCGGTGTTGGGCGTGTACGGGGAAGCGGACGCGGCGGCGGACGACCCGGTGGCGCGGGGGAGAGGGGGCAGGGGGAACGACGTCATGACGGACTCCCGGACGGACGGTGCCGCTCGGCGGCGGGGACGACCGTACCGGGGAATCGGGCCCGCGAAATACTCAATTTGCCTACAAAACGGATATCTCACGCGCTATCCGCCATGAAACGCCACCCCTTACGGCGTCATTCACGCGTAGCCGTTGACGCCGGGGCGCGTTGATACGGGTGTGGTGCCGATCCCATCGTGAGCGTGAGGAGAGTTGCCTTGTTGGACACCAGCGGGTCACACACGTCGGGTCCGAGCACGGAGAGCAGCCAACTGCCGCCGCCGTGCGACCTGGTCACCGTGCCGACCAGGCAGGGTCTGGAAGCGGTCGACATCCTGCGGCTGAGCAGCGGAGTCGGTCCCGTACTGCACGACAACTCCGGGCACAGCCTCGGCTTCCTCGTCCCGCCCGGCACCGCGGACTGCTGGGACGTCCCCGGCAGCTCGTGTACCAGCACCGACGGCCGCGGTCTGGTCATCGGTGACGAGCCGCCCGTAGAGGACACCGGCTGGCTGGTGCCGCCGCACACCGACACGGTCGTCACCGACCCGGCCGTACTGCGCGCGGCCCTCGGCATGGCGGCCCGCACCATCGAGCTGGCCGACGGCTTCTGCCCGTCCGCGGACCACCACCGCCCGGCCGAGTCGGTCCTGCGGACCGCGGACGCAACCCCGGGGTACCGCTAGGGCCTGTCCAGCGGATCACGCACGGCCCCTCCGGCCTCCCCGCCCCTGACCCGCCCGGCCGCCGGCCGTCCCCGATAATCGGGGGATGGCAGGCAAGCGGCAGAGCGGCGGCAGGGCGCGTACCCCGGACACGGTCGAGGCACAGGTGGGAGGCGGACTCGCCGCGCTCGTGCCCGACCGGGCGCGCCCCGGCGGCTGGACGCTGCTGATCGACGGCGCCCCGCAGTCGCATGTGGACCTCGCGGACCCCGCGCACCTGGACTTCTCCTACCAGCGCAGGCTCGGCCACCTGATCGACCTGGCCGCGCCGCCCGGCCGCCCGTTGCAGGTCCTGCACCTGGGCGGCGGCGCCCTGACGCTGGCCCGCTACACCGCGCACACCCGCCCGCGCTCCACCCAGCAGGTCGTGGAACTGGACACCGCGCTGGTCGAGTTGGTCCGGGCCGAACTGCCCTGGGACCGCGGCTGGCGGATCAAGGTACGCGGCGGCGACGCCCGCGCGGGCCTGGCCAAACTGCCCGACGGCTGGGCCGACCTGGTCATCGCCGACGTCTTCGGCGGCGCCCGCACCCCCGCCCACCTCACCAGCGCCGAGTTCCTCACCGAGGTCCGCCGGGTGCTGCGGCCCGACGGGCACTACGCCGCCAACCTCGCAGACGGCGGGCGGCTGGACTTCCTGCGCGCGCAGATCGCCACCGTACGGGCCGCCTTCGCCGAGGTCTGCCTGGCCGCGGACCCCGCCGTGCTGCGCGGCAAGAGATTCGGCAATCTCATCCTCTACGCCGCCGACCACCCGCTGCCGGTCGCCGAACTGACCCGCAGGGTCGCCACCGACCCGCACCCCGGCCGGGTCGAACACGGCCGCGGGCTGGCGGACTTCGCGGGCGGCGCGCCCGTCGTCACGGACGCCACGGCCGCCGACTCCCCGGCGCCACCGCCCGGCGTCTTCACGTAAGCCCGCGGCCTGCCCCGTGGCGGCGGGCCGGGCGTCAGTCCTCGAAGGCCTGGACCGTCGGCGCGTGGCCGTTCCAGGTGCAGAAGACGGAGGACGAGCCGCTGCCGGAGGTCTCGGTGAAGGTCACCCGCAGCCAGCCGTCCTGCGTCCAGACCTGCATCTGCCAGCCCGGATTGGGCGTCGCGGAGACCAGCGACGCCGAGTCGGGGCCCAGGTCGAGGGCGACCCGGCCGCCCTCCACGGTGTAGCTGTGCACATGGCCGGTGTCGCCGCTCGCCGTGGCGGTCGCCTTCGGCGTGCCCGGCGGCGTCTTCGGCGGCACCTTGGCCTTGCCGGTGACCGGGGGCGGGGCTGTCGCCCTGGTGTGCGTGGCGGTCGGCGTCGCGGGCGGCGTCGGCTTCGGGCGGTGCGTGGAGGACACGACCGGCGGGTCCCCGTCCGAGATCGGCAGGGCGCGCGGCGGGTCGTACGCCGTACGCAGCACCGAGTGCACGCCGAACCACGACAAGGTCACGGCCGCCGCGGTCGCCAGCGCCCAGGCGCCGACATGGAACAGTCCTCTGTGCACGCGCGCCATACTGCCGCACCCGCCCGCCGCCCGGAACACGTACAGGAACGCCCGGCTCAACGCCCGGCTCAGCGTCCGCCTCAACACCGGGTTCGGCACCGGATTCGGCACCGGGCCCAGCGGCTGGCCGAAGCACCGCCGTCCGCGAGACCGCCCGCCCCGCCGCGCGTCCGATGCGCCCCTTTACGCACCCCCGTCCGCGCCCCGTACGCACCTCGGATCGCCGGGCGGGCCGGTGCCCGGTCCCCCGGATGGGCTAGGTTGCGGCGCATGGCAAGTGTGCTCGTGGTCGAGGACGACCAGTTCGTGCGGTCCGCCCTCATTCGGCACCTCACCGAGGCGTCCCACACGGTACGCAGCGTGGGGACGGCTCTTGAGGCGTTGCGGGAGGTCGCGCAGGTCGGCTTCGACGTGGTCATCCTCGACCTCGGCCTGCCCGACCTCGACGGGTCCGAGGCGCTGAAGATGCTGCGCGGCCTCAGCGACGTACCGGTGATCATCGCGACCGCGCGGGACGACGAGGCCGAGGTCGTACGGCTGCTCAACGCCGGGGCCGACGACTACCTGATCAAGCCGTTCTCCGTCGAGCACCTGTCGGCGCGGCTCTCCGCCGTCCTGCGGCGCGCCCGCAGCCGGTCCGCCGCGCCCACCGCGGACGCCCTGATCCACGTCGGCGGCCTGCACATCGACGTACGCCGCCGACAAGCGGTCCTGGACGGCGCCGTCCTCGACCTGACCCGCCGCGAATTCGACCTGCTGGCCTTCCTCGCCGCCCGGCCCGGCGTCGTCGTCGCCCGCCGCGAACTGCTCGCCGAGGTCTGGCAGCAGTCGTACGGCGACGACCAGACCATCGACGTCCACCTGTCGTGGCTGCGCCGCAAGCTCGGCGAGACCGCGGCCAGTCCGCGCTATCTGCACACCCTGCGCGGCGTCGGCGTCAAACTCGAACCGCCCGCCGCCCTGCCGCCCACCGCGATACCGGCCGCCCCCGCGGCGCCGCCGTCATGAGATGGGCGCTGATCAAGGTGAGCCTGGCGGTGACGGCGATGGTCGTCATCGCCTTCGCCGTACCGCTCGGCCTGGTCGTCAAGGAACTGGCCCGCGACCGCGCGCTCACCAACGCCGAACGCCAGGCCGCCGCGATCGGCCCCGCCCTGGCCATCACCACCGACCGGGGTGAGCTGGAACGCGCCATCGCCAGCACCCAGGCGGGCGCCGAGTCCCGGATCGCGCTGCGCATACCGGCCACCGCGCAGTCCCCGGCCGTCGGCATCGGCACCCCGCACGCCACCGACGCCGCGCTGCACACCGCCTCGGCGTACGGCGAGGCCGCGACCGTACGCGTCCCCGGCGGATACGCGCTGCTCCAGCCGACCGCCGTCAGCTCGGGGACGGTCGCGGTCGTCGAGGTGTTCGTGCCCGACGACGACATCAACCGCGGTGTCCCCACCGCCTGGCTGGTGCTGGCCGCCGTCGGAATCGGCCTGATCGTCGGCTCGGTCGCCATCGCCGACCGGCTCGGCACCCGCATGGTCCGCCCCGCCGCCCGGCTCGCGGGCGCCGCGCAGCGCCTCGGCGAAGGCGACCTGGCGGTACGGGTTCCCGAGGCCGGTCCCAGCGAACTGCGGTCCGCCGCCGCCGCGTTCAACGCCATGGCCGACCAGGTGGTCGAACTCCTCGCCAGCGAAAGGGAGTTGGCGGCTGATCTATCGCACCGGCTGCGCACCCCGCTCACCGTGCTGCGGCTCAACACCGCGTCCCTCGGCGAAGGTCCGGCCGCCGACCAGACCCGAGCGGCCGTCGCCCAGCTCGAACGCGAGGTCGACCAGATCATCCGCGCCGCCCGCGAACAGCGCGGCGCCCACACCGCGACCGGCGCCGCCGGGTGCGACGCCGCCGAGGTCATCCGCGAACGGATGGCCTTCTGGTCCGCGCTCGCCGAGGACGAGGGCCGCGAGGTCCGCTCCGCGGGGGCCGACCGGCCGGTACGGGTCCCCGTCGCCCGCGCCGAACTGGCCGCCGCCCTCGACGCCATGCTCGGCAACGTCTTCCGCCACACCCCGGAGGGCACCGCCTTCGCCGTCGACGTCCACCGCGGCGACGACGCCGTCATCGTCCTCGTCTCCGACGCCGGACCCGGCGTCGCCGACCCGGCCGCCGCCCTGCGCCGCGGCCACGGCGCGGGCGGCCAGGGCTCCACCGGCCTCGGCCTCGACATCGTCCGCCGCGTTGCCGAATCCACCGGAGGCGACCTCGCCGTCGGCCGCAGCGTCCTCGGCGGCGCCGAGATCCGCCTCTGGCTCGCCCTCTCCCCCCACACCTCGACCCCCCACCCCACCCACCGCCGCACCCCCCTCAACCGCCACCGCTGAGCGCGCAGCGCGCCCGGCGCGGGTGCCGGAAGCCAGGATTCAGCCCGTCCGGCGTCTGTGGGGGCACCTCCCAGCAGTAGTTGGGGGCGACGAGCCCCGCCGGCGATGAGGCCCCACCTTTAACGGCTCCCTTGCGCCGCCTTAAGCGCGCCATAAGAACCCCGTCCGCAGCCCGGACCAGCCAATTTGTCCCCTCTCCGCGCGCTAGCGTGCCAACGCGTCCCCCTCCCCCCAACCCCCAAGAGGCAGGCTCGAACATGGCAACAACGCACCGCCGTCGCCCCAGCCGGAAGGTCCAACTGATAGGCGGCCTCACCGCCGTCGCCGCCGTAGCCGGAGGCGCCTTCGCACTGGCGGGATCGGCGAGTGCCGCGTCGGTCGGGGCGGTGTACTCCAAGACCAGCGGGTGGGACGGCGGTTACACCGGCCAGTACGAGATCACGAACTCCGCGAGCAGCGCCCTCACCGGCTGGACGCTGAAGTTCGACCTGCCTGCGGGAACGAAGATCAGCTCGCTGTGGAACGGCAGTTACCAGGTGTCGGGCCAGACGGTCACCGTCACCGCGGAGAGCTGGAACGGCACGATCGCCCCCGGCGGCAAAGTCGACGTCGGCTTCGTGACGAGCGCGTCCGGCGCGGCGGGCGACCCCGTCAACTGCCTGATCAACACTGCGAAGTGCTCGGTCTCCGACGGCCCCACGCAGACCCCGACGGGCCACCCGACGCAGACCGCGACCCCCACGGCGACCCCGACCCAGAAGCCCACGCAGAGCCCGACGCCCACCGCCACCCCGACCCCGACCCCGACCTCGGGCGGCGGCGGCACCACGGCGTCCAGCGGCTTCGCCCCCTACGTCGACACCTCCCTCTACCCGGCGTACGACCTCGTCGCCGCGTCGAAGGCCAACGGCGTCAAGGAGTTCAACCTCGCCTTCCTCGTGTCCGGCGGCGGCTGCGTCCCCAAGTGGGGCGGCGTCACCGACCTGGGCGGTGACGCGGTGGCCGCGCAGATCGGCGCGCTGCGGGCGGCCGGCGGCGACGTACGCGTATCGTTCGGCGGCGCCAACGGTACGGAGCTGGCCTCGGCGTGCTCCTCGGCGTCGGACCTGGCGGCGGCGTACGGCAAGGCCATCGACCAGTTCAAGCTCACGAAGGTCGACTTCGACGTGGAGGGCGGCGCGCTGCCGGACACCGCGGCCAACACCCGCCGCGCGCAGGCCATCGCCCAACTCCAGAAGAGCCACAGCGGACTTGAGGTCTCGTACACGCTGCCCGCGATGCCGACCGGGCTCACGCAGGACGGCATCAATCTGCTGAGCAACGCCAAGAGCAACGGGGTGGACATCCACGCCGTCAACATCATGGCGATGGACTACGGTTCCTCGTTCAGCGGCGACATGGGCCAGTACGCGATCGACGGCGCGACCGCCACGCAGGCGCAGGTCAAGAGCGTGCTCGGGATCTCCGACGCCGCCGCGTGGAAGAAGATCGCGGTGACGCCGATGATCGGCGTCAACGACGTCGCCACGGAGATCTTCACCGTTGAGGACGCCACGCAGTTGGTGACCTTCGCCAAGTCCAAGGGCCTGGCGTGGCTGTCGATGTGGTCCGCGACCCGCGACAAGCAGTGCGCGGGCGGCGCGCAGAGCTGGGCCGACGCCTCGTGCAGCTCGATCGTGCAGAGCGCGGGCGCCTTCTCCAAGGCGTTCGCCGCGTACACCGGCTGACGGCACGTCACCTGTGAACGCCCCCTGAACCGTGCCTCTCCCACCCCCACGGGAGAGGAGCGCGGAGCGGTACGGACAGCACCCTCGAGCTGTCCGTACCGCTCCTTTTCCGTTCCCTCAGGAAGCCCCGTCCTCCTCCGCGACTCCCTGAAGGACGTTCTCGCGGGCGACGGCCGCGTACCAGTGGGCGCTCTGCTTGGGGATGCGGCGCTGTGTGCCGAAGTCGACGTAGACCGCGCCGAACCGCTTGCTGTAGCCGTACGCCCACTCGAAGTTGTCCATCAGCGACCACAGGAAGTAGCCGCGTACGTCCACGCCGTCGGCGATCGTGCGGTGGATCGCCGCCAGGTGGCTGCGCAGATACGCGATCCGCTCCGGGTCGTTGACCGTGCCCTCGGGCGAGATGTAGTCGTCGTAGGCGGCGCCGTTCTCGGTGACCATCATCGGCAGCCCCGGGTGCTCGCGCGCCACCCGGTGGATCAGGTCGTACAGACCGGTGGCGTCCACCGCCCAGCGCATCGCGGTGGTCTCGCCGGGCGGCAGGTGGAAGGCGACGTGCTCGGAGCCGGGCCACGGCGAGTGGTCGCTGGCGCCGTGCCCGTCGTTGCGGGGCACGTCGGGTCCGTCGGCGCGCTGCTTGCCGTCCGAAACCAGCGTCGGCGTGTAGTAGTTGATGCCCAGCAGGTCGATCGGCCGGGAGATCTCCGCGAGGTCGCCCTCCCGTACCAGCGACTCCCAGTCCACCAAGTGGGCGGTGTCCGCGAGGAGATCGGCCGGGTAGTCGCCGCCGAGGATCGGGCCGAGGAAGACCCGGTTGCCGACCGCGTCGATCCGGCGGGCCGCGTCGAGGTCGCCCGGTGAGGTGGTCAGCGGGCGGATCTGGTGCAGATTGAGGGTGATCGAGGTCTGCGCGGCGGCGGGCAGCGCGGAGCGCAGGGCCCCGATCGCCTTGCCGTGCGCGAGGTTGAGGTGGTGGACGGCCCGCAGCGCCGACTCCGGCTCGGTGCGGCCCGGCGCGTGCACGCCGGAGCCGTAGCCGAGGAAGGCCGAGCACCAGGGCTCGTTGAGGGTCGTCCAGTACGGCACCCGGTCGCCGATCGCGCCGGCCACCAGCGCCGCGTAGTCGGCGAACCGCTCGGCGGTGTCGCGTACCGTCCAGCCGCCGACGTCCTCCAGATCCTGCGGGAGGTCCCAGTGGTAGAGGGTGGCCACCGGCGTGATGCCGCGGTCGAGCAGTTCGTCGGTGAGCGAGCGGTAGAAGTCGAGGCCGCGCTGGACGGCCGGGCCGCGCCCGGTCGGCTGCACGCGCGACCAGGAGACGGAGAACCGGTACGCGCCCAGGCCCAGGTCGGACATGAGCGCGACGTCGTCGCGGAAGCGGTGGTAGTGGTCGGCCGCGATGTCACCCGTGTCCCCGTTGTGGACGCGGCCGGGCGTGTGGCTGAAGGTGTCCCAGATCGAAGGGGTGCGGCCGTCCTCGGCCGCGGCGCCCTCGATCTGGTAGGCGGCGGTGGCCGCCCCCCAGACGAAGCCGGGGGGAAAGCGGAGCGAGGCCGAGACATTGGCGCTCTCGGCGCTCTCGGAGCGGACAGCGGTCATAACGGGGGACTCCAGGGGAATCAGGGGTAAGCGGGGGAGGGGGCCAACAGGACGCTGCTCAGGGGGAGTTCAGGGGAGGCATGGGGGAGTTCACGAAGGGTTCAGCTCTTGACGGCACCTGCCGTGATGCCGCCGACGATGTGCTTGCCGAGGACCGCGAAGACCAGCAGCAGCGGCAGCGTGGCGACCAGCGCGCCCGTCACCACGATCGAGTGGTCGATGGTGTGGTCACCGGAACCCAGACCGGCCAGCGCGACCTGAACCGTCGGGTTCTGCTGGTTGAGCGCGATGAACGGCCAGAAGAAGTCGTTCCACGACTGCACGAACACCAGCATTCCCAGCACGGCCATCGCGGGCCGCGCCACCGGGAACACCACGTGCCAGATGATCCGCAGGCTGTGCGCGCCGTCCACCCGCGCCGCCTCGACCAGTTCGATCGGCAGCGCCTCGGACAGGAACTGCCGCATGAAGAACACGCCGAAGGCGGCCACCAGCGACGGCAGGATGACGGACTGGATGTGCCCGACCCAGCCCAGGTTGGTGATGATCTGGTAGAGCGGGATCACGCTGAGCTGCGGCGGGATCGTCATCGTCGCGACCACCAGCATCAGCAGCGCGTTACGGCCGCGGAACTGGAGCTTGGCGAAGGCGAATCCGGCGAGCGTCGCGAACATGACCGTGCTGAACGACACGAAGCCCGCCACGATCGTGGAGTTGATCAGGGCCTTGCCCATGTCGACCTGGTCCCACACGATGTGCAGGTTGTCGATCAGATGGCTGCCGGGCAGCAGCGGCATCGGCGGCGTGACGATCTCGGCGTCCGTGCGCGACGCCGCCACCACCGTCCAGTACAGCGGGAACAGCGAGATCAGCGCCGCGACGACGAGAATCACGTACGCGACCGGGCCCGCGTGCTCCTGCTTGCCCGCCCCACTCCTGCGCAGGAACCGGCGACGCGGGGGCCTGGGCGGCGGTACGGCGGCGGACCGCCGCGACGGCGCGGCCCCGAACGCTTGCGTTTCGGTTGTCTGTGCCATGAGGTCAGCCCCCGAGCTTCCGGCGGTTGGCCCGCACGATCAACAGTTGGACGGCGCCGATGAGCAGCAGGATCAGCAGCATCACCCAGGCCACGGCGGAGGCCTGGCCCAGCGCGCCGGTCGCCCAGCCCTTCTCGTACATGTAGAGGCTCAGCGTCTGGTACTGATGCGCGGAGCCGCCGCTGACGCCGACTCCGCCGCCGTAGATCAGCGGCTCACCGAAGAGCTGTGTGGCGCCGATCGTTGAGACCACGATGGTGAAGAGAATCGTCGGCCGGATCGAGGGGATCGTGACGCTGATGAACTGCCGCCAGCGCGAGGCCCCGTCGAGCGCCGCCGCCTCGTACAGGTCGGACGGCACGGCCTGCATCGCGGCCAGGTAGATCAGCGCGTTGTAGCCGGTCCAGCGCCAGGTCACGATCGCCGAAATGGCGATCTGCGCGGGCCACTTGGACGACTGCCAGTCGAGGTTGTGCACCCCGAAGTGGGCGAGGATCTGGTTGACCATCCCGTAGTCGGGATTGAAGAGCTGGACGAAGACCAGCGACGCCGCCGCGATCGAGGTGGCGTACGGCGCGAGCACCGCGACCCGGAAGAAGCCGCGCGCCCTGAGCTTGAAGTTCAGCAGGTGCGCGAGCCCGAGCGCCATCAGGAGCTGCGGCACGGTCGAGATCACCGCGAGCGAGAAGGTGTTGCGCAGCGCGTTCCAGAAGAACTCGCTGTCCCACAGGCGGGTGTAGTTCCGGAAACCGACCCAACTGGCGTCGCCGCCGAGCTGCACCTGGTTGAAGGAGAGGTAGCCGGTGTAGATCAGCGGAAAGAGGCCGAAGGCCGCGAAGCAGATGAAGAACGGGGCGATGTACGCGTACGGCGACGCCTTGGTGTCCAGCCGGTACAGCCTGGAACGCCAGCCCGGGGGGCGGTGGGCGCCCTTGCCGGGCGAGCGGGGGGCGGCGGGCCGGGACGACGGAGGACTGCCGTCGGACGTCGCCCTGACGGAGGTGGCCACGAGTGGCGTCCTTCCCGTAGGGGTTCGGGCGAGGGTTGTGCGGTGACTGGAGGAGGGCCGCGGTCGTCCGGGGTGGTCCGGCCGCGGCTGCGGGGGCGGTACGAGGTGCGGGGAGACGAGGTGCGGGCCGCCCGGCAGGTGGGAGACACTGCCGGGCGGCCCCGTCCGCGCTACTGGTCGATCTTGTCCTTGACCAGCGCCTTCACGTTCGACCACGCCTTTTCGGCCGAGGTGCCGTGCTGCTCCATGTCGAGGATTCCGTTGTCGGTGATGAAGGTCTTCACCTGACCGTCGTACTGGCCGATGGGCGCGGGCTGGATGCTCTCCGCGGTGGCCGAGTAGATCTTGCCGACGGGGGTGTCACCGAAGTACGGGTTCGTCGCGTTCTGCACGGCCGGGTCGGCGAGACCCGCCTTGGTCGACGGGATGTTGCCGTTCTTCGCGAAGACCTTCGCCTGCTGGGCGGGTGCGGTCAGCCAGGCGGCCAGCGCGGTCGCCTCCGCTATGTGCTTGCCGGCCTTGGGCACCGACAGGAACGAACCGCCCCAGTTGCCGGCCTGCGGCGGCGCGGCGATGTCCCACTTGCCCTGGTTGGCGGGGCCGGCCGAGTCCTTGATGATGCCGATCATCCAGCTCGGGCAGGCCACGGTCGCGAACTTGGAGTTCTTGAACGCCGCGTTCCAGGTGTTGGCGTCGAACTGCCGCAGCTTGTCGGTCAGTCCGTCCTTGACGGCCTCGGTCGCCAGGTCCCACGCCGTCTTCACACCGGGGCTGGTGTCGTAGATCAGCTTGCCGGACGCGTCGGAGTACTGCGTGGTCTGGCTGGAGACCACCGCGTTGAACAGGCCGCTGCCGGAGTCGGTGAAGGCCACACCCGAGGGCGCATTCGCCTTGAACTCCTTGCCGACGGCCAGGAACTTCGACCAGTCACCGGCCCACTTGGCCGCGACCGCCTCGCGGTCGTCGGGCAGACCCGCGGCCTTGAAGAGGTCCTTGCGGTAGCAGACCGCCATCGGGCCGATGTCGGTGCCCAGGCCGATCACCGAACCGTCGGTGGTGGTGGCCTGCTTCTCCTTGTAGTCCAGCCAGTCGCCGACGTTGACGCCCTTGGCCTTGCCCAGGTCCACGAACTTCGACGCCAGCGTCGGGCCGGTGGCCTCGGCGATGTAGCCGATCTCGATGGCCTGGATGTCGGAGAGGCCGCTGCCCTGGGAGAGGTGGAGCTTCAGGGCGTCCCAGTACTGCTGCCCGTCGGCGACGTTGTCCTCGACGATCGTGATGTTGGGGTGCAGCTTGTGGTACTCGGAGAAGAGGGCCGCGCCCGTCTTGTCGTCGTAGCCGAACGATCCGAAGTCACCGACGTGCAGCGTGATCTTCTCGGTCGAGGAGGCGGTGCTCCCGTTGCCCGAGTCCTTGCTCTTGCTGTCGCTGCTGCATCCGGTGATCAGGGTCGCGCAGGTCGCGAGACCCGCGACCGCGATGACTGCGGCCTTGCGGGTTCTGCCGGAAGTGCGCATTCCACTCTCCTTGTCAGGGTGGGTCTGGCGTGCGGTGGTGCGAGTGAGGGTGTGGGAGCGCTCCCACTAAGCTTGCCGGAACAATCCGGCCTCGGAGGGGTCAGTGTCAAGATGTGAAGTCGATTTCGTTGCCGGAACGTGTCCGGACCGGACCGATGGTCACTTCTTGAACGGATCGGACGCCGTGGGGCGGGTACGGTGAACACAGCGTGGGAGCGCTCTCAAGAGATCCTGCTGTCCAGAGCGGGCCGGGCGCTAAGGTGGCGCGACAGTGGAGCACAGGAGGCGGAAGTGGCCATGAACGGGCGGCACAGCGGACGGCCCACCCTGGAAGAGGTGGCTGTACGCGCCGGGGTGGGACGCGGCACGGTCTCGCGCGTCATCAACGGGTCGCCGCGGGTCAGCGACCGCGCGAAGGCCGCGGTCGAGGCCGCCATCGCCGAACTGGGGTACGTGCCCAACCGCGCGGCCCGCGCGCTGGCCGGAAATCGTACCGACGCGATCGCTCTGGTCATCCCCGAGCCGGAGACGCGGCTCTTCGCCGAGCCGTACTTCTCCGACATCATCCGGGGGATCGGGGCGGAGCTGGCCGACACCGACATGCAGCTCCTGCTCACGCTGATCCGTACGCCCAAGGAGCGGGCCCGTTTCGGCCAGTACCTGGCCGCGCACCGCGTGGACGGCGTCCTGCTGGTCTCCGTCCACGAGGACGATCCGCTGCCCGACCTTCTCGAACAGCTCGACATGCCCGCCGTTCTGAACGGGCGGCGCAGTGACCTGGAATCCGTCTCGTACGTGGACGCCGACAACGTCGGCGGCGCGCGTGCCGCCGTCGCCCACCTCTTCGCCCGCGGGCGGCGGGCCGTCGCGACGATCACCGGGCCGCCGGACATGTACGTGGCCCGGTGTCGCCTCGACGGGTATCGGCAGGCCGTGGAGGCGGCGGGGATTTCCGCCGGGGGTTCCTCGGGGGGCTCCTCGGACTCGGAGCTCGTCGCCCGGGGCGACTTCACCGAGGAGGGCGGGCGGCGGGCCATGCGCGAGCTGCTCGCGCGGCGGCCGGACATCGACGCCGTTTTCGCCGCCTCCGACCTCATGGCGGCCGGCGCGCGGCAGGTGCTGCGCGAGTCGGGGCGGATTGTGCCGACCGATGTCGCGCTCGTCGGTTTCGAGGACTCGGCCATCGCGCGCCACATGGATCCGGCGCTCACCAGTGTTCGGCAGCCGACGGAGGAGATGGGGCGCACGATGGCGCGGGTGCTTCTGGAGGAGATCGCTGAGCGGGATTCGGTGCGACGCCATGTCGTTCTGGCCACTGAGCTGATTCAACGCGACTCTGTTTAGGGCTCGTTGTCTTGTCTTTCCCGCCCGCCCACCCGTGCGGGTGTTTTCTTCGTCTGCGGGTGCCGCTTGTGCCTGGGTCGGTGCCGGTCCGGGGCACCTCCTCGAAATGCGGCTACCTGGCCTTTGCTTATTCGGCACCCTTCTTGTCACCGCATTTCTGCGGGGGCACCCCGGCCCGTCCCCTCCCGGTACGTCGGCGTCCGGCGGTCCGGTGGGGGTTGCCGGGGAGGGGGTTCTTTTCGGCGAGCCGCCCTGCGCCGGTGCCCCCTCCCGGCCGCTCCGGAAAGACCGGTCCCTTCCCCAGGCGCCCAACGAAGCCTCTGTTACCCCCCCCAGCACCCGCACCCCCCGCCCACCCGGCTGGACGTCGGGTGACGCAGGGCCCGGGCTCCCCCCCACCCCCTTGCGCCCACCCCGCCGGAGGGTTGGGCGTCGCAGGGCCCGCACCCCCTCCCACCCTCCCCCCCCCCAGCCACAGCGGACAGGCGGACGCCGACGGACCGGAGGGGACGGTGCGGGGTGCCCCCGCAGGGGGACGAACGGAAAGGGGCTGGACGTTTTCGAAGTGGGTGCACGTTCGTCGCCCGAGGAGGTGCCCCGGGCCGGGACCGACCGGGCACAAGCGGCACCCGCAGACGAAGAAAGCACCCGCACGGGTGGGCGGGTGGGAAAGACAGGACGGAGGAAGAACAGGACGTGAAGAAGCGGACCGCGGTTTACGGGGAAGTGGCGACAGAGCTGGCGCTGAGAAGTGACGCGGAACTGCGCGAGCTCGTGGAAAGGGGTGAACCCCTCGGAGAAGGCATCGGCGGACACACCTCAAAGGTGCTCCTCGCGGGAACCCCCGTCTTCGTGAAGGAGATCCGCCTCACCGACCTCGAAAGGCGCCCGGAGAACACCCACTCGACGGCGAACGTATTCGACCTCCCGGCGTTCTGCCACTACGGCATCGCCACCCCCGGCTTCGGCGCCTGGCGCGAACTGGCCGTCCATGCCATGACGACGAACTGGGTCCTGGCGGGAGAGCACGACGGCTTCCCCATGACGTATCACTGGCGGGTGCTGCCGAGCACGAGAAGGCCCCTGCCGAAGGAGCTGGCCGATGTGGAGGCGGCGGTGGCGTACTGGGGCGGCAGCCCCGGAATGAGGCGCCGCATCGAGGGTGTGCGGGACGCGACGGCGAGCGCGGTGGTCTTCATGGAGTACATCCCGCAGAATTTGCAGAATTGGCTGCGGAACCGTCTCGCGGAGGCGGACGAGGAGACGACGGAACGCGTCTGCGAGTGGATCGAGCGCGAGCTGCTGGACGGCGCGGATTTCATGAACGACCGCGAACTGCTGCATTTCGACGCGCACTTCGAGAATATCCTGACCGACGGCCACCGCCTGTACTTCGCGGATTACGGCCTGGCGGTGTCGACCAGGTTCGAACTGTCGTCGGCGGAGGCCGAGTTCTACGAGCGGCACCGCACGTACGACCGCGATTACATCCGTACGCACTTGGTGCGCTGGCTGGAGCGCAATACGGGGAAGGTCCCGGCTCCGGTGCTGGCCCGGCACGGGCAGTTGGCCGAGGAGATGGGGGAGTGGCACAGGGCGTTGCGGACGGAGAGCCGGGAGACGCCGTATCCGGTTCAGTCGGCGGGCCGCCATCTGACGCGGTAGTCGACGCCGTCGGGGCGGTAGCGGGGGCCGGGGGTGGAGCGCCACTGGGCGGTCAGGACGCGCGGCTCGGCGGGGGTGTCGCGGTGGGGGAGGAGCAGCGCGGTGAGTTCGTCGTAGCGGGCGTCGACGCCGCCCGTGCCGGGGTGGGTGTCGGGCTCGGCCGTACCGGCCTCGTAGCGGGCGTGCCAGGCCGCGAAGAGGGCCCACCGCTCGCGCTCCAGGGCGAGTTGGGCGGCGCCGACGGGCCACACGGCGTAGGTGTCCTCGTACACGAGCCGGAAGTAGTGCGGCTCCCCTTCGACCTCGGCGAGGCCGAAAATCGGGGCGTCGTATCGGTCCAATTCGGCAAAGACCCGCTCGAATCCCTCGCCGATCAGCTCCTGTTCATCCCAGATCTCGGCCATGAACGGAGGCTACGACCTCGGGCCGCCGAGGCGCGTACGTTTCTTGAACGCGGGCCCTCGTACGCGCTCTCAGAACGCGCTGCCGACGCCGTTTACCGCCGCCACGGGCGGCGCCACACCGGCACTCCCGGCGCGGCGCGGGAGGGCGACGACAGCACCACGTGGGGCGGGGACGGCTGCGTCCGGGACGTCGGGCAGCTCCAACTCCGGTACGGCGAGGTGGTGGTGAGGGTGCTCCTGGCGGTGGCCGGAGGACGCGGCGGGGCGGTCGCACCAGGCGATGAGGAGTTCGTCGTGGACGTCGGCGGCCTCCCGCACCCGGTCGCGTACGTACGCGTACAACTCGCCGAGCGTGATCAGCCCGTCGCGGTCGCCGTCCGCCTCGCCCGTCCGCAGGCCGTGCGCCAATGCATGGGTGAGGCCCGCCGTGCACCGAATACGTTAAATCGGTTCATGCCGCGTCCTCGGGCGCGGGCGGGCGGCAGGCGAGGATCTGGTCGACGCCCATGCGGTTCTCCCCGAAGGACAGGGCGCTGCCGATGAGGTAGAGCCGCCACACGCGGGCGGTCTCCTCGCCGACGAGGGCGACGAATTCGGCCCAGCGGTCCTCCAGCGTGCGGTGCCAGGCCAGGATGGTGCGGACGTAGTGCTCGCGCATCGCGGTGACGGACCGCACTTCGAGACCGGCCTGTTCGAGCAGGCCGACGGTCTCCCCGAGCGGGCGCATGTGCATGTCGGCGGCGATGTAGGTCTCGATGAAGGCGCCGCCGCCCGGCGCGTTCCGGCCGCGTGACATCTGCTGGACCATCACCCGGCCGCCCGGCCTGAGCCGGTCGTGCAGGGCCGCGGCGAAGGCCGGGTACTCGGCGTCGCCGACGTGCTCGCCCATCTCGATGGTGGCCACGGCGTCGTAGCCGCCGCCCCGGATGTCGCGGTAGTCGCGGCACTCCACGTCGACCAGGTCGCTGAGCCCGCGCGCCTTCACCTCCTGTCGTACGTACGCCGCTTGCTCGGCCGCGAGGGTGACGGCGGTGACGCGGGCGCCGTACCGCTCGGCGGCGTGCAGGGTCAACGAGCCCCAGCCGCAGCCGATGTCGAGCAGCCGGGCCTCGGGCCCGAGTCCCAACCGCGTGCAGATCAGGTCGAGTTTGTCGCGCTGCGCGTCGGCGGACGTGTAGTCGGGGGCGTCGCTGGTCCACCAACCGCAGGAGTACGCCATCGTCTCGTCGAGCAGCAGCGCGTAGAAGTCGTTCGACAGGTCGTAGTGGTGGTGGATCGCGGCCCGGTCGCGGTCCTTGCTGTGCAGGCGTCCGCTCAGCCGCGCCGGCGCCCCCGGCGGCGCGGGGCGCGGCCCGATCGCGCCGATCCGTACCGCCGCCGCCAGCGCGCGTGCCCGGTCGGCCGCCGACAGCCGGGCGGGCCGCAGCTTCTGCTGCCGGATGGCCGCCCACACCGTGCGCAGCGCCTCCCCGACATCGCCCTCGACGTCGATCTCCCCGGCCACGTACGCCTCCGCGAGGCCCAGCTCGCCGGGCTGCCAGACCAGCCGCCGCAGCGCCCGCCGCCGCCGTACGACCACCAGCGGGCCGTCGCCCGAGCCCAGCTCGCTCCCGTCCCACAGCCGCACCCGCAGCGGCGGTTCCCCGCCGAGCGCCTGGTCCAGGTGGGGGCGCAGCCGGTCGGCCGCGGTGGGTGTCACGGAGGGCATGGACGCGCTCGCTTTCCGCGGTGCCGGCCGGTGAGGCGGCGGCTCCGCTGTGCTGTTCCGGGCTGTGCCGGGCTGTTCCGGCCGGGGCTCTCACCCTGTATTCGGCGCGGTACGGCGTACGGATTGGCGCGGGTGCCGCCCGTCTGCCGGGGGCTGTCGCACGGCTGTCGTACGGCTGTCGCGCGGCGGCGTGCGGGCCTCGGCGGGATTGTCGTTCCCCTCGGATACGTTGCCGCCATGGCTGAATTCGTACTGGTCGCGGGGGCGTGGCTCGGCGCGTGGGCGTGGGACGAGGTGGTGCCCGAGCTGCGGGCGGCCGGGCACGGCGTCCATCCGCTGACGCTGTCGGGGCTCGCCGAGAAGCGGGGCGCCGCGCCGGACGCCGGGCAGCGGACGCATGTCGAGGACATCGTGGCCGAGGTGGAACGGCTCGATTTGCGGGACGTGGTCCTGGTCGGGCACAGCTACTCGGGGATTCCGGTCGGCCAGGCCGCCGGGCGGATCGGTGACCGGCTGGCCCGTATGGTCCTGGTCGACTCCGAAGTGCCGGTCGAGGGCGGGTCGTTCGCGTCCGGCTGGTGGGAGGGGCAGGCCAGATTCGAGGCGATCCTGGCCGAGGGGGACGGCTTCTGGCCGCCGCCCGCCGCCGGGGAGTTCGAGGGCCAGGGCCTGACCGACGAGCAGATCGCCCGGCTCGTCGCGGGCGCGACCCCGCATCCGGCTCCCTCGCTCACCGAGCCCGCCGCGCTGTCCCGCCCGCTCGCCGACCTCCCGACGACGTACATCAAGTGCCTTCTGGACGGCCCGGAGCCGAACAGCGACGTGGCCGCGCTCCTGGACGGCAAGCAGTGGCGGCTGGTGGAGATGAACACCGGGCACTGGCCGATGTTCTCCGAGCCGCGCCAGCTCGCCGCGATCCTGGGGGCCGAGACCGCCCCCTGATCCCTGCCGGGCGCGCGTGGGCCTCGGGCCCGCGCGGGTGTCGGGCCCACTCGCTGCGGGTCCGTCCTACGTCTGCGGCACCATCACGTCCGCCGGGATACGGCGGCGGACGTCCGCGAGCAGATTCCGCATCGCCATGCGGAAGACCTCGGCCTGGTGCTCGCCGAGGAACGAGGTGTGCCCGAAGACCTCCAGGACCACCTGCCCGTGCAGGCGGCCCCACGCCTCCATGAGGAGAGCGACCGCCGGCGGGGGCAGCTCTCCCGGGCCCTCCGGCGGCAGCCGGTCCAGGTGCGCCAGGAGCCGGGGCGAGAGCGCGGGGACGTCGGCCGCTGCGAGCTGCGCGGTGCTGAAGCCGTCGAACAGTTCGCGCTGGAAGAGCACGCTCATCCGGCGGTTGGCCTGGGTGGTGATGCCGTCGTGCGGGGCCGCGTACCCCCGCAGCGGTGTCCCGTAGAGGAGTTGGTACCGCTCGGGGTGGGCGATGGCCCAGTGGCGGTAGCCCTCGGCCGCGACCACCAGGCGCGGCAGGTCCGGCCAGTCCGCCGCCGCTCGGTCGAGCGCGGCACGTACGGCGGCGGTCAGGTCGTCGTACGCCTTGGTGACGAGCACGGTGACGAGGGCGTCCCGGCTCGGGAAGTAGTGGTAGAGCGCCTGGACGGTCATGCCCAGGCCGCGGGCTATCGCGCGCATCGACAGGCCCTCGGGGCCGTTCTCCCCGATCAGGTGTTCGGCGGCGTCCAGGATCTCCTGCGTCGCCGCCGCGCGCCGCCGTTCACGCAGAGAGGGCGCAGCGGGCGCGGAGGGCGGGGAGGGCGGGGAGGGCGGGGAGGGCGGGGACGACGGTGGCGGCGGCGTTGCTGGTGTCGGCGGTGCCGACGGTGTCGTCCGTGGTGTCGGCGGTGTTGTCGGCGTGGAGACGTCCGGTGGCGCTGGCGGGTGTTCCTCGGCGGGCATGCGCCCACCCTATGACGGCTTCCTTGGCGTGTATCCGGAATTTGAACACTGTCAGGTAAATCTCGCACTGCCAAATTCTGTTGTGTGCTGTCTACGTTCGTCACGGCGACGTCACTCCCGTCGCATCCGCCGCACGGCGCGACTCCGCGGGCCCCGCACACCCGCGACTGCGCCGGTACGCGCGTCCAGAAGGCCCGCAAGTCCGCAGAGGAGATCTCGCGTGTTCGAACGCATAGCCGAACTGGCGATCCGCCGGTCCCGGCTGGTACTCATCGTCGCCATCGTGGCGACGGCCGTCATGGGTGCCGTGGGTGCTGGCGCCTTCACCAAGCTACTGGGCGGCGGCTTCGACGATCCAGCTTCCCAGTCCACCCGGGCACGCGACCTCATCGACAAGAGATTCGGGGGCGAGACGAATCTGGTGCTGCTCGTCCGCACCGCGGACGGCCGTATCGCCGACGGCCGCGTGGACGCCCCGGCGGCCGAGCGGAACGGGCGGGCCCTGGTCGCCGAGCTGAAGAGCGAGAAGACGCTGGCGAACGTCGTCTCGTACTGGGACACGCGGAGCACCGAACTGCGGTCCAAGGACGGCCGCGAGGCCATGGTGCTCGCCCACGTCAAGGGCGACCCGACGCAGCAGCAGAAGAACGCCGAGAAGCTTCTCGACCACTTCGGCGGTACGTACAAGGACGCGCTCACGGTCCGGGCCGGCGGTGTGGCCGCCGTCGGCAACGACATGGCGACGCAGGTCGTCAAGGACCTCGAACTGGCCGAGCTGATCGCGATCCCGCTGACCCTCGTCCTGCTGCTGTTCGTCTTCGGCAGCGCGGTGGCCGCCCTGCTGCCGCTGGCCATCGCGGTCATCGCCATCCTCGGCTCGTTCGCCGAGCTGTCCCTGCTCGCGGACGTCACCAGCGTCTCGAACACGGCGACCAATCTCACCACGGCCCTCGGCCTCGGACTGGGCATCGACTACGGCCTGTTGATGATCAGCCGGTTCAGGGAGCAGCTCGCGACGGGCGCGAGCGTGGACGACGCCGTCCGCCGGACCGTCCACACCGCGGGCCGCACCGTCGCGTTCTCCGCGGCGACCGTGGCCGCCGCGCTCGCCGCGCTCCTGGTCTTCCCGCAGTACTTCCTGCGCTCGTTCGGCTTCGCGGGCGTCGGGGTCGTCGCCATCGCGGCCGTCAGCGCGCTGTTCGTCATGCCGCCGCTGCTCGTCGTCCTGGGCCACCGGGTCAACAGCGGGCGGATGCCCTGGATGAAGGTCGCGAGCGCCGCGAACGACACGAAGGCCGTGAATTCCGCGAGCGCCGCGAGCGCCACGACTTCCGCCGACTCCACCGATTCCGCCGACTCCACCACCCGCGTCTCCGTGTGGGCGCGGCTGGCCCGTACCTCCATGCGGCGGCCCGCGCTCACCGCGCTGCCCGTGCTCGTGGTCCTACTGGCGGCGGCGAGCCCCCTGCTGGGCATCGTCTTCGGCACCCCGGACGAGCGCGTGCTGCCCAAGGACGCCGAGAGCCGCCAGGTCTCCGCGACGCTCAGGAGCGACTTCACCGGCAGCGACGACTCCGCCCTCCAGATCGTCTTCGGCCAGGCCGTGGACAAGGGCCCCCTGGGGTCGTACGCGCAGCGGCTGTCGCAGCTCAAGGGTGTCGTACGGGTCGAGACCAGCACCGGGACCTACGCCGACGGGCAGGCTTCCGCCGCCGGGCCGGGCAACGCCAACCTCGGCCGCCCCGACGGGCAGCGGATCAGCGTGACCAGCTCCCTGACGCCGAGGTCGGACGCGGCCCAGGACCTGGTCGGCGCGGTACGGGACCTCGCGCCGCCCGCCGGAACGCACCCGCTGGTCGGCGGCACCGACGCCGAACTGGTCGACACCAGGCACTCCATCGGCGGCCAACTCCCGCTCGCCATCGGCCTGGTCGTCCTCACCACCTTCATCCTGCTCTTCCTGTTCACCGGCAGCGTCGTGCAGCCGCTGCGCGCCCTGCTGCTCAACGCGATCACCCTGGTGGCGACCCTCGGCGTCATGACGTGGATCTTCCAGGACGGCCATCTCTCCTCCCTGCTCGGCTTCACCGCGCAGCCGATGGAGATGTCGATGACCGTGCTGATGTTCTGCATCGTCTTCGGACTCTCGATGGACTACGAGGTCTTCGTCACCAGCCGGATCAAGGAACTCCACGACCAGGGCGAGGACACCGAGTCGGCCGTCGTCAACGGCCTCGGGCACACCGGGCGCATCGTCACCGCGGCGGCCTGCCTGCTGGCCGTGAGCTTCTTCGCCTTCGGCACGGCCAAGCTCAGCTTCATGCAGATGTTCGGCCTCGGCAGCGGACTGGCCATCCTCATCGACGCCGTCGCCATCCGCGGTGTCCTCGTCCCCGCCGCGATGCGCCTGCTCGGCGGATCGGCCTGGTACGCGCCGGGCTTCCTGCGCAGATTCCACGACCGGTTCGGGCTCAGCGAGGGCGAGCCGGCCTCCGGTCCCGACCTGGACCGCGAGCCGGTCGCCTCGCAGAGGTGATCGAGCGGGCCCCGCGGCCCCGATGCCTGTGACGGCCTCCGCCCTTCCCGGGCGGGGGCCGTGACGCGTGCCCGGCCCTGTCCGCCGCCGCCCCCCACCCGGCGGATCTGTGTGCGATGCCTTGACGCCCCCGCCGTTCCGCCCGACACTCCATTCGCACGCAGCTCTGAGAGCGCTCTCAGGATTCCCGATATGTCATGCCCGCATCACGCATATCGAGTACGGCACCACGGGCGGCGGCTCACGCACGAGCAGGACGGACCACGTACCACGTATCACGCACCACGCACCACGGACCACGGACCACGCACCACGGCTCACGCTCAGCGTCCCGCCCCCACGGCAGCTGTCCCCCCACGACCGAAAGGCAGCACCTGCCCATGACGACATCCCCTCCATCGGCCGCCCGCCGCTTCGTCAGCGGACGTCCCACGGCCGTGCTCAGCGCCCTGCTCCTCCTCGTGACCGGCATCACCGGCCTTGTGCTGTCCGGCGGTTCGGCGTCGGCGGCCGTTCCCGGACCCGCGGCGGGCTGGACGACCGTGTTCAGCGACGACTTCAACGGGGCGGCGGGCAGCGGCCTCAACCGGTCCAACTGGCTCTACGACATCGGCACGAGCTACCCCGGCGGCGCGGGCAACTGGGGCACCGGCGAGATCGAGACCTCCACCGACTCGACGCAGAACGTCTACCAGGACGGCTCCGGCCACATGGTGATCAAGCCGGTCAAGGACGCCTCGGGGCACTGGACTTCGGGCCGCGTCGAGACGCAGCGCACGGACTTCGCGGCCCCCGCGGGCGGTCAGCTCGAAATCAGCGCCTCGATCCAGCAGCCCAACCCCCAGAGCGGGCTCGGCTATTGGCCCGCCTTCTGGGCGATGGGCGCCGCCGCCCGCCCGGTCAGCGCCACCAACTGGCCCAGCATCGGCGAGATCGACATCATGGAGGACGTCAACGCCCTCAGTAAGCACTCCACCACCTTCCACTGCGGGCAGTGGGCGGGCGAGTGCCACGACCCCGACGGCATCACCAGCGACCTCCAGCCGTGCGCCGGTTGCCAGACCGGCTTCCACAAGTACTCGGCCGTCATCGACCGCACCAACACCTCCGCCGAGCAGCTCCGCTTCTACCTCGACGGCAATCTGACCTACACCGTCAACGAGAACCAGGTCTCCGTCGCCACCTGGCAGGCCGCCGTCGACCACGGCTTCTTCGCCATCTTCGACGTCGCCATCGGCGGCTCGTACCCCAACAAGGTCTGCGGCTGCACCTCCCCGTCCGCCGACATCAGCTCCGGCGCGGGCATGAGCGTCGACTGGTTCGCCGTGTACCAGACGACCGGCGGCAGCAGCGGCACGGTCGGCGGCACGAACAACGGCGGTACGTCGTCCGGTACGAGCACGGGTACGAGCTCCGGTACGAGTTCCGGCACCAGCTCCGGTTCGAGCGCGGGCAGCACGGGCGGCAGCACCACCACGCCCGACTACACCGCCGGTGTCACCTCCACCAGTTCCACGCAGGCCCGCATCTCCTTCACCCCGACCACCCCGGCCGCCTACGTCGACGTCCACTACCTCGTCAACGGCGCGGGTCAGCAGAATTTCCGCATGACCAACTCCTCCGGCACCTGGACCCAGACCGTCAACGGCCTCTCCACCGGCAGCGTTCTCACGTACTGGTTCACGTACGAGAAGAACGGCCCCCAGTACGACTCCCCGCACTACACGTTCACCCAGGGGTCCTGACCCTCGGCCCGCGTGCCTGCTTCGGCGGGGCCTGCTTCTGCGGGGCCGCCCGGACACCGTGTCCGCGCGGCCCCGCCGGCGTTCGCGGGCGAGGTGCGCCAGGCGAATATGCCAGGTCAAGGAGTGGTTGACGCGCATAGACAAGGTCGGGCAGTCTCATGAGTCCGTGAACCCCCCATGGGAGGCGTGATGTTGAGACGGTACGTCCGTGCATTACTCGCTATTGTCATGTTTGCGTCAGCTATCCTCGTCGGAACCGCCGTGACGGCGGGCAGCGCCCATGCGGCCGGCTGCTACTCCTGGGGCCGCACCCTCAGCCAGGGCGCGAGCGGTGAGGACGTCCGCCAGCTCCAGATCCGGATCGCCGGATACCCCGGCTACGGCGCGGTGCTGGCGACCGACGGCCAGTTCGGGCCGGCGACCAAGTCCGCCGTCGTGCGTTTCCAGCAGGCGTACGGCCTCACGGCGGACGGCATCGCCGGGCCGCAGACCTTCGCGAAGATCGGCGCGCTCCAGGACACCGACTGCACCCCGATCCACTTCACCTTCGGCGAGATGAACCGCTGCAACACCACCTGGGCGGGCGGCGCGGTCAGTGCGGCCACCGCCCGTGACAACGCCCTGCGGCTCATGTGGAAGCTGGAGGCGCTGCGCCACGCGCTGGGCGACCAGCCGCTCAACACGAGCAGCGGCTTCCGCTCAGCCTCGTGCAACAGCGCCGTCGGCGGGGCCTCGAACAGCAACCACATGTACGGCCGGGCCGTCGACCTGATCGGCTCGCCGAGCTACTGCCGCATCGTGCAGGAGGCCCGCTACCACGGCTTCAACGAGATCCTCGGCCCCGGCTACCCGGGCCACAGCACCCACGCCCACCTCGGCGACCAGAGCTCCCGCTACTGGAGCGCCTCCTCCTGCGGAATCTGACCCCCGCGCCCCGTGGCCGACGCTCCCCCCTCCGCCTCGGCCACGGGGTTCCGCACCGCCCGGATCCGGCGGCGGCGTTCGAGCAGGAGCGCGAACTCTCCGAGGACGACCACGGGTTCGGGACCATGACGAAGAGGGGCCGTTCATGCGCCCCTTGGCCGACGCGGAGGTCCGCGCCTGGTGCCCCGGCGGCCGTCCACCGAGGCCGAGTGGACCGCCGCGGTGTCGGACCGCGGCGACCTCTACCCCGACCGCGCGGCGGGCAACCGCACCGTCCTCTACGACGCCGACGGCAGGCCGGTCTCGATCGGCTACTGGGGCGTCACGGCGGACTGACTGCGGCGGGGTGCGGCGGGGCGGGGCGGGAGCCGGGCCGGGGCAGGCTCGGGCAGGACGGCTTCATCCGGGCAGGACGGCCTATCCGGGCCTCCGGACGGAGAACTCGTTGCCGTCGGGGTCGAGGAGCAGGACGTGGGCTCCGCCGTCGGTCTCCGCGGCCTCGGGGCGCGTGGCGCCCAGGGCGAGGAGGCGGTCGACCTCGGCGGAGCGGTCGGCGCCGGCGGGGAGGGCCAGTTCGAAGAAGAGGCGGTTGGTGCCGGTCTTGGGGGCGACCGGCGGGCCGCCCCAGGTGATCTTCGTACCGCCCTCGGGGGACTGGATCGCGGTCTCCTCGTCCTGGTCCCAGACCAGGGGCCACCGCAGGGCCTCGCTCCAGAAGCAGCCGACCTCGCGGGTGCCGTCGCAGGCCAGGGCGCCGATGACGCCGGTGTCGGCGAGGAATGTGTTGCCGGGCTCGATGACGCAGAATTCGTTGCCGTCAGGATCGGCGAGCACGACATGTCCCTCTTCGGGGAGTTGGCCGATGTCGATGTGCTGTCCGCCCAGTTCCAGCGCCCTGGCCACCGTCTGCCGCTGGTCCTCGGCGGAGGCGCTCGTCAGGTCGAAGTGCGCTTGATTCTGGCGGGTCTTGGGCTCCTGGCTCGGCAGGAAGCGGATACGGAAGCCGCCGGTCGCCCCGTCCGCGGCGGGCGGCACGATCGCGACACCGCCCTGCGCGTCCTCGTCCTCACCGGGGTTCACCTCCCAGCCCAGCACCCCGGACCAGAACCTCGCCAGCCCCGTCGGCCGCGTCGCGTTGAAGCAGATCGCGAACAGTTCACTGCTCATACCCCGTACCTCTCCGATCCCTCGACGTCCGAGCCGCACCCTAGACACGCCCGTCCGGCCCCCGCACCCGAGTTTCCGCCCCGGGCGGCGACGCCGGGCCCCGGCCCGAAGGACCCCCACCGGCCCACCGGCGCGTCAGGAACTCAGGTGCTCGTGCAGCATCTTCCACGCCCCGTCCCGCTTCACGATCACGTTCGTGCCCCGTCCCTCCCCTGACCGGGGCTGCACCACGCGTGCGATGTCGTGGCTGTTGTTGGCCTGCTCATACCGCGCCATGAACGCCGTGAGCTCGGCTGCGGGATGCGACACGCGCCGGGCTCAGGCGCTCGGGTGGGCGGTGGCAGCGGTGTCGGCGGCGGTGTCGGCAGCGGTGTCGGCGGCGGTGTGCGCGTCGGCGTCGGCGTCGGCGTCGGCGAGGAGGATCGCGGCGACGGCGTCCGGGGCCTCGTGCATGGCGTCGTGGCCGGTCGGGAGGTCGTGGACCCGCCAGGCGGGGTCGGCCTGGAGGCGGGCGCGGAGGCCGGCGAAGGGTGTCCGGTTCTCCCAGCCCGAGCAGTAGACGAACTCGCGGCGGGGGACGCGGGCGACCGCGCCGGTCAGCCGGACCGTCTGGAGGAAGGCGGCGAGGGGATGGGGGCGGCGGCGGGGATCGCCGCCGTCCGGCGGCCGGACGGAGTAGCCGGTGGCCGCGGCGCCGGCGGCGAACACCTCCCGGAAGTGGTCGTTCGTCGACGACCAGCACGAATCACCGTCGCGCGGTACGTAGGCGTCGAGGTGCACCAGCCGGGAGATCCGGCCCTCCGCGCGGTCGGCCGCGGCGGCGACCACCATCCCGGCGTAGCTGTGGCCGACCAGCGTCGCGCCGGTGACGCTGTTGCGGTCCAGGCACCGCAGCACGTCGTCGGCGTGCGTGTCGAGACCGGCGGTCGCGACCGTCGCGCTGTCGTCGTCCGGCCGCAGACCGGTCAGGGTCAGGGCGTGCACGGTGTGCCCGGCGCGCTCCAGCAGCGGGACCACCGCCTCGAACGACCAGGAGCCCTTCCACGCGCCGGGTACGAGGACGAACGTCGCCATGTGCTTCTCCTTCTCCGGGTGACACGCGGCCCGGTCGGGCGCTCGGCGCGCCGCGGGACCGCTCCGTACAGAGCCAGTCTCACGGGGGCAGGCGGTGGCGTGGTACCGCTACGATGCCAAGTCATGCCCGTTCGCCGCCAACCTCGCCCGGCCGCCGGTGTGACGTCCCATGTGTGGCCGTCCGGCGGGCGCCACCTCTGGCCGTCCGGCGAGGCGAGCGAGGTGCGGTCGCACCCGCGCGGGCACCTGGTGTACGCGGCCAGCGGCGTCCTGGCGGTCCACGCCGAGCGCGGCACCTCGATCGTGCCCGCCGACCGGGTCGCCTGGACCCCGGCGGGGTTCACGCACCACCACCGCGCCCACGGCGTCACCGACATGCGGATCGTCTTCCTCACGCCGTCCCTCGCCCGGCTCCTGCCCGGCCACCCCGCCGTGTTCCTCGCCTCCGGCCTCGCCCGCGAGGTCCTGCTCGCCCTGACCGGACCCCGCGCGCACGACGCCGACGTGCCCGCGCACAGCCCCGCCGCGCGCTCCCGCCTCCTGCGCGTCCTCGTCGACGATCTCCAGGAGGCGCACGAACAGCCCCTGCACCTGCCCCAGCCCGCGGACGACCGGCTGCGAGCCGTCGCCCGGATCCTCTACGAGAACCCGGCGGACAACTCCACGCTGGCCGAACTCGGCAGGACGATCGGCGCCAGCCCCCGCACCCTCAGCCGGCTCTTCCACGACGAACTCGCCATGACCTTCTACGAGTGGCGCACCCAACTGCGCATCCACCACGCCCTCGTACTGCTCGCCGACGGCCACGACACCCTCCGCACCGCCGCCGCCTGCGGATGGGCCAACCCCAGCGGCTTCATCGCCGCCTTCACCGCCGTCCTCGGCACAACCCCCGGCCGCTACCGGTCCAACCGCCCCGCCCCCAGGCCGCCTTCGGCGTCGTGAAGCGGAGACTCGTCATCGAGGCCAAGGTCGTCGCCACGGCTCGATTCCGGCCCCGGCTCGTCACTCAGGCCCGGCGTCGCGCCCACGGCGGCATCGCCGTGGCCCCCGCTGTCGCGCCTGCGGCTGTCAGGGCTTGATGACGACGGAGCGCACGATCTTGTCGGCGAAGGTCTGCCGCTTTTCGTCCCACAGCGGCCACAGATAGCCGAGCCCGCAGCAGACGGCGTCGAGGATGTGCAGGAGCCAGCGGCCGAAGGCCCTCCCGACGCCGAGGACTTGCCCGTCGGCCTCGCGTAGGAGGTGGATGCCGACCGCCTTCTTTCCGGGGGTCTGCCCGGTGGTGCCCGCCACGTAGCTCAGGCCGATGGCAATCAAGAGGACGAGAAGCGCGCCCCACTGGGCGGCTGCCGGCGTGCTGCCCAGCGCGTACCAGACGATGCGTTCGGGCACGTACACGATGATGCCGTCGATCAGTGCCGCCGCTACCCGTCGGCCCCACGACGCCAGTGGCGGCATCGCGCCCACCGGCACCTGCCCGTACACAGCCTGATCCGTAGACCCCCACGGGGATATGCAGATCATGCCCACGAGCGATCGCCCCCTCCACATGGAAGGACTCCCTCCGGATATGTCCGTGGTCTCCATCGTCCGCTCACCCGCCAGAAGACCCCTTTATGCACCCTTGACCTGAGCATGTACATCACATGTAAGATCTGCGAACTTGTGGGAATTCTGTGGCTCCGGGTGGGGACTTTGGGGCTGGGGCGGGGGAGAGCTCTGTGCTGAGCAGACATGCGCGCAGGTCGTTGATTGCTGCCGTGGCGGCGGTAATGGTGACGGGCGGCCTCGCGCCCTTGGGTGCGGGCGGGCAGGCGTTCGCCGCTCCTCCTTCGCAGACAGCGGAGAAGTCCCCGCAGGGAAAGGCCGCTTCGGCCCTCACCGAGGACGCCGCGCCCTACGCGGGCACCCGCTTCCCGGTGTTCAGATGAGTAATTGGACTCCGGTGGTGTACCGAGGGGACGGGGCATGGATTGGGATCATGCCTGACGGCCGTATTGGGGTCGGGGTGGATTCGGAAGGGCGAGCTGCGCTTGTGAGCTCCGGTTTCGTTCCCATGTGGCCCTACCCGGAGCGTGATCTGCCCGAATCCCTGGCTGAATATGCCCGCTCGTGGGAGCAGCTCAGTCGGGGCGGCGTATCGACTCCCGAGAGGCTAATTGAGCTGACGGTCGAGTCGGCGTGGAGGTCTGGCCGTTCGTATTGGATGCAACTGGCTGCTCCGTGGGTCATTGAAATGTCTCGCCGAGAGGATTTCGATCAAGACGTCGTCCGAGGGATTCTCCGTGAGATGGAAACCTCTGAGGTGTTGTCCGTGCAGGTTCGGGATCAAGCGCGGTGCGCAATTGAATAGAATTTCCCTGTGAACGGCTCATCGGATTTCACTCTCACGGGAATTCTGTAGCGTGGAACTGCTGCTCGGCGGGGTTGCGGGGGGGGGCGTGGCCGAGGAGGCCGGCGCCGGCGAGTTGGCCGTTCGACATGGCGTGAGTCGCTATGAGGTTACCGACAGGTGGGGACAGCGGTGATTGGAGCCGCCCATTGGATTCCCCGTCAACGGGCCTGAAGTACGGTTGGCCCTTGCAGACACTTCGTCACCTCTGACGTGAGCTCTGCCATCCGTCGATGTGCCCGTTGCTCGACGACCCCCTCGCGTCGAACAACGGGCACGTTCGGGATACGGATCAGCGCCCCCGCGTGCCGCCGACCGGTACCCATTCCCCCTGGTGTTCCCCCGGGTGTTCCCGTGGTGCGCCGGCGACGTCCTCCCCGGTCGTCGGCGCGTCCGCCGTGGCCCCCGCCACGATCCGGACTGCCTCCGCGGTCGCCATGAGTCCCCCGTACACCTCATGCCAACCGGTCGTGCCCCCAACGCCCTTGCCCCCCTCGGGCTCGGGCGGGTCGTTCATCGTGCGGTCACTCTCGTTCAGGTATGCCAGCATCCTTTCGTGCGGTGAATCCCCTCGATTCGGTTTCGACACGTGCATCCTCCCTGTCTCCCCCTGTTCTTCGTGTCGGGATTAGATCCCGACTCGGGACCACGGTGAAAGTGATCCGTGGTCCCGAGAAGCAGACCTATTCCGCGCGCCATTCCTCCTCCGGGCCGATGCCTAAGGCCAGTTGGGTGGCCTTCTTCAGGTCCTTGCTGACGGTCGCGGGCGAGACGCCCAGGTGGGCGGCGATCTCGACCCCGCTCAGGCCCCATACATGGGTCAATTCCCATATGGTGTACGTGCGTTCGTGGCCGATCGCGGCTCGTACGGCGGCGAGGAGTTCGATGAACTCCAGTGAGGCCGTGAGATGGTCCGCGGCGGGGCGGCCGGGAACGCCGGGCCACGGGACGCCTTCGGGGAGTTCCCCGGTCGGGTCCTCGTAGCGCGTACCGAGCCGGTTGTAGTGCGACTTGAGCTTGTTGCGGGCGACCACCGTCGCGAAGACGATCACCGGCTTCTCGAAGACGGTGCCCTTGCGGTACTCCAGGATGACGGCGATGCACGCCTCCTGCGTGATGTCCTCGGCGAGGACCGCGTCCCGGGTCAGTCGCCTGACCGCCCTGAGCAGGCGGGGATGTACCTCCTTCAGTTCTGCCTCGATGAGCCCTTCCAGCTCCTCCGACAGCCGTTTCGGCGGCGGTACGGCGCTCGTCGTCATGGCCCCCGAGCCTTGTCCCATGTCCTCCGCTCCATTCGATCTGCGGGTCGCCCCGCGTTGCCGGACATGGAGTAGGACGCGCGAGGCGCCGGATTCTTTCCACCGCCCCCGAAGGGGCTGGGCTTCAAGAATCCGGCGCCTCACACGCCCCTAGAGGCATGGACACACGACATGCGACCGACTCCGCCGACCCGGCCGAAGTCCTCGCCGACTTCGCACCAGGCGCAGCTGTCACGCATCACCGGGACCGCGGCGGGTTCCGTATCCGGTCAGGCGGTGACCAGGGTCAGCCCGTAGCGGCTCAGGATCGGGTTGACCGGCTGGAACCAGGTCTGGCCGCCGCTGGTGCAGTTGCCCCAGCCGCCGGAGGTGACGCCCTGGGCCTGGTCGCCGGTGATGAACGAGCCGCCGGAGTCGCCCGGTTCGGCGCAGACGTTGGTGCCGGTCAGGCTGTAGACCGCGCCCTGGGCGTAGTTGACGGTGTCGCCCTGGGACAGGACGGTGCCGCAGTGCCAGTGGGTGGTGGAGCCGGAGCGGCAGATGGAGGAGCCGACCGGGGCGACGTTGGAGCCGCGGACCAGGACGTCGCTGACGGTGCCCCAGCCGAGGACGACCGGGACGGTCCACCAGCCGTTGCCGATGGAGATGTAGGAGTAGTCGTTGCCGGGGAAGGTGGAGCCGACGAAGGTGCCCATCGCCGAGCCGTCCCAGCCGGCCACGGAGCTGCCCGGCGTGCCGCAGTGCCCGGCGCTGACGAAGCCGCCGACCACCGAGAAGCCTATGGAGCAGCGGGTGTTGCCGTTGATGTAGTACGGGTCACCGCCGACGGTCCCGGCCGAGAAGGTGCGGGGCGCGGGGGAGTTGTCGGCCTTGACGGTCAGCAGCCCGGCGGCGCGGGCGGGCGCGAGGAAGGCCGCCACGTCCGCGCGGTTCTCCGCCCCCGCCTGTACGTCGGCGACGACGCGGTTGGTCGTGACGTCGACGCGCCAGCTCCGCACCGCGGCGGGCGCACCGGCCGACGACTTGGCCGCGGTGTCGAGCCCGGCCTTGGCCGAGTCCAGCGCGGCCGCGGTGTGCGCGACCTTCACCGTCGAAGCGCCGGTCGCGCGTACGGCCTCGGTCGCGGCGCTGTCGGTCACCCCCACCACCAGCTTGCCGGAGGCGGCGTCGAACCACTCGCCGCCGAACGCCTTTCCGGCCGCGCGCCGGGCGGTGGGCGCCAGCGTGGTCGCCGTCGCCTCGGCCTTCAGCCGCGCGGTCGCCTGCGTCTGGGTCAGCCCCAGGTCCCGCTGCATGGCGCTCACCAGTCCCGGCGACAACGGCTCGGAGGCCGACGCCGAGGTCACCGGCGCCAGCCCCAACGCCCCTACTCCCAAAGCCACTACGGCGGACAGACACCAGCCCGTACGAGTCATACGTCGCATCGACGCGCTCCTTTGCACCTTCTCGCGAGCGAGAAATCGTGGGGGGACAACACACTCGAACAGCGCCCGGCAGTCCAGCGCGCCTCCACCGCACGAGAGCGCTCTCACCACCGGCCGTCCCCCACCATCAAACGATGTCGAGCACATGTCAACACCGCCTCACGCGTAACACCCGTTTCGTCCATGGATATCCGGAGGTAAAACGTCCGCCATGGCGAGATATCCGAGTCGCAAAGAAGCCGGACCCGCGCGCCGCCGGACCCGGACCCGCCACGGGCCTCGGACGCGCCGCCGGACCCGGACGTGCCGCCGGACCCGGACGTGCCGCCGGACCCGGACGCGCGTCCGGACCCGGACATGCCGCCGGGGGCGGCCGGCGGCCATGAACGGCCGCCGCCCGCCCCCGGCTTGTGGGGGGAGGAGAAAAGAACGGTGAGAAGGAAGGAGCGGCAGCGGGTGCTACCAGCCCACCGCGATCTCCATCCACTGCGGGTTCTGGAGCGAGGCGTACGCGGCCTGCCCGGCCACGTCGTCGTACGGGAACCCGTAGGCGAGGTGGTTGATCGCGTGGTCGTGCCAGAACTTGGCGTACCAGTTGGCCGGGTCGCCGCCCGTGTAGAACTTGGTCGGGTCCTCCCACTGGCTGGACGGGAGGTTGGCGGTGTGCCGGTTGAGCGCGGCGCACATGCCGGGGTTGCCCGCCAGCGAGCCCGCGCAGCCGAAGATGTTGGATGTGGGCTCGTTGACACCGACCGAATTGGCGTACGCCGTGAAGTAGTTGGCGTTCGCGCCGCCCGCGCGGAAGCTCGGGTCGCTGCCCGGCGCGATGATCCGGTACGGGGCCTGGGTCTGGGCCAGCACCTTGAACTGCTGCGGTACGGCGGCCTGGAACTGCGCGAAGGTCGCCTCCCGGCTCTGGTTGAACAGGTCCTGGCTGTCACCGAGCTGGACGTCCTGGCCGTCGTGCGTGTGCAGCCGGATGGCCAGCGGCAGGCCCCAGGCGTCGACCCGGGTGGTGTTCCCGTTGAAGACGTTGGCGCCGATGGTGAACTCGATGAAGTCGTAGTACTGGCTGTTCGGCGAGCCGAGGTAGAAGTACATCCGGCCCGAGGAGTTCGCCGGCATGTCGAAGTACGGCTGCTCGGCGATCGAGTGGACCGTGCCGTTGAAGCTCCAGTACACCTGGCTGTCCGGGTACTGGCCGTTGGTCCGGTTGAGGATCTTCAGCTCCATCACATTGTGCGCGGCCGGAATGTCGTCCGTCGTGCCCCAGAAGCTGTCACTGGGCGGTGTGGTGGGGGGAGTCGTGGTGCCGCCGCCGGTGGTGTTGACGGTCAGCTCCCACAGCGAGTAGCCGTACGCGGTGGCGCGGGCGGTGCCGTTGACCCGCAGGTAGCGGCCGGTGCCGGTGACGTTGAGCGCCTGGACGCCGCCGGTCCCGGTGGTGGTGGAGTAGATGTTCGTCCAGCCGCCGGTACCGCTGTCGGACACCTGGATCTGGAAGCCGGTGGCGTACGCCGCCTCCCAGTTGAGGCCGACCTTGCAGATGGTCTGCGAGGAGCCGAGGTCGACCTGGAGCCACTGCGGGTCGCCGAAGGCGCTGGACCAGCGGGTGCCGGTGTTGCCGTCGACCGCCGCCGAGGCGGGGGTGGTCGCGTTCTCGGTGGAGGACGCGGTGGCCGGGTGGTTCAGCGCGGCGTTGGCCGTGCCGCAGGCGGCGGGCGGCGTCGTACCGCCGTTGCCGTACACCTGGAACTCCCACAGGGAGTAGCCGTACTGGGTGGCGCGGACCGTGCCGTACACCCGGACATAGCGCCCGGAACCGTTTACGGTCAGCGTCTGGTTGCCGCCCGTTCCGGTCGTGGTGGAGTAGATGTCGGTCCAGGTCGTGCCGTTGGCCGACGTCTGGATCTTGAAGGATTTCGCGTACGCCGCCTCCCAGTTGAGGGCGACGGAGGTGATCGTCTGCGAGGAGCCGAGGTCGACCTGGAGCCACTGCGGATCGGCGGCGGCGCTCGACCAGCGGGTGCCGGTGTTGCCGTCCACGGCGGCCGACGCGGGCGTGCCCGCGTTCTCCGTCGAGGACGCGGTGGCCGGCTTGCCCTGGGAGAGCAGGGTGTCCGCCGCGCGGGCCGGGGACTGGGTCCAGACGAGCGCCAGGCTCGCCAGCAGGGCCGCGAGGACGGTGAAGATCAGAACCGGCCGGCGCCCGCCGCGCCATGGCCGTTGGCGCACCGACAGGGTAGTGCTGCCTGACATGTGTTCTCCTCAACCGGGTGGGGGTCCGTGATGGAGGCCGGAGGGAGCCGGAGTGCATTGAGAGCGCTCTCCCGGCGAGGTGATGTTTACAAGCGCCGAACAGCCGCGTCAATGAGTTGTTCAATAATGGTCAGTTGGCCCCGTGCCCGATTTCGAGAACCGAACGCGAGCGGACGCCGAACCCGCAGCTCACACCCCGCGCGCCGTCGTTCGCGCCTCGCACTCCCGCGCGGCGCGAAGGAGCGGCCCCGCACACGCCATCCATGCGCGGGACCGCTCCGGCTCGTCACGTCACCGGGCTACCCCAGCGACGCCAGGTGATCGCGCAGCCCGATCCCGTACGCCGTCGGCGTCCCGTCGTACGCCGAGATCAGCGACGGTCCCGAGGAGCAGTCCCAGGTGTTCCAGGTCCACCCCAGGTACGACAGTTTGTGCGCGTCCAGCCAGCTCATGAACTGGTCGATGAAGCCGTGCGAGCAGGTGTTCTCGCCGATCTCACCGGCCACCAGCGGGACCTGCGCCGCGACCGGCGCGACCTGCGAGTCCCAGCAGGCCGCCGAGGAGCAGGTGTTGAAGTTGTAGACGTGGAGCGAGGCGCCCAGATTGCCCGTCGGGTCCGTGGGCTTGTGCGCCAGCCAGCCGGTCAGGTCGTTGGAGTACGCCAGACCGCCCGCCAGGATCACGTTCTGCGCGCCGGTGCCGCGTACGGCGTTGATCATCGACTGCATGCCGGCCACCTGGTAGCCGATCCCCGGGCAGGTGCCGCCGTCCCGCCAGCAGGTCCACGCCTGCTCGGTGGTGGAGGTGGCGCGGTCCGGGTAGGGCTCGTTGAACAGGTCGAAGACCACCGAGGTGTTGTTCTTGAACGCGTTGGCCACGCCGGTCCAGAACGGGATCGCGTACTGCGCGTCCGGCATCGGCTTCTGGCAGGTCGCGTTGACGTCCGAGCAGCCCGCCGAGTTGCCGGTGTACGTGCCGTGGCTCCAGTGCAGTTCCACGATCGGCGTGATGCCGTGCGCGACCAGCCGGTTGACCCAGCCGGTGATCGCCGAGACGTAGTTGGCGCCGCCGTACGCGGCGGGCACGTACGAAAGACCCTGCCAGCAGTCCTCGTTGAGCGGGACGCGGACCGCCGTGACGTGCCAGCTCTTGATCGCGTCGATCGCCGCGTCGTCCACCGGGCCGTCGAAGACGCCGTAGCCCTGCGCGCACATGAACTCGGTGCCGGAGCGGTTGACGCCGTGCAGCACGACGTTCTTGCCGGCGGAGTCGACGAGCTGGTTGCCGGAGACGTGCAGCTTGGGCGGCGCGGTGTCACCACCGGGCGGAGTCGTCGGCGGAGTCGTCGGCGGCGTTGTCGGTGGTGTCGTGGGCGGTGTGGTCGGGGGAGTGGTCGGCGGTGTCGTGGGCGGGGTCGTCGGGGGCGTGGTGGGCGGCGTCGTGCCGTTCACATTGCACGTGGTCCCGTTGAGTTTGAAGACCGTCGGCGCCGGGTTGGAGCCCGACCAGTTGGCCAGGAATCCGGCGCTCACCGAACCGCCCGTGGCGATCGTCCCGTTGTACGACATCGAGGCGACGCTGACGGTCTTGCCGGACTGGGTCCAGGTGCCGTTCCAGCCCTGGGTGACCTTCTGGCTGCCGGGGAAGTCGAAGCTCAGATTCCAACTGGTCGTGGCGGCAGCGTTGTTGGTGATCACCACATCGCCCTGGAATCCGGCGTCCCACTGGCTGGTCACCGAGTAGGCCACCGAACAGGCGGGGGCGGCACCCGACGCGGTCGCGCCGAGCGCGGCGGGTAGTAGCGCGGCGGCGGTCGCGGCCGTCGTGACGGCCGCGATCCCGAATGCCGCGGTGCGCGTGGGTCGTCGCATGTGCGACTCCTCGTAAGTGGGGGGATCGAGAAGTGGACGCGCTCCCACTGGTCCGCCGCAGACCATAGCGGCAAGTCGGCGAGGGCGGTAGGGGTTCGGTGACGACCGTGTCGACTTCTGTAGCGACTCCCCGGTGATAGCGGCATGAACATGCCGTTCTGCTTCACCTCTTGACAGTGCGCTCACAGCGCCTTGATTGTGGGAGCGCTCCCACTGGTTCAGATGTTTCCATCCCCCCACAGAACCGCGAGGAGGGCTTCTCGCATGCCCAGAGGAAGACCGTTCAGCAAGCGGATCCGCAGGCTGGTGACGGCTTTCGCCGTCGCGCTGTCCCTGCCGCTCGCCCTGACCGTGGCAGGCGGCGGAACCGTCGCCCACGCGGCCACTCTTCAGTGCAGCGTCGACTACTCGGCCAACGACTGGGGTTCGGGCTTCACCGCCAACGCCACCATCACCAACCGCGGTACGGCCGCGATCGACGGCTGGACACTGACGTACGCCTACGCCGGCAACCAGACGCTCCAGAGCGGCTGGAACGGCACCTGGTCGCAGACCGGGAAGAACGTCACCGTCAAATCGCTCGACTGGAACAAGACGATCGCGCCGAACGCCGGTGTGACCACGAGCGCCAACTTCAACTACAGCGGCACGAACGCGGCGCCGACCGCTTTCGCCGTCAACGGCACCGTATGCGGGGGCGCCCACCAGCCACCGCTCACCGTGCTCACCAGCCCGTCGGCCGGGGCCACGTACACCGCCGGCGCCAGCATCCCGCTGGCGGCCACCGCGGTCGCGGCGGACTCGGCGACCGTCAGCAAGGTGGAGTTCTGGAGCGACACCACGCTGCTGGGCACCGACACCACCTCGCCCTACACCTTCACCTGGCCCGCGGTCGCGGCCGGTGACTACTCGGTCTACGCCAAGGCGTACGACAGCCTGGGCGCGTCCGGCGAATCGACCCCGGTGGGCGTGCACGTGGCCGCCGGGCCCTCGATCGTCGCCTCGCCCACGCAGGTCTCGGTCACGCAGGGCGGCACCGGCACCTTCGGTGTCAAGCTGTCCGGCGCGCCGTCGGCCAATGTCACGGTCGCCGTCGCGCGCACCTCGGGGAACACCTCGCTGACCGTGAAGTCCGGCGCCAGCCTGACCTTCACCCCCGCCAACTGGAGCACGGCGCAGACGGTCACCGTCGCCGCCGCGGCCACCGGCAGCGGAGCGGCGACCTTCTCCGCGACCGCCACCGGCTTCGCCAAGGCCGACGTCACGGTGACGGAGGTGACGGGCACCAGCGGCACGTACGACTCCCGCTTCCTGAACCTCTACGGCAAGATCACCGACCCGGCCAACGGCTACTTCTCCCCGCAGGGCATCCCCTACCACTCGGTGGAGACCCTGATCGTGGAGGCGCCGGACTACGGGCACGAGACGACGTCGGAGGCGTACTCCTACCTGATCTGGCTCCAGGCGATGTACGGCCGGATCACCCAGGACTGGAGCAAGTTCAACGGGGCCTGGGCGCTGATGGAGAAGTACATGATCCCCACCTCCGCCGACCAGCCCACGAACAGCTTCTACGACCCGAGCAAGCCCGCCACGTACGCGCCGGAGCACCCGCTGCCCTCGGACTACCCGTCCAAGCTCGACACAAGCGTCCCGGTCGGTCAGGACCCGATCGCGAACGAGCTGAAGTCGGCGTACGGCACGTCCGACATCTACGGCATGCACTGGCTCCAGGACGTGGACAACACCTACGGGTTCGGTGACACGCCCGGCGGCGGCTGCGAGCTGGGCCCGACGGCGGCCGGTCCCTCGTACATCAACACCTTCCAGCGCGGCGCGCAGGAGTCGGTGTGGGAGACGGTGCCGCAGCCGACCTGCGACGCCTTCAAGTACGGCGGCACCAACGGCTATCTGGACCTGTTCACCGGCGACTCGTCGTACGCCAAGCAGTGGAAGTACACCGACGCCCCGGACGCCGACGCGCGCGCGATCCAGGCCGCCTACTGGGCGGACACCTGGGCCAAGGCGCAGGGCAAGGGCGCCGATGTGGCGACCACGGTCGCCAAGGCCGGAAAGATGGGCGACTACCTGCGGTACTCGTTCTTCGACAAGTACTTCAAGAAGATCGGCAACTGCACGAGTCCGTCCTGCCCGGCGGGCACCGGCAAGGACAGCGAGCACTACCTGCTCTCCTGGTACTACGCCTGGGGCGGTTCCAGCGGTACGGGCGGCGGCTGGTCCTGGCGGATCGGTGACGGCGCCTCGCACTTCGGCTACCAGAACCCGCTGGCGGCCTACGCGTTGACCACCGACCCGGCGATGGCCCCCAAGTCGGCCACCGGCAAGCAGGACTGGTCGACCAGCCTCACCCGGCAGTTGGAGTTCTACACCTGGCTCCAGTCCAAGGAGGGCGGCATCGCGGGCGGTGCCACCAATAGCTGGGACGGCGCCTACGCCCAGCCCCCGGCCGGCACGCCGACCTTCTACGGGATGGCGTACGACTGGGAGCCCGTCTACCACGACCCGCCGTCGAACCAGTGGTTCGGCATGCAGGCGTGGTCGATGGAGCGCGTCGCCGAGTACTACCAGCAGACCGGTGACGCCAAGGCCAAGGCGGTGCTCGACAAGTGGGTGACCTGGGCGATCTCCCAGACCACCATCAACCCCGACGGCACCTTCAAGATCCCGTCCGACCTGGCCTGGACCGGCGCTCCCGACACCTGGAACGCCGCCTCGCCGGGCGCCAACGCCAACCTGCACGTCACGGTCACGTCCTACGGCAACGACCTCGGTGTCGCCGCCGCCCTGGCCAAGACCCTGTCGTACTACGGCGCCAAGTCCGGGAACGCCGCCGCCAAGACCACGGCCAAGGCGCTGCTGGACGGAATGTGGAGCAACAACCAGGACGCCCTGGGCATCGCGGTGCCGGAGACCCGTACGGACTTCTCCCGCTTCAACGCCCCGGTCTACGTCCCGTCCACCTTCTCCGGCGCCATGCCGAACGGCGACAAGATCAACTCCAGCTCGACCTTCCTGGAGCTGCGTTCCTTCTACAAGAACGACCCCAACTGGTCCAAGATCGCCACCTACCTCGGCGGAGGAGCCGCCCCGACCTTCACCTACCACCGCTTCTGGGCCCAGGCGGACATCGCGCTGGCGATGGGCTCGTACGCGCTGCTCTTCAACGAGTGAGGCGGCGTACGACCACCCCTGATGTGACGTGAGTCACGCGAGAGGCCCGGTCCGCTTCCGCGGGCCGGGCCTCTCGTATGGGGTGAGTGACGGGACTTGAACCCGCGGCCACCTGGACCACAACCAGGTGCTCTACCAACTGAGCTACACCCACCATGTCCGGCGCTTTCAGGCGCCGACCTGAAGAAGTGTACAGGGTGCGGGGGCGTGCTCGCGCATCCCTTTTGGCGAGCTTTCGCGGCCGCTCTCCGCGGCCTTTCCTGGCCGCTCAGCAGGGCCTTCCGGCCGCGCTACTCCGCCGGCAGGACGTGCTTGGCCGCGATGGCCCGCACGGTGTCGGTGTCCGGCCCCGGCTGGGGGACGAAGACCGCCTCGCGGTAGTAGCGCAGCTCCGCGATCGACTCGCGGATGTCGGCCAGCGCCCGGTGGTTGCCGTTCTTCTCCGGGCTGTTGAAGTACGCGCGCGGGTACCAGCGGCGGGCCAGCTCCTTGATCGAGGAGACGTCCACGATCCGGTAGTGCAGGTGCTGCTCCAGGGTCCCCATGTCGCGCGCGAGGAAGCCGCGGTCGGTGGAGACCGAATTCCCGCACAGCGGCGCCTTGCGCGGCTCGGCCACATGCTCGCGCACGTACCCCAGCACGATCTTCTCGGCCTCTTCGAGCGTGATCCCGCCGGGCAGCTCCTCCAGCAGACCGGAGGAGGTGTGCATCTCCCGCACGATGTTCGGCATGGTCACGAGCGCCTCGTCGGGCGGCCGGATGACCACGTCCACCCCGTCCCCGAGCACATTCAGCTCGGAGTCCGTGACGAGCGCGGCCACCTCGATCAGCGCGTCGTGGGCCAGCGACAGCCCGGTCATCTCACAGTCGATCCACACCATCCGGTCGTTCATACGCCTCACCCTACGGGGCGATCCCGTGAGCCGGGCAGTGCGGCGCCCAGGCTGCGTGGGGCGCGCAGCCGCCCCCGGGACGCGCTCTCGGCCGCCTCGGCCCTGCTGCCGGGCTGCTCGGGCACACGGGCGGCGACGTAGGCGTCACTGTCCGTCTTGCCGGGGGCGGCCAGGATCTGGGAGACCGGGCCGCGCCGGGGCGGCGGCAGGTCGGGTGCGGGCGGCGTGCGGTCCGGCTCGTCCTGCGGCCTGCGGGCGCGGTAGGCCGCCCGGTAGGACGCGGGGGAGGAGCCGAGCTGCCGCCGGAAGTGCCCGCGCAGCGCGACGGGCGAGCGGAAGCCGCAGCGGCCCGCCACCTCGTCGACCGAGTAGTCCGACGTCTCCAGCAGCCGCTGCGCCTGGAGCACCCGCTGGGTGATCAGCCACTGCAACGGCGCGCTGCCGGTGAGCGAGCGGAACCGCCGGTCGAACGTCCGACGGCTCATGTACGCGCGCGCGGCCAGCGCCTCGACGTCGAACTGCTCGTGAAGATGCTCCAGCGCCCAGGCGACGACCTCGGCCAGCGGGTCGGCGCCGATCTCCTCGGGTAAAGACCGGTCGAGGTGTCGCTGACCGGTCTGCCAGTCCGCCCGGCGGGGCGGTACGACCAGGCGTCTGGCCAGCGCCGCCGCGGCCTCGCCGCCGTGGTCGGTGCGCACCACGTGCAGGCACAGGTCGATCCCGGCGGCGGTCCCCGCGGAGGTGAGGACGTCGCCGTCGTCCACGAACAGTTCCCTGGGGTCCACGTGCACCGAGGGATACCGTTTGGCGAGCGTGGGCGCGTACATCCAGTGCGTGGTGGCCGGGCGGCCGTCCAGCAGCCCGGCGGCGGCCAGCACGAAGGCGCCGGTGCACAGTCCGATGATCCGGGCACCCTCCTCGTGGGCGCGGCGGATCGCGTCCAGCGCCTCGGGCGGCGGCGCCTGGGAGATCGAGCGCCAGGTGGGCACGACGACCGTGCCGGCCCTGGAGAGTGCCTCCAGGCCGTAGGGCGCGGTCAGTTCGAGTCCGCCGGTGGTCCGCAGCGGGCCGTCCTCCCCGGCGCAGACCAGCAGCCGGTAGCGGGGCACGCCCGCGTCCTGCCGGTCTATGCCGAAGACCGAGAGCGGTATGGAGCTCTCGAAGATCGGTCCGCCGCTGAAGAGCAGCACGGCGACGACTTCCGGTCGGCGTCGCGCGGAAAGTTTACGAATGGCGCGAGGCGATGCCGATGGTGCTTGCGACGGACTGTCCGCCGCCGTAACGGAACTGGACTCCTGGCTCATGGAGCTCAAGCCCCCCTCGAATCGACGCGTCGTCCCCTCGGTCCTGCATGTTTTCCCCCATGAGGCCACCCATGATCAAATCTACTGTGTCAGGTGGGGCGTTAGTGACTAGTTCACCATCTGACGCTAAGTCGACAAGACAACGTGGCGTAAAGCATTCGATCACGAAGCGTTTCACTCGCTGAGCCCGCTGGGAAGTACGCCTCCCGCCACACGGGCCACCAAACGCCCCCTCCGCGTCTTTGGGCATCGTAGAACCGCAGGTGGTGGGGGTGTTAATGATCCGGAAGCCCAATCGGCGCGCAGGGAAGAGAAGTTGGCCGAAAAACGTCGTTCGGCGGGCCGGTGTGCGTAAAGGGCGCCGGGTGGTGCGCCCACCGCGTACGGGGAGCGGTGCGCGGCGCGCGGCCGGCCCGCGCGCCTGCCGGAGCCCGAACACGTCGTTCACGTGCGCCGGAGGTGTCCTGCGCACCGGTCCGAGGTCCCTGCGGCGGGGTTCCGAGGCGTTCCGGAAGAGCCACGGACGGGTGATCCCGATGCGCCCCCACGGTGCGCCGGTGCGCTGAACCGTGCCGCCGGTTGGCGTGATGGCGTTGCACTCTGGGCCCGGCTCCGGCATTCTTCCGGAAACTCCGGGTACCTGCCGGGTACGACAGGGCTGTGGAGCCCCGGCAAGCCTGTGCAGGCGGTCTCCGCGGCCGTACTCTGGAGTCAGTGGGACGGGAAGTGGCGAACTGGCCGAAACCGGCTGGTTCCGGCGGCCCGCCCCGCGCGCACCGTCCTTGTCCGCCGCTCGGCGCGTCAGCGCCGCCCTCGCCGAGAATCCGCATCATGGCCGGTCATGAGTTTCCCGAGCCCGCCGACGGCAGGCCGCTCGCCGAGTCGGCGGCGCTGCCCGAGCAGGCTCCAGCGCTGCGGCACGCCTGCGATCCTGCCTTCCGGCACGGGGTCGTGGTGGGCTTCGACGGTTCCCTCTCCAGCGAGCGCGCCCTGTCCTACGCCATCGGCATGGCCCGCAGGACGCACTCCGCGCTGATCATCGTGCACGTCGCCAACCGGCTTCCGGCCACCGTGTGGGCGGGCTGCGAACCGCCGGTCTTCGTGGACGTGCCCGACCACCGCACCGAAGTCCTCGGCCTCGAACTGGCCTGCGCGGACCACCTCGCCGAGATCTCCTGGGTGTTGGTGGAGCGCGGCGGCGACATCTGCCACGAGTTGGAGGAGGTCGGCCGGGAGTACGAGGCCGACGCCATCGTGGTGGGCGGGACGCACGGCCTGGTCGGCCGGATCTTCGGCTCGGTCGCCGGGCGGCTCGCGCGGCGGGCGCAGCGGCCCGTGGTGGTCATTCCGTAGGGCGCGGAGGGTCGCGACGGGTCACGGAGGGTCGCGGAGGCTCGCGGCGGGCGGTCGCACGTTCCGTGCCGGATCGTCCCGTACGGACGTATACGAAGGCCCCCGCCGGGCTGGCGGGGGCCTTCGCCGTATGCGCGACCGGCGACGAGCCGATCGCTCGGCTACTCGACGGTCACGGACTTCGCCAGGTTACGCGGCTTGTCGATGTCCCGGCCCAGCGCGAGGGCCGTGTGGTACGCGAAGAGCTGGAGCGGGATGCCCATCAGGATCGGGTCCAGCTCGTTCTCGTTCTTCGGTACGACGATGGTGTCGTCGGCCTTCTCCTGCGGCTGGTGCGCCACCGCGAGGATGCGCCCGCTGCGGGCCTTGATCTCCTCCAGGGCCGCCCGGTTCTTCTCCAGCAGGTCGTCGTCCGGCACGATCGCGACCGTCGGCATGGACGGGTCGATCAGGGCCAGCGGCCCGTGCTTCAGCTCCGAGGCCGGGTACGCCTCCGCGTGGATGTACGAGACCTCCTTGAGCTTCAGCGACGCCTCGCGGGCCACCGGGTAGCCGCGTACCCGCCCGATGAACAGCATCGACTTGGCGTCCGCGTACCGCCTGGCCAGCGCCTTGATCTCCGGCTCGGTCTTCAGGATCTCGTCGATCTGGCCGGGCAGCCGGCGCAGGCCCTCGATGATCCGCTTGCCGTCGGCCACCGACAGGTCGCGGATCCGGCCCAGGTGCAGGGCGAGCAGCGCGAAGGCGACCACGGTGTTGGTGAAGCACTTGGTGGACACCACGCAGACCTCGGGCCCGGCGTGCACATAGGTGCCGCCGTCCGCCTCGCGGGCGATGGCCGAGCCGACCACGTTGACCACGCCCAGCACCCGCGCGCCCTTGCGCTTGAGCTCCTGGACGGCGGCCAGCACGTCGTACGTCTCGCCGGACTGGGAGACCGCGACATAGAGGGTGTCGGGGTCGACCACCGGGTTGCGGTAGCGGAATTCCGAGGCGGGCTCGGCGTCCGCGGGGATACGGGCCAGCTCCTCGATCAGCCCGGCGCCGATCTGCCCCGCGTGGTAGCTGGTGCCGCAGCCGAGGATCTTGATCCGGCGCACCCGGCGGGCCTCGCCCGGCTCCAGGTTCAGACCGCCCAGGTGCACGGTGGAGAACCGGTCGTCGATCCGGCCGCGCAGCACGCGGTCGACCGCCTCCGCCTGCTCGGAGATCTCCTTGTGCATGTACGTGTCGTGGCCGCCCATGTCGTACGACTCGGCCTCCCACTCCACGGTGGTCGGCGTCGCCGTGGTCAGCGAGCCCTCGGTGGTGTACGTGCGGAAGTCGTCGGCCTTGAGGGTGGCCATCTCGCCGTCCTGCAAGGTGACGACCTGGCGGGTGTGGGCGACGAGCGCGGCGACGTCGGAGGCGACGAACATCTCCTTCTCGCCGATGCCGAGGACGACGGGGGAGCCGTTGCGGGCCACGACGATACGGTCGGCGAAGTCGCGGTGCAGGACGGCGAGGCCGTAGGTGCCCTCGACCGAGCGCAGGGCCTCGCGGACCTTCTCCTCCAGGGTCTCCGCCTGGGCCCGGCCGATCAGGTGGGCCAGCACCTCGGTGTCGGTCTCCGAGGCGAAGGTGACGCCGTCGGCGGAGAGCTTGGCGCGCAGCTCGGACGCGTTGTCGATGATCCCGTTGTGGACGATCGCGACCTTGCTGTCCCCGTCGAGGTGCGGGTGCGCGTTGTGGTCGCTCGGGGCGCCGTGGGTGGCCCAGCGGGTGTGCGCGATGCCGGTGGTGCCCGCGAAGCGCTTGGGGATGCGGGCTTCCAGCTCGCGCACCCGGCCCTTGGCCTTCACGGTCCTCAGCTCGCCGGACTTTCCGGTGATCACGACGCCCGCGGAGTCGTAACCCCGGTACTCCAGCCGCTGCAACCCTTCGAGGAGCAGCGGTGCCACGTCACGCCTGCCGATGTATCCGACGATTCCGCACATATGGTCGTCCCTCGTCCCTGTGTCTGTCCGTGTTCTGTTCTGTTCTTTTCGGCCCCCGGGTGCCCTGTCCCGGTGGCCGACGGTGCTCGGCCGCTCGGCCGCTCGGCCGCTCGACCGCATTGTCGGCTCGGTCGCTCGGCCGCATCGTTGGCTCGGTCGCTCAGCCGTAGACGATGCGGCGGAGCTGGCGCTGCGAGAGGGCCGAGGGGGCCACCGCGCGGTGCGGCAGCTCCTCGGCGATCCGCTCGAAGATGTCCGCGTTGACCAGGCCCTTGGCCTGGAGTTCGCGGTGTCTCCTGCGGACGAACTCCTCCGTCGTCTCGTCGAAGTACGCCAGCACGTCCAGCACCACCCGGCTCGCCTCGCCGCGGTGCAGCGGCGTGGAGCGCACCAGGTGGTCGATCAGGTCCTCGTAGGACGTCCGGCGTTCGAGCACCCGTCGATACTGATGTGATCATCTGCGCTTTGCAAGAATCCTGCCCGATTTCGGGCAGGGAAAGCGGCCAAGGGGGTGAAAATTCGGCCGTTACGGACGAAGACGGCACTGCTGCGGGCGCGGGCGGCCCGGTCGGCCCGGTTGGCCCGGTCGGCCCGGTTGGCCCGGTTACGGGTGCGGCCGGTGGGCCGCCAGGGGGTTGGGGAGGGTGCCCGCGAACTGGAGGGCGGCCGACGGGTCGGCGAGGTCGATCATCTGCTGGTTGTCACGGAGCTGGAGCCGGTTGAGGCAGGACAGGGTGAATTCCGGCGCGAAGAGGTCGTACCGCTTGAACCGGTCGGCGAGGTCGGGGTGGGCGGCCTGGTAGTCGGCGACGCACTCGGCGACCGTCCGCCAGAACACCGTTTCGTCCAGGATCTTCCCGGTGTGGAGGATCGCGCTGAGGAAGCGGAAGAAGCAGTCGAAGACATCGGTGAAGACGGCGAGCACCCGCTCGTCCTCCGGGACCTCGGCCCTGATCCGCTCCACCTCGGGCGGCAGCGGCGTCTCCGGGTCCATGATCACGATCTCCTCCGCGATGTCCTTGAACACCGCCCGCCGCACCGTCCCGGTCTCGTCCAGCACCAGGATCACGTTCTCGCCGTGCGGCATGAAGGCCAGCCCGTAGGCGTAGAGGCTGTGCAGCACCGGGACGAGATACGCGTCCAGGTAGCGCCGCAGCCAGGTCTCGGCGGGGAGGCCGGAGCGGGCGATGAGGGCGCCCGCGAAGGAGGTGCCCGCGTCCGTGCCGGTGCCTGTGCCTGTGCCTGTGTCCGGACCCGTACCCATGTCTGTGTCCGTACCCGTGCTCGTGTCGGCGTCGGTGTGCAGCAGCGACGCCATCGTGGCCAGGTGGTGGCCCGGCTCCAGGTCCGCGACCGGGCTCTCCCGCCACAGCGCGGCCAGCATCTTCCGGTACGGGGAGCCGTACGCCGTGGCCGCCTCGTACTGCCGGTGGTGGTAACCGATCGCCGCCCGCTCGCGGATGATCGAGAAGCGGGCGGCGGTGAAGGTGGGGTCGGCGGCGATCAGCTCGGCGAGCCAGTCGTTGATCGCCGGGGTGGCCGCCATGTACGCGGCGGACAGGCCGCGCATGAAGCCCATGTTGAGGACGGACAGCGCCGTCTTCACATAGTGCCTGGTCGGGACGGTGGTGTTGAAGAACGTACGGACCGACTGCTGCGCCAGATACGCGTCGTCGCCGGGGCCGAGGCAGACCAGGTGCTGCCGGGCGACCTCGCCCGCGAAGGTGACCGAGAGCTTGTTCCACCACTGCCAGGGGTGGACCGGGATCAGCAGATACGCGGCCGGGTCGAGGCCCCGGCCGGTCAGCGCGGCGGCGAAGCGCCGGAGCTGCTCCCGGCCCAGTTCGGCGGTGAGGAAGTCCTCGTAGTCGATGCCCGCGCCCGCGCTGAAGGTGGTGCGGTCGCGGCGCGCGGCCAGCCAGATCAGCCGGACGGGGGAGGCGGCCTCGGGCGCGTACCGCGGGTGGTCGTCCGCGCCGAAGCCGAGCCGGCCGCTGTTGGCGACGAAGCAGGGGTGGCCCTCGGTCATCCCGGTCTCGATGGCCTGGAATCCGGCGCGGGTCAGCTCCGCCGCGCTCACCGGCGCGCGGTCGCGGGCGGCGAGCCTGAAGGCGGCGGCGGAGAGGGTCGCGCTGATCTCCTCCAGGTAGACCGGCAGGACGCTGTCGCTGATGGCGAGGGTGGTGCGCAGCTCGGTGATGAAGTCGAGCGCGTCGAGGGGGAGTTCGGCCTCCTGCCGGTGGCGGGTGACGCTCGCCGGGTCGATCCGCCAGTGGTCGAGGGCCAGGCGGCGGGCGGCGAAACGGTACGTCGTGGCGCCGTCGTCGCTGCGGACGAGGTAGCTGTCGTGGTCCTTCTGACCGTGCCGGGCGTGCCGGGCGTGCCGGGCGTGCCGGGCGTCCGGAGCGTGCTGGGTGGCCGGGGCGTGCTGACGGTCCTGGCCGTGCTGGGCGTCCTGGCTCGCGGGCTCCGGGGTGAGCAGCCGTTCGTGGGTGAATTCGGCGAGGGCCTTGGCCACCAGGTGGCGGGTGGCCCGCTCCCACAGCTCCGGGGTGAGGTGGTCGACGTCGGTCATCGGGTGGCCTCGAAGCGCTCGCGGGTGCAGATGCTCAAGAAGGCGTCCTTCTCCGGCTTCTTGATCCGCTCGATGATCTCGAAGCCGACCGTCTCGTTGAGTACGTGCACCGCCGTGTTGCGGACGTCGGGCTCCACGATCACCCTGCGGGTCGCGGGATCGGCGAAGAGTTCGGCCATCACCGCCCTGATCACCGCGCGGGTGAAGCCGTGCACGGGGGTGTCGCAGGGCGCGACCAGGAAGTGCATGCCGACGTCACCGGGCCGCGCCGGGTAGAGCCCGACGAGTTCGACCCGCGCGGGGTCGTACCGTTCCATCAGGAAGACGGGCCGTCCGTCCTGGAGGCCGAGGAACGCCTCCTCGTACGGGGCCTGCGCGATCTCGGTGTACGCGCGCTCGACGTCGTAACGGCTCGCGTCGCCCATCAGCCAGAAACCGGCTTTCGGGTGCGTCACCCAGGTGTGCAGCAGGTCGGCGTCGGCGAGGGGGTCGACCGGGCGGAAGGTGAAGTCGAGGTCTGTGCTGGTGCTGCCCGCGCTGTGCGCGGTGCTTGCGGTCCTCGCGGTGCTTGCGCCGCTCACGCTGTTCGTGCTGCTCATGCGGTGAACTCCTGGAAGGCGATGGCCTTTTCCACGCGGTAGTGCTCGCGGCCCAGCAGCTCCCGGATGATGCGGGAGTTGCGGTAGGCCGCCATGCCGAGGTCGGGAGAGACGAAGCCGTGCGTGTGCAGTTCGGCGTTCTGCACGTAGATCGCGCGCTCGGTGACGTCGATGGCGTAGTCGCGGGTGACGTCGTAACGGCCCTGCTCGTCCCAGCGGATGCGGTCCCGGACGGGGGCGAGGAATTCCGGCACCTGGTAGCGGTAGCCGGTGGCGAGGACCAGGCCCTCGGTGTCGATCGTGAACTCCCCGCCCTGCTCGCGTTGGCACAGTCCGAGGGTGTACGTGCCGCTGTCGGCGTCGTACCGCGCGCTGTCGAGCGAGGTGTTGGTGAGCAGCCGGGTCGGGACCTTGCCGCGCCGGTTCTTCAGATAGAGCAGGTCGAAGATGTCATTGATCAGCTCCGAATTGATCCCCTTGTAGAGGTTCTTCTGCGAGACGTTCAGCGAGTCGCGGACCGGGGACGGCAGGGAATGGAAGTAGTCGACGTATTCGGGCGACGTCATTTCCAGCGTGAGCTTGGTGTATTCGAGCGGGAAGAAGCGCGGCGAGCGGGTCACCCAGTTCAGCGCGTAACCGTGCGCGTCGATGTCCTGGAGCAGGTCGTGGTAGATCTCGGCGGCGCTCTGCCCGCTGCCGACGATCGTGATGCTGCGCTTGCGCTGGAGGTCGCTCTTGGCCGCCAGATAGCGGGAGTTGTGGATGAGGTCGCCGCCGAGCCCTTCGCAGGCGGCGGGGACGTACGGCGGTGTGCCGGTGCCGAGGACCAGCCGGCGCGTACGGTGCGCCGCGCCGCTCGCGGTCCGTACGACGTAGGTCCCGCCGTGCGTGTCCTCGTGTGTGCCCTCGTGCGTTGCGCCGTCCTCGTAGGTCACCTCGGTGACCGTCTGTCCGAAGCGGATCGACGGGATGCGGGCCGCGGCCCAGCGGCAGTAGTCGTTGTACTCCTCGCGCAGCGGATAGAAGCTCTCGCGTATGTAGAAGGAGTACAACCGCCCCGATTCCTTGAGGTAGTTGAGGAAGCTGAAGGGCGAGGTGGGGTCGGCGAGGGTCACCAGGTCCGACATGAACGGCGTCTGGAGGGTGCTGCCCTCCAGGAACATGCCGGAGTGCCAGTCGAAGTCCGGTTTGGCCTCCAGGAAGAGGCCGTTGAGGTCGTCGATCGGCTCGGTCAGGCAGGCCAGGCCCAGATTGAACGGGCCGAGGCCGATCGCGATGAAGTCGAACTCCGGTTCCGGCGCGGCGGGTTCGGATGCCGAGTCCGGGTCACGAGGCGTGGACAAGTGCGTCTCCCAGGTACTGGTCCGCGTGCTCGGCGAGCAGGTCGAGGACGGTGGCGATGTCGGCGGGGGTGGTGCGCGGGTTGAGCAGGGTGAACTTCAGGTAGTGGCTGCCGCGTACCTTCGTGCCCGCCACGACGGCCTCGCCCGAGGCGAACAGCGCCTTGCGGGCGTGCAGGTTGGCGCGGTCGATCAGCGCCGGGCTGGTGACGGCGGCCGGGATCCAGCGGAAGACCAGCGTGGACAGGGTCGGCGGGGCGACCACTTCGAAGCGCGGGTCGGCGTCGAGCAGCTTCCAGCCCTCGGCGGCCAGGTCCACGACCTCGTCGAAGAGCTGGCCGACGCCGTCGGCGCCCATCACGCGCAGCGTCATCCACAGCTTGAGGGCGTCGAACCGCCGTGTGGTCTGGAGCGACTTGTCCACCTGGTTGGGGATGCGCTCGGTGGTGGTGCGGCGCGGGTTGAGGTAGTCCGCGTAGTACGTGGCGTGCCGCAGCGTGGTGCGGTCGCGGACCAGGAGGGCGCTCGAACTGACGGGCTGGAAGAAGGACTTGTGGTAGTCGACGGTCACCGAGTCGGCGCGCTCGATGCCGTCGAGCAGGTGGCGGCGGGTGGGGGAGACCAGCAGGCCGCAGCCGTACGCGGCGTCCACGTGCAGCCACACGCCGTGGCGCTCGCACAGGTCGGCGATGGCGGGCAGCGGGTCGATGGAGCCGAAGTCGGTGGTGCCCGCGGTGGCGACGACGGCCATCGGGGTCAGGCCCTCGCGGGCGCAGCGGTCCAACTCGCGGGCGAGCGCGAGGCTCTGCATCCGCTTGTTCTGGTCGCAGGGGACGGAGATGACGGCGTCGGCGCCGAGGCCGAGCAGCTTCGCGGACTTCTGGACGCTGAAGTGGCCGCACTCGGAGGCGAGGATGCGCAGCCGCGAGGAGGCGGCGCCGCGGGTGACGGCTTCCTCACGGGCGAGCAGCAGCGCCTGGAGGTTGGACTGGGTGCCGCCGCTGGTGAAGACGCCGTCGGCCGCCGGGCCGAGGCCCGCGCGCTCGGCCGTCCAGTCGATCATGCGGCGCTCGATGAGGGTGGCGCCGGCGCTCTGGTCCCAGGTGTCGAGGGAGGAGTTGACGGCGCTGAGCACGGCCTCGGCGGCGACGGCCGGTATGACGACCGGGCAGTTGAGGTGCGCGAGGTAGCGGGGGTGGTGGAAGTAGACGGCGTCGCGCAGATAGACCGCTTCGAGTTCGTCCAGCGCGGCGGCGGTGTCGCCGAGCGGCTGGGCGAGGTCGATCGCGTCGATCCGGGGCGCGAGGGCTTCCGGGGTGATGCCGGTGAAAGGCCGGTCGGTCGCGGCGAGGGTGGCCGCCACCCGCTCGACTCCCTGGGAGACGGAGCGCAGGTAGTGCTCCGTCGTGGCGTCGTTGAGCAGGTGTGAGCGCATGGGCAGACCTCTCGTTGAGCGGCTGAGTTAGGTTAGCCTAACCTAACTCACCGCTTCAACGGTCCTGTGTCCCAGTTGTCTCAGGGATCACTCTTCCCCGCAGGCGGGTGTTCTAGCCCACCAGCCCCAACTCCCGTGCGATCAGCATGCGCTGCACCTCGCTGGTGCCTTCGCCGATCTCCAGGATTTTGGAGTCCCGCCACATACGGGCCACCGGATATTCGTTCATGAAGCCGTAGCCGCCGTGGATCTGCGTGGCCTCACGGGCGTTGGTGACCGCGATCTCGGAGGAGTAGAGCTTGGCCAGCGCCGCCTCCTTCTTGAACTCGTCGCCGTGCACCAGCCGCGACGCCGCGTCCCGCCACGCCAGCCGCGCCGTGTGGGCCCGCATCTCCATGTCCGCGATCTTGAACTGGATCGCCTGATTGTCACCGATCGGACGCCCGAAGGCGTGCCGGGTCTTGGCGTACGACAGCGACTCGTCCACACAGCCCTGCGCCAGACCGGTGGACAGCGCCGAGATCGCGATCCGCCCCTCGTCCAGGATGCGCAGGAACTGCGCGTAGCCCCGGCCCTCCTCGCCCAGCAGATTCGCCGCGGGCACCCGGCAGTCGGCGAAGGACAGCTCGCGGGTGTCCGACGCGTTCCACCCGACCTTGCTGTACTTCTTCGACACCGTGAAGCCGGGCGTCCCCGACGGCACGATGATCGAGGAGATCCGCGGCCTGCCGTCGTCCTTGCGGCCGGTCACCGCCGTCACCGTGACCAGCCCGGTGATGTCGGTGCCCGAGTTGGTGATGAAGCACTTGGTGCCGTTGATCACCCACTCGTCGGTCGCCTCGTCCAGCCGCGCGGTGGTACGGGTGCCGCCCGCGTCGGAACCGCACTCCGGCTCCGTCAGCCCGAACGCGCCCAGCATCTCGCCCGAGCAGAGCTTCGGCAGCCAAGTGCGCTTCTGCTCCTCGGTGCCGAACCTGAACACCGGCATTGCGCCCAGCGACACCCCGGCCTCCAGGGTGATCGCCACCGAGGAGTCCACGCGGGCCAGCTCCTCCAGTGCGATGCACAGCGCGAAGTAGTCACCGCCCATCCCGCCGTACTCCTCGGGGAACGGCAGCCCGAACAGGCCCATCCGCCCCATCTCCCGCACGATCTCGTACGGGAACTCCTGCTGCTCGTAGAACTCGCCGATCTTCGGCGCGATCACGTCCTTGGCGAACTCCGCGACCGTGGCGCGCAGTTCCTCGTACTCGGCGGACAGACGGTGGTCGATCGACATGGCTACTGCTCCTGGTGGGTCAGGGCGCGGACGGTACGGGACGGGCTCGGCCGTCCCAGGTGCTCCGCCATCCACACGCTTGTGGCGCTGAGGCGGTCCAGATCGACCCCGGTACGGATGCCGAGGCCGTGCAGCATCCAGACGAGGTCTTCGGTGGCGAGGTTTCCGGTGGCGCTCTTGGCGTACGGGCAGCCGCCGAGGCCGCCCGCGGAGGCGTCCACGACGGTGACGCCCCGCTGGAGCGCGGCCAGCGTGTTGGACAGCGCCTGGCCGTAGGTGTCGTGGAAGTGCACGGCGAGCTTGTCGACCGGGACGCCGTTGCCGCCGGAGCCGCCGGTCAGTTCGTCCAGCAGCGCCGTGACATGGCCGGGCGTCGCCACCCCGATCGTGTCGCCGAGGCTCAGCTCGGTGCAGCCCAGTTCGTACAGCCGCCGGGCCGCGGCGGCGACCTGCCCGATCGGGACCGGGCCCTCCCAGGGGTCGCCGAAGCACATCGACAGATAGCCGCGGACGGTGGCGCCCGCGTCCCTGGCCCTGGTCACCACCGGGGCGAACATCGCCAGCGACTCCTCCACCGTCCGGTTGAGGTTGGCGCGGGCGAAGGACTCGGTGGCGCTGCCGAAGACCGCGATCTCCCGGACGCCCAGCTCCAGCGCCCGCTCCAGACCCCGCTCGTTCGGCACCAGCACCGGCAGCCGCACCGCCGGGTCCAGGTCCGCGAGCAGCGGCATCAGCTCGGCCGCGTCGGCCAGTTGGGGCACCCACTTGGGGTGGACGAAGCTGGTCGCCTCGATCGTGCCGAGCCCGGCCGCGGCGAGCCGGTGCACGAATTCCGCCTTCACGGCGGTCGGCACGGTCGCCTTCTCGTTCTGCAATCCGTCCCGCGCGCCGACCTCGTGGATCCGCACGGCCGTCGGCAGCCCGGCCGCGGGTACGGCCATCGGCAGTCCGGCGGGCAGCGCGCCGCCGGTTGCGTCCGTCGTCGTACCCGCGGCGGCGCCGCTGGGTGTCCCGGACGCGGCCGGGCTCCGGTCGGCGGTGCTCATGACGCCTCCCCGGCAGTCGGCGCGGTGGTCTGACCGGCAGCGGGTGCGGTGGTCCGCGCGGCGTCGGATGCGGTGGTCCGCGCGGCGGTCGGTCCGGCGGTCGGTCCGGCGGGCGGCTCGGGCGCTGTTCCGGCGGCTGCCGCGGGTGTTGCCGCCTCGGCCGGGTCCTGCGCGGCCGACGGGGTGACCACCGCCAGCACCTGGTCCATCGCCACGGTGCTGCCCGCGGTGACGTCGATCTCGGACACCGTCCCGTCGTGCGGGGCGGTGATCACGTGCTCCATCTTCATGGCCTCCACCACCAGCAGGCTCTGGCCCGCCACGACCTCGTCCCCCTTGCCGACCTTCACCACCGTGACCGTGCCGGGCATCGGCGCGGTCAGCGCGCCGCCCCCGCCCCCGCCCGCGGCGCCGCGCAGGGCCGCGGCCACCGGGTCGTACGCCCGTACCCACCAGCCGTCGCCGTCCCGGCCCAGCCACTCGCCCGCGTGCCGGAAAGCGGTCACCGTGCCCTCGCGGTGGAGCAGCGCGCGCGGTCCGTCCAGCGTCAACCGGGCCGCCGTGGCCGGTCCTTCGCCGATCCGCACCAGGCCGTCACGGACCCGTACCGTCACCGGCTCCCGGCCGGGAACCCGCAGGTGGTGCACCGTCCAGGCCGCCTCGCCGCCCAGCCGCCAGCCGCTCGGCACCGAGAACGGGTCGGTCCAGCCGCCCGCGTCCGGGGCCGGGGCCAGCGCGGCCTGCCGCAGCAGCGCCGCCGCCGCGTACACCTCGTCCGGCACGCCGGGCGGCAGCAGTTCGGCGGCGTCCCGGTCGATCAGCCCGGTGTCCAGCTCGCCCGCGACCACCGCCGGGTGGGCCAGCAGCCTGCGCAGGAAACCGGTGTTGGTGTCCAGGCCCAGCACGACGGTGTCCGCCAGCGCGGCCCGCAGCCGTCGCAGCGCCGTGGCCCGGTCGGGGCCGTAGGCGATCACCTTGGCCAGCATCGGGTCGTAGGCCGTGCCCACCTCCGTGCCGACCGCGAGACCCGAATCGACGCGCACTCCGGGGCCGGTCGGTTCGGCCAGCGCCACGACGGTGCCCGCGGACGGCAGGAAGTCCACCCGGCCGTCGCCCGCTCTGGCGGTCTCCGCGCAGATCCGCGCCTCCATGGCGTGGCCGGTCATGGCGATGGCCCGCTGTCCGAAGCCCAGCCGCTCGCCGCACGCCACCCGGAGCTGCCATTCGACCAGGTCGAGCCCGGTGACCAGCTCCGTCACCGGGTGCTCCACCTGGAGGCGGGTGTTCATCTCCATGAAGAAGTACGCGCCGGGGTCGGCGCCGGGGACGATGAACTCCACCGTGCCCGCGCCCGTGTAGCCGCAGGAGCGGGCGGCCTGCACCGCGGCCTCGCCCATCGCCTGCCGGGTCGCCTCGTCGAGCAGGACCGAGGGGGCCTCCTCGATCACCTTCTGGTGCCGTCGTTGCAGCGAGCACTCGCGCTCGCCGAGGTGCACCACCGAGCCGTGGCCGTCGGCCAGGACCTGGATCTCGATGTGCCGCGGGCGGTCGATCCACCGCTCCACCAGCAGCGTGTCGTCGCCGAAGGAGCCGCGCGCCTCGCGCCGGGCCGCCGCGATCTCCTCGGCCAGCAGGGCCTCGTCGCGCACCAGCCGCATGCCCTTGCCGCCGCCGCCCGCCGAGGGCTTGAGCAGCACCGGCAGGCCGATCTCCCGTGCCGCGTCGGCCAGTTGGTCGTCGGTGAGCCCGCTGCCCGTGCTGCCGGGCACGACCGGGACGCCCGCGGCCCGGACCGTCTCCTTGGCGCGGATCTTGTCGCCCATCAGCTCGATGGCCTCGGCGGGCGGTCCGATGAAGACCAGGCCCGCCTCGGCGCAGGCGCGGGCGAAGGCCGCGTTCTCCGCCAGGAAGCCGTAGCCGGGGTGGACCGCCTGGGCACCCGCCTCCACGGCCGCCCGTACCTGCTCGGCGGCCGACAGATAGTTCTCGATCCGTACCGCGGTGTCCGCCTCGCGTACGTGCCGGGCGTCGGCGTCGGCGTCGGTGAAGACGGCGGCCGAGCGGACGCCCAGCTCCCGCAGGGTCCGCAGCACGCGGACGGCGATCTCGCCGCGGTTGGCGACCAGGACGGTGTCGAACATGGGGCTCGCGCTCCCGGCGGTTGCGGTGTTCATGGTCGGCACGCCCCTCACATCCGGAAGACGCCGTAGCCGGGCGCGCCCGGATCGGCGGTCGGAAGGGGGGCGTTGGCGCAGGCGGTGAGGGCCAGGCCGAGGACGGTACGGGTCTCCAGCGGGTCGATCACACCGTCGTCCCAGAGCCTGGCGGTGGCGTAGTAGGCGTTGCCCTGCGTCTCGTACTGCTCGCGGACCGGGGCCTTGAACGCCTCCTCCGCCTCCTCGCTCCACTTCTCGCCCGCGGCGGCGAGCTGGTCGCGCTTGACGGTGGCCAGCACGGACGCGGCCTGCTCGCCGCCCATCACCGAGATCTTGGCGTTGGGCCACATCCACAGGAAGCGCGGGCTGTAGGCCCGGCCGCACATCGAGTAGTTGCCCGCGCCGTAGGAGCCGCCGATCACCACGGTCAGCTTGGGCACGCGCGCGCAGGCGACCGCCGTGACCATCTTCGCGCCGTGCTTGGCGATGCCGCCCGCCTCGTACTGGCGGCCGACCATGAAGCCGGAGATGTTCTGGAGGAACAGCAGCGGGATGCCGCGCTGGTCGCACAGCTCGATGAAGTGCGCGCCCTTGAGGGCGGATTCGGCGAACAGGATGCCGTTGTTGGCCACGATGCCGACCGGATGGCCCTGGATGTGGGCGAAGCCGGTGACCAGCGTGGTGCCGTACTCCGCCTTGAACTCGGCGAAGCGGCTGCCGTCCACCAGCCGCGCGATGACCTCGCGGACGTCGTACGGGGTGCGGGAGTCGACCGGTACCGCACCGGTCAGCCCGGCCGGGTCCACGGCGGGCGGCTCCGCGGGCCGTACCGTCCACGGCGGGGCGCCGCGCGCGGGCAGGGTGGCGACGATGTCGCGGACGATGTCCAGCGCGTGGGCGTCGTCCTCGGCGAGGTGGTCGGTGACGCCGGAGACCCGGGAGTGCACCTCGCCGCCGCCCAGTTCCTCCGCGGTGACGACCTCGCCGGTGGCCGCCTTCACCAGCGGCGGGCCGCCGAGGAAGATCGTGCCCTGATTCCGTACGATCACCGCCTCGTCGCTCATCGCCGGGACGTAGGCGCCGCCCGCGGTGCACGAGCCCATGACGGCGGCGATCTGCGGGATGCCGCGCGCGGACATGGTGGCCTGGTTGTAGAAGATCCGGCCGAAGTGGTCGCGGTCGGGGAAGACCTCGTCCTGCCGGGGGAGGAAGGCGCCGCCGGAGTCGACCAGGTAGACGCACGGCAGCCGGTTGTCCAGGGCGATCTCCTGGGCGCGCAGATGCTTCTTGACCGTCATCGGGTAATAGGTGCCGCCCTTGACCGTGGCGTCATTGGCGACGACCACGACCTCACGCCCCGCGACCCGGCCGATCCCGGCGATCACCCCGGCGGCCGGTGCCTGCCCGTCGTACATCCCGTCCGCGGCCAGCGGCGCCAGCTCCAGGAAGGGCGAGCCGGGGTCGAGCAGCCCGTCCACCCGGTCTCTGGGCAGCAGCTTTCCGCGCGCGGTGTGGCGGGCGCGGGCTCTCTCGCCGCCGCCGAGCCGCGCGGCGGCCAGCTTGTCGCGCAGGTCCGCGGTCAATGCGGCATGAGCCTGCGCATTGGCCTGATACGCCTCTGACGCCGGATCTGCGGCGCTGGACAGGGCGGGTGCTGCCATGGTTCGGCCCCCCGGATGTTAGCGAGCGTTAACGTGATGACTCCACGTTAACGCTCGCTAACTCGGTTGTCTAGACTCGATCTCATGAACCCGACGAAGACGGCGGAGAACCGTCGCGAGCAGATTCTCCGAGAGGCCGCCCGGCTCTTCGCCGAGCGCGGCTTCCACGGGGTCGGTGTCGACGAGATAGGCGCCGCGGTCGGCATCAGCGGCCCGGGTCTCTACCGGCATTTCGCGGGCAAGGACGCCATGCTCGCCGAGCTGCTGGTGGGCATCAGCGGCCGGCTGCTGACCGCGGGCAAGATGCGGGTCGCCGAGGCGACCGGGCCCGTCGAGGCGCTCGACGCGCTGGTCCGCGGCCATATCGACTTCGCGATCGACGACCGGCCGCTGATCACGCTGCACGACCGCGAGCTGGACCGGCTGCGCGACTCCGACCGCAAGCTGGTCCGCCAGCTCCAGCGGCAGTACGTCGAGGAGTGGGTCGCGGTCGTGCGGCTGGTCCATCCGGGCGCCACCGAGCTGGAGGTGCGCGCGGCCGTGCACGCCGTCTTCGGTCTGCTCAACTCCACTCCGCACCTCGGCGAGCGCGGCGGACTGCCCGGCAGGACCGCGATGGCGGCCCTGCTGCACCGGCTCGCCCTCGGGGCGCTGGACGCGCTGGACGGTCTGGACAGCACGGCCGACTGGCGGGTAACTTACTGAGCGCTTGCTTAATGCTCGATTGTCGACCGCCCCGGCAGCGGACCCGGTCGCGGATGGGAGGCGCGCTGTGCGTCGTACGGTGTTCAACGAGGACCACGAAGCGTTCCGCGAGACGATACGTGCCTTCATCGAGGCCGAGGTCGTCCCCGTCCACGACGAGTGGCTGGCGGCGGGCCTGGTCCCGCGCGACTTCTACTACAAGCTCGGCGAGCTGGGCGTCTTCGGCATCGAGGTGCCCGAGGAGTTCGGCGGCGCGGGCGAGCACAGCTTCAAATTCCAGGCCGTCATCAGCGAGGAGTGCGCCCGCGCGGGCGTCAGCTTCGGCGGCAGCGGGGTCCACGTCGGCCTCTGCCTGCCCTACGTGATGGCCTACGCCACCGACGAGCAGAAGAAGCGCTGGCTGCCCGGCTTCGTCAGCGGCGAGACGATGTTCGCCATCGCCATGACAGAACCCGGCACCGGCTCCGACCTGGCGGGCATGAAGACGACGGCCAAGCTCTCCGCCGACGGCACGCACTACGTGCTCAACGGCGCCAAGACCTTCATCACCGGCGGCGTCCACGCCGACCGCGTCATCGTCTGCGCCCGCACCGCCCCCGCCACGCCCGAGGACCGCCGCGCGGGCATCTCCCTGTTCGTCGTGGACACCAAGGCCGACGGATACGCGGTCGGCCGCAAGCTCGACAAGCTCGGCCTGCGCACCTCCGACACCGCGGAACTCTCCTTCTCCGACGTCAAGGTCCCGCTCGAGGACCTGCTCGGCGAGGAGGGCAAGGGCTTCTCCTACCTCGGACAGAATCTCCCGCAGGAGCGGCTGGGCATCGCCGTCGGCGCGTACGCCCAGGCCGCCGCCGCGATCCGCTTCGCCCAGGCGTACGTCCAGGACCGGACCGTCTTCGGCCAGACCGTCGCGTCCTTCCAGAACACCAAGTTCGAACTCGCCGCCTGCAAGGCCGAGGTGGACGCCGCGCAGGCCGTCGTCGACCGCGCCCTCGAAGCGCACGACAAGAAGGAGCTGTCGGCCGCGGACGCCGCCTCCGCCAAGCTCTTCTGCACCGAGGTCGCCGCCCGCGTCATCGACCGCTGCCTCCAGCTCCACGGCGGCTACGGCTACATGAACGAGTACCCGATCGCCCGCCTGTACGCCGACAACCGCGTCAACCGGATCTACGGCGGCACGAGCGAGGTCATGAAGTCCATCATCGCCAAGTCGATGGGCCTGTGACCGTAGACCCATCCGTGAGAAGCGGCGGACGCGTGAATGCCGAAGGACCCGTGAACGACTCCCGGGATCCGCTCCAGTCCCTGCTCGATCTGCTCGACCTGGAGCGGATCGAGCGGGACATCTTCCGCGGTGTCAGCCGGTCGGCCGTGGTGCCCCGGGTCTTCGGCGGCCAGGTCGCCGCACAGGCCCTGGTCGCCGCGGGCCGCACGGCGCCCGAGGACCGCGGCGCGCACTCGCTGCACGCCTATTTCCTGCGGCCCGGCGACCCCGGCGCGCCGATCGTCTACCAGGTCGACCGGATCCGCGACGGCCGCTCCTTCACCACCCGGCGAGTCGTCGCGATCCAGCACGGCCAGCCGATCTTCCACCTCTCGGCGTCCTTCCAGGTCCACGAGGAGGGTCTGGAACACCAGGAGCCGATGCCGTACGCGCCCGACCCGGAGACGCTGCCGACGGCCGAGGAGATGCTGCCCGTACACGCCGCGCGGTTCCCCGACCCCACGGTGGTCGACCGGATACTCGAGACCCGCGCGGCCGTCGACCTGCGTTACGTCGAGGACCCGCCGTTCCTCACCGCGGGTGTCATCCGCGAACCGCGCTCCCAGGTCTGGTTCCGCGCCCGCGGCAAACTGGCCGACGACCCGCTGCTCCACGTCTGTCTCGCCACCTATGTGTCGGACATGACGCTGCTCGACTCGGTTCTGCTCGCCCACGGCCGCGGCGGCTGGACCGTCGGCGACGTGGTCGGCGCGAGCCTGGACCACGCCATGTGGTTCCACCGGCCCTTCCGGGCCGACGAATGGCTGCTCTACGACCAGCAGAGCCCGTCCGCCTCCGGCGGTCGCGGCCTCGGCACCGCCCGGATCTACACCCGCGACGGGCAGCTCGCCGTCTCGGTGATCCAGGAGGGCCTGGTGCGGGTGCCGCGCGACTGACGCTCACCCTTTCGGGTGAGCGCGGATTTCCGCTCCCGGATACGAGACACGCGCGGCGTTGCGGCTCGGCGGTTTCGGAGCCGCGCGCGGGCTCCGATCGCGCGGCTCCGCCTACGCCGCCTCGACCGCCGGTCCGACCGGCAGCGTCGCCCGTACGAGAAAGCCCCCGGTCGCCGCGGGCGACGCGATGAATTCGCCGCCGAGCTGCACCGCTCGCTCGCGCAGCCCGGCGAGACCGTGGCCGCCCGAGGGCAGGGCCGGTCCCGGCGCCGCCGACGCGGGTCCGTTGCGCACCTCCACCACCAGCACGTCGCCGCTGTGCCGCACCAGGACGCGGGTTTCCGCGCCTGGCGCGTGCTTGCGGATGTTGGTGAGCGCTTCCTGCACGATGCGGTACGCGGCGTGCTGGACGTCCGAGGGCAGGCGGGCGGCGTCGGCCGGGGCCATGGTGCCGGGCAGTTCGCCGTGCGTGCCGGGTCCCGCGGCGGCGACCAGCGCGGGGATGCCCGCGAGGCCGGGGCCCGCGTCCAGCGGCTGCCCCGACGTCACCGGCAGCCGCAGCAGCCCCACCATCCGGCGCAGCTCGTCCAGCGCGTCCCGGCTCAGCTCGCGCACCGCCCCGGCCGCCGCCCGCGCCTGCGGTCCCCGCGCGGTCGCCTCCAGGGCGCCGGACTGCACGGCGATCAGGCTGATGTGGTGCGCCACGGTGTCGTGCATCTCGCGGGCGAGCCGGGCCCGCTCCCGTACCACCGCCTGTTCCGCGGCCAGCTCTCGCTCCCGTTCCCTGCTGGCCGCCAGCTCCTCCAGCCGCCCGGCCAGCTCGCGCCGCGAGGCGGCGAACAGGCCCAGCGCGGTCGGCGCCAGGGCCAGCAGCGAGGACAGCATCACCGCGAGGATCGTGTCCGACAGCCCCCAGGGCGCCGGGGCGCGGAACGGCCACGGCACGCAGGAGACCGTCGCCGCGAGCAGCGCGCAGCCACCGATCAGCAGGGCGCGGCGAGATATCACGCGCTCACCCGAACGGGTGAGCGTGGCCGATGAGGTAGCGGCCGTGGTCCCCGGCGGTACGAGAGCCGCCCGAGCAGAGGAACCGGCGGGCGGCGTACCGGAAGGCGTGCTCTTCGAGGGCCGGGCCGGAGAAAACGGCCACCCTTGTGCGCGGTGACGGTCGGGGCCGCCCGCGGCGATCTCGTAGAGCGCGCCCATCGGCGAGAACCAGATGTAGCCGAGCGAGAGGGCGGGCAGGGTCGCGGCGAAGGCGATCAGCGGGAAGCGGTGCCGGAACAGCAGCGCCAGCGTGCCCAGGGCCGCGAAGGCGAACGAGACCGGGCCGCCGAAGGAGCGCGTCGCCCACACCTCGGTCGCGGAGAGGGCGAACAGCGCGGCGTCCGGCAGGGCGACACGTGGCTTCACGATCACTTCGACACCCGTACCAGCCCGGCCTGGTGCGCGACGACGGCGGCGGCCACCCGGTTGGGCGCGGCGAGCTTCCGCAGCACCGCGCGCACATGGTCCTTGACGGTGCCGACCGAGATCCCCAGCTCCGCGGCTATCCGGCCGTTCGGCAGCCCGGCCGCCAGCAGCCGCAGCACCTCGGTCTCGCGGTCGGTCAGCGGCGCCAGGGCCGCGGCGTGGGCGGACGCCTCGGGCGTACCGGGCCCCTTCGCGCCGTCGGAGCCGGGCGGACCGCCCAGGAAGCCGTCGACGACCGCGCGGCCCACGGTGGGGGTGAAGACGGTGCCGCCGCGCGCCATGACGCGTACCGCGTCGATCAGGGTGCCGACCGCGGTGTCCTTGAGCAGGAAACCGGTGGCGCCCGCCGCCATCGCCGCGCGCAGATGGGCGCTGGTGTCGAAGGCGGTCAGCATGGCGACGGCGGGCGGCGAGGGCAGTGCCCGCAGGGCGCGCAGGACGGTCAGTCCGTCGTCGGGCGGCGGCATCACCGCGTCCAGCAGGACGAGGCCGGGACGCGTCGCGGTCACCGTCCCGACGGCGTCGTGCCCGTCGCAGTCCGCGACCACCCGGATGTCGCCGGAGGATTCGAGGATGCTTCGCAGGGCGGCCCTGACCAGTGCTTCGTCATCGACGATCACGACCTGGACCACTGCGCCTGCCTTCCTCGCCCCCTCTTGACCCTGATGTTCCTTTTGTTCCTTCATTGATGGTAGCGAGCGTAGCGACGGACCGGGACCGCGTCAGTTCCGCGCGGCCTGACCTGCGGCGGTCAGATCGGCGGTCGCCAGCAGATACGCGGTCAGCGGCGCGTAGTGCTGCGGCGGCACATTGTCGTCCAGCGGGACGGTCACCAGCAGGCTGCCCTCCGCCTCGCCGACGAAAAGGGCCGGGTCGTTGCAGTCCGCGAAGCCGACCGTGTCGATGCCGCGCTCGCCCGCGTACCCCGCCCAGCCGTGGTCGGCGATCACCAGATCGGGCAGCGGCTCGCCGTCGCGCTCCAGCGCGTCCAGGATCTCCCGCATCGGGTCGGGCGAGTGGGTGTGCACCAGACCGCCCGCCCGGTGGACCATGGAAACGGACGCCAGGTGCCGGATCTCACCGCCGTCCGCGTACAGGCGCTCCGACGGGGTGATCAGCGTGCAGCCCGCCTCGCGCAGCGCGGCGGCCAACTCCCAGTGGACGGCGAACAGACCCGCCGGGTGACCGGTCGCCACCAGCACCCTGGAGCCGTTTTCCGCCGCCTTGTGCAGCACATCGGCCATCCGGTCGAGCGCGTCGATCGTCAGCTCGGGATCGATGGTGTCCTGCCCGTGCCGGTGCCCGGGATCGGCGACGACACCGCACCGCTCGGCCATCAGCTCCAGCACCGCCGCCTGGTCGTCCCAGCGGTCACCCAGCTCCAGGCCGAACCAGTAGTAGCGATTTCCCTCGGCCAGCGCCCGGAAGTGGTCGAGGTTGTTCTCGCGGCTGGTCGCCACGTCGCCGGCTATCCGGGTGCTGGTCAGATGGGCGACGAGGGCCTGGCGGGTGGGTGCTGCGGCAGCTGGATCCATGGGCATGCGCACATTGTCCCGCTCCGCCGCTCGGACGTGCGTCCGGCCGGGGATCGACGCCGAGGCGTAATCGGAACCCCCGATTGGAGGAAACGTACATTCCGGTGGCTTCCGGCGGCCACGTAGGGTCGGCCTCGCCCCTCAGGCGGGCGATCCCCAACGAAAGAGGCAGCCACCCATGAGCAGCGCAGAGCCGCGCGGCCCCGTCGATTCCTCGCGTATCCCGCGCTACGCGGGACCGGCCACCTTCGCGCGCCTGCCGCGCCTGGACGAGGTCGGCGCCGCCGACGTCGCGGTCGTCGGCGTGCCCTTCGACGCCGGCGTCTCCTACCGGCCCGGCGCGAGGTTCGGCGGCAACGCGATCCGCGAGGCGTCACGGCTGCTGCGCCCGTACAACCCGGCGCAGGACGCGTCGCCCTTCGCGCTCGCCCAGGTCGCGGACGCGGGCGACATCGCCGCCAACCCGTTCGACATCAACGAGGCCGTGGAGACCGTCCAGGCCGCGGCGGACGACCTGCTGGACACCGGTGCCCGGCTGATGACCCTCGGCGGCGACCACACCATCGCGCTGCCCCTGCTGCGCGCCGTCGCGCGCAAGCACGGCCCGGTGGCGCTGCTGCACTTCGACGCGCACCTGGACACCTGGGACACCTACTTCGGCGCCGAGTACACCCACGGCACGCCCTTCCGGCGCGCGGTCGAGGAGGGCATTCTCGACACGTCGGCGCTGTCGCACGTCGGCACGCGCGGCCCGCTGTACGGCAGGAAGGACCTGGACGACGACGAGAAGATGGGCTTCGGGATCGTGACGTCCGCCGACGTCATGCGGCGCGGTGTCGACGAGGTCGCGCAGCAGCTCAGGGAGCGTGTCGGGAACCGTCCGCTGTACATCTCGGTCGACATCGACGTGCTCGACCCGGCGCACGCGCCCGGCACCGGCACCCCGGAGGCCGGCGGCCTCACCTCCCGCGAGCTGCTGGAGATCCTGCGGGGCCTGGCCGACTGCCACCTGGTATCCGCCGATGTCGTCGAGGTCGCCCCGGCCTACGACCACGCCGAGATCACCTCGGTCGCGGCCTCGCACACCGCCTACGAGCTGACGACGATCATGTCCCGGCAGGTCGCCGCGGCCCGCTGACGGCCCCTCCAGGGCCGCCCCGCGGGCCTGTTCGCGGCCCCTCGGCGGCCTGGCCGGTGTCGCCCCGGGGACTACGACCAAGGTCGCACCGCCCCGCGACCTTGGTCTCCCATTTGTTGCGGGAGGATGAAACGCGCACGCCGGAGCGTTGCAGCCTCCGGCGGCAACGGGTGGACGGACGGGCTGGAGGACGCGGGTGGCAAGGTCGTTGACCAGGGCGAGGACGACGAAGGAAGGTCCTGTCCCCGGTGAGGGGGCGGCGGCGCGGACGCTGAAGGAGCGGGGCTGGCTGTGGCGGCTGACCACGTACTGCTGGCGCTACCGCCGCAATGTGCTGCTCGCGATGGGCGCGTCACTCGGCGGCATGGCGGTGACCGCGCTGGTCCCGCTGGTGCCGAAGCTGATCATCGATGACGTGATCGTCAAGCACGACAAGCCGCTCGCGCCCTGGGCGTTCACCTTGATCGCGGCGGCCGTCGTCGTCTATGTGCTCACCTATGTGCGGCGCTACTACGGCGGACGGCTCGCCCTGGACGTCCAGTACGACCTGCGCAATGAGATGTTCCGCTCGATCATGCGCCTGGACGGCCGCCGCCAGGACGAGTTGAGCACCGGCCAGGTCGTCGGCCGCGCCACCAGCGACCTTCAGCTCATCCAGGGTCTGCTCTTCATGCTGCCGATGATGATCGGCAATCTGCTGCTGTTCGTGCTCTCGCTCGTGGTGATGCTCACGCTGTCGCCGCTGCTCACCCTGGTCGCGCTCGCGGTCGCCCCTGCCCTGTGGTTTATCGCCGACCGGTCGCGTAAGCGGCTGTTTCCCGCGACCTGGTACGCGCAAGGTCAGGCGGCGGCCGTCGCGGGCATCGTCGACGGCTCGGTCACCGGTGTGCGCGTGGTGAAGGGCTTCGGCCAGGAGCAGCAGGAGATGGACAAGCTGGAGACGGTCAGCCGCAAGCTGTTCGCCGGCCGCCTCCGTACCATCCGCCTCACCGCCCGCTACAGCCCCGCGCTCCAGGCGGTGCCCTCCCTCGGCCAGATCGGCATGCTGGCGCTCGGCGGCTGGATGGCGACCCGCGGCCAGATCACCCTCGGCACCTTCGTGGCCTTCTCCACCTACCTGGCGCAGCTCACCGGCCCGGTCCGGATGCTGACGATGATGCTCACCGTCGGCCAGCAGGCGCGGGCCGGGGTCGAGCGGGTCTACGAACTGATCGACACCGAGCCCACGCTGACCGACGGCACCAGGACGCTGCCCGCGGACGCCCCCGCCACCGTCGACTTCGACCACGTCACCTTCGGCTACACCGAGGACCGGCCCGTCCTCGACGGCTTCGACCTGCGCGTCGAGCCCGGCGAGACCGTCGCCGTCGTCGGCTCCTCGGGCTCCGGCAAGTCCACGGTCTCGCTACTGCTGCCGCGGCTGTACGACGTGACCGGCGGCGCCGTACGCGTCGGCGGCGTGGACGTACGGGAGCTGACCTTCGAATCGCTGCGGTCCGCGATCGGCATGGTCCCCGAGGACAGCTTCCTGTTCTCCGACAGCGTGCGGGCGAACATCCTCTACGGCCACCCGGACGCCACCGAGGAGGAGATGCTCGCCGCCACCCGCGCCGCGCAGGCGGACGGCTTCATCTCCGACCTGCCCGACGGCTACGACACGGTCGTCGGCGAGCAGGGCCTGACCCTGTCCGGCGGCCAGCGCCAGCGCGTCGCCCTGGCCCGCGCGATCCTCACCGACCCCCGGCTGCTGCTGCTCGACGACGCCACCTCGGCGGTCGACGCCCGGGTGGAGGCGGAGATCTTCGACGCGCTGCGCGAGGTGATGCGCGGCCGTACGACGCTGCTGATCGCCCACCGCCGCTCCACGCTGGCGCTCGCCGACCGGATCGCCGTACTGGACGCGGGACGCCTGGCGGACGTCGGCACGCACGAGGAGTTGCAGGAGCGCTGCCCGCTCTACCGCGCGCTGCTCACCGACCCGGACGCGCTCGGCGCCGACGTGGTCGACCTCGACCCGGCGGGGCGGATCGAGTGGGAGGCGGCGCAGACGGACATGGCCGCGGCGCAGGCCGAACTGGCGGGTGCGCGGACCGAGGGCTGTACGGACGGCCTCGACGGCTTCGAGTGCCCGCTCGACGAGGACGACCTGGCGCGGGGCGACGGCGCTTGTCCCGAGGCTGTGACTCCGGGGGCGGTGACTCCGGAGCTGTGGCCTGCCGACCGGCGCGCCGCGGCCGAGGACGACGACCGGCGGAGCGCCGGCGCGGGCGCCTCCGGGCCGCCGCGCGGCGCCCCCACCCAGGGCGGCATGGCGGGCGCGCTGGCGGGCATGCCCGCCACTCCCGACCTGCTCGCCAAGGTCGCCGCGCTGCCGCCCGCCCTGGACACCCCGGAGGTCGACGAGGACCGGGCGCGGACCGCCGAGGAGAAGTTCGGCCTCGGCAGCCTGCTGCGCGGCTTCCGCACCCCGCTGCTGCTCAGCCTGGCGCTGGTGGCCGTGGACGCCATCGCGGGACTGCTGCTGCCGGTGCTGATCCGGCACGGCATCGACGCGGGCGTCCGGCAGGCGGCGCTCGGCGCGGTCTGGGTGGCGTCGCTGCTCGGCCTGGTCCTGGTGATCGCGCAGTGGGCGGCGGAGTGGGGCTCGACCCGGCTGACCGGCCGCACCGGCGAACGCGTCCTCTACACCCTGCGCGTGAAGATCTTCGCGCACCTGCACCGGCTCGGCCTCGACTACTACGAGCGCGAGCTGACCGGCCGCATCATGACGCGGATGACCACGGACGTGGACGCGCTGTCGACGTTCCTCCAGACCGGGCTGGTCACGGCGCTGGTCAGCGTCCTCACCTTCCTCGGCATCCTGGTGGCGCTGCTCGCCATCGACGTCCAGCTCGCCCTGATGGTCTTCGCCACGCTGCCGATCCTGATCGTCGCCACCTGGATCTTCCGCCGTAAGTCGGTGAAGGCGTACGAGCTGGCGCGCGAGCGGATCGCCGTCGTCAACGCCGACCTCCAAGAGCACGTCGCGGGTCTGCGGATCGTGCAGGCGTTCCGGGGGGAGCGGCGCGGGGCGGAACGATTCGCCGAACGCGGTGACGACTACCGGACGGCGCGGGTGCGCGGCCAGTTCCTGATCTCCGTCTACTTCCCCTTCGTTCAGCTGCTGTCCAGCGTGGCGGCGGCGCTCGTCCTGATCGTGGGCGCGCACCGGATCAGCGCGGGGACGCTCACGGCGGGCGCGCTGGTGGCGTATCTGCTCTACATCGACCTGTTCTTCTCGCCCGTGCAGCAGCTCTCGCAGGTCTTCGACGGCTACCAGCAGGCGTCGGTGTCGCTCGGCCGGATCCGTGAGCTGCTGCACGAGCCGACCGCCACCCCGGCCGCCGCCCGGCCGCGTGAGGTCGGAAGGCTGCGCGGCGAGATCGCCTTCCGCGACCTGCACTTCAGGTACGGCGGCGAGGGGGCCGAGGGCGCGGAGGCGCTCAGCGGCGTGAATCTGCGCATCCCCGCCGGACAGACCGTCGCCTTCGTCGGCGAGACCGGCGCGGGCAAGTCCACCCTGGTCAAGATGGTCGCGCGGTTCTACGACCCGACCGACGGCGCGGTGCTGGTCGACGGCACCGACATCCGTGAACTCGACCTCACCGCCTACCGGCAGCGCCTCGGCGTCGTCCCCCAGGAGCCGTACCTCTTCGCGGGCACGGTGCGCGACGCCATCGCGTACGGACGGATGGGCGCGACCGACGCCGAGGTCGAGGCGGCGGCGCGGGCCGTCGGCGCGCACGCGATGATCGCGACGCTGGAGGACGGCTATCTCCACCAGGTCGCCGAGCGGGGCCGCAATCTGTCGGCCGGACAGCGGCAGTTGATCGCCCTGGCCCGCGCCGAACTGGTCGACCCCGCCGTCCTGCTTCTCGACGAGGCGACCGCGGCCCTCGACCTGGCCACCGAAGCCCTCGTCAACCAGGCCGCCGACCGGCTCGCCACCCGGCGTACGACGCTGGTCGTCGCGCACCGGCTGAGCACGGCGGCCCGCGCGGACCGGGTCGTCGTCCTCGACCACGGGCGGGTCATCGAGGACGGCACCCACGCGGCGCTGCTGGCCCGCGACGGCCGCTACGCCGAGCTGTGGCGCACCTTCACGGGCGAGGTACGCGCGGTGGCGTGACGGGAGGATCCGTCGCCCGTGCGACGAACCGGCGGGTCCCGCCTTCCTGGCCTGCCGCCCTTCTGCCCTTCTGGGCTCCTGGCGTCCCGCCTTCGGTCAGCCGAAGGCGGGTCGCGCCGGGATCCGGTCCTTCGGCACCTCGAACACCACCGTCACGCGGAAGTCCGTCAGGCACTCCGCCGTCGGCGTCGGCTGCTCGACGCGCAGCTTCAGCGAGTTGCCCGCCACGCCGAGCGTCGCCGACGTGGCCGCGCTGCACCCGGTCGACTCGGTCCAGCCGACCAGCACGTACCGCCCGAAGTCCGTCGCCGCCCCGCCCGCCGAGATCTCCGCCGCCGTCTTCCCGTCGTTGTGCGCCGCGGTGGTGGCGAAACGGTCCAACTCGTCCCGGTCGCGCAGCACCTCGTGCGTCCCCGCGACGGCCCGCACCGACGACGAGAAGTACACGACGCGACTGGCGATCGACCCCGTCCCCGACGTCGTCCCGCCCGTGGTGGGGCCACCGGTCGTCGGCGTCGCGGTCGTCGGCTCGGTGGTCGTCGGCGGCGCGGTGGTCGTGTCGCCGCTCGGCGTCACGGGCCCGGTTGTGCTGGACGGCGCGCCGTCCGCCGCGTCCGAGGTGCCGCTCCCGCAGGCGACGGCACCCAAGGTCAGCGAAACGGCCAGTGCCACGGCCCAGGCCGCTCCGCGCTGATTCACCTTCACGGTCAGCATGCCGGTGTGACGGTCCCCGACCCCGCCCGGTTCCGCGATGGCCTCAGGGGCATGGTCACCGCCCGGCTGCGGGCGCGGCGGACGGTGCGGAAATCGTGGGCGCATGCCCCGATCATCCGTCCTCGGCGGCCGATCCGGGCCCAGCCGCCCAATGCGACCTCAACGTGTCGACCGCCGCGACGATCGAGGGCCTGCGCGCGGCCCCCGTCCGCCACAGCGCGTACAGCCGCCGCACCGGAGCGGGCTCCAGCGGTACGACCGCGACGCCCTCGGGCACCGGTCCCCGCCCCAGCCTCGGCACCAACGCGATACCGAGCCCTGCCCCCACGAGCGCCAACTGCGTCCCGTACTCGCCGACCTGGAAGGCCATGTCCGGCTCCGTCCCGGCCTCCCGCAACGTCCGCACCAGCCAGTCGTGGCACACCGACCCCGGCGGCTGGCAGATCCACCGCTCGTGCGCCACATCCGCCCGCGTCAGCGACGCCCGCTCGGCCAACCGGTGCCCGGCAGGGACCAGTACGTCGCACCGGTCGTCCCCGATGACCGCCCGCTCCAAGCCAGGCGGCGCGGGCAGCGGCGCGATGTCCCAGTCGTGCGCCACGGCCAGGTCCACCGCCCCGCGCGCCACCAGGTCCACCGACAGATGCGCGTCCACCTCCAGCAGCCGGAGCTCCAACGCGGGGTGCGCCGCGGTCAGTTCCGCCAGCACTCCGGGCAGCAGCCCGCAGGCCGCCGTCGGGAACGCCGCCAGCGTCAGTCGTCCCGTGGGCCGTCCGCGCTGCTCCTCCAGCGTGACCTCGGCCGCCTCCACGATCGACATCAGCCGCTGCGCGGTCTCCACCAGCAGATGCGCCGCGTCCGTGAGCGCCACCCCGCGCCCGTGCCGCTCCAGCAGCACGGACCTGGTCTCCCGCTCCAGCTTGGAGATCTGCTGCGAGACCGCCGACGGCGTGTAGCCGAGCGCTTCGGCCGCCGCGCCCACCGACCCGTGGACGTGCACCGCGTGCAGCGCCCTCAGCCGCGCTAGATCGAGCATGCCGTTCAGGCCGAGTCGGCCAGCAACCGGGACAGGTGCTCGCGCGCCGGGCCGAGCAGCCCCGCCAACTCCGGCACCTGCGGATACCAGCGCTTCTCGTACTCCCAGCACAGCCAGCCGTCCCAGTCCGCCCGGCTCAGCACCTCGACGGTCTCCGCCAGCGGCAGCACCCCGGCCCCCAGCGCCAGCGGCGTGGTGTCCGCCGCCGAGGCGATGTCCTTGACCTGGACATAGCCCAGGTACGGGGCCAGTGCCGGATAGGTCGTGGACGGCTGCTCTCCCGCCAGCCAGGTGTGCATCACGTCCCAGATCGTGCCGACCCCCTGGTGTCCGACCAGGCCCAGGATCCGCGCGACATCGGCGCCGCCGCGGTGCGAGTCATGGGTCTCCAGCAGCACCCGCACCCCGAGGTCGGCGGCGACCGGCGCCACCGCTGCGAGTCGGCGCGCGGCGACCGCGTCCGCCTCCTGCGACTCGGTGTCGCCTCCGCCGGGGAACACCCGCACGTAGGAGGCCCCCAGATCGGCCGCGAGGGTCATCGCCGCGCCGATCTCGTCGAGCACCGGCTGGTCGTCCCCGGGCGCGGCCACCTTGGCGTAGGCGGCCACGGTGAGGATCTCGACCCCGGCCTTGCCGAACTGCTCCACCACGTCGGCGCGTTCACCGGCTGAGAGACCGGGGTGGACCGGTTCCTCGTCGCTGGCGCGCAATTCGACGCCGTGGAAGCCGTTTTCCGTCGCGAGCCGCACCACCTGCTCGATGGGCAGGGCCGGGACGCCGAGAGTGGAGAAGGCGAGTTTCATTCGCCGGACACTAGGCACCGCTTCCTGCCGGGTCAACCGCGTTCGGCCCCGCCCGACCCGTGTTCAGCCCCTGCTCGGCACCTGTTCAGCCACGAACGATGCCCTGCGCGCGGGCCGCCGCCAGCCAGTCGGGGAACTCCGCCATGAGCTGGTCGTACAGCACCGCGTCGGATATCGATCGCGGGTCCTTGCCCGCGGGGAAGAACCCCGCGTTGTCCACCACCCGTTTGGCGGGTACCGGCAGTTCGTCCAGCCGCCGCAGGAAGCGGAATTCGTCGTCCCCGAATCCCACGAACTGCCAGAAGATCGGCAGCTTCGCCGCCTTGCACAGCACCTCGATGGTCGCGCCCTTGTTGATCGGCCCGCCGTCGGTCTGGAACACCACGAACGCGGGCGCCGTCGACCCCGACCGCTGATAGTGCTCGATGACCGCTTCCATGGCAGCCGCGTAATTGGTGCGACCCATATGGCCGTATGCCTCATTGAGCTTGTTGATCCGGCCGCCGTACCGCGTCAGCGACACCTCGTCCACACCGTCGACCTCGGTGGAGAAGAACACGACGGGGACGATGCCATCGTCGTCGAAATGCGCGGCCAGGCCGAGTGTCTGCTCGGCGAGATACTGGACGGTGCCGTCGTTGTAGAACTCCCGCATGCTGCCCGAGCGGTCGAGCACCAGATAGACCGCGGCGCTTTCGCCCGACAGCCGGTGCTTGTCCAGGCTGACGGCCGCCTGCTTGTAGAGGCTGACCAGACCGGGCGCGGTCTGCTCCACCTTCTGCATCGAAATCGCCATGGAATCCCCCTATACCGTGTCTGCGATGTCGTGTCGGCCCCGCGGCGCTGTCCCCTACAGCGCCAAGTGCCAGTCCTGCCCCATGAGTTCGCGGCCGAAGCTGTGATGCCGCTGCTCCGCGACGAGTTCGAATCCCGCGCGCTGATAGATCGTTCGGGCGCCGGCCAGTATGTCATTGGTCCACAGGACCAGATCGGTGTAGCCGGCGGAGCGGGCGAAGGCGATGCATTCGTCCACCAACAACTTGCCTATGCCGTGTCCCCGGGCGGCCGGATCGACCAGCAGCAGCCGTAGCCGCGCGGTGCCCGGCTCCTTGTCGCGTACACAGAAGACGCAGCCCGCCCGCTGTCCGTCGAGTTCGGCGATCCACACCGCGTCGCGCTCCGGATCGCGATGGGCGGCGAAGTCCGCGACGATCTGGGCGACCAGCGCCTCGTACTCCTCGTTCCACCCGAACTCCGTCGCGTAGACCTCCGCGTTGCGCTCGATGGACCACCCCAGATCGCCGGGGCGCGCGCCGCGCAGCACGACCCGCGACGCGGACGGCTCGCCGCCGGTGGCCGGGGCACGGCCGTCGCCACCGCTGTCGCCGCTGACGGTGTTGTCGCGCAGTATTTCCCGAACCGTCCGCATCGCCTCGGACAGCCGCGGTCGGTCCTGCGGACGTATGCGGTCCACCAGCGAGCCGACGGCTTCCTCCGACCGCTCCTCCAGCAGCGACGCGGCCTGCCTCCCGTGCGTGGTCAGCTCTATCCGCTGCCGCCTGGCGTCCTGTTCTGACGGGCCGCGGGTGACCAGTTGCCGTTCTTCGAATTTGGCCAGCATCCGGCTGAGATGGCCCGCGTCCAGCGACAACTCCACCCGCAGGTCGGCCGCGTCGGTCCGCGGGGCGTGCGCCAGCTCGTACAGCACGCGCGCCTCGGTGAGGGTGAACGGTGTGTGCAGGTGGCGGCTGTAGTCGAGCGCGCCGATCAGGTTGGTGTAGAAGCGGTTGAATTCGCGGATCTCCCGGACGGCCATGATCAATCCCCCATTTCCTTTGCCTGAGTCAAAGGTAGGCGGACGCGGGGCCGGGCGGAAGACCCCTCCGAAACCTGTGGATAACTTCAGTCGGACCGGCCCGACGGCGGCGCGGTCGACCCGCGGACCATGAGTTCCGTACGGATCGTGGCGACCCCGCCCGGCGGCGGGGACAGCCGCCCCATCACCAACCGCCCGGCTCGCGCGCCCGCCTCCTGCAAGGGAATGCGGACCGTCGTCAGGGCCGGGGAGACATCGGCGCTGAACGGCAGATCGTCGAATCCGGCGACCGACACGTCACCGGGAATGCTCAGCCCCTGGTCCCGCAGCGCCGCGCACACGCCGAGCGCGACCGTGTCGTTCGCGGCCACGATCGCGGTCAGACCCGCGTCCCGCCGCAGCAGTTCGAGCGCGGCGTCGTAACCCGACGCCCGGTCGTACGTCCCGTGCACCGTCAGCCGCTCCGCGTACGCCTCCGGATCCGAGGTGATCCGGGTACCGCTCGCGGCCAGGGCCGCACGGTGGCCCTCCAGCCGGTGCCGGGAGGTGCTGCGCTCGACCGGCCCCGTCACGTAACCGATTCGGCGGTGGCCCAGGGACAGCAGGTGCTCGGTCAGCCGCCGCGCGCCGCCGCGATTGTCGAAGGCGACGGTGGCCGCGACGAGCCCGCTGTCCGGCAGGGTCAGCGGGGGACGGCCGCACAGCACGACATTGGCGCCGGACGCGGCGAGCCGGGTGAGCCGCGCGGTGACCGCCGCCGTGTGCTCCGCGCTCTCCACGGCGCCCCCGGTGAGGACCACGCCCGCCGCGCGCTGGCGTTCGAGCAGCGTGAGATAGGTGAGTTCGGCCTCGGGAGATCCACCGGTGTTGCACACGACGGCGAGCTTGCCGCCGCCCGGCGCCGCGCCCGCGCTGATCTCGGCCTGGACGGCGCTCGCGATGAGCCCGAAGAAGGGGTCGGCGACATCGTTGACGAGGACGCCGACCAGGTCGGAGGTGGCGGCGGCGAGGGCCCGCGCCTGGCCGTTGACGACATAGTCCAGTTCGGCGACGGCGCGCCTGACCCGCTCCCGAGTGCTTCCCGCGACCGGGTAGTTGCCGTTCAGAACACGGGACACGGTCGCCGACGACACTCCGGCGCGCGCCGCCACATCGGCCAGAGTCACTGCCATCTCGGTCCGGTCCTTCTGCAGGGGGCGGTGGGCGCGAGGGGCGCCGTGAGGTGCGCGTTCCCGCTCGCAGGGGCACATGGTCTCACTTCGTGGACGCGAGGGGGAGCGGTGGCGCATGTGAGAGAAAGCGCTTCCATTCACCACCAGGAGACTCTTGTCGAACGCAGGCAGTGGCGGCTAGCGTGAACGAGCAGAAAGCGCTTGCTATCGCCGTGCTGGTGACCGTGGGCGCGTTCCCTGCACCCGGCAGCGACGAGAGGACTTGTCACGTGACACGCAGGACAGTGCGGATCGCCATGAACGGCGTCACCGGGCGGATGGGATACCGGCAGCACCTGGTCCGCTCCATCCTGAGCCTGCGTGAGCAGGGCGGACTCGACCTCGGCGACGGCACCACGCTGTGGCCCGAGCCGATCCTGCTGGGCCGGCGCGAGCACGCGCTGCGGGCCATGGCCGAGCGGCACGGCATCGAGCACTGGTCGACCGACCTCGACGCCGTCCTCGCCGACCCCTCCGTCGACATCTACTTCGACTCGCAGGTGACCGCGGCACGCGAGACCGCGCTGAAGGCGGCCATCGCCGCGGGCAAGCACATCTACTGCGAGAAGCCCACCGCCACCTCACTCGACGGAGCGCTGGAACTCGCCCGGCTCGCCACATCCGCGGGCGTCAAGCACGGCGTCGTGCAGGACAAGCTCTTCCTGCCGGGCCTGCTGAAGCTCAAGCGGCTCATCGACGGCGGCTTCTTCGGCCGGATCCTGTCCATCCGCGGCGAATTCGGCTACTGGGTCTTCGAAGGCGACTGGCAGAGCGCCCAACGCCCCTCCTGGAACTACCGCTCGGAGGACGGCGGCGGCATCGTGGCCGACATGTTCCCGCACTGGGAGTACCTGCTGCACGAGCTGTTCGGCCGGGTCCGTACCGTCCAGGCGCTGGCCACCACCCACATCCCGCAGCGCTGGGACGAGAAGGACAAGCCGTACGACGCCACCGCGGACGACGCCGCCTACGGTGTCTTCGAACTCGAGGGCGGCGCCGTCGCACAGATCAACTCCTCCTGGGCGGTGCGCGTCAACCGCGACGAATTGGTGGAGTTCCAGGTCGACGGCACGCACGGCTCCGCGGTCGCCGGACTGCGCAACTGCCGCGTGCAGCACCGTTCCGCCACGCCGAAGCCGGTGTGGAATCCGGACCTGCCCGCCACCGAGTCCTTCAGGGACCAGTGGCAGGAGGTCCCGGACAACAGCGACTTCGACAACGGATTCAAGGTCCAGTGGGAGCTGTTCCTGCGGCACGTCGCGCTCGACGAGCCCTGGCAGTGGGACCTGCTGGCCGGTGCCCGGGGCGTCCAGCTCGCCGAACTCGGCCTGGCCTCCTCCGCGCAGGGTCGCCGCTTCGAGGTTCCGGAGCTGGCGCTGTGAGCATCCTGCTGCCGGACGCGTCCGGTGAAACGCGCACCTATGTGCCGCGTTCGGAAACCGTCACCTATAGCGCGGATCTTCCGCTGCGCAGCCGTGTCGTGTACTCCGCCGCCCATGTCGTGGCCGACCCGCTGCGGACGGCGGCGGACGAGCCCGCGGCCGTCGACTGGGACGCCACTCTCGCCTTCCGCCGCCATCTGTGGTCGCACGGGCTGGGCGTGGCCGAGGCCATGGACACCGCGCAGCGCGGCATGGGGCTCGACTGGGCGGGCGCGGCGGAGCTGATCCGCAGGTCGGCGGCCGAGGCGCGCGCCGTCGGCGGCCGGATCGCCTGCGGTGTCGGCACCGACCAGCTCACCGGTCCCGCCGCCACACTGGGCGAGGTCGCCGCCGCCTACGAGGAGCAGTTGGCGCTCGTCGAGGCGACCGGTTCGCAGGCCGTCCTCATGGCGTCCCGCGCCCTCGCCGCGGTCGCGAAGGGCCCTGAGGACTATCTGGAGGTGTACGGGCGGCTGCTGCGTCAGGCCGGCGACCCGGTGATCCTGCACTGGCTCGGCCCGATGTTCGACCCGGCGCTCGCCGGGTACTGGGGCAGCGACGATCTGGACGCGGCGACCGACACCTTCCTCGACGTCATCAAGGCCCACCCGGACAAGATCGACGGCGTGAAGATCTCGCTGCTCGACGCGCGACGCGAGGTCGAACTGCGCCGCCGCCTGCCGCAGGGCGTGCGCTGCTACACCGGCGACGACTTCAACTACCCCGAGCTGATCGAGGGCGACGAACAGGGCTTCAGCCACGCGCTGCTCGGCATCTTCGACCCGCTCGCGCCCCTGGCGTCGGCTGCCGTCAGCGCCCTCGACACCGGGGACGCCGCCGGTTTCCGCCGCGTTCTCGACCCCACCGTCGAGTTGTCCCGGCACCTGTTCCAGACACCGACACGCTTCTACAAGACCGGTGTCGTCCTGCTCGCCTGGCTGGCCGGGCACCAGTCGCACTTCAGCATGGTCGGCGGTCTCCAGTCGGCCCGTTCCCTGCCGCATCTCGCCCGCGCCTACGAACTGGCCGACCGGATCGGCCTGTTCCCCGACCCCGGACTCGCCGAGGCTCGGATGCGCGGCCTGCTCGCCGTATACGGAGTGGACGCATGACCGTACCGACGTCGCCCGACCCCGAGTCCTCCGCATCCGCCTCTCACGACGACGTGCACAGCGACGTGACCGGTGACCTCTCGCGGTTGAGCATCAACCAGGAGACCGTCAAGCAGTGGTCGCTGCCCGAGCTGGCCAAGGGGTGCGTGGCGGCCGGGATCGGCTCGGTGGGGCTGTGGCGGGCGCCGGTGCGGGAGTACGGCGTCGAGCGTGCAGCGGACCTGATGCGGGACAGCGGGCTCACCGTGACATCGCTGTGCCGCGGCGGATTCTTCACCGCGACCGACCCGGCGGAGCGGGCGACCGCGCTGGACGACAACCGCGCGGCGATCGACGAGGCGGCGACGCTGGGAACGGCCACCTTGGTGCTGGTTTCCGGCGGCCTGCCCGCGGGCGACCGCGACATCGCCGCCGCCAGGGAGCGGGTCGCCGACGCGATCGGCGAGCTGGCGCCCTACGCGGCGGAGCGCGGGGTACGGCTCGCGATCGAGCCTCTGCACCCGATGTACGCCTCCGACCGGTGTGTGGTCTCCACGCTCGGCCAGGCGCTGGACATCGCCGAGCGCTTCCCCGCGGACCAGGTGGGTGTCGTGGTCGACACCTATCACCTGTGGTGGGACGACATGGTGCCTACGCAGATCGTCCGGGCCGGAGCGGGAGGCAGGATCGCCTCCTTCCAGGTCGCCGACTGGGTGACGCCGCTGCCGGAGGGGGTGCTGCTGGGGCGGGGACAGCTCGGCGACGGATGCGTCGACCTGCGGGGACTGCGTGAGCAGGTGGACGCGACGGGCTTTCGCGGGCCGGTCGAGGTGGAGATCTTCAACCCCGCGCTGTGGGCCAGGGACGGCGCTGAACTGGTCGCCGAGATCGCCGATCGGTACCTCCGGCACGTTCTCTGAAAAAAACTTGAGAGATTACGCATCCGTCGTACAACCCTTCCGGGGGGTCGGTGGTCTTACTGGGCATCAAGGCTCCTGGGAGGGGTTTCACGGAGCCGAGAGGGAAATGCGCCCGAGGGGGGCTTCGGGGGTAGCAGGGGGGAAACGAAAGAGGTCCGGCCTTGTGCCGGACCTCTTTCGTATCTCTGTGCGGACGCTGTGACCGCCGGGGCGGCTCGCCGCGTCCGCCTCACTTCGCCCGGCGGGCCCGCTTGGCCAGCACCGTCGCCACCACGGGAATGAGCGTCTCCAGCGCCATCGTGACCGCCGCCACCGGAAGACCCGTCCGCTTCGACACCGCGCGGGCCGTCGGCGCGGTCGCCTTGCGCAGCACCGTGGTGAGCAGACCGCCGCCCACGCCCGTGCCGAGCCCCGCGAAACCGGCGACCCCGGTGAGCGGCTCCGGTTCCGAGGCGGCCTGCTCCAGCGCCTGGCTCAACTCCGCGGTCCCGCCCGGTGTCACCGCCTCGTCCGTGACCACACCGGTCAGCGAACCGACCGAGGCGCCCACGACCTGCCGAGCCGCGTCCGTGTCCGTGCCGAGCCGATCGGCCAGTTCCTGAAGCCGCTCGTCACCCAGCTCGGTCAGCACTTCGTCCTGCAGCGGTCGGTCGCTCATGTGCCGGACGCTACGCGGGCGCGCGAGCGGCGGCCCCCGGAGTTCGGCCGAACGCGTGAAGGGCCGCAGCCGGGTGGCCCGAGCGGCGTTGTCCACAGGGGGAGTTGCCGCCGGAGAGTTATCCACAGGGCGGCAACGGGGTGTCCGAGCCAACCGGTACCTTCGGAACAGATCACCAACGGGAGGGCCGGGAAAGGAGGCCGGGCATGGGCGAGTCGGGGCTGGCCGTGCTGGACGGCGTCCTGGAACGGATCACGTACGCCAACGAGGACACCGGGTACACGGTCGCGCGGGTGGACACCGGCCGTGGCTCGGGGGATCTGCTGACGGTCGTCGGCGCGCTGGTGGGGGCGCAGCCGGGGGAGTCGCTGCGGATGCACGGCCGCTGGGGCTCGCATCCGCAGTACGGCAAGCAGTTCAGCGTCGAGAACTACACGACGGTGCTGCCGGCCACGATCCAGGGGATACGCCGCTACCTGGGATCGGGGCTGATCAAGGGCATCGGGCCGAGGATCGCGGAGCGGATCGTCGACCACTTCGGCACCGGCACGCTGGAGATCATCGAGGGCGAGCCGAAGCGGCTGATCGAGGTGCCGGGGCTTGGCCCCAAGCGCACCAAGCTGATCGCCGCCGCGTGGGAGGAGCAGAAGGCGATCAAGGAGGTGATGGTCTTCCTCCAGGGAGTGGGGGTGTCCACTTCCATCGCCGTGCGGATCTACAAGGGCTACGGGGACGCGTCGATCTCCGTGGTGAAGAACCAGCCGTACCGGCTGGCCGCCGAGGTCTGGGGGATCGGCTTCCTGACCGCGGACCGGATCGCGCAGGCGGTCGGGATACCCCACGACAGCCCGGAGCGGGTCAAGGCGGGATTGCAGTACGCCCTGTCGCAGGCCACTGACGGCGGCAACTGCTATCTGCCCGAGGAACGGCTGATCGCGGACTCGGTGAAGCTGCTCCAGGTCGACACGGGGCTGGTGATCGACTGCCTGGGCGAGCTGGCCGAGGAGGAGGGCGTCGTCCGGGAGAGCGTGCCCTCGCCGGACGGGCACGAGGAACAGGTGAAGGCCGTCTACCTGGTCCCCTTCCACCGGGCCGAGATATCGCTCGCCGCCCAGTTGCTGCGGCTGCTGCGCGGACCGGAGGACCGGCTGCCCGCCTTCCGGGACGTGGAGTGGGACAAGGCGCTGGCCTGGCTGGCGACCAGGACGGGGGCCGATCTCGCACCGGAACAGCAGGAGGCGGTACGGCTGGCGCTGACCGAGAAGGTCGCCGTGCTCACCGGCGGCCCCGGCTGCGGCAAGTCGTTCACCGTGCGCTCGGTGGTGGAGCTGGCGCGCGCGAAGAAGGCCAAGGTGGTGCTGGCCGCCCCGACCGGCCGCGCCGCCAAGCGGCTGGCCGAGCTGACCGGCGCCGAGGCCTCGACCGTGCACCGACTGCTGGAGCTGAAGCCGGGCGGCGACGCGGCGTACGACAAGGACCGGCCGCTGGACGCGGATCTGGTGGTGGTCGACGAGGCGTCGATGCTCGACCTGCTGTTGGCGAACAAGCTGGTGAAGGCGGTGCCGCCGGGCGCGCACCTGCTGTTCGTCGGCGATGTGGACCAGTTGCCGAGCGTCGGCGCGGGTGAGGTGCTGCGTGACCTGCTCGCGGCGGACGGCCCCGTGCCCGCCGTGCGGCTCACACGTATCTTCCGGCAGGCCCAGCAGTCCGGGGTGGTGACCAACGCGCACCGGATCAACTCCGGTGTCCCGCCGCTCACTCAGGGCCTGCCCGACTTCTTCCTCTTCGCCGAGGAGGACTCGGAGGAGGTGGCCAGGCTGACCGTGGACGTGGTGGCCCGCCGCATCCCGGCCCGGTTCGGGCTCGACCCGCGCCGGGACGTCCAGGTGCTCGCGCCGATGCACCGGGGTCCCGCGGGCGCGGGCGTGCTCAACGGACTGCTCCAGCAGGCCGTCACCCCGGCGCGGCCCGACCTGCCCGAGCGCCGGTTCGGCGGCCGGACCTTCCGGGTCGGCGACAAGGTCACGCAGATCAGGAACAACTACGACAAGGGCGCGAACGGCGTCTTCAACGGCACGGTCGGTGTGGTCACCGGGCTGGACACCGTCGAGCAGCGCCTCACCGTGCACACCGACGAGGACGAGGAGATCCCGTACGACTTCGACGAGCTGGACGAGCTGGCCCACGCGTATGCGGTGACGATCCACCGCTCGCAGGGCAGCGAGTATCCGGCGGTGGTGATCCCTGTCACCACCAGTGCCTGGATGATGCTGCAGCGCAATCTGCTCTACACCGCTGTGACCAGGGCGAAGCGGCTCGTCGTGCTGGTCGGATCGCGTCGCGCCATCGGTCAGGCGGTGCGGACGGTGTCGGCGGGAAAGCGCTTCACGGCTCTCGACCACCGGCTGTCCAGGGGCGCAAAATAGGCACTGAGTGCCACCTTTCGGCCCGATGGCCGACCCCGAGTGCACACGCCAGTGCCAAATGGGGGACAGTGGACCTCGTCAGGGCACCTCGAAGAAGAGGCAACACCGTCGGTGAGGGAATGACGTGAGCGACAAGTCTGTAGTACTGCGGTATGGGGACGGCGAGTACAGCTACCCGGTGGTTGACAGCACCGTCGGTGACAACGGCTTCGACATCGGCAAGCTGCGCGCCGACACCGGGCTGGTCACCCTGGACAGCGGTTACGGCAACACTGCGGCCTACAAGTCCGCGATCACCTTCCTCGATGGTGAGGAAGGCATCCTGCGCTACCGCGGTTACCCGATCGAGCAGCTCGCCGAGCGCGGAAGCTTCCTGGAGACCGCCTACCTGCTGATCAACGGCGAACTGCCGACGGTCGACGAGCTGGCCGAGTTCAAGGGCGAGATCACCCAGCACACCCTTTTGCACGAGGACGTCAAACGGTTCTACGACGGCTTCCCCCGTGACGCCCACCCGATGGCGATGCTGTCGTCCGTGGTGAGCGCGCTGTCGACCTTCTACCAGGACAGCCACAACCCGTTCGATCCCGAGCAGCGCCACCTCTCCACGATCCGGCTGCTCGCCAAGCTGCCGACCATCGCGGCGTACGCGTACAAGAAGTCCGTCGGTCAGCCGGTGGTCTACCCGCGCAACGACCTCGGCTATGTCGAGAACTTCCTGCGCATGACGTTCTCCGTGCCGGCCGAGGAGTACGAGCTCGACCCGGTCGTGGTCAGCGCCCTCGACAAGCTCTTCATCCTGCACGCCGACCACGAGCAGAACTGTTCGACGTCGACGGTCCGGCTGGTCGGCTCCTCGCAGGCGAACCAGTTCGCCTCGATCTCGGCCGGTATCAGCGCGCTGTGGGGCCCCCTGCACGGTGGCGCCAACCAGTCGGTGCTGGAGATGCTGGAAGGCATCCAGGCCGACGGCGGCGACGTGGACGCCTTCATCCGCAAGGTGAAGAACAAGGAAGACGGTGTGAAGCTCATGGGCTTCGGACACCGCGTCTACAAGAACTTCGACCCCCGGGCGAAGATCATCAAGTCGGCCGCGCACGACGTCCTGTCGGCGCTCGGCAAGTCCGACGAGCTTCTGGACATCGCGCTCAAGCTCGAAGAGCACGCGCTCGGCGACGACTACTTCGTCTCGCGCAAGCTGTACCCGAACGTGGACTTCTACACCGGCCTGATCTACCGGGCCATGGGCTTCCCGACCAGCATGTTCACCGTGCTGTTCGCCATCGGGCGGCTGCCCGGCTGGATCGCCCAGTGGCACGAGATGATCAAGGAGCCCGGCTCCCGCATCGGCCGTCCGCGGCAGATCTACACGGGCGTCGAGATCCGCGACTACGTGCCCGTCGAGGGCCGCTGAACCACGGGCTGAGCCTGGCCCCGCCACGCATGAAGAAGCGCCCCGCGCTGGATCCCCCCACGGGTCCGGCACGGGGCGCTCCCGTTCCCGGAACGGATCCCCCCACGGGTCCGACCGGGCGTCTTTCGGCGGCTGCGCCGTGCCGGGACGACTGCGGCCCGGGAGGGCCGCTCAAAGCTCCCCGGACATCGCCCCGGCGACGCATTCCCGGGCCGTCCCCCAAGACAGCCCGTTCCGCAGCCCCCCACCGGCTCCGCCGGGAGCGCGGTGCTCAAGACATAAGACCCACGAACCACCGTAATGGTTACGTTCCAAGCCCTGTGATCTACGTCTCTTCGAAAGGGGGCGTTTTCGCAGGCTACCCCGCTCGCGGGCGGTATGGGGCGATCCCGTAGCGTGCTGTCTCCTCATGAGGGGCGGAGTACATGGCACAGAACGGGACAGCGGGCCGCAGCGTCGTCGTGACCGGCGGGGGTACGGGCATCGGTCGGGCGATCTCGATCCGCTTCGCCGAGGAGGGCCACCACGTCACGATCGTCGGCCGTCGCCGTGAGGTCCTGCACGCCACCGCGGAGGAGCTGCGCCGGGAGCGCGGGCTGGACGTCACTCCGGTCGCCTGCGACCTGGCCGACCCCGACGACGTCGAGGCGGCGCTCCGGCACCTGCCCGAGCAGGTCGACGTCCTGGTGAACAACGCGGGCAGCCGGGAGCTGGCGATCGGCGCGGGCCCGCACGGGGTGCTCGCCCGCTGGCGCGGCGACTTCGAGCGCAATGTGCTGACCGCGGTGCTGCTGACCGAATCGCTGCGGGACCGCTTCACCGACAGCGGCCGGGTGGTCACGGTCACCTCGGTGGCCGCGCTGCGCGGCGGCGGCTCCTACGGGGCCTCCAAAGCCGCCCTGCACGCCTGGAACCACTCGCTGGCCGCCCAGCTCGGCCCGCAGGGCGTCACGTGCAACATCGTGGCGCCCGGCACCGTGGCGGGCACCGAATTCTTCGGCTCGCGGCTCAATGACGCCGAGCTGACCCGGCGGGCCGGGCGCACGCTCGTGGGCCGCGTCGGCCACCCCGCCGACGTGGCGGCGGCCGTGCTCTTCCTCGCGTCCCCCGAGGCCGGCTTCATCACCGGCGAGATCCTTCAGTGCAACGGCGGCGAACTGCTCGGCCGGTGACCCGGTGACCCGGTGACCCGGTGACCCGGTGGTCCCTGTGCTCCCGAGGCCCTGTGCTCCGGTGGTCCAGTGCGCCGGGGGCATTCCGCGTTCCGTGACAGGCGCGCCCGTACTCCCTGAGGAGTAGCCCGACTGGACCCTCAGGATGAATTCTCCTGGGAGCCCCCGAGGAATCCCCTGATCCACGGGAAACCCCCTTGCCCCGTCCCACCGGCCGCTGTCAGTTTTGAAGCCCGGGGGCGGGAAGAGGGGCGGTGGAATGGACGTTGCACTGAACGTGTCGTCACTGGACTTCACCTCGGGTCTCGCTGAGTACCTGCGAGGTGGACACGTCTTCTGGGCATACGCGGTACTGGCCCTCACCACGGCCCCGCCGCTCGTGCCCAACTCCGTGCTGCTCGTGACCGGCGGAGTGATGGCGGCCGAGGGACGGCTGGACATCGCCCTCGTGCTGCTGGTGGTGGCGGGCAGCGCGGTCCTCGGCGACATGCTGATCCACCGCACCGGCCGGGCGCTCAGCGGCCGTGTCCTGGCCCGCATGGAGCGCAACGAACGCCGGGCGGCGCTGCTCAGATGGGCCGCCCTGCGGATACAGCGGCACGGTGTGCCCTTTGTGATCGGCGTGCGCTTTCTGCCCAGCGGCCGAGTGATAGGCGGTCTCGCGGCGGGTGTCGTGCGCTATCCCGCCCGGCGTTACGCGGTGGGCGCGGGTGTCGCGGAGGCCGTCTGGGCCAGCTATTCCGTCGGAGCCGGTTATTTCAGCGGCAAAGCCGCTTCCAACTCCTTCTTCGCCCTCTGCCTGGGGCTCGGTATATCGATGCTCGTCGCCGGTATCGGCACATTGGTGCAGTGGGTCTCGCGGGCGCGTGAGCGCCGCGATCCACGCCTGGTGGGGGAGCGCGAGGCGACCCGGCCTCCCTCGATGGTGGTACGGGCGTCCTTCGCGGGTGACGCGGTGGTCGTACCGGGACCCTCCGGCGGTGGTGGTACGGGACCGGCCGGTGGCCTGCCCGCGGGACCAGGGGCAGCGGCCACCACCACGTCGACATCCGTCACAGGCGCCACTGTCGCGCGCACAAGTCCGCCACCGGGCAAGGACCGGGGCGGATTTCCCTGTTTCTCGGCCGGCCGCGGCAAGTAGCCGTCGGCCGCGTCCCCGGACCCGGAGTCAGCGCGCGGCGGCGGTGTCCGTGCTGTCTTCTGGGCTCCTGTCCGGGGCGGCGCCCTTGTCCGGGGCGGCGGCTGCGGCGGGGGCGGCGGCCGTGTCCGGGGCGGTGACCGCCCCGGTGCCCAGGTAGGGCGCCAGATAGCGGTAGAGCATCCCCTTCATCTCCCGCGCGTACGCGTCCCGTTCCTCGCCCTCGTGCTGGACGACGAGGTCGAGTCCTGCCTTGAACATCGCGAAGGACATCTGCGCCACAAGCGTGCGTTCCGCTGTGGACAGCGACGGCTGACGGACGCCGAGCAGTTCGGTGAGGCGCGCGAGCAGTGACGCGTGCAGCTCGTCGTGGCCCTCGGCGACCTTGCCGGGAGTGTCCGGGCCCTTGATCAGGGCGAGGAAGGCCGGGTTGGCGCAGTTGAACTCGATGAAGGGGCCTGCGACGGCGTCGATCATCTCGTCCAGCGGCAGCAGGGCGTTCTCGACGGTGAAGACCCGACCGTGGGTGGCTTCCATCTCCTTGGCGAGCTGGCTGCCCAGCTCGACCGCGATGGCCTCCTTGTTCGGGAAGAACTGGTAGAGCGTGCCCGGCGACACCCCTGCCTCGCGGGCGATCGCGTTGGTGCTGGACGCCGTGTAGCCCAGCGCGCAGAACACGCTGGCGGCGGCCTGGAGGAGCTGTGTGACACGCCGCTCGCCGCGGGCCTGCCGACGGCGCGGCTGCCGCTCTTCCGCCTCGGACACGGTGACTCCCCAGGGGTATTGACAAACACGAGCGGTCACTCGCATTCTTGAAACGCGAGCGACAGTTCGCATTTGCGATTTTACGTCGCACTACGGGGAGAGGACACCTTTTGTCATGGCTGATGTCAACCACGACTCCGAGGTCGGGGGCTGGACGCGGGCCGTCACGGCCCGGCCCAGGCTGACGCTGCTGCTCGCCCTCCTCTTCACCGCGCTCGCGGTCGTCGCCGGGCGAGGCGTGGCCGACCGGCTGGCCAGCGGCGGCTGGGAAGCGCCCGACTCCGAGTCCTCGTACGCGACCGCGGCGCTCGCCGACCACTTCCCCGCCTCCCAGCCCAATCTGGTCCTGCTGGTCGACGCCAAGGGCGCGGGGGTCGACAGCCCCGCCGTGGCCGCGCAGGGGCAGGAGCTGGCCCGCAAGCTCGCCGCCGATCCGGCCGTCACCGGCGTCACCTCCTACTGGGGCACCCACGCGCCGGTGCTGCGCGCCAAGGACGACGGCTCGGCGATGATCACCGCCCGGCTCAAGGGCGACGACGACGCGGTGGCCACCGCCGTCAAACGGATCGCCCCCGCCTACCGCGGGGAGCACGGACCGGTCGACGTGAGCGTCGGCGGCTCTGCCGCCGTCCGGCACGAATTGCAGAGCACCATCCAGGACGACCTGGTCAAGGCCGAGATGATCGCCCTGCCCGTCACCCTGATACTGCTCGTCATGGTCTTCGGCAGCGCCATCGCCGCACTGCTGCCCCTGGGCGTCGGCATCATCGCGATCCTCGGCACCAACGCGGTGCTGCGCGCCATCACCTCGTTCACCGACGTCTCGGTCTTCGCGCAGAATCTCACCACCGCGCTCGGCCTCGGCCTCGCGATCGACTACGCCCTGTTCATCGTCCGCAGATTCCGCGAAGAGCTGGCGACCGGACTCACCCCGCGCGCGGCGGTCGGAGTGACCCTGCGCACCGCGGGCCGCACCGTCCTCTTCTCGGCCCTGACCGTCGCCGCCTCGCTCGCCGCGATGCTCGTCTTCCCGCAGTACTTCCTGCGCTCCTTCGCCTACGCGGGGATCGCCGTGGTGCTGCTGGCCGCCGCCGCGGCGCTGATCGCGCTGCCCGCCTGCCTGGTCCTGCTCGGAGACCGGGTCAACGCGCTGGATCTGCGCAAGGCACTGCGCCGCAGGCCCGCGAGCGACCCCGGCGCGGGATACGCCGCCTTCGCCCGGCTGGTGATGCGCAGGGCGCCGCTCTTCGCGATCGGCGCGGTCGCGGGCCTGCTGCTGCTCGGACTGCCCTTCCTCCAGGTGCGCTTCGGCGCCGCGGACGACCGGCAGTTGCCCTCGGCGGCCGAGTCCCATGTGGTGCAGCAGCACATCCGCCAGGAGTTCCCCGGCAGTCCCGACGGCGCCATCACGGTGCTGGCCGAAGGCGCCGACCGGTCCCAACTGGCCGGATACGAGAAGCGGGTGGCCGCCCTGCCCGGCGTGGTCCGGGTCGAGGGGCCGGTCGTCGCCCGGGACTCAGGCGCCGCCTACATGACGGTGCTGTCCACGAGCGAGGCGGTGGACGCCGGCACCCAGCACCTGGTCGGCGCGATCCGCGCCGTGCCCACGGACTTCAAAGCCTCGGTGACCGGCCAGGCCGCCGTCCTGGTGGACACCAAGGACACCATCGGCCAACGGCTGCCATGGGCGGCCGGGATCATCGCCCTGGTCACCTTGCTGCTGGTCTTCCTGCTCACCGGCAGCGTGATCATCCCGCTCCAGGCGGTGCTGCTCAACGCGCTGAGTCTTACCGCGATGTTCGGCGCGGTGGTGTGGGTCTTCCAGGACGGTCATCTGTCCGGACTGCTGGGCTTCACGGCCACCGGCAGCATCGAGACGACCCTGCCGGTGCTGATGTTCTGCGTGGCCTTCGGACTCTCCATGGACTACGGGGTGTTCCTGCTCTCGCGGATCAAGGAGGAGTACGACCGCGGCGGCGACCACCAGGCGTCCATCGAGTTCGGGCTCAAGCGGACCGGCGGACTGATCACGGCGGCGGCGGTGATCCTGGCCGTGGTGATGGTCGCGATCGGCACCTCGCGGGTGGCCAACACCAAGATGCTGGGGCTCGGCATCGCGCTCGCGGTGCTCATGGACGCGATGGTGGTCCGCACCCTGCTGGTGCCCGCGGTGATGCGGCTGACCGGGCGGGCCACCTGGTGGGCGCCGCCGGTGCTGCGCCGCTTCCACGACCGGTTCGGCATATCGGAGGGCGGCGGCCAGGAGGCGCCGGAGGGCACGAAGGCCCCGCACTCCTCGCGGGAGCGGCGGGACCCCGAGCCGGCCACGCGGAACTGAGGCTCAGTCCGGATCCCGGCGGCCGCGGTTTCCCGGCCGCCGGGCACTCCAGGCCCTGACGGTATCGGCGTACCAGAAGGGCTTGCCGCCCTCGACGACATCGGGCGGCGGGAGATGCCCGTGCTTCCGGTAGGAGCGGACGGTGTCGACCTGTACGCGGATGTGCGCGGCGATCTCGGCGTACGACCACAGGGTCCGGTCGGTCATCCCAGGTACCTCCGTACGGCGGGGCTGCTGTTGATCAGCACCTTCGTCCGGCCAACGACAGGTGAGCGTCACCGCATGGGCTTGTTGATCTTCTGTGACACGGAACCCGCGTAACGGTGACAAATGTGGCGAACGGGTAACGACCGCGCAGGTCGTCCGGGCCGTGGCGGTGAAAGGGGGCACGATGGCGGGCTGAGACCGGAGGAAATCCGCGAGCGGGCAATCCGCCCACCCCTCGGCTCCGAATACCGGTCGGAGACTTGCGCGGGTGAGTCGGGACGGGATGGATTCGCAGATGAGGGAAGCCGTACGGCTGGACGGCGTCGCAGGCGCCGGCCCCGACCTCCAGGAGCTGCTGGTCGCGGTCGCCCGCGGCGACGAGGCGGCGTTCGCCAGGGTCTACGACGCGGTGGCCGGGCCCGTGCTGGGGCTGGTGCGCTCGGTGCTGCGGGACCCCGCGCAGTCGGAAGAGGTCGCCCAGGAGGTGCTGGTCGAGGTCTGGCAGACCGCGACCCGCTTCCAGGCATCCCGAGGCAGCGCCATGACCTGGGTGATGACGCTGGCCCACCGTCGTGCGGTGGACCGGGTGCGTTCCGCGCAGGCGTCCTCCGACCGGGAGCACAAGGCCGCGCTGCTTGAGCACACCCCCGCCTTCGACGAGGTCGCGGAACAGGTCGAGTCACGGCTGGAGCGCGAGCAGGTGCGACGCTGTATGCGGACGCTCACCGAATTGCAGCGCCAGTCGGTGACGCTCGCCTACTACCAGGGATTCACCTACCGGGAGGTCGCCGAGTTGCTCGCGGCTCCGCTGGGGACCGTCAAGACCCGACTGCGGGACGGACTCATCCGCCTGCGCGACTGCTTGGGAGTGAGCGCATGACGACCGCCGATCTGCATACCCTCACCGGTGCGTACGCGGTGCACGCGCTGCCCGACGGTGAGCGGGAGGAATTCGAACGGCACATCGCCGACTGCTCGGCCTGTGCGCAGGAGGTCCGCGAGCTGTCCGCGACGGCCACCCGGCTGGCGCTGGCCGCCTCGGTCGTGCCGCCGCCGCACATGCGTGAGCAGGTGCTGCGCCGGGTCGCCGCCGTGCGGCAGGAGCCGCCGGTCGTCACGCGGCAGGAGCGGCGCGGTCTCGCCGGATGGATGGCCGGGGCGCGGCGGCTGCCGCGTTACGCGCTGGCCGCGTGCATGGCGGGAGTGGTCGGGCTCGGCGGGGTGGCCGTCTGGCAGCACCAGGCCGCCGACGACGCGAGGCAGCGGGCGAACCAGGCCGAGCAGCGGGCGGGCGAGCTCTCCCAGGTGCTCTCGGCGCCCGACGCGGCGAGCACCACGCGGAAGCTCAGCACCGGCACGACCGCGACCGTGGTGGTCTCCCGGAGCCTGGGCAAGGCCGCTTTCCTGGCCGCCGGTATGCCGACGCCGGCGGCCGGGAAGACGTACGAGCTGTGGTTCGACGACGGCGGGAAGATGCGGCCGGCGGGTCTGATGGACCCGTCAGCCACCGACCAGGCCGTGGTGCTGGACGGGCGGATCGACAACGCCTCCGGGGTGGGCGTGACGGTCGAACCGGCCGGCGGCTCGCAGCAGCCGACGAGTGCCCCGCTGGCGCTGGTGACGTTCCCGGCGGTGGCCCGTGCCTGAGACGTCGCGGACCGGGTCGTCCATCGCGCTGTTCACCGCGGACCTGCGGTTGCACGACAACCCCGTGCTGGCCGGGGCGGTGGCGGCGGCCGGGAGCGTGGTCCCGCTGTTCGTGGTGGACGAGGGCATCGCGCGGGCCGGATTCGCGGTGCCGAACAGGGCGGCGTTCCTCGCCGACTGCCTGGCCGACCTGGACGCGGGCCTGCGGGCCCGTGGCGGGCGGCTGGTCGTGCGGCGCGGCGACGTCGTCGAGGAGGTCGTCCGGGCCGCCGGCGACAGCGGGGCGCGGCAGGTGCACATCGCGGCCGGGGTGAGCGGTTACGCCCTGCGCCGTGAGGACCGGCTGCGCAAGGCCCTGGCGGAGGCGGGCTGCGAGGTGGTGGTGCACGAGGCCGTGGTCACCGCGGCCCCGCCCGGCGCCGTCACCCCCGTGGGCCGCGACCACTTCGCCGTCTTCACACCGTACTTCCGGCGCTGGGGCGCCGAGCCCCAGCGCCGCGTGCTGGACGCGCCGCGCAAGGTCACCGTGCCCGAGGACGTGAAGTCCGCCGCGCTGCCCTCCGCCGCCGAGTTGACCGGGCCGGGCGGCGGGCAGCCGTCGCCGGGCCTGCCGCCCGGCGGGGAGACGGCGGGTCGCAAGCTGGCGGGCAGTTGGTGGCGTTCGGGCCTGGAGGGTTACGCGGACCAGCACGACGACCTGGCGGGCGACGCGACCTCCCGGCTCTCGCCGTATCTGCACTTCGGGTGCGTGTCCGCGACCGAGCTCGTGCACCGGGCGCGGTCGGTGAGCGGCCGGGGCGCGGAGGCGTTCATCCGGCAGCTCGCCTGGCGCGACTTCCACCATCAGGTGCTCGCCGCGCGGCCGGACGCGGCGCACCGCGACTACCGTTCCCGGCACGACCGTTGGCGCACCGCGCCCGAGGAGGTCACCGCCTGGCGCGAGGGCCGCACCGGCTACCCCATCGTGGACGCCGCGATGCGCCAACTGCTGCACGAGGGCTGGATGCACAACAGGGGCAGGCTGCTCGTGGCGAGTTTCCTGACCAAGACGCTGTACGTGGACTGGCGGGTCGGCGCCCGGCACTTCCTGGACCTGCTGGTCGACGGCGACATTCCCAACAACCAGCTCAACTGGCAGTGGTCGGCGGGCACCGGCACCGACACCCGGCCCAACCGGGTGCTCAACCCGCTGCTCCAGGCGGCCCGTTTCGACCCGGACGGCGACTATGTGCGGCGCTGGGTTCCGGAACTGGCCGAGTTGGAGGGGGCGGCGGTGCACCAGCCGTGGAAGCTGTCGGGTCCGGAACGGGAGCGGTTCGCCTACCCGGACCCGATCGTGGCCCTCAGCGAGGGGCACGCCCGCTTCTCGCGGGCCCGCGGCCTGGACGACTGACCGCGAACCCGCGAACCGACCGAGCCACCGAGCCCACCGAAACCGCCGAACCGAGCGGAGCCGACCCGCTCACCACGACCTGTGCCCCCAGCGGCCCTGCTGCCGCCGATTACGCCCGCCCGTCAACACCGCCCTTTCGCGGCGGCCACGGGAAGAAACCACTCGTCCGGGCGACGTATTCGGCGTAGCCGGGCCGCTGCGCCATGTGCCGTTCCAGCAGGGGCTTCCCGCTGCCCCGCAGCAGCAGGAAGCTGATGGTCAGCGGGCCGAGCACGGCCAGCACGACGGCGCCCGCCGCCGACGACCAGCGGGCGCCGTCGCACGCCAGCACGTACAGCCCCCACCAGACGCAGAAGTCGCCGAAGTAGTTGGGGTGCCGGGTCCAGCCCCACAGGCCGCGGTCCATCACCTGACCGCGGTGCGCGGGATCGGCCTTGAAGCGGGCGAGCTGGTGGTCGCCGACCGCCTCGAAGACCAGCCCGACCAGGCACAGCGCCGCGCCGACCGCCGCCGCCGGGCCGACGGACCCCGGCAGATAGCAGGCGACCTGCACCGGCAGCGACACCACGCACACCAGCAGACCCTGGAGCAGGTAGACGATCCGGAAGGCGTACCCGTTGCGGCGGTCGGCCGGGACCTTGGACAGCATCTTCTCGTAGCGCGGGTCCTCGCCGTGGCCACGGCCGCGCCACGCGATGTGTCCGGCCAGCCGCAGCCCCCACACCACGGTCAGGACGAGGACCAGCAGCCGCCGCCCGTCGTCACCGTGCCCCGAGGACAACCCGTACGACACGACGGCGACCGCCGCGAAGGCGGCGCCCCACGCCACGTCGACCACCCGGTGCATGCCCTTGGCCACCGCGACCGCGAAGGTCACCAGCATCACGGCGAGCGCCGCGCCCGCCGCCGCCGCGAGATTCACGCAGAATGCGCCCCACGGAAAGCCGTTCACCGGCCTGCCGCCGAGTCTTCCGCGTGCACGGCACCAGTCGACCCCGATGCCCCGGTGGCCCCCGCCGCCCCCTCCAGCACGAACTGCCGCACATCCAGGTACCCGGAGCGGAAACCGGCCTCCGAGTAGGCCAGGTAGAACGTCCACAGCCGCCGGAAGACCGCGTCGAAGCCGAGCGCCGCCACCTCGTCCGCGCACCGCGCGAACCGCTCGCGCCACAGCCGCAGCGTCTCCGCGTAGTGCGGTCCGAACGCCTCGGCGCTGACGATCCGCAGCCCGGTGGCCTCGCCGCTCACCTCGGAGATGGCCTCGGCGGAGGGGATCATGCCGCCGGGGAAGACGTACTTGTGGATCCAGGTGAAGGTGGGAAGACTCACCAGCATCCGGTCGTGCGGCATGGTGATCGCCTGGAGCGCGATCCGGCCGCCGGGCGCGAGCCGCCGCTCCAGGGTGCGGAAATACTCCGGCCAGAACTCGTGGCCGACCGCCTCGATCATCTCGACGCTGACCACCGCGTCGTACTCGCCCTCGACCTCGCGGTAGTCGCGCAGCAGCACCTCGACACGGTCCTGGAGCCCGGCGGCGCGGACCCGTTCCAGCGCCAGTTCACGCTGCTCGCGCGAGAGCGTCACGCTCACCACACGGGCGCCGCGCGATGCCGCGCGCACCGCCAGTTCGCCCCAGCCGGTGCCGATCTCCAGCAGCCGGGTGCCGGGACCGACCCCGGCCGCGTCCAGCAGCAGGTCGATCTTGCGGTGCTGGGCGGCGGGCAGCAGGTGCTCGTCGGCAGGGAAGCCGCGGAAGACCGCGGAGGAGTACGTCATCGTCTCGTCGAGGAAGAGCGAGAAGAGGTCGTTGGACAGGTCGTAGTGTCGGTGGATGTTGTCGCGCGCGCCCTCGCGGGTGTTGCGCTGCGCCTCCGGCCGCCGCCTGGCCCACGCGCCGCGCAGCCGTTGCAGGGACGGCGGTACGAGGGTGGCGACGTTGTCGGCGAAGACCGTGAGCACACCGGTCAGGTCGTCCGCGTCCCACTCCCCGGCCATGTACGACTCGCCGAAGCCGATCAGGCCCTCGGCGCCGATCCGGCGGAAGAAGGACCGCGGGTCGTGCACCCGCATCAGCGGGCCGCCGAGCCCCAGCGTGCGGGCGCCCTCGCCCGCGTCGTCGCCGTCCGCGCCCGCCAGCCGCACCCGCAGCGGCAGCCGCTCCAGCGCCCTGCGCACGAGGAAGGCCGCGACGGCCGCGCGCGCGGCCGAACAGCGGGGCGCCGCCGCGACGTCCGGCCAGCGCTCGGCGTCGACCGCCGCGCGCACCCTGGACGTCGACACGGGCGAGACGGCGGCCCCGGCAGTCACCGGGGCGGCCGGAGTGGATGACACGGTCACCGCATTCCCTCCTGAACGTGATGGCTTGGCCGCGGCCGTACGGGCAGGCCGCGCAGATACAGCAGAACACCGTGGAATCTGATCCCCGCGGAGACGAGGAGCGTCGACCACGGATGGCGTACAGCGGCCCGGAGCAGTCCGGCCGTGGTGGCCGGGCGGCGGTCGCCGCTCACGGTCGCGGTGAAGGGGCGTTTTCCGTCCAGTTCCAGATGGACCGTCACGGAAAGGCGGTTTCCCGGCTCCGGCACTCGCATGCGGTAGTCGCCCTCCACCGGGAAGAACGGGGAGACGTACAGCTCCTTGGCGGTCGAGGCACGGCCCTCGGCGTCCGGCGCCAGCAGATAGCAGTGTCGCTCGCCATAGGTGTTGTGGACCTCCGCGACCACATGGCGGGGCGTGCCGTCACGCGCGTGGCACCAGTACAGGGTCAGCGGGTTGAAGACATGGCCGAGGACACGGGCGTGCGTGAGCATCAGCACGCGGCCGTCCGCGGGGGCCGCCCCCTGCGCGGCGAGGAACCGGTCGAGCCCCGCCCTGACCGTGGGCGCCGTACCGCCGAAGTGGTCCCGCGCCCGGAAACCGGCCAGCGGGCGCAGCGGCAGCGGCAGTCGGGGCATGTGGTCCACGTCGACCAGCCACATATAGGTGCGCATACGGAAGGAGTGCCGCACGGGGCGGTTACGGGCATGGGCAATCCGACAGTCGTACAGCGAAGGCGCCACCGCCTCCGCCACCACCGGAGCCGTCATGACCACTCCACCCCCAGCGCGCGCGCCGCCGCCACTCCGGAGGCGCAGCCGTCCTCGTGGAAACCCCAGCCGTGGTAGGCGCCCGCGTAGGCGACCACCGGCCCGTTCAGTTCGGGCAGCCGTCGCCGCGCGGCCACCGACTCCGGCGTGTACTGCGGGTGTTCGTACGCCATCCGGTCCCGTACGGCGGAGGGGTCGACCCGGTCGGCGCCGTTGAGCGTCACCACATACGTGTCGGCGCCGTTTAGCCGCTGGAGCCGGTTCATGTCGTAGCTGACCAGGACGGCGTCGGCGTCCGAGGCGCAGGACGGCATCAGGTAGTTCCACGACGCGCGGGCGCCGGACGCGCGCGGCAGCACGCCGGTGTCGGTGTGCAGCAGCGCGGGATTGACGGTGTACGGGATCGCGCCCAGCACCTCGCGCTCGGCCGCGGTGGGCTCGGCGAGCAGGCTCAGCGCCTGGTGCGGGTGGACGGCGACGACCACCGCGTCGTAGCGCTCGGTGGTGCCGTCCTCGACGGTGACCTCGGCCCCGCCGGGGACGCGGCGCAGCGCGGTCACCCGGCTGGAGGTGTGCACGGCGGACACCTCCTTGCCCACCCGCTCGACGTACGTACGGGAGCCGCCGGTGATCGTGCGCCAGGTGGGGGAGTCGCCGACGCTGAGCAGGCCGTGGTGGTCGAGGAAGCGGAAGAGGTAGCGGGCCGGGAAGTCCAGCGCGGTCGCGGGGGAGCAGGACCAGACGGCCGAGACCAGCGGGGTCATGAAGTGCTGGACGAAGTAGGGGGAGTAGCGGCCGTCGGCGAGGAATTCCCGCAGCGTGCGGTCGGTGGCGGCAGCGTGCGCACCCGTGTCCGTATCCGAGCCCGTATCCGCGGGAAAGCCCGAGCCCGCAGAAGAACCCGAGCCCGCACCCGTATCCGCGGAAGAACCCGGACCCGCTTCGCCGCTCTCCGCGAGCAGCCGGCGCGCCCCGCGGTGGAAGGCCGTGACCTCGGTCAGCATCCGCAGATAGCGGCCCCGCAGCGCGTTGCGCGGCTGCGCGAAGAGCCCGCGCGGCCCGCGGGCCCCGGCGTACTCCAGGCCGCAGCCCTCGCACCGCACCGACATGCTCATCTCGGACTCCTGCGTGGCGACGTCCAGCTCGCGCAGCAGCCGCAGCAGATGCGGATAGGTGCGGGCGTTGTGCACGATGAAGCCGGTGTCGACGCTCAGGGACCGGCCGTCGGGGTCGGCCACGTCGTGGGTGTCCGCGTGCCCGCCGAGCCGGTCGTCCGCCTCGTACAGGGACACGTCACTCGCGCGGTGCAGCACATGGGCGGCGGTAAGGCCCGCCACTCCGCTGCCTATCACCGCGATCCGACGTCGTTCGGCCGTCATGCGATCCCCTCGGTCAGTGCTCGATGTCCGGTGACACCCGTGGTGCCCGGTGGCGCCCCGTGCCCGGTCGGTGTCCGGCGCGGCCGGAACGGCGACCGGCACCGGTGCGCCCTCACTGATCATTCGTGGCCGCCGCCGCCGCGGATTGGTGCGGGAGCGGAACGTTCCGGCGGTGATCTTCACGGTCCCCACCTGCGGCGGAACCCGTCGGTCCGGTGGACGCGGAATCCCGCACCAATCCGCCGGGCGAGTGGCCACGAATGCGGGATGTGACCGACCAGGAGACCATCAGCCCCGGCAGTGCGCTGGAGCCTCATCAGCCACATGGCCCGAGCGCCGCCGGCCGGCTGCTGAGGGTCGTACTCGGCGCGCTGAGCGGCCTGTTGGCCGCTGCCGCGTCGCTCGGTTTCGCCGAACTCGTCGCCGTGGCCGCCCGTCCCGAGGCCAGTCCGGTGACGGCGGTCGGCGGCGCGGTCATCGACCGCACACCGGTGTCCCTGAAGGACTACGCGGTACGGAACTTCGGCACCAACGACAAGCTGGTGCTGCAACTGGGCATCGTCGCGATCCTGGCCCTCTTCGCCTTCGTGCTCGGCGTGTTCGCGCTGCGCTTCCGGCGCACGGGCTGCGCGGGCGTGCTGGCCTTCGGCGTCATCGGGGCGGTCGCCGCCTGGAGCCGTCCCGACCACCACCGGCTGGACGCGCTGCCGTCGATCGTCGGCGCGCTGCTCGGAGCGGCGGCGCTGTGGCTGCTGACGCAGCGGCTCACGCTCCGCGCCGCACCGGCCGCGCGCGTGCCGGAACAGGCCGCCGCGCCGGAGACACCGACCGCTCCGTCCGCCGTGGAGCGCACCGTGGAGGACGACGAGGACACCGCCGAAACCCCTCTGCCGCGGACGGAAACGCCCGCCCCGGAGGCCGGGCCCACCTCCCGCCCCGCGTTCGACCGCCGTGGCTTCGTGCTGGCCGCTGCCGCCACGGCTGCCGCGTCCGCGGGTGCGGGAGCCCTGGGCCGTACCCTCAACAACCGTCGCGGCGCCGTCGCGGTGGCCTCACGGAAGGCCATCGCGCTGCCCGCCCCCGCCTCCCGCGCCGCGGCCGTCCCGCGCGGGGCGGACCTGGGAATCCCCGGCCTGAGCGCGTTCACCACGCCGAACGCGAAGTTCTACCGCGTCGACACCGCGCTGGTCGTGCCGAAGATCGACGCCACCACCTGGCGGCTGCGCATCCACGGCATGGGCGTGGGCAAGGAGTTGACGCTCTCCTACGACGACCTGCTGCGCCGTGACCTGATCGAGCGGGACATCACGCTGACCTGCGTGTCCAACCAGGTCGGCGGACCGTACGTCGGCAACGCCCGCTGGATCGGCGTCCGGCTGGCCGATCTGCTGCGCGAGGCGGGGGTACGGCCCCCGTCGCGCGGTGGCACGGCGGACCAGTTGGTGGCGCACTCGGTGGACGGCATGGCCATCGGCTCGCCGCTGGAGACCGTGCTCGACGGCCGTGACGCGATGCTCGCGCTCGGCATGAACGGCGAGCCGCTGCCCTTCGCGCACGGCTTCCCCGTCCGCATGCTGGTGCCCGGCCTGTATGGCTATGTGTCGGCCTGCAAGTGGCTGCGCGAACTCGAACTGACCACCTTCGACTCCTACGACGCCTACTGGGTCAAACGCAGCTGGTCGCGCGAGGCGCCGATCAAGACCGAGTCGCGGATCGACACCCCGAAGCCGTTCGCCAGTCCCAAGGCGGGCCGGGTGCCGGTGGCCGGGGTGGCGTGGGCGCAGCACCGGGGCATCGACCGGGTGCAGGTACGGGTCGACGGCGGCCGGTGGCAAACCGCCCGGCTCGCGGACGAGGACAGCACCGACACCTGGCGGCAGTGGCTGTGGGAGTGGGACGCCACGCCCGGCAGTCACACGCTGGAGGTCCGCGCGACGGACCGTGACGGCTACACGCAGACCGACCACCGCGTCGGCACCGTCCCGAACGGCGCGACCGGCTGGCACTCGGTGGTGGTCAGCGTCGACTGACCCGTCGGCGCGCCGACCATCCGACGACCTGTTCGCCTTCGAGCGGCCCGCCGCCCCCCGGGCTATCCGCCCCCCTGACCATCCGCCGCCCCAACTCCCCGCCACAGACGACTTTTCCGCACGTACATGTCGCATAAACCGCACATATAGAGGAGAAAAACCATGTTCAACCTCCGCGCCCGCCGCATCGCCGTCGCCGTGACGGCCGCCGCCGTCCTGCCGCTGGCCCTCAGCGCCTGTTCGAGCGACGACAACAAGAAGGACGACTCGGCGGCGGCGAGCCCGTCCACCTCGGCGAGCGATCCGGCGATGGCGCCCACCAGCGACGCGCCGAGTGACGCCTCGACGAAGGACGCGCCCTTCGGCCCCGGCTGCGCCACCGTGCCCAAGAACGGCGCGGGCAGCTTCGACGGCATGTCCAAGGACCCGGTGGCGACCGCCGCCTCGCACAACCCGGCGCTGTCGACGCTGGTCGCCGCCGTCCAGAAGGCCGGTCTCGTCGACACCCTGAACAACGCCCAGAACATCACCGTCTTCGCGCCGACCAACGACGCCTTCGCGAAGATCCCGAAGGCCGACCTCGACAAGGTCCTCGCCGACAAGGCGATGCTCACCAAGATCCTCACCTACCACGTGGTCGGCGAGCCGGTGAAGGCGCCCGAGGGCCTGTCCAAGGGCACCTACACCACGCTGGAGAAGGGCACCCTGACGACCTCGGGCTCCGGCGAGGCGTACAAGGTCAACGACACCGCGAACGTGGTCTGCGGCAACGTCACCACCGCCAACGCCACCGTGCAGATCATCGACACGGTGCTGATGCCCAAGTAGCCGTTGGGGACCAGGCGTTACGGATCACTCCGGACGGCCCGCGACGACGCGCAGCAGGTGTTCCGCCACGGCGGACATCGCGTCGCGGGCCGGCCGCAGATAGCGCCGCGGGTCGACGACGGCCGGGTCCGCCGCCAGGTGCTCCCGTACCGCCCCGGTGAAGGCGATGTTCAGCGCCGTACCGATGTTGACCTTCACCATCCCGGCGGCGACGGCCCGCCGCAGCTCGTCGTCCGGCACACCGGACGAGCCGTGCAGCACCAGCGGTACGGGTACGGCCGTGCGCAGCGCGGCTATCAGTTCGTGGTCGAGGCGCGCGGAGCGGTCGGTCATCGCGTGCGAGCTGCCGACCGCGACGGCGAGCGCGTCCACCCCGGTCGCGGCGGTGAAGGCGGCGGCCTCGGCGGGGTCGGTCCGCACGCCGGGCGCGTGCGCCCCGTCCTTGCCCCCGACCTCGCCCAACTCGGCCTCGACCCAGGCGCCCTGGCCGTGCGCCCACTCCACCATCCGCGCGGTGGCCCGCAGATTCTCCTCGTACGGCAGCTTCGACGCGTCGAACATCACCGAGGACGCGCCGGCCGCCACGCCCGCCCGCAGCAACTCCTCGCTCTCCACATGGTCCAGGTGCAGGGCGACCGGCACCGCCGCGCCCCGCGCGACCGCCGCCGCCCCCGCCAGCACCGGCTCGACCCGGCCGCCGTGGAAGGCCACCGCGTTCTCGCTGATCTGGAGGATCACCGGCAGCTCGGCGGCCTGCGCGGCGGAGGTGATCGCCTCCGCGTGCTCCAGCGTGATCACATTGAACGCGGCGACCCCGTGGCCCGCGGCCCGGGCTGCGGTGACGAGTTCTGCGGTGGAGACGGCAGGCATGGGATTCCTCGGGGTACGTACGGCGGTGCCGGTTTCACGGGTGCGGGCGGGGGTACGGGCGGCGGTCCGCCGAACAGCGGAGCGCCGCGCGGGGGCTGTCGTCAGGCCAGGACGACGGAACGCGTCAGGTTGCGCGGCCGGTCCGGGTCGTACCCCTTGTTCTCCGCGATGGCCACCGCGAGCCGCTGGACCCGCACCAGGTCGGCCAGCGGGTCGAGCACGGGCGCGCCCGTACCGCCGACCGCGCTCGTACCGCCGTCGGCGGGCGCGGCGGAACCGGCCTCGAGAAGGCCGCCCACGCCCGCGACGTTGTCCGCCAGGCCCTCGGGCAGGGCGCCGAAGGCCCACACCACGCGGCCGGGGCCGGTGATGCTGATCGGGCCGTGCCGGTACTCCATCGCCGGGTAGCTCTCGGTCCAGGCGCCCGCGGCCTCGCGCATCTTCAGCGCGGCCTCCTGCGCCAGGCCGTAGGTCCAGCCGGTGCCGAGGAAGGTGAACTGCTCGGCGGCCGTGACGGTGGTGGGCAGTTCCTGGGTGAGCGCCAGCCGCGCGTCGGCGACGGCCGCGGTCAGGTCGTGGCCGAGGTGGGCGCGCAGCAGCGCGAGCGCGGTGGTGGCGAACCGGGTCTGCACCACCGACTGTTCGTCGGCGAAGTCCAGCACCACGACCTCGTCGGCGGCCTCCATCACCGGGGTGTGCGGGTCGGCGGTGATCGCCGTGACCGCGACGCCCGCCGTACGCAGTCGCTCGCTCGCCCGCAGCACCTCGGTGGTGGTGCCGGAACGGGTGATCGTCAGCACACGGTCGTAGCCGCGGCCGAACGGGAACTCCGAGGCCGCGAAGGCGTCGGTCTCGCCGTGGCCGCCCTGTTCGCGCAGCGCCGCGTAGGACTGGGCCATGAACCAGGAGGTGCCGCAGCCGATCACCGCCACCCGCTCGCCGTCGCGCGGCAGCTTTCCGGCCTCGGCGGGAGCGAGATCGGCCGCCCGCTGCCAGCACTCGGGCTGGGAGGCGGTCTCGGTGGTGGTGAGGGACGCGGACATCGGGGCTCCTCGTGCGGTGTGCGAGATACGGCGTGCGAGATGCGACGCGCGGTGCGAATGCGCGATCCTGCTCGAAACGAGCAGCTATCGAGCATAAATGTACACAGAGGAGAGGGCTGGCGGAAGGTCCCGGACTGCGCTAAGGGCGCACGCGGGCGGCGCGCCCCCTGTCCGGCGGCCGAATGAGGCGCGCGTCACACTTCCCGCACCGGATGTCACATCCCGTCGCGCGGTCCGGCTCTCTGGTACGAGGGCGTGAACGGCGGCCGGACCCGGCGAAGGCCGAACGGTGAGAACGAGAAGAACGAGGAGGAAACCCTGCCCGAGAGAAAGCTCCGCACGACAGGCAGGGCTCTTCGTCCTCTGTCAATTGCTTTACGCGAGGCCCGAAGCGCTCACGTGGATTCCTTCAGAGCCGCCGCTTCCGTTTTCGCGGCCACACGTTCGAGTAGCTCGTCGAGATCGTATTGCGCGCGTCCGGGACTGCCGTAGCGGGTGATCTTGCCGCGGCTGGCCCATTTCCTGATCGTCGCCTCGGAGACTCCGGCGGCGAGTGCGGCGAGTTGAGTCGGAACAAGCCGACTTCTATTGCGCGGTGGCGGATTCATGCGGCGTCCTCCGGGCGCTGGGATTGTGCTGCCGCTCCCGCAGTGCCGCGCGCGAACTGCCGCGTCTGCTGAATCTGCCGGGATAGCAGAAGCCATTGGTGGGGCTGCCAACTGTGTCCTGCGGTACAGCTCACTTCTCGGGTGCGCCGGCCGTCGGGCGACGACGGCGCCGTGGTCATCGCCGCGCTGCAACCGGAATGGATGCATTGGCCGAGATCCATGCGCAACGCGGGCTGCGTGTAGGCGGACCGGCGCGCGCGGTGCGTTATCTCGGAGATCTCCTCCGCGAAGTCCGCGGCGGTCGGGTGCGCGAGCAGCCAGTTGAGGTGGACGACGAGGAAGTCGGCCATCTCCTCCGGCTGCCTGCGGACCGGCTTGCGGACGGCGCGCTCCTCGGCGACCATCGCCGCCCACGAGGCCAGGAACCCGACGATGCCGGACCGGGCGGTGATCGCCGCCTCGTCCAGCCGTATTCCGGTCGACTGCCTGCTGCCGCTGACCCGTTGGAGAGTCGGGTTGCGGCGCGGATGGAGCACCGACTCGCAGTCGTCGTAGATCTCCGGCAGCTCCATCAGATTCGCCTTGAGATCGTGGTAGCACGAGGTGCACAGACGCAGCCCCGGGGCCGCTGTGCGGCGCGGTCGCGACCCGTGCGGCACGTTGCCGCATTTTTGGCCCACACATGGAGATGAATTCATTTGGTCACCCGTTGGTCATGATGTCGGAAGGTGGCTGTCGCAGTGCGAACTCGTCGATCGACTGGATGACCGAGGGGAGTGCGCCCTGTTCAGGACATGCCGAAAGTCGTCGTCGGTGCAGGTGAGCGACGTCCCGTCGGAACATGGCCGTGCATCGGCTGCCTCCGACGGAATGGCGCACCGTCAGCGGCGACCGCTGGATCCGGAACCTGTCGACGTACTCCAGGCGCGAGGGAACTACTCAGTGGAACGCCTGGACCATCTCAACGCAGTGCTGAACGCAGTGCAGAACGGTCGGCGAGGGCCGGGCCGACCGGATATACCGCGAGCAGCGGTGCTCGCGGGCTCCACAGACCAGTGGGGCCCATGGGGCACGCCGGATCATGGAGGTGTGCGTCGTGAGTGGATCGCACCGGTACGGGATGATGTGGGGCGCGCGTGTGCCGTGGCGTCGCCTAAGCGGGACGTCATCGTCCGTGCCACGCGGGACGGGGCCCGCCGCGCCGTCGAATCAACGGCCGAATCGACCGTCGAGTCGCCGGAGCGTGCGCGGACCTGGCCGGCCTCCGCGTCCGAGCAGTGGCTCGGGCGGAGACGGATGACGGTGCCCTGGGCCGTGCCCGGGACCGTTCGTAAAGCTGGATCCCCGCCGGTCGCCCGAGGGTGACCTGGAGAAACGCTCCCGTGGCGCCATGAGGTGACCGGCTCATCCACCGTGCCTGAAGCACCCCGGCACGAGACCGAGGTTACCGGCGATCGGAAACGCCGTGGTGGCCGTGATGAGTCCAGTTGGGCCTGTCGCGTTAAATCCGTGTTCATAACGATCCGGAACCCCCGCTCCCGAGTCATGTACGGCTTACAGCATACGGATGTTCGCGTTTGGCAGGCGACGATACAGGCAAACGCAGGAGCCGTCCACACCTGATCTACCTGCGACGATCACGCTCCACGCGGCCCTGACCGGCGGCTCATTGACGAGAATGCCGCCTCGTAAAATGTGACTACACGCTAGCGTGACGCCGTCGTGAACCCGCGAACAATCACCATCTGACAGCGCGTCAGGCTCCATGGTCATTCGGGTCCGGAGTGTTCCGAAATGCTCGATGTTGAGGCGATGCTATGAGGATCATCGGACTTCATCGGTGTCACGCAAATTCGAGGGGCACTGCAACCATCTTTCCCGACCGCATACTCCCGACCCGTCGATGAACTGCGCAAACAGCCCGCTGACCAAGTGAAGTTGACATCGGCGGCAAGAGACTGTCACGATACTTCCGGCGGCCGAGGTATGCCCGGATCCGGGCAGCAGTGAGACCCCGGACGCCGCAATCACACTCAGATCACCGAGCCCCGCGTGCGCTGTGCAGCCGCGGGGCTTCGTCATGGGCGGCCACGCCGTCACCGACCGCCCGCCACCGGCACCGCGAAAGGCCGAAAGGAGCCTGCGGCGCATGGACAGGATCGGTTTTGTCTTCCCCGGCCAGGGTTCGCAGAAGGTGGGAATGGGGCTCGACCTCGCCGGAGAGCATCCGGATCTGGTCGGCCCCTACTACCGCACCGCGGACGAGATTCTCGGCCTTCCACTGTCCCGGCTGTGCTGGGAGGGACCCGCCGAGGTCCTCCGGGACACCTCGATCACCCAGCCCGCGATCTTCCTGACCAGCCTGTGCACCTGGCAGAGCCTGCGTCCGCGCGGTCTCGCCCCCGACATCGTCGCGGGCCACAGCCTCGGCGAATACACCGCGCTGGTCGCCGCGGGCGTCCTCGAATGGACCGACGCCCTCCGACTCGTACGGCTGCGCGGCCAGTTGATGGCCGCGGTCAACGCACGCGTGCCCGGCGCCATGGCGGCCGTACTCGGCCTGCCGCTCGAGGACGTCGAGGCCATCTGCGCACAGGCCGCCACCGGCACCGGCCAGATCGTCGAGATCGCCAACGACAACGAACCGGCGCAGGCGGTCGTCTCGGGCCAGGCCGAAGCCGTCCAATGGGTGATGGCCGCCGCCAAGGACGCCGGCGCGCGCCGGGCGGTCCCCCTCGAAGTCGGCGCGCCTTTCCATTGCAGTCTCATGAGCGAGATCGAGGACGAATTCGCGGCGGCCCTGGACGCGGTGGAATTCCGCGATCCGGTGGTCGAGACGATCTCGTCCGTCACCGCGGCGCCGGTCACCACCGCCGCCGAGGCGCGTACCGCGCTCAAACGCCAGCTCACCGGCCGGGTCCGCTGGACCGAAACCGTGGCCGGAATGTCGGAGGCGGGCGTGGACCGCTTCATCGAGATCGGACCCGGAAAGGTACTCGGCGGCCTGTGCCGCCGGATCGCCCCGGCAGCACGGGTGTTCGCGACATTCGATTCACGGCAGTGTGCCTCGACTCTCGATGCGCTCGCATTCGCGGCCGGAGGTTGACCGGAGACTCGCAAGCAGTCCAAGGAACCGATCAGGCCCAGGTCGCAGTCGGACCTGAGCGTCACAAAGGGCGGACCCATGAGCCGGATAGACCTTCTGAAGCCTCATATACCAGCCCCACGTGCGTCCGCAAACGTCAATCGCACCGAGATACGTACCGCATCGCCGGTACGGGGAGTGCCGGGGCCGTCCGTGAGCTGGCGGGTACTTGTGGTGGAACCTCATGCAGACGACGCCGAATCCCTGGTCAGGGGGTTACGGCGGCACGGACACGAGGTCGCGTCGGTCGGCACGGGCGGCGCGGCACTCCAGACGTACGAGGACGCGGACCTGGTCCTGCTCGACCTCGACCTGCCCGACCTGGACGGACTCGAGGTCTGCCGGAGCATCCGGTCGGTCTGCGACGTGGCGGTCATCGCCGTCACCGCGCGCGGCACCGAACTCGACCGGGTGCTCGGCCTCCAGGCAGGCGCCGACGACTACCTCGTCAAGCCGTACGGCTTCCGCGAGTTGATGGCCCGGATGGACGCGGTCATGCGCCGCGCCCGCCCGGAACCCGCCTCCGCGCGGGTCATCTCCTGCGGACCGCTGCGGATCGACGCCGGATCGCGCGAAGTGCGGCTCGGCGGACGGCATATAGATGTGACCCGTAAGGAATTCGACGTGCTCTACCTGCTGGCCTCGCACCCGGACATCGTCATCACCCGGAAGCGGCTCATGCAGCAGGTGTGGGGTGACTCGTGGTCCCGGCGGACCGTCGACACCCATGTCAGCAGCCTCCGGACGAAGCTGGGCGCCAAGGAGTGGATCGTCACCGTCCGCGGTGTCGGATTCCGGCTCGGTCTGGGGCTCGAACGGTCCGGGTCCTCCGCATGAGCCGCGCGGCCGTGCGGTGCGAAGGACACGAATGCGGTACGCGGCAGGCCGAGCCCCGCGACGGGGGCCGGCACCCCGGCCGTCCGGTCGGCGGGAACCGGCTGTGCGCCGCCTGCCACCGTCGGCTGACCACCGGCATCGGCATGCTCCCCGAGCTGTACCGGGACTGCGAGCGGGTGCTGGGCGGCGCCGCGGCCAAGGGGCTGCGCGAACGCACCAGCGGCGGCCCGCTGCCCGGCATGCCGTTCAACCCGGCGGCGGCCGAGACACGCGCCGCGATCCTCGGGGTGCTCGGCTCCTGGAGCGGCCTGATCGCCCAGCAGCGCGGCCTCGTACCGCCCGAGCGGTCCGTCGGCACCCTGTCGGTGTTCCTGCTGCGGCACGCCGACTGGCTGGCCGGGCACCCGGCCGTCGCCGAGGCCACCCGCGAGGTGGCCCGGCTGGTCAGCAGGGCCCGCCGCGTCGCCCACCCCGAGCAGGTCCGCCGGATCGCGCTCGGCGACTGCGTCGAACCCGGCTGCGAGGGGCGGCTGTCCGCCGTCGTACGCGTCGGGGCGACGGCCGCGCACCCGGCCGTGCAGTGCGACGCCCAGGCCGGGCACACCTGGGCCGGGCACCAACTCACCCATCTGCGCCGCCTGATGCCCGCCGAGGACACGGCCCAGGGCACAGCGGCCGACACCTCCGCCGGCACTTCCGCCGGTCCCGCCGCCGGCACCCCCGCCGTCGCCGAGCGCTGGCTCACCGCCGCCGACATCTCGCGGCTGTGGAGCACCCCGGTCGGCACGGTCTACCGGCTGGCCAGCGAGCAGAGCTGGCGCCGCAGGCACGGCTCGGGCCGCACCTACTACTCGGAGGCCGACGCACACGCGTGCTTCAGCCGCCGCGCCGAGCGATCTGCCGAACGATCCCGCTAGGACGGCCTGTTTCGACGACCAGCGGACGACCCCTCCATCACTCCCATCACCAGGAGCGAACGATGCACAGCACGTTGATAGTCGCGCGCATGCTGCCGCAGTCCGCGGAGGACGTGGCCCGGATCTTCGGGGAATTCGACCAGACCGGGATGCCCGACCTGATGGGCACCCGTCGACGGGAGCTCTTCTCCTACAACGGCCTCTACTTCCACCTCCAGGACTTCGACACGGAGGCCGGTAACACGACCATCGAACAGACCAAGGACCACCCGCTCTTTGTGCAGGTCAGCGCCGACCTGAAGCCGCACATCGAGGCCTACAACCCGGCGACCTGGCGGTCGCCGAAGGACGCGATGGCCACGCGTTTCTATCACTGGGCCAAGTCCGAGTGACGGACCTGATCTCAAGCCTGTCCTCAAGAATTCACGAAATTCCGAAGGGAGCGGCGTCCACATGGGACGGCGAGTGGTGATAACCGGCATTGGGGTCGTGGCGCCGGGGGGTGTCGGCGTGAAGGACTTCTGGAGTCTGCTGAGCGACGGCCGAACCGCGACCAGAGGCATCACGTTTTTCGATCCCGCCCCGTTCCGTTCCCGCGTCGCGGCCGAGGTCGATTTCGACCCGGAGGCACTGGGACTGAGCCCGCAGGAGATCCGCCGCATGGACCGCGCCGCGCAGTTCGCGGTGGTCACGGCCGCGGAGGCGCTCGCGGGCAGCGGACTGGAGATGTCCGACCTGGACCCGTACCGGACCGGGGTGACCGTCGGCAGCGCCGTCGGCGCGACGATGGGCCTGGACCAGGAGTACCGCGTCACCAGTGACGGCGGGCGTCTCGACCTCAACGACCACCGGTACGCGGTACCGCATCTGTACGACTTCTTCGTGCCCAGCTCCTTCGCCAGCGAAGTGGCCTGGTCCACCGGGGCCGAGGGCCCGGCGACGGTGGTCTCCACCGGCTGCACCTCCGGCCTGGACTCGGTGGGCTACGCGACCGAGCTGATCCGCGAGGGCAGCGTCGACGTGATGATCGCGGGCGCCACCGACGCCCCGATCTCCCCGATCACCGTGGCCTGCTTCGACGCCATCAAGGCCACCACCTCGCGCAACGACGATCCCGAGCACGCCTCGCGGCCGTTCGACAACTCCCGCAACGGCTTCGTCCTCGGCGAGGGTTCCGCGATGTTCGTGCTGGAGGAGTACGAGGCGGCCAAGGCGCGCGGCGCGCACATCTACTGCGAGATCGCCGGGTACGCCACCCGCTCCAACGCCTTCCACATGACGGGTCTGCGGCCCGAGGGCCTGGAGATGGCCGAGGCCATCAGGACGGCCCTGGACGAGGCGCGGATGAACCCCGACGAGATCGACTACGTCAACGCGCACGGCTCGGGCACCAAGCAGAACGACCGCCACGAGACCGCCGCCGTCAAGCGCACGCTGGGCGACCACGCGTACCGGACGCCGATGAGCTCCATCAAGTCGATGGTCGGGCACTCGCTCGGCGCCATCGGCTCGATCGAGATCGCCGCGTCCGCGCTGGCCATCGAGAACAACCTGGTCCCGCCGACGGCCAATCTGCACGAGCCGGACCCGCAGTGCGACCTGGACTACGTACCGCTCAAGGCCAGGGAGTGGACCACCGACGCCGTGCTCAGCGTCGGCAGCGGCTTCGGCGGCTTCCAGAGCGCGATGGTGCTGCGGAGGGCGGCATGACCACTTCCGAAGGCACGGCCGCTTCCGCGGACACGACCGCTTCCACGGGCCCGGCCGCTTCCACGGGCCCGGCCGCTTCCGAAAGCACGGCCGCCTCCTCTGGCGCCGCCAGTTCCGTCGTCGTCACCGGTATCGGCGTCACCGCGCCCAACGGCCTGGGCACCGAGGAGTTCTGGGCCGCGACGCTCGCGGGGAAGAACGGCATCGGACCCGTCCAGCGGTTCGACGCCACCGGCTACCCCGCCAAACTCGCCGGTGAGGTACCGGGCTTCGTCGCCACGGACTACCTGCCGAGCCGGCTGATCCCGCAGACCGACCACATGACCAGGCTCGCCCTGGTCGCGGCCGACTGGGCGCTGGCCGACGCGGGCGTGAAGCTCGACGAGTGGAAACAGTTCGACATGGGCGTCATCACCGCCAGCTCCTCCGGCGGTTTCGAATTCGGCCAGAACGAACTCCAGAAGCTGTGGTCCAAGGGCGGCCAGCACGTCAGCGCGTACCAGTCCTTCGCCTGGTTCTACGCGGTCAACACCGGCCAGATCTCCATCCGCAACGGCATGCAGGGCCCCAGCGGGGTCGTCGTCTCCGACCAGGCGGGCGGCCTCGACGCGCTCGCGCAGGCCAGGCGGCAGATCCGCAAGGGCACCCGGCTGATCGTCTCCGGCGGCGTCGACGGCTCGATCTGCCCCTGGGGCTGGATCGCGCAGGTCGCCGCAGGACGGCTCACCGACAGCGACGACCCGGACAAGGCGTACCGGCCCTTCGCCGCGGACGCCGACGGCTATGTGCCCGGCGAGGGCGGCGCGTTGCTGATCCTGGAGGACGCCGGGTCCGCGCGGGAGCGCGGCGCCAAGGTCTACGGGGAGATCGCCGGATACGCCTCGACCTTCGACCCCAGGCCCGGCAGCGGCCGGGAGCCCGGTCTGCGGCGGGCCGTCGAGGCGGCGCTGGCCGACGCGGGCCTGACGGCGGGCGACATCGACGTCGTCTTCGCCGACGCGGCGGCCGTCCCCGAACTGGACCGCGCGGAGGCCGACGCGATCACCGCGGTCTTCGGACCGCGCGGCGTGCCGGTCACCGCGCCCAAGACGATGACCGGACGGCTCTACTCAGGAGCCGCGTCGCTCGACACGGCCGCCGCGCTGCTGTCGATCAGGGACGGGGTCATCCCGCCCACCATCCATGTCGCCCCCGCCCCCGAGTACGACCTCGACCTGGTGGTCGACCGGCCCAGGACCGCGCCGGTGAACGCCGCGCTGGTGCTGGCCAGGGGCTACGGCGGCTTCAACTCGGCGATGGTCGTGCGCGGAGCAGCCCGGTGACGGGCCCGCGCACCGCCCTCGCCACACCTCAGGAAGGGACCGAGATGGCCGGACCGGAACTCACGATCGAAGACCTCAAGCGCATCCTCCGGGAAGCCGCGGGCGAGAGCGAGGGCATCGACCTGGACGGCGACATCCTCGACCAGACCTTCGAGGACCTCGGCTACGACTCGCTGGCGCTGCTGGAGACCGGCAGCCGGATCGAGCGCGAGCACGGGATCGAGCTGGAGGACACCTCCATCACCGTCGTCGAGACGCCGCGGGCGCTGCTCGCCGTCGTCAACGAGCAACTCGCCGCGGAACACGCGGCCTGACGCTCCCCCCACCCGGTGCCGCCGCCGTGCTCCAAAGGCGCGGCGGCGGCACCCCCAGCCCACACCCCCAGCCCACACCCCCAGCCCCCACGTACAGCGCACCCGTCCAGCCCACACGCCCAGACCACACGCCCAGACCACACGTACAGCGCACATGAACGCAGCACTTGAAGAGCGCACGTGAACACAGCACATGTACGCAGCCGAGCGGTACCGAGTCGGAGGAGCAGTCATGTCGGCAGAGGGACAGCGGGTCGCTCTCGTCACCGGGGCCACCAGCGGAATCGGGCTCGCCGTCACCAGGGCGCTGGCCGCACAGGGACACCAGGTGTTCATCTGCGCGCGGACGCCCGAGAGCGTGGAAGTGACCGTCAAGGAACTACGGGACGAGGGCCTGGACGTCGACGGCACCGCCTGCGACGTCAAGTCGGGCGACGACATCAAGGCGTTCGTGCTCGCCGCCGTGGAGCGGTACGGGCCGGTCGACGTCCTGGTCAACAACGCGGGCCGCAGCGGCGGCGGCGTCACCGCCGACATCGACGACGAGCTGTGGTTCGACGTCGTCAACACCAACCTCAACAGCGTCTTCCTGATGACGCGCGAGGTGCTCAACACCGGCGGCATGCGGTACCGCGACCGCGGCCGGATCATCAACATCGCCTCCACCGCGGGCAAGCAGGGCGTGGTGCTCGGCGCCCCGTACTCCGCCTCCAAGCACGGCGTCGTCGGCTTCACCAAGGCCCTGGGCAACGAGCTGGCGCCGACCGGGATCACGGTCAACGCGGTCTGCCCCGGCTACGTCGAGACGCCGATGGCCGCGCGGGTCCGGCAGGGCTACGCGGCGGCCTACTCGACCACCGAGGGCGAGATCCTCCAGAAGTTCCAGTCGAAGATCCCGCTCGGCCGCTACTCCACGCCCGAGGAGGTCGCGGGCCTGGTCGGCTACCTGGCCACCGACACCGCGGCGTCGATCACCGCGCAGGCCATCAACGTGTGCGGCGGCCTCGGCAACTTCTGATCCGCCGCCACCGACCCCGTCCTACGACGTCCGACTCGCGTGAGGGGAACGAGAATGACGCAGACTGGCCACCGCGAGGTGGAGCACGAGATCACGGTGAACGCCCCGGCCGCCGCGGTGTACCGGCTGATCGCCGAGGTGGAGAACTGGCCGCGGATCTTCCCGCCGACCGTTTTCGTCGACCATGTGGAGCGCTCGGAGAACGAGGAGCGCATCCGCATCTGGGCCACCGCCAACGGCGCGGCCAAGAACTGGACGTCGCGCCGCGTCCTGGACCCGCGGGCGCTGCGGATCGAATTCCGCCAGGAGGTCTCGGCGCCGCCGGTCGCGGCGATGGGCGGCACCTGGGTGATCGAGCCCGTGTCCGACACCGAGTCGCGGGTGCGGCTGCTGCACGACTACCGCGCCATCGACGACAAGCCGGACGATCTCGCCTGGATCGACGAGGCCGTGGACCGCAACAGCCGCTCCGAGCTGGCCGCGCTCAAGACCAACGTCGAACTGGTCGTCGGCTCCGCGGACGAACTCCTGCTGTCCTTCGCCGACACCGTCCACATCGACGGATCGGCCAAGGACGTCTACGACTTCATCAACGAGGCGCAGCTCTGGAAGGAGCGGCTGCCGCACGTGGCGCGGGTCTCGCTGGAGGAGGAGACGCCGGGACTGCAGATCCTGGAGATGGACACCCTCACCAAGGACGGCTCCTCGCACACCACCAAGTCGGTGCGCGTGACCTTCCCGCACAGCAGGATCGTCTACAAGCAGATCACCCTGCCCGCGCTGATGACGCTGCACACCGGCTACTGGCTGTTCGAGGAGGAGGGCGACGGCGTCGCCGCCACCTCCCAGCACACCGTGGTGATCAACACCGCGAACATCACCAAGATCCTCGGCCCGGACGCCGGGGTCGCCGAGGCGCGCGCCTTCGTGCAGAACGCGCTGAGCACCAACAGCCGAGCCACCCTGGGCCACGCCAAGGACTACGCCGAGGGCCGGCGCTGAGATGGACACCGACGTCATCATCGTCGGCGCGGGGCCTGTCGGCCTGATGCTGGCCGGTGAACTCCGGCTCGGCGGAGCCCGGGTGACGGTTCTGGAGCGGCTCGCCGCCCCCACCACCGAGTCCCGGGCGTCGACCCTGCACGCCCGCACCATGGAACTCCTCGACCAGCGCGGCCTGTTGGAGACGCTGGGCACGCCGCCCAACGAGCCGATGGGCCACTTCGGCGGTCTGCCGCTCGACCTGAGCGAGCCGACCACCCGCTACCCCGGCCAGTGGAAGGTCCCGCAGGCCCGGGTCGAGGAGCTGCTCGCGGAGTGGGCCACGGGGCTGGGCGCGGAGGTCAGGCGCGAGCACGAACTGCTCGGCCTGACCACGGGCGACGGCGGCGACGAAGGTGACGTGGGCGCGGAAGGCGTGGAGGTCGAGGTCGCCACCCCGGACGGTGTCACCCGTCTCACCGCCGGCTATCTGGTCGGCTGTGACGGCGAGGAGAGCACCGTACGGCGGCTGGCGGGCTTCGACTTCCCCGGCTCCGACGCCACCAAGGAGCTGCTGCGCTGCGACGTGCTGGGGCTCGACATCCCCAACCGCCGCTTCCAGCGGCTCCCGAACGGGGTGGCCATCGCGGCCACCCGCGACGGCGTCACCCGCGTCATGGTGCACGAGTTCGGCCGCGAGGTGCGGCCGAGGACCGCGGAACCCGAGTACGCCGAGATCGCCGCCGTGTGGGCCAGGGTCACCGGTGAGGACATCACCCACGGCACCCCGACGTGGCTGAACGCCTTCGGCAACACCAGCCGCCAGGCGGCCTCGTACCGCCGGGGCCGGGTGCTGCTCGCCGGGGACGCCGCCCACCGGCAGATGCCGGTCGGCGGCCAGGCGCTCAACCTCGGGCTCCAGGACGCGGCCAACCTCGGCTGGAAGCTGGCCGCGCGGGTCACCGGGCGCGCGCCCGACGGGCTGCTGGACACGTACCACACCGAGCGGCACGCGGTCGGGCGGCGGGTGCTGGCCAACATCGAGGCGCAGACCGTCATCCTCTTCGGCGGCCCCGAGACCGGGGCGGTCCGCGGCACCGCCGCCGAACTCCTCACCCGCACCTCGGTCGTCCGCGGCCACCTCGCCGGCATGATCAGCGGCCTCGACATCCGCTACGGCGATCCCGACGCCGACACTCTCCCCGACGCGGCCGGTGAGTTGACCGGCCGCCGCGTGCCCCACATCGCGCTGACGACCGCGGACGGGCCGACCGGCACCACCGAGCTGCTGCGGCCCGGCCGCGGCGTGCTGCTCGACCTGTCGGGCGACACCAGGCGCCGGGCCACGCTGGGCAGGGCCGCCGAGGGCTGGGCGGGCCGGGTCGACGTGGTGTCGGCGCGCCCGGTGCCCGGCACGCTCCTCGACGGGCAGAAGACCGTACTGCTGCGGCCCGACGGACACATCGCCTGGTCGGCGCCGCGCGCGGCCGACCCGGCTCCGGCGCTGCGGCGCTGGTTCGGCACCGAGGACGTCCCCCGGGTCCCCGTCACGCCGATCGCGGCTCCACGGACGGCCGTTGCGGAGACGGCGGCGCCCCAGGCAACCGCCCCCCAGGCAACCGCCCCCAAGACGAGCGCCGTAAAGGCAGCCGCACCGAGACCGGCCGCTCCGAAACCGGCCGCTCCGAAGCCGCCCGTCCGCACCTGCGACGTCCTGATCGTCGGCGCGGGTCTGGCCGGTTCGGTGAGCGCGGCGATCCTCGCCCGGCAGGGCAAGAGCGTCGTGCTGGTCGACTCCCAGACGCATCCGCGGATGGCCATCGGCGAGTCGATGACCCCGCAGCTCATCGAGTGGCTGCACATCCTCGCCGTACGGTTCGACCTGCCCGAACTCCTGCATCTGCTGGACCACCGGTCGGTCACCGAGCACATCGGCCCGACCCACGGCAAGAAGCAGAGCTTCGGCTTCGTCAAGCACGACAAGGGCCAGGAACCGGACCCGCGGGAGACGACGATGTTCGTCATCCCCAAGGCGCTCACCCAGGCCAGCCACCTGTTCCGGCAGGACACCGACGCGTACTACTTCCACGTCGCGGCCAAGTACGGCGCCACGACGCGGCAGCACTGGCGGCTGTCCGACCTGGACTTCGACGACGACGGCGTCACCGTCACCGGGCAGAACGGCGAGGTCTTCAGGGCCCGCTACCTCATCGACGCCAGCGGCCACCGGTCGCTGCTCGCCGAGAAGTTCGGCCTGCGGGAGCAGCCCGCGCGCTTCAAGCACCACTCCCGGTCGCTGTTCACGCACTACATCGGCGTCAAGCCGTTCGACGACGTCAGCCACCACCCGGAGAGTCTGCGACCGCCCAAGAACGCGCCCTGGAGCGGCGGTACGCTCCACCACCTGATCGAACGCGGCTGGTTCTGGATCATCCCGTTCAACAACCACAAGGGCGCGGCCAATCCGGTCACCAGCGTGGGCCTCACCATGGACGAGCGGGTCTACCCGCGGCCCCGTGACATCAGCCCCGAGCAGGAGTTCACCCGCTTCCTCGACCAGTACCCGGCGGTGAAGCGGCAGTTCGAGGGCGCCACGCGGGTGCGCGAGTGGGTCTCCACCGACCGGCTCCAGTACAGCTCGAAGGAGTCGATCGGCTACCGCTGGTGCCTGATGTCGCACGCGGCCGGCTTCCTCGATCCGCTGTTCTCGCGCGGCCTGTCCAACACCTTCGAGGTCGTCCACTCGCTCATGACCCGGCTGCTGCCCGCCCTGGACGACGACGACTTCGCGGTCGAACGCTTCGGTTACGTCGACCGGTTGGAGCGCGGCCTGCTGCACTACAACGACGAGCTGGTGAACAGCGCGTACATCTCCTTCGGCCACTTCCGGCTGTGGAACGCGGTGTTCCGGGTCTGGGGCGGCTTCGCCACTCCCGGTGTGATGCGGCTGGCCCGCGCGCGGATCAACTTCACGCTCACCGGCGACCCCGCGCACCTGGACGCCCTGGAGGACGCGCCGTATCCGGGCCTGTGGTGGCCGGAGCCCGCCGTCCGGGAGATCGTCGACCTCACCGCGGAGACCTGCGAGAAGTACGAGGCCGGGCAGATCGACGGCGACCGCGCCGCGGACATCATCTTCGACCGGCTCCGCCGCTGCGAGCTGCTGAACCCGGCCTTCGGCTGGCGCGACCCCGAGGACACCCGGCTGATCACCCCGACCACGGCGACGATGGCGAAGTTCATGTACTGGGCCGTGCGCAAGGCCCCGCCGCAGATGCGGGACCTCGGCTCCGCCCTGCTGTCCGGCACGGTCCGCGCGGGCGTCAAGGGCAAGAAGGTCCTCTGAACAGACGGCCTTGCGACGAAGCGACGCGTTCCGACACAGAAGTCCTGAGAACACCGGATCTCGCGAAAGGGCACCACACATGCAGACCACCCCGAAGCCCATGGAGGACTCGATGGCCGAGCCGATGGGTGACACCTCGGTGATCCAGGACACCGAGGCGCTGTCGTCCTTCAGGACGACGCGTCCCGACCAGGGTCTGGACGCGGGCCCGATCACGCGGGCCTTCATGCGCGTCAACGTCTACATCTACTCCAAGCCGCCGAAGAAGGTGCAGAAGTCGCTCAGCAAGGGCGCGCTCAATGTGCACATCTGGCTGTACGAGCGGTCCAACGGCCGCATCGGCGGCAAGATGGGCAACCTCGACGCGCTGCTGCTGCACACGCTGGGCCGCAAGACCGGCAAGGAGCGTGTCGTGCCGGTCGGTTACATCTACGAGCGCGGCTTCTTCTACGCGGTCGCCGTGCCCGGCCACTTCGACATCCCCGGCGGCCCCAAGGGCCTGCACCCGGCCTGGTACCTCAACTTGAAGGCCACGCCCGAGGTGACCATCAACATCGGCCGCGAGCAGATCGTCGCCCTCGCCGAGACCCTGTCGGGCCCCGAGCGGGACCGGATCTGGGCGAAGTACTCCGAAGTCCTGCCGTTCATCAACGAGTTCCAGAACCGGGCCAGCCGCCTGCTCCCGGTGGTGAAGTTCACCCCGAAGGACATGCTGGCGGCGGTGGCGCCGTCGGACGGCGAGACGGACGCCGTACGGTGAGCGCCGCCGGGCCGCGGGCGGGTCGGTCCGGGCCGCCCGCCGCGCGAGGAGCGAGCCCGCTGCGGACGGCGGTCACGGTCGGTACGCTGGCCGCCAACTTCCTCGCCGTCACCAAGAAGATCCGCAGGGCGAACGGGTCGCCGCACGCCATCGACCACATCGACCTGATCGCGAGCATCACCACCTTCGTCGTCCTCGCCGTCCGGGCGCGGCAGGGACGGGAGTCCGGGGGCGGCTGACCGCCCGTCCGCCCGCCCGGGCCGAAGAACCGTCTGAAGGAGAACCCCTCGTGACCGGTACCGCACCGACCTCTGATCTCACCGGCTGGCGCGCGGCCCCGTTCACGGGAGCCGGGCTCACCCACGACGTGTACGAGAAGGGCGCGGGGCCGGGAGTGGTGCTCGTCCCGGAGATTCCGGGCATGACGCCCGAGGTGCTGGGCCTGGCCGACCACCTGGTCGACCAGGGCTTCACCGTGGCGATGCCGTCGCTGTTCGGACGGCCCGGACGTAAGAACTCCACGCCCTACACGCTGTCCACCGTCGCCAAGCTGTGCGTGTCCGCCGAATTCCGGGCCTTCGCCGTCGACGCGCGGCGGCCGGTCGCGGACTACCTCAGGGCGCTGGTACGGGATCTGGCCGCGCGAACCCCCGGGCCCGGTGTCGGCATCGTCGGCATGTGCTTCACCGGCGGGTTCGCGCTGGCCGCCGCGGTGGAGGACGTGGTGCTCGCGCCGGTCGTCGCCCAGCCCGCGGTGCCGTTCCCGGTCAGCGCCAAGCGGTCCGCGGACCCCGGCCTCTCGCGGGGCGAGCTGGACACGGTGGTGAGCCGTACCAAGAACAGCGGACTGTGCGTGCTGGGCATGCGCTTCAGCGGGGACAGCGCGTCCCCGCGGGCCAGGTTCGACACCCTGCGGCGCAGTCTGGGCGACGCCTTCGAGGTGATCGAACTGGACTCCTCGAAGGGCAACGAGGGCGGCTTCCCCAAGGGAGCCCACCCCGTACTGACCGAGGAGATGCGCGAGATCCCCGGACACCCGGCGTACGCCGCGCGGGAGCGGGTCGTGAGCTTCCTGCGGGAGCGTCTGGCGCCCGCGGCCCTCTAGGGCCCGTCCGGCGGACCGGCCCCCGCGGCCGGGACTCGCGGACCTCCTCGGTGACGGTTGCGTCTCGACCGTCCTACCGATGTCACACCCACGGCCCCCGCTCACCTCTTGGGGGGCAAGGGGCTGTGGGTCGTGCAACGCCGTGCGGCCCGACGCGCGCGGCAAGGAGGAACCGTGAACAAATGGCGTGGTAATCCGTGGGTCATTCTGGCGATCCTGTCCTTCGGATTCTTCATGACCCTGCTCGACCTGACGATCGTGAACATCGCGATCCCCGACATGGTGGACAGCCTCGACGCGTCCCTCGACCAGATCCTGTGGGTCGTCAACGCGTACACCCTCGGGCTCGCCGTCCTGCTGATCACCGCCGGCCGGCTCGGTGACCTCGTCGGCAAGAAGAACCTGTTCATCGCGGGTGTGGCGCTGTTCACCCTGGCGAGTCTCGCCTGCGGACTCTCCCAGTCCCCGACCCAGCTCATCATCTTCCGGGCGATCCAGGGCATCGGCGCGGCACTGCTGCTGCCGCAGACCCTGTCCATGATCGCGGACGTGTTCCCCGACGAGAAGCGCGGTGTCGCGCTCGGCATCTGGGGCACGGTCGCGGGCCTGGCGTCGGTCGCGGGACCGAGCCTGGGCGGCCTGCTGGTCACCAAGCTCAACTGGCGCTGGATCTTCTACGTCAACGTGCCGATCGGTGTGCTGGCGATCATCGCCTCGTTCATGTTCATGCCGTCCGCGGCGCGTACGGTGCGGCACCGCTTCGACATCCCCGGCGTCGTCCTGACCACCATCGCCCTGTTCCTGCTCGCCTTCGGTCTGATCGAGGGCCAGAAGTACAGTTGGAACGGCGCGATCTGGGGCACGATCGCGGCCGGTGTCGTGGTGCTGGCGATCTTCCTGGTCTACCAGCGCGGTCAGCAGGACAACGAGCCGCTGGTGCCGTTCGTGCTGTTCAAGGACCGTAACTTCTCGGTGGTCAACTTCGTCGGTATCGCCGTCTCGTTCGGCGTCGTCGGCCTGCTGCTGCCGCTGACCATCTACCTCCAGTCGGTGCTCGGCTTCAGCGCGCTGAAGGCCGGTGGCGTGCTGGTGCCGATGGCGGTCGGCTCGATGCTCACCGCCGGGCCCTCCGGTGTGCTGGCCGAGAAGTTCGGCGGCAAGTACATCCTGATGGGCGGTCTGCTCGCGTACATCGGCGGTGTCTTCTGGATCGTGCGGACCGTCGAGGTCGGCCAGAGCTGGACCGGGCTGATCGCGCCGGTCGTGATCGTCGGCGCCGGTATGGGCTGCACCTTCACGCCGATGGCCACCGAGGTCATGCGCAATGTGCCGCCCAAGCTCACCGGCGCCGCGTCCGGCGTCAACAACGCGCTGCGGCAGGTCGGTTCGGTCATGGCGGGCGCCGTCATCGGCGCGGTGCTCCAGAATCAGCTCGCCTCCTCCCTCAAGGACCAGGCGGCGCAGCGCGCGGGCGCCGTTCCGTCCGACTACCGCGCCGGTTTCCTGAAGAACTTCGACAACGCGGGCAAGCACCTCGAGGTCGGCGGCCAGTCGAGCAGCGCCATGAAGTTCCCGTCGAACGTGCCCGCCGACATCGCCCACCGCATCCAGGACACCGCCGCGGCGGTCTTCGGGCACGGCTTCGTCGACGCCATGAAGCCGACCATGTACGTGCCGATGGCCGTGCTGTTCGTCGGTGTGATCGCCTGCCTGATCATCGTCGGGCCGAAGAAGTCGGCCACGCCGGAGTCGGGTGCGGCCGTTCCCGGTCAGACGGACGGCGCGGGGTCTCCCGCGGCGGATTCGGCGGCCGATTCCGGAGCCGCCCACCGGTAGGCCACCCCTCGGTAAAGCCGTCCATCGGCAAGCTCCCGCGGTTCTCCGAGTAGCCCTTTAGGGAGGGGTCGGGAGAGTCCGGACAATAACACCGGCGGCACTCGCGTCACTTCCGGTACACCATTACCGGGGTTGACACCGAGTGTCGCCGCGTGTCACGCTTTATTGGGCAGTAGAAGTATGCCCAATTGCGGTTTGACGCCGGCGGACCACCGCCGCGACGCCGCCGCGTCCCACATCTTGGTCACCTCTTCTCGATCGCCGGGCCGACCCATCGGGGTCGGCCCGGCGATTGTTTTGCACGCCCTTTTTCAGATGCCCGCGTGTGCCCTGGGAATTCGGCCACACACCCGTCGTTGATTCTCCGCGCCGTCCGCGCCGGAGAGAGAGGGGCGCTCCGTGCCCAGCAAAGCCAAGGAATCCGTTCCGGTGAACAGCGCCTCCAAGACGCAGAACTGCGACGTCCTGATCATCGGGTCGGGCCTCGCGGGTTCGGTGAGCGCGGCGATCCTCGCCCGGCAGGGCAAGAACGTGGTCATGGTGGATGCCGCGACCCATCCCCGGATGGCGATCGGCGAGTCGATGACCCCGCAACTCATCGAGTGGCTGCACATCCTGGCGGTGCGCTTCGACGTACCGGAGATCAAGCACCTGCTGGACGTCAAGGCCGTCACCAAGAACATCGGCCCGACCCACGGCAAGAAGCAGAGCTTCGGTTTCATCAAGCACGAGAAGGGCCAGGAGCCCGACCCGCGCGACGCCACGATGTTCGTCATTCCCAAAGCGCTCACCGAGGCCGGTCACCTGTTCCGGCAGGACACCGATATGTACTTCTTCAACGTGGCGGCCAAGTACGGCACCACGACGCGGCAGAACTGGCGGGTCGCCGACCTGGACTTCGACGACTTCGGAGTGACGGTCACGGGGCAGAACGGCGAGGTCTTCCGGGCCCGCTACCTGATCGACGCGAGCGGCTTCCGCTCCCTGCTGGCCGAGAAGTTCGACCTGCGCGAGAAGCCCGCGCGCTTCAAGCACCACTCTCGGTCGCTGTTCACCCACTACATCGGCATCAAGCCGTTCGACGAGGTCAGCCACCACCCGGAGAGCCTGCGCCCGCCGGCCAGCGCGCCCTGGCACGGCGGCACGCTGCACCACATGATCGAGCGCGGCTGGTTCTGGATCATCCCGTTCAACAACCACAAGGACTCCAAGAACCCGATCACCAGCATCGGGCTCACCATGGACGAGCGGACGTATCCCAAGCCGAAGGACCGCACCCCCGAGGAGGAGTTCCAGGGCTTCCTCGACCAGTACCCGGCGGTGAAGCGGCAGTTCGAGGGCGCGACGCGGGTCCGCGAGTGGGTCTCCACCGACCGGCTCCAGTACAGCTCCAGCAAGTCGATCGGCTACCGCTGGTGCCTGATGTCGCACGCGGCGGGCTTCCTCGACCCGCTGTTCTCGCGCGGTCTGTCCAACACCTTCGAGGTCGTCTACGCCCTGTGCTCCCGGCTGCTGCCCGCCCTGGACGACGACGACTTCGCCAACGAGCGATTCCAGTACGTCGAGGACGTCGAGCGCGGCCTGCTGCACTTCAACGACGAACTGGTGAACAGCTCCTACATCTCCTTCAGCCACTTCCCGCTGTGGAACGCGGTGTTCCGTGTCTGGGGCTCCTATCTCACGCCCGGCGCGCTGCGGTTGATCCGGGCGCGGGCGCGGTATGAGGAGAGCGGCGACGTGAAATGGCTGGACGATTTGGAGAAGACCCCCAATCCGGGTCTTTGGTGGCCGAACAGCCCGGATTTCAAGCAAACCGTCGAAATCATGGCGGAGGCCTGCGAGAAGTACGAGGCCGGTGACATCGACGGCGACGCGGCGGCCAAGCTGATCATGGACAGTCTCCGTGCTTCGGATGAACTCAACCCCGTTTTCGGATGGGAGGACCCAGAAATCAAATTCGTGTACCCGACCACCGCGATGATGGCTAAGTTCATGTACTGGGCCAACTTCAAGGCTCCGGGCGAGATGCGCGAACTGGGTCGCGACATGGTAAGCGGAATTGTGCGGTCCGGTCTGCGTGGGCAGAAGTTCGTCTGACCCCGCCCGGCAATTTCCATCTGACCGAAAGTTGAACAGCACCATGATCAGTCGCAGAAAAGTCCTCGGTGCGGGCGCGACCGCGGTGGCTCTGTCAGGACTTGGGGCCACCGCCGGTTTCGCCGGCAGCGGGGCACCCTGGAGTCGGTTGCGCGCGCACCTCCAGGGCCGGCTCGTCCTGCCGACCGACTCCGGTTACACGACGGCGAAGCAACTCGACCTGCAACAGTTCGACGTGATCAACCCGCAGGCCGTCGCCTACTGCGTCAGCGCCGCCGATGTGGCGCTGACCCTGAAGTTCGCGCAGGACAACTGCATACCCTTCGCCGTGCGCAGCGGAGGGCACAGCGGCGGCGGGTACTCCACGAGCACCGGCCTGGTGATCGACGTCTCCGGGCTCAACTCCATATCCGTCGGCCAGAACACGGTGACCGTCGGCACCGGCGTCCAGGGCGTCGACGCCATCGACGCGCTCGCGCCGCACGGCAAGGCCATCATCGGCGGCTACTGCCCGACGGTCGCCGTCGGCGGCTTCTACCAGGGCGGCGGCCTGGGCGTGCTCACCCGCTCCTACGGCGTCGGCTCCGACCGGATCGCCTCGGCGAAGGTGGTGCTCGCCAACGGCGACGTCGTCACCGCCTCACCCACCCAGAACCGGGACCTCTACTGGGGCATACGCGGCGGTGGCGGCGGCAACTTCGGCGTCGTCACCTCGTACGACATCACCACCGTCAACGTCACGCAGCTCGCCGTGGTCAATCTGAACTGGACCTTCGACAAGGCCGCCGACGTCCTGGACGGGTACGCGCGCTGGTCCGTGAACGCGCCCCGCACGCTCAGCGGCGGCGCCTTCCTCCAGCTCTTCGACGCCTCGCCGGGCGCGCCGGTCAACGTCATGGTCTTCGTCGCCTCCACCGGCACCACGGCCGAACTCACCAGCGAGGTCGCCCGGTTGGTGGCGCTGACCGGGGCACCGGCCAGCCAGACCCCCGCGAGCGTCGTGCCGTACCAGCCGCTGATGATGGGCTTCTTCCGGTGCGCGGCCGATGTGACCGCCTGCCACCGGGCCGACACCACGCCCGGCGGCACGCTTCCCCGGTCGGCGTTCGGCCTCCAGCGCAGCCGGTTCTTCAACCGGCTGCCGTCGCGCAGCGTGTGGGACAACGCGGCGGCGCTCTTCGAGACCCTGCGGGTACCCGGCCAGGCGCACCTCATGGAAGTGCTCCCGCTGGGCGGGGCGGTGAGGGATTTACGCCGTACCGACACCGCGTTCGTCCACCGCGACGCGCTGTTCACGGTGAACTTCCTCGTCGACATCGGGTCCCCCGACGCCGCCGACTCCGCGGGCAGGGCGGCGGGTCAGGCGTTCGTCGACAGCGGCTTCCGCGTCATCGACCGGCAGTCCTCCGGTGAGACCTACCAGAACTTCATCGACCCGGAACTGCCCGACTGGCGGCAGGCGTACTACGCCGAGAACTACCCGCGGCTGTCCGCCGTGAAGCACCGCTACGACCCGCACGGCGCCTTCAGGTTCGCCCAGAGCATTCGCTAGGGGCCTGACGGCGACACAGCGACATCCCTCTCACGACAGCGGGGTGGCCACGGACTTCCGTGCCACCCCGCTGTCGTGCGTCCGGACACCGCCCGGACGCGTACCGCTCGAGTCCGCATCTCCCAGCCGCTCCCGTCCCCGGAGGACTGCGATGACAAGCATCGCGCTGCACAGCCTCGCGCCCCACAACGACCTCCAGGTCGCCACCATGCTGGCGGGCATCGCCTTCGTCCTGCTGGTCGGCGTGCTGCTCGGCACTCTCGCCAAGCGGGTCCGCCAGCCCGCCGTGATCGGCGAGATCCTCGCCGGCATCGCGCTCGGCCCCAGCCTGCTCGGGCTGCTGCCCGGCGACCTGTCGCACAAGCTGTTCCCCGCCGACGTACGGCCGCTGCTGTCCGCGGTCTCCAACGTCGGCCTGATGCTCTTCATGTTCATGGTGGGCTGGGAGTTCGAGAAGCGGATGCTGCGTCCGCACCGCGGTCTGGCCGCGTCGGTCTCGCTCTCCTCTGTCGCCTGCGCCTTCGGACTCGGCGTCGCGGTGGCCGCGCTGCTCTACCCGCACCACAACACGGTGGCCGGGCACCACATCTCCTTCGTCACCTTCTCCACGTTCATGGGCGCGGCCATGTCGGTGACGGCCTTCCCCGTACTCGCCCGGATCCTCACCGACAACCGGCTCACCCACTCGCGGGTCGGCACCCTCGCCCTGGCCAGCGCCGCCGTGGACGACATCCTCGCCTGGTGCATGCTGGCGTACGTCTCCGCGCTGGTCACCTCCAGCGGCGCCGGTGACCTCTTCCAGGTGCTCGGCCTGAGCGCGGCCTACGTGCTCGGCATGTTCGTCCTCGTGCGGCCCGCCCTGGCCGCGGTGGTCAGGTTCTTCAGCGAACGCCAGCAGTGGCGGGCCCTGTTGGTGGTCATGGCGGCCGGTACCTTCCTGTCGTCCTACCTGACGACCTGGATCGGCATCCACGGCATCTTCGGCGCCTTCCTCTTCGGCTTCATCATGCCGCGCGAGCCCGCGCTCCAGCTCGCCGAGCACCTGCGCAAGCCGCTCGACCACGTCAGCCTGATCCTGCTGCCGGTGTTCTTCATCGTCACCGGCCTCGGCGTCGACATCAACGGCCTGCACGCCCGGCAGTACCTGGAGCTGGCCGCGATCCTGGTCGTCGCCTGCGCGGGCAAGCTGCTCGGCGCGATGGTGCCCGCCAGGCTGTTCGGCCTGTCCTGGCGGGAGTCCAGGGCGCTCGGCCTGCTGATGAACACCCGAGGGCTGACCGAGCTGATCATCCTCAACACCGCCGTCCAACTCGGCGTCCTGGACAGCCAGATGTTCACCATGATGGTGATCATGGCGCTGGTCACGACCGCGCTCGCCGGTCCGCTGCTGCCCAAGAGCAGCGAGCTGATGGCCACTTCGACGGTGGGCGTCGAGGTCGGCGAGGCGGAGGCGGCAGGCAAGGCCGAGGCGGGGGCCGGCGCCGGGGCCGCAGCCGCGGGCGAGAAGGGGCGCTCGTGAGCGCGCCCTCCGATCAGGTGCTGCACCAGCCGGAGCCGGTGGAGGGCAGGCTGCTGCGCAATGTGTGCGGCCTGTTCGTCACCGGCGTCACCGTCATCACCAGCGGCGCGGAAGGGCGTTCGGAGGGAACGACGGTCAACTCGTTCACCTCCGTCTCGCTCGACCCGCCGCTCGTGCTGTTCTGCCTGCACAAGGAGTCGCGGCTGCGCGCGGTCATCGACGAGGCCGGCTCCTTCGTGGTGAATTTCCTGTCGGGGCCGCAGGAGCCGCTGGCCCGCGCCTTCGCGGGCAAGGACACCTCGGCGGTCAAGGACGTGCCCCACCACCACTCGGCCGAGGGCATGCCGGTGCTCAGCGAGGCACTGGCCTTCCTGGCCTGCCGCCTGGACAAGGAGTTCGACGGCGGCGACCACACCATCTTCGTCGGCCGCGTCGTCGAACTCGGCGTGCCCCGCGAGTACCAGGAACCGCTCATCTTCTTCCGCGGCTCCCTGGGCGCGCTGGAGGAGGAGCCGCGGGGAGCGCACCCGATCTTCGACGGCTGAGCGGACCCGCACGTCAGCCATCCACGTCACGTCACGTCACGCACCGCCCATGACGACGAGAGGACACACCATGGCGTTCGCATTCGAGGCCGTCGACCCGAAGGTCTCCTTCGAGACCCAGCTCCAGCAGGAGGACTCGGGCACCGTCGTACTCATCAACACCCTTGTCGTGCCCGAGGGGCAGATGGACAAGACCCTGGAGAGCTGGGCGCTCGACGCCGCCTACATGAAGTCCTGTGACGGCTGCATCTCCACCCAGCTCCACCGCGGCACCGCGGGCAGCAACACCCTGGTCAACATCGCGATCTGGGAGTCGACCTCCTCGCTGCTCGCGGCCTTCATGTCGGCCGAGTTCCAGGAGAAGGCCGGCGCCTACCCCGACGGTCTGCTCGCGCGGCCGTTCATCGCGGAGAAGGTCGCCGTCCAGGGGATCTGCGTGGCCTAGGGCCTGTCCGCCGACCCGGCCACCGCGCATCAGTGAGGAGCTCTTCGATGAGTGCGATCAGCATCGCCGCGGAAACCGTCGATCCCCTTCCGCAGCACACACTGCTGGTGTTCCTGCTCCAGATCGGCGCCCTGCTCGTCCTGGCACTCGTGCTGGGACGGCTGGCGAGCAGGCTCGGCATGCCGACCGTCGTCGGAGAACTGGCCTCGGGCGTCTTACTCGGGCCCTCGCTCCTGCTGCACGTGGCGCCGGGCCTGTCCGGCTGGCTCTTCCCCCGCGACCCCACCCAGATGCACCTGCTGGACGCCGTCGGGCAGCTCGGCGTGCTGCTGCTCGTCGGCTTCACCGGCATGCACCTGGACCTGAAGGTGGTCCGCAGACAGGGCGGCAAGGCGGCGGGCGTCAGCGCCGCCGCCCTGCTGCTGCCCCTGGCGCTCGGGGTGTGGCTCGGTTACGCGCTGCCGGGTGAACTGCGGCCGGGCGACGCCGATCCGGCGGTCTTCGCCTGGTTCGTCGGCGTCGCCATGTGCGTCAGCTCGATCCCGGTGATCGGCCGGGTGCTGGTCGACATGAAGCTGATCCACCGCAATGTCGGCCAGATGATTCTGGTCGTCGGCACCATCGACGACGCCGTGGGCTGGCTGCTGGTCTCCGTCGTCACCGCGATGGCCACCACCGGGGTCGGCGCGGGCGAGATCGCCACCCCGCTGTGGCACCTCGCCGTCGTCATAGTCGTCCTGCTGACCGGCGGCCGGTGGCTGGTCGGCTGGGTGCTGCGCTGGGCCGAGCGCTCCGGTTCGCGCGGCGTGACCATTTCCGCCACCGTCATCCTGCTCGTCCTGTCGGGTGCGGGCGCCCAGGCGCTCGGTTTCGAGGCGGTGTTCGGCGCCTTCCTGTGCGGCATCCTGATCGGCTCGCGCGGCACGGACGCGCAGGCACGGCAGTTGGAGCCGCTGAACGCCACCGTGCTGTCCTTCCTGTCCCCGCTGTTCTTCGCGCTCGCCGGGCTGCGGATCGACCTGACGTCGCTGACGCGTCCGAAGATCGCGCTGTGGGGACTGGCCGCGCTGGCGATCGCCGTCGCCGGGAAATTCCTCGGCGCCTTCATCGGCAGCGCCTTCAGCCGCCTCACCCGCTGGGAGGCCCTGGCGCTCGGCGCCGGGATCAACGCGCGCGGGGTGATCCAGGTGGTCATCGCCGTGGTCGGCGTACGGCTCGGCCTGCTGACCACCGCGATGTACAGCATCATCGTGCTGATCGCGATCCTCACTCCGCTGATGGCGCCGCCGATCCTGCGGGTCGCGATGAAGCGGATCGAGAGCACGGCGGACGAGGAACTGCGCGAGCAGCGGGTACTGGCCCTGCAAGGGGTGCCCGAGGGGGGTACGGACGGGCGGCCTGACGAACTCGCCGACGCACGCGCGGACGGTCTGACCGACGGACTCACCGACGGGTTCGCGGACGCCGGAGAATCCGATCCGGCGGCCGATACCCCCGTCACCCAGGAACGCGGCGTCCCGGTCCACCCCACGTGACATGCCCCACGTGGGGAGGGCCGGGACAGCCGCTCGGCTCAGCCCGACCGCGGACCGGACTCGTCGCGGCCGTCGCGGCCGTCGTCGCCGGGCTCGATCGCCTTCCTCGGCTCGGCGGCCTCGATCTGTCCGGCGGCCGTGTCCTCGTCCCCGTCGTCCAGACCGTCCAGCCGTACGCGGGAGAGCTTGTCCGGGTTGGTGACCAGATAGATGTCGGTGACCTGGTCGTTGCTCGGATTGAGGTCCATGACCATGACCGCGTAGGGGGAGTCGCCGGAGAAGACCACGGCGGACGGGTCGCCGTTGACGTGACGGTAGCGGATGTCGAGGGCTTCCGGCAGCCGGCTGGTGGCGTAACCGTTCAGCAGCCGGGCGACCTTGTCGCGGCCGGTGACCGGGCGCAGCGCGGAGCGGACCTTGCCGCCGCCGTCGGTCCACATCGTCACGTCCGGCGCGAGCAGGCTCATCAGGTCGGCGATGTCGCCGCCGAGCGCGGCGGCCACGAAGCGCTCGGTGACCTGCTGCTGGAGGTGCGGGTCGGCCTGGTAGCGGGGCCGCCTGGCCTGGACGTGTTCGCGGGCCCGGTGCGCGAGTTGGCGAATCGCGGACGGGCTGCGGCCGAGAATTTCGGAGATCTCGGTATGCGCGTAACCGAACACCTCGTGCAACACGAACACCGCGCGTTCCAGCGGGGTCAGCGTCTCCAGAATGACCAACAGTGCCATGGACACGGATTCGTTGCGCAGCGCGGATTCCGCGGCGTCCGTCGCCTGCGCCGCCTGCGGGGTGTTCCGCGCTTCCGGAATCTGCGTGATCAACGGCTCGGGCAGCCAGGGCCCGATGTACGTCTCGCGGCGGCGGCTGATCGTGGCCTGCCGGGCGAGCGCCTGGTTGACCGCGATCCGCACCAGGTACGCGCGCGGGTTGTCGATCTCCTCGGCATGCGGCTGGCGGACTCTCCGCGCCCAGGCCAGCCAGGTCTCCTGAAGGACGTCCTCGGTGTCCGAGACGCTGCCGAGCAGGTTGTAGACCACCGAGAACAGTAACTCCCGATGACCCACGAACACCCGTGTGGCGGTGTCGTCGGGCAGCTCCGCCGGGTTGTCGGACATGGTGGGCCTCCCAGTGTGACGCGCGCTCCTGTCACCTGAGATGAAGGGCCCCCGTCCGAGTGTGACATCGGCCGGTAAAGATGTTGCGCTATTACCGACTGCTGTCGTTTTTCTTCTCTCTTTTCTCCGTTCTTTTTCCCCGTGCGAGTCCCTCAAAGAAGGAGCACAGTCATGTCCGTTAAGCGGCGGCTGGCGCGCGTGAACAAGTATTTCGGCAATCGGATCGTCGGCCGGATCCTCCCCGCCATGCCGGGGTTCGGCGCGGTGTACCACAAGGGCCGCAAGTCCGGCCGGGAGTACCGCACGCCGGTCAAGGTCTTCAAGAAGAACGGCCACTTCATCCTGTCCCTCCCGTACGGCGCGGAGTCCGACTGGGTCAAGAACGTGGTGGCCGCGGGCGGTTGTGAGATCAAGACCCGCGGCAAGCGCGTCCCGGTGGTCGCGCCGCAGGTGTACATCGACGACAACCCCGACATCCCCGCCGTGCTGCGCTGGGCGCTCCAGCGGCTGCGCATCGACGAGTTCATCTCGCTGAAGATCGTCGAGACCACGGCGCAGACCGGGACCGGGGTCACGGCCGAGCGCGTCTGAGCACGATCGGTGAAGACGCGTGAGGAGGAGTGATCGCGCATGCCCGCACCGAATTGGCGCGCCTTCGGCCGGGCCGCCGCCCGGTTCTGCGGGGACCGGCTGCTGCGCGCCCTGATCTCGCTGGGCTCGACGACCGTCGGCGTCTCGTCGTCCGAGTGGTGGCGCGGGCGCGGCGAGCACTGGTGGGAGGGCGCGGCGCCCACCGAGGGCTCAGGCCCGCGCGCGGTCGCCGCGGCGGCCCGTCGCAGGCCCGGCGGCCTCGACGATCCCGGCGTGCTGCGCAAGCTGCGTGCGCTGCGCGGCAGCCAGGACCTGCCGGGTCCCGGCGACCCGTACGACGGCTGCCTGGACGCGGCGCCGCGCTGGCACCCGGAGCGCCGCGCGGCCGGTGGCAGGTGAGGTGAGGACGACCGGCGGCCGGCCGTCGGCCCGTCAGCGGTCGGCGAGTTCGTCGGTCGCCTCACGTCCCGCCCGCGCCGCGCGGGACAGGAAGTCGGCGATCAGCACCAGTTCGGCGTCGTCGTAGTCCGCGCAGATCACGTCCATCGACTTGTTGAGCCCGGCGAACATCTCGGCCGTCTCGGTCTCGCGCTCCTTGATGACCTGGACGAGGACCGCCCGCCGGTCGCTGGGGTTGGGCGTACGGACCACCCAGCCGCCGCGCTCCAGTCGGTCGAGCACGCCGGTCAGCGTGGCCGGGTGCAGGCCCGCGTGCTTCGACAGCGCGGTCGGTCCGATCGGCCCGAAGCGGCTGACCAGGTCCAGGCACTCCAAGTCGGCGTCGCGCAGGCCGAGATGAGTGCCGACCCGATGGTTCAGCAACGCCATTTGGACGGAGAGATCGCGCAGCGCGTCCTTGATCCTCGTGTTCAGTCGCCTCCGCCGCCGTATTGTCGACGCGGCTCCGGGCAGTGTGGAATCCATACGCAACGTTCCTCGCATCGATAGCACGCGGAGATATGAAACTACCCCAACCCCCGATTCGGTCCGCTGGTCGACCGCTGGAGCCTTCGGCCCCGGTCGGGCGGCGAATATCGGCGGGGTTCAGGCGGACACCCTCTCACAGGTCCTTTACAAACTCGTAGGGCTCTCCCCGAATCCTCCGCGCCTCGCGCGGTGCCCGTTGCCGGTAGCAGGCGTGCGCCTCCCGGCAACCGTGGGCTCGTGCCCCAATGTGGCCGGATCGAGCCCCCTGTCGCTCGTCACCCTCCGTGCTCACATCGCCCGCCAACACCACCGGTCCCGCCCGTATCGCGCGCCGAGCGCCCTCTCAACACCCCTTCTGGGCAGGCAAGTTGCTAGGTGCATAAGGCAACCGAGCGGGAGATGGGCGGTTTTGTCGGATATTGGACAACCTCCACAGGCCAGTCACAACTTCTCACTATCTGTTGTTCATTTTCTCCTCAGGTGAACAGTGTCATTCGGCCATTGAGGCCCCGTTCACTCCTCGCAACGCGACGCCATTCGGCGCGCGGGAGCGCTGGGGGGAGAACGACACGTGACATCCACACAAGTGGTGTCCCGCACGCCCGAGTCGGTCGGGGGCGACGACGCCCCCCGGCGGCTGCGGGCGGCCAAGGGGATCGGGGACCGGATATTCCGCGGGCAGCTCACGGCCGCCGGTGTCGCCGTACTGGCGATCATGGCGGCGGTCGGCCTGTTCCTGCTGCTACGGGCGAGCCAGGCGCTGCGGGTACGCGGCTTCGCGTTCCTGACCACCGCGCAGTGGCAGCCCGACGTCCACAACTTCGGCATCGCCGCCGTCCTCACCGGGACCGTGCTGATCGCCGCCGTGGCCGTCTGCTTCGCGCTGCCGCTCGCGGTCGGCACCGCGCTGTTCATCTCGGAGATCGCGCCGCGCCGGGTGCGCCGCACCCTGGTCGCGATGGTCGACCTGATGGCCGCCGTGCCGTCCGTCGTCTACGGCCTGTGGGGCCTGTTCTTCTTCCAGGGCCATGTGATCGGCCTGTCCCGCTGGCTGTCCACCTGGTTCCACTGGGTGCCCTTCCTGCGCGTGGACGGCGTCGAGCCGGGCGAACCCCTCTCCTCCGCCAGCGTGTACACCGCCTCCACCTTCATCGCCGGAATCGTCGTCGCGATGATGGTGGCCCCCATCATGTGCTCGGTCATGCGCGAGGTCTTCGCGCAGGCCCCGGCCGGTGAGCGGGAGGGCGCCTACGCGCTCGGCTCCACCCGCTGGGGCATGATCCGCTCGGTGGTGCTGCCGTACGGCCTGGGCGGCGTGATCGGCGGCACGATGCTGGGGCTCGGCCGGGCGCTGGGCGAGACCATCGCGGTCTACCTGATCATCTCCCCGGTCTTCCAGATCCAGCCCCACATCCTCCAGACCGGCTCGAACTCCGTCTCCTCGCTGATCGCCCTGCACTACGGCGACTCCTCGGACTTCGGCATGTCGGCGCTGATGGCCGCGGGCCTGGCCCTCTTCCTGCTCACCCTGGTCGTCAACTTCACCGCGTCCACGATCGTCGCGCGGTCCCGCTCCGGCTCGCTGAGCGAGGGGTGACGACATGACGGACCTTCTGGCCGAGCCCGCCACCGCCGCCACGCACGCCGCCGCAGCCGCCGCCACAACGGCCGCCGCCGACCCGCCCGCCGCCACCACCGTCGTCGTACGGCAGCCGGCCGACGCCCCGGACGCCGCGCAGCGACGGCGCGCCCTGGGCGGCGTCGCCCGCGGCGCGGTGCTCAACGTCCTCGGCGCCGCGGCCACCGGCCTGTGCACCGCCCTCCTCCTCTTCGGCCGACTGGCCCCGCTCTCCGGCCCGCTGGGCTTCGCGGCCGTCACCTACCTGGTCTTCCTCGCCGCGTACGCCCTGCTGTGCTCGCTGGAGCACGACGGACCCGCGGTCCGCGACCGGCTCATGACCGTCGTGCTCTGGTCCGCCGCGGGACTGCTGTTCTCGGCCCTGGTGCTCGTCGTCGGCTTCACGCTGTGGCGGGGGCGCGAGGCGCTGCCGCACGGCAACTTCTTCACGCAGGACATGCAGCTCGCGGGCCCGCTCGACCCGATCACGGTCGGCGGCATCACCCATGCGATGCTCGGCAGCCTGATCATGATCGCCATCGCCCTGGCCGTCACCATCCCGCTGGGCATCGCCTGCGCGGTCTACCTCAACCAGACCCGCGGCCGGTTCGCGCGCTTCGTGCGGACCATCGTCGAGGCGATGACCGCCCTGCCCTCCATCGTGGCCGGGCTGTTCATCTACGCCACCTGGATCCTGATCCTGCACTTCCCCAAGTCCGGTCTCGCGGCCGGACTCGCGATCAGCGTGATGATGCTGCCGATCATCATCCGGGCCTCGGACGTCGTCCTGCGCCTGGTCCCCGGCAATCTCACCGAGGCCGCGGAAGCGCTCGGCGCCCCCCGCTGGCGCACCGTCTGGCACGTGGTGCTGCCCACCGCGCGCTCCGGGCTCGCCACCGCCGTCATCCTCGGCACCGCGCGCGGCATCGGCGAGACCTCGCCCGTCCTGCTCACCGCCGGATACGCCACCGCGGTCAACGCCGACCCCACCAACGGCCCGATGCTGTCGCTGCCGCTGGCCGTGTTCACCTTCGTCAAATCCCCGGAACCGGCCATGGTGGCCCGCGGATTCGGCGCGGCGGCCGTGCTGATGCTGCTGGTCCTGGTGCTCTTCACCATCGCCCGGCTGATCGGCGGGCGCGGCCCCGGCCAGCTCTCCAAGCGCCAGGGCCGCCGCGCCGCCCGCGCCTCCCGCCGCGACGCCGAGCGCTTCGACGACCTGCGCGCCCCCCGCCCCTCGCTGTTCGCTCCCGCCGCAGACCCGGCCGGATCCCCGCTTCCCGGAGAGAACTCCTGATGCCCCGCCGCACCTCAGCCCCGGCCGCCCTGCTCATGGCCCTGCTCGCCCTGCTGGTCACCTCGGTGTTCGGCCCCGGCGTCCAGCGCGCCGCCGCGGCCGACAGCTACGTCCCGCTGTCCGGCGCCGGATCGACCTGGGCGTTCAACGCCGTCGACCAGTGGCGGCGCAACGTCAAGCAGTACGGCATGGAGATCCAGTACGCGCAGACCGGCTCCTCCGACGGCCGGCACCAGTTCCTCAACGGGACGGTGGACTTCGCGGTCTCCGACATCCCCTTCCAGACCAACCCCACCGACGGCTCCGCGCCCGAGCACCCGACCAACGGCAGTTACGCGTACATGCCGATCGTGGCCGGCGGCACCGTGTTCATGTACAACCTCAAGGTCAACGGGAAGCGGCTGACCAATCTGCGGCTGTCCGGCGAGAACGTCACCAAGATCTTCACCGGCGCCATCACCAACTGGTCCGACCCGGCCATCGCCGCCGACAACCCCGGCCTGCGACTGCCCGCCAAGAAGATCGTGCCGGTGGTCCGCTCCGACGGCTCGGGCTCCAGCGCCCAGTTCACGCTGTGGATGGCCAAGCAGCACACCGCGCTGTGGAACACCTACTGCGCCAAGGTGGGCCGCGCGGGCGCCTGCGGCTCGACGTCCTACTACCCGCCGGTGCCCGGCATGATCTCCCAGGCGGGCGACCTCGGCGTGGCGGGCTACGTCGCCCAGGACTACGGCGACGGCGCGATCGGCTACGTCAACTACTCCTACGCCAAGAACGCGCACTTCCCCGTCGCGAAGGTGCTCAACCACGCGGGCTACTACACCGAGCCGACGCCCGCCAACGTCGCGGTGTCGCTGGTCAAGGCGCGGATCAACACCGAGAAGAACTCGCCCGACTACCTCACCCAGGACCTCAGCGGCGTCTACACCGACACCGACAAGCGCAACTATCCGCTGTCCAGCTACTCGTACATGATCCTGCCGCTCAAGGTGCAGGGGCAGTTCACCCAGGCCAAGGGCACCACGCTGGCGGCCTTCTCGTACTACTTCATGTGCCAGGGCCAGCAGTACGCGCCCAAGCTCGGCTACTCGCCGCTGCCGATCAACCTGGTGCAGGCGGGCTTCGACCAGATCCGCCGCATCCCGGGCGCGCAGACCCAGACGATCAACGTCAAGGGCTGCCACAACCCGACCTTCAGCACCGACGGCACCAACACCCTCGCCAAGTCGGCGCCCTTCCCGCAGGACTGCGACAAGCGGGGCGCCGCGCCCTGCACCACCGGCAGCGGCGGCGCGTCCACCGGCGGCTCCGGCGGATCGTCCGGCGGCTCCAACGGCGGCGGTACGAGCGGCGGTTCGGGCAACGGCACGGGCGGTTCGGGCAACGGCGGTACAGGCGGCGGCGGTTCGGGCGGCGGCACCGGCGGCTCGGGCAGCGGGGGCGGCGGCAACAGCTCGGGCGCCGTCGACCCGGACACCGGCCTGCCCGTCGACGCGTCCAACGGCGGCTCCCCGGACGGCGGTTCGTCCGGCGGCGGCTCAGGCGACGGCGGTGCGAACGGCGGCGGCAACGGCAATCAGGTCGTGCTCGCGCAGCCGGTCGCCGTCGGCGGCCACAACGGCTGGGGCGGCACCCAGACCCTGATGCTCCTCGCGGCGCTGCTCGTCGTCGGGCTGGTCCTGGCACCGGCAGCCACCTCCCGCGCCCTGAACGGCCGCAAGGCCCCGGCCGACCGCACCGCCTCGACCGACCGCAAGGAGGACACGCCGTGACGACCCCGCGACAGTCCCTCGGCCGCCGGCTCGTCCGGCGCCTGCTCACCGGCGCCCTGCTCGGCGCAGTCCTCGGCGCGGCGGCGGCCCAGGCGGCCCCCGCCCTGCTGACCGACCTGCGGCCGGTCGCCGCGCAGTCGGCCGCGTCGGTGCGGGCGGCCCAGTCGAGCCCTTCCGCCCAGTCGTCCGCCGTGACCGTCTCCGGCCGCGGCGAATTCGCCGACATGCGCTTCCGCGTCAGCCAGACCCGCGACCTCGCCAACCAGGCGATCAGCGTGTCCTGGACCGGCGGGGTGCCCACCACCTTCGCCGGCACCCAGTTCAACACCGACTTCGTCCAGATCATGCAGTGCTGGGGCGAGGACGACGGCGCCGTCCCCGGCAACCCCGGACCGCCGCGCACCCAGTGCCAGTTCGGCGCGTCGCCCACCACCGGCCGTAACACCTGGCCCGGCAACCAGGCGGACGACACCCGGCAGGTCTCGTACAGCGCGGACCCCGGCAGCTACGGCGAGGACGACAAGTACGGCGCGGGCCGCCCGTTCGGCCGCGGCGAGGTGCCGTTCAAGTCCATCGACGGCACCGTCGTCACCAGCGACACCCAGAACAACCGCTTCTACAGCTACAACACCACCAACGAGATCGACTTCGGCCGCACCGGGGCCGACGGCACCGGGCAGGAGTACGTCGAGGCGCAGACCAAGGAGGAGGCCCCGCACCTGGGCTGCGGCGCCCCGGTCGAGCACCCCGACGGCACCGTCACCGGCCGCTCCTGCTGGCTGGTGATCGTCCCGCAGGGCCACTTGGACCTGGACGGCAAGCCCTACCAGGACCGCACCCAGGTCAACGCGGGCTCCCCGGTGTCCTCCACGAACTGGCGCAACCGCATCGCGGTCCGGCTCGACTTCCAGCCGGTCGGCGCGACCTGCGCGATGGGCGCGCGGGAAGTCGACACCACCGGCAGCGAGTTGGTCTCCGACGCGATGGGGAGCTGGCAGGCCAAGCTCTGCGGCACCGGCACGGTCTTCGGCTACACCACCGTCGGCGACTCCGAGGCGCGCGGCCAGCTCACCGACTCCGGCGACAGCCTGGTCTTCACCACCCTGCCGGTCACCGGCGAGACCCGGCCCGCCGACACCATCACCTACGCGCCGGTCGCGCTGTCCGCCGCCGTGATCGGCTTCAGCATCGAGCGCCAGCCCCGCTCCGACGCGCCCGCCGACGTCAGGAAACGCGCGGGCACCCGGGTCGGCTCACTCGACCTCACCCCGCGGCTGGTCGCCAAACTGCTCACCGAGTCGTACCGCAACTCGCCCTGGGGCGCGGTCCGTACGACATACGACGACGGCGGACCCCGGCTGACCGCGGCCAAGGGCTACGACTGGGCGCTGCACAATCCGGGCGGACTGCTCACCGACCCCGAATTCCTCGCGTACAACAAGGAGTTCGCGGACCTGTCGGTCGCCTCCAACCCGAGTACCGACACCGACCTGATCACCGCCTTCGGCCACAGCGACCTGGCCAGGCAGGTGTGGACGTGGGTGCTGGCCGACCGGCAGGCCCGGCAGTTCCTCGCGGGAGTGCCGGACGACTGGGGGATGCGCGTCAACCCCTTCTTCAGCTCCAACGGCGACCTCAACCCCACCGGTTACGCCTTCTCCGCCGACCGCGACGACTTCCCCAAGAACGACAATTGGGAGACCGTCCCGCCCGGCAGCGGCGCCCCGGACAGCCAGAAGCAGAAGATGACGGACTTCCACCCGTACGTGGACGACCTCTACACCGGCGCGCTGCGCACCCGCCGCGGCGACCAGCTCTGGAAGTCCAACTGGGACCCGCTGGCCACCCCGCCGGTCTGGAAGACGCCGGGCCCGCAGGTCGCCGGGCAGCGCTTCATGCTGACCATCACCGACGCGGCCTCCGCCGCCCGCTTCGGCCTCCAGACCGCCCGGCTGCGCAACCCCGCGGGCGAGTTCACCGCACCGACCAGGGCCGCCCTGGTGGCCGCCGCCGACAAGGCGAAGGCCGCCGACGGCGTACGGCGGATCGACCCGACCGCGAACGCCAAGGGCGTCTACCCGCTGAGCATGCTGGTCTACGGCGCAGCCCGCCCGGCCGAACTGGCGCCCGCCGCCCGCAAGCAGTACGCGGACCTGCTGCGGTACGCCTCGGGCGGCGGCCAGGTGCCCGGCACCGCCCCCGGCACGCTGCCGGTCGGCTACGCGCCGCTGCCGTCCGCGCTGCGGGCCGAGGCGGCCACGGCCGCGACCGCCCTGGAGACCTGGAAGCCGGCCCCCGGCCCCGGCGGCTCCGGCGCCCCGCAGACCGAACCGGGCGCCGCGGACGGCGGCACCGGCTCCGGCGGCGGCACGGGCGGTGACGGCGGCGGCAGCGGTACGGCCGGCGGCTCCGACGGCGGGAGCGGGAGCGCGGACGGCGGCACCGGCGGCCACACCGCCCCCGGCGGCAAGCCCGGCGCGTCGCCCAGCCCCACCGCCGCGACCGGTTCCCCGGCGACCGTGCCGGTCGCGGGCGGCATCACGCCCTCCGACCCCGGTTCCGCGCTGCGCTTCGCGGTGCCGATCGGGGCCGGCCTCGGGCTGCTCGCCGCGCTGGGAGCGCCCTTCGCCGCCGGTACCCGGCTGCCGCTGCGCCTGAGCCTGCCCGGCGGACGCTCCCTCACCATCCCGCGGCCGACCGTCCCCGCCCGGCTGCGCGGCTTGCGCCCGCCACGTCGGCGACCGGGCGGCTGATCCGGCCCGCGCCCGCCACGTCGGCGACCCGGCGGCTGAACCGGCCCGCGCGCCGGGCCACCCACCAGACACGTCGTTCGCCCCGAGTCTCAGTCGGGGCGAACGACGGGCTCCACCCTGCCAGACCGGCCATCCGGCTCCGGCGGGTCCCCACCCGTCACGCAGTACGAGTCCCCGATCAGGAGACAGAGATATGCGCACCAAGCGCCCCATCGCCACGATCGCGGCGGTCATGACCGCGGCCATCGCGGCCGGTACCCTCACGGTCGCCGCACCGGCCTTCGCCGACCCCGCGCCCGGCACCTTCGGCACGTACGTGGGCGTCGGCTCCGACACGACGCAGGACGTGCTGAACGCGCTGGCCGGCACGGCGCTGCCGGACGTGGCGTCGTACGACGCCACGGGCTCGGCCACCATCAAGACCCGTGCGAACGGCGTGACCTTCACCCGTCCGAACGGCTCGGGCGCGGGACAGAAGGCGCTCAGCGCCTCGCTGATCGGGGACACCGACCCGGGCGGCACCGTGAACATCGCGGGCCAGGTGGACTTCGCGCGCTCCTCGGGCGCCCCCTCCACCGCGGGCACCACCCTCACGTACATCCCGTTCGGCCGGGACGCGGTCGGTTACGTCGCCAAGGGCGACTTCCTGAAGAACCTGACGCGCACCCAGCTCAACGAGATCTACTCCGGCACGGTCACCACGGTCGCGGGCCACCCCGTGCGGCCGTTCATCCCGCAGTCGAGCTCCGGCACGCGGAAGTTCTTCCTGAGCGCCATCGGCGTCGTCAACCTCGGCAGCAACGTCAAGGGCACCGACGACAACGGCAAGACGGTCGAGGAGAACCAGGCCAACGGCGTCATCCTCAAGGACGGCGACCTCGTCCCCTTCTCCGCCGCGAGCTGGATCGCGCAGAACAATCACACCGCCCCCGACCGCAGCACCGCCGCCGCGCAGAACGGCGCCTTCATCGGCGCCCTCGACCTCGGCGCGGGCACCCCGGTCAGCCCCGTCGTCAAGGGCGCGGACGACAAGCTGTCCCCGTTCGGCGGCTACTACGACGACCCGACCTTCGGCCGCGACGTCTACAACGTGGTGCCCACCCGCGCCATCGACACCTCCAGCGCCTTCTTCGACAAGGGCCTGTACGACACCTTCGTGAGCGCCGGCGCGCACAAGGCGGCCATCGCGTCCGACGTGGCCGAGAAGACCATCGCCGCGTTCGGCTTCCAGAACGAGCCCTACAACGGCAGCATCGACACCTCCGTCCGCGGCCACGCCAAGGCGGGCGGCCTGGAGACCAACAGCTCCTCGCTGATCAAGCCCGCCGCGGTCGGCGCGCTGGCCGCCACCGCCCCGGCCCCGCGCCAGCTCACGCTGAGCTGGACCGCGCCCGCCGACCCGGCGCTGCCGGTCACCGACTACCGCGTGCGGATCACCGACAGCGCGGGCGACGTCGCCTTCAGCACCGACCTCAAGGCCCCGGCCACCTCGGTGACCGCGACCCTGGCCCCCGGCGCGTACACCGCCGAGGTCTACGCCTCCAACCTGGTCGGCGACGGCCCGAGCGTGACGGTGGCCGGCACGGTCAGCGAGGTCCCGAAGGGCGCCTCGAAGATCACCCCCGCCGTCTCCCCGGCGAGCGTCCCGTACGGCACCGCCGCCAAGCTCGCCGTCGCCGTCAGCGGCCCGTCCGCCGCCACCGGCAAGGTCACCGTCAAGGACGGCGCGGCCACCCTCGGCACGCTGACCCTGGACGCGGCGGGGAAGGCGTCGCTGACGCTCCCCAAGACCCTCGCGGTCGGCGCCCACACCCTGTCCCTGTCCTACGCCGGTGACAGCAGGCTCAACGCCTCCGCCGCCACCGCCAAGGTCACCGTGGCCAAGGCCGCCGCCCGCGTCGCCGTCGGCGTCTCCCCGGCGAAGCCGGCCTACGGCACCTCCGGCCGGCTCTCCGTCGCCGTGACCGGCCCGGCCACCGCCACCGGCAAGGTCGTCGTCAAGGAGGGCAAGACCACGCTCGGCACGGTCGGCCTGGACAAGACCGGCCGCGCGTGGCTGACGTTGCCCAGGACGCTGAAGGTCGGCACGCACACCCTGTCCCTGTCCTACGGCGGTGACAGCCGCCTCAACACCGCCGCCGCCACCTACAAGGTCACGGTCGTCAAGGCCGCGCCGCGCATCGCGACGAAGGCCCCGGCCGGCGTCAAGACCTCGGCCCGCGGCAAGGTGACCGTCGCCGTCACCGCCAACGGCGTCACCCCCACCGGCTTCGTCCGGATCTACGACGGCAAGAAGGTCGTCGGCACCGCCACCCTGAAGAACGGCAAGGCCGTCGTCACGCTGGCCAAGCTCACCAAGAAGGGCAAGCACGTCCTGACGCTGCGGTACTCGGGTTCGGCCACCGTGAACACCGGCAGCAAGTCGTTCGCCGTCACCGCGAAGTGACCCCGGCTCCCGCCCCGGCGGACGGCACCCGTCCGCCGGGGCGGGAGACCCGCGCACGGGTGCCGCGCGCACGGATGGCCGCCGCCCGCTTCCGGTATCGCCCGGTGCGCCCCTGTCGCGTGAACCGCCGTGACCCCATGGACCTTTCGCCCCGCACACCACCGTCCAGCCCCGTACACCCCCATCCGCTGCGCACGCCACCATCCAGCCCCGTACACCCCCATCCAGTCCTGGACATCCCGAGGAGGCAGGCCGCCGTGACGGTCACCGACCAGACTCCGCCGCGGGCGGCGCGTTCCGCCGAGGCACCGGCCGAGACGCCCGAGGAGGTGACGCGGGCCGAGACGCCCGGCGGCGCGCCCGCCGAGGAGCCCGCCGCGGTCGCCGCCCCGGCCCCCCGGCCCCGGCGGCCCGCCGCCCGTCAGCTCGCCGCAGGCGCGCTGCTCGCGCTCGCCGTGCTGCTGCTCGGCCTGGCCGCCAACCTCGTCGTACTCAGCGGGGTGCAGCACAGGTCCGCGCAGCAGGACCGGTTCGACGCGCTGCGCGCCAGCCTCGCCGAAGGCACCGTGCCGGTCGGCCAGACCGACGAGCGCGGCCGGCTGCTCGCGCCCGGCACACCGCTCGCGCTGCTGGAGATCCCCCGGCTGCACCTGCGCGAGGTGGTGGCGGAGGGCACCTCGGCCGACGTGCTCACCGGCGGCGTCGGCCACCGCCGCGACACCCCGCTGCCCGGCCAGTCCGGCAGCAGCGTGCTGATGGGCAGGGCGGCGGCGTACGGCGGACCGTTCGGCGCGCTCGACCGGCTGCGGCCGGGCGACACCTTCACCGTCACCACAGGACAGGGCCGCCACCGGTTCCGGGTGCTCGACGCCCGCCGCGCGGGCGACCCGGCCCCGGCGCAGCCCGCCGCGGGAGGCGGCCGGCTGGTGCTGGTCACCGCCGACGGCCCCGCGTATCTGCCCAGCGGTGTGCTGCGCGTGGACGCCGACCTGGTGTCGAAGACCGCCGACACCCCCGACGCCGTCATCCGGCCCGGCTCCCTCCCGGCCGACGAGCAGCCGATGGGCACCTCCACCAGCGAGCTGTGGAAGCTCGTGATGTGGCTCCAGGCGCTGCTCGCGGCGTCCGTCGCGGCCGTGTGGGCCTGGCACCGCTGGGGCCGCCACCAGACGTGGATCGTCTTCCTGCCGCTGACCGCCGTCGTCGGCTTCCAGGTCGCCGACCAGGTCACCGGCCTGCTCCCCAACCTCCTCTGACCCGCCCACCGTCCGCCCCGTACTGCCCGAGGTGCCCGCCGTGACCGACATCGCCACCCCCGAAGAGACCACCGTCGCCCTGCCCGCGACCGTCCCGCCCGAGACCGCCGTGCCGCGCGGACCGGGCGCCGCCACCCTGGACGCGCGGGGCATCTCCGCCTGGTTCGGCACGCACAAGGTCCTCGACCGGGTCTCGCTGACCATGCCCGCCGGCCGCGTGACCGCCCTGATCGGCCCGTCCGGCTGCGGAAAGTCCACCTTCCTGCGGACCCTGAACCGGATGCACGAGATGATCCCCGGCGCCGCCATGGGCGGCGAGGTCCTGCTCGACGGCGACGACATCTACGCGGCGGGCCGCCCGCTCACCGAGGCCCGGCGGCACATCGGCATGGTGTTCCAGAAGCCGAACCCGTTCCCCGCCATGAGCATCTACGACAACGTGCTGGCCGGACTGCGGCTGACCGGCACCCGCGCCTCGCGGCAGACCAAGGACCTGCTGGTCGAGGAGTGCCTGTCGCGCGCGGGCCTGTGGAAGGAGGTCAGGGACCGGCTGCGGCAGCCCGGCGGCGCCCTGTCCGGCGGCCAGCAGCAACGGCTGTGCATCGCCCGCTCGCTGGCGATCCGCCCCCGCGTGCTCCTGATGGACGAGCCCTGCTCCGCCCTCGACCCGACGTCCACGCGCCGCGTCGAGGAGACCATCAGGGAACTGGCCGACGAGGTCACCGTCGTCATCGTCACCCACAACATGCAGCAGGCCGCCCGCGTCTCCCAGAACACCGCCTTCTTCCTCGCCGAACAGGGCACTCCCGGCGGCATCGTCGAACACGGCCCCACCGAGGCGATGTTCGCCAACCCCCAGGACACCCGCACCGCCGACTACGTCAACGGCCGCTTCGGCTGACCTACCGCGCCGCCCTCGTCGTCACACGCGTCCCGGACCGGATGTTCGCCGCCGTCCCGACGGGCCTGACGCGGTCGCGGGTGACGTGCGCGACCGAACAGCCGCAGTCGCCGGGCGTGCCGACGCCGGTCCGCCCAGCCGCGGGGGCAGCTGGGCGGACCCACGCGTCACGACACGGGGACGTAGACGACCTTGTTCTCGACGAACTCCTTCAGCCCCTCGATCCCGAACTCCGCACCGATACCGGATTCCTTGATCCCGCCGAAGGGCACGTCGGGAAAGCCCCCGACGTGGGTGTTGATCCACACGGTGCCGCTGTCGAGCCTCGCGGCGACCTCGGCCGCGGCCTCGATGTCCGGTCCCCAGACGGAGTTGCCGAGCCCGTAGCCGGTGTCGTTGGCCCGGGCCACCGCCTCGTCGAGATCGGCGTAGCGCAGAAGCGCGCGCACCGGGCCGAAGGTCTCGTCCCGCACCAGGGGGCTGTCATCGCTGATGTCGCGGACCACGGTCGGCGGGACGAAGTAGCCGGGGCGCGGGTCCACGGCCCCGCCGGCGATGACCGTGCCGTCCTTGTGGGCCAGTTCGAGGTACTCCTTGACCCGCTCGAACTGGGCGCCGTTCTGCACGGGACCGAACGCGGGATCGGCCTCGGGGTCGAGGCTGTGACGCAGCTCCTTGGACGTCGCGAGCTCCGCGAAGATCTCGGCGAACCGCTCGTACATCGCGTCCGGGACGAAGATCCGCTTGATGCCCACGCACAGTTGCCCGGCGTAGGAGAACGTCCAGGTGAAGATCTCGGGTGCCACCTTCTCCACGTCGGAGTCGGGCATGATGATCGCCGAGTCGTTTCCGCCGAGCTCCAGCACCACTCGTTTGATCGTCGTGGCCGAGGCTTCCAGGACCTTGCGCCCGGCCGCTGTCGAGCCCGTGAACGACACCATGCCGACGTCCGGGTGGTTGGCCAGCGCGGGGCCGACGCTCTTGTCGGGGCTGTTGTCGCCGAGGATGTTCACGACACCCGCCGGCACGATCTCCCGCAGCAACTCGCCCAGGTACAGGGCGTGCAGAGGCGAGGTCGGCGCGGTCTTGAGGACGGCCGTGTTGCCCGCGAGGATGGCCGGCACGACCTTGTACAGGCTCTGGAAGAGCGGCATGTTCCACGGGACGATCGCGGCGACGACACCGATCGGCTGGTAGTGGCGCTCCACCCTCCATTGCGCGTCCGAGTGCACCACGTCGGGCGAGAGGTCGAGTTCGGCGAAGTGACGGACCCACCTGAGCGTCCAGTCCAGATCCAGCTCTCGCAGCATCGGCAGGGGCTTGCCCAGTTCGAGCGCCAGGATGCGCAAGAATTCGTCGTAGTGCTCCTCGACCGCGTCGGCGATCCTCCGTACGACCTCGGCGCGTTCGGCGAACGGCGTCGCGCGCCAGGCCGGGAAGGCGGTCTTCGCGGCCTTGACCGCGAGCTCGAGCTGGTCCTCGTCGGCGGCCGCGGCGGTGGCGATCACCTCCCCGTTCCCGGGGTCGATGATCTGCGAGGCGGCGGCTCCGGGCACCAGCTCGCCGTCGATCAGGTGGGCGAACGTGTGGTGAAGGAGGTTCGTCTCGTTCGAAGGGAAAAGCATCGTTGCTCCTTCTCTGATGGATGTTGCGGTTCCTCGCGGGGTCACGACGTCTCGCTCGGCTCAAGGCGGGACGAAGGCTGCTTGCCGGTGTCCCCGGAGCGCAGCCGGAGCCCGACCGCGGCGACACCGGTCAGGAGAACGGCAGCGATGGACAGGGACGCGGCCAGGGAGCCGGTGGCCTTCCAGGCGGCGCTGACGAGCGCGAAACCCACCGCGTTGGCCACCTGCGTGGTGGTGAGCAGGACACCCGACGCGGCGCCCTCGTCCCCTTCCCGTACACGGGCGAGTACGGAGGCGATGATCGCCGGGTAGGCGAAGCCCATCCCCGCGCCGAAGCCCGCCGTCATCAGCGCGATGACGACCGCTCCCGCTCCGGCAAGCGCGGCGCAGATCGCGGCGACGAGGCTGGCGAACATGACCAGTGAGCCCCACAGCATCGCCGGGGGACCGGTGGGGGCACCGGGCCGACGGGCCGCGAGAGTCGTCGCCATGTACGCCACGCCGAGCGGAAGGTACGCCAGCCCCGCTCCGAGCGCGCCGATCCCGAGCCCCTCCTGCAGGTACAAGGTCATTCCCAGCAAAGTCGCGCTGTTGCCCACGTAGAACGCCACGGTGGCGACGAGCCCGAGCCGGATCGACCTCTGTCGCAGGAGCTGCCTCGACAGCAGCGGAGCGGCGGCCTGGCGCTCAACTCCGGGCATCGCCGTCGCGATCACGGCACCCGCGCCGAGCAGCACCCACGCGATCCAGGGCCAGCCGTGGTCGGGCCCGAGGCCGAGGCCCAGCAGCAACGGGATCAATGCGCCGGCCAGTACGCCGCCGCCGAGCACGTCGACCGGCACCGGCTCGGGCGCGCGCGTCTCCGGGATCGCCCTGGTGACGAGAAGCAGCGCGGCAAGGCCGATCGGCACATTGATCGCGAAGAGCGCACGCCAGCCCACGCCGGCGATGTCGACGGCCAGCAGCCCGCCGCCGATCAGCTGACCGAGCGTCGCGGCAGCGCCGAGCACCGTCGTATAGGCCAGCACCGCACGGCGACGCGGCTCGCCCTCGTACACCGCCTGGATCGTGGCGAGCACCTGGGCCAGCATCACCGCGGCCGCGAAGCCTTGAAACGCGCGCATGGCGACGAGCACCAGGAGGCTGGGAGCGAGTGCGCAGCCCAGGGAGAAGAGCGTGAAGGCCGCCATCCCGATGCCGAACATCAGGCGCCGGCCGAACCGGTCTCCCAGCCGTCCGCCGATCACCAGCGCCGCTCCGTAGGTCACGACGTAGATCGAGAGAACGAGCTGCGTGTCGGCAATCGAGGCTTTCAGGTCCTCGGCGATCGACGGAACACCGACGATCACGATGAAAGAGTCCAGGAATCCCATGAAGGTTCCGGTCAACAAGACCGGCAGGGCCAACCGATGAGATGTCATGTTTGGCCTTCGCTTTCCGTCCTGAGACTGGCGATCGCGCCTTCTCGGGCACGTGAGATCCCGCCACCTGGCCATCGGACCCCGCGGATCACGAACCACCGAGGAACGGCAGGTCGGCGGGGTGATCCGCGGGTCCGATGGCCGCTGTGACGACGTCGCCGTCGAGACTGAGTCGCGGGTCTCGGAATACGGCTACGACGCGACGTCGCGCGCGGGTGGGACGACCGCGGCCAGGCGGGTCAACGACCCCTCGAGCTCGTCGGCGGAGACCATCGGCAGGCGGGGCACCACTGCCGGGTCGGTGACCGCCGTCCAGTCGTACGTCTGGGTCACCTCGGTGTGGCCCTCGCCGGTCGGGGCGAGCTTCCAGGTGAAGCAGTGACCTTGCGGGCGCTGCCCCGGGTGGCCGGGCGCCCAGGCGATGACACGGTCCTCGGTGAAGGCCACGACGTGGTTCTCGGTCCGGTAGCCACCGAGCTCGCTGTGCATGGCCATGACGAAAGTGTCACCGACGGCGTCCACCGGGCGGGAGGTTTCGGCGTGCCTGAGGCGGCCGGTGGCGTCGAATTCGACGTGGCGCCGGGGGTCGCGCAGCACCGCGAAGATTTGTTCGGCCGGGGCGTGCAGCACTCGGGAGACGGTGGTGTGGGTCGGACCGCCGTCCGTGGTGACCGGGTCCGGGTAGAACCGGGCCCATGCGATCCGTCCGTCGCGGACGGTGAGGATTACCGGGCCGCGCAGTACGACCGTCGCCCCGGTCGGGGCGGTGCCCCGCATCTCCCATTCCGACCACGATTCGTCGCCGTTCTGCGCATGGCGCAGGACCTCGGCCCGTATGTCGGGCAAGCCGGCCAGGATCTTCGTCCAGTTCGCGGCGACCTGGTCGGAGCCGACGAATCCCTCGGCCGGTCGCAGCGGTCGTTCGGCCACGTAGTCGTCGGTGAAGCAGTCGGCGATCCGCTCCGGCACGTGGGAGTTGATCGCTTCGCGTAGTGCGTGGAGGGCCTGGGGGAGCATGCGGCGATCTCCTAGTTCTGGTTCGCTCTGTCACCGTCGAGCATGGAGGTCCGGGGTGCCGCCGGGCGACCTGACACCGCCCGGACACTGCCCGGACGGCGTCCCGGCCCTGACAGGCATAATCGAAGTCATGAACGACTGGCCGGGGCCGAAGACGACCAGCTTCGCGGCCATGCTGCGCGGCCTGCGGGAAGCCCGGTCGCTGACCCAGCAAGAGCTGGCCTCCGCCGCGGGACTCTCCGTCGAGGCGGTCAGCGCGTTGGAACGGGGGCGGCGGACCCGGCCCCAGCCGCACACGGTGCGGTCGCTGGCCTCGGCGCTCCAGCTCCGCGAAGCGGACCGCATGGCGCTGCTGGCCATCCTGGGCCGGGCCGGGGACGGGACGTCCGAAATGCCGGCCCGCACGTTGACACCCCGCCCGCCCTCACCCCCGGCCGTCCCGGTGATCGGGCGGGACGGCGAGGTCGCCGAGATCGTCGCCGCCCTGCGCACCGCGCCGGGCCGGCTGGTGACGCTCACCGGCCCCGGCGGGGTGGGCAAGACCACCGTCGCGCTGGCGGCGGCTGACGCGGTAGCCGCGGACCATCCGGGGGCCGTGTACTTCGCGGACCTGACCGACGTCACCGACCCGGACGACGCCATCGCCGCCGTGTCCCGCTCCGCGGGCTCCCACAGCGACACGGTGACCGGCCTCGCCGCGCACCTCACCGGCACGTCGGCGCTGCTCGTCCTCGACAACCTGGAGCGCGTCACGGCCTGCGGCCCGCAGCTGGCCGAGCTGCTGACGGCATCCCACGACGCGGTGATCCTGGCCACCAGCCGCGTCCCGCTGCGGGTGCGGCGGGAACGTGAGGTGCGCATCGCTCCCCTCGGCCCGGCCGCAGCCGTCCGGCTCTTCGGCGAGCGGCTCACCGCCGCCGGCGCGCCGCCGACCGGGAGCGGGGACGACGGCGCCGTCGCGCTGCTGTGCCGACGGGCCGACGGGCTGCCGCTGGCCATCGAGCTCCTGGCTGCCGCCGCCGCCCGACTCGGACCACGGGAACTGCTCAAGCGGGTCGATCAGCTGGCGGATCTGCCCGTGGCCGGCCCGCGGGACCTGCCGGCGCGGCAACGCACCATGGCGGCCACCGTCGAGTGGAGCTGCCGGATGCTCGGACCCGCGGCCCGGCGACTGCTTCCCCGGCTCGCCATGGTCCCGGGCAGCTTCTCCCTCGACATCGTCGAGGCGGTCGCCGCGCCGGATGCGTCCGACGCGGTGGGCGCGCTCGCCGAGTTGGTCGAGCACTCCCTGGTCACCCGCGGCGCCGACGCGGGACCGGTCGCGCGGTTCCGGCTGCTGGAACCGGTCCGCCGGTACGTGTTCGAGGCGCTCGGGCCGAACGACCGCTACCACGTCCGTCGGAGCGTGGCCCAATGGGCCTTGCGGGCAGCGCGCGAACAGGGTGCGCGAATCCGTGGCCGCGGCGATTTGACGGCCGTCGTAGAGGTTGAGGCGGATCGCCATGTGCTGCGGCTCGGCTTCGATCACCTCGTCGATTCCCGTCGGCACGACGACGCCGCCGAACTGCTGTGGTCGGTGTGGCTGCCGCTGTGGATGACCGGGCACACCCACGAGGGGCTCGACTGGGCCGACCGCTTGCGTGAGCACGACCTGAGCGAGCGGGGCCGGGCCCGCTGGCTGGTGGCGCGTGCCGGGTTCCACCGCGTCGCCGCGGACCTGTTCGCCACCGCGGAGCGGGCGATGCGGCTGGCCGAGCGGATCGACGACACCTCGCTGGCCGCGGAAGCGGCGATCTTCGCGGCGGCGGCGGCGCTGCGTCTGGAGGACTTCGACGCTTCGGTGTCTTTGCTGGCCAGGGCGGAGGCCCACGTCAAAGCGCGCCTCGACGTCGAACGCGACGTGTGGGCGGCTGTGCACGTGCTCATCGGCCGCGGGGACGGCGCGCTGCTGCGCGGTGACCGGTCCGCGGCGGCGCGGCACTGGCGCGCCGCCGCGGCCACGGCGCGGGAGCTGGGCAGCGAGTTCTCGGTGGCCGCGGTCCTCGCGGAGTGCGCGCAGGCGGCCCGCGGCGAAGGGCGCCTGACCGACGCGGCCTCGATGCTCGCCGTCGCCAGCGAGCTGGGCCCCCAACAGGACGAGTACCGGGCGCGCCTGGCGGGCGTGGCCGCGGCCGTGGCGGCGGACCTCGATGACCTGGCGTCAGCGCGGTGGTGGGAGGACGCGGCGGGGCCGGACGCACCCCCGCGGGACACCGATGAGCTGGGCGAGCGGTTCCGGGAGCTCGTCCGGCGCGCCGACACCGTCTCGGGCCGGGACTGAGCTGAGCCGTCCGCCCGTACCGGCGGTGTCCGGTCGGTGTCCGGAGGTTTCCCGCGAGGGGGGGCGGCGGGATTCGAGACCGTCGACGGCGCCGGGGAGCCGCGCCCCCTCGGACCGCGTACGGCCGACGTCAGATGAGGATCACGATCTTTCCCCGCACATGTCCGCGCTCGGAGAGGGCATGGGCCCGCGCGATCTCCTCCAGCGGGAAGGTCCGTTCGACGCGCGGTGCGTACCGGCCCTGCTCGCCGAGCGCGGCCGCTTCGGCGAGAAGCGTGGAATCGTTCACCGCGTTGGCCATACGGACCCCCAGACGCTCCGCGTTCGCGTAGTCGGCGACCGTCAGCACGCGGGCGGGGTCGCCGGCGATCTCGATGAGGTCGGGGAGGGAGCCGGAGGCGGCGGCGTCGAGCACGAGGTCGACCCCGTTCGGGGCCAGGTCGGCGAGACGTTCCGACAGGCCGGCACCGTAGGTGGTGGGAAGGGCTCCGAGTGAGGTGAGGAAGGCGTGGTTGCGCTCACTGGCGGTTCCAATCACGGTGGCTCCGAGGGCGACCGCGATCTCGACCGCCGCGCCGCCGACGCCTCCGGCGGCGCCCTCGACGAGCAGGGTGCGCCCCGCGAGCGGGCCGAGCGCCTTGAGCCCGCTCAGCGCCGTCACGGACACCAGACCCGCCCCGGCCGCCTGCTCGTCGGTCCAGGCGGCGGGCGCGGGCGCCCACGCCGAGAGCACGGCCAGCTCCGCCGTCGCCCCCGTGACTCCGCCCAGCCCGAAGACGCGGTCGCCCACGTTCACTCCGGTGACGCCCTCCCCGATCATGTCCACCAGGCCCACGGCGTCGCGGCCAGGTATCGCGGGCAGGTCCACTGGGAGGACGTCGCGCACCTCCCCGCTGCGCACTTTCCAGTCGACGGGGTTGACGCTGGCCGCCACGACGGCGACGCGGATCTCTCCGGGACCCGGCAGCGGGTCCTGGACCTTCTCGACCGTGAGGGTCTCCGTACCGCCGTACTCGTGGTACCGGGCTGCGCGCATGATGTCCTGCCTTGTTCGTCCCGACGGCTTGGTGTGCCTTGACATCGACCACGCTAAAACCTGACATCAGTGTCAGAGGCAAGTCGGGCAGTCAGGGGGGCAGAGGACGCGTAGGCCCGCGGTGTGGAGCCACGGACGGTGACCAGACCCTTGACGACCTCGTCTCCGGTGATCTCCGGGTAGGCGTCCGGCCGGGCGACAGAAAGCCAGGGTCCGCGAGTCAGGACCGCGCGGCGGCGTTCTCGCCGAGGTCCAGGTGGTCCGGGCGATGCGGCAGCGTACGGGCGCCGGTGGTACGGAGCCCGTCGAGGGCGAGTTCGAGGTAGCGGCGCCACGCCTGGGGCTGTGCGGCCAGCAGGGGCGCCGCCGTCTGATGGATGCCCGCGAGGAGCAGCACGATGTCCGTTCCCGTGACGTCCCCGCGGACGGTGCCCTGCTCCTGCGCCCTGGCCGTGAGCACGTCGGCCGCGTCGCGGAGGCGGCCGATCCCGTCCCGCACCCCGGCGTGATCCAGCGAGGGGCGTCCGATCACTTCACAGAAGGCGCGGTCGGCGGCCAGCGCCCCGACGCCGTCGGCCATGAACTCCGCCAGTGCCAGCGCCGCGTCGTCCGCGTCGGCAAGGCGCTCCGCCGTGCCGGTCAACCGGTCGAGAAGTTGCAGCATGATGGCCGCGAGCAGGTCCTCCTTCGAGGCGAAGTGCCGGAACACGGTGCCTTTGGCGAGTCCGGCACGCTGGGCGATCTCGCCCATCGGCGGTCACCTTCTGTCGGGCCGGCCGCGCCGTCGCCATGACGCCTCGCGGATCACCGCCGCTTCATCACGCGCCGTCTTCGCGGCGCACCACCGGAGGAAGACATGAGCAGCACCCTTGACGGCAGGACCGCACTGGTCACCGGCGCCTCCTCGGGCATCGGCCGGGCCACCGCGCTCGCCCTGTCGAAGGCGGGCGCCCGGGTGGCTGTCGGAGCGCGCCGGGCGGACCGTCTGACGTCGCTCGCGCAGGAGGCGCCGGGTGAACTCCTGGTCCTGGAGGTCGACGTCACCGACCGTCAGTCCGTACGGGACGCGGTCGCGGCCACCGTCGACCGCTTCGGCACCCTCGACGCCCTCGTGAACAACGCGGGCGTCATGCTCAACGGACCGATCCTGAACGCGGACACCGCCGAGTGGCGCCGCATGGTCGACACCAACCTGCTCGGATCGATGTACACCGCCCATGCCGCCCTGCCCCACCTGCTGGAAAGCAGGGGCGCCGTGGTCCAGATCTCCTCGACCTCCGGGCGCACCGCGTCGGCGGGCGGCGGTGTGTACGCCGCCACCAAGTTCGGCGTCACCGCCTTCGCCGAGTCGTTGCGGCAGGAAGTCACCGCCCAGGGCGTACGGGTGATCGTCGTCGAACCCGGAATGGTCGCGACCGAACTGCTCACCCACATCACCGACCCCGCCCTGCGGGACTACGCCAAGACCTATGCCGAATCGATGCGGACGCTCAACGCCGAGGACATCGCCGACGCCGTCCTGTACGCGCTCACCCAGCCCGGCCACGTCGCGGTCAACGAGATCCTGATCCGACCGACCGATCAGACCCGCTGATTCGGACGAGGAGTTGAGCCCGGTGTCCTCGCCGGTCGGCGGCCGCGTGGCGTGGTGGGCGAGTTCGAGGGCGAGGCGGGCAAGCATGCGGGACGGCCGGCCGTAGATGGCCGGATCCAGCCAGCATCAACCGGACTTCCCGGACATGAGGGCGGTGGCACACCGCCTGCCGCGGCACCGGTTCGACGGAAGCGCTGAAAGGGCCGACCTGCGGAAATATCCTGGGACGGGCCGAAGGGTCCGTTCGGATAGGAGTGCCCCCGGCAGGACTCGAACCTGCGGCCAAGCGCTTAGAAGGCGCCTGCTCTATCCACTGAGCTACGGGGGCCGGACAGTGGCCGCGGCTGTCTCCGCCCCTGGGTGGTTCCGTGACCTTGTACCGAGGTCAAGGATAGGGCGCTACATGCCTGCCGCCGGTTGCTTCACCCGCGTGACACGTTGTGGAGGTTCGGTGAAGTGGTCCGATAATCGCAGGCATGTGCAGAACGTGCATCGCTTTTGACGCCTCGGATCGCTGCTGTTGTGCACTCGTTATGCCGATGGCTCATTCTGCCCCATCGACACCATGGGCCGCCCCATTTCATGTAGTGCGGGCCGAATGGGGTGATTTACCCGAAATACGCTTCAAAAATGCTCCAATATGGGGCATTCTGCGGGTGTGGCGATCTTGGACGTACGGCCCGAGCTGCTCGACGCGCTGTCCGCGCTGCGCGACCGCGTCGACGCCGCACGCTTCCCCTTCCCACTGCGCGGAGCCGCCCGCGCCCGGCGTACCCGACAGGAGTTGCTCGCCCAGCTCGACGACTACCTGGTGCCCCGGCTGAAGGCGCCCGAGGCCCCTCTGCTGGCCGTCGTGGGCGGTTCGACGGGCGCGGGCAAGTCGACCCTCGTCAACTCCCTTGTCGGCCGCCGCGTCAGCGAATCCGGTGTGCTCCGGCCGACCACCCGCACCCCGGTGCTGGTCTGCCACCCCGAGGACCGCGCCTGGTTCGCGGACCCGCGCGTCCTGCCGGGCCTCAACAGGGCCTGGGCGGTACGCCAACGGGTGGGTCCGGGCGGCGTGGCCGGGGGCGGCAGGCCGGGCCGGGGCGACAGCGGGGACCGGAACGGCGACCGGAACGACGACCGGCGCGGCCGGGGCGACCGCACCGACCGCGGCGAATCCGGGCGCGCCGAACTGCGCCTGGAGACCGACGACAGCCTGCCCCGCGGCCTCGCGCTCCTCGACGCCCCCGACATCGACTCCCTCGTCACCCGCAACAGGGAACTGGCCGCCGAGCTGATCTGCGCCGCCGACATCTGGGTCCTGGTCACCACCGCCTCCCGCTACGCCGACGCCCTGCCCTGGCATCTGCTGCGCACCGCCAAGGAGTACGACGTCACGCTCGCCACCGTCCTCGACCGCGTCCCGCACCAGATCGCGGACGACGTCGGCAGGCACTACGCGGCGCTGCTCGGCAAGGCGGGCCTGGGCGACGTACCCCGCTTCACCGTCCCCGAACTGCCCGAATCCGCAGGCGGCGGCGGCCTGTTGCCGCAGACCGCGGTGGCCGCGCTGCGCGAATGGCTCGCGCACTGCGCCCAGGACCCGGCCGCCCGCCAGCACGCCGCCCAGCGCACCGCCGTCGGCGTACTGGACTCCCTGCGCGGCCGGTTGCCCGCCCTCGCCTCCGCCTCCGCCGCCCAGCACGCCGCCGCCGTACGCCTGGCGCGCGGCGCGGAGGACGCGTACGAACAGGCCGGGGAGCGGATCGACACCGCGATCGGCGCGGGCGTCCCACTGGCCGGTGAGGCCCTCGCGCACTGGCAGGGCTACCCCGCGTGCGGCCCCGACGCCCTCCAGCACGCGCTCGCCGAGGAGTTCGCGGCCCTGCTGCGGACCGAGACCGACGCCGCCGACGAACGCGTCGTCGCCAACTGGCAGCGCGACCGCGCCGGATCGGCGCTGCTCGGCGAGCCCTCCGCGCGGCCCGACCGCGACCGCGTCGCCGTCGCCGCCCGGATCGACAAGGGCGTACGCCGCTGGCGCCGCGGCCTGACCGAACTGTCCTACGCGCAGGCGCGGGCCGCCCGTGACGCCGACCGGCCGCCCGTCGACCCCGAGGACGTGGCCGCGCTGCTGGCGACCGCGCTGCTCGGCGGCAAGCGCGGGAGCGCCGCGGGTGAGCGCCTGGCCGAGACCGTCGGCGTACAGGCCGCGCTGCGGCTGCGCGACACCGCGCGCGACCGGCTGGACGACGCCGTCGCAGGGCTGCTGCGCGCCGAGCGGGACCGGCGGCTGGCCCCGGTCGACGGCTACGACGTGACCGCGCGGCAGCAGGCGTCGCTGATCGCGGCGCTGTCCGTACTCCAGAGGGAAAGGTGACCACGGTGGCCACGACGACCGGCAGTTCGGCACGATCGGCGGCGAGCGGGTCCACGGACGCGGCGGGGGACGGGCCGGGACGTGTCCCGGGCCCGTCGTCCTCCGCGCCGTCCGCTTCTCCGTCCGCCGCTTCTCCGTCCGCCGTCTCTTCGTCCGCCGTCTCTTCGTCGGTCGCTCAGGGGCGGGGGAGCGCTACGGACGCGCTGACCGTGCGGGTGGACGCGCTCGGCGAGTTGCTGGGGCTGTCCAGGACGCGGATCAGCCCGGACGCGCTGGCCGAGACCGGCGAGCTGCTGGAACGCCTGGGCGAGCGGCGGCGGTTGTCGCTCGACCACACGGTGGTGGCGCTGGCCGGGGCGACCGGCAGCGGGAAGTCCACGCTCTTCAACGCTCTTGCGGGGCTCGCGCTCTCCGAGACCGGTGTACGGCGGCCGACCACCGCGAAGCCGGTCGCCTGCGCCTGGCAGCCGGAGCGGGCGGCCGGGCTGCTCGACCGGCTGGGGATCGCACCGCAGGACCGTTACGCCAGGCGCGGCGCGCTGGACGCGGCGGGGGAGTGGCCGGGGGACCTGTCGGAGGAGCTGTCGGGGACCGAGGCCGCCTTCGCCGCCGACGGCGCCACCGGGCGCGCCGAGAGCCTGGACGGGCTCGTCCTGATCGACCTTCCCGACCACGACTCGGCCGCGACCGGCCACCGCGATCAGGTGGACCGGCTGCTGGGCCTGGTGGATGTCGTCGTCTGGGTGCTCGACCCGGAGAAGTACGCCGACGCGGCCCTGCACGAGCGCTATCTGCGCCCGCTGTCCGGGCACGCCGACGTGACCGTGCTGGTGCTCAACCAGATCGACCGGCTGCCCGGCGACTCGGTCGACCTGGTCCTCGACGACCTGCGGCGGCTGCTGGACGAGGACGGCCTCGCGGTCGGCGAGCACGGCGAGGACGGCGCCGTGGTGCTCTCCGCGTCCGCGCTGACCGGCGAAGGCGTCGCGGACCTGCGCGCCGTACTGGCCCAACTCGTCACCGACCGGGCGGCGGCCGGAAGGCGGCTGGCGGCCGACATGGACCGCACGGCGAGCAGGCTGCACCCGCTCTACGTCGGCGAGGGCGGCGCCGGGCTCACGGACTCGGCGCGCGAGGAATTCGTGGACCGGCTCGCGGACGCGGTGGGCGCGGCCGGGGCAGGACAGTCGGCGGAACGGGACTGGGCGGGCGCGGCGGAGGGGGCCTGCGGTACGCCATGGGGTCGGCTGATCGGTGAACGGGCCGCGGTCGGCGCCGGTTCCCGCGGTGAGCGCCCGGCGCAGGGTTCACCCGTACGAGCGACCCGTACGGGCGGCGGCGGGCTGTCCGCGTCCCGGCCGGTGGTCGACGAGGCGGTGCGCGGCGTGGCGGCCGACGCGTCCCGCGGGCTGCCCGCGCCCTGGGCGCAGGCGGTACGTGACGCGGCCCGGCGCGGCGGTGAGGGGCTGCCGGAGGCGCTGGACGGCGCGGCGGCGCGGGCGCGGCCGGGGGCGCCGGAGCGGCCCGGCTGGTGGTCGGCGGCCGGTGGCGCGCAGTGGCTGCTGATGGCGCTGGCCGTGGCCGGCGCGGTCTGCCTGATCTCGGTCGCGGTGGGCTCGCTCGATCTGACGTGGTGGCTGCCGGTCGTGATGATCGCGGTCGGCGGACTCGGCGGCCCGGCCCTCGCCGGTGCCTGCCGGTTCGCGGCCCGCGGGCCCGCCCGGCGGTACGGCCAGGCCGCAGAGCGGCGGCTGCGGGACGCGGCGGCGGACTGCGGCAGGGCCCGGGTGCTCGAACCGGTGGCGGCCGAATTGATGCGGTACCGCGAGGTGCGCGAGCAGTACGCGGTGGTCGCCGGGGCGCATTCCGCGCACGCGGCGCATTCCGTCCGCACTTCTCTGGGAGACCACTCGTCCGAGTGACGAAGTTATCCACAACCGGCCGGTAATCCACAGATTCCGGCCGGTTTCTCCATGCCTGGTCGAATTCCTGCACGATGTCCTTACGGCGTCCCGCGGGGGGCGCGATCGGCAGGGAGGGCAGAGAAATGAACGAGACGCTTGTGACCGTGGTGGGAAATGTGGCCACCGAGCCGGAGACCCGGCAGACCGCGACCGGTGTGGCCGTCACCCGCTTCCGGCTGGCGACCACCTCGCGCCGGTGGGACGCCGAGCGCGGCGCGTGGACGGACGGGGCCACGAGCTTCTACACGGTGTGCGCGTGGCGGACGCTGGCCTGGCATGTGAAGGAATCGGTCGGAGTCGGTGAACCCTTGCTCGTCCAGGGGCGGTTGAGGATCCGTGAGGAGGAGCGTGAGGGTCGGCGCTATCTGACCGCGGAGATCGAGGCGGTGGCGGTCGGGCACGACCTGGCGCGGGGCGTCTCGCGGTTCAGCCGGGTCGCGGCGAGCATGACCGGGGCGGGGGCCGCGTCCGCGTCCGGAGCGGCGGGGGCCGTGGTGGGGAATGCGGTCGGGAACGCGGCCGAGACACCGCCGGTGGTCGCCCGGCCGGATCCGGCGCCGCCCGTTCCCGCGGGGGCGCCCTGAGTATCCGGAGTATCCGCTTTCGGCGGCATTTCCCGGGATGAATTCTGTCGATGACTTATCGACAAACACGGAATCATGCAATTGTGCCGATAACGATTGGGATTCGAAAAGGCGCTGCGGGGACTCTCTTGGTGAGCGTGTGACGCCTGGTTCCTAGGATCTCCTCGTTCAGCACGCACGGGGGCCGGAACTGCGCAGGCAAGGCGATCCTCTGAACGACCAACGCGCCTTGCCCGGAGGGGAAATCCATGTTCAAGACCTACAGGCGGGGCGCCGCCCGCCTCGCGGCGGCCGGCATTGCCACGGGCCTGCTCGCGGCGGGCGTGATGGCGGGCGCGGGCGCGGCCGTCGCCGCCCCGAACGACGGCACGACGCCGTCGGCCACGGGCGCCACCGCCGTGCTCGGCGGCATCGAGAAGGACAAGGCCGACCAGGCCGTCGTCAACCCCGGTGCCAAGGACGAGTACGACGTCACCGCCGGACTCTTCTCGATGGCCGTGACCGGTGGCGGCACCATCGAGACGTACTGCATCGACTTCAATCACCACACCGTCGACAAGGCGACCTACAACGAGGTCACCTGGGACAACTCGACGCTGAAGGACAACAAGGACGCGGGCAAGATCGCCTGGATCCTCAACAACTCCTACCCCAAGGTCGACGTGGCGGGCGTCACGGACACCCTCAAGGCCGCCGGGGTCACCCTCGACCACCCGCTCACGCCGGGCCTGGCCGCGGCCGGTACGCAGGTGGCGATCTGGCACCTGTCCGACCCGGGGGTGAACGTGCAGGCCAAGGACAGCGACGCCAAGGCGCTCGCGGAGTACCTGGACAGCCACGCGCAGACCCTTGAGGAGCCCAAGCCCTCGGTGACGCTCGACCCGCCCGCCGTCTCCGGCAAGTCAGGCGACCGGCTCGGTCCGGTGACCGTGCACACCACCGCCGACGCGGTCGACGTCAAGCTCGGCGCCGACGCCCCGGCGGGCGTCAAGATCGTCGACAAGGACGGCAAGGCGATCAGCGGTCCGGTCAAGAACGGCACCGCGCTCTACTTCGACGTCCCCGCGGGCACCGCGGACGGCACCGCCCCGGTGACCGTCGCGGCCACCACCGAGATATCCGTCGGCCGTGCCTTCTCCGCCACGGACACCTCCAGCCAGTCGCAGATCCTCGCCGGTTCGCAGAGCACCACCGTCACCGCGGCGGCGACCCTGTCCTGGGCCAAGAAGGGCCCGATCCCGGCGCTGTCCGCGCAGGTCGTCTGCGCCAAGAACGGGGTCGACGTCACCGCCGCCAACCAGGGCGACGAGGACTTCACCTTCGAGCTCGAAGGCAAGAGCTACACGGTCGCGCCCGGCAAGTCCCAGACCGTCACGGTCCCCGTCCAGGAGGACCAGAAGTACAAGATCGACATCACCCTGCCCAACGACCAGGTGAAGACCTTCGAGGGCGTCCTGGACTGCAAGACCGCCACCACCCCCGGCCCCACCCCGACGGCCACCCCCACCAACGCCCCCAGCCCCGCCACCTCCGGCAGCACCACGGGCGGCACCGATCTCGCCGAGACCGGTAGCAGCAGCGCCACCCCGATGATCGCGGGCATCGCCATCGCCCTCGTCGTCCTCGGCGGCGCCGCCGCCTTCTTCTTCCGCCGCAAGAAGAACACCCCCACCGCCTGACCCGGGGCGCCCCACCGCGAACGGGTCCTGCCGCACCGGATGGTGCGGCAGGACCCGTTCGCACACCCGCCCCCGTCCGGCCCGCGCCGCCTACCGCGACGCTCGCGCGGATATCGGCTTCCGCCGGCGCTCAGCAGGCACGCGAGACGTACACGACGTACACGTGGTCAGAACCTTCTTCGTCAGCGGGCTGATGCTGGGCGGCGTCGTGCTGACCCACCGGGAGGCCAAGCGCCAGGCGGGCGCCGGGCGGGGGTGGGGGAGGGACCCGTTCGCACGGATGGGTGGACGTACGGCAAGATGGGGTGTATCTGCCCTCACGCGGCGGTGCCGCACTGTGGCCCTACTCGATTGCCGGACGGTTTCTCTTGGCTGAGTTCATTTACACCATGCGCAAGGCCCGCAAGGCCCACGGCGACAAGGTGATCCTCGACGACGTGACGCTGAGCTTCCTGCCGGGAGCGAAGATCGGCGTCGTCGGGCCGAACGGCGCCGGTAAGTCGACCGTCCTGAAGATCATGGCGGGCCTGGAGCAGCCGTCGAACGGTGACGCGTTCCTGTCGCCCGGCTTCTCGGTGGGGATGCTGCTCCAGGAGCCGCAGCTCGACGAGTCCAAGACCGTGCTGGAGAACGTGCAGGACGGCGCCGCCGACACCATGGCGAAGCTCACGCGGTTCAACGAGATCGCCGAGCTGATGGCGACCGACTACTCCGACGCGCTGCTGGACGAGATGGGCAAGCTCCAGGAGCAGCTCGACCACGCCAACGGCTGGGACCTGGACGCGCAGCTCGAACAGGCCATGGACGCCCTGGGCTGCCCGCCCGGCGACTGGCAGGTCACCACGCTCTCCGGCGGCGAGAAGCGCCGCGTCGCGCTCTGCAAGCTGCTGCTCGAAGCGCCCGACCTGCTGCTCCTCGACGAGCCCACCAACCACCTGGACGCCGAGTCGGTGAACTGGCTGGAGCAGCACCTGGCGCAGTACGCCGGCACCGTCGTCGCCGTCACCCACGACCGGTACTTCCTGGACAACGTGGCCCAGTGGATCCTGGAGCTGGACCGCGGCCGGGCGCACCCCTACGAGGGCAACTACTCCACGTACCTGGAGAAGAAGGCGGCCCGCCTGAAGGTCGAGGGGCAGAAGGACGCCAAGCGCGCCAAGCGCCTCAAGGAAGAGCTGGAGTGGGTCCGCTCCAACGCCAAGGGCCGTCAGGTGAAGTCCAAGGCCCGCCTGGCCCGTTACGAGGAAATGGCCGCCGAGGCCGACAAGGTGCGGAAGCTGGACTTCGAGGAGATCCAGATCCCGCCGGGCCCGCGCCTGGGCTCCATCGTGGTCGAGGTCAACAACCTCTCCAAGGCGTTCGGCGACAAGGTGCTGATCGACGACCTGTCGTTCACGCTCCCGCGCAACGGCATCGTCGGCGTCATCGGCCCGAACGGCGCGGGCAAGACCACGCTGTTCAAGATGATCCAGGGCCTGGAGACCCCGGACTCCGGCTCCATCAAGGTCGGCGAGACGGTCAAGATCTCCTACGTCGACCAGAGCCGCGCCAACATCGACCCCAAGAAGACGCTGTGGGCCGTCGTCTCCGACGAGCTGGACTACATCAACGTCGGCCAGGTCGAAATGCCGTCCCGCGCCTATGTCTCGGCCTTCGGCTTCAAGGGCCCTGACCAGCAGAAGCCCGCGGGCGTGCTCTCCGGCGGTGAGCGCAACCGCCTCAACCTGGCGCTCACCCTCAAGGAGGGCGGCAATCTGCTGCTCCTCGACGAGCCCACCAACGACCTCGACGTCGAGACCCTGTCGTCGCTGGAGAACGCCCTGCTGGAGTTCCCCGGCGCGGCCGTCGTGATCTCCCACGACCGGTGGTTCCTCGACCGGGTGGCGACGCACATCCTCGCGTACGAGGGCGAGAGCCGCTGGTACTGGTTCGAGGGCAACTTCGAGTCGTACGAGAAGAACAAGGTGGAGCGGCTCGGCGCCGACGCGGCCCGGCCGCACCGCGCCACGTACAAGAAGCTGACCCGCGGCTGAGGGCACGGTATCTGTGATGGCACGGCACATCTTCCTCTGCCCGCTGCGCTGGGCGGACATGGACGCCTTCGGGCACGTCAACAACGTGGTCTTCCTGCGGTATCTGGAAGAGGCGCGGATCGACTTCATGTTCCGGCTGGCGCCGGGCGAGGGAAGCGTGTCGTTCACCGGCGGGTCCGTCGTGGCCCGCCACGAGATCGACTACCTGCGTCCGCTGGTGCACCGGCACGAGCCGGTCACCGTCGAGACGTGGGTCTCGGACATCAGCGCGGCGTCGCTGACCGTCCACTACGAGGTCAAGGACGGCGAGACGGTGTACGTGCGGGCCTCCACGGTCGTCGTCCCGTACAACCTCGCCGCCGGACGGCCGCGGCGGATCACCGCGGAGGAGAAGCTGTTCCTCCAGCGGTATCTGGACGGGGCCGTCACCGTATGACCGCTCCCGCGCGGTCGACGCTGACGCTGGCGCGAGCGGGGGAGGCGGCCGATCTGGCCGCCTTCCTCGGCCGGCTGATCCGCTGGGACAAGGCTGCGGTCGTACGGCTCAGGTCCGCCGAAGGGGAGGCCGCCCTCGGGGTCTTCGGCCACCCGCCCTTCGGGGGCGTCCTCGCGGTCCGCACCGCGGCGCTGGCCGAGGACGGGGTCGGGGCGACGGTCGACGCGACCGTGTCGGCCGGGCAGCTCCTCGACGCCGTGCCTCCGCCGGAGGGGGGCGAGTTGGTGCTGCCCGGGTCCGTCACCGGGCCCTCCTGGGCCGGGCTGCTGCCGCCGCGCGGCGGCTGGCTGCGGGTCACCGAGGTCGACGGTGACGCCGTGCGGGCGGCTGCCGCCCGTGTGATCGGGGAATTCCGCACGCGTACGGAGGAGTTGGGCGACGCCGGGCGTACGCGGGCCGGACTCGACGCGCTCGCCGAGGAGTTGTGGGCTCGGCCGCTTCCCGGTACCGGCTTGCCCTTGCGGGCGGTGCACGCCGCCCATGCCCTCGGGTTTCTGCGAGGGGTCGAGGACGCCGTGCTTCTGTCGGCCGGGCCCTGGCTGCGGCTGCGCACGGCGCTCGGTTCCGTGGCCGTACGCGCTGCCGCGCCGGCCTCCGGTCTGACCGTCACCCCGGCCTAGGGCCTGCCCCCTTTTTTCCCACCGCCCACCCATGCAGGTGCTTCCACCGCTGCGGGTGCCCCCCAGTGGACCCTCCTTCCCGCCTTCGGCGGGTGCCGTGCCGCGTTCGGCCCCATGGTGCTCCTCGTCGCGGGTGCGGGCGTGGGTGACCGTCAGCCGTCCTGGGACTCCTCCGTCCGCTGAGGGGGTTGGGAGGGGTCGGGCCAGAGGGAGATGTGGTCGGGTTCGAGTTCGAGGAGGACGCGGGAGCGGATGGAGAGGGAGTCGGTGTAGTCGCGGGGGAGTTGGAGGCGGCCGGCGCGGTCGACGGTGGCGTATTCGCGGGCCACGACGGACTCCTGGCCGTGTTCGTCGACCTCGGTGTGGCGGACGACCTCGGAGGCGGTGCGGCCGTCGCGGATGGCGACGGTGCGGCGGACGGCGTTGGCGACGGCGTGGTCGTGAGTGACGACGACGACCGTGGTGCCCAACTCCTCGTTGGCGGTGCGGAAAGAGGCGAAGACCTGCTCGGCGGTGGCGGAGTCGAGTTCGCCGGTGGGTTCGTCGGCGAGGACGACGGACGGGCTGTTCGCCAGGGCGACGGCGATGGCGGCGCGCTGCTGCTCGCCGCCGGACATCCGGCCGGGGTGCCGGTCGTGGCAGTAGCCGACGCCGAGCATGCCGAGCAGTTCGGTGGCCCGCGCGGTGCGCTGCCGCTTCGTGCGCAGCCCGCCGGTGCGGCCGGCGAGCTGCATCGGCAGGACCACGTTCTGCGCGGCGGTGAGGTACGGCAGCAGATTGCGGCCGGTCTGCTGCCAGACGAACCCCACCACCTCCCTGCGGTACCGCAGCCGCGACGCGGCGTCCATCGCCAGCAGGTCGTAGCCGCCGACGGACGCGGCGCCCGCGGTCGGCACGTCGAGCCCGGCCAGGATGTTGAGCAGCGTGGACTTCCCGCTGCCCGACGCGCCGACCAGGGCCATCAACTCGCCCTTCCCGACGAGCAGATCGAGCCCCTGGAGGGCCTGCACCTCCACCCCGTCCGCGGTGAAGATCCGCACCAGCCGGTCGCAACTGATCAGCGCGTCCATGCCGTACGCGGGCCGCTCCCGCCGCTCGGCGACCGCCCGCTCCAGATCCGCGAGACTGCTGACGGGAGCGCGGTCAGGTCCCGTCACCGGACCCGGCACTGCTCCGCGCACCTCGCCGCCCGCTTCGCCCGTCATACCCGGTCCCCCACTCTCAACTCCGCGCTCTCCCGCCGCCGTCCGCTCACCCGCACCTGGATCAGCAGCACCGCACAGGCCAGTATCAGCAGCCCCGCCGACGGCAGGGCAAGGGACCACGGATCGGCCCGCAGGCCGAGCCCGAAGTCGGCCGGTTCCACGCCCTGTTCGCCGCCGCCGAAGGTGAGCGCCCGCAGATCGACGCCCGGTCCGAGCAGCGGGACCACCGCCAGGCCCACCAGGACACCGCCGACGGCGGCGAGCAGCGCCTGCGGCAGCATCTCCAGCAGGACCAGCCGCCGCGACTGCCGCCGCGTCATGCCCATGGTGCGCAACCTGGCCAGCAGCGTGGCCCGTTGCGGCGCGGCCTGGAGCAGCGACAGCAGCAGGGCCAGCGCGCTGAAGGCGGCGCCCGCCGCGACCGCCGCCAGATAGATCGAGCGCGCGCCGCGCTGCAAGGGGAAGTCGCCCAGCCGGGACCGCTGTTCGCCGCGCGTCAGCACCGTCACGAAGGACGCGGGCTCCTTGGCGACCGCGCGCAGCGCCCCGCCGTCGATGTGACTGCCCGGCGCGTTCATCGCCAGCAGCACCGTAGGACCGCTGTACTGGCTGTACGCGGCCAGGTCCGGGTGTCTGGCGGCCAGTTGCGCCGCGGAGACGATCACGAACTCGGCGCCGGGCGCGGCCGGGGTGCTGGTCAGGACGGCCGCGGTCCTGACGGTGACGGCGCCGACGGCGGCGTCCACCCGGGCCGTTCCGTCGCCGAGCAGCGAGGCGAGACCGGGGCTGAGCACGGCGGGCAGCGTCCCCCGCCCCGGATCGTGGCCGAACGCCTGCGCGGGGAAGGCGGGCAGCCCGATGTCGTGGGTCAGCCGCGCGTACGCGGCCGGGTCGACGATCACCAGCGAGTAGGACAGGCCGAAGGGCGCGGTCGGGCTGTTCGGCTCGACGCGGGCGGTGACGACCCGGCCGACGCCGGGCACCTTCTTCCGTACCTCGTCGGGCAGTTGGCGGGGGAGCCCGAAGCGGGAGTCGACCCGCGCGTCCGCGCCGACCAGGACGCTCGCCGCCCGGTCCCTGCCGTGGTCGATACCGGCCAGCACCGAGCCGCCGAAGGACGCCACGGTCAGGGCCACCAGCAGCGCCAGCAGCGGCAGTTGGCTGGTGGCGGGGGAGCGGCCCGCGCGGGCCAGGCCCAGATGGGTGACCGCGCCGGGCAGCCGGGCCGCGGGGCGCGCCAACAGCCGTAGCGGCAGCGGATACACGCGCAGCAGCACCAGCGCCGCCGCGACGGCGACCAGCACGGGGGCCGCCGCCAGATACGGGTCGCCGCCGCTGTCGGCGCCGCGCCGCCGCAGGGTCAGTACGGCGCCCACGACCAGGACGGTGACGGTCAGTTCCGCGACCAGCCTGCGGCGCGACGGCCGGGCAGCGGTGACGTCCTCGCGGCCCGCCGCGTGTGGCCGCCGGGCCGCCGCCACGGCCCGGACCGGCAGCGCCAGCGCGGCGACCGCGGTGACCGCCGCGCCCAGCAGCAGCGACGTGCCGTAGCGCGAGGCCGGCAGCGCCGGCAGCGCCAGGGCGACGCCCAGGGCGCCGCCCGGCACGGCGGCGGCCGTCGTCTCGCCGAGCAGCCGACGGAAGACGCCGCGCAGGGCGGCGCCGCGCGAGCGCAGCAACGCGATCTCACCGCGCCGCCGCTCGGCGGCGAGGCCGCCCGCCATCAGCAGCACCGCGAACGCCGTCGTGCCGACGCCGACCGCCGCGATCAGCACCAGCGGCGACACCGCCCGCCGGTCGTCGGAGTAGTCGTCCAGCACGGTGCCGAGGCCGCCGGTGAGCCGGATGTCGGGGTCGGTGGCCTGCTGCAGGGCCACCGAGTCGGGTCCGGCGTTGAAGGACGCCAACTGCCTTTGCAGCGCGGGCACATCGTGCGCGGCCAGGCCGTCGGTGGCCAGCGGGTGGTGCCAGTACCGGGTCACCAGCGTGCCCAGCAGCGGCATCGAGCGCGCGGCCGTACGGTCGACGAGCAGCGAGAAGTGCCAGTACGTCTTGGGCTCGCTGCCCGGCGGGGTCGGCGGCGCGGACAGCTGCGGGGTCAGCAGGTCGCTGTTCTCGGTCCAGAAGTCGTCGGCGGGGTCACGGGGTGCGACGATGCCCGAGATCCGGACGGTCAGCGCGGTCGGGGTGCGGCCGTGCAGGTGCACGGTCTGACCGACCGTGAGACGCATGACCTCGGCGGTGCGTACGGTGACGGCGGCCTCGACCGACAGCGGCGCCGGAACGCCCCCGTCCGGCGCGGGAGCCGGCAGCCGCCCGGCGACCAGGCGGCCGTGCCCGGCCAGTCCCGCCTGCGCCACCAGGCTGGCGGCCGGGAAGAGTTCGGAGGTACGGGGCAGCCCCTGGTCGGGCACCGGCGCCTCCGAGGCGCGCACCCCGATGACGGACCGGTCCTTCCGCAGCCGCAGCGGCGGCTTCGCCATCCGCTGGAAGACCGTCTCCACATGGTCGACGGCGGTGGGGTCCAGCAGCTCGGTCGTCGTGAACTCGGGCCTGTAGGGGCCGGTCAGGCTGACACCGCGGTCGAGCGGCGCCGCGTCCCGGACGGCCTGCCGCAGCGCGGTGTCCTCGTAGCGGTCCACCGCGCGGGGGAGCGCCGCGGCGAGGAAGGCGGTGACCAGGACCAGGACGGCCGTCGCGAGCGCGGCGGCGGGCGCGGACCGCAGCCTGACCCGTACCCAGGAGGTGTCCACGCGCGCGCCACCGTCAGCACCGGGCACCGACGTGCCGACAGAAGCCCGCCCCGAAGCCCGCCGCCCCGAGGTCCGCCGCCCCGAGGCCCGTTCCGAAGCCCGGTCCGAAGACCGTTCCCGAGCCCGGTCCGGAGCCCGCCGCCCCGAGGCCCGCTCCGAAGAACCCCCCGACGCGCCCTCCGAAATACCCCCGCCCTCACGCGAGTTGTCGTCCGGCATCTCAGTCCTCCCCCTGCCGCCGCAGCGCCGCCGCCGGATCGCCGCGGCGCACCGCGGTGGCGAGGACGACGACCAGCGGCGCGATCAGGACGACGCCCAGCAGTTCGGCCAGCGGCCCCGCGGGCATCTCGACCAGCAGATCGGGGACGGGCCGGGCGGCCTGCGAAGTGAGCACCACCAGCGGGGTGATCAGCCGGGTCAGCAGCGCGCCCAGCACCACGCCCACGACGAGCGAGATCAGCACGAGCGTCCCCTGTTCCGCGGCGATCATCCGGGCCAACTGGCGGCGCGGGGTGCCCAGGGCGCGCAGCACCGCGAATTCGCCGTTGCGCTCCCTGATCGCGCCGACCGCGCTGACCGCGAAGCCGACCGCGGCCAGTACGGCCGCGGCGATCACCGCTGCGGGCAGCGCCGACTGCGGTCCCGCGCCCAGCGGATCGGCCCGCAGATCCGCCGCGGTCTCGTTCCGTACGAGCACCACGTCGACGTCGGTACGGGCGCGCAACGCGGCGGCTACCCGCGCGGTCGTGCCGGGCCCGGTGGCCAGCCACCACTCGGTGGGCTCCATGGAACGCGCGTCCTGCGACTCCAACAGCCGGTTGACGGACCGGAGATCGAGCAGCAGGGCGCCCGCGTCCAGGTCCTCACGGCTCTGCGTGTCCTGCGCACCGTCCGCGGCGGCGGCGCTCCGGTCCGCCGTGCCGGGGATCGCGCGGACGGCGGCCGTGACGCGGGCGACGATGTCCACACCGTTGAGCTGGAGCCGCACGGTGCCGCCGACCTTCGCGCCGACCGCCTTGAGGTACGAGTCGGTGGCGACGGCCGGGAGTTCGGGCGGCACGAGCGATTCGACGCTGGTGCGTACGGTGGCGGTCGGCGGCGCCTGCCAGCTGTCCGGGACCACCTCCGTGGAACCGGTGGCGTACTCCAGGCCGAACAGCGCGGGGCCGCCCAGCACGGGCGGTTCGGCGGACGGCGGCACCGCACCGGGATCGCCCGCCAGGCTCGGGTCGTCGAAGTCCGCCCGCGCGTCCCACGAAGCGGCGCCCCGCGCCGTACCGGTACCCGCCGCGCTCAGCGCCTCGCCGCCGCCGTCCGGCCCGACGACCCGCGCGGAGGAGATCGTCAGTCGGTGCGTCTCTTTCACGCCCGGCAGCGAGAAGACGGTGTCGATCCGGGTCAGCCGCAGCGGTCCCGCAGGGCCGCCGCCCGCCGTGCCCGCCGCGGACGCCAGGTCCAGGGTGAGCCGGTGCGGGGCGCCGTCCGGCGGCAGGTCGCCCAGCTCGAACTCGTACACCACACCCGTGGCGTCCGTCAGCGCGGCGGTCAGATGGTCGGGGCCGTTGGCGGACGCGATCGGGCGGCCGTGCCGGTCCACCGCCCGCAGCGACGCGGTGAACTCCACCCGGCGCGCGTCACCGGGGACGGCGAACCCGCCCGAATCCCCAGCAACCCCGCCCGAATCCCCTGCGCTCCCGGCGGCCCCGCCCGAATCCCCGGCGCTCCCGGCGGCCCCGCCCGAATCCCCAGCAGCCCGGCCCGAATCTCCGGCGCTCCCAGTGGCCCGGCCCGAATCCCCGCCACTCCCCGCGGCCCCGCCCTTCCCTCCCGCCCTCAGCGGCGCGAGCAGCTCTGCGACCGGCCGCCCCGCCGTGAGGTCGGAGCGGAACCGCATCGCCCTGCCCGCCTGCTCGGTGTCGATGGCCAGGACCGTCGCGTGCCGCTGCTGGGTCAGCAGCACCTCGTCGCGGGCCGCGGGGGCCACCGCGGTGATGCCCGGCACCTTCGCGTAGATCCCGGCCTGCCCGAACGGCGGGGTCGTCATCCCGGTGACCCTGATGTCGGAGCCGACGGTGAAGTCCGCCTGGTCGCGCTGCGAACGGTCCCAGCTCGCGCCCTGCCCGATCGCGAACATCCCCATCGCCACGGCCAGCACCAGCAACAGCACCGCGCTCGCGCCGCGTCGCGGACGGCGGGCGAACTGCCAGCCCGCCAGGGCCGGCGCGAGCCCGCGACCGCGCGCCGCGCGCCGCTCACCGAGCCCGGCCGCCAGCGGCAGCAGCCGCAGCACCAGCACCGTGCCCGCCAGCAGGCACAGCGCGGGCGCGGCCACCAGGACCGGGTCCACGCCGAGACCGCCCGCGCCGTCGGCGCTCAGCACGCCGCCGCCGGACGCCCGGCGCTGCAACTGCCAGTACGCGACCCCGGCGACCACCAGCAGCCCGACGTCCGCCCCGGCCTGGAGGGCGCCCGGCAGCGCGCCCCGCCGGGACCGTGCCGCGCGCTCGGCCGTGAAGGAGCCGCCGCCGCGCACCGCGGGCACGATCACCGCGAAGGCGCAGGCCAGCGCCGCGCACACGGCCACGAGCCAGGCCGCGCCGCCACTGCCGCCGCCGAGCGTGACGCCGGTACGGGCCAGCGCGCCGGTTCCCGCCAGGAGTCGCGTGACGGGACCGGCGAGCAGCGGCGCGATCAGCGCGGCGGGCACCGCCAGCAGCAGCGCCTCCCCGGCCGCCAGCCGGGCCACCCGCGAGCGGGAGCCGCCGCGGGCCCGCAGCAGCGCGGTCTCCCCGGCCCGCTCCTCGGCCAGCAGCTGCGCGACCAGCAGCAGCGCGAAGCCCGCCAGGATGACGAGCTGGAGCGCGCCGATCAGCAGCGTCGAACGGGTCACCAGCAGGCTGCGGCGCAGCCCGTCGAGCAGTGTCGGCAGCTCGCTCGACACCTGCGCGGAGCCGGTCGGCTTCGCGTCATGGAGGTCGGCGACGGCCGCTTTCGCGCTGCGCTCCAGCGCGTCCATCCGGCCCACGCCCACGCCGCCGAAGTCCGCCGTGCCCTGCCAGGACATCTCGGCGGGCGCCACCCGCCCCGAGCCGAAGGTGCCGCCGTCCACGAGCATCGGCCCGTACGTGGTGAACGACAGCGTGTGGATGCCGCGTCCGCGCAGCGGGTCCAGATGCCAGTACGGCGCGGCGGGGTCGGCGGGGCGGTAGAGGCCGGTCACGCGGATGCGCAGCGGCGGCCCGCCGAGCCGGTCGGTGAGCGTGAGGACGCTGCCGGTGCGCACGGTGAGCGCCTGGGCCGCGACCACCGGCATGGCGACCCGTACCTCGGCGGAGCCCTTGGCCGCGGGCGTCGGCCAGGCGCCCTCGGTGATCGTGACGCGCGAGCGGTCGAAGGTGGCCAGCAGCGTCAGATCCGGGTCCCCGCCCGTCGGCGACCCGGCGGGGCGCAGCGCGAACGGCAGCCCGTACGGGCCCGACCTGGTGCTCGACCTGACCGTGGCCGGGAGCCCGTCGAAGGCGTCGGGCACGATGCGCCGTACGGCCGAATCCAGCCCGTCCCGCGTCGGCCCGGTGACCGATGCCTGCACCTCGACCGTCGACCGGTCCGCGGCCTGGTGCTGGAGGGTGCGGCGCAGCGCCGCGTCGCCGATCGCGCCGGTGAAGGCGGTGAAGGTGGCCAGCACGGAGGTGGTGAGGACCACCGTGAGCAGCGCGGCGGCGAGCAGCAACCGGTGCGCCCGGACGCGCAGCAGCACGAAACCGGTCACCGGCGAGCCCCCGTCCTGTCGCTGACCGGATGGTCTCAAAGGGGGAGGGCGTGGTGAACGGTGCCGGAGGTTGTCGGAATACGATCGTGACCGACCGTTGAGCGGACGATTCGCCTCCGCTCAGGGCCGTTTTCAGCCGGGGGTGTTGACCATCGACGCGGCGGCGTATGTCAGGTAGTCCCACAACTGCTGTTCGTGCGCGGGTTCAAGGCCCAACTCGTCGACCGCCGCCCGCATATGGCGCAGCCACGCGTCGTGCGCCGCCTTGTTCACCTCGAAGGGCGCGTGCCGCATCCGCAGCCGCGGGTGGCCGCGCTCGTCGCTGTACGTGCGGGGACCGCCCCAGTACTGCATGAGGAAGAGCCGCAGCCGGTCCTCCGCCGGGCCGAGATCCTCCTCGGGGTACATCGCCCGCAGTTCGGGATCGCCCGCCACCCCCTGATAGAAGACGTGCACCAGACGGCGGAAGGTTTCCTCGCCGCCGACCAGCTCGTAGAACGTCTGCTGCTGCACCGTGCCGCGCGGGATCTCATTCACACCCCCATGGTCGCAGAAGGACCGGCCGAGTACCGGAGTCGTAGGACCGGGCCCGCGGGCGCACGATGGAGGCAAGGCCGACACAGACGCGGAAGCGGGCACGGAGGGTACGGACACGGGCGCGGACGGTACGACCTCGGATACGGATACAGCTACGGGCGCGGATACGGGTACGGGTACGGGTACGGGCGCGGCCGGGCGGTACCGGGCCGCGGCCTCCGCGCTGCGCACCCGCATGGTCCGCCGCATCGTCGCGGGCGGCGGCCTCACCGACCCGGCCTGGCGGGCCGCCTTCGCCGAGGTGCCGCGCCACCTGTTCGTACCCGACTACCAGCGCTCGGCGCACGGCGGCGGGCAGGACCGGCTCACCGCCGCCGACCCCGACCCGCGCCACCGGCTGCGCTGGCTCGCGGGCAGCTACGCCGACCGGCCGATCGCCACCGACGTGGTGGACGGCGAACTGCTCTCCTCCAGCAGCCAGCCCTCGCTGATGGCCCTGATGTGCGAAGCGCTCGACGTGGCGGACGGCCACCGCGTCCTGGAGATCGGCGCCGGAACCGGCTACAACGCGGCGCTGCTGGCCCACCGGCTCGGCCCCGACGCCGTCACCACCATCGACCTGGACGAGCGGATCACCGCCGCCGCCCGCGCGCACCTGGCCGCGTACGGCACACCCGCCGCCCGCTCCGTCACCGTCGTCACCGGCGACGGCGCGCTCGGCCACCCGGCCGGCGCCCCGTACGACCGGGTGATCGCGACCTGCGAACTGCCCGCGATCCCGGCGGCCTGGCTCGCCCAGTGCCGGCCGGGCGCCCGGATCCTCGCGCCCCTCGGGACCGGGCTGATCGCGCTCACCGTACGGAGCGCCACCGAGGCCGAAGGGCACTTCCTGGCCACCCCGGCCTTCTTCGTCCCGCTGCGCGGCCCCTCCACGACGGCCCCTGCGCCCGCCGCCGACGACGCGGCGCAGGCGGTACGGGCCACCCGCACACCGCCGCGGATCATCGGCAACGACCTCTTCCGCTTCCTGCTCACCCTCGTCGCGGGCCCGCTGGACCTCACCTGGTCGCCCGGGACCGGCACCGCCCGGCTGCTGGCCGCCGACGGCTCCACCGCCCGCGTCACCGCCGACGGCACGACCCGCGTCAGCGGCCCCCGCGACCTGTGGGCGCTCGCCGAGTCCGCGCACACCGTCTTCCGCGACCTCGGCCACCCGGCCAGGTCCCGCTTCGGCCTCACCGTCGACGGCCCCCGCCAGTGGACCTGGCTGGACGACCCGGCGGGCCCGTACCGCTGGCCGCTGTGAGCCGCGGCGGCCGGAAAAGCCCCCCGCCGCTCTGAGCCGCGGCGGCCGGAGAAGCCCCCCGCCGCTGTGAGCCGCGGCGGCCGGGAAAGCCCTCAGCCGGACAGCGGCTCCCAGACCGCCGCGTCGTGCGCGAACAGAATCCGCCGCGGGTCGTACGCCAGCAACCGCTCCACCCACGGGTCGGGCTCGGGCAGCGGCGCTCCCGCACCGTCGGCGGCGGCCAGGACCGCGCCCTGCGCGGCGGCGAAGTCGGACGCCGAGGTGTGCGTCTGACCGGCCAGGATCACCGTCCCGTCCGGCCTGCGGATCACCAGCGACTGGTGACCGACCGTGTGACCCGGCGTCGGCAGAATCCACAGCCCCGGACGGATCTCCGCCTCACCGGTCAGCTCCTCGTAGCGGGCGCCGGGGAAGCCGACCAGATGCTCGGGCGTGTGGCCGCCGCCGCGCGCCACCGCCAGCTCGGCGTCCTGCACCAGCACCGGAGTGCCGGGGAAGAGCGGATTGCCGCCGATGTGGTCGAAGTGCAGATGGCAGTTGACCACCAGCGCGATGTCCGCGGTCGTCACCCCCGCCGCGGCGAGCGCGTCGGGCAGCGGACGGCGGTACGGGCGGTAGTGCGCGTCCGTCTCGGGGTCCGCGGTGCCGATCCCGGTGTCGAAGAGCAGGAGTTCGCCGTCGTGCTCGACCAGATAGCCGAGCGCGGGCTCCACCCGCGGCTTCCCGTCGGCGGTCTCGGAGCCCGGCCGGACGAACCGGCCCAGGTCGAGGCGGCGCAGGGCCGCTCCCGTACCGGACACCCGCGTCACGCCCGGCGGAGTGTGATCGTCGTCCACGCCCCCACGTGGACCCGGTCGCCCTCGAAGAGCGGGATCGGGGTGTACGGGCGGATCGCGTCCTCGCCCAGGTTGACCGTGGTGCCGTTGGTGGAGTCCTGGTCGACCACCGCCCAGGAGCCGTCCGGCTGCTGGACCAGCACCGCGTGCTGGTGGGAGACGCCCGGGTCCCCGGGGGGGCGGGACAGGTCGATGTCGGGGGCCTCACCGGTGCTCTGGCGGCGCCGTCCGATGGTGATCTGGTTGCCGATCAGGGGCAGTTGGATCTCCGGCGAGAACGCGGGGAAGTACAGGCCCTCCGCGTCCGGGCCGCTGCGGGCCATCATCGCGGTGAAGTACTCCCGGTCCGCGCCGATCACCGCGACCCACGCCGTACCGGCGGACGCCGCGGGCGGCTCGTGGCCGGACCCGGGGGAGACCGAGGGCCCGGACTGCTCACCGGACAGATACGGGTTCTGGAACGGGGGCGGCGCCGGCGAGGACGGCGCGTGCTCGGGGCCGCCGCCCTCGATCGGGCGGCGCGTGGCGGACGCGGGCGGAGCCGCCGACGCCTCGGTGGGCGTCGGCCGCGCGGCGGGCGGCTGCTCGGCGGAGACCTCCGGCTCCGCCACCGGAGCCGGACCCGTCCCGACCGCCTTCACCTGCGAGGACGGCGGGTCCAGCAGGAAGTCCCCGGAACCCGACGTCACCGACTGCGACGGCAGCGGCTCCGCCGGCCGGTTCACCTGCGAGGGGCGGGACCGCTGCGAGCCGTAGTCCGGATACGGCGGGAAACCGGACGCCGTCGGCGGCGGAACGGGCGGGGCGGGCGGCGCGACGAAGGTGGTGGAGGTGTGCGTCTGGAAGTTGAAACGGCACTCCTCGCAGAACAGCGCCATCCCCTCCCGCGGCGTCCCGCACTGCGGGCACACCTCCGCCGCCGCCTGCCCGTCCGGCTCGTAGCCGCGCGACGACGCCCCCGGCGAGGTCGACACCGGCGAACTGGACGCCGACGCGGACGCGGACGCCGACGAGGACGGCGGCCGGGTCCCGTACGAGGACGACGGCACGGCGATCCGCATCCCGCAGACCTCGCACCAGTCGTCGGTCCCGGACTGATGGCCGTTCGGACAAGTCGGCATGGTGCTGGCTCCCCCTCCGCCCGCCGGGGGCGGGGTCACAATCCGTGCGAGCTGCTGACGGTTACGTCCTCACACGTTACGTCGTCACATGTCGCGACCGCACGGGTCACTTCTTCACACGCACGGTCTTCGTCGACCGGGTCTCCAGGGTCATCTCGTCCGCGTCGGCGACCCTGGCCTTCAGCCGCACCGTACCGCTCGCCGCGTCGACCACGTCCACGACCTTCGACAGCAGCTTCGCGGTGTCCTCGTTGCCCGACGCGCTCGCGAGCTGCACCGCGCGGCCCAGCTTCGCCGTCGCGCCGTCCATGTCACCGGACTTGCGGGCCTCCAGACCCTGCTGGATGACCTGCGCCAGCTCCGCCTGCCCGGTGTAGTGGGCGACCTGCGGGTTGATCCGGGTGGAGGCGGCCATGTCGTCCGTCCACACCGCGCGGACCAGGCCCTGCGACAGCACCTCGACCGTGCCGTCCGGCTGCGGCAGCACCAGCGACAGCCGCGCCGCCAGCATCTCCTGGCCGACTCCGGCCACCGGCACCCGCACGCACACGTGGTAGTCGCGGGACTCGTCGCCCCACGACCCGGTCGGGTAGTCCCCCGCGCGCGGACCGGCCTCGGTGCGCCGCGCGCTCAGGTCCTCCACGGTCGGCGCGACCTGCTTCACGAACGCGATCTCGGAGCCCTGCGGGGTCCACAGCCGCAGGCTGACGTCCGCGACCTCCTTGCCCATCGCGTTCTCCATCATCGCCTGGAAGTCCGCGGCGAGTCCGGCCGGATCGGCGACGATGTCGACCGAGCCGAGCATCGCCGAGGCGATCCCGGTCAGCTCCTTGACCTCCCAGTCGGTGCCGACACCGCGCGCGTCACAGGTGAAACGGCCCGTGCACGCGTCGAGGGTGGCCTGAAGGTCCTCCGGCTTCTCGTGCTCGTTGCGGCCGTCGGTGAGCAGGATGCCGTGCCGTATGGCCACGTCGGTGCTGGCCAGCAGCCGGTCGGCCAGCCGCAGCCAGGTGCCGATCGCGGTGCCGCCGCCCGCCGTCAGCTTCCGCAGCGCCTGCTTGGCCTGCGCGCGGGTGGTCGGATCGGCCACCGCCAGCGTGCCGTTGGCCGGGTAGACCTCGCGCGCCTGGTGGGTGCCGCCGACCACCGCGAAGGCGACGCCGTCGCGGATGGTGTCGATCGCGACGGCCGTGGCGTCACGGGCGTTGCGCATCTTCGTCGGCGGATACTCCATCGAGCCCGAGCAGTCGACCATGATGACCACGCCCGCGCTGGGCGCCGCGCCCCCGGCGGCGGACGCCGGACCCGGCAGCGGCTGCCCGCCCGAGGTGCCGCCGCCGGTCGACGTCACGGTGACGATGGCGTTGACCTCGCGGCCGCCCTCGGGAAGGAACTCGTTCTGATAGATGTCGACCGAGAACTGCGGCACGTTCGACTTCGAGAATTTGGCCATCGGTACTGCGCTCCTTAAAGCCCGTTCACAGCCCCGCCCAGGCCCTCCGTGACCTGGGCGGGTGGGAATCCTGCCCGCGACACGGCGGCCGGGAACGGCAGCACCGCGACCGTTACGTTGTCGTGGCCGCCGCCGTCCAGCGCCACCCCGACCAGCGTCCGCGCGCTGTGCAGCGGGCGGGTCCTGGCGTCCGGCGGTACGACCTCGGCCATCTCGGCGGCCGACTCCGCGTAGTTCCACAGCCCGTCGGTGCACACCACGATGACGCCGGGGCTCTCCGGCTGGAAGGCCGCCACATGCGGGTCGACCTCGACGGCGTCCGCGCCGAGCCAGCCGGTGATCGCGTGCGCCCGGTCGTCCGCGTACGCCTCCGCCTCGGTCATCAGACCGGCGGAGACCATCCTGGCCGCCCACGAGTCGTCCTCGGTGAGCCGGGCCGACGGGCGGTCGCGGTCGTCGGGGATCCAGTACGCGCGGCTGTCGCCGATCCAGCCGACGGTGAAGACCGGGCCGGTGACGACGGCGCTGACGCAGGTGCAGGCCGGTGCGTTGTGGTGCGGGACGCCGTCCTGGGTCTCCTCCTCGGCGAGCGCGCTCACCGCGTCGAAGGCCGCCATCAGCGCGCCGCGCATGGCCTCCTCGGCGGGGGCGCCGCGCTCCAGCGAGGCCAGCAGCGACTCGTTGCCCGCCACCGACGCGGCGGCCGACGCGTCGTCCGGGCGGTACGCGGTGGACACGCCGTCGCAGACCACCGCGGCGACCGCCGGGGTGCCGTCCGGCAGCGAGGTCGTGGACAGGGCGAAGGCGTCCTCGTTGCGGTGGTGCCGCAGCCCGCGGTCGCTCACCGCGGCCACGCCCTCCAACTCCTGCTCCTGGTGGTCCCGTTTGCGCGGCTGGGCGTGCCCGCAGTGCTCGCAGTACCCGTCCGCGTCGACCCCGCCGAGGCCGCACGCCACGCACACCGTGCCGTTCTCCTCCGCCGGTTCCTCCTCGCGCGGATCCGACACCTTCGCACCGGCCAGCGGCACCCCGAGCGCGAGCGTGTCGCCGCCGCCGCCCGGCTGCGCCGCGGCCTGCGGGGGAGCGAGCAGGAACGCGTCGGTCGCGGGGCCTTCGCCTTCGGCTCCACCGCCGGGTTGCCCGGTGCCGCCGTGCCCGCCGCCGAGCCGGCCGTCCTGGCCGGCGCCTGCGACCTGCGGGCGCGCGCCGCCGTGCGGGTCGCCGCCCGTGCCCGCCGTTCCGGCAGCGGAAGGCGCGCCGCCTGCCGATCGGTCACTCCCCGTTCCGGCAGCCGAAGGCGCGGCGCCTGCCGATCGGGCACTCACCGTTCCGGCAGCCGGGTGTCCGGCGCTCGCGCCCGCCGTAGCGCCAGCGGCGCCGGGCCCTTCACCGGGGGTCCCGGCAGCGGCGGCCGTGGAACCGAGGCGGTCGCCGTCCGTGCCCGCGAGGCCGGCGGCCGAGGGCGCGGCGCCCGCCGTACCGCCCGCGGCGCCGGGCGCTTCCGCGCCGGAAGGCGAGGCGGCGGACCCCGCCGTTGACGGGTCCGCGCCGGAGGCGCTGAGGCTGAGGTCCGCGCCGCAGTGTTCGCAGAAGCGGTCCTCCGCGTCCAGCGGCTCCGCACAGGAGGGGCACAGCGTCGTCGTGGAAGGCGGCGACTCGGGCATTGGCGGCATCTCGTTTACACCCACGTCCGGGGGCGGAAGCGGTTGGCGCGTTCCACCAGTTCGATCCTCGTACTGCCCTGCTGGGCGAGCCTGGCCAGCACCCGGTACGAGCGCTCCAGGCCGAACCGCAGGTCCCGCTCGTTCAGGGCGGAGCCCAGAACGGCCTTGTGCGGTCCGGCTGTTGACGGTACGCCCGGAGCGCCCGCCGGGAGGTCCCCGACACGGCCCGCCAGCACCCAGTCCAGCGCGCTGCCCAGCACCTCGGTGGCGAGCTGCTCGCGCCGGTCGGAGTCCAGGCCCTGCCGTTGCAGCTCCTCCACCTGGAGCCCGGCCGCCTGGAGGTCGGCCAGCAGCGGCTCCTGCGGCGATCTGTCCCGCAGCCGGGCCCTGATCGCCGCCACCCGCGCGGCGGTGAAGTGGATCGACGACTCGGGCACCGACTCCAGGACGCGTACCGCGCCCTGCCGGTCGCCGGAGGCCAGCAGCACCCGGCCGAGACCGAAGGCCGCGCTCACATAGCTCTGGTCGGTCGTCCACACCAGCCGGTAGTACTCGGCCGCGTTGTCCAACTGCCCCAGCACCTCGGCGCAGATGCCCAGCGCCAGCTTCGGCGCGGGCTCACCGGGGAACGCGTCGTAGACCGCGTCGAAGCTCAGCGCCGCCGTCTCGTGGTCGCCCGTGCACAGCGCCGCCAGGCCGCGGTGCCACACCACCCGCCAGTCGATGGCGTCGTCCTCGGCGTCGGCGAGCGTCGCCATCACCTGCTGGGCGCCGTCGAGGTCGGCCATCTCCAGCCGCGCCCGCAGCTCCCGCAGCCGCTTCTCCACCGAGTCCTGCGGCGCGGAGTGCAGCGCCGCCACCAGCTCGGCCGGGGCCGCGGCCGAAAGCCCGGCCAGGAAGCCCGCGTTGGGGTCGGCGGGGTCGACATGCGGTACGGGCAGCGCCAGTACGGCCGCGCCCGCGTTCAGCCGCGACACGGTGGGGCTGGTGGCGGGCGGCGGGCCCCAGTTGGGCAGCGGGGCGCCGATCACGGTCGGGCTGTACGCGCCGGGGCCGGGTACCGCGGGCAGCCCCGCGGGCTGGGCCGGGATGCCCCCGGCGGGCAGCGCGGGCGCCGACCCGTTGCCGCCGACCCGGTCGCGGCGCCGCGACGCCTTCTCCAGCGCGCGGTCGGCGCCGAGCGTCGAGGTGTCACCGGTCACCGGCCGTACCAACTCGGTGTCCACCACGCGCAGTTCGGGGCCGAAAAGGGTGGACAGCGCGGGCCGCGGGCGGCCGGTCTCCAGGGCGACGACCTCGCGCAGCACGCCCAGGAGCTGGTCGGACATCTCCTCGGCGGAGGAGAACCGCTTGTCCGGGTCCGGGTCGGTCGCGCGGACCAGCAGCCGGTAGAAGGACTCGTAGCGGGAGAAGACCTCGATGTTGCCCGGGTCGGGCAGGCTGTCCACGAAGACGTTCGTGTAGCCCTGGAAGTCGAAGGTCAGCACCGCGAGCGTCCGCGCCACCGTGTACAGGTCGGAGGCGACCGAGGGGCCGACCTCGGCGACCTCGGGCGCCTGATAGCCGACCGTGCCGTATATCGCCGACTCGGTGTCGTCCATCCGCCGCACGGCGCCCATGTCGATGAGTTCGAGCCGGTCCTCGGTCTGGATGGCGTTGTCGACCTTGAAGTCGCAGTAGAGCAGATTGCGGCTGTGCAGGTGCCCCAGCGCGTCCAGCGCCTCGATGGCGTACGCGATGGCCTGCGCGACCGGCAGCGGCTCGCGCCTGCCGTCCGGCGTACGCCGCTCGTTGGCGATCTCCTTCATCGACTTGCCGCCGACGTACGCCATCACGATGTACCCGTCGAGGGTGCCGGTGCGCTGGTCGAGGTGCTCGACGAAGTTGTAGATCCGGACGATGTTGGGGTGCTCGATCTCGGCGAGGAAGCGCCGCTCGGAGACGGCCGCGGCCAGCGCGTCCTCGTCCCCGGTGTCGAGCAGGCCCTTGAGTACCACCCAACGGTCGGACACCGCCCGGTCCACCGCCAGGTAGATCCAGCCGAGACCGCCGTGCGCCAGGCAGCCCACCACGTCGTACTGGCCGTGCACGATGTCGCCGGGCCGCAGCTTGGGCGAGAACGAGTACGGGTGGCCGCACTTGCTGCAGTAGCCCTCGGTACGGCCGGGGCGGTCGCCGCGGCTGCGGCCGACGGGCGCGCCGCAGTCGCCCTTGCTGCAAAAGCGCTTGCGCTCGGGCACCTCGGGGTTCTCCAGCACCGCGGCGGCCGGGTCCGGCCGCGGCACCGTCGGCACGGACACCAGGCCCGCGCCGAGCTTGCCGCGGGTGGAGCCGCTGCTGGAACTGCGGCTGCTGCGCACCGACACCGAACGGCCGGTGGCGGTGCCGCTCAGCGACCGCGACAGCCGCCCGGAGACCGAACGGCGCGAGGCGCGGGAGGAGGACTTGGAGGACCGCGAGGAGGAGTGCGACGAGGTCTGCGAGGACACCGAACGGCCGGAGCGACCCGAGTCCGCGCCGCGCGCGCCGGGCACCGAGCCCGCCGCGCCCACCGGGCCCGCGCCGCCCTGCGCGGCCACCGGCAGCGGCGCGAGGCCGCAGGTGTCGCAGTACAGCTCGCCGCCGCCCATGTCCTCCAAGGTCCCGCCGCAACCGGGCCGTTGGCACTTGCTCACGGTGTTCCCCCTCAGCCTTTCCCCTGTCGCGCGTACGCCACGCGCGCCCTGTACGCAACGGTCCCGCCCGACGACGACATTCCGGCGGTCCCGGTCATACCGGCCCCCTGCTGTCCTGCGGCCCCGACGTCCGCGGCACGGTGACCTCCGCGACCGCCTGCTGATACCGCTGCACGGTGCGCTCGGCCGCGGCCAGGTCGCACGGCGCGCTCCACAGCAGACGGCGCGCCTGGTCGTACCGCTCGATCAGCAGCGGGTCCTCGGCCATCCCCAGCCGCGCCACCTTCGCGCGGTACGCGTCCAGTCTGCCGCGCAGCTCCGCCCTGACCGCCAGCGGCGCGGTCACCGCCGTCAGCGAGTCGCGGGCCCGCAGCAGCTCCTCGTCCGCGCGCTCCTCCAGGCCGTCCAGCAGCGGGGACAGCCGGTGCCACTGCGAGCCGCGCCAGAACGCCTCGGCGGACGCGAGCTGTTCGTGCAGCGCCGCCGCCGGGCCGCTGACCGCGGGCACGTCGGACGCCAGGATCTTCGACAGCACCTCGACCCGGGCGCTGCGCGCCTCGGTCAGCGTGCGGTCGGCGCGCGACAGCACGTCACGCAGCCGCAGCAGCCGGTGCTCGGCGTCGTCCCGTACGTGCAGCACCGCCTCCACCTCGCGGCGGATCTGCTCCAGTTGGCGGCCCGCCTGCTCGTACCGCTCGGTGTCGGGGCGGCCGGGCGAGGGCGCGGCCCGCCAGAAGGCGAGCGGGTCGGAGACGGTACGGGCGCGCAGCACGCCCAAGTCGTCGATCAGACCGGCCAGTTCGTCGCCCGCCGGGTGCGTGCCCGGCCGTACGCCCACCGAGTCCGCCAGCGACTGGACCCGCCGGGTCTCGGCGGCCAGCAGGTCGATCCTGGCGGGCAGCGCCGACCACACGGAGTCGGCGGCGGCCACCGTCTCCATGGCCTGGTCGTACCAGCCGTTCATCCGCGCGAGCAACTGCTCCAGGCTGAACTTCTCGGTCAGTTTCGCCGGGCCGGTCAGCGACCTGGCGGCGTCCGGGGTGGCGGCCCCGGTGACGGTCACGCCCTCGCCGCGCAGCAGCTCGGTCAGCCGGACCAGTTCGGTCTGCGTCGGCCAGCGGCGCTTGGCCCGCAGCTCACGCGCGCTGTCCAACGCCTCGGTGTACGCCTCGAAATGCGCCCACAGCAGGGTGATCGCCGCGTCGGTCTGCGCCCAGCGCTCCTTGGTGACACCGGTCAGCTCGGCGCCCTCCAGCAGACGGCGGCCCGAGTGGTCCTGGAGGGCGAGCAGCGAGGACTCGATCGCCTCGTGCTCGGTGCCGAGCCGCTCCAGGGCACGGTCGACCTCTTCCCGTCCCATGACCGGTCCGGTGGGTCCAGCGACCGCCATCACACCCTCTTTCCGCTGTCCGTGTGCGCTGTTGGTGCCCCCGACTGCGTCGCGCCGTTACTTGTAGTGGGCCTCCGGCGGGCCGGTGATCCCGGACAGGTGCTGGCCGAGCCAGCGGTGGTACTGCCGCATCCACTCGCTGTCGGCGCCGCCGCCGCTGTACGTCGCCAGCACCTGGTTGACCTGCCGGATCAGGTCGGTGTCCGCCAGGTTCATCGCCACACCGTACGGCTCGGTGGTGACCGGTTTGCCGACCAGCCGCATCGACGGGTCCTGCGCGGCCTGGCCGGCCGCGAGCGCGTTGTCGGTGAACACCGCGTCCGCGAGGCCGAGTTGCACCCGCACCAGACAGTCGAGCTGGTTCGGCACCAGCATGATCTTCGCGCCGTGCGGGTCCGCCTGGAGCTTGGTCGCACCGGTCGAACCGGACGCGGTGCAGACCTTCTTGCCGCTCAGCGAGTCGTCGAAGCCGGTGACGGGGGAGCCCTCGGGCGCCAGAAGCTGCTGGCCCGCCATGAAGTAGGCGCTGGAGAAGGCGATCTGCTTGTCCTTCTCGGTCAGCCGGGAACACGTGATGCTCATCGTGCGCACCACCATGTCGACCTTGTGGGTCAGGATCATCGGGACGCGCTGGTCGGTCGGTATCGTCAGGTACTGCACCTGCGCGTTCTCGCCGAGGATGCTCTTCGCGATGGCCTTGACGATGGCGATGTCGAAGCCGGTGATCTCACCGGAGACCGGGTCGCGGTAACCCCACAGATAGCTGTTCTGGTCGACACCGACGATCAGCCGCTTGTTCCGCCTGATCCGCTCCACCGCCGCGCCGTCCCGCGTCCCGCCGTCGGGGTCGAGGCTCGTGACCGCGCCGGTGGCCGGGTCCAGGGCCGTCGCGGAGTTCTCGCACGCGTCGTCGGCCGCGTACTGCGCGTGCGTCACCGGCGCCCGCGGGGCGGTCCTGCCCGCGTCGGCGGCGGGAGCGGTGTCCGACGGCAGCAGCAGCGCGGCGCTCAGCGCCAGCGCGCACGCCGAGGCCATCCCCGCGACTCCGCCCCAGCCGCGCAGCCTGGCCCTGGCCCGCCTGCCGCGTCCTGGCCGTATCGCTTCCACAGTCCGCCTCACCCCGGGTTCGTTCCGCACGCTCATCACCGGTACTCCGACAGGCGGCGCCCGATGCCGAACACCGCGCCCGCCGCCGCCAGCACCGCGAGCACCGCCGCGCCGTACGGCAGCAGCGACAGCGCGCCGTGGCCGTTCCTCGCGGCCTGCTGGAACTCGTGCTGCTCCTGCGCGACGGCCTTCTCCAGACTGGCGTCGACCACGTCGAAGCACTGCCCGGTGGTCTCCGTGACCGTCTTGCCCCTGCTGTCCTTGCCGCCGATCACCTCGGCGACCGCCGTGGCGTAGTCACCGTTGTTGTCACTCGCCCTGGCCACATCGTGCCTGCCGCGCCACGCCCGCACACCCTTGATCGCGGAATCGACCGGGGTGCGGCCCGCCGTGTTGTCGGCCAGCTTCAGCGCCTTCGCCAACTCACCGCCCACACCCTTGGGGTCCTTGCCCGCCAGCGTCTCCATGCCGCTCTGGAACGTCGCGTCGTACGCGCTGCCGGAACCGCGGGCCACCAGCGTCAGATTCTCGTCGCCACGGGCCTGGAGCACCGCGATCCGCGCGCTGTTGAGCACCTTCATCGACTCCGCGCCGTGCGCGTCGGAGTTGTCGAGCTGCGTACGCGCCACCGTGTGTCCCACCACCAGCCACAGCAGGACCACCGCGCAGGCGGCGGACGCGGCGAGCATGCCGTGGTTGAACACCCGGTTGGTGCGCCGGTAGTGGCGGCGCTGCGCCCACACCAGGCCGCCGAGCGCCACGATGCCCAGCGCCCACGAGGCGTAGGGCAGCGCCTTGGCGCCGGAGTAGTCGTCGTCCAGCCGCGCCGACTCCGCCTCGTACAGCTTCTTGGAGGCGTCGAGCAGCCCGCCGGGCTTGCGCATCTGCTCGTTGGCGAACCGCAGGTAGGCGCCGCCCAGCGGCAGGCCCTGCCGGTTGTTGGCCTGGGCGGTGGCCACCAGCTTGGTGTACCGCGGGAGCTGCTGGTTGAGCGAGGAGATCTGCGCGCTCGCCTCCGCGGACCCTTGCGTGTTCGCGGCGGCGTGCGTGATCAGCTCGGCCGCGGTGTCGATGTCCTTGTCGTAGCGGTCGGTGACCGAGCGCGGCTCCTGGCCGCCGACGAGGAAGCCGCCCGCCACCGTCGCGTCGGCGTCGGCGAGGCTGCGGTAGATCTCCGCCGCGTCCGCGCTCAGCGGCCCGCTGTGGTGGAGCACGCTGCCCGCGGCCGTCGTACGGTCGCTGACCTGCCAGGCCGTGACGGCGCCGAACGCCACGACCAGCAGGGCCAGTACGGCGCCGATGATCCGCAGCCGGCCCGGCTCCGTGGTGGCGGCGGCCTTGAGCTGATCCGTACGTTCCACCCAGGCCCGGCGGCGCTGCGCCGGTACCCCCGCCCGGTTCAGCCCGTTCGAACCCCCGCCCATCGTCGGCGTCTGCGTCACTCACCCTCCCCCGGGACCGACCACCGCGTCCGCGGAAGTCACGCTCTCAGCCAGCAGTATGGCCGCAGCCACCTGCATCCACCTAGCCAACCGGTGGATCTTGCCGCACGACCGCCTTGCCTGCTCCCCTAACCCCCCACACGCGTCAACGCCCTGTTCGGTTCCCGGGCGACCGGGAACCGAACAGGGCGGTGTGAGGCGTTACGCGTAGTGGGCCCGCAGTGCCGCGTGGGACCGCGGCGGGGCCGCCAGGTGGTCCAGACCCAGCAGGGCCGCGCCGAGCACCGGCGGCGCTGTCACGACGTGCGGCCGGGCCTTGGGGGCGCGGGCGGTGAGCCGTTCGGTCAGGGCGTCCATGAGATACGGATTCCTGGCCGCCATGACCCCGCCGCCCAGCACCACGTCGGCCTCCTCGTCCAGCAGGTCGAGTCTGGCCAGCGCCACCGTGGCCAGGGCCACGATCTCGTCGGCCTGCTGGTCGAGTATCGAGCGGGCGACCGCGTCCCCCGCGTCGGAGGTCGCGAACAGCACGGGCGTCAGCTCGTACTTGCGGGCCGCCGGAATCGTTTCCAGGTGCAGCGCCTCGATCAGCGCGTACATCGTGGGCAGTCCGAAGTGCGCGGGCAGTGTGGCCGCCAGCGCCGTCGGTCCGCCCCGGCCGTCCTCGGCGCGGGCGGCGTGGAACAGGGCCTCCTCGGCGAGACCCGAACCGCCGCCCCAGTCCCCGGAGATCTTGCCGATCGCCGGGAAACGGGCCGTCCTGCCGTCCGGCAGCATGCCCACGCAGTTGATGCCCGCGCCGCACACCACCGCCACCCCGCGGGGCGCGTCCACGCCCGCCCGCAGGATCGCGAAGGTGTCGTTGGCGACGCGTGTCGACCTCGCCCAGCCGCGCCCGTGCACCGCCGCTTCGAGCTGCTGCTCCTCGACCGGCAGGTCCGCGTTGGCCAGACAGGCCGAGGTGTGCTCCACCAGAGGCGTCCCCGTATCGGCGCTGTCGGAACCGTCCGCGGCACGCCGCAGGCCCGCGTCGGCCGCCGCGCGCTCCACGATGCGCGCGAGGGCGTCGACGGCTGCCCCGACCCCGACGACCGGCGGCTGGAAGCCGCCGCCGCGGGCGGCGCCGAGCACCGTTCCGTCGGCGGAGACCAGCGCCACGTCGGTCTTGCTGTTGCCCGCGTCGATGGCGAGGACGCCACCGGGGACGAGCGGTTCCCGGCTCACGCCCACGCCAAGTGCTCCCGGTTGTGCGCGACGAGACTGTCGGTGAGCGCCTCGGCGTACTCGTACTGGCCGATCAGCGGGTGCGACAGCAGCGCCTTGAACACCCGGTCCCGGCCGCCGCGCAGCGCGGCCTCGAGCGCCAGGTCCTCGTACGCCGTGACATTGGCGATCAGGCCCGCGTACAGCGGGTCGAGCGGCGCGACCGGCAGCGGCTTCGTGCCGTTCCCGTCGACCACCGCGGGCACCTCGATGACGGCGTCGTCGGCGAGGAACGGCAGCGTGCCGTTGTTGTACGTGTTCACCACCTGGACGTCGCCGGTGTTGCGCAGCAGCGAGGACGCCAGCGCCACCGCGGCCTCCGAGTAGAAGGCGCCGCCGCGCTTGGCCAGCAGCTCCGGCTTCTCGTCCAGCGCCGGGTCGCCGTACATCTCCAGCAACTGCTTCTCCATCGCGGCCACTTGGGAGGCCCGCGACGGCGTGGTCCGCAGCTCGCGCACCACCTCGTCGTGCGCGTAGTAGTAGCGCAGGTAGTACGAGGGGACGACGCCGAGCCGGTCCACGATCTCGCGCGGCAGGTGCAGGTCGGCGGCGATCGTGTCGCCGTGCTCCGCGAGCAGCTTGGGCAGCATGTCCTCGCCCTGCGGCCCGCCCAGGCGCACCCCGCGCTCCCACGTCAGGTGGTTGAGCCCGACGTGGTCCAGGTGCACCTGCTCCGGCGAGACGTCCAGCAGCCTGGCGAATTTGCGCTGGAAGCCGATCGCCACATTGCACAGCCCGACGGCCTTGTGCCCGGCCTGGAGCAGCGCCCGGGTCACGATGCCGACCGGGTTGGTGAAGTCGATGATCCACGCCTGCGGCGCGACCCTGCGCACCCGCTCGGCGATGTCGAGGACCACCGGGACCGTGCGCAGCGCCTTGGCGAGACCGCCCGCGCCGGTGGTCTCCTGGCCGACACAGCCGCATTCGAGCGGCCACGTCTCGTCCTGGTTGCGCGCGGCCTGCCCGCCGATCCTGAGCTGGAGCAGCACGGCGTCCGCGCCGGCCACCCCCGACTCCAGGTCGGCGGTGGTGGTGATGGTGCCCGGATGGCCCTGCTTGGCGAAGATCCGCCGGGCGAGCCCGCCGACCAACTCCAGGCGGTCCGCGGCCGGGTCGACCAGCACCAGTTCCTCGATCGGCAGAGTGTCGCGCAACCGCGCGAATCCGTCGATGAGTTCGGGGGTGTACGTGGACCCGCCGCCCACGACTGCCAGTTTCATCCCTTGACTCCCGTCAGGGTCACGCCTTCGATGAAGGCCTTTTGCGCGAAGAAGAAGACCACGATCACCGGGGCCATCACGAGAACGGTGGCCGCCATGGTCAGATTCCAGTTGGTGTGGTGTGCGCCCTTGAAGGACTCCAGTCCGTAGCTGAGCGTCCAGGCCCCGGGGTTGGAGCTGGCGTAGATCTGCGGCCCGAAGTAGTCGTTCCAGCAGTAGAAGAACTGGAAGAGCGCCACCGCGGCCAGGGCCGGCCTGATCATCGGGACGATGACGGTGAGCAGCGTGCGCAGCTCACCGCAGCCGTCGACCTTGGCGGCCTCGGTGTACTCCTTGGGGATCGTCAGCAGGAACTGCCGCAGCAGGAAGATGGTGAACGCGTCACCGAAGGCCATCGGGATGATCAGCGGCCACAGGCTGCCGTCCATCCCCAACTGCTTGGTCCAGAACAGGTACATCGGGATGATGACCACCTGCGGCGGCAGCATCATCGTCGAGATCACCAGGACCATGACCAGATTACGGCCGCGGAAGCGGAACTTGGCGAGCGCGTACGCCACCGGCAGGGACGACACCACGGTCAGCACGGTGCCGCCGACCGCGTACACCAGCGTGTTGCGCCACCAGGTCAGGAAGCCCGGGGTGTCCCACACCGTGCGGAAGTTGGACCACTGCCAGTGGTCGGGCCACAGGTCGCGGGTGAGCGCCTGGTTGTCGCTCATCACCGCGGTGAGGAAGACGAAGACGAAGGGCAGCACGAAGAAGGCCGCCGCCGCGATGCCGAGCGAGTGCACGGCGATCCAGTGCAGGGTCTCCTTGCGGCGCGCCTTGCGCCGGGCGCGGAGGTCGGGGCCGCGGCCCGCGGCGGGGTCGCGGACGGCGCCGCCGGGCGCGATGGTCGCTTGGGTCATGATCAGTCCTCCGCCGACAGGAAGCCGTTGCGGCGGCGCAGCAGCAGCGCCGTGAACGCCATCGAGAGCACGAACAGCACGAGGGCGATGACGCACGCCGAGCCGTAGTCGAAGCGCTGGAAGCCGCGTTCGTAGACCAGTTGCGGCAGGGTGAGGGTCGACTTGTCGGGGTAGCCGGGCTCCACCTGCTGGCCGGAGTTGCCGATCACCCCGCTCGCGACCTTCCCCGCGACCAGCGGCTGTGTGTAGTACTGCATGGTCTGGATGACACCGGTGACCACCGCGAACATCACGATCGGCGAGATGTTCGGCAGCGTCACGAACCGGAAGCGGTGCCAGGGGCCCGCGCCGTCCAGCTCCGCCGCCTCGTACTGCTCCCTGGGCACGTCGAGCAGCGCGGCCATGAAGATCACCATCAGGTCGCCGATGCCCCACACGGCCAGCATGGTCAGCGCGGGCTTGGACCAGTGCGGATCGGTGAACCAGCCCGGGGTGGGCAGACCGAAGTCGCCCAGCAGGTGGTTGACCGGTCCCGTACCGGGGTTGAGCAGGAAGACGAACGCCATCGTCGCGGCGACCGGCGGGGCCAGGTACGGCAGGTAGAACGCCGTACGGAAGAAGCCCGCGCCCGTCTTGATCTTCGTGATGAGCAGGCCGATGCCGAGTCCGAACAGCACCCGCAGCGTCACCATCACGACGACCAGCCACAGCGTGTTGCGCAGCGCGGGCCAGAAGAACGGGTAGTCCGAGAAGACGTACGACCAGTTCTTGCCGCCCACCCAGGTCGGCGCGTTGATGCCGTTGTACTTCATGAACGAGAAGTAGACGGTGGAGACCAGCGGGTACACGAAGAAGACGCTGAACCCGATGATCCAGGGGGACAGGAAGGCCAGGGTGCGCAGCGCCGACTTGCGGCGCTTGGCCTTCAGCAGGGGATGGAGGGCGGCGGTCATCACTTGGCCTGCGCGATGTCCTTGTCGACCTGCGCGTCGACACCCTGGAGACCCTGCTCAAGGTCCTTGGACTTGCCGGACTCGTAGGCGTAACCGAAGTCCTGGAGCGTGAGCTGGTACGCGCCGCCGTTGATGCTCGGCGGGGTGGTGGTGCTGTTCGGGTTCTGCGCGATGTCGATGAAGGTCCTGAAGCCGGGGTCGGCGTCGAGCTTCGGCGACTTCAGCGCGGCCAGCGTGGAGGGCACGTTGTGGATCGCGTTGGCGAAGGAGACGACCGCGTCGGTGTCGGTGGTCATGAACTTCACCAGCTCCCAGGCCGCGTTCTTCTTCGTGCTGGTGTTGGCGATGCCGATGATCGTGCCGGACAGGTAGCCCTTGCCGTACGTGCTCGCCTGGTCGTCGGGGACCGGGAAGGGCGCCACGCCGAGGTCGTTCATCCCGGCGTCCTTGGCCATGCCCAGCCGCCACTCGCCGTCCATGCCCATCGCGACCTGGCCGGTCAGCAGCGGGTTCTTCGCGCCGAATTCGTCACCGAAGGTGTTGCGGTACTTCTCCAGCTTGCCGAAGCCGCCCAGCGACTTGACCATGTCCTGCTGCCAGTCGAACATCTTCGCGAACCCGGGGTCCTTGGCCACCTGGGACTTGCCGCTCGCGTCGAAGTACTTCACACCCCACTGCGCGGCCAGGTGCGTGGTGGTGGACTCGTAGCCGTGGAAGTTCGGCATGAAGCCGAGCTGGCTGTACGAGTCGCCCTTGGACTTCGTCAGCTTGATCGCGTCGGCCTTGAACTCGCTCATGGTCTTGGGCGGCGCGCTGATCCCGGCGGCGGCGAACGCCTTCTTGTTGTAGTACAGCCCGTACGCGTCACCGAGCAGCGGCAGCGTGCAGCGGGTCCCGTTGAACTGGGTGTACTCCAGCATCGGCTTGGGGAAGGTGGCGGCCGGGTCGATCTTCGACTTCGTCAGGAACGGGCCGAGGTCGGCCATCGAGCCGGAGGAGCAGAACTGGCCGACGTTGTCGGTGGTGAAGGAGGAGACGACGTCGGGGGCCTTCGAACCGCCCGCGCGCAGCGCCTGGTTGATCTTGTCGTCGGTGATGTTGCCCTGCACCTTGACGTGGATGTTGGGGTGCGCCTTCTCGAACCGGGCGACGTTGTCGTTGATGGCCTTCAGCTCGTTGGGCGCGGTCCAGCCGTGCCAGAACGTGATGGAGACGTCCTTGCTGGCGTCGTCGTCGGCCGAGCCGGAACTCTGGCCGGTACATGCGCTCGCGAGCAGCGATATCGCGGCGGTGGCCGCTACGGCGGCGGCTGCCTTCGTCAGACGGGACACTGCGCTTCCTCCGGGGGATCTTCGGGCCTTGCGGGCCTTTCAAGTACTGCTTTCAAGGACTGGTCGAGGGTGTGCTGAGGGCCTGTTGAGGGTGTGCTGAGGGTGTGCGGGACCACCGGAGCGGCGGGGTGTGCCGGTCCGCTGGATCTGCGGGGTACGCGGGTTCTGGGCCCTGGTGGTTCTGGCTGTGGCGGGTTCTGGCTGTGGCGGTTCTGGCTCTGGCTCGGGCGGTTCGGGGTGGCGGGGTCCGTTATCGGGGCGGGGTCAGCGCGAGGTGTCGAACACCTCGTCGCGGGTGGTGGCGAGCGCGCTCTCCAGCGCCCCGCTCAGTACGGGGTGGTCCTGGACCGTGCCGAGCACCAGATGCGGCCGGGGTACGGCCAGTTCGGCGAGTTCGGCCTGGACCAGGGCGCGCAGCGGTTCGCCGCCCGCCACGGTCACATCGCCCGACAGCACGATCATCGCCGGGTCGAGCACGGCGACCAGCGAGGCCAGACCGATGGCGGTGCCGGTGGCGAACCGGGCGAGCAGTTCGCCGTACGGGCCGCTGTCGGCGCCGGTCTCCTCGCTCGCGGTGTGCCGCAGCGCGGCCTCGGCGAGCAGTTCGGCGGCGGCGTCCTGCTGGATGCCGGCCGGGACGTCGATGCCGAGTTCCCTGGCCAGCCGCAACACGGCGTTGCAGCCCGCGAGTTCCTGGAAGCCGCCGTTGTTGGCCTTGGTGACGTTGCGGACCAGCGGGGTGCCGGGCACCGGCAGGAAGCCGACCTCGCCCGCGCCGCCGGTCCAGCCGCGGTGCAGCCGGCCGCCGATGACGATGGCGGCGCCGATGCCCTCCTCGTTCCACAGCAGCACGAAGTCGTCGTGCTCGCGGGCGGCGCCGATCCGCTGTTCGGCGACGGCGGCGAGATTGACGTCGTTGTCGTACTCCAGCGGCATCGGCAGCGCGGCGGCCAGCTCGTCCAGCAGCGCGGGCGCGTGCCAGCCGGGCAGGTGGCTGGCGTAGCGCAGCCGTCCGGTGCTGGGGTCGAAGGCGCCGGGCGTGCCTATGACGATCCGGTGCAGGTCGGAGCGGTTCAGCCCGGCGGCCTTGGCCGCGCCGTCCACGGCCTGCACGACCTGCTCCACCGCGTTGCCCGCGGTGCGGCGGCGCGGGGTGAGCAGCTTGAAGGTGCCGACGGTACGGCCGGTGATGTCGGCGACCGCGGCCCTGATCCGCTCGGAGTTGACATCGAGTCCCGCCACGTACGCGGCGGCCGGATTGACCGAGTAGAGCTGGGCGTTGGGGCCGGGGCGGCCCGCCGTGGTGCCGGTGGCCTGGACCAGCCCCGCCGCCTCCAGGCGCGCCAGCAGCTGCGACGCGGTGGGCTTGGACAGTCCGGTCAGCTTGCCGATCCGGGTACGGGAGAGCGTGCCGTGCTCCAGCAGGAGGTCGAGTGCGGCGCGGTCGTTCATGGCGCGCAGTACGCGCGGCGTTCCAGGGGTGCCAGCCATGCGCGCCATCCTCCCTCAGTTCACTGTTAGGAAAGTTTCCTATTGGCAAAACGAAAGGTAGGCCCGCCATTGGCGGAGCGTCAAGGGGGGTCGACGGCAGGACGGCCAAGTCGTTATGAACGAAGCCCCCGGCGCCATCAGGGTGCCAGGGGCCTCGGCAAAGCGACAGGTGCCGCGGGTCAGCGCTCGCCGGAGGCGGGCGGCGGCACGGGCGCCGCGGGGCGCGCGTCCTCCACGGCGGTCTGCCGCCGCATCTCGGCCACCTCCGACGCGCCCTCGGGCACCGTCGCCTCGGTGACCTCCACCGTCGGCGTACCGCCGGAGATCACGATGCCCGCCTCGTCGAACGCCCGCTTGATCCGCCAGCGCAGCTCACGGGCGACATCGGTGGCCCGCCCCGGCATCGTCTTGGCGTGCGTCTGGATCACCACGAAGTCCGTGCCGACCGACTCCAGGCCGAGGACCCGTACGGGCTCCCAGAGCATCTCGTCCCAGGGGTCCTCCTTGCCCATGTCCTCGCCGGTGGCCGCGATCACCTGGCGCGCCCGCTCCAGGTCCTCGCCCGCGCCGACCTGCACGTCCACCACAGCCGTCGCCCAGCCCTGGCTGAGGTTGCCGATCCGCTTGACCTCGCCGTTGCGCACGTACCAGATCTCGCCGTTGTCACCGCGCAGCTTGGTGACCCGCAGCCCCACCTCTATGACGGTGCCGCTGGCCACCCCCGCGTCGATCACGTCGCCGACGCCGTACTGGTCCTCCAGGATCATGAAGACGCCGGACAGGAAGTCCGTCACCAGATTGCGCGCGCCGAAGCCGATCGCGACCCCGGCGACCCCGGCGCTGGCCAGCAGCGGCGCCAGATTGATCTTGAGCACCGACAGCACGGTCAGCGCGGCCGTGCCCAGGATCAGGAAGGACGCCACACTGCGCAGCACCGAGCCGATCGCCTCGCTGCGCTGCTTGCGCCGCTCCGCGTTGACCAGCAGGCCGCCCAGCGCGGTGGAGGCCGCGGCCTCCGCGCCCCGGTTCATCCGGTCGATGAGTCTGCTGATCGTCCGCCGCACCACCGAGCGCAGCACGATCGCGATGGCGACGATCAACAAAATGCGCAGCCCCGCGCTCAGCCAGCTCGCCCAGTTCTCCTGTATCCAGCCGCCGGCCCGGTAGACCGACGAATCACGGTCTCCGGCGGCGAGCGGGAACAGGCGGGACGGTACGGCGGCGGCGGTGGACGTCGCGGTGGGCACTGCGGAACCTCCGGTGGGAAACAAGCCTCCACACTAACGGGACGACCGATGCCGTCTCGTTGCCGTGCGGGAGGAGGGGCAGGCCACGATCGTGGGGATGAACACAGGTGTGCTGCAAAACACCCTCGGTCCGTTACCCGGGCATGGTGGCGCCATGGGCCGCCTTCCGGAGAGACTTAGGCCAGATCGTCCCGGCGCGAGCCACGCGCCGCCGGCGTTAAAGGAGGCATCCGTGCCGCATGTCCTGGTCCTGAACGCGTCGTACGAGCCGCTCGGCGTCGTACCGCTCCGCCGTGCGCTTGTCCTCGTGCTCAACAACAAGGCCGTCTGCCTCGAGGAATCCGGCGCCTATCTGCACAGTGAGACACAGGCGCTGCCCGCGCCCAGTGTCGTGAAGCTCACCAAATTCGTGCGAGTCCCCTTTCGGGGCACCGTGCCGCTGACCCGTAGGGCGCTGTTCGCCCGCGACGGCGGCAAGTGCGCGTATTGCGGAGCCGCCGCCACCAGCGTCGACCACGTCATTCCGCGCAGCCGGGGCGGCCAGCACGCCTGGGAGAACGTGGTGGCCGCGTGCAGACGCTGCAATCACGTGAAGGCCGACCGCCATGTGGCGGAACTCGGCTGGCGGCTGCGTCATCAACCCGCCCCGCCGTCCGGGCTCGCCTGGCGGATCATCGGGACCGGACATAGGGACCCGCGCTGGTTGCCATACCTGCAACCGTTCGGCGCGGACGACGCCCTGGCCCGGATCGACGGCATATCAGCCTGAGATCCGGGCTCAGCTATTTCCGGTATTCCCGGGAGGACGCTCCCGATCCGCGCGGATGCGGGTGCGGGAGCGTCCTCCGGGGAACGGCGCGTTACCACTGATGGCGTAAACTTCAGTGAGATGACGTGTGCATGTGCCCGCATATATATGCGGGCCTCCCGCCCTCGATGTCTGCGGACGGCGAGCAGCCTGCTACGACGAGCTGCCGGTCTTCGGGGGGTCGTGGGTGGTGAAGACGCAGTCCGAGTCGACACTGATGAACATGGACTTTTTGTCATCGTCCACTCCTACGGCCACCCCCCACGTGGAATGCGCTTCACTGGCGCTGACCCGGTCCGTCTGCGGTGGGCCGGGAAGGTAGCCCTCCTTCGCGAAATGGGCTTTGGCGGCGGCCAGGGCAGCCTCCGGGTCCTGTACGAGGACATCCAGTTTCAGGATGTAGGTGTATTCGAAGCGGTGATTACCCGGTGTTTCGGTTGAGCACTGCTTCCAGCCCTGGTGCTCGACCGACGTGTCGGCGGAGCCGATGACCGGGGTGAGGGCGTCGAGGGCCTGTTGGGTGAGCGTGTGTGCCTTCTTCTCGACCGAGTCGGGCGAGACGTTGCCGTTGTTCATCGCACCTCCGCACCCAGTTGCCGCCAGCACCATGAGGGTGCCGACCGCAGCGCTTTTCGCCATTCGCTCGCTTTTGCTCATGCTTCCCACCGCTAGAAGAAGTCGGTCACGGTTTTGATGGCGTTCTTGCCGCTGTCCTTCAGGTCGCTGCCGAGGTCCTTGGCATCGGTGCCCGCGCCGTGGAGGTCGCCGGTCAGGAGGTCACCGCCGATGTTGACCACGTTGTTCTCGGCTTGCCCGAATTCGTGCAGGGCGTCGCCGGCGTCCTCCATCGGCTTGCCCCAGTAGCCTCCCACGTGGTGGCCGAGGTTCTGGAGGGCCGCTCCGCCGAACTCCGGAGCAGCGATGACAGGTACCGGCAGGTCCGCGAGGTTCGGGAGGACGCCGACCTTGTGCTCGGTCGGCATTGCCGTGACCCTGTCGGGCTGGCCGGTCACAATACGCGTCATGTTGTCCAGGGACGGACCTGGGTCCCAGTATTCGCTGTGCGCGTGCCCGACGCGGGTGCCGTCACCGGCGTCGAAGGTCCGGCCGCCGAACGCCGTGGATGTCGGGTCGTTGCCGTATCTGACACTGTGGTCGTCGGTCCATTTCAACGGATTCAGCGGTGCCGAGATCTCGGGTACGGGGTCGAACTTCGCCTTGCTCGCCCACACGTGGCTGGGATCGAGGCCCAACTGCGATGCACTGTCCACGGTGACGCCCGGCGATCCGACGAAGATCACGTCGTCGGCCTTCATTCCGGCGTGCGCGAAGGCGTCACCGACGAGCGTGGAACCGTAACTGTGCCCGATCACCGTGAGATGGCCCGCGCCACGGTGGTTCGCCCCGAGGGAATTGACGAACGCGGCCAGTTTCGGGGCACCCGCGTCGGCGAAGCTCTGCGACGCCGGACCGGGAACGTCCCAGCCGGGTGCGTCGTAGCCGAGCCAGTAGACCGACGCGGTCGAGTGGGGATTCTGGCTGTTCGCCGACGCGTACAGCGTCTGCGCCCGGTTCAGATCTCCGTTGGCCTTGTCCAGGGAAGAACCCGTTCCGGGCACGTAGACGGCGGTGTTGGACGAAGTGTCAGGGTTGCCGAACGATACAGCCACGTGACCGTTGCCCACGTCGTCGAAGCCCAACAGGAAGACGTCGTCCTGGAAGTCGTATCTATGCTTATTGGTCAGCCGATCCCACAGATCTTTCAGCCGCTGCGGGCAGCCCGGCTTCCGCACCTCTGCCTGAAGCCTCAGCCGGTTCAGCCTGTCGGCCGCGTCGGCAGGCAGGCCCTGGGTCGAGTAGACGTCGGCGGCTGGGGCGTTGGCGTATTCGCGGGCCGCTACGGCCTGCTCGTCCGGGGTGAGGCTGTTCCACCAAATCGCCCGCAGCGCGGGATCGACGGGGACCGGGCCACCCTTACGTGTCGCCTCCTGCTGGACGAGCATGGACTCCTGCGCGGCGTCGATGTCCTGCCCGTACCAGCCCGTGTTCCCTGTCGGCAAGGGCAGCAGATTTTCCACCGTCCGAGCAAGGGCGCGAGCAGCATCGAGATATCGCTCGTGCAACTGCTCCGCCTGATGATGAACTCCGGATATCTCTTCCTGTAGTTGCTCAGGCGGTATCGATGGCGTCGGGGTCTGTCCGGGCGGAGCGGGGCTGGCCTGTAGCATCGGCACAGGGATGTTCTGCGGGCCGATGATTTGGCACCGGCGCTTTTCGTCGAGCCCTGCGGCCCGAAGCTCCAGCGCGGCGGCCTCCCGCTGAAACTCGGTGAGTTGGCCCGCCCACCCCGTCAGCAGTGCCGCATTGTCCTCGTACGAGGCCCGGAGTTTCCCGATCATGACGCGCTGAGCCGAAAGTTTGGACCGAAAGGCGTCCGCTGCCTTGCCCCGCCACCGGGCTTGCGCACCCTCAGCGCTGTCCAGCTTCATGGCTATCTTGATCATGAGGAATGCTGCGTCTTGCCATTCGCCCGCGAGCGTGGTGACGCCTTCGGGGTCGCCAGGAGTCGGGTCGAACCCAAGTGTCGGATAACGAGAGAGCCCCACGGTTGTCTCCCTCCTTCACCGCGTCTGCGGCGCGTTGTCCGACAGTTGGTGGTCGGTGCGTTGGAGGGTGGGTCCGACCCGCTCGACGTCATCGATCCTGTCGTTGAGGTTCTTGCCAAGATCGGTGACGTCGTCGTATCGCGTACGGGTGTAGATCGTCTGCTCATCCAGCAGCGGCGGCGCTCCCACCGGATCCAGATTCATGTGGTGCAAGGATTGCTGGAGTGCTGTCAGTTCGAGAAGCGCTGTCCCAAGAGCGGCGCTCAGCGACTGCATGTCCGCTTCGTTGACGGTGAGATCCGTCATGGTGATTCCCCCCGAGTGCCGATGCGTTCAGCGGTTCACAACTACCGTTTGGTATTCGCGTACGAAAGCGTCCTGCGGAGTTCCGAAAGTTCCGTCCGGCAGAGCTACGGGCGTGGGCTGGCCGGTGCCGGTCCAGCTGATCTTCCACGTGACCGTGGCCTTGAGCGGGTAGGGGCCTTGGTTCTGGGTGGAGCGATGGTAGGTGACCCCGCACGGCGGATTGTTGCTGTCTGCTCCCTTGGCGTACGGGGTTCCGACGTTGCCGTGGGCGTCGATGGGGCAGTCCCCCGAGGCCGGAATGAGGGTGGCGTCATCGGTGCCGGGATCGATGTGCAGACCGATGGGGGTAGCCGTCGTCGTCGCCTCGATGCCGAGGACCGAGACGTAGGCCCGTACGGACACCGGGTGGAATGTCGTGTGGTCCATCCACACCCATGTGGCCACGTTCACGATGAGGGTGCCGTCCGGGTTGAGGTTCGCTTTGCCTTGCGGGATGAGGATCTGGGCATAGGCGAGCTGTGCGAGGATCTCCGGCGTGACGGCGTTCTTGACCGGCGGTGGAGGGGCACCCGTGTCGACCCAGAACGGCGGTTTGGTGCAATCGTCGGCGGCGGGATCGGTGAGTTGGTTCTCGTCGAAGAATGTGCCCCACCAGTAGCCCGTGCCCTGTTTGGCCAGGTTGAAATTGGTGTACGGGTGCCCGTTGACGTACCGGTCCCTGACCCACTGAGCGTCTTCCATGCCGGTGTGGTTCGGGCTGCGGTCATACCCCAGGAAGTCCCGAGCTGCGCCTTCGGAGTCGTACTTGGGGGCGTACCAGCACGCGGGTGGTGTCCAGTTGGAGACAGGGGTGACGGCGCCTGTTTTGGGACCAGTGCCGTTCTTGGAGAGGTCGAACTGGACGCCGGCGAGGGCTGAGATCTTTCCGCCGTCAGCGGTCCCCTCGGACTTGGGGTGAGCAGGTGGCTTGGCTCGCCCCTTGGTACCAGGCCCGCCGATCCCGGCATGGGCAATACCGGGCGTGACCGTCAGCAGCGTCACGGCTGCGGCCAGAGCCATAAGGGCCCTGGTAGGGGAGCTTACGGCTGGCATTCACTCGCCCCCCGTTTCGGCGTCACGCTGTTGAGAATCCACACGCCCTGACCGCTCTTGAGCAACCGCTCGTTGTAGAGCACGTAGTCATCCGCTGAGGCGCTGTCCTGGCTGACCTTGCCCGTCTTGGTTGACTTGACGAACGCCTTGGTCTCGTCGGAGCAGTAAATAACCACCGCGGATCCGTCACTCCGCAAAGTAACCTTGCGGTCGAAGTACCGGACAGTGCCGACCCAGGTGTCGCCCTTGTCCAGCCAACCCTGGACGAAGTCGATGGCGTCCCGCAGCGCCGTGCCGGAGTTGTAGAACTCCATGGCCGGTGTACGGGCCTTGCCCTCCAGGATGGCTGCGTATGCCGAGTCGACCGCATGCGATTCGTCAGCGAGAACCGCGTCCTTCTCCGGGTCTCCCGTGTGCTGGTCCGCGTACACCGTTTTGGAACCCGGCGGAAAGCTGATCACCGGGCGCTGGACGGTAGCCGTCGCACTCGCCGAAGGCGACGCGCTCGCGCTCGTCGTGGCCCTGGCCGGCGGTGTCGAGGCGATCTTGTCCGACCCCTTGTCCCCGTCGCTTCCGCCGCATGCGGTGAGCAGGATAAGTGCGGTGGTGGTCAGCGCGGCAGCCGGCACCGAACTTCGTGTCACGGACGAGTCCCCCTGTGTGGCAACGGCGTCGTCGTGAGGCGTGACGCCACTAGCGATGTGTTAGTGGCTCCTCACACTATGCGTTGCTCGTGAGGTGTCGGAAGCGGGTTTGCCCAACCGCGACACAAGCCACACAGGGTGTCCTCAGGCGTCCGCCGAAGCGCCTATGTGCCCGCCATTCAGTCCGCCACCGCGTACGCCTCGACGCCGAACAGCGAGTAGCCGAATTTGGTCGCCCGGCGCTCGCCCTGCACCCGCACGTACCGGGTGCCGTCCTGCGCGTCGAGCCACACCGTCTCGGTTCCGCCGTCGCCGTCGGTCACCGTGGCCGCCGTGTGCCAGGTCACTCCATCGGCGGAGGTCCGCACCTGATATCCGGCCGCGTACGCGTCCTGCCAGTGCAGGACGACCCTGCCGACCCGGGCCGGGGCCGCCAGCTCGACCTGCACCCAGGCGTGGTCGTCCACCGGCGAGGACCAGCGGGTCTCCGGATCGCCGTCGGCCACCGCGGAGGCCGGGAAGTCCGGGGTCTCGTCACCCGAGGACGTCGCCACGCCGCCGCGCAGCAGATCGGGCCCCGCGGTCCGCACCCGCGCCCGTACGGTGATCCGCCGCTCCACGGTGCGGCCCGCCACGGTGATCCGCACCGGCAGGCTGTACGTGCCGGGCGCCGTACCCGCGGGCACCGACACGCTCAGCGGCACCGCTCCCGCGGCGCCCCGCCGCAGCGGGACCGACGCGGGCGCGGTCGCCGTCGCCCCGCCCTTCGGCGCGGCCACCGAGACCGCCGCCTTCTCGTCGCGCGGCAGCCCCGAGGCCACCGACGCCGTCACCGGGACGGCGGAGCCGCCGATCTCGGCGTCCACCTCCGGCTGGTCGAACGTGACCCGCGGCGCCCCGGCGAACCACGGCACCACCTCGTGCACCCCGGCGCCGTCCGACAGCCGTACCGCGTCGGCGACGACCCCCGCGGGCAGCTCCGTCCAGTCCCCGGTCAGGCTGCCGATCCGCTGCCAGCCGCCGCCCGGGGTGTGCACCTCCACGGCCGCGGGCGCCTTGGTCACCCGGCCGGTGGCCGTGCGGGTGGGCGGGCCCGTGTCCCGTACGGCGATCGGATGCGGGCCGAAGGGGGAACCCGCCATCGGCCCCGGCGCCGGATCGGCCGCGGCGGCGGGGGCGCCCGACCCCGTACGCGCACCGGACGCGGCGATCGTCACGCTGTCCAGCAGCCGCGCGCCGCCGAAGTCCACCGTCAGCGCGCCCGCGTCGGAATCCGCGGCGGTCGAGGTGGAGAGGTCGCCGTCCACCACGGCCGACGCGTCGTCGGGACCGCTGGCCGTCGGGGCCACCTCGCCGCTCACCGACACGGTGAACTCCCGCACCGTCACCGCCCCCGACTGCCCGTCGCTCGCGCGCAGCCGCACCTGGCGGGCGCGGGTGCCTGCGGGGAGCGTCGCCGAGATCACCGCCTGGTCGTGGTACTCGCCGACCCGGTGCCAGCCGGTGCCGTCGTCCGCGGACAGTTCGAGGACCGCGTCGTGCAGGAAGTCGTCGGAGCCGCTGCCGTCGCCCATCGCGATCCGCACCGAGCCGACCTGCTTGGCCGTCCCGAGATCGACCCCGAAGGAGTCGTCGGGCTGCGGGGGAGCGTTGCTCGACCACGCCGTGGAATTCTTGCCGTCCACCATCGCCGACGGGTCGGTGCCGCGCCCCGAGGCGAGCGTGGCCGTCGCGGTCCTGCCGTCCGCCCGCAGCCCCGACCAGGCGTCGCCGTCGTCGACCGCCCGCGACAGGAAGCCGTCGAGCACGTCCTCGCCGACCTTCGCCGTGCCCTGCGTCAGCGCCGCCCGGCCGCGGTCCAGCGACTGCCGGGCCTTCCAGGCCGCCGCGCCGTCGCCCGCCGCCTGCGCCACCAGCATGTCGACCGCGTGCCCGCCCGCCGTCCCGTACGCCGACAGCCGGTCCAGCCACGGCCGCACCTCGGCGCCGAAGGTGCCGTCGGCAAGCCCGCGCAGGGCGTGCGGCGCGCCGCTCATCACGGTGAAGGCCGACCGCAGCCGGGCCGCCGCCGCCGTCAGCCGGGCCCGGTCGCCGGAGTCCAGCGCGGCCCAGAACTCCTTGGTCAGCGGGCGCAGATACGCCGACTCGTCGCCGCCGAGCGCGGACGACGCCTCGTTCCCCGCCAGCGCGCGCAGCGCCGCGCGGGCCGCCTGATCCGGCCCCGCCAGGTCGTCGATCGCCGCCTGCCAGGAGGCCGCCGGGTCGTAACCGCGCGGATTCCAGGCGAAGTCCGCCGCCGTGAACAGCGGGATACGGGACGCGGCGGGCTGCTGCATCGCGCTCGCCAGCACCCCCGCCGAGACCGTCGCCACCGCGGGCTGACGGCCGGTGTAAGGGCCGAGGAAGAGCCTGCCCGGCGCGAAGTCGTTCACCGGGTAGTTGTCCACCGTCACCAGCGGGTGCTTCAACGCGGCTGCCGCGTCCGCCACTTGGGTGCCGGTGATCCGCGCGGGCAGCACCCCGACACCGGTCCAGGCGACCGTCACGTCCGGGCTCAGCGCCTTCGCCAGCGCCGTGCGGTACGGGGTCGTGCCGTCCTGGTAGTACTCCGTGGGCAGCAGCGACAGATCGGCGCTGCCGTAGCGCCGCGCCAGATACGCGGCCACCACGTTGGCGACCTTCGCCTGGGCGCGCGCCGCCGCGTCGGGCCCCGAGCCGAACTCCCGCGCGTCCGCGCCGCAGTGCCACTCGCTGTAGCTCACGTCCTGGAACTGCAATTGGAACGCCCGCACGCCCAGCGCCCACATCGCGTCCAGCTTCCGCTCCAGCGCCCGCTGGTCGGACTTCGACGAGAAGCACATCGCCTGTCCGGGGGCCACCGCCCACGCCAGCGTCACATGGTCCCGCGTCGCCCGCTCCGCCAGCGCCCTGAAGTCCGCGCGCCGACCCGCCGGATAGGGGTCGCGCCACTGCGCCTGCCGGTACGGGTCGTCGCCCGGCGCGTACAGATAGCGGTTCTGCTTGGTCCTGGCCAGGAAGTCCAGTTGCGACAGCCGCTGGTACTGCGTCCACGGCACGCCGTAGTACCCCTCGGTCACCCCGCGCACCGCCGCCGTCGGCCAGTCGCGTACGACCACGCCCGCGAAGCCGCGCTCGCCGCCGCTGTCGCCGGTGACGAGCTGACGCAGCGTCTGCGCCGCGTGGAACAGGCCGTCCTCGCCCGCTCCGGCCAGCGCCACCGTGCCGCCGTCCACCGCGAGCCGGTAGCCGCCGGACGCCAAGTCGTCCTGCTCGGGGGCCTTGAGCGCGGTCAGCCGGGGCTGCGCCGCGTCGCCCGCGTAGACGGTCAGCCCGGACCCCGGCGTGTCCGACCTGCGGATCTCCTGGGCGCCCGCGCCGCGCAGCGCGTCCTCGATCACATCGAGCGCGTACGGGTCGGCGTCCGTGCCCGCGACCAGCGTCACCGTCCTCGTCACGCGCGCGAACTGCCCCTGCGCGCGCAGACTCTGCGGGCGCGGCCACACCGCCGGGGGCCGCGGGGAGGCCGCGGTGTCCGTCCTGGTCCCGGCGGGCGGTGTGCTCGGCGGCGCGGGAGCGGCGGTCGCGGCGGGCGACTGGGCCAGCCAGCCGCCGATGAACGTGGCCGCGATGGCTGCGGCGGAACTCCTCCGGAGGGCCTGCACGGTTCCTCCTTGCGGAGTGCTGCACCGACGACGGACGACGAGCCCATCACTCCTCGCGGTGCGGTGTCAATGTGGCTGGAGTTTCCTCCGCTTTGCCGCCGGATTCCGTCCGCCTCCCGGTCGCCTCGCCGCCGCCTTCCGCCGCCTTCCGCCGCAGGCAGGGGGCGGGAGGGTCACGGGCGGCCCTTTCGGCGCGTCGCGGACGGGCCGCGGGCCGCCTTCCGGAACTCCCCTCGAACGAGCGGCGCGGCGCGCCTCCGGGTACAGCGCGCGGCGTCGGGGTAGGGGTCAGTGCGGCTCCCGGGACAAACCCGTGCGAGCGAGGACGCGTGACCGACCGATCAACCCCTTGACTGACGAATGCGGAGGCCCGATGGACCGGGTGCGGCTTGCCGGGCTCTATGGCGTGGACGTGACGTACCGGCCGGCACCCGGGCGGGAGGTCCCGGTGCCGGAGGAGACGGTCGTCGCCGTCCTCGCGGCGCTCGGCGTGGACGCCTCGACGCCCAGCGCGGTCAAGTCCGCCCTCACGGCGTACGAGACGCGCCGGGCCAACCGGCTGCTCCCGCCGTGCACGGTGCTCAGATCGGGCCGCGGCACACTCGCGCAGGCGCTGCGCGCACTGCCCGAGGACACCCGGCTCACCGTCGAGACCGAGACGGGCGAGGCGCTGGACCCCGCCGTGACGCCCCCGCCGGGGCGGTACGCGCTGCGCGCGGCCACCGCCGACGGACGTACCTCCAGAGGCGACCTGATCGTGGCGCCCGAGCGGCTGGCGGGCCCGACGGGACGCGCCTTCGGCTTCATGGCGCAGCTCTACTCCACGCTCTCGCAGCGCTCCTGGGGCATGGGCGACCTCGGTGACCTCGCCGACCTCGCCGCCTGGTCGGGACGGACGCTGGGCGCCGGATTCGTCCAGATCAACCCGCTGCACGCGGCCGTCCCCGGCCCGCCCACCGACCCCTCCCCGTACCGCCCGTCCTCCCGCCGCTTCCCCGACCCGGTGTACCTGCGGATCGAGGAGGTGCCGGAGTACGCGTACCTGTCCGGCGAGGCCAGGGAGAAGGCCGACGCGCTGTCCCGCAGGGCCGCCGCGCTGCGCGACACCGTGCTGCTCAAGGACGCGCTGATCGACCGGGACGCGGTCTGGGCGCTGAAGGCCGAGGCCCTGGAGCTGCTGCGCGAGGTGCCGCTGAGCCCCGGCCGCCGCGCCGCCTACGTCGACTTCCTCGCCGAGCAGGGCCAGGCCCTCGACGACCACGCCACCTGGTCCACCCTGGCCGAACTGCACGGCGCCGACTGGCACAAGTGGCCCGCGGGGCTGCGCGACCCGCGTTCGCCGCAGGTCGCGCGGGCCCGCAGCGAGCACATGGACCGGGTCGACTTCCACTGCTGGCTGAGCTGGCTGACCGACGCCCAACTCGGCGCCGCGCAGCGGTCCGCGCGGGACGCGGGCATGACCATCGGCGTCGTGCACGACCTGGCCGTGGGCGTGCACCCCGCCGGTTCCGACGCCTGGTCCATGCAACACGTCCTGGCCACGGGCATGTCGGTGGGCGCACCGCCCGACGCCTTCAACTCCCGCGGCCAGGACTGGGGTCTGCCGCCCTGGCGCCCCGACGCGCTGGCCGCGACCGGCTACGCGCCGTACCGCGACCTCATCGCGCGGATGCTGCGGCACGCGGGCGGCCTGCGGATCGACCACGTCATGGGGCTGTTCCGGCTCTGGTGGGTGCCGGAGGGCCGCCCGCCGACCGAGGGCGCCTACGTCCGCTACGACGCGGAGGCGATGCTCGGCCTGCTGGCCCTGGAGGCGCACCGCGCGGGCGCGGTGGTGATCGGCGAGGACCTGGGCACCGTCGAGCCCGGCGTACGCGAGGAGTTGGCGGGCCGCGGCATCCTCGGCACCTCGGTGATGTGGTTCGAACGCGATTACGAGGGGACCGGGCCCGAGGGCGGCGACGGCCGTCCGCTGCTGCCCGAGGCGTGGCGCGAGTCGTGCCTGGCGACCGTCACCACCCACGACCTGCCCAGCACGGCGGCCCGGCTCACCGGCGAACACGTCGAGCTGCGGCACCGGCTCGGGCTGCTGACCCGCCCGCTCGCGGAGGAGGAGGCGGCCGACGCCGCCGAGGTCGCGGAGTGGCTGGCGCTGCTCGGCCGGCTCGGGCTGCTGCCGGAGGGCGCGGTCGACGAGGAGGCGGTGGTGAAGGCCGTTCACCGCTTCCTGGCGCGTACGCCCGCGAGCATGGTCGGCATCTGGCTGCCGGACACGGTCGGCGACCGCCGCCCGCAGAATCTGCCCGGCACCTGGGACCAGTACCCGAACTGGCGGCTGCCCGTCGCCGACGCCGACGGCACCCCGCTCACCCTGGACCGGATCGCCGTCTCGCCGCGGCTGTACGCGCTCGTGGACGACGTACGGCAGGCGATGGCGGAGGCGGGGGACACGGCGGTCGCGGCGGCGGCCGGGAGCGCGGCGACCGCCGGGACCGGGGCCGGGGCGGCCGTCGCGGCCGGGAGCGGGCCGGCCGTCGTGGCCGGGGCCGGGGCGGCGGAACACCCGGAAGGCCCGGAACACCCGTAAGGACACCCCGGGCGCGCGGCCCGTGAGGGGCTTCACTACATTGAGGGCGTGGACAAGAAGCTCACCAAGAAGGCCGTGCGCGCCGGAGTCATCACCGCCGGTACGACGCTCATGCTGCTCATGTCGACCCCGGCGTTCGCGCTCGCCCGCGACGACGGCGACGACCCGGGTTCCGGCCTGAGCGTCATCGAGACGCTCAGCCTGTTCGTGCTCGCCCCGCTCGTCCTGTTCGGGGTCATCGCGGGTCTGGTCATGGTGACCGACAAGACCCGCAAGGAGCAGGAGCACCCGAAGCAGTAGCCGCGGCACTCGGCCCTCGGGCCCCTTCGCCCCCTCGGCGCCGGACTTCCCGGCGCGCCAGGGGGCTTTGTGCTGCCCGCGCGGCGTCGGGCGCGCGGGCGGGAGACGGGTCCGCGGGTGGCGGGTCTGCGCGTGGCGGGTCCGCGGGTGGCGGGTCTCAGTGCCGGGCGCCCGGTTCCGCCGACGCGGCCAGCAGCAGCCGCAGCAGGTCGGCGAGCTGTTCCGCCTGCGCCGGTTCGACGGCGTCGAGCGTCGCCTTCTGGAGGGCGAGCCCGGCGCCGACCGCCTGGTCGATCACCCGCAGCCCCTTCTCGGTGAGGGAGACGCGCAGGCCGCGGCGGTCGTTCGGATCGGGCGCGCGGTTCAGCAGCCCGGCCCGCTCCAGCTTGTCCAGTCGGCCGGTCATCCCGCCGGTGGTGAGCATCAGGGCGGCCGAGAGCTGCCGGGGCGAGAGGGTGTACGGCTCGCCGGAGCGGCGCAGCGTCGCCAGCACGTCGAACTCGCCGCGGCCGATGCCGTACCGCTGGTACTCCTTCTCCATCCGGTCGCCCATCAGGCGCGCGATCCGGTAGATCCGGCCGAAGACGGCCATCGGGAGCGTGTCGAGGTCCGGGCGCTCCGACTTCCACTGACCGGTGATGGCGTCGACGACGTCGAGGGGTTCCTGAGTCATGGCCTCAGTATCGGGGCGGGGTCGCTCGACGGCAAGAAAGTAGCTTACAAGTAAGTAGCTTAGTGCTAAGTTATCTTCTGTCGACCTGACCGGTCGGCCTTCGTTCGGAACCGGAACCGGGATCGGGGAGCTTCACCATGTCGCTGCCGCGTACGCGAGCCACCACCGCACGACCCGCCGTCGCCCGGATTCCGGGGGAGCGGGCCCTGCTCGGGGCGATGGGCGTCGACTCGGTCGGCTCCGGGATGTACATCCCCTTCAGCCTGGTCTTCTTCCACCACATCACCGGGCTCTCCTTCGCCGTGGTCGGCGCCGTCCTGACCGTCGTCGGACTCATCGGCATGGGCACCCTGCCGCTCGCCGGGACCGCCGTCGACCGCTACGGCGCCCGCCGCGTCCAACTCCTGCTCTACGGGGTGCGCGGCGCCGGATTCGCGCTCTATCCCTTCGCGACCTCGCTGCCCGCCTTCGCCGTCGTGGCCCTCGGCACCGCTTTCGGCGACCGCGCCTTCCCCGCCGTCCAGCAGGCGTACATCGGCGAGGTCGCGAGCGGCGTCGACCGCGACCGCCTCCAGGCCGCCGCCCGCGCCCTGCGCAACGCCGGGCTCGGCGCCGGGGCGCTGCTCGCCTCGCTGGTCATCACCGTCGCAGGTGATCGCGGCTTCACCGCTGCCGCCTTGCTCAACGCGCTGAGCTTCGGCGTCGCCGCCCTGCTGATACGGAGTATCCGCGCCTCGCGGGTGCCGGACGGTTCCGCGACGGCCGAGCGGCCCGCCGCCGCCGGTTACCGGCTCGTCCTCGCCGACCGGGCCTTCCTCGGCCTCACCGCCGCCAACTTCCTCACCGCGCTGGGCTATTCGGCCCTCGCCGTGCTCTTCCCGCTCTTCATCGCGGGCACCCTGAACGGCCCGCAGTCGCTGACCGGCGCGGCCTTCACCGTCAACACCGTGCTGTGCGCCGTCGGCGGCGTCCACGTCGCCGGGCGCGTCCGCGGGCGCGGCGCCCGCCGCACCCGGTCCGCCGCGCTCGGCGCGGTGATCTTCGCCGCCGCCTTCGTGGGGCTCGGGGTGTTCGGCACGGTACGGCCGCAGGCCGGATGGGCCGTCGGCGGTGGGGTGTTCGCACTGGTGGCGCTCTACACGGTCGCCGAACTGGTGCACAATCCGTCCTCCAGCGCGCTCGCCGTCGCCGCCGCCCCCGAGGCTCTGCGCGGGCGCTACATGGCCACCTACCAGCTCTCCTGGTCCCTGGCCGCGACCCTCGCCCCTTCGCTCTTCACGGCCCTCTTCGCCGCCGACTCCCGGCTTCCCTGGGCCCTGCTCACCTTCACGGCGCTCTGCGCCGCCGCCCTTCTCCTCCGCCTCGAGCCCCGACTTCCCGCTGCCGCGGTCCGCCTCGCCCCCCTCCCGGCGCCCCCTTGCCCAGTGCCTCCCTGCCCGACGCCGGCCCTCGCGGCCTAGCCATGGGTTCACCTTGCGCGGGACGTGGCTTTTAGGGGCGCGGACCCGGTGGGTTCACCTTGCGCGGGACCTGGTCTTTCGGGGCGCGGCCCCCGTGCGTTCACCCTGCGCGGGGCCTGGTCTTTAGGGGCGCGGGGAACTGCGCGACAAGCCCCCACCGGCGGGTGGTCCGGCGACAAGCGAACTGCCCCGCCGGGGCGGGTGGTGACCCGCAGGAGGGCGGCAGCCGCACCGGGGCCCCGGACCGCGAAGGCGGTCCGGGGCCCCGGTGGCGAGAAGGCCGGACGGTCAGCCGGCGGCGGCGGCGTCGGCAGCCTGGGCGCGCAGCGAACGCTCCACACTGGAGCGGGACTCCACGACCAGGCGACGCAGCGCCGGGGCCGGATCGGCCGACGCCAGCCAGGCGTCGGTGGCGTCCAGGGTGGCCTGCGAGACCTGGAGGGCCGGGTAGAGGCCGACCACGATCTGCTGGGCCATCTCGTGGCTGCGCGAGTCCCACACGTCCTTCACCGTCGCGAAGTACCGCTCGGTGTACGGGGCCAGCAGCTCGCGCTGGTCGGTCTGCACGAAGCCGCCGATCACCGCCTCCTGCACGGCGTTCGGCAGCTTGTCGTCCTCCACGACAGAGGCCCAGACCGCCGCCTTGACGTCGGCGCTCGGCCGCGCCGCCCGTACCGCCGCGGCGTGCTGCTCGCCCGCCGAGGTCGGGTCGAGCGCCAGCTCCGCGTCGATCGCCTTCTCGTCCGCGCGGCCGGTCGCCGCGAGCCGGGACAGCAGCGCCCACCGCAGATCCGTGTCGACGGCCAGTCCCTCGTACGTCACCGTGCCGTCCAACAGCCCGGCCAGTACGTCCAGTTGGGCGTCGGTGCGGGCCGCGAGGGTGAAGGCGCGTGCCCAGGCGAGCTGGTGGTCGCTGCCCGGCGCCGCCGTCCGCAGGTGTTCCAGCGCCGCCTCGGTCCACCGCGCCAGGCCGGTGTCGCGCCACGCCGGGTCGGCGTACAGGTCGAGCGCCAGCTTCGCCTGCCGGTGCAGCGACTGCACCACACCGATGTCGGTCTCCTTGCCGATGCCCTGCAGCACCAGCTCCAGGTAGTCACGGGCGGCCAGTTCGCCGTCCCGCGTCATGTCCCAGGCCGACGCCCACACCAGCGCGCGCGGCAGCGACTCCGTGAAGTCCCCGACGTGGTCGCGGACCACGGCCAGCGACTGCTCGTCCAGCCGCACCTTCGCGTACGACAGGTCGTCGTCGTTGAGCAGGATGACGGCCGGGCGCGGCGTCCCCGCGGGGAACGGCACCTGCGTCGACTCGCCAACGACGTCCAGCTCGACGCGCTGGGTCCGTACCAGCTTGCCGTCCACCAGGTCGTACGCGCCGACCGCGATCCGGTGCGGGCGCAGCACGGCCTCGCCCTTCGCGCCGACGGGCAGCGCCGGGGCCTCCTGCCGTACCGCGAGCGAGGCGACCGTACCGTCCTCGGCCACCGTCACCTCCGGCCGCAGCACATTGATGCCCGCCGTCTCCAGCCACGCCTTCGACCAGGTCTTCAGGTCGCGCCCCGAGGTCTCCTCCAGCGCGCCCAGCAGATCCGCCAGCCGCGTGTTGCCCCACGCGTGCCGCTTGAAGTACGCCTGCACGCCCGCGAAGAACTCGTCCTCGCCCACGTACGCGACGAGCTGCTTCAGCACCGAGGCGCCCTTGGCGTACGTGATGCCGTCGAAGTTGACCAGCACGTCGTCCAGGTCGTTGATCTCCGCCATGATCGGGTGCGTGGACGGCAGTTGGTCCTGCCGGTACGCCCACGTCTTCATCGAGTTGGCGAAACTCGTCCACGAGTGCGGCCACTTCGAGCCCGGCGCGTACGCCTGGCAGGCGATCGAGGTGTACGTGGCGAACGACTCGTTCAGCCACAGGTCGTTCCACCACTCCATGGTGACCAGGTCGCCGAACCACATGTGCGCCAGCTCGTGCAGGATCGTCTCGGCCCGCGTCTCGTACGCGGCGTCCGTGACCTTCGACCGGAACACGTACTGGTCGCGGATCGTCACCGCGCCCGCGTTCTCCATCGCGCCCGCGTTGAACTCCGGCACGAAGAGCTGGTCGTACTTCGGGAAGGGGTACGCGTACGCGAACTTCTCCTCGAACCAGTCGAAGCCCTGCCGGGTGACCTCGAAGATCGCCTCGGCGTCCAGGTACTCCGCCAGCGAGGGACGGCAGTAGATGCCCAGCGGCACGCTGCGGCCGTTCCCCTCCCAACTGCTGTGCACAGACGCGTACGGGCCGACGATCAGGGCCGTGATGTACGACGAGATGCGCGGGGTCGGCGCGAACACCCACACGCCGTCCGCCGGGGGCTCGGGGGTCGGGGAGTTCGAGATCACCGTCCAGCCGGCCGGGGCCTGGACCGTGAAGGCGAAGCTCGCCTTCAGATCCGGCTGCTCGAAGCTGGCGAAGACGCGGCGGGCGTCCGGTACTTCGAACTGCGTGTACAAATATGCTTGCTTGTCGACCGGGTCGACGAACCGGTGCAGGCCCTCGCCGGTGTTGGTGTACGCGCAGTCCGCGACGACCCGCAGCTCGTTCTCGCCGGAGCGCAGGCCGGGCAGCGCGATCCGCGAGTCCTTGAACGCGGCTGCCGCGTCCAGGGGCTCGCCGTTGAGCACCACCTCGTGCACGAGGGGGGCGACCAGGTCGATGAACGTTTCCGCTCCCGCCTCGGCGGCCTCGAACCGTACGGTGGTCACCGACCGGAAGGTGCCGCCCTCCTGGGCGCCGCGCAGGTCCAGCTCGATGTCATAAGCGTCCACGGTGAGCAGGCGCGCACGCTCCTGCGCCTCCTCACGCGTGAGGTTCGTACCAGGCACGGTGGCCCACTCCTTCTCGTCAGATGAGACGCCCATCCTCGCACGGCACGTTTCCGTTCCACGGCTCGCCGCCAGGGCTTTGTCTTTTCCCGCCCTCCCCCTACCTTCGGCGGGGGGACCCCCATGCCGTGCGGGTGCTTTGTCCTCTGCGGGTGCCGCCTGTGCCTGGTCGGTCCCGGTCCGGGGCACCTCCTCGAAATGCGGCTACCTGCTCCCGTGTATCCGGCACCCTCCCCGTCACCGCATTTCTGCGGGGGCACCCCGGCCCGTCCCCTCCCGGTACGTCGGCGTCCGACGGTCCGCTGTGGCTGAGGAGGAGGGGGTGGATGGGGGCCGGGTTCTGGGCGGCTGGCGGGTGGGCTGTTGGTGATCGTCAGCCGGGTCGGGTGGAATGGGGGCGTTGATCACTCTCATGCGATGGGCGAGGAGCTGGCGTGGCCCGATGGATGGTCCTGATAAGTCCGGTCGGCGGTTCGCCTCACGGGCCCTATCGGGTTGACACCCTCACCGAGTTCGAGGCCAGCCATGAGGAGGCGCCGGGCGTCTTCCTCAACCTGGTGAACACCTTCGACCGCGACGTGCGCAAACCCCGGCGCAGGCAGGCGTTCAAGTGCTCCGAGCGGACATACGTCCTCCGTGTCGAGGGCTACATGAAGCAATTCGAGTACCGCTTCGAGCTTGCCGAACTTGTAGCCGACACCGCTGCCCCAGACCTTCCCGACACCATCCAGTAGCCCGATTCGCCTAGGGCCTGTCCGGCGGATCTTTGTGACCATCTGATGATGTGGTCGTTGTTCTGGTCGTGGGGCGGGGTGATCCGACCAACGACGAGTGGATGCGGCTTGAGTCGCTTCTGCCGAAGTCTGGGGGGGTTGGGGCGGCCGTTGGTGCGATCACCGGCGGGTGATCAACGGGATCCTTTGCCGGGTCCGTACTTGAGCATGGTCGCGAAGGACTCAAATCAAGCACACCATCCCGAGCCCAAAGGCCAGCGGGCCAAGCGTCGAAGCCGCGGCGGTAAAGGGTGCCGACCCGCCAGCTTCGACAAGGAGATGTACAAGCGACGCAACACGGTCGAGCGCACGGTCAACCAGCTCGAATAAACACTTCAGGGCCGTCGCGACGCGCTACGACAAGCGGGCCTACGTCTTTCACGGGACGGTCACCGTCGCAGCGATCCGACTCTGGCTGCGGGCCCGATCCGTCGGGCAGCTTCTAGCATCTGCGTCTATGTCCAAATCCGAGCATGTCCTTGACTGGTTGCAGAGCTGGTACGCCTCACAGTGCGATGGCGACTGGGAACACGGATGGGGCGTGAAGATCGAGACGCTCGACAACCCGGGCTGGGCCGTGACGATTGATCTTGAGGAGACGGACTTGGCGACCCGCGAGTATTCCCCACAGCGGGTCATGCGAGGTGAGCACGACTGGGTGATGACTCGGACGGCCGAGGGGGCGTTTCACATCGCGTGTGGCCCCGGCAACCTGACCGAGGCCCTTTCACTGTTCCAGGTCTGGGCAACAGCGAGAGTCCAGTAAGTGATGTGACCGGCGGGGCCGTCACCCTGTCAGCATGGGTCGACCACCCCACCCCCTTTCCCCGGCAACCCCCCTCGGCGGGCGGGCGCCGACGTACCCGAGCCCACCCGCTCACCCCCCTCCCCGGCCACCCCCACCGGACCGTCGGACGCCGACGTACCGGGAGGGGACGGGCCGGGGTGCCCCCGCAGAAATGCGGTGACAGGGAGGGTGCCGGATGAGCAAAGAGCAGGTAGCCGCATTTCGAGGAGGTGCCCCGGACCGGCACCGACCAGGCACAAGCGGCACCCGCAGACGAAGAAAACACCCGCACGGGTGGGCGGGTGGGCAAGACAAGACAACGGCGGCAGCCGTCACGCCGGGACGGGGGTTGTCCCCACCATGGGGACGCCAGGGGACGCCATGGTTCGGGCGAGCGCGGCTCCGTAGCGTCGAGAGGGTCGGGAAACGGACTGAGCTGAGGGGAAAGAGATGGCGTCGCGGCGCGAACGCAAGCGGGCACAGAAGGCGGCGGACGCCGAAACGACAGGCACGCCGGCCACGGCGGACGCGGCGTACGCGGCGTACGCGGTGGAGCTGAGAGAAGTGCGGCGCACATACGGCCGCGGCGAGGCCGCGGTACACGCGCTGCGCGGCATCGATCTGGGGCTGCCCCGCGGCAGCTTCACGGCGGTGATGGGCCCCTCCGGCTCGGGGAAGAGCACGTTCCTCCAGTGCGCGGCCGGACTGGACAAGCCGAGCGCCGGGCAGGTGCTGCTGGGCGGGGTGGAGATCACCGCGCTGAGCGAGAAGCGGCTGACGGAGCTGCGGCGCAGCCGCATCGGGTTCGTGTTCCAGTCGTTCAATCTGCTGCCGTCGCTGACCGTGCAGCAGAACGTCCAGCTCCCGCAGCGCCTGGCGGGCGAGCGCCCCGACCGGCGCCGGGTGGCGGAGCTGCTGGCCCAGGTGGGCCTGGAAGGCCACGGAAGGCGCCGCCCCGGCCAGCTCTCCGGCGGGCAGCAGCAGCGCGTGGCCATCGCGCGGGCGCTGGTCACGGAGCCTGACGTGATCTTCGCGGACGAGCCGACGGGGGCGCTGGACACGGGGACGGCCCGCGAGGTGCTGGGGCTGCTGCGGCACGCGGTGAACGGGCTCGGCGCGACCGTGGTGATGGTGACGCACGACCCGGTGGCGGCGTCGTACGCGGACCGCGTGCTGTTCCTGGCGGACGGCTCGTTCGCTGACGAGCTGTGGCACCCCGAGCCGACGGCGGTCGCGGACCGGATGGTGGCGCTGACCCAGCGCGAGACCCGGCGCGAGACCGGGCGCGGCGCGGGACGGGTGGGGGCGGCGGCATGAACGGCCTGGCCCGCGCCTCCGTGCGCTTCAGGCCCGCGTCCTTCGTGGGCACCTTCGTCGCGCTGCTGTTCGCGTCCGCCGTCATCACGGCGTGCGGCAGCATGCTCCAGACCGGGATCACGGCGCATGTGAAGCCGGTGCGGTACGCGGCCACGCCCGTCGTGGTGGCGGCCGACCCGTCGGCGCGGATCACCACGGGGCACGGCGACGACGCCGACAGCGACGCGGCGTCGCTGCCGGACCAGCCCCGCGTGGACACGGCGCTCGCCGACCGCATCGCCCGCGCGCCGGGCGTGTCGGCGGCCGTACCCGACACGGCCTTCCCGGTGCAGTCGAAGACGCTGCCGCCGCTGACCGGCCGCGACTGGTCCGCCCACGCGATCGACGCGAGCACGGTGGTGCGGGGGCGGGCGCCCGGTACGGGCGAGGTCGCCCTGTCGGCGGCCACCGCCCGGGCGGCGCACGTCGGCGTCGGCGACACCCTCACGCTGACCACCCCGACGGGCGCGACCACGTACAAGGTCTCGGGCCTGACCGACACGGAGACCAGCACCGGCGCCGGCGCGAAAGACGGCACCAGGGCAAGCGCTACGACAAGCGCCACGGCCGGCGCCTCGGCCTACTTCGCCGACCCCGTCGCCGACCGCCTGTCGGGACACCCGGGCCGCACCGACGCCATCGCCGTGCTGCCCGCCAAGGGCGTGAGCACGGACGAGCTGGCCCGGCAGGTGGAGGCCGCGGTCAAGGGCGCCCCCGGCGACCCGGCGAAGGTGCGCACCGGCGACGGCCGCGGTCTCGCCGAGCACCCGGAGCTGGCCGAGGGCAAGGAGATGCTGACGGCCATCGGCGCCTCGTTCGGCGGGATCGCCACGGCGACGGCCGTGTTCGTGGTGATGGGCACCGTCGCGCTGGCGATCGGCCAGCGCGGCCGGGAGATCGCGCTGCTGCGCGCCGTCGGCGCGACCCCGCGGCAGATCCGCCGCACCGTGGCGACCGAGGCGATGCTGGTGGCGCCGATCGCGGGCGCCGCGGGCATCCTGCCCGGCGTGGCGCTGGCCCGCTGGTGGGTGAGGCAGCTCGTCCACCGGGACGCCGTCCCGGCCGGGGTGACGCTCAGCACGGGCTGGATCCCGATGGTGAGCGCGGTCGGCGCGGGCCTGCTCGCGGCGTTGGCCGCCGGATATCTGGCCGCCCGCCGCCCGTCGAAGGCCCGGCCGAGCCAGGCGCTCGGCGAGGCCGCGGTGGAGCGCCGCAGGCCCGGCGTCATCAGGACCGTGCTCGGCGCGGCGGCCGTCGCGGGCGGCTGCGTCCTGGCCGCCGTCGCCGCGCACACCACGGGCGAGGACGCCGCGAACGTCGCCCTCGGCATCGTCTTCTGCTTCATGGTCGGCGTGGCCTTCCTCGGGCCCGTCGTGGCCTGGGCCGCCGCCGCGCTGCTCGGCCTGCCGCTGCGCGCGGGCGGCGCCGCCTCGCAGCTCGCCGCCGCCAACAGCCGGGCCAACGCCCGCAGGCTGGCCTCCGCGATCACCCCGATCGTGCTGGTCACCGCCTTCTGCGGCACGCTCCTGTGCATGCAGGGCTCGCTCAAGCACGAGGCTGCCCACCAGATCGAGGACGGCGTCGTCGCCGACCAGGTGCTCGGCTCGTCCGGCGCGGGGGTGCCCGCCGACACCGCGCAGCGCGCCGCGAAGGTGCCCGGCGTGGACGGCGCGGTCGGCGTCCTGCGCACCGGCGCGCTCTACCGGGCTTCCGGCTCGCTCAACTCCGCGTCCCTGCTGGGTGTTTCCGGAGACCCGGGCAAGCTGCCCGACGTCCTCCAACTGGGGGTCAAGACCGGCTCGTTGAGCGCGCTGACCGGTGACGGCCGGACCGTCGCCGTGGATTCGCTGCTCGCCGGTACGGCGAAGGTGAAGGTCGGCGACCGGATCCCGCTGTGGCTCGGCGACGGCACCCGGGTGCGGCCCACGGTCGTGGCGACGTACGAACGCGGCCTGGGCATCGGCCAGTTGCTGATGCCGCGCGCGGCAGTGGCCGACCACGCGCGGACGGCGTACGACACGCAGGTGCTGGTGCACGACGCGCCCGGCGCGGACCGTACGGCCGTCGCGCGGGACCTGTCGCGGCTGGGCGTCGCCGGGCTCACGGTCACCGACCGCGCCGGGTACCGCCAGCAGGCCGACAAGGAGCTGGAGTTGAACGCCTGGGCGAACAGCGTCATGGCCGCCGTCCTCGGCGGATTCGCCGCGGTCGCCGCCGCGAACACACTGGTGATGACGGTGCTGGACCGGCGCCGCGAGGTCGCGCTGCTGCGGCTGGCGGGCACCACGCGCCGCCAGGTGCTCGGCATGGTCCGCCTGGAGGCGCTGCTGGTCGCCGCGGCCGGGCTGCTGATCGGCGGTGCCATCGCGTGGATCACCCTCGTCCCGATCGCCCGCGGTCTGACCGGCGCGAGCCCGTACATCCCGCCGGGCACCGCTCTCGGCCTCGCGGGCGCCGCGACGGTCATCGGCCTGCTCTCCACCGCCCTTCCGGCCCGCGCGCTGCTGCGCGCCAACCCGGCGGCGGCGGGTGCGGCCCGCGAATAGCCCACCGGACACGGTGAGTTGAACGTGTTCGGTGCACGCGGACAGGGCGGCCGTCAGGAAAACGGCCGCCCTGTTCACGTACGTACCGGGGGTGGGGGGGGGGGGGGGCCGCGCCCCCCCCCCCCCCCCGCCCCGCGGGGGGGGGGGGGGGGGGGGGGGGGGGGGCCCTGGGCCGGCGCGGGC
>NZ_JBIUXT010000001.1:0-1028768 GCF_044744145.1 Streptomyces sp. NPDC087422 | reverse complement strand
GCCCCCCGCCCCGCCCCCCCTGTTGTGTGTGTGTTTGTGGGTTGGGGCCGGCGGGGGCGGGGCGCCCGAAGCACCCCGCCCGCAAGGGTTCCGTGCGGGGGGGGGGGGGGGGCCCCCCCCCCCCCCCACCCCCCGAAGGACAACTCCGTTACGGCGTCGTCTTCGTGATGATCACGCTGCCCTTGCCCGCGACCGAGCCGCGCGCGTTGAGCAGTTGCACCTCACCGAAGAACTTGCGTCCCTCGGGCGCCGCGGCCGAGGCCAGGAGCGAGGCCGAGACCTTGGCGGAAGCGCCGTGCGGCAGGTTGACCGTGGTGGTGTCGTCCACCGTGACCGTACCGAGGGCGTCGGAGAAGTAGACGTCCTCGTAGTCGTAGGTGGTCGTCCCCGCCGGTACGGCGTAGGCGTCCACCTCGAAGGTGTACGTGCCCGCGGGCGGGTTGGCCAGGCTGACCCGCTCGTCGGAGCCGCCGCTGGCGGACTGCGCGACGAGCACCCCGTCCCGGTAGACGTACAGGTCGAGGTCGGCGGCCGTGTCGGACGTCCCGCCGATCGACACGTCGAGCCGGGAGGCGCCGGGGCCGAGCGTCAAGGTGGTGGTCTGCGTGTCACCGTCGGCGATCGTCGGCTTGGCGGTGAACGCCGAGCCGAGCGGGCCGCCCTTGAGCTTGCCCTGGATCGGGGCGAAGCCGTTGGTGACCGTCCAGTCGACCGGGGTCGGCGTGCCGACCTTGGCCTCGGGAACCGTCTTGACCGCCGGGTCGAAGGCCACGCCGAGCAGCGTCACCGACAGGTTGTACGGGTTGTCGAGCTGCGGCGAGGTGCGGCGCGCCTCGACCGCGATCTCCCACACGCCCGGCATCGGGTTGGCGTAGGAGCGCACGTCCGGGCGGCACTTGTTGTTGGGGTTGTCGTAGTTCGGGTAGCAGTCGATGGTCTGGGTCGAGTCCAGCGGCACACCGTACGGGTGCATCGTCAGGAACCGGGTCTGGCTGCCGGTCTTGAGCCCGTCCATGGCGACCTCCAGCGAGGTCGCGCCCGCCGGGACCTTCACGAAGTACGACCTCGTGGTGTCGCGCTCGATGCTGCCGGAGCGGGTCAGCGTGTACGACGGGCCCGCGACCGGGGTGGAGACGAGCACCGCGGCCGACATCTGCGAGTCGATGCCGCGGGTCAGCGGGTCGTCGATGTTCAGCAACGCGCTGTGCGCGCCCACCGACTTCGGCTTCGCGGTGACCTTCACGGTGACCGGCTTGTTCAGCGGCAGCAGCACCAGCGGGCTGGCCACCTTGAACGTGCCGTCGTTGTGCGCCCAGGTGAGCGTGTGCAGTTGGGCGTAGACCGGACCGCTGGTACGGGTCACGGTGACGTCGTACGTCCGCGACTGCCCGGCCTGGAGGCCGCCTTCACGGTCGTACACGCCGGTGCCGAAGCCCGGGGTGACGAGGTAGTCCTTCAGCACCGTGTTGACCGGCGCCTTGACCGTGTACGTGTTGGTCTTGCCGCCCTGCTTGAGCAGGTTCCAGGCCGGGCCGACGGCGATGAGACCGGCGCCCTGGTCGATGGTCTGCGTGCCGGGGATCGACTTGGCGGTGCTGGTCAGCGCGGTACGGAGCTGCGCGGGGCTGACCGTCAGGTGCTTGGCCTTGGCCGCGGACAGCAGCAGCGCGGAGGCTCCGGCGGCCTGCGGGGACGCCATCGAGGTGCCCTGGAGCATCGCGTAGCCGGGCGGCAGGGTGTAGCCCGCCTCCTTCACCGGCCCGCCCGGCTCCCAGGTCGGGATGGTGTTGATGGACGCGCCGGGCGCGGTGATGACCGGGGCGAGGCCGCCGTCCTCACGCGGGCCGCGCGAGGAGAAGGGCATCATCGAGTACGGAACGGTCATCTGCGAGCCGTAGTTGGCCGCCCAGGTCTCCTTGGAGATGGACGCGCCGACGCTGAGCACGTGGTCCGCGAGGCCGGGGTCGCCGATGGTGTTGACGCCGGGGCCGTCGTTGCCCGCGGAGATCACGAGCTGTATGCCGTAGGTGTCGATCAGCTCCTTGTAGAGCTGGTCGCGGGCGCTGGCACCGTCGTTGAGGGCGCCGAGACCGCCGATGGACATGTTGACCACGTCCACGTGCCGGTTGACGACCAGGTCGATCATGCCCTCGGTGAGCGCGATGCTGGTGCAGCCGCCGCTCCAGGTGCAGGCGCGCGAGGAGACGATCTTCGCGCCGGGCGCCGCGCCGTTCATCTTGCCGCCGAACAGGCTGTTGGCGGAGGTGATGCCCGCCACGTGCGTGCCGTGCTCGGACTCCACGAGGCCGAAGTTCACGAAGTCCGCGGTCTTGCCGACCCAGGTCCCGCCGTAGGGGTCCATGGGCACGTTCTTGCGGATCTCGACGGTGAACGGGATCGACTCGGAGATCGGCGTCGCCGGGTTGTCGGTGCCGAAGTGGCCGATCTGGAAACCGTCCTTGTACGGCTTCATCGCGGTGTCGTCCGTGAAGTCGCCGTTGTCGTTCAGGTCCACGCGGACCGTACCGGCGGCCGGGTCGTACAGCACGCCCCACTTGTCGGTGGTGTCGCCGTCGCGGTTCAGGTCGCCGTTCATGTCGCCGCCGATGGTGGCGGATTCGGCGAACGTGCTGAAGTAGTAGTTCCCCGCGGGCGCCTTCCAGGTGCGTCCCGAGGAGGTGAAGGCCGGGCCGGAGACCGCGGTCACCATCGGGCGCCAGGTGGCGTCGCCGTCGAGGATCGGGTCGGTCGCGGTGATCCAGTCGACGATCTTGCGCTCACCGGTGGTGGTCTTCTGGAGCGCCGGGTGGCCGATGTCCACACCCGAGTCCAGGATGCCGATGGTCACGCCGCGGCCGTCGTACTTCGGGTTGTCCTTGACGAAGTCGACCGCGCCGGTCTCGAACGCCGGCTGGTACGGGTTCTTGGCCGGGGTGTCCTTGCCGGGACCGGGGTACGTCGTGGCCGACGCCTTCCCGTTCTTGGCCGCCGCCGCGGTGGTGTCCGCCGCCGGGGTCGGGTCGTCGAGCTTGATCTCCTGCTTGAGGTCGATCGCGATGACCGAGGACAGCTTCTGCGCCGCCGCGATGGCCTGGTCCGCCTTGCCGGTCGGCACGGTGGCCCGCACATAGCCGATCTTGTCGTACCGCAGACCCACGCTGGCGCCCTGCGCGTCCAGCTTGTCGGCGACCTGGCCGGTGCTGCCGGGCTTGGTGGCGACCATGAAGGTGACGTTCTTGTCGCCGTCCGCCTTGGCCTTGGCCAGCAGCGAGGCGTCCGCGGACCCGAGTTTGTCCGCGGCTCCGCCCTTGTCGGCGGCGCCCTTGTCCGGCGAGCCGGGGCCGGGCGCGGGGGTGGAGGAGGGCGACGAGGGCGAGGCGGGCGCGTCCGCGATCGCGAGCGCGGGGCCGGCGGCCGACAGCGCGGCAACCAGACCCGCGGCCAGCGCGATACGGGCCGCGCGTCTCTTGCCGGGAATGTGAGCGAGTGGCATGGGCATCCCTGTTCGGACCGAGGTGGTCTGTTCGGAAAACGGAGCCGGTCGATCGCTCACATTGCTGGAATTGACTCCCCTTTGGGGAGTGTTGACCGTCCAATGGTCTGGGCATGACGTGTTTCCGCCAACCGCCATCAGGACGAATACGGTACGGGTCGGGGTAAATCGCCGGGACCCCGCTTCCTCGTGTGACGGGTGGTCACCTCGGGGTGACCACCACATACGCGGCGGGTGTCCGGTCGGCGGACGCCATCAGCGCGGTCCTGACGATCGCCGCCTGCTGCTCGGCGGAGTCCCTCAGTTTGGCCGGAGTGAGGTGGATGACGGTGATGCCCAGCGCCTCCAGCCGCTCCCGCTCACGGGCGTAGCGCGACCACACGGCGTCGTCCTCGGCGTTCTCGAAACCGTGCTCGAAGGCCCGGTCGAAGAGCTGGTCGAAGGCGCCGCCGGGACCGTACGTGCCACCCGGTCCGTACGCGTCGCCGTCCCCGTACGCGTCCGTCGCGTATACGTCGTCGTGGCCGTCCCCGCCCGCCGCCGGGCCCGGCCGTACGGTGCGCGCGTCGATCTCCACCGCCACCGCGTGCTCCGGCCAGTACGCGTCGACCCCGCCCAGCGGCGGGCCGCCCGGCAGCCGCAGGTCGACGTTCCACACCGGGTCGGGCAGCGCGTGGCGGCGCACCATCGCGATCAGCCGGTCCTCGGCGACCGACCGGCCCTCGGCGAGCAGCGCGTCCAGCGCCGCCGCCACCTGCGGCCGGTCCAGCAGCCGCGCGTGCTCCAGCTCCTCCAGTACGGCGCCCGCGTCGCAGTGCCCGCCGCGCACCGCCTCGGTCAGCAGCCGCCGCACCGTCTCGGCGTCGTCCAGCTCCGCGACGGCGTCGGCCAGGGCGCGCGGCACCGGCGCGCAGGGCAGTCCGGCGACCTCCTGCGGGCGGGGCAGCGCGTTGGTCCTGCGGATCGCCACGTCGCCCGCGTCGCGCAGCCTGCGCTGCCGCGGCACCAGGACGTCGATCCGGGGCAGCCCCGGCAGCGGCGGCACCGAAGAGAAGCGGTGCAGGGCGAGGGCGGCCAGCCCGGTCACCATCGCCTCCCGGCCGCCGCCGAGCGGGCCGTGCGCTCCCGGATCGCGGCCCGCGTACAGCAGCGCCGCCTCCAGGCGCTCCGCGCTGTTCGGGGGCCCGGAGTGCAGCAGGTACACCTGCGGCAGCACCTGCTGCCACGGCCCTCCCGGGCGGCACCGCTCCGCGATCACGCCCGGCGTCACGCCGCGCTCCCTGAGCTGACGGACCGTCAAGACGCTGTGGGCGGTGCGGAGGTGGTCGGCGGTGCGGTGTGTGTGAGGGTTCTCGATGCTCATGCCGTGGTCGTTCCCGCCGCCGGCCCCGTCACTAACCGCTGTTACACGCCCGTCGACAAACCCGGACAAGCCTGGGCTAAAGTCCACGTGTTCGGATGCCGAGCTTACCTTTTCACCTATTCGGGTGACCCCCTCCGGGGGCCTGCTCTTTGCCCGCCCGCCCACCCGTGCGGGTGTTTTGTCGTCTGCGGGTGCCGCTTGTGCCTGGTCGGTGCCGGGCCGGGGCACCTCCTCGAAATCCGTATCACCTGGCCTTCGCGAATCCGGCACCCGGCCGTCAACGTATTTCTGCGGGGGCACCCCGCCCCGTCCCCTCCTCGCTCGTCGGCGTCCGCCTGCCGGTGGGGGTTGCCGGGAGGGGGTGGGTGGGCTGAGGTGCGGGGAAAGCCGACGGTCCGCTGTGGGGGCGGCGAGGGGGTGGGTGGGCTCCATTACGTCGGCGTCCGCCCGTGCGCTGTGGCTGGGGGAGGTGTCCCTCCGCTGTGGGCATCGGCGGAGACCGCCTGTCTGCGACAGCCCTCCGCCTGCGGACCGTCCGAGGGTGCCCACCCATCCAGCCCCTTGGGTGGAGGACGTCCGGGGAACCCCCACGGTCTTCGACACCCGCCCACCTGCGGAGCGTGAGAGGGTGCCCCCAGCCCCTTGGGCGGAGGGCGCTCGGGGCACCCTCACGATCTTGGACACCCATCCCGGCCATCCACGGACCGTCGGACGCCGACGTACCCGAACCCACCCACCCCCCTCCGCAACCCCCACCGGCAGGCGGACGCCGACGTACCCGTACCCACCCACCCCCCTCCCGGCCACCCCCACCGGACCGTCGGACGCCGACGTACCCGGAGGGGACGGGCCGGGGTGCCCCCGCAGAAATGCGGTGACAAGAAGGGCACTGGATACGCGGGGCCAGGTAGCCGCATTTCGAGGAGGTGCCCCGGACCGGCACCGACCCAGGCACAAGCGGCACCCGCAGACGAAAAAGCACCCGCACGGGTGGGCGGGGCGGGCAAAGACACCCCCCGGTCAGCTCACCGCAGGGACTGGGCGCGGAGCGCCCGCGCGAGGTCGTCGCGCGACTCAACGACCAAGCGCCGCAAGGCGGGCGCCGCGTCGGCGCGGGAGGAGAGCCACGCGTCGGCCGCAGCCAGCGCCTCAGGACCCTGGTGGTGCGGGAACAGACCCCGCACCACCGCCATGCCGATCTCAATCGACCGCTCGCCCCACACGCGTTCGATCGAGGCGAAGTACGGCTCGACGTACGGCGCCGTCAACCCCCGCTGCCCAGGCTGCGCGAAGCCCGCGATGGTGGCCTCGACCAAGGCGTTGGAGAGCCGGTCGGAGTCCACGACATCGGCCCAGGCCGCCGCCTTGACCTGCGCGGAGGGCCGCGCGGCCAGGCAGCGCACCTCGTGCCGGTGACCGGAGGCGGTGTCGTCGCGGGAGCGCTCGGCCGCGACCGCCGCCGCGTCCGCGTCGCCCTCGGCGGTGAGGGTCTCGAGGAAGGTCCAGCGCAGTTCCTGGTCGACGTCGAGCCCGTCGATCTTCGCCGAGCCGTCCAACAGCCCGCGCAGCAACTGGAGATCGGCCGCCGACGAGGCCACGGAGGAGAAGAACCGCGCCCACGCCAACTGGTGGCCGCTGCCCGGCTCCGCCTGCCGCAGCTCCCGCAGCGCGCCCTCGGCGAGCGACCTGGCGGCCTCCTCGCGGTGGTCGGGCGCCACGTAGTGCGACAGCGCGGAGCGCGCCTGCTGGTGCAGCGACTGGAGCACCCCGATGTCGCTCTCGGAGCCCGCGAAGAGCAGCACGAGACCGAGGTAGTCACGGGCGGGCATCAGCCCGTCACGGGTCAGATTCCACACCGCCGACCACGCCAGCGCTCGCGCCAACGGATCGGTGAGGTCGCCGAGATGGGCGCGGAGCGTGTCCAGTGACACCTCGTCGAAGCGGATCTTGCAGTACGTCAGGTCGTCGTCGTTGACCAGCACCAGCTCGGGCCGGTCCTGGCCGGTCAGGCCGTCCACCACGGTCACCGGGCCCGACACGTCGGTCTCGACCCGCGCGTACCGTTCGAGCGCGCCGCCCGGCACCCGCCGGTACAGGCCCACCGCGACGCGGTGCGGGCGCAGTTCGGGGTGCGACTCGGCGGCGGTCTGGAGCACCGACAGCTCGGTGATCTTCCCGTCCGCGCCGTAGACCACCTGCGGGGTCAGGGAGTTGACGCCCGCCGTCTCCAGCCACGCCCGCGACCACTGCGCCATGTCGCGGCCCGAGGTCTCGGCCAGCACCGCCAGCAGGTCGGCGAGCGTGGTGTTGCCGTACGCGTGCCGCTTGAAGTACCGGCGCGCCGCCTCCAGGAAGGCGTCCCGGCCCACGTACGCCACGAGTTGCTTGAGCACCGAGGCGCCCTTGGAGTACGTGATGCCGTCGAAGTTCAGCTTCGCGTCCTGGAGGTCGCGGATGTCGGCGACCACCGGGTGCGTGGAGGGGAGTTGGTCGGCGCGGTACGCCCACGCCTTGCGCCGGTTGGCGAAGGTGATCCACCCGGCGTCGTACTGCGTGGCCTCCACCATCGCGAAGGCGCCCATGAAGTCCGCGAAGGACTCCTTCAGCCACAGGTCGTCCCACCAGCGCATGGTGACCAGGTCGCCGAACCACATGTGCGCCATCTCGTGCAGGATGACGTTGGCCCGGCCCTCGTACGACGCGCGGGTGACCTTGCCGCGGAAGACGAACTCCTCCCGGAAGGTGACACATCCGGGGTTCTCCATCGCGCCGATGTTGTACTCGGGCACGAACGCCTGGTCGTACTTCCCGAAGGGGTACGGGTAGTCGAAGTTGTCGTGGAAGAAGTCCAGGCCCTGCTTGGTGACCGTGAAGATCTCGTCCGCGTCGAAGTGCCGGGCCAGCGACCTGCGGCACAGCGCGCTCAACGGCACGTCGAGCACCGCCCGGTCCTCGAAGGTCCGCGAGTAGTGGTCGTGCTCCACGTGGTACGGGCCCGCGACGACCGCCGTGATGTACGTCGAGATCGGCTGCGTCGGCAGGAAGCGCGACACCGCGCCGCCGCCGTCGCCCTCGTACGGCACCGGCTCGCCGTCCCGCTCGCTGTTGCTCAGCACCGTCCAGCCCTCGGGCGCGGTCACCTGGAAGGTGAACGGCGCCTTCAGGTCGGGCTGTTCGAAGTTGGCGAAGACGCGGCGCGCGTCGGCGGGCTCGTACTGCGTGTACAGATAGACCTCGCCGTCCTCCGGGTCCTCGAAGCGGTGCAGCCCCTCGCCGGTCCTGCTGTACGCGCAACGCGCGTCGACCACGAGGGTGTTGCGCTCCGCGAGGTCGTCCAGCGCGATCCGGGTGCCGTCGAAGACGGCCGCCGGGTCCAGCTCCCGGCCGTTGAGCCGGACGGAGGTGACGGCCGGGGCGAGCAGGTCCGCGAAGGACGAGGCGCCGGGTCGCGAGCACCGGAAGTCGATCACGGTCGTCGACCGGAAGGTGCGGTCCCCGCCCGCGTCGGCCGGGTCCACCGCCGACCGTACGTCGAGGGCCACGTCGTAGCGCTCGACGGACAGGATCGAGGCCCGCTCACGGGCCTCCTCGCGGCTGAGGTTCTCGCCGGGCACGGGCGACTCCTTTGTCTGTTCTCACAGGCCCAGCGGGTCTGTGGGCTCATGGGCGGCCCCGGGGGTCTCCCGGGTGGTCACAGCGTCCCGCATCCTCCCACGGGGGGCGTACGGGGGAGGGGTACGGGGAATGCCGTCGCGTCGGTCGCGCGTTGTGCGTCACAGAGGACTCATGTCCCCGTGAGCCCACATGCCCCCCCGTGCCGCCCGGCACGATCCGTTCGAGGAGTACGCAGTGACCGCGACCGCCCCCGAGACCGACAACCGGCCAGGCAACGACAAGACCCCGGCCGACTTCTGGTTCGACCCGCTGTGCCCCTGGGCGTGGATGACCTCCCGCTGGATGCTGGAGGTCGAGAAGGTCCGCCCGGTCGAGGTGCGCTGGCACGCCATGAGCCTGGCGGTGCTCAACGAGGACAAGCTCGACACGCTGCCCGAGGAGTACGCCACCTTCCTGCGCGACGCGTGGGGCCCGATCCGGGTCGTCGTCGCCGCCCAGCAGAAGTACGGCGAGGAGTACGTGGGCCGGCTCTACACCGCCCTCGGCACCCGCTTCCACAACCAGGGCCTGCCCAAGACCCGCGAGACCGTCGTCGCCGCGCTCGAAGAGGTCGGCCTGCCCGCCGACCTCGCCGACTACGCGGACTCCGACGAGTACGACACCGAGCTGCGCGCCTCCCACAAGGAAGGCATCGACAAGGTCGGTCAGGAGGTCGGCACCCCCGTCATCGCCGTCCCCGGCGACGACGGCGAGCAGATCGCCTTCTTCGGCCCGGTCGTCACCCCCACCCCGCGCGGCGAGGAGGCCGCCAAGCTCTGGGACGGCACCTTGCTGGTCGCCTCGATCCCCGGCTTCTACGAGATCAAGCGCACCCGCACCAAGGGCCCGAGCTTCGAGTGAGCGCGGGGGACCGGGTTCGGGACGGGGTGCCGCGCCGATGGCACATCTAGGGCTGGTGGCGCTCGTCGTGCGTGACTACGACGAGGCCATCGACTTCTACACCCGCGCGCTCGGCTTCGAGCTGCGCGAGGACACGCCCCGCGCGGACGGCGGCCGGTGGGTGGTGGTCGCGCCCCGCGGCTCGTCCGAGACGGCGCTGCTGCTCGCCCGCGCGGGCAACCTCGCCCAGGCGGACCGCGTGGGCGACCAGACCGGCGGCCGGGTCGGCCTCTTCCTCACCACCGACGACTTCGACGGCGACTACAAACGGATGGTCGCCGCCGGGGTCGTCTTCGAGGAGGAGCCGCGCTACGAGCCGTACGGCGCGGTCGTGGTCTTCCAGGACCTCTACGGCAACCGGTGGGATCTGATCGAACCCCACAAGTGACGTTGACCGGCACGGCAGTCGGGGCGGGCCCGCGAGGTCCCGCCCCGACGCATGTCACGGACGTGAGATGCCTCACGCGACCTGCCGAAACTCCCCGACTCCCCAGACCGCGCCGATAACTTGACGGTGCACGGAAGTCTCCAACCGGTCGCTCGCGGCTTTGTTCCCTTCTCACGATGATCACGCTCGGCCGCTGCGTTAGCGTCACGGTGTCCCCGACCGTCCTCACCCCGCGGAGTACCGATGACCACCGCCGAATCCGTCGCCGTTTCCCGAGCCCCCGGAGCGGTCCTGGCCGACCTGCTGCCCGCCTCGCGCGTCCGCGACACCGCCCTGGTCGTCGGCGGCGCCGTGCTCACGGGCCTGGCCGCGCAGCTCTCGGTCCCGGTGCACGGCTCGCCCGTCCCGGTCACCGGCCAGACCTTCGCCGCGCTGCTGGTCGGCACCGCCCTCGGCGCCCGCCGCGGCTTCGCCGCCCTCGCCCTGTACGCCGCCGCCGGTGTCGCCGGGCTCCCCTGGTTCTCCGAGGGCGCCTCCGGCTGGTCCATGCCCAGCTTCGGCTACATCCTCGGCATGCTCCTGGCCTCCGGCGTGGTCGGCGCCCTCGCCCGCCGCGGCGGCGACCGCACCGTCGCGCGCACCGCGGGCGTCATGGTCCTCGGCTCCGCCGTGATCTACGCGATCGGCGTCCCCTACCTCGCCTGGTCCGCCCATCTGTCCGCGTCCCAGGCCGTCTCCCTCGGCCTGACCCCGTATCTCCTGGGCGACGCGCTCAAGGCCGTCCTGGCGATGGGCCTGCTCCCCGCGGCCTGGCGGCTCACCCGGTAGGGCACCCCCGCTCCGGCCCGCCGGACATGCAAAACTCATCGCATGCGCGTTTACCTCGGGTCCGATCATGCCGGTTTTGAACTCAAGAACCACCTCGTGGAGTGGCTGACCCTCCACGGCCACGAGCCCGTGGACTGCGGGCCGCACATCTACGACGCGGTGGACGACTACCCGCCGTTCTGCCTGCGGGCGGCCGAGGGCGCGGCGGGGGAGCCGGGCAGCCTCGGCATCGTGATCGGCGGGTCGGGCAACGGCGAGCAGATCGCCGCGAACAAGGTCAAGGGCGTCCGCGCGGCGCTGGCGTGGAGCGAGCAGACCGCGTCGCTGGCGCGGGAGCACAACGACGCGAACGTGCTGAGCATCGGCGGCCGGATGCACACCGAGGCGGAGGCCACGAAATTCGTGGAGATCTTCCTCACCACCCCGTACTCGCACGAGGAGCGCCACCAGCGCCGTATCGACATGCTGAGCGCGTACGAGGCGACCGGCGAGCTGCCGCCGGTCCCGGACCACCACCCCCGCCAGGGCTGACGCGGGCGATGCCGGAAGGCCACACGATCCACCGCCTGGCCGCCGACCACCGCGAGCGGTTCGGCGGCGGGGCGGTCCGGGCGAGCAGCCCGCAGGGCAAGTTCTCCGACAGCGCCGCGCTCGTCGACCGGCAGGTGCTGGAGAGCGCCGAGGCCCACGGCAAGCACCTGTTCCTGGGCTTCGGCGCGACCGGCTGGGTGCACATCCACCTCGGCCTGATCGGCAAGGTCACCTTCGGCGACGGCAAGGCGCCGCCGCCGACCGACACCGTACGGCTGCGGCTGGCGAACCGCGCGCACTGGGCGGATCTGCGCGGCCCGGCCGCCTGCGAGCTGATCACCGAGCCGGAGAAGCGGGCGATACACGACCGCCTCGGCCCCGACCCGCTGCGGCCGGGCGACGACCCCGAGCGGGTGTGGCAGCGGCTGTCCCGCTCCCGGATCAGCGTCGCCGCGCTGCTGATGGACCAGAAGGTCATCGCGGGCGTCGGCAACGTCTACCGCGCCGAAGTGCTCTTCCGGCACGGCGTCGACCCGTTCCTGCCGGGGCGTGAACTGCCGCGTCAGCGGTGGGACGCGATGTGGTCCGATCTGGTGACGCTGATGCGCGGGGGCGTACGGACCAACCGGATCGACACCGTGCGCCCCGAGCACACCCCCGAGGCGATGGGCCGCCCGCCGCGCCAGGACGACCACGGCGGCGAGGTGTACGTCTACCGGCGCACCGGACAGCCCTGCCTGGTGTGCGGCACCGGGATCAGCACCCGGCCGCTCGCGGCCCGCAATCTCTTCTGGTGCCCGGTCTGCCAGCCCGGGCATCCTCCGGTGAGCTGACCGATCTCAGAAGCCGTGCGGCAGCCACGGCTCGACGTCCCCGCGGAACGCCCTGGACGCCTCCGCCAGCGCCCCCGGCCGCAGTTCACGTACCAGCCCCGCCTCCGCCTGCCCGCGCAGCGTCGGCCCGCCCAGGTAGGCCGCGCCCAACTCCTTGACGGACAGCGCCAGGTCGGCCGCGTCCGCGGTCCGCTCGCACGTCGCGCCCTTCGCGTCGCCCGACAGCCGCCAACGCCCGGCGTTCCAGGGGCAGAAGGCGTCCTCCACCTCCAGCACCACATCCACCGGGGCGGTGTACGTCCGCGCCTCCAGCGCCTCGCCGAGATTCACCAGGCGCACGTGCAGGCTGTCGCGGAAGGCCAGTTCACCGCGGCGTACGTCGGACAGGAGATGCAGCAGCGGGTCGTCGACCGGCCGGTTGTAGAACGCCACCCGCGAGGTGAGGTCGATGGAGGACAGATAGCGCCACAGCGCCGCGTAGACCACCGGGTCCAGCGCCTCGACGTCGCTCAGCTTCACGATGTTGTCGGGACCGAAGGAACTCCACGACAGCTTCACCGAGTAGCGCGCGTAACCGCGTACCTCACCGTCCACCTCGGCCACCACGCACAGCCGCTCGCCCGCGCCGTCCCGGCTCGCCGGGGCGTCGAGGAGCGGCACCCGCTCCCAGCCGGGCCGCCTGGCCAGCATGCCGGGCCGGGTCGGCACCACCCGCGCGTAGACGGCCTCGCACGCCTCGCCCGCCGCCTCCAGCGGCACCAGCCGCAGCCGTACGTCGTCCACGCCCGGCAGGGCCCTGACGGCGGTCCTGGTCGTGTCGACGTTGCCGCGGAGCTGCAACGTGCCCGTGCCGTAGCCGAACCGGCCGTAGATCGCCGGTTCCGACGCGGTCAGCACGGCGACCGGTTCGGGTCCCTCGCGCACGTCGTCGAGCTGCCTGCGCATCATCGAGGTCAGCACACCGCGGCGGCGGTGCGTCGGCTGCACGCTCACCATGGTCACGCCCGCGGCGGGCAGCGACGCCCCGCCGGGCACCGTCACACGGAACGAGAAGGCGCCCGCGGTGCCGACGATCTCCCCGCCGTCCCACACCGCCAACGACCTTTCCAGCTCGGTCAGTTCACGCCACAGCCCCCGCTCCTCCGGGGGCTCGGCCGGCCCGCCGAAAGCCCGCTCCAGGCGGCCGTAGAACTCTTCCCAGTCGTCCCGCTCCAGCACCCGCAGTTCCGTCGTCATAGGCCCTGCCTACCAGCCGCGCCGTCCGCGGGCGAACGTATTTCCGCCGTCTACGTGACAGGTCGGGGGGTATCCGCCCTGCACGGCGGGGCGAACGGTCGATAGGGTCGCCAAGACATGGCAAAGGGCGTCGCGGGCGAGGGGCTCGGGCTGCGGTGGAGCAGATGGCTGCACCGGGCCCGGCTCGGTGTGCGCAGGGCCGGGGTCGACTACTTCCGCGGCGGCGCCTCCGACTGGGTCGGCCTCACCGTACTGATCCTCACCGTCCCCGCGCTGGCGTACACCACCGTGAGCCTGCCCGTCTGGTGCCCGCCCAGCTCCCTGGTCCTGCCGATCCTCACCGGCGGCCTGCTGCTGCGCCCCTCCAGCCTGCTGCTCCTCTACGCGGCCTCCGCCGTCGCGCTGGTCGCGGAATCCGCGGCGCTCGGCCCGTACCGCGAGGGCCCGGCCCGCGTCACGCCCGGCACCGTCCTGGTGGTCACCGCGGTGGCGCTCACCGGCCTGGTCATCGCCCAGTTCAGGGCGCGGGTCGGCGTGCCCTGGCGGGGCGGCCACACCATGCTCTTCGACCTCAGGGAGCGGATCAGGGTCCAGAGCAGACTGCCGCGGCTGCCCGCGGGCTGGCACGCCGAGATGGCGCTGCGCCCGGCGGGCGGCCAGTCCTTCTCCGGCGACTTCGTGGTGGCCACCCGCGGTTCGGTCGGCGGCCGGACGCTGGAGGCCGTGCTCACCGACGTCTCCGGCAAGGGCATGGACGCCGCCTCCCGCTCGCTGCTGCTGTCCGGCGCCTTCGGCGGCCTGCTCGGCTCGCTGCCGCCGCACTCCTTCCTCACCGCCGCCAACGGCTATCTGCTCCGGCAGAATTGGGACGAGGGCTTCGCCACTTCCGTGCACCTGGTGCTCGACCTGGAGAGCGGCGACTACGAACTGCTGTCCGCCGGGCACCTCCCAGGGGTGCAACTGCACGCGGGCAGCGGCCGGTGGGAGGAGAAGGCCGCGGAGGGCCCGCTGCTCGGGGTCTACGACGGGGCCGAATTCCACGGCGTGAAGGGGACGTTGCGCTCGGGGGACGTCCTCATGCTGTTCACGGACGGCCTGGTGGAGACGCCGGACAAGGACATCTCCGAGGGCATCGACCGGCTGATCGGCGAGGCGGACCGCTTCGTGGCGACCGGATTCCGGGGCTCCGCCTGGCGGTTGATCGAAGCGGTCGCCAAGGATGTCAACGACGACCGGGCGCTACTCGTGGTGTGCAGGGACTAGCCGACGGGAATGGGACTATGGGCCTTCGGGTCCAACTGTCGTTCCCCGATGGCACCATGGGACCGGGCGGGGCGGGGGCGCGGCTCCATGCTCCCGGACCGGCGAGGCGTACCGTGAAGAGGAAGTGAACCGCTGTGGCCATCTCCCTGTCCGTAGTGCTGTTGCTGGCGATCATCCTGGTGGTCATGATCCGGGGGAAGAGCATCAAGGTGGGTCCGGCGATAGTGGCGGCCCTCTTCGGTTTCTTCCTCGCCTCCACCAACATGGCGCCGTCGGTCAACCGATTCCTGACCTCACTTGCCGACACCATCAACCAGATAAAGCTCTGACGCGGGCAGCGCCTGCGGGGCCGCCTCCAGAATCCGCCGCAACGCGGCGGTGGCGGTGCCCGTGCCGGACCGTCCGTCCTGCTCCGAGGGCAGACGGGACAGGTCCGAGGACGGCGACGTGAGCGAGAGCAGCGTCGCCAGCACCGCGATACGTGTCTGGCCGGGACGCAGAGTGCCCGCCAGCAGCCCGCCCGCCGCCACCAGGTCGACCGCCCCGCCGCCGGTGTAGAGCGGCGCCACCGCGCCCGCCGCGACCCGCGTGCTGACCGCGACCAGGACGCCGTCCGCCGTCGCCTTCCGTACCGCCTCCGCGACCTGCGGATTCGCGTTCCCCGCGCCCGTGCCGACCACGACGACGCCGCGCGCGCCCGCGCCCAGCGCCGCCTCGAAGAGCACGGTGTCGCCGTCGCTGTGGTGCATCAGGACGTCCACCCGCGGCGGTACGGCGCCGGGCGCGGGCAGCGGCAGCGGCTCGGGGCGCGGACGGCGGCGGCCCCACGTCACCCGGCCGAACTCGACGCGGCCCAGCGGCAGTCCGTCCGGCGCGCCGAAGGCGTGCGCGTCCACGGTGTGCTGCTTGACGGTGCCGCGGGCGGCCCAGACCTGGCCCGCGAAGACGATCACCGCGCCGATGTCGCGGCCGGTGGCCGCGGTCAGCAGCGCGTCGTACAGATTGCCCGCCGCGTCGCCGTCCTCCGCGTCCAGCGGCTTCTGCGCGCCGGTGAAGACCACCGGGCGGCGGTCGCCGTGGAAGAGGTCGAGGAAGAAGGCGGACTCCTCCAGGGTGTCGGTGCCGTGGGTGACCACCACGCCGTCCACCGCCGGATCGGCCAGCACCTCGTGCACGGCGTGCAGCAGCCGCAGCTGGTGGTCGGTGGTCAGGCGCGAGCTGTTGACGGTGAACAGGTCCACCACCCGGACCTCGACGCCCTCGGGCACCGCGCCGGCGGCGAGCACTTCCTGCCCTGCCGCCTCCGCCGCGTACCCGTCGCCCTGCCATCGGCTGGCTATGGTGCCCCCGGTGCTGATGACCACGACGTGTCGCACGATGCCTTCGCCTCCGTCTGATTGTGCGCGTCCGGTGCGTTCGCGCGGGGCTCTCCGGACGCCGCCGGATGTCCCCACTCCTCGGGGTGACACTTACCCACTCTGCACCCGGTGCAATGATATGCGCGTAGACCTGACATTTGATTGCTCGTACCGACCGGTATTCGGCCACCGAGTGGTAGGTATTGCCACCATGGACGCCATCGACAGACGAATCTTGCGCGAGCTCCAGGCCGACGGCCGGCTGAGCAACCAGGAACTGGCCCAGCGGGTCGGCCTCACGCCCTCCCCGTGCCTGCGCCGGGTGCGGCAGCTGGAGGACGACGGAGTGATCGAGACCTACCGCGCGGTCGTCGCCCCGGCCGCCGTCGGCCGCGGCTTCGAGGTCTTCGCCTCCGTCGAGGTACGCCGCGACCGCGCCTCCGTCGCCGCCTTCGAGGCCGAGGTCCAGTCCACCCCCGACGTCGTCGAGGCCTATCGCCTCTACGGCGCCCCCGGCTGCCTCCTGCGCATCGCCGTCGCCGACTCCGACGCCTACGAGCGCTTCTGGACCGACCAGCTCATCGACCTGCCGGGCGTCAGCGACGTCAACTCCCAGATGATCATGAAGCGCATCAAGTCCCCCCAGGGCATCCCGGTCGACTAGAAGGCCGCGGCCCGGGCCGACCCGGGCCGACCCCGGCTGACCCGAGGCGACCCCGGCCGACCCGGCGCCGGTCGCGGCCCGGGGAAACAGAAAGCCCCCGGACACCGGTCGGGTGATACCGACCGGGCCGGAGGCCGTGGAGCGGGCGACGGGAATCGAACCCGCGTAGCTAGTTTGGAAGACTAGGGCTCTACCATTGAGCTACGCCCGCGGGAGTGTGATGCGCCAGTGATTGTGGCACATCGGATAGTAGCCGGTCGAACCGGTGAACCGGCGGGGGAATACCGGCTGCCCACGCGTACGGGGGCATGTACTCTACGTGTCGCACCAGCGGGGTGTGGCGCAGCTTGGTAGCGCGTCCGCTTTGGGAGCGGAAGGCCGTCGGTTCGAATCCGGCCACCCCGACCAGCGGTTCCGCGATCCCGAGGGGATTCTGGGGGCCGGGGCACGAAGGCCCGGACCGTGCGCATTGTGGTACCGGTAGGATGGGCCGCTGGCGACCGAGCGCGCGGCATGCCGTGTACTGCTTGCCGGACGAGATCACCGGACGATCCGGCGAGATCACCGGATGATCCGGCCGCCCCCATCAACGTAAAGCCCCCAAGGAGACCCAACCGTGAAGAGCGCCGTCGAGACTCTGAACCCGACTCGGGTTCGACTCACTGTCGAGGTGCCCTTCGAGGAGCTCAAGCCCAGCCTCGACGCGGCGTACAAGAAGATCAACCAGCAGGTCACGGTGCCGGGCTTCCGCAAGGGCAAGATCCCTGCGCGCGTCATCGACCAGCGGTTCGGCCGTGGCGCGGTCCTCGAAGAGGCCATCAACGACGCGCTGCCGAAGTTCTACACGGAGGCGGTCAACGAGGGTGAGCTGAACGTACTCGGCCAGCCCGACGTCGACATCACCGAGTTCAACGACGGTGACGAGCTGAAGTTCACCGCCGAGGTGGACATCCGCCCCGCGATCGAGATCCCGGACTACTCCGGCATCGAGGTCGTCGTGGACGCCGTCGAGGTCACCGACGAGGACGTCGACACCTCGCTGGAGCAGCTCCGTGACCGCTTCGCCTCGACCACCACGGTCGAGCGCGCGGCGGCCGAGGGCGACGTCGTGATCGTCGACCTCGAAGCCTCCGTCGACGGCGAGGTGCTGGAGGACGGCGTCGCCAAGGGCGTCAGCTACACCATCGGCTCCGGCCAGCTCCTCGACGGCATCGACGAGGCCGTCATCGGCCTGGAGGCCGGCGGCTCCGCCACCTTCACCTCCGAGCTGAAGGGCGGCTCCGCCGCCGGCAGCGCCGCCGAGGTCAAGGTCGACGTCTCCGACGTACAGGCCCGCGAACTGCCCGCCCTGGACGACGACTTCGCCCAGCTCGCGAGCGAGTTCGACACCCTTGAGGAGCTGCGCGCGGACAGCCGCAAGCGCCTGGAGCGGATGAAGCAGTACGACCAGGCGACCGCCGCCCAGGAGAAGGTCCTCGACGCGCTCATCGAGCTGTCCGAGGTGCCGATCCCGGAGAAGCTGCTCAAGGACGAGATCGAGACCAGGACCCACAACCTGGAGCACCACCAGTTCCCGCAGATGGGTCTGGACTGGGACACGTACCTGGAGCGCGAGGGCAAGACGCGCGAGGAGTACGACGCGGAGCTCGAGGCCCAGGCGGTCAAGGGCATCAAGACGCAGTTCCTGCTGGACGAGCTGGTCAACAAGGAGAAGCTCTCCGTCAACCAGGAGGAGCTGACCGAGCACCTCATGCGCCGTGCGGCGACCTCCGGGATGTCTCCCGACCAGTTCGCCCAGGCCGTCGTCGAAGGCGGCCAGGTGCCGATGCTCGTCGGCGAGGTCGCCCGCGGCAAGGCGCTCGCGGTCGTCGTGGAGTCCGTCAAGGTCACGGACACCAACGGTGAGGTCGTGGACCTCGAGGACGAAGAGGACGAGGACGGCGAGACGGTTGAGGCCGCCGAGGCCGCCGACGAGAAGCCGGAGCCTGTCGAGCAGGTCTGAGCCCCGTCAGGGGCGCGGGGAACCGCGCGATCAGCCACGACGACGGCTGCACGTCACCACCGGCCCCGGAGGGGGCAGTCACGGTTGTTCTCGGACCACCGGCCGGTGGGGACGTGCCGCGCGGTTCCCCGCGCCCCTCGAAGCACCCGCCTCCGCGAGGTGAACGCGCAGGCACGTCCGGGCCGGGCCACCAACCCCCTGTGCCGGCGCGGCGTCTTGGTCTCCGCTGGCAGCGAACAGTTCCGCGTAGGGGATTGCTGGGCCCCACCTGCGCGTTAGGGTCCGTAAGTAGGAGGGCGGGGGCTCGGCACCAGAAGGGGTCGGCCCCGGCCCGGACGAAGACCCTGTGACGGCTTCACGGCCGTCCGACAACGAGCAGGTGGATACGTGACGACTCCGATGCCTTCCGCCGCCGGCGAGCCGACTCTCGGTGGCCTCGGCGACCAGGTCTACAACCGACTGCTCGGCGAGCGAATCATCTTCCTCGGCCAGGCGGTCGACGATGACATCGCCAACAAGATCACCGCCCAGCTCCTTCTCCTGGCAGCCGAGCCGGACAAGGACATCTTCCTCTACATCAACAGCCCCGGCGGCTCCGTGACCGCCGGTATGGCGATCTACGACACGATGCAGTTCATCAAGAACGACGTCGTGACGATCGCCATGGGCATGGCCGCCTCGATGGGCCAGTTCCTGCTGACCGCGGGCACCCCCGGCAAGCGCTTCGCCCTGCCGAACACCCGCATCCTGATGCACCAGCCCTCCGCGGGTCTCGGCGGCTCCGCCACCGACATCAAGATCCAGGCCGAGCAGTTGCTGCACACCAAGCGCCGCATGGCCGAGCTGATCGCCCAGCACTCCGGGCAGAGCTTCGACCAGATCACCAAGGACTCCGACCGCGACCGCTGGTTCTCCGCCGAGGAGGCCAAGGAGTACGGCCTGCTGGACGGCGTCATGCTGTCCGCCACGGAGGTCCCGGGCGGTGGCGGCACCGGCGCCTGATCCGTTCAGGAACCCCAGCCGACAGCACCCAGCTTCCGCATCATCACCAGGACGGTGGACGTGAACAGCATGAACTTCCCCGGCAGCGGCCTGTACGAGCGCACCGAGGCCGAGCGGCCCGGTGTGTTCGGTGCCGAGGCCCGCTACATCATTCCGCGCTTCGTCGAGCGCACCTCGCAGGGCGTGCGCGAGTACGACCCGTACGCGAAGCTCTTCGAGGAGCGCGTGATCTTCCTCGGCGTGCAGATCGACGACGCGTCGGCCAACGACGTCATGGCGCAGCTCCTGTGCCTGGAGTCCATGGACCCCGACCGGGACATCTCGGTCTACATCAACAGCCCCGGCGGCTCCTTCACCGCGCTGACGGCGATCTACGACACGATGCAGTTCGTGAAGCCGGACATCCAGACGGTCTGCATGGGCCAGGCGGCGTCCGCCGCCGCGGTCCTGCTGGCCGCCGGCAGCCCCGGCAAGCGGATGGCGCTGCCGAACGCGCGGGTGCTGATCCACCAGCCGTACAGCGAGACCGGCCGCGGGCAGGTCTCCGACCTGGAGATCGCCGCCAACGAGATCATCCGGATGCGGCAGCAGCTCGAAGAGATGCTGGCCAAGCACTCCACGACGCCGATCGAGCAGATCCGCGACGACATCGAGCGGGACAAGATCCTTACCGCCGAGGAGTCGCTGGCCTACGGGCTGGTCGACCAGATCGTCTCGACCCGCAAGACCTCTGTGACGGTCTGAACACAGTCGGACAACGGACCGGTCGCGCGGGTGGCCCTCCTTGGACTCCACTGAGTGAGTACGTCCAAGGGGGGCCCACACGGGGGTCGCGGCAAGGTACCGTCGATGAGAGAAGCACCAGGCTCCGTTGATCTCGGCGGATCCCAGGCGAAGGGGAAACACCTCGTGGCACGCATCGGTGACGGCGGCGACCTGCTGAAGTGCTCATTCTGCGGAAAGAGCCAGAAGCAGGTGAAGAAGCTCATCGCAGGCCCTGGTGTGTACATCTGCGACGAGTGCATCGATCTCTGCAACGAGATCATCGAGGAGGAGCTGGCCGAGTCCTCCGAGGTGCGCTGGGAGGACCTGCCCAAGCCGCGGGAGATCTACGAGTTCCTCGAGGGCTACGTGGTCGGGCAGACGCCCGCGAAGAAGGCCCTGTCGGTCGCGGTGTACAACCACTACAAGCGGGTCCAGGCGGGTGAGAACGCCGGCCGCGGGCACGACGACGCGATCGAGCTGGCGAAGTCCAACATCCTGCTGCTCGGCCCGACGGGCTCCGGCAAGACGCTGCTGGCCCAGACGCTGGCCCGCATGCTCAACGTGCCGTTCGCCATCGCGGACGCGACCGCCCTCACCGAGGCCGGTTACGTGGGCGAGGACGTCGAGAACATCCTGCTGAAGCTGATCCAGGCGGCGGACTACGACGTCAAGAAGGCCGAGACCGGGATCATCTACATCGACGAGATCGACAAGGTCGCCCGCAAGAGCGAGAATCCGTCGATCACCCGCGATGTGTCCGGCGAGGGCGTGCAGCAGGCGCTGCTGAAGATCCTGGAGGGCACGACGGCCTCGGTGCCGCCGCAGGGCGGGCGCAAGCACCCGCACCAGGAGTTCATCCAGATCGACACCACGAACGTGCTGTTCATCGTGGGCGGTGCCTTCTCCGGTCTGGAGAAGATCATCGAGTCCCGCGCGGGCGCCAAGGGCATCGGCTTCGGTGCGACCATCCGCTCCAAGCGCGAGCTGGACATGGCCGACCAGTTCTCCGAGATCATGCCCGAGGACCTGGTCAAGTTCGGCATGATCCCCGAGTTCATCGGACGGCTGCCCGTCATCACCAGCGTGCACAACCTCGACCGCGAGGCGCTCCTCCAGATTCTGGTCGAGCCGCGCAACGCGCTGGTGAAGCAGTACCAAAAACTCTTCGAACTCGACGGTGTGGAGCTGGAGTTCGAGCACGGCGCGCTGGAGTCCATCGCGGACCAGGCGATCCTGCGGCAGACCGGCGCCCGCGGTCTGCGGGCCATCATGGAGGAAGTCCTCCAGTCGGTGATGTACGAGGTGCCGTCCCGCAAGGACGTGGCCCGGGTCGTCATCACGGCCGATGTGGTGCACTCCAACGTCAACCCGACGCTGGTGCCGCGTGAGCCGCGCATCGTCGGCAAGGGCGAGCAGAAGAGCGCGTAGCGCCACAGATACGAGCACACGCGAAGGGGGCGCCCGGTGGATCCGGGCGCCCCCTTCCGTCTGCGCGGAACGTCTGCGCGGAACGTCTGCGCGGAACGTCTGCGCGGAACGCTCACGCCGAACGCGTCGGCGTACGGCGTCAGTTGAGCGGGACGCGCACGTCCTTGCGGACCTTCGCGGTGAGCGCCGCCGCCTCGTCGATCGGCATGCCGCTGCCGACGCCGGTGGTGGCCGTCGCCAGGTCGACCGGCAGGGTGTAGCCGACGGTGCTGTAGTCGGCCCACAGGCAGATCGGTGTGGTGAACGACTTGCTGCCCTCGGTGTACTTGGTGTTCTGGCACGACATGACGGCGTCGTCCATGCCCGCGGGCTGCACCTTCTGCGGGCTGCCGACCAGTTCGGTCTTGCCGCCGCCGGATTCCTTGTCGTCGGCGGCCTGCTTCTTCAGGTCGGCGAACATGCCGTCGACCACCTTCTGCGGGTCCGCGACCTTGCCGTAGACACCGCTGAACTCCAGCAGCTTGCCGGTGAGTTGGGACCCGCTGGTGTAGCCCGAGCTGACCTGCTGGGGGTCGGTGACGCCGAGCGTCTTGAGCAGCGTGACGTCCTTGGCGTCGAAGCCGTCGCCGGTGTCCGCGTCCTTCGACTTCTTGTACGTCTCCGCGACGGTCTCGGGCGTGATGAGCTTGTACTGCTTGCCGTCGTTCTTGACGGTGCTCTTGCCGCCGCCCTTGCCGCCGTTGGCGCTGTTGTCGCCGTCACTGCCCTTGGTGAGGAAGAAGACCCCGGCGCCGATCGCGACCAGCGCCACCACGGCGCCGATGATGATCCCGGTGCGCTTCCCGCCGCCACCGCCCTGCGGCGGCACGGGCGGCTGGCCGCCGTAGCCGTACCCCGGCTGCTGCTGCGGCTGCCCGTACGGCGCCTGCTGCGGCGGGCCCTGCTGGGGGTAGCCGTAACCGGGCTGCCCCTGGGGCTGGCCGTACGGCTGCTGCGGCGGCTGGCCGTAACCACCTTGCTGCGGCTGCCCGTATCCGCCCTGCTGCGGCTGCTGCGGCTGCGGCTGCCCGTATCCGCCCTGCTGGGGCTGGTGCCCGTACGGGTTCGGCGGCGGCTGGTTGTCACTCATGTCAGGTGGTCCCCTCGTTTACGACCGTCGGACCATCCTCGCCGATCCTTTATCGGGTTCTTACAGCGGGGGCGATACGGATTCGTAACGGGATGGTCCGCCACCGTAGAATCGTGCCGTGACCGACAACTCTCAGCAGAGCCCCGACCGCGGGCCGCACAGCACCCCCGAACTGCCGACGACCTACACGCCGGCCGAGGTAGAGGGGGCGCTGTACGAGCGCTGGGTAGAACGCGGCTACTTCGAGGCGGACGCGAAGAGCGACAAGCCCGCGTACACCATCGTCATCCCGCCGCCGAACGTCACGGGCACGCTCCACCTGGGTCACGCCTTCCAGCACACGCTGATGGACGCCCTCACCCGCCGCAAGCGGATGCAGGGTTACGAGTCGCTGTGGCTGCCCGGAATGGACCACGCGGGCATCGCCACCCAGAACAAGGTCGAGCAGCAGCTCGCCGACGAGGGCAAGTCCCGGCACGACATCGGCCGCGAGGCGTTCGTCGACCGCGTCTGGCAGTGGAAAGAGGAGTACGGCGGCCGGATCCTCGGCCAGATGCGCCGCCTCGGCGACGGCGTGGACTGGTCCCGCGAGCGCTTCACCATGGACGAGGGCCTGTCCAAGGCCGTCCAGACCATCTTCAAGAAGCTGTACGACGACGAGCTGATCTACCGCGCCGAGCGGATCATCAACTGGTGTCCGCGCTGTATGACGGCGATCTCGGACATCGAGGTCGACTACCAGGACGACGACGGCGAGTTGGTCTCGCTGAAGTACGGCGAGGGCGACGAGACGGTCGTCGTGGCGACCACCCGCGTCGAGACGATGCTCGGCGACACCGCCGTCGCCGTCCACCCGGACGACGAGCGGTACCGGCACCTGGTCGGCAAGCGGATCAAGCTGCCGCTCACCGACCGGACGATCCCGGTCGTCGCGGACACGCACGTCGACCCGGAGTTCGGCACCGGCGCCGTCAAGGTGACGCCCGCGCACGACCCGAACGACTTCGCGATCGGCCAGCGGCACGGCCTGGAGTCGCTGACCGTCATGGACGAGCGCGCGGTCATCACCGCGCCCGGCCCCTTCCAGGGCCTGGACCGCTTCGAGGCGCGGTCCGCGATCGTCGAGGCGCTGCGCGAACAGGGCCGGATCGTCGCGGAGAAGCGTCCTTACGTCCACTCCGTCGGCCACTGCTCGCGCTGCAAGACCACCATCGAGCCGCGGCTGTCCCTCCAGTGGTGGGTCAGGGTCGAGCCGCTGGCGAAGGCGTCCGGCGACGCGGTCCGCGACGGCCGGGTCAGGATCCACCCGCCGGAGCTGAACAAGCGGTACTTCGACTGGGTCGACAACATGCACGACTGGTGCATCTCGCGCCAGTTGTGGTGGGGCCACCGCATCCCCGTCTGGTACGGGCCGAACGGCCAGCAGATCTGCGTCGGACCGGACGACGAGGTGCCGTCCGGCGAGGGCTGGACGCAGGACTCCGACGTCCTGGACACCTGGTTCTCGTCCGCCCTGTGGCCGTTCTCCACGCTGGGCTGGCCCGAACAGACGCCGGATCTGGAGAAGTTCTATCCGACCGACGTCCTGCTCACCGGGCACGACATCATCTTCTTCTGGGTCGCCCGGATGATGATGTTCGGCCTGTACGCGATGGACGGCACCCCGCCGTTCCACACCATCGCGCTGACCGGCCTGGTCCGCGACGAGTTCGGCAAGAAGATGTCCAAGTCCAACCCCAACTCGGTGGACCCGCTGGACTGGATGGACAAGTACGGCTCGGACGCCGTCCGCTTCACCCTGGCCCGCGGCGCCAACCCCGGCGCGGACGTGCCGATCGGGGAGGACTGGGTCCAGGCGTCCCGCAACTTCGCCAACAAGATCTGGAACGCCACGCGCTTCGCGCTGATGAACGGCGCCACGGTCCAGGGCCCGCTGCCCGCGCCCGAGGAGCTGTCGGCCACCGACCGGTGGATCCTGTCCCGGCTGAACACGGTCGTCGCCGAGGTCAACGGCCTGTACGACGACTACCAGTTCGCGAAGCTCAGCGACAGCCTCTACCACTTCGCGTGGGACGAGGTCTTCGACTGGTACGTGGAGCTGTCCAAGACCGTCTTCTTCGCGGGCGGCGACGGCGCCCGGGTCTCCGGGCGGGTCCTGGGCGAGGTCCTGGACGTGATGCTGCGGCTGCTGCACCCGATCGTCCCCTTCGTCACCGAGACGCTGTGGACGACGCTGACCGGCGGCGAGTCGCTGGTCGTCGCGGACTGGCCGAGCGACAGCGGCTTCCGGGACGCGGCGGCCGAGGCGGAGATCGCCGAGGTCCAGCGGGTGGTCACCGAGGTCCGCCGCTTCCGCTCCGACCAGGGGCTCCAGCCCGGCCAGAAGGTCCCGGCGCTGCTGACCCTGGACGGGACGCTGCTCGCGCCGCACGAGGACGCCATCCGCCAGGTGCTCCGGCTCCAGCCCGCGGGCGAGGACTTCCACGCCACCGCGACGCTGCCGGTCGCGGGCGCCACGGTCGCGCTCGACCTGTCCGGCACGATCGACGTTCCGGCCGAGCGCAAGCGGCTCACCAAGGATCTCGGCCTGGCCGAGAAGGAGAAGGCCGACGCCGAGAAGAAGCTGGGCAACGAGGCGTTCCTCGGCAAGGCGCCCGAGCCGGTGGTGGCCAAGATCCGTACGCGGCTGGCGACCGCCGAGGCCGACATCGCCCGGATCACCGCGCAGATCGCGGCCCTCCCTTCGGCCTGACCGCACCGAGGGCCGCCCGCCCCGAAGGGCCACCGTGTGCCACGGGCCCGGACCGCGCACCCGCGGTCCGGGCCCGTGGCCGTTTCCGCTCGCGGGCTCCGTAGACTGGGCGCTGTGAGCGAGCACCCGCACAACGGCGACGGCCCCGAAGACGACGCGTACGAAATCCAGGACACGGCCTACGACGTGGACGACGACGTCGAGGACGCGGACGGGGCGGCCGACGGTACCCTCCGCGAGGCCGACCTGGCCGTCATCGAGGCGGGCAGCCGGACGCTGCGGGCCGGTGTGAGCCCGGTCGCGGCCGAGGACGACGTACCGGCGCGGCCCGCGGACCCCGCCGTCGACCGGGAGCTGCGCACGGTCGAGGAGGAGCTGCTCGGCCGCTGGCCCGAGACGAAGCTGGAGCCCTCGCTCGACCGGATCACGGCGCTGATGGACGTCCTCGGCGACCCGCAGCGCGCCTACCCGGCGATCCACATCACCGGCACCAACGGCAAGACCAGCACCGCCCGGATGATCGAGCGGCTGCTGCTCTCCTTCGACCTGCGCACCGGCCGCTACACCAGCCCGCACGTGCAGTCCGTCACCGAGCGGATCAGCCTGGACGGCGCGCCGATCTCCGCCGAGCGGTTCATCGAGACCTACCGCGACATCCAGCCCTTCGTCGGCATGGTGGACGACGCGCAGCCGCACCGGCTGTCGTTCTTCGAGGTGCTCACCGGGATGGCGTACGCGGCCTTCGCGGACGCGCCGGTCGACGTCGCGGTGGTCGAGGTCGGCATGGGCGGCGGCTGGGACGCCACCAACGTGGTGGACGGCCAGGTCGCCGTGGTCACCCCGATCGCGCTCGACCACACCGACCGGCTGGGCTCCACGCCCGGCGAGATCGCGGTGGAGAAGAGCGGCATCATCAAGAAGAACGCCACCGCCGTCCTGGCCCAGCAGCCCGCCGACGCGGCGCAGACGCTGCTCAAGCGGGCCGTGGAGGCGGACGCGACGGTCGCCCGCGAGGGCATGGAGTTCGGCGTCGTGCACCGCGAGGTCGCCGTCGGCGGGCAACTGCTGACGCTGCGCGGCCTGGGCGGCGAGTACGAACAGGTCTTCCTGCCGCTGCACGGCGAGCACCAGGCGCACAACGCGGCGGTCGCGCTGGCCGCCGTCGAGGCGTTCTTCGGCATCGGCAGCACCCAGTCGCGCACCCTCGACATGGACACCGTGCGGGCCGCGTTCGCCTCGGTCACCTCGCCCGGCCGCCTGGAGGTGGTGCGCCGCAGCCCCACCGTGGTCCTGGACGCGGCGCACAATCCGGCGGGCGCCGCCGCCGCGGCGGCGGCGGTCGGTGAGGCGTTCGGCTTCACCCACCTGGTCGGTGTGGTCGGGCCGAGCGGCGACAAGGACGTACGCGGGCTGCTGGAGGCGTTCGAGCCGGTCTTCTCCGAGGTCGTCGTCACCCGTAACTCGACGCACCGCGCGATGGACGTGGACGAATTGGCGGCGCTGGCCGTCGAGGTGTTCGGGGACGACCGGGTGCAGGTCGAGCCGAGGCTGGACGACGCGCTGGAGGCGGCGATCACGCTCGCCGAGGACGAGGGCGAGTTCTCCGGGGCCGGAGTGCTGGTCACCGGTTCCGTCATCACCGTGGGAGAGGCCCGGCTGCTGCTGGGCCGCAAGTGAAGGGGGCGGGACGATGCGGACGCTGTGCGCGAGCACGCTGATCGGCGAGTTCTTCGTCATCGGCTTCGCCGGTCTGGTCGCGATGAAACATCCCGACCTGTCGATGGGCACCGTCTGGACGGTGTGCGGGATCGCCATGGCGCTGTGCGTGCTGCTGTGCGGGATGCTCACCCGGCCGGGCGCGCTGACCGTCGGCTGGGTGCTCCAGGCCGCGCTGGTGGTCAGCGGGTACTGGGTCGGCACGATGTTCTTCCTCGGCGTGATCTTCGCCGGTCTGTGGTGGGCGGCGATCCACTACGGGCGCAAGGTGGACGTCCTGAAGGCCCGGCACGCGGCGCAGGCCGAGGCGCGGGCACAAGACCGTGCGCGGACCCAGGAAGCGTGACCCCAGCCGCACCGTCCGTCCCGTCCGTCCCGGCCCGGTGTCCGCCGGGCACCGCCCGCCCTTGTAGGCTCGTCGTACTTCGCACCCCGCCGGCCGGAGCCCATACGGCCGCGCCCCCCGCGGCCGCACCCCGCCGGCCGCACGCCGCACCCGTACAGAGAACCCGTACACCGAACCCGTAGACCGCACACAGCAGGAGCCGTCCCGTGTCGCAGCGCACCCTTGTCCTTCTCAAGCCGGACACCGTCCGCCGCGGCCTGATCGGCGAGGTCGTCGGCCGCATCGAACGCAAGGCGGGCTGGACCGTCGCCGCGCTCGAACTGCGCACCCTGGACCGCGGCACGCTGGAGCAGCACTACGCCGAGCACGTCGGCCGCCCGTTCTACGAGCCGCTGATGGACTTCATGGCGTCGGGCCCCGCGGTCGCGATGGTCGTCGAGGGCGAGCGGGTCATCGAGGGCGTCCGCGCGCTGGCCGGTCCGACCGACCCGATCGCCGCCGCGCCGGGCTCCATTCGGGGGGACTTCGGGACGATTGTCCGGGAGAATCTGATCCACGCCTCGGACTCCGAGGAGTCCGCCGAGCGCGAGATCAAGATCTTCTTCCCCGGTCTGGCCTAATCCCGGGACCTGGCTGTTCGGGTACGGAGTACCGTTGCTGACGCCCCGTCGGACCAGGCGCCCGGGGGAATCCCGCCGCCCCGGGCATATGCCGTCGGCGATCGGGAACCAAACACCCCGACACGGCGTCACCATTACAGAGGTCCGCTGTGTGTTCTGATGACAATGACGTCGGAACCCCGACCCCGTGCCCCGCCGGGCGCGACTACGATGGAATCTCCGCTCAAGCTCGGGAAGGCCAGACGTATCCACATGGCGAACAACATGTCGTTCATCGGCCGTGACATGGCAGTCGACCTCGGGACGGCCAACACGCTGGTGTACGTCAGGGGCCGCGGGATCGTCCTGAACGAGCCGTCGGTCGTGGCCGTCAACACCAACACCGGCGGCATCCTCGCGGTCGGTTCCGAGGCCAAGAAGATGATCGGCCGCACCCCCGGCAACATCGTCGCGGTGCGCCCCCTGAAGGACGGCGTCATCGCCGACTTCGAGATCACCGAGCGCATGCTGCGCTACTTCATCCTCAAGATCCACAAGCGGCGGTACCTGGCCCGCCCGCGGGTGGTCGTCTGCGTGCCCTCCGGCATCACCGGAGTCGAGCGACGCGCCGTCATCGAGGCGACCACGCAGGCCGGCGCCCGTACCGTGCACATCATCGAGGAGCCGATGGCGGCGGCGATCGGCGCCGGGCTCCCGGTGCACGAGGCCACCGGCAACATGGTGGTGGACATCGGCGGCGGCACCACCGAGGTCGCGGTGATCAGCCTCGGCGGCATCGTCACCGCCCAGTCCATCCGCGTCGCGGGCGACGAGCTGGACAACGCGATCATCCAGCACATCAAGAAGGAGTACAGCCTCCTGCTCGGTGAGCGGACCGCGGAGCAGATCAAGCTCACCATCGGCTCCGCCTTCGCCTCCAAGGACGACGACGAGCACACCGAGATCCGCGGCCGTGACCTGGTCAGCGGCCTGCCCAAGACCGTGGTGATCTCCGCGGCCGAGGTGCGCAAGGCCATCGAGGAGCCGGTCAACGCGATCGTCGACGCGGTGAAGACCACCCTGGACAAGTGCCCGCCCGAGCTGTCCGGCGACATCATGGACCGCGGGATCGTGCTGGCCGGCGGCGGCGCGCTGCTGCGCGGCCTGGACGAGCGGCTGCGGCACGAGACGGGAATGCCCATTCACATCGCCGAGTCGCCGCTGGACTGCGTGGCGCTGGGCGCGGGCAAGTGCGTCGAGGAATTCGAGGCACTCCAGCAGGTGCTCGACTCCTCGCCACGCAGATGAGGCACGGGCAGCACACGGGCTCACCGGTCGCCCGCAGCGACGGCGGGAACCCGCCCCACAAGCTCTGACCGGCCGCGGTGCACAGCGGCGGCAGGTCCGATGAGGAAGGCACGGACTGGCGCCCGTGAGGGACACACGAGAGAGCCGGCTTCTGCTGGTGCTGCTGGTGGTGATCGCGTTCGCGCTGATCACCGTGGACATCAGGGGCGGTGAGGACTCACCGCTCGACCGGCCACGGCAGGCGGCGCAGTCCGTCTTCGGCCCCGTCGAGAACTCCGTGTCAGGCGTTGTCGACCCGGTGGGCAACGCCATAGACGCGGTCCGCGACTCCGGCGGACGCAACAGCACCATCAGCCGCCTGCAACGCGAGAACGAGGCGCTCAAGCAGCAGCTCGGCAGCAAGGACGTCACCCGTAACCGGGCGGCGGAGCTGGACAAGCTGCTGAAGACCGCGGGCGCCGGGCAGTACGCCATCAAGGGCGCGCAGGTCATCGCGATAGGAGCCGCGCAGGGATTCTCCTGGACGGTCACCATCGACGCGGGCAGCAAGGACGGCGTCACCCGCGACATGACGGTCATCGACGGTGACGGCCTGGTCGGCCGGGTCACCACCGTCGGCCCCTCCACCTCCACGGTGCTGCTCGCCAACGACCCGGACTTCACCGTGGGCACCCGCATGGAGGGCTCCATGGAGCTGGGCTTCGCCACCGGCCAGGGCAACCAGCCGATGCGCGTGCAGCTCCTCAACGGCAAGGCCACGGTGCACAACGGCGACCGGCTGGTCACCTTCGGCTCCGAGGCGGGCAAGCCGTTCGTGCCGGGCGTGCCGGTCGGCAAGGTCGTCGGCGTCGACCCCTCGGGCGGCAACCTCACCAAGACCGTCCAGGTGCAGCCGTTCGTCGGCTTCACCCGGCTGGACATCGTCGGTGTCGTCGTCCAGGGCCCGCGTGCCGACCCGCGCGACAGCGTGCTGCCGCCGAAGCCGACCCCGTCGCCCAAGCCGAAGCCCACATCCACGCCCAAGCCCGGCTCGACCCCGACCGGCGGCGCCACCCCCGGCACCACGGCCGGCACCACGGAAAATACGACAAGCAACGGCAAGAGGGGCTGAGACACCGTGCGCCTCAACCGGATCGTGCTCTCCACCGTCCTCGTGGTGATCGCCATGGTCGCCCAGGTCAGCGTGCTGGCCCGGCTGCACCTGCCCGGCGCGGTCCCCGACCTGCTGCTGCTGACCGTGCTCGGCCTGGCCATCGCCTACGGCCACGTCGGCGGCTGCCTGGTCGGCTTCGGCGCGGGACTGCTCGCCGACCTCGCGCCACCGGCCGACCACGCGGTCGGCCGCTACGCGCTCGTGCTGTGCGTCATCGGCTACCTGGCGGGACTCGCCAAGCCCGAGAGCGGCCAACTGCGCACGGCCGCCGGACCCATGCTCGTCGTGATCGGCGCGGCCGTCGGCACCACGCTGCTGTACGCGGGCGTCGGCAGCCTCGTCGGCGACACCGCGGGCGCTCATGTGGGCCTGCCCAAGCTGGTGTTCACCGCGACCGTCTACGACCTGCTGCTCGCGCCCTTCGTGGTGCCGCTCGTGATGGCCCTGGCCAGACGCTTCGACCACGATCCGCTCACCGAGGACCCGACGGGCGGCTTCGGCGGCAGCGCGCTGCGCACCCGGCCCACCCGTACCAGGACCGGTTCCGGGATCAGCCCGCAGCGCGGCCTGTTCGGCCGGGCCAAGACGATGGCCTCGATGCCCAGGGGGGCCAGAAGGTGAGCAACATCCCGGAGACCGGGCGCACCTCCCGGGTCACGATCCGCCTGGTGATCCTCCAGATCCTCGTGGTGTCCCTGCTGCTCACCCTCGGCGGACGCCTGTGGTACCTCCAGATCCGCAACGGCCAGGAGTACGACCAGAAGGCCGCGAACAACCACATCCAGCAGGTCGTCACCCCGGCCGTCCGCGGCTCGATCCTCGACGACCGCGGTGTGCCGCTCGCCGACAACCAGACGCGCCTGGTGGTCTCCGCCTCCCGTACCGACCTGCTCAAGCAGCGCGACGACGGCCTGGCCGTACTGACCCGGCTCGCCGGTGTCCTCGGGCTGACCCCCAAGGAAGTCACCGACAAGGTGCGGCTGTGCGACGCGAAGACGCCCAAGCCGTGCTGGAACGGGTCGCCGTACCAGCCGATCCCGATCACCGACGAGGCCACCACCCAGCAGGCGCTCCAGATCATGGAGCGGCGCGAGGACTTCCCCGGCGTCACCGCCGAGCCCACCGCCGTACGCCGCTACCCCAGTCCTTCCAAGGCGAACACCGCGCAGGTCCTCGGCTATCTGTCGCCGGTCACCGACGCGGAGCTGACCGCCTCGGAGAAGACCGAGGCGCCGCTCCAGCGCTCCGACCAGATCGGCCGCTCCGGCCTGGAGAGCGTCTACGACGCGCAGTTGCGCGGCAAGGCGGGCGTGACCCGCTACGAGGTCGACAACCTCGGCCGGGTGATCGGCAAGGCGGGCGACACCCCGGCGCAGCCCGGCGCGAACCTGGTGACCAGCATCGACTCCAAGGTCCAGGCGCTCACCGAGAAGGAACTCGCGCAGGCCATGGCCGACGCGCGCAAGACGTACGACAGCATCACCCACCAGAACTACAAGGCCGACTCCGGCGCGGCCGTCGTCCTGGACAACAACACCGGCCAGGTCATCGCCATGGCCAGCGCCCCCACCTACGACCCCAACGAGTGGGTCGGCGGGATCTCCGCCAAGGACTACAAGGCGCTCAACGAGACCGAGTCCAACTACCCGCTGCTCAACCGCGCCACGCAGGGCCAGTCGGCGCCCGGCTCCACCTTCAAGGTGGTGTCCACCTCGGCGGCCGTCAACGCCGGTTACGACATCAACGGCGGCTACCCCTGCACCTCGTCGATGACCATCGGCAACCAGGTCTTCAAGAACTTCGAGAACGAGAGCTTCGGCGACATCTCGCTCGGCCGCGCCCTGGAGGTCTCCTGCGACACCGTGTTCTACGGCATCGCGTACGACCAGTGGCAGAAGGACGGCGGCACCGACCCCAAGCACCCCAAGGACTGGTTCTACAAGACCGCCCACCAGTTCGGCCTCGGCGCCAAGACCGGCATCGACCTGCCGGGCGAGGTCACCGGCCGCGTCCCCGACCGTCAGTGGAAGCAGAGCTACTACGACGCGATGAAGGACTACTGGTGCAAGCTCAAGAAGACCAGTAAGAAGAACGACCTGGCCACCGCCATCGCGCGGGAGAACTGCACCGACGGTTACGTGCTGCGCGCCGGTGACTCCGTCAACTACGCGATCGGCCAGGGCGACACGCTCGTCACGCCGATCCAGATGGCCCGGATCTACGCGGCGCTCGCCAACGGCGGCACGCTGTACCAGCCGACCATAGGGAAGGCCGTGGTCAGCGCGGACGGCAAGACCGTCACGCCGATCAAGCCGAAGGTGGCGGGCAAGCTGCCCGACTCCAAGTCGACGCTGAAGTACATCAACAAGGCCACCGCGGGCGTCGTCACGGACGGTACCGCCAACTGGAAGTTCGCCGGCTGGCCGCAGGACAAGATCACGCTGCACGCCAAGACCGGTACCGCCGAGGTCTCCGGCAAGCAGACGACCTCGTGGCTGACCACGTACACCAAGGACTACACGATCGTGATGACGATCTCGCAGGCCGGTACCGGCTCCGGCGCCTCGGGCACCGCGGTCCGCCGGATCTACGAGGCGATGTACGGCATCGAGAAGGACGGCCCGAAGATCGACGCGAGCAAGGGCATCATGCCCAAGCCGGTCGCCGCGCTGCCGAAGATCTCCGGTGACGGCGTCGTCGTGCCCGCCTCCGACACCACCTTGACGCCGTCGCAGCACGGCACGCCGGGCGACCCGGGCCCGGTGCTCGCGGCCCTCACCCCGACCCGCACCGAGAAGCTGCTGCAGGGCAGGAAATCCTGGTCATGAGTGCCACCAACAGCTACTCGATCCGCCGCTTCACCCCCGAGCGGTCCACGCTGGGCAAGCTCTTCGCCCGCGACTCGATAGCGCGCCGGATGGACTGGGTGCTGCTCTTCGCGTCCCTCGCGCTGACCGCCATCGGCACGATGCTGGTGTACTCCGCGACCCGCAACCGCACCAATCTCACCCACGGCGACCAGTACTACTTCCTGATGCGGCACCTGATGAACGCCGGGATCGGCGCGGGTCTCGCGATCGGTGTCGTCGTCATAGGGCACCGCAGGATGCGCGGCATCGTGCCGTTCTACTACGTGCTGGCGATCCTCGGCATCCTCGCGGTGCTCAGCCCGCTCGGCTCGACCGTCAACGGCGCGCACTCGTGGATCGTGATCGGCGGCGGCTTCTCGCTCCAGCCGTCGGAGTTCGTGAAGGTCGCGATCATCCTCGGCATGGCGATGGTGCTGTCGGCGCGGGTGGACGCGGGCGACCGCGAGCATCCGGACCACCGGACCGTGCTCCAGTCGCTGGGCCTGGCCGCGCTGCCGATCCTGATCATCATGATGATGCCGGACCTCGGCTCGGTGATGGTGATGGCGGCGATCGTGCTCGGGGTGCTGCTCTCCTCCGGCGCGTCCAACCGCTGGGTGTTCGGCCTGATCGCCGCCGGGATCGGCGGCGCCCTCGCCGTCTGGCAGCTCGGCATCCTGGACAAGTACCAGATCGACCGCTTCGCGGCCTTCGCCAACCCCGCCCTGGACCCGGCGGGCGTCGGCTACAACACCAGCCAGGCGCGGATCGCCATCGGCTCCGGCGGCCTGCTCGGCAAGGGCCTGTTCCACGGCAGCCAGACCACCGGGCAGTTCGTGCCCGAGCAGCAGACGGACTTCGTCTTCTCGGTCGCGGGCGAGGAACTGGGCTTCCTCGGCGCCGCCCTGATCATCGCGCTGATCGGCCTCATCCTTTGGCGGGCCTGCGCTATCGCCCGCAATGCCACCGACCTGTACGGCACGATCGTCGCCGCCGGAATCGTCGCCTGGTTCGCCTTCCAGTCCTTCGAGAACATCGGCATGACGCTGGGCATCATGCCGGTCGCGGGTATCCCCTTGCCCTTTGTGTCGTACGGCGGATCATCGATGTTCGCCAACTGTGTGGCCATAGGTCTGTTGCAGTCCGTACGGATGCAGCGGCCGATGTCGGCGTGACGCGCGGGCCCGGCCGGTCGGAAGGGGTCCGCGGATCCCGTCCCGGCCGGCCGCGCCATTGCTCGCGGGCGGGGTGCCCGGTTACCGTCGAGCATGGGTCAGCGAGTGCGCGAGACCGAACGCAAGTACGAGGCCGGTGACGGCCCCGGCCGCCCCCTGACGCCTCCCGACCTCGAAGGACTGCCGTCCGTCGCCGGAATCCGGCGCCTGGACCCCGTCCTCCTCGACGCCGTCTACTACGACACCGCCGGCCTCGCGCTGGCCGCCCACCGCACCACGCTCCGCCGCCGTACCGGGGGCGAGGACGCGGGCTGGCACCTGAAACTGCCCACCGGCGAGCCCGACACCCGCACCGAGGTCCGTGTCCCGCTGGGCGCCGCCGACGACGCCCCGCCCGAGGAGCTGCGCACCGAGGTCGCCGCGCTGCTCAGGGGCCGCCCGCTGAACCCGGTGGTCCGGCTGCGCACCACCCGGCACCGAACCCTGCTGCTGGACGCGGAGGGCGGCGCGCTCGCCGAGATCGCCCACGACGAGGTCGCGGCGTACGTGTACGCGGCGGGCGCGTACGAGGCGGGTGCTTACGAGGCGGGTGCCGACGAGACCGGTGCTTACGAGACCGGTGCCGACGCGGGGGCGGACGGCCCGAGCTGGACCGAGACCGAGGTCGAGCTGATGCGCGGCCCGCCCGCCCTGCTGGACGCCGTCGAGGAACGGCTGACGGCGGCGGGACAGCGCCGCTCGGCCTCCCGCTCCAAACTGGCCCGCGCGCTCGGCGACCGGCTCGCCGAACCGCCCGCGCCGCCCGGCACCCCCGCCACCGCGGGCGAGGTCGCCACCGGGTACCTGCGCGAACAGCTCACCGCGATCCTCGCGCTCGACCCGCTGGTGCGGCGCGACCAGGAGGACGCCGTGCACCGGATGCGAGTCGCCACCCGCAGGGCCCGCAGCGCCCTCAAGAGCTTCCGCAGGGAGCTGGACCGCGGTGCCACCGACCCGCTCGGCGCGGAGCTGAAGTGGCTGGCCGCCGTCCTCGGCACCGAACGCGACCGCGAGGTCCTCGCGGACCGCGTGGACGGGCTGCTCGCCGAGGCCGACCCCGCGCTGGTCACCGCGGCCGTACGCGACCGGCTGCGGGGCCTGGCCGCCGACAGTCACGCGCGCTCCCACGCGGCCCTGGTCCGGGTGCTGAACGGGACCCGCTACTTCGCGCTGCTCGACCGCCTGGAGGCGCTGCTCGTGCTGCCGCCGTTCCTGGTGTCGGCCGCCGCGCCCGCCCACGAGGCCGCCACCGCCGCCGTGGGCCGCGACCACCTGCGGCTGCGGCGGCAGATCCAGGCCGCGCTCGCGCTGCCGCCCGGCGACGACCGCGACATCGCGCTGCACGAGGCCCGCAAATCCGCCAAGCGCGCCCGCTACTGCGGCGAGGCCGCGCAGCCGGTGCTCGGCAAGCGGGCCGCCGCCCACACCGGCCGGATGAAGTCCGTCCAGCAGCTCCTCGGCGAGCACCAGGACAGCGTGATGTGCCGGGCGGCGCTCGGCCGTACCGCGCGGGAGGCACGGGCGGCGGGGGAGCCCACCGAGGCGTACACGGCGCTGATCGCGGCCGAGCGGGCCAGAGCGGCGGCCGTGGAGGCGGAACTGCCGGATGTCTGGCGGTCGGCGGACCGCGACATCTGAGCCGGGGCCGGGACGCGGCGGGGCCGCCGTACAGAGGCGCGATGGGGGGCGTTGCATGTGGCCGGGGCCCGGGCGCGGCGGGGCCGTGACGGATGAGCGGGACCGGGCCGCCGCGAGACACGGGTACCCTTGAGGGTCACCCAGCCCCCACGCCGCCGGCCGGGGGAGTCCCAGCCGTCTGATGAGAGTCGCCGAGATGCCTGTCGAGTCGGTCTTCCCGCGCCTGGAAGCACTTCTCCCGCACGTCCAGAAGCCGATCCAGTACGTCGGCGGCGAGCTGAACTCCACCGTCAAGGAGTGGGACAGCACCGACGTCCGCTGGGTGTTGATGTACCCGGACGCGTACGAGGTGGGCCTGCCCAACCAGGGCGTCATGATCCTCTACGAGGTGCTCAACGAGCGCGAGGGCGTCCTGGCCGAGCGCACGTACAGCGTGTGGCCCGACCTCGAAGCGCTGATGCGCGAGCACGATGTGCCGCAGTTCACGGTCGACGCGCACCGCCCGGTCCGCGCCTTCGACGTGTTCGGCCTCAGCTTCTCCACGGAGCTGGGCTACACCAACATGCTCACCGCGCTCGACCTGTCGGGCATCCCGCTGCTCGCGGCCGACCGCACGCTGGACGACCCGATCGTGCTGGCGGGCGGCCACGCCGCGTTCAACCCCGAGCCGATCGCCGACTTCATCGACGCGGCCGTCATCGGCGACGGCGAGCAGGCCGTCCTGGAGATGACCGAGGTCATCCGCGCGTGGAAGGCCGAGGGCCGCCCCGGCGGCCGGGACGAGGTGCTGCTGCGGCTGGCGAGGACCGGCGGGGTGTACGTGCCGCGCTTCTACGACGTGGAGTATCTGGCCGACGGCCGGATCTCCCGCGTCGTGCCCAACCGCAGCGGCGTGCCGTGGCGGGTGTCCAAGCACACCGTGATGGACCTCGACGAGTGGCCGTACCCCAAGCAGCCGCTGGTGCCGCTGGCCGAGACCGTGCACGAGCGGATGTCGGTGGAGATCTTCCGCGGCTGCACCCGCGGCTGCCGCTTCTGCCAGGCGGGCATGATCACCCGCCCGGTGCGCGAGCGGTCCATCACCGGGATCGGCGAGATGGTCGAGAAGGGCCTGAAGGCCACCGGCTTCGAGGAGGTCGGCCTGCTCTCGCTGTCCTCCGCCGACCACACCGAGATCGCCGAGGTCGCCAAGGGCCTCGCCGACCGGTACGAGGACGACAAGATCGGCCTGTCCCTGCCGTCCACCCGCGTCGACGCCTTCAACATCGACCTGGCCAACGAGCTGACCCGCAACGGCCGCCGCTCCGGTCTGACCTTCGCCCCCGAGGGCGGCTCCGAGCGGATCCGCAAGGTCATCAACAAGATGGTCTCGGAAGAGGACCTGATCCGTACCGTGGCCACCGCGTACGGCAACGGCTGGCGGCAGGTGAAGCTCTACTTCATGTGCGGGCTGCCCACCGAGACCGACGAGGACGTCCTCCAGATCGCCGACATGGCGAAGAAGGTCATCGCCAAGGGCCGCGAGGTCACCGGGCAGAACGACATCCGCTGCACGGTCTCCATCGGCGGGTTCGTGCCCAAGCCGCACACTCCCTTCCAGTGGGCCCCGCAGCTCGGCGTGGAGGAGACCGACGCCCGGCTGGAGAAGCTGCGCGACGCGATCCGCGGCGACAAGAAGTACGGCCGCAACATCGGCTTCCGCTACCACGACGGCAAGCCCGGCATCATCGAGGGCCTGCTCTCCCGCGGCGACCGCCGGGTATCGGCCGTCATCCGGGCCGTCTACGAGGACGGCGGCCGGTTCGACGGCTGGCGCGAGCACTTCAGCTACGACCGCTGGCTGCGCGCCGCCGAGGCCGAGCTGCCCGCCTTCGGCGTCGACCTGTCCTGGTACACCACCCGCGAGCGCACCGCCGAGGAGGTCCTGCCCTGGGACCACCTGGACTCCGGTCTCGACAAGGACTGGCTGTGGGAGGACTGGCAGGACGCCCTGGACGAGACCGAGGTCGACGACTGCCGCTGGACGCCGTGCTTCGACTGCGGTGTCTGCCCGCAGATGGACACCCACATCCAGGTCGGCCCGACGGGGCAGAAGCTGCTGCCGCTGTCGGTCGTGAAGTGACGGTCGGCGCCGCCGCGAGGTAGCGCGACACGGCCCGTGGCCCCGCACGCAGGACGCGTGCGGGGCCACGGGTTTTTTCGGGGGGTGAGAGCCTTCGGTTACGAGCCGTTGATCACGTACTGCGATCCGGGCTCGATGAGGACGCTGCCGTTGGCGGAGTTGGTGATGGTGACGTGGGACAGATTGGCGCTGCCCCGCGCGCCGCCCTGGGCGCGGATCCCGGCGCCGTTGTTGGACTTGTCGATGGTGACGTTGCTGATGGTGACGCCCGGCATGGCGCCGCCGCCGTTCTTGAACTGGATCCCGTCGTAGGTGGAGTCGGCGATGTCGGTGTCCCGGATGGTGACGCCGGTGATGTCACTGGTGGAGGCGAACAGGGTGATGGCCCCGAACTTCTGCGCCTCGCCCCAGAAGACGCCGCCGCCGCGCTGGATGCCGTTGTTGGCGATCAGCGTCTGGCCGGAGAACGGCAGCGGGTCGTGGTCGGTGGCCAGCATGATCGCCGGGTAGTTCATCGTGTCGTAGACGAGGTTGTTCTCGATGGTGTTGCCGTAACCGCCGTAGATCGCCAAACCGTTGGCGCGCCAGGGCAACTGGATGGTGTTGTTCACGAAGTGGTTGTCGTGCGCGATGTCGACGGACTGGTCCTTGACGTACTTGTTGGCCCAGACCGCGAGCGAGTCGTCGCCCGTGGTGCGGAAGGAGGAGTTGAAGACCTTCGAATTACGGGTGCCGTTGGTGAAGTTGATGCCGTCGGCGTAGGTGTCGCGGATGCGCATCCCGCTGAATTCGAGGCCGTCCGCCGGTCCCCACAGGGCGGGGATGTTGTCGTAGTCGCGGCCGACCCAGACACCGACGTTGGCGTGCTCGATCCACACGTTGCTGATCTTGGTGTTCTTGCCGAACCGGCCGTTGAGGCCCACGCCGCCCTCGGCGTTGCCGTCACCGCCGCGGATCCGGCCGGAGCCGAAGATCGCGATGTCGGAGATCTGCGTGTTGTTGTCGATGTCGAAGCCGAAGTTGCCCTCGTGCGGGTGGTTGATGCTGCCCACGGCGTCCTGCGGCTGGATCAGCGAGTAGAGCTGCGAGTACCACATGCCCGCGCCGCGGATCGTGACGTTGCTGATGCCGACCTGGTTGTACTGGCCGCGGTGCAGCGGGTCCTCGGTGAGGATCTTCTTCTCCTGGCGCCACTGGCCCGCCGGGATCCACACGCAGTTGATGAGGCCGTTCTGGTTGGCGGTCACGGCCCGCTGGATCGCGGCGGTGTCCTCGATCCCGTCGTCCGGGATCGCGCCGTACTCGGTGATCGACGTGCACTCGGCGGGCTTGGCCTTCGGCGGCGCCACCTGCTCCAGGTCGATCAGGTCGATGACGTAGAACGACGCCGTGTCGGTCGCGTCCCGCTGGAGGCGGAATTTGGTGCCCACCGGATACGTCGTCGACAGCAGCGCGTTGGACTCGTCGAACAGCCGACGGGCGTCCGCCTGCGGTGAGTTGGTCAGTGCCTCGGGGCCGTCGGTGTTGCCGTACAGCCAACTGTGCTTCGAGGACAGGGTGATCTTCCGGTTGAACGTGTTGTTGATGTAGAGGCTGATCGTGGCCTCGATGCCGCCGCCGTTCGCGGCGTCGGGGATCGAGTTGCGCACCACGATCGAGTTGGTCGGGTTGGTGGAGGTGAACTCCACGAACTGACCGGTGGTGTTCAGCCGTACCGACTTGCGGCCCGAGGACTCGGTCGCGAAGTTGGTGTGGCCGAAGGTGCGCAGCGGGTCGGTCTCCAGGAGCGTGCCCTGGTAGGTGGCTGCCTCGGCCTCGTACTCGGTGTACGGGACGGCGGCGCCGCGCCCGACCACGATCGAGCGGGAGAAGGTGTTGTTGGTCTCGTTGGTCTCGGCGACGACGTTGGTGGCGTCCGCGGTCGCGACGAGGGTGGCGCCGCCGCTGGTCGCGGTCCAGGTGCCGGTGACGTTCACGGTGACGGTCGCGCCCGCGGCGATCGCCGGGGTGCTGGTGTCGAGCGTGGTGCCGCCCACGGTGAGGCGGGTGACGGTGGCGACGCCCGTCGAGGTGGTGCCGCGGTTGTGCACCGAGACGGTGAAGGAGACGGCCGCGCCGACCGCGGGGCTGGCCGGGTTGGAGGTGATGCCGAGCACTTCGAGGTCGGGGCCCGGCGCCTGCGCGACGACCAGCTTCGTCGGTGAGGCGAGGCTGTTGTTGTCCTTGCTCTGCTCGATGACGGTGCCATTGGGGTCGACCACGGCCGAGACGGTGTAGCTGCCCACCGCCCGCTTGCCGACGGCGACCTGGACGGTGGTGGACGCACCGGCGGCGAGGGCGGCCACCGGGGCGCTGCCCGCGACGACACCGCCGACGCTGACATTGACGGTGGTCGCGGGCGACGCGGCGCTGCCGATGTTCTTCACGGTGGCGCTGACGTTCACGGTGTCGGTCTCGACCGGGGCGGTCGGGGTCCACGACAGCGCGGTGACGGTCAGGTCGGGGTTGGGCGCGGGTACGCCGATGACCTGCACCTCGGCGACCTGGCCGCCCGGGGCGCCGGAGTTGGAGAAGAACCCGAGCTGGAGGTCGGCGGCCCGGCCGGTGACCGGGATGGTCACGGTGTTCTGGTTGCTCGACGGGCTGAACGCGTAGTCGGCCCTGGCCTTCAGCGAGGTGAAGCCGGTCGCGCTCTGGCCGCGCCCGAGCACCTGGATGTTCTGCGTGCGCGGACCCCACGCGGCGTCGGGGTTGAGCTTCACGACGACGGAGGTGATGTCGGCGTCGGAGCCGAGCTTGACCGTCAGCGTCGACGGGAAGCCGTTGGACTCCCAGTAGCTGCCGACCTGGCCGTCGTTGGCGTTGGACGCGACGAAGGACTGGGCCGTCGAGGACGCCTCGATCGGCTTGCCGCGCGCCAGGTCCTTGCCCGTGCCGTCACCGGGGCCGGGATCGCCGGGGCCGGGGCCGCCGGGGTCGGTGACCGTCGTGCCGTGGATCTCCAGCTCGGATATCTGCGCGGCCGGCCACGCGGTGTTGGCCGTGATGTTCAGCCGTACGTAGCGGACCGTCGCGGCGCTGAAGTCGACCGTCACGGTGTTGGCGGAAGCCGGGTTGAAGGTGCGGCCCTGCGCGGCGGACAGCGTGCTGAAGGCGGCGCCGTCGGTGCTGCCCTGCACCGCGATGGTCTCGGTGCGCGCCTCCCAGCCGGCCGGCAGCTTGAGCACCACCTGGTCGACGGCGGCACCACTGCCGCCGAGGTCGATCTGCACCCACTGCGGGAAGGTGTTGTTCGGTCCTTCCCAGTACGTGCCCTGGTTGCCGTCGGTGACCGCGGAGGCGGGGTATCCGCCCACCGCGCCGCTCGACGAAGCGGCCTTCCCCGAAGCGAGGTTGGGCCGGTCGGCCGCGGCGGCGGCCCCGGACAGTGGCAGGAGCCCGATGGCGATCAGACCGGCGGTGACCAGGCCGGTGATCAGCCGACGGCTGAGCTGTTTCCGTTTCATGTGTCCTCTGTTCAGTCGGAACGAGAGAGCGCGGACGACGCGCGGGACGCGCGGGGTTCGCAGGACGCGAGGCGGCTCCTGCCGTGAAGTTGCATACAGATGTGAAGAATTGAGAGAGCATTGACCAGCTTTTTGCGAGTCACATGTTGCGATCGTGTCACCGGCTTGTCAACGGTTTACGCACGTCATTCGATTTGTTGACAAGACCCGCGCATCCCCAACACATGCGCGCCGCCGACGACTTGACGGGGCGGGACCTGCGCAAGGCCCCTGGCCCGCGCCGTGGCGGAGCGTTTTCGCGCGGTGCCGCGAGCCGCGCTTCGAGGCGTGCGTGGAGCCGTACTCGCAGGAGTGCTCGCCGGAGTACGTCGAGCCGCGCCCCGGCCCGCGGGCGCGGCCGTGACAGGCGGCCGTGCCACGCGCCCGGCCGCCGCCGCGCGACGTCTCCGGGCGGTATCCGCCGGGTGCCGATCCGGCTGCGGACACCGCGCGGTACGCCAACCCGCCAAGCCCTGCGGGTAGGTTCACCGCATGGCTCTGGAACACCCGCGGGGGAGCGGCGACGGCTGCCTGACCGTCGCCATACGTATGCCGGTCCGTCTCGTCGCCTTCGCCGTCGTGCTGCCGCTGCGCCTGCTCTGGGACGCGCTCGCGACGGCCGGGCGCGCGACCTCGGCCGGACTGCGCTGGACATGGCGCCGCCTGCTGCTCCCGCCGCTGCGGGTCCTCGGCGCCGCGCTCGCCTGGGCGGTGCGCACCCTGGTGGTGATCCCGGCCGTCTTCCTGACCCGCTACCTGGTCGTCGTCCCGCTCGTCGCCCTGTGGCGGTACGTGCTCGTGCCGCTCGGCTACGCCGCCGCCTGGATACTGCGCATGCTCGGCACCGGCACGGGACTGCTCGCGCACTGGCTGCTCGTCGTCCCCCTGACCGCCCTCTACGCGTACGTCCTCGCGCCCGTCGGCCGCGCCGTCCGCTGGACGCTGCTGACCCTCGGCGCGGGCCTGGGCGCGGGCGCCTCCTGGCTCGGCCACTACCTCCTGGCCGTGCCCGCCCGCTGGCTCTGGCGCTCCCTGCTGGTGCCCGTCGCGCTCGCACTCGCCGCGGCCGTCGTCTTCTTCGTGCGGTACGCGCTGGTGTGGCCACTGGCCGCGCTGTGGCGGTATGTGCTCACGCCGGTCGGCCGCGGCCTCGCGTGGACGCTGCGGATGACGTGGCTCGGCCTGCTCTGGCTGGTCAGGACCCTGGTCGTGCTGCCGGTCGGCTTCGTGTGGCGGCGCGTCGTCGTCCCGGTCGCACGCGAGATCGGCGCGGCGCTCGGCCACGCCTGGCGGGTGACCGGCTATGTCTCGCGCGCCGTCGGCCGCGGCGTCGCGTGGCTGGCTCGCGTGCTGATCGCGGTCCCCGCCGCCTGGGTCTGGAGCCGGACCGGCGCTCCCGTACTACGCGCGGTACGGGCCGCGGGCCGCTGGTACCGGCGCGCGGTCCGGCAGCCGGTCAAGGAAGCGGTCGCCGACGCCCGCCGCTCGCTGCGCGAGTTGCGCGCCGAGACCCGCAGGGCGCTCTTCGGCGATCCGGTCGGCGCCGCCGAGCGGCGGCTGCCGCCGCGGCGGGCCGGGTACGAGCCGGGGGCGTTCGGTCCGGCACCGGCGACGGACGCGGCCGACGTATCAGAGGCGCCCGATCCGGCCGACGCGCTGGTGGCGAGCGCGCACGCCACGCAAGCGCTGCCCCGGCCGGCGGCCCGCCACCGTAAGCAGCCCGGCCCCGACCTCGCCAAGCGGCGTCCGCCGACCCACCGCTGAGCGGGGGACCGGCACCGGTTCAGGGCGTTCCCCCGAGACTGTCGACCCCGGGTTGTCCACAGGGCGGGGGTCACCCGTCAACAGCAACGCGCGACGCGGCGTAACCTTGTAAAAGACAAGCGGGCCCGGTGACGGGCTCCCGGGACACGAGTACGCACGAGGGACTGAACGACACTGGGCAAGCGACAGCCCGAAGGTCCGCCGCCCGCACCGGCGGTGCAGCGCATTCGACTGCGCTACACCAAGCGTGGCCGCCTCCGGTTCACCAGCCACCGCGACTTCCAGCGCGCCTTCGAGCGGGCCCTGCGCCGCGCCGAGGTGCCGATGGCGTACTCGGCGGGCTTCACCCCGCACCCCAAGGTGTCGTATGCCAACGCCGCACCCACCGGCGTCGGCAGCGAGGCGGAGTATCTGGAGATCGCCCTCGCGCGCAGCGTCGACCCGGAGAAGCTGCGGCTGCTGCTCGACGAGTCGCTGCCCGCGGGACTCGACGTCATCGAGGCGGTCGAGGCCCGGACCTCGGGACTCGCCGAACGCCTCGAGGCGTCCGTCTGGCAGGTCAGGCTCGACGGTGTCGACCCGGCCGAGGCACGACAGGCCGTCGCGGCGTTCCTCGCCGCGGAGACCGTGGAAGTACAGCGCAAGACGAAGAACGGCATCCGCACGTTCGACACCCGCGGCGCCGTCACGCGCCTGGAAGTCGTGGACGACACGCCGGACAACGGCGCCGGGCACGACGCGGACATGTCCGAACAGGGTGCCGATAGGCCGCAGGACCGCGCCTGTGCGATACTGCGGCTGGTTGTACGGCACCTGACACCTGCCGTACGGCCCGACGACGTACTGTCCGGCCTCCATGCGACGGCCGACCTCGCGCCGCCGGTCCCCGCAGCGGTGACCAGGCTGGCGCAGGGGCCGCTCGACGAGGAGTCCGGCACGGTCACCGACCCGCTCGCGCATGATCGCGACGCTGTGACGGTACCTGCCGGGTCCGCGTAGCCACGTCGTCACGCGTCGCCGACGCACCAGGGAGCCACCCGGGTCCGGCGCCGCAGACCACATGAGACTTTCGTCGACCCGCCGACGCGGTGCCGACGAGCGACACAGCAGCTCCCGTGCGGCGCCCGCGCCCCCGGACAGCGGCACCGCGACCAAGCGGCCCGCCGCACCGGACATGGACGCGGCGCCCGGGAGCTCGACGGGAGCATTGCCCGAATGCACGACCAGACCGACTCCAACGAACCCACCCCCACATCCGAGCCCGCCGCCGAGGCCGCGCCGCCGCGCCGCCGCCGGGCCGCCTCCCGCCCCGCGGGCCCCCCGACCGACGCCGCCGGTGGCTCCGCCCCCGCCGAGCCCGCGGCCCAGCCCCCGGCTCCGGCCTCCGACGACGCCTCCGCGTCCGAGGCAGCCGCCCCGCCGCGCGCCCGCCGTCGCGCCACCCGCAAGGTCGCCGCTCCGGCCGTGACCGCCGGTGACGAGGCCGCCTCCGACGCCGCCACGGCCGCCCCCATGAGTTCCGAGACCGCCGAGAGCCTGGCTCCGGCCTCCGATGACGCCTCCGCGTCCGAGGCAGCCGCCCCGCCGCGCGCCCGCCGTCGCGCCACCCGCAAGGTGGCGGCCCCGGCCGCCTCCACCGCCGACGAGACCGCTGCGGGCGATGCCCCTGACGGCGGTACGGACACCGCCGCGGCGTCCGGCTCCGCCGCTGACGACACCGCCGCCTCCGACGAGGCCCCCGCCGCGCCGCCGCGCGCTCGCCGCCGGGCCACGCGCAAGGTGGCGGCCCCGGCCGCCTCGACGGCGGACGAGCCTGCCTCGGACGATGCCCCTGACGGCGGTACGGCCGCCCCGGTGACCGCCGAGCCCGCCGCCGCCGAGGCCCCCGCTGGGGACGCGGCCCCGCCGCGTGCCCGCCGTCGCGCCACGCGCAAGGTGGCCGCCCCCGCCGCCTCCACCGCCGACGAGACCGCCTCGGGCGATGCCCCTGACGGCGGTACGCCCGCCGCGGTGACCGCCGAGCCCGCCGCCGCCGAGGCCCCCGCTGGGGACGCGGCCCCGCCGCGTGCCCGCCGCCGTGCCACCCGCAAGGTGGCCGCCCCCGCCGAGGCGCCCGCCGCCGACGGCACCGCGGGCGAGATCGCCGAGGCCCCCGCACCCGCGGCGCCCGTGGCGCCGCCCGCCCCGGCCGCCGAGCCGGAGCCGCGCGCCCGGCGGTCGCGCAAGCGCACGGCCGGAGCCCCTGCGGCGACGTTCTCCGCGGGCGACGGCTCCCGGCGGCTGAAGCCGGGCGCGCTGGCGCCCCGGGACGAGGCCGAGGCCGAGAGCGACACGGTCACCGCCAGTGCGCACGACACGCCGGAAGAGCGCTTCGAGTACACCGGGAAGGCGCTCCAGGACGGCGACGAGTGGAACGTCGAGGTCGACGACGCGTACGAGATCCGCGGCTACGGCCAGACGGTCGAGGAGGCGAACGCCAACGCGGTGGCCGCCCTCGCCGAGGCGTTCGGCATCCCCGTCGCGTCCATCACCCTTGAGGTCAGGACCGAGGAGCGCCCGGCGCGCGGACGCCGCAGGGCGTCGCGTCCGCCGACGGCCGTCTTCCAGCCGCCGGTCTTCCAGGCGCCCACGGCCGAGCCCGTGGCGGCCGGCGCCGTCGCGGAGGAGCCCGCCGTCGCCGACGAGGACGAGACCGAGGAGCGGGACAGCGGCCCGCGCCGCCGCCGCCGTCGCCGTGGCGGCTCCGCCGCGGAGCCGGTGACCGCCGAGGCGGCGACCGCCGTGGACGTGGACGAGGCCGACCCCGACGCGGACGACGAGCAGGACAACGACGCGGACGCCGACGGCGAGCACGACGGCGATGACCGCCCGTCCCGCCGTCGCCGCCGCGGCGGTCGCCGCCGTCGCCGGGGCGAGTCCAGCGAGCACGAGGACACCGCGTCCTCCGACGACGAGGACGAGTCGTCCGAGGGCGACGACGAGGAGGACTCCGCCGACGAGTCGGCGCACGACGACGACCACGGCTCGGGTTCCAGCACCAGCCGTCGCCGCAGGCGCCGTCGCCGTCGCGGTTCCGACTCCGGCGCCGACGACTCCGCCAACGGCGGCGACGACCCGGAGCGCACGGTCGTCAAGGTCCGCGAGCCGCGCCAGAAGTCGGAGTCCGGTGGCGGCACCGGCGCCGACGAGGTGCAGTCCATCAAGGGCTCCACGCGCCTGGAGGCCAAGAAGCAGCGCCGCCGCGAGGGCCGCGAGCAGGGCCGCCGCCGCGTGCCGATCATCACCGAGGCGGAGTTCCTGGCGCGCCGCGAGGCCGTCGAGCGCGTCATGGTGGTCCGGCAGAACGGCGAGCGCACCCAGATCGGCGTGCTGGAGGACAACGTCCTCGTCGAGCACTACGTCAACAAGGAGCAGGCCACCAGCTACGTCGGCAACGTCTACCTGGGCAAGGTGCAGAACGTGCTGCCGTCCATGGAGGCCGCGTTCGTCGACATCGGCAAGGGCCGCAACGCCGTCCTGTACGCGGGCGAGGTCAACTTCGAGGCGCTCGGCATGGGCAACGGCCCGCGCCGTATCGAGTCCGCGCTCAAGTCCGGCCAGCCGGTCCTCGTCCAGGTGACGAAGGACCCGATCGGCCACAAGGGCGCCCGCCTGACCAGCCAGGTCTCGCTGCCCGGCCGCTACCTGGTGTACGTGCCCGAGGGCTCGATGACCGGCATCAGCCGCAAGCTCCCCGACACCGAGCGGGCCCGGCTGAAGACCATCCTCAAGAAGATCGTCCCCGAGGACGCGGGCGTCATCGTCCGCACCGCCGCGGAGGGCGCCAGCGAGGACGAGCTGCGCCGCGACGTCGAACGCCTCCAGGCACAGTGGGAGGACATCCAGAAGAAGGCCAAGAGCGGCAACGCGCCGACGCTGCTCTACGGCGAGCCGGACATGACCGTCCGCGTCGTCCGCGACATCTTCAACGAGGACTTCTCGAAGGTCATCGTCAGCGGTGACGAGGCGTGGAGCACGATCCACGAGTACGTCACCCACGTCGCGCCCGACCTGGCGGACCGGCTGTCGCGCTGGACCTCGGAGATCGACGTCTTCGCGACGTACCGCATCGACGAGCAGCTTCTGAAGGCGCTGGACCGCAAGGTGTGGCTGCCGTCCGGCGGTTCGCTGGTGATCGACAAGACCGAGGCGATGGTCGTGGTCGACGTCAACACCGGCAAGTTCACCGGGCAGGGCGGCAACCTGGAGGAGACCGTCACCCGCAACAACCTGGAGGCGGCCGAGGAGATCGTCCGCCAGCTCAGGCTGCGGGACCTCGGCGGCATCGTCGTCATCGACTTCATCGACATGGTCCTGGAGTCCAACCGCGACCTGGTCATGCGGCGGCTGCTGGAGTGCCTGGGCCGGGACCGGACCAAGCACCAGGTGGCCGAGGTCACCTCGCTCGGCCTGGTGCAGATGACCCGCAAGCGGGTCGGCCAGGGCCTGCTGGAGTCCTTCTCCGAGACCTGCGTGCACTGCAACGGGCGCGGCGTCATCGTCCACATGGACCAGGCGACCACCACCGGCGGTGGCGGCGGCAAGCGCAAGCGGCGCGGCAAGTCCGGCAACGGCGGCGCGGCGGGCGACGGTCACGACCACGAGCACGAGAACGAGCACGTGCTGGAGGCGGACGCGGACGAGGCCGACTCGGTCGACTCGGCCGACGAACTGCCCGAGCTGGAGCCGATCGAGGTCGGCGAGGCCGAGTTGGTGCCGACCGTCGGCGACCCCGAGGAGGAGTGGTTCGGCACCGCGGCCGAGGCCGAGGCCGCCGCCCACGGCAGCCGTGGCCGCTCCCGGCGGCGCGGCGCCCGTAAGGCCACCTCGCCCGCGGGCGCGCCGCCCGCGGCCGACCACGAGCCGGAACCGGCCGTCGTGGTCGTCCCGGTCAGCGAGCCCGTCATCGAGCAGGCGCCGGTCGCCGAGCCCGAGGTCTCCACGGAGCCCCCGGCGCGCGCCCGTCGTCGCGCCACCCGCAAGGTGACGGCTCCCGCCGGGTCTCCCGCGGTCTCCGAGGACGCCGCCGTCGTGGTCGTCCCCGCCGAGGCCCCCACGGCCCCGGTCGAGGCCGCGCCCGAGCCCGAGGTCTCCACGGAGCCCCCGGCGCGCGCCCGTCGTCGTGCCACGCGCAAGGTGACGGCTCCCGCCGGGTCGCCGTCGGGCGCCGACGACGCGGCCGTCGTGGTCGTCCCGGCCGAGGCGCCGGCCGCCGATGCCGCTGACGCGGAGCCCAAGAAGCGGGCGCCGCGCAAGGCCGCCACGAAGAAGGCCGCCGCCAAGAAGACGGCGACGAAGAAGGTCGCGGCCAAGAAGACGACCACGAAGAAGGCTGCCGCCAAGAAGTCGGCCGCGCCCTCCGAGTAGTCCGGCCCCGCGTGGCCCGCGCCCTGCCCCGGGCGCGGGCCACGCGGGTCCACCCTGCGGGTGGGCTGTGCCCCGCCGGGGGCGCGGGGAACCGCGCGCTCGGCCACCGGCGGTGGCGCGGCCCAGGAACCGGCCCCAGCGGGGCAGATGCGGTGGTCTTCGGGCTGACAGCCCGGTGGGGGCCGGTCGCGCAGTTCCCCGCGCCCCTTCGGGGCACAGGTCTCGCGGCGGGGCACCGTAGCGGATTTGACCGGGCCGGAGGCCCTCCGTAGTCTTGACCTTCGGCGTTTGTGCGCCCACTTCTGAGCAAATCCCTCCCGGTCCGCCGGGAGAGGCCCCCCGCGCACCATCGGGACGGCTGGCATCAGGGGTCCGATTTCAAGAGCGAGAGAGTGAGATCCGCGTGTACGCAATCGTGCGTAGCGGTGGTCGTCAGCACAAGGTGGCTGTCGGCGACATCGTTGAGGTTGACAAGATTCCCACGGGCAAGGTGGGCGACGCGATCGAGCTCTCGACGCTGCTCGTCGTCGACGGCGACGCCGTCACCAGCGACCCGTGGGTGCTGGCCGGTGTCAAGGTCGAGGCCGAAATCGTGGACCACCACAAGGGCCAGAAGATCGACATCCTGCGCTACAAGAACAAGACCGGCTACCGCCGTCGCCAGGGTCACCGCCAGCAGTACACGGCGCTGAAGATCACCGGCATCCCCACGGCTGCGAAGTAAGGGACTGAGGAGAGATGGCACACAAGAAGGGCGCATCGTCCACTCGGAACGGTCGCGACTCCAACGCTCAGCGGCTCGGCGTCAAGCGCTTCGGCGGCCAGGTCGTCAACGCCGGTGAGATCATCGTCCGCCAGCGCGGCACGCACTTCCACCCCGGCTCCGGCGTCGGCATCGGCAAGGACGACACGCTGTTCGCCCTCTCCGCCGGTGCGGTCGAGTTCGGCACCAAGCGTGGGCGTCGTGTAGTGAACATCGTTCCGGCCGCCTGATCCAGGCACCGTAGAGCGACACAGTTTCACCTCCGAGGGCGGACCTCGCTTCCCGACCAGGGAAGCGGGGCCGCCCTCGGCGTGTTACGTCTTGGAACGCGTGAAAGCGCGCGTACCGCACCACCCCGTGCACATCCGCACCACCCCGTACGTATCTGGAGGAATGCCATGACCACCTTCGTGGACCGCGTCGAGCTGCATGTCGCCGCGGGTAACGGAGGCCACGGCTGCGCCTCCGTTCACCGGGAGAAGTTCAAGCCGCTGGGCGGCCCCGACGGCGGGAACGGCGGCCGGGGCGGCGACGTGATCCTCGTCGTCGACCAGGACGTCACGACGCTGCTCGACTACCACCACAGCCCGCACCGCAAGGCGACCAACGGCAAGCCCGGCGAGGGCGGCAACCGGTCGGGCAAGGAGGGTACGGACCTGGTGCTGCCGGTGCCCGACGGCACGGTGGTGCAGGACAAGGACGGCAATGTGCTGGCCGACCTCGTCGGCCAGGGCACCACCTTCATCGCGGGCCAGGGCGGTCGCGGCGGCCTCGGCAACGCGGCGCTGGCCTCGGCCCGCCGCAAGGCGCCCGGCTTCGCGCTGCTCGGCGAGCCCGGTGTGGCGCGGGACATCGTCCTGGAACTGAAGACGGTCGCGGACGTGGCGCTGGTCGGCTACCCGAGCGCGGGCAAGTCCTCGCTGATCTCGGTGCTGTCGGCCGCCAAGCCGAAGATCGCCGACTACCCGTTCACCACGCTGGTGCCCAACCTCGGTGTGGTGACGGCCGGTTCGACCGTCTACACGATCGCGGACGTACCGGGTCTGATCCCCGGCGCCAGCCAGGGCAAGGGCCTCGGCCTGGAGTTCCTGCGGCACGTCGAGCGCTGCTCGGTGCTCGTGCACGTGCTGGACACCGCGACGCTGGAGTCCGACCGCGACCCCGCCAGCGACCTCGACATCATCGAGGAGGAACTGCGGGCGTACGGCGGCGGGTTGGAGGACCGGCCGCGGCTGATCGTGCTCAACAAGATCGACGTGCCCGACGGGCGCGACCTCGCCGAGATCATCAGGCCGGAGCTGGAGAGCCGCGGCTACCAGGTCTTCGAGGTGTCGGCCGTCTCCCACGAGGGGCTGCGCGAGCTGTCGTTCGCCCTGGCGAAGATCGTCGCCGAGACGCGGGCCGCCAAGCCGGTGGAGGAGTCCACCCGCGTCGTCATCCGCCCGCAGGCCGTCGACGACGCCGGGTTCACCGTCACCCACGACGGCGAGAGCCTGTACCGCGTGCACGGCGAGAAGCCCGAACGCTGGGTCCGCCAGACCGACTTCTCCAACGACGAGGCCGTCGGCTACCTCGCCGACCGCCTCAACCGCCTCGGCGTCGAGGACGCCCTCCTCAAGGCCGGCGCCAACGCCGGCGACGCCGTCGCCATCGGCCCCGACGAGGACGCCGTCGTCTTCGACTGGGAGCCCAGCATGGCCGCAGGCGCCGAAATGCTCGGCCGCCGCGGCGAGGACCACCGTTTCGACGCCCCCCGCGCCGCCGTCACCCGCCGCCGCGACAAGCAGGCCGAGCGCGACGACGCCGAAGAGGAGTACCACGGCTTCGACCCGTTCAAGTAAACGCGCGACCGGCCCCCTGGGAAGGGGGCCGGTCGGGGTGGGTCAGGCGTCCGCGTGGGCCGGGGAGGGGCGGTTCGGGTCGGGCTCGGCGAGCGCGGACGGCGGGGTGAGAATCCGGCGGCTCAGCAGGTAGGTGAAGGGGATGGCGGCTGCCGCGGCGGCCAGCGGGGCGATCTTGTCGTTCATGCCCGCCCACTCCACGAGGGCGTAGACGCCGACGCTCGTGACCACGTAATTGGTCAGGTTGGTCAGCGGGAAGAGCAGGAACTTCCGCCAGGTGGGCCGCGTCCGGTACGTGAAGTACGTGTTCAGGAAGAACGACCCGATCATGCTGAGCACGAACGCCAGGGTGTACGCGGCGAAGTACGGCATCCACGGGTGCAGGGCCAGGTAGAAGCCGTAGAAGGTGGCGGTGTTGACCCCGCCCACGAGGGCGAACCGCACGATCTGGAGCAGTTGCGGTGAGCGGGTGCCGGCCAGGCTCAACGGATCTCCATCCGGGGCAGCGACGCGCTCGTCGGTGCGGCGCCGGCCTGCCGTGCCACCCCGAAGGCCCGCGGCGCGTTCGTCTCCTTGACCAGGAAGTGCGGCCGTCGCTTGGTCTCGTAGTAGATGCGCCCAATGTACTCGCCTATCAACCCCAGCATCAGCATCTGGAGCCCGCCCAGACCGACGACGGCGACGAGCAGCGTCACATAACCGGGCGCGTCGGGCCCCTTGATCATCGCCATGACGGTGACGACCACGGCATACGCCGCCGCGACGGCACTGAGCGCCATTCCCAGATAGATGGCCAGCCGCAACGGCCGGTTGTTGAACGAGATCAGCCCGTCCATGCCGTAATTGATGAGCGCGCCGAAGTGCCACTTCGTCTCGCCCGCCTCCCGCGCGGCATTGCGGTAGTCGAAGGTGACGGTGTCGAAGCCGATCCAGGAGAAAAGTCCCTTGGAGAAGCGGTTGTACTCCGGCATCGCGAGCAGCGCGTCGACCGCGCGCCGCGACAGCAGCCGGAAGTCCCCGACGCCGTCGGTCAGTTCGACGTCCACCCACTTGTTGATCATCCGGTAGTAGAGCCGGCTGGCGGCCGTGCGCAGCTTCTTGTCGCCCTCGCGGGTGCGCCGCGCGATCACCTGGTCGTGCCCGGCGCGGTGCAGCTCCAGCATGCGCGCGATCAGCTCCGGCGGGTGCTGGAGGTCGGCGTCCATCACGACCACCGCGTCCCCGGTCGTCTCCTTGAGCCCGGCCAGGATGCCCGCCTCCTTGCCGAAGTTCCGGCTGAAGGACACGTATCGCGTGCTCGCCTCGCGGTTCTCGGCCAGGGCCCGCAGCCGCTCCAGGGTGCGGTCGGAGCTGCCGTCGTCGACGTAGCACAGCTCGTAATCGACGGAGAGCGCCGTGAGGGTCTCCCGGATGCGTACGTCGAAGAGCTCGATCACGGCTTCTTCGTTGTAGCAGGGAACTACGATCGACAGTCGCATGAGATCACTTTCGGCGCCGTACGCGGATGCAGGGCGGATGCGGTGCGGATTCAGGGCGAGCGCTGGGTAAGTCCTGAGTGAGTGCTGAGTGAGTGCGGTCCCGGCGGACGGATCCGCACGTGATCCCGCACGCTCTGCGTCAGCGTAGGACGGCCCGTGGCCCTGCTTTGGGCGCCGAACAAGGCGTCGGGGAAAGTTACGCGAAGCGCCCTTGCGGCTCAATGAAGAATTCACCCAACGATGGGCAACCGAATTCCTGATTCCGCATTACGTGTAACGTCGCGCGCGGCCGGAGTTCCGGACAGGTATACCGCACGCGGCCCCTTGGAGAACGCAAGGCATACTTGAGGTATCGGCCCGGACCACCGTACGGGCCGTCGTCGTACGTCAACGGCCCGCGTCGCGGCGGGCCCCGCAATCGATGAGGAGCCGCCCGCCGTGCGTAATCCCGAGGCACCCCGACTGCTGGGGGTCTACCGACGAGCAGTACCGGAGAGCGCCCGACGGAAGATCGCCTCCCGCGTCGACTCGGACTTGCGCAAGCAGGTGAAGCTGCGCATCGCGGGCGCGACCGCCGCCGCCGAGCGGGCCAGGGCGGCCAGGGTCGGCAAGCGCCACCAGGCGCTGGTGGACCGTCCGGACCGCACGGTGATCACGGTCAACCGCGAGGCGAAGGTCGCGCTGATCGTCCCCGGCGTGACCCCGCTGGCGGCCCGCAGGGCCAACCTCGACGCGGTCCTCGGCTGCCTGTCCGCCGCCGGTCTCGACCACTTCTGCGTACGGGGCCGCTCGCACACCGCCTCGGCCGTGGCCGTCCACGAGAGCGACCGGGAGGCGGTGCTCGCCGCGCTGACCGCGCTGTGCGCCGAGGAGCCCGGCTACGTGACCGCGGTCAAGGGGAACTCCCCGGTGCCCGAGGAGTCGCTGCCGGGCTACGAGCAGCCGTCCTGGCGCCGTCTGGCGGGCGCCGGGGTCTTCCGCCTCACCTGGTACCGCACCGACGAGAGCAAGGGCCTGGCACTCGGCACCCGCTACGGCTGCGACATCGAGTTCTGGCGCGAGGAGGACGGCGCGCTCGTGGCGCCGCGCCCCGGCAAATTCGCCGAGGCCATCCCCGCCGACGCCAAGACCGTGCAGGCGCCCGAGGCGTTCTTCACCGACCTCGCGCCGCGCGACACCGGCGCGGGCCCGCGCTTCGAGGTCCGTACCCGCGAGCACTTCGCGATCCACACCACCGACGAGATCCGCTTCCCGGTCGACGTCGTCTACACCTGGGTGGACGGCGCGGACCCGGCGTGGCTGCGCCGCCGCGCGGACTTCACCGGCGCGGCGTACCACGACGAGGCGGCCAACGCGGCGCGCTACCTCAGCCGTGACGAACTGCGGTACTCACTGCGCTCGTTGCACATGTACGCGCCGTGGGTCCGGAAGATCTTCCTGGTCACCGACGACCAGACGCCGTCCTGGCTGAAGACCGAGCACCCCGGCATCGAGGTGGTCAGCCACCGGCAGATCTTCCGCTCGCCCGGCTCGCTGCCGACCTTCAACTCGCACGCCATCGAGAGCCAACTGCACCACATCGAGGGCCTGTCGGAGCACTTCCTGTACTTCAACGACGACGTGCTGCTCGGCAACGAGGTGACGCCGCAGGACTTCTTCCTCGCCAACGGCCTGACGAAGTTCTTCCCCTCACCCGCGCTGGTGCCGCTGGGCGAGAAGACGGAGGCCGACCCGCCGGTCGCGGCGGCCGGGAAGAACAACCGGCGGCTGATCGAGGAGCGCTACGGCGCCGTCCTCGTGCAGAAGATGAAGCACATGCCGCACGCCCTGCGGCGCAGCGTCCTGGACGAGATCGAGGACGAGTTCGCCGCCGAGTACCGGCACACCGAGTCCAGCCACTTCCGCAGCATGGACGACATCTCCGTCGCCTCGTCGCTGCACCACTACTACGCCTTCCACACCAGGCGCGCGATCCCGTCCAACGACCTGCCGTACACCTACCTGGACCTGACCCACCCCTGGACCGAGACCCGGCTCGGCCGGCTGCTCGCCAACCGCGACAAGACCGTCTTCTGCATCAATGACACGGTCTCCACGGAGAACGACGCGACCGGCCAGAAGGACCTGATCACCCCGTTCCTCGACGCGTACTTCCCGGTGCCGAGCCCCTTCGAGAAGGAGTAGCCCGGCACCGGGCGGGCTGTCGCCGGCGCCTGCCCCGTTCAGTCCCGCTCGAAGCGGGACTTCACGGGGTAGTAGGCGTTGAGGAAGGCGTACATCACGCGCGCCTGCTCCTCGGCGGGCACCTCGGCGTCGGGCGACTCGCCGATGCAGAAGACATCGTAGTTTCGGGACGCGAGCAGTCGGCCGAGCACCGAGTGGTGGTCGTAGTTGCCGACGTTGACGTAGCTGCACGAGATCCTGCCGGGCGCGCAGCGGCCGGTCAGGTAGCCGTAGTGGTGGTGCAGCGACGACGTGATCGACAGGTCGCTGTTGCCGCGGAAGGGGTTGGCCGCGGTCCTGGCCACCTCCTCCGGGAACCTCTCGCCGATCTCCGCGAGCACGCTGCGGCGCAGCGCGTGCGGCGTGTGCAGGAAGCTCTGCGTGGCGGTCCGTCCGAAGGCGTCCTCCAGCAGCTTGCGGTTGTTCTTGGCCGCTGCGAAGTAGCCCTCGTCCTCGTCCGACGGCTCGGTCGGCGGTACGGCGGTCGGCGACCGGAAGAAATTCGCCATGCCGTTGCTGAGGAAGAACAGCTCGGGTGTGACCGGGCGGCCCATGAAGACGTCGTCGTTCAGATAAAGGAAGTGCTCCGACAGGCCGTCGATCCGGTGGATCTGGCTCTCGATGGCGTGCGAGTTGAAGGTGGGCAGGCAACTCGGGTCGGCGAAGATGTCCCGGTGGCTCACCACCTTCACATCGGGGCACGACGTGTCGAGCCAGGGCGGCACCTGGTCGTCGGTCACCAGATAGATGTTGCGCACCCAGGGCGCGTACATCTCCAGCGACCGCAGTGAGTAGCGCAGTTCGTCGCGGTTGCGGAACCTCACGTCGCCGTTGTCGACGTCCGTGTTCTCCGAGACCGGCAGTCCGCGTCGGCGGCGCGCCTCGTTGCGGCGGTCCTGCCATGCGGTGTCGTCGCCGTCCACCCAGGTGTAGACGACGTCGATGGGCTGGTCGACATCCCACATCAACTGCTTCGTGAACTGCGAGAGCGTCGGGTAGTCCCGCTCGCCCACCCGCAGCTTCGCGGTGGGTTCGAGGGACGGCAACCGGCGCCCAAGCAGCGTCGTCGCCCGTGGGGTGGAACGCCAGCCGTCTTCCTCGTCGACGGACCAGAACTCCACGCTGCAGCCGTACGCGGGCCCGTAGCGCAGGGTACGGCTGCCGGTGACCACCGGCTTGAAGATCCGCAGCCCGGCCACCTCGCCGACGTCCCGCAGCCGTTCCGCCAGCACCGCTCCGGGCGCGGCGCCACGCGGGGAGATCAGCTCGGCGTAGACCGCCTTGCCGTGCAGGGCGGTGGCCAGCGCCTCAAGCACCCGGGGCCGTTCCTCGACCGGTACCGCGAGCCGGTGCTGGACGCCGTCGGCCCGCAGCAGGACGTACGGAATGCCGACGTCCTCAAGGACGGTGGCGCTGATCTCCAGGTTGGTCGCGAGCATTTGGGGCCCGTTGACGTCGTCGCGGACCTCGGCGAGCCGCCCCGCGGAGCGCACCAGCTTGCGGTCCTGCGCCTGGATGATCACCTCCCGGGCCTTCTGCTCGTCGGTGGAATTCGCCAGCGGCGAGACGGGCGCGGCCACGGTGAAGTTGCGCGTGCCGCCCGCCACCACCCGCAGCGCCGCCCGGTCGGCACGTCGTCCCAGGCGCTGCGGGTTGTCGCGCTCGGCCACCAGCCGGGTGAACAACTCCTCCCAGCGGGCGGTGATGTCCTCACCGCTGAAGCGCTCGTAGACGCCCTCGCGCGCCGCCTTGCCGAAGGCGTGCCGAGTCTGCTCGTCACCGATCAGCCGGGCCATCGCCTCGGCCAGCAGGTCGATCTCACCGGGCGGCACCAGCAGCCCGTCCACGTCGTGCCTGATGATCTCGGCCGGGCCGGTGACGATGTCGTAGGCCACTACCGGCACACCGGCGGCGAACATCTCCAGGAGCACCAGCGGGAAGGCTTCGTTGCGCGAGGGCAGGACACAGAGCCCGGCCTTGGCCCACTCCTCGTCCATCTGCTGCGAGCGGCCCACCAGTTCGACCCGCAGTTGCAGGCCGAATCCCTCGACGAGCTGGCGCAGCCGCACTTCCTGGGGGCCGTCGCCGAATATCCGGAGCTTCCAGTCGGGGAAGTCGCCGGAGATCTGGTGGAACGCCTGGATGGCGTGGTTGAGCTGTTTTTCCGGGGTCATGCGGGCGGCCAGCACGATGACCTTGTTCTGGAGGTCGGAGCGCGGGCGGTAGCCGTCGGACACCGCGTTGGGAATGGTGACGAGCTCGGGCGCCGCGTCGCCGAGCGAGTCGGCGAACCAGTCGTTCGTGCGCTCGGTCAGCGACACCAGGGCGTCGATCCGCGGGCCGTACACCAGCAGCGGTTCACCGGCTACGCCGCGCAGTTGGGAAGCGCGGTGCTCTTCGTGCACGGTCACCACACGGGCCGGAGCCAGTTCCGCGGCGGCGGCCATCAGGGCCGGGGAGGTGGTGATCAGCACATCGCAGTCGAGCGCGGGCAGCGCGGCGGTCATCTCGATGTCGGAGAGCTGGTCGAAGGTGTTCTCCCAGACCGGCTTGATCAGTTCGCTGGGCAGCGACTGCAGCGTCCTGCACGCTTCCTCGTCCAGCGTGCTGCGGCGTACCGGACGCCCGTAGGCGCCGGTCCTGTCCACCAGGTAGCGCCGCTTGATCTGCTTCGCCTCCGCGAAGAACGGCTCCAGGCGGGTCTTGAAGACACTCAGCACTTCGACTTCGTGCCGGGCGGAGAGATGGATCGCCTGGGTGTAGGCGGCCATTTCCGTGCCGCCCATCTCGTCGCCCCAGGTGAGCAGAAATGTGATCTTCATGCGTCCTCGTTGGTTCCGATGGCCGCGCAGGCCACCGCAAGGGCACCGGCAGGCGTGAGATAGACGTGCGCACGGGTCAAGGAACCGTCGTCCAGGGCGATGATGCGAAAGGGAGTCCGGAAGACCTGCTTGGGATGACGCACCTGGGTGAGCCGCTTGGCGACCTTCAGCTTGGCGCGCCCCCCGCGCAGTTGGACGTCCCAGGTGCGCTGGACGCCGGGACCGTCGGTCATGGCTCGCAACGGCAGGTCGAAGGTGAAGTTGTCGCCGTCCCAATCGAGCGCCGCCGAGACGGATTTGTTGGCTCCCCGGCGTACGACCTCGGCGGTGTACTCGGTCACCGGGTGCCGTGCGGCCAGCAGTCGGCCGTGCACGGTCACCCGGTCCCAGAGCAGGTCGAATCTGACGAGTTCGGCCTGGTGGGCGGGGGCTGTGACCTTGAGCATGGCGCGGCCGTCCACCGAGCGCACCGGCCGGAAGACCGCGCCGCTGGACTCGGACGGCGAGGTCGGGAGCATCGGGCCGTGCACCGCGGCGAACGCCAGGGCGGCCAGGTCGGATCTGGTCTCACGACCGCCCTCGTCCGTGACGACGACACAGAACCGCCAGAGCCCCGCACTGAGCAGCAGCCCGCGCCCCGTGTCGTTCTCACCTTCGGTGTACCGCAGCGGTACCGTCGCGGTGAGCAGCAGGGACGTGTCGGACTCCGGCTCCAGGGCGAGGTCGACACTGACCCGATGGTTGCCGTGGATCAGTTCGAGGCGGGCCGCGGAGGGGTCGGCGGTGTGCCGGGAGAAGGGCACCGCGAGGTTCAGCGTGCGGCCGCCGAGCACTGAGAGGTGGACCGGGGTGATCATCGGTCGCGGTCTGATGCCTGTACCGAGCGCGGGCACAGTGTTCATCCGCTCGACCTTGCGGCGGGCTCGTACCGCCAGGGTGCGGGCGCGCTTTACCGCGCCCACCGCGTAGGGCAGGAGCGAATCACTCACGGCGCACGTGTCTCCCATTCTCATTGGTCAGCCAACGCATCCTGTCAAGGATGCCAAACATCAGCAAGTTGGCCGAATGTTGCAATTCCTGACCATGGCTGTTCACCTGCGGGCCAATCGAATGTGTGAAGTGGATCACTGGTTCCGCCGGAGCCGTGTCACTGCCACCCGCTGTGAGTCGAGGCGGTGGAAATGATCGCACAGCGGGTGAACGCGGCGGGAACGCCGAGTCGATTCCCGGAGTCGTCCGTGCGGCCCCGCTTGCCGTGCGCGCCCTGAGCGGCGGCTCGGTCCGGCAGGTCTTCCCCGTGGTCGCCGTTGGTAGGGTTCGGCCATGACCTGGATGATTACCGGCGGCGCTGGTTATATCGGTTCGCACGTTGTCAGGGCGCTCGTTGCCGATGGACAGCAGGTGGTCGTCGTCGACGATCTGAGCACCGGAGATCCCGAACGCCTGCCGGCCGGTGTGCCGTTGGTACGTGGCACCGTCCTGGACCGGGCGCTGCTCGACCGGACGCTGAGCGAACACGACGTCCGGGGCATCGTGCACATCGCGGCGAAGAAGCAGGTCGGAGAGTCCGTCGAGCGCCCGCTGTGGTACTACCGGGAGAACGTCGAGGGTCTGCGGACCGTACTCGAGGCCGCCGTCGAGGCGCGGGTGCAGCGCTTCGTCCTGTCGTCTTCCGCGGCCGTATACGGAATGCCCGACGTGGACCTGGTCACCGAGCAGACCCCGTGCGAGCCGATGAGCCCGTACGGCGAGACCAAGTTGGCCGGCGAGTGGCTGGTCACCGCGGTCGGGCGGGCGCACGGGATGGCCACCGCGTCGTTGCGCTACTTCAACGTCGCGGGCGCGGCCGCGCCCGAGCTGGGCGACCCGGGGATCTTCAACCTGGTGCCGATGGTCTTCGACCGGCTCTCCCGCGGCCGGACTCCGCTGATCTTCGGCGACGACTACCCGACGCCGGACGGCACCTGCATCCGCGACTACATCCACGTCGAGGACATCGCGTCCGCGCACGTCGCCGCCGCCCGCCGGCTCACCGAGGACTCGAAGGCGGCCCTGGTGCTGAACATCGGCCGGGGCGAGGGCGTCTCCGTGGCGGAGATGGTCGGCATCATCCAGGAGATCTCGGGTCACACCGGGATCGCCCCGGAGGTCACCGCGCGTCGGCCCGGCGACCCGGCCAGGGTCGTGGCGTCCGCCGACGCGATCGGCAGGGAACTGGGCTGGAAGGCCGTCTACGACGTGCGCGAGATGGTGGCCTCGGCCTGGGCGGGCTGGCAGTTGCGACACCCGGAGTAACCGGGGCGCGCCATTCCGATTCGGGGAGCCGGACTCACTCGCGGTGAGTCCGGCTCCCCTTTTTCATGCGGCTGACCAGCCGGTTCCGCAGGTCAATGCATTCCGGCCTTTTCGGCTTTTGCTTCCGGTACTTGCCTGACCCGGACATGTGATGACGGTCACATCAAAGCGAAGAAACCCCGGCTCGAAATTGTCCCTCTTGTGCAGCGGGTGGTCGAAATGATCACACGAGAGGTGAACGGAGCCGGAACGTTGGACCGAATGCTGGAACAAGGAAGCAGGGGTCCCGGACGCCGGGTCGTGGTGGGTTCGATGGCGGGCGCACTCGCGGCGGCCACGGTCGCGGGTTGTACGGGTCGGAGCACCGCGGCCAAGCCGAGGATGACGGGAGCGCCGGTCGTCTTCGGGCCGCCCCCGACCGGCGGCGTACTGCCCGCCTCCGCGCGGGTCACCTTCGGCGCCCCCGCCGCACCGCTCGTGATGCAAGTGGTCGCGCACCCCGACGACGACCTGTACTTCATGAATCCGGACACCGCCGCCACCCTCGACCGTCATGTGCCGGTCGTCACGGTCTACGTGACCAGCGGCGACTCCTTCGGCGTGAACCGCGCCCCCGGCCACCCGCGCCCGCTGCCGAACGTACCCGCGTACGTCTCCGCGCGGCAGCAGGGGCTGCGGCAGGCGTACGCGCGGATGCTCGGCGCGGAGATCTTCACGCCGTGGACGCGTACCGCGCTGGCCCTGCCTCACGGCGGCGCCGCCGAGGTCAACACCCTCGAACACGACGGCAGGCGGGCCGAGTTGGTCTTCCTGCGGATCGACATGCACACTCCGGTGCGCGGCGGCGGCACCTTCGGCATCGACAAGCTCTGGGCCGTGGACGGGACGGTACGGACCGTACCGCTGCCCGACGGCCCGGTACGCGCCGCCCACACCTTCGACCGGCAGACGCTGATCGACGCGCTCGCCTTCCTGTTCACCACCTTCCGGCCGACGCTGATCCGCACCATGGACCCCGACCCGGACATCCAGGTCCACAACGCGCGGTACCCGCGCGACAGCGACCAGGTCGGCTACTCCGACCACCGTGACCACACCGCCACCGCGCTGTTCACCTGGCGGGCCATGGCGCAGTGGACCGAGAAGGCCGCGGCGAGCGGCGGCCCGGTCCCGACCTTCCTCACCGAGGCCTACCGCGGCTACTACAACCAGCGCTGGCCGCACAATCTCCCGCAGGCCACCGTCCGCTTCAAGGCGGACGTGCTCGATGTGTACGGCGGCGCTCCGGGCTGGAAGTGCGGCGACACCGGCGGCTGCGGTGACTACAGCGTCGGCCAGGGCGACGCGCTGAAGTCCCCGCGCGGCTGGGTCCGCAGCACCCACTACCGCTACCCGACCTCTGGTCCGCAGGCGGTGGCCGCCAAGGACGGCAGGCTCACCGTGTACGGCGTGCTCGGCACCCGGGCCGCCCGCTGGACCGAGACCGCGCCGGCAAGCGGACACTGGAATGCGCCTGAGGACCTCGGCGGGGGCCCGCTGACCCCCGCGCTCAGCGTCGTCACCGACAAGCACGGCCACCATCTGCTGTTCGGCCTGCGCTTCTCCGGTCTGTCGGCCGCGCCGGGCGACAACACCCGGGAGGTCGTGGTGCTCGACCAGCAGGTGGGTGCCTCGGGCAAGTCCGCCGGCGAAGACGGCGACCGGGCGATCCGGGGCTGGCGCAGCCTCGGCAGCCCCGAGGCGAATCCGGTCCGCGGCCGCAGGGTCGGGCCGCCGACCGCTGTGATCGGCAAGGACGGCCGGATCCACGTCTTCGTCCGCAACGCCTCCAAAGGTCTGAGCACGCGGGTCCGCGACGCCTCCGGTCAGTGGTCGCCGTGGCAGCAACTCGCCGGCGGCCAGGTCCAGGAGGGACTGACCGCGACCGTCGACCACGACGGCCGGATCCACGTCTTCGCCGCGGGCCACCAAGGGGTCCACCAGTGGACTCAGTCCACCCCGAGCGCCGAACTGGTCGGCCGTCCCCTGCGGCACACCGGCGTGCCCGGCGAGGTGCCCGAAGCGGTGACCGCGGCGGACGGTTCGCTGCTGCTGGCCTTCCGCAGGCCGGAGACCGCCGAGATCGCGGTCGAACGCCTCACCGCGGGACGGCATGGTCGCTGGATTCCGGCCTCCGCCGTGCGCGACGCGGGCTTCGGCCCGGTCGCCCTGCTCAGCGGCCGGGGCGCGGAGACCAACCCGCTGCTGGCCGTACGCGCCGACTTCGGCAACGCGCTGCTGGTGCACGGTGAATACGGCAAGGGACCGGCCGCCGCCACAGCCAGTACCCCGACGGAGCCCTTCGCGGTCGGCCGCCCCGACGTGCTCGTCGCGGGCACCGACCGTACGGCCCTGGTCTCCTTCACCGTGAACGCCACCCCGGGCGTCACCCGCGTCCACGGCACCGGCACGTTCACCCAACTGGCCACGAGATAGCACGGGTTGTCGGCCGGGACGCGCGAGGGCGCCCGCATCTGGAAGGTGCGGGCGCCCTCGTCCGTCCACTCAACAGGCGGCGGACACCACAGGACGTCTCAGAACAGGCGGCTGTAGCCGTTCCAGCCGCCGCCCTGCTTCACCGGAGCCTTGAACTGGCCCGTGCCGGTGGAGCTGTAGCTGAACAGATTGCCGCTGGCGTCCACACCGAGCAGGTCGGCGCGGCCGTCACCGTCCATGTCGCCCGGCGACGCCAGCTTGTTGTAGCGGTTCCAGCCCGTGCCGATCTTGACGCGGGTCTCGAACGGGCGGGAGCTGACGCCCGTCCCCTTGTACAGGTAGAGCGTGCCGTCGCCGGTGCGCGCGACGATGTCCGCCAGGCCGTCACCGGTGAAGTCACCGGCGCCCACGATGGCGTTGTACGCACCCCAGCCGGGACCGACCAGCAGGCGGCCGGTCAGCGCCGCGCCGTTGCCCTGGCCCCGGTAGAGGTACAGGTTGCCCGAGGTGTCACGGGCCAGCAGGTCGCCCTTGCCGTCACCGCTGAGGTCACCGGGGCCGACGAAGAGGTTGTAGCCGCCCCAGCCGGTGGCCAGCGGGCTGCTCACGTCGGAATCCAGGTTCCACAGGTTGGTGCCGTCCCGGAACAGCAGGTCGGCGTACCCGTAGTCACCCAGCGACGAGGCCAGTGCGAAGGTGCTGTACCCCCCCGAGCCGCCCGACACCTGCTGGCGCGCGGCGAGCGTCCCGTTGTTGTTGGTGTAGTACCAGTAGAAGGTGCCGCCGGTCGACAGGCCGTAGAGCTCCTTCTTGCCGTAGGCCGGGTTGGAACCCGCGCCCGCGAACAGCTCCACGTTCCAGTCTTTGTAGCCGCCCTGCTTGGGCGCGAAACCGCCCGCGCCGTTCTGCCGGTAGATGTAGAGAGTGCCATTCGTGGCCCTCGCCAGGACCGAGCCGTCACCGGTGCCGACGAGCTGGTTGTACGCGTTCCAGCCCGCGCCGATGGCGACGCGGGCCGCGTACGGACCGGCGGCGTTGCCCGTACCGGCGTAGAAGTACAGCGTGCCGTCCGTCTTACGGGCGATCAGGTCGCTGATGCCGTCGCCGTTCATGTCACCGGGGCTGGTGAGCTGGTCGTACTGGTTCCAGCCGGAACCGACGAGCACCTTGCCCTTGAACGGAGCGGAAGCGTTGCCGGTGCCCTCGTACAGATAGAGCTGACCGGCCGGCGTGCGCGCGACGATGTCGGGCTTGCCGTCCCCCGTGATGTCGTCGGTCGCGACCAGCTTGTTGTAGACGTACCAGCCGGTGCCGGTCCACCGCGCGGCGCCGTTGGGGAAGCTCCCCGCCCCGAAGTACGACAGGCGGCCCGAGTTGGTCAGCGCGAGGATGCCGGTGCCCTGCCCGTCCAGGCTGCCCGGGGTGAGGACGTCCTTGTACAGGGTGCCGTCGCTGCTGGCGCCGAGGTCGCCGTCGTCGTCGTTGTCCTTGGTGAGCAAGTTGTAGTAGTGCCGGTTGTTGCCCCGGTAGAGCTGGTCGGCGTAGCCGTCCCCGTCCGGGTCGTACCGCAGCGGCCCCGCCGCCGCCTTCGTGGAGTACTGCTTGGCCTGCTTGGGCAGCGTGAGCGTCGGCGCGGGCCCGCTGGGCGCCGTCGGCCGGGTGATCCTGTGCTGCGGGCCGCTGTCGGCCTGCGCGTTCGTGCTCAGCGCCAGAGCGCCGAGAGCGAGGACGCCGGTGGTGCACACCGCGACGAGGCGGCGGCGCTTGGAAAAGCGCACCGGCTGTGCTTCGGACACAATCCCCCCTGGGATGTGAGTGTGATGAATGCCGAACCCGATGCGAAGACCCGTCCGGTTCGGACGCGGCGAGTCTAGGTGAGGGGTCCGACAGACCTTAGACCGCGTGCCGATCGAGCGCCCCTGAATTCACCGCGGCAACGCCGACTAGACTGGGGCGATGACCTGGCTGATCACCGGCGGAGCCGGATACATCGGATCGCATGTCGTCAAATCGATGGTGGACGGCGGAGAAAAGGTGGTCGTCCTCGACGACCTCACCGCCGGTGACACCGAACGGCTGCCGTCCGGAGTTCCGGTGGAGCGCGCCAGCGTCCTGGACCGGGCCGCGCTCGACCGGGTGCTGGCCGCGCACGCGGTCGAGGGCATCGTGCACATCGCCGCCCGCAAGCAGGTCGCCGAGTCCGTCGAGCGACCGCTCTTCTACTACCGGGAGAATCTGACCGGCCTTCAGACCCTGCTGGAGGCGGCGGTCGACGCGCGCGTGCGGCGCTTCGTCTTCTCCTCCTCCGCCGCGGTGTACGGCATGCCGGACGTCGAACTGGTCACCGAGGACACGCCCTGCGCGCCGATGAGCCCGTACGGCGAGAGCAAGCTCGCGGGGGAGTGGCTGATCGCCGCGGCCGGCCGGGCGCACGGCATGGCCACCGCGTCGCTGCGCTACTTCAACGTGGCGGGCACCGCCGCGCCCGAACTGGGCGACCGCGGCGCCGCCAACATCGTCCCGCTGGTCTTCCAGCGGATCTCGCAGGGCCGCCGCCCGCTGATCTTCGGCACCGACTACCCGACGCCCGACGGCACCTGCGTGCGCGACTACGTCCACGTCCAGGACGTGGCCGGCGCGCACCTGGCCGCCGCCCGCCGCCTGACCCGCGACCCCGAGGCGTCGCTGGTGCTGAACATCGGCAGCGGCCAGGGCGTCTCGGTGGCCGAGATGGTCGACCTGATCCGCGAGGTCTCCGGTCACACTGAGCTGGAACCCGAACTGGCCCCGCGCCGCGCGGGCGACCCGGCCCGTGTCGTGGCCTCCGCCGAGGCGATCGGCAGGGAGCTGGGCTGGACCGCCCAGTACGACGTGCGCGCGATGGTCACCTCGGCCTGGGCGGCCTGGCAGCTCCAGCACCCGCCGCGGTAGCCGGTCCTCCGGACGCGATCCGGAAACGGGCCGGAGAGGGACCGGAAACGGACCGGAGACGGACCGGAGACGGCCGGGGGCCGGGGCGCGCGACGGCACCGGCCGGAGCGCCGGTTCGGGACAGGCGTGACAGCGGCGATACGAGGGACGTACGTGACAACGGCACGGCAGGACGTGGTGGAGGCCCGCAGGGTCGTGGTCAAGGTCGGCTCGTCGTCGCTGACCACGGCCGCCGGGGGACTGGACGCCGACCGGGTGGACGCGCTCGTCGACGTCCTGGCCTCGGTCCGCGGCTCGGGCACCGGCGCGAGCGCGGGACCGGGCGGCCGGCCGGACAAGGAGATCGTCCTGGTCTCCTCCGGCGCCATCGCCGCGGGACTCGCCCCGCTCGGCCTGGCCAGCCGCCCCCGCGACCTGGCCAGGCAGCAGGCCGCCGCCAGCGTCGGCCAGGGCCTGCTCGTCGCCCGCTACACCGCCTCCTTCGCCCGGTACGGCGTCCGCGTCGGCCAGGTGCTCCTCACCTCGGACGACGTCAGCCGCCGCGCCCACTACCGCAACGCCTACCGCACCCTCGACCAGCTGCTGGCCATGGGCGCCCTCCCGGTGGTCAACGAGAACGACACCGTCGCCACCGACGAGATCCGCTTCGGCGACAACGACCGGCTCGCCGCCCTCGTCGCCCACCTCGTCCGCGCCGACCTGCTGGTCCTGCTCTCCGACGTCGACGGCCTCTACGACGGCGACCCGCGTACGCCGGGCGCGACCCTGCTCACCGAGGTCGCCGGACCCGAGGACCTGGCGGGCGTCACCATCGGCAGCGCGGGCAAGGCCGGGGTCGGCACCGGCGGCATGGTCACCAAGGTCGAGGCCGCCAGGATCGCCGCCGAGGCGGGCATCCCCGTCGTCCTCACCTCCGCCGTGCACGCCGCCGACGCGCTGGCCGGGCGCCCCACCGGCACCCACTTCCACCGCACCGGCAAACGCTCCGCCGACCGGCTGCTGTGGCTCGCGCACGCCTCCACCCCGCGCGGCGCGCTGCGGCTGGACGCCGGGGCGGTCCGCGCGGTCACCGAGCGGCACAGCTCGCTGCTGCCCGCCGGGGTCACCGCCGTGGACGGCGACTTCGTCGCGGGCGACCCCGTCGACCTGCTCGACGAGGCCGGGCACGCGGTCGCCCGCGGACTGGTCAACTTCGACGCCCGCGAACTGCCCCGGCTGCTCGGCCGCTCCACCCGCGACCTCGCCGTCGAACTCGGCCCCGCCTACGAACGCGAGGTCGTCCACCGTGACGACCTGGTACTTCTGCGCCCCTGAGCCCCCGGAACCCTCGACTCCCCGGTCAATGTCCGGGGATCTCCTCAGGACCTTGGTTCGGGCCTTCTTGCCGAAAACGCCCCCGCGGCCCGCCGGAGCCTGGTCAACTTTGATGCGGAGGAGTCGTCAGCGCCTACCGGTGCGGACGGCGCTCGCGGAACGCAACCCACAGGGAGGCCGCCGGTGAGACGAGGGCGCCCAGGGCCATTGACCAGGGGTACGGGGGAACGCACACTGGTCAGCGTCGGCAACGACATCAGTGACGACATCGACGGGGACCCCGAGCGGGAAGCGCCTCCCGCCGAACGAGCGATATCCCGGCTGTGGCACGTCACGCTCAGCGTCTCGGGCCCAGAGACCCCGCTGACCGAGGTCAGACGCGGTCTTGAGCAGCTCGCCCACGACCACCCCTTCCTGCTCACCAGCCGGTACGCCACCGACCACGCGGAGATCCGCTACTGGGAGGAGGCCCGCGACCTGCACGACGCCGCCGCCATCGCGCTGCGGCTGTGGGGCGAGCACCGCTCGACGGCGGGCCTGCCGCCCTGGGAGACCGTCGGCCTGGAAGTCATCGACCGGGCGACCTACCACCAGCGCGTCGCGGAGGGCTACGGACCGCCGCCGGCCGTCCCGGTGGGCGTACACCCGTTCTAGGGCCCGTCCCCGCGGAGCACTGTCGCGGGACCTGCCAACCGGCCGGTGGCGGGCCGGTACCCTGCTTCCATGACCCACCCGCCGCTGCCCTCGCCGCTGCCCAAGTCCCCCGTGCTGCTCGCCGCGTACCGCGCGCGGGCCGCCGCCGCGGACCTGGCCCCGCTGCCGCGGTCCGTCAAGGACGACGCCCTGCTGGCCATCGCGGACGCGCTGATCGTCCGCACCCAGGAGATCGTCGCGGCCAACGCCGAGGACGTGGCGCGGGCCCGCGCCGCCGGGACCGGCGACACCGTCGTGGACCGGCTCACCCTCACCCGTGAGCGGGTCGCGGCCATCGCCGCCGACGTCCGGCACGTGGCGGGGCTGCCCGACCCGGTCGGCGAGGTGCTGCGCGGCTCCACCCTGCCCAACGGCCTGGAGCTGCGGCAGGTCCGCGTCCCGCTCGGCGTCGTCGGCATCATCTACGAGGCCAGGCCCAACGTGACGGTCGACGCCGCCGCGCTCTGCCTGAAGTCGGGGAACGCGGTGCTGCTGCGCGGCTCCTCCTCCGCGTACGCCTCCAACACCGCTCTCATCACCGTGCTGCGCGACGCGGTCGGCGGCGCGGGACTGCCCGCCGACGCCGTCCAGCTCGTGCCCGGCGAGAGCCGCGATTCCGTCACCGAGCTGATGCGCGCCCGCGGCATGGTCGACGTGCTGATCCCGCGCGGCGGCGCCGCCCTGATCCGTACCGTCGTCGAGGGTTCGACCGTTCCGGTGATCGAGACCGGCACCGGCAACTGCCATGTGTACGTGGACGCCGAGGCGGACATCGACATGGCCGTGGAGGTGCTGATCAACTCCAAGGCACAGCGCCCCAGCGTCTGCAACTCGGCGGAGACCCTGCTGGTGCACCGCGACATCGCCGACCGCTTCCTGCCGCGCGCGCTGGACGCGCTCGCCGAGGCCGGGGTCACCGTGCACGGCGACCCGCGGGTGCAGGCGCTGGCCGAGAGCAGCGGCAGCAAGGCCACCGTCGTGCCCGCCACCGCGGAGGACTGGGAGACGGAGTATCTGTCCTACGACATCGCCGCCGGGGTCGTGGAGAGCCTGGACGCGGCCGTCGAGCACATCCGGCTGTGGTCCTCCGGCCACACCGAGGCGATCGTGACGTCCTCGCAGGCCGCCGCGCGCCGCTTCACCCAGCGGGTGGACGCCGCCGCGGTGCTGGTCAACGCCTCGACCCGGTTCACGGACGGCGGCCAGTTCGGCTTCGGCGCCGAAATCGGCATCTCGACCCAGAAACTGCACGCCCGCGGCCCCATGGGACTGCCGGAACTGACCTCCACCAAGTACGTCGTCACGGGTGACGGACACATCCGCTGACACCCGCCGACACGCGGAAGTGTCCTCCGGACGGCCCACAGACAGTCCGGATTCCCCTGCCCAAAGGACCAACTTCCGCATTACTCTGGACAGATGCCGGACGATGACGAGTTCGCCTCCGTAGTCCTCGACGAAGAATTCGTACGGTCCGCTCTGTTCCATGAGCCCTCGGCCAAGGAACGGATGCTTGCCGTCGCCGAAGGTCCCGCGCTACCGCCCGGCTGGCCGGGTCGGAATCGAGCCGGTGCTCACGCCGCTGTCCCCGAACTGGACGAAGCGGGAGTACCGGATTCCGACGACCTCTACCCGGCCGGACGGCCGTACCGCGGGAGCAGTACCCGCTGGCACCGTCCGGTGGCCTGGGCCCTGGCCGTGGTCATGGGCATAGGGGTGGTCGCCCTGACCTTCGCCGCGGTCTACCGCGGCGCGGGCGGCGCGACCCGACCACCGGTGGTCCCCCCGCCGTCCAGCGGCCCGGTCGGCACACAGAGCAGTCTGCCTCCGGTCGCCGCGAACCGGCTTCCCTGATCTCCTGTCATAAGTTGACCGGTACCAGGGCGTTTATTCGCACGCCCAGAGACTTAACCTTGTGATATGAGCGGGCCTGGAAATCCTCCTGAGGGCACGCCCGAGGGCGTCCCCGGAGGCGGTGAGGACGAGTACCGATCCGTCGTGTTCGACGAGTCGTTCGTCCGGGCTGCCCGGATCCAGGAGTTCTCCGCCCAGGAGCGGCTGGACGACGCCGACCGGGCGGTCCGCGTCCGGCACGCGCTGCCGCGCGGCCTCGCCCGGCAGGCGGTCGCCCTCATCACGCTCATCGTCGTCGCCTTCGGCTTCGCCATCTACATGGGCGTCAGGCACCCCTACAAGGGCCGCGGCCAGGACGCCACGGAACAGCTCAGGGCCACCGTCATCCCGCTGGTCCCGTCCGGCAAGGTCGCCTCGGTCTCCGCGACCGAGCCCTTCCGCGGACAGCGCGCGGAGGCGTACCGGGTCGGCGCCGAGGGCATCACGATGCCCGCGATCCACCGGATCGGCGACTACGGCGTGGGCGAGGTGACGCAGGCCTTCAGCACCGCGAAGCTCTATCTGACCGACTCGTCGATCAATCAGGAGACGGTCACCGGCGGTGATGTGAGCAGTGTCCGCGCTCTGCTCGACCCCGGACAGCTCGACCAGTTCGACAGCAGCCTGACCCGGCCGTACACCGACGGCACCCACGAGGCGACCGGCTGGCTGGTCCGCTTCGACCCGGCGGCGCGGGTGCGGCTGGTCCGGGACGGCATCCGCGTGCAGGGCACCCTGGACGCCACCGAGACCGGCGACGACGAGCTGGAGATCGCCGCGGACCACACCTTCGTCTACGCGCTGTACCGGCCGGGATTCGCCGACAACGCCGTGTCGCTGTTCACCGTCCGCCGCCAGATGCGATTCCGCTTCAGCCACGCCGACCTGCGCCAGCGCCAGATCCAGGTCGTCCAGGCCGATGTGGCGGCGGGACCGCTGGCCTGCGGCGCGGCCGTACAGAACTACTTCCGGCCGATACTGGCCGGCCAGTCGGCGCCCGGCGCGGTCGCCGGAGCCGATCCGTACCGCCACGACCGGCCGGTCGGCGCGGTCTGCGCCCCGCTGACCGACGCCACCACCGGGCAGCCGCCGGCCACCGCGAGCACGACGGCGCAGGGCGTGCGGCCGAGCAGCACGACGGCGCCGGGCGTGCTGCCGAACGCCACATGGCTGCCGCGGGGCGCCGCGGGCGCGCCCGGCGGGCCGGGAAGCCCCTCGGTCAGCCCATCCCCGGCTGCGGCTCGGACGGCGGCCCCGAGTCCTCGGGCGAGTCGCCCGAGCCTTCTGACGCCCCCGCCGCCCCGTTCGTCGAGCCCGAGCCTGTGAAGCGGTCGCGCAGCTTGCCGCCGATGTCGCCCGCCCCGGACGAGATGTCCCGGATCAGCCCCATCAGCGGGTCCTTGCTGCTCTTCACCGTATCGGCGTAATGCGTCGCGGACTCCTTGAAGGAGTCGTACACCGAGGTGTCCTTGTCCTCCTCGCGCCGCGGGTAGTGGCCGTCCATCAGCCGCTGGTAGTCCCGGCTGCCCGCCCACTTGCGCAGCTCGGCGGCGCGCACCGTGGTGAACGGGTGACTGCGCGGCAGCACATTGAGGATCTTCAGCACCGAGTCGCGCAGATCGCCCGCCGCCTCGAACTCGTCGGCCTGCTTCAAGAACGCGTCCACGTTCATCTCGTGCAGATGGTTGCCGCCCGCGATCTTCATCAGACCGCGCATCGACGCCTGCACGTCCTGACCGACCAGCAGACCGGCGCGGTCCGCGGACAGTTCCGACTTGCGGAACCACTCGCGCAGCGCGGTGACGATCGCGAGGATCGCCAGATTGCCCAGCGGGATCCACGCCACGCGCAGCGCCAGGCTGGTGAGGAAGAGCAGTATCGTCCGGTACACCGAGTGGCCGGACAGCGCGTGGCCCACCTCGTGGCCGACGACCGCCCGCATCTCCTCCTCGTCGAGCAGCTCGACCAGGCCGGTGGTGACCACGATGATCGGCTCGTCCATGCCGATGCACATCGCGTTGGGCTGCGGGTCCTGCGTCACGTACATCGCCGGGACCTTTTCCATGTCCAGGATGTAACAGGCGTCCCGCAGCATCGCGTTGAGATGCGCGAACTGCTCGTCGCTGACCCGCACCGAGTCCGACAGGAACAGCAGCCGCAGCGACCGCTCGGGCAGCAGACCGCTGAGCGCCTTGAAGACCGTGTCGAAGCCGCTGAGCTTGCGGAGCGCCACCAGCGCGGACTTGTCGGCCGGGTGCTCGTACGCCCGCGACGAGATGCCGGGGAAGCGCTTGCGGTTGCGCCCCGGCAGGTTCTTCTGACCGTCCTGCGTGTCGTTCGGTCCATTCGGCACGGACATACTGGCCCAACCCCCTGATAGCCAACCGGTACATACTCTGGACGCGCGGAGCCTGCGCGAAGTTCCCTTCCGCCCGCCCGTACGATGTGCCGAGAGTCTTCTCCCCCGTCCCCGATATCGCAAAGGGTCCCGCTGATCATGTCGTCCAACGCAGCCTCCGCCCTGACCACACTCGCCGAGGGGGGCGGCAACCACAACAGCCTCAGCCCGTACGTGACCGGCTTCGGCGCACTGGCCGCCCTGCTGCTCCTGCTGTGGATCGTGACCCGCTTCAACCGGGACTGACCATGCCGGACGCGAAGCACCGCATCGGGGTGATGGGCGGCACCTTCGACCCCATCCACCACGGTCACCTGGTCGCCGCCAGCGAGGTCGTCAGCCTCTTCCACCTCGACGAGGTGGTCTTCGTGCCGACCGGCCAGCCGTGGCAGAAGAGCGACCAGAAGGTGTCGGCCGCCGAGGACCGCTACCTGATGACGGTGATCGCCACCGCGTCCAACCCGCAGTTCTCGGTGAGCCGCAGCGACATCGACCGCGCGGGCAAGACGTACACCATCGACACCCTGCGCGATCTGCGCGCCGAGCACCCGGGCGCCGAGCTGTTCTTCATCACCGGTGCCGACGCGCTCTCCCAGATCTTCTCCTGGCGGGACGCGGAGGAACTGTTCTCTCTCGCGCACTTCATCGGGGTCACACGCCCCGGGCATACGCTGTCGGACCCGGGCTTCCCCGAGGGCGGTGTCTCGCTCGTGGAGGTCCCGGCGCTGGCGATCTCCTCCACGGACTGCCGCCAGCGGGTGGCCAAGGGGGATCCTGTCTGGTACTTGGTTCCGGACGGTGTAGTGCGCTACATCGACAAACGCGCGCTGTACCGGGACGCGACCGGGTAGCTCCGCAACGAACCACGTGAAGGGGTTCCTCGTGAACGACGCAAACCCCCGTTGGCAGCAAGCCGAGGGCGGTCCTGAGAACGAGAGAGACCCTTACGCGCAAGACCCCTACTACCAGCAGCAGTCCTACGGTTACGACCCGTACGCACAGCCCCATCCCGCGCAGCAGCAACAGGGGCAGCAGCCGCAGCAGCAGGCCGCTCAGCAGGCGCCGCCGCACGTCCCCCAGCAGCAGCCGCACCCCGGCTACCAGGACCCGTACTACGGCGACCCCTCGCAGACCTACGCCGGCCAGCAGCAGGGCTGGATCCCGCAGCAGCCCCAACAGCCGTACTACGAACAGGGACCGGGCCCCGGCGGCTACGGCCAGGGACAGGGCCACGCGCCGGGCCAGAGCCAGAGCCAGGGACAGGGCCAGGGTTACGGCGCGGGGCAGCCGCAGGCGTACGACACCGGGCAGCACACCGTCTACGAGACCGGCCAGCAGCCCCCCGTGTACGACACCGGCCAGCACGCGGTCCACGACACGGGCCGGCAGCAGCCGGTCTACGACACCGGTCCACAGCAGCCCGTCTACGACACGGGCCAGCAACCGGTCTACGACACCGGCCGGCACGCCGTGTACGAGACCGGGCAGCAGCCGCCGGTGTACGAGACAGGGCAGCAGCCGCCCGTGTACGACACCGGGCAGCAGCCGGTCTTCCACGAGGAGCCCGGGACGCGGCAGGCACCGGCCGCCGCGGGCGGGGCGAAGGGGCCCGACGGGCAGTATCTGACCGAGCAGTTCGCCTTCATCGACGAGGACTCGGAGGAGTCGGAAGAGGTCATCGACTGGCTGAAGTTCTCCGAGTCGCGCACCGAGCGCCGCGAGGAGGCCAAGCGGCGCGGCAAGAACCGCAAGGTCGGCCTGATCCTGCTGGTCGTGCTCGCGATGCTCGGCAGCGTCGGCTACCTGTGGCAGGCGGGCAAGCTGCCCGGCCTCGGCGACTCGAAGGGCCCGGCCGCGGCGGCGGGCGGCGCGCAGAAGCGCGACGTCATAGTCGTGCACCTGATGCCGGTCGACAAGGGCGCGCCCGCCACCGCGCTGCTGGTGGACAACGAGACCAAGGGCCGCGGTACGACGGTCCTGCTGCCCAACTCCCTCAACGTCACCACCGAGGACGGCACGTCGACCACCCTGGACAAGGCGGTCGGCGACGGCGTCGGCCCGACCAGGGACGCCCTCAACTCGCTGCTCGGCTCCGACATCAAGGGCACCTGGCGGCTGGACACCCCGTATCTGGAACTGCTGGTCGACTCGCTCGGCGACGTCTACGTCGACACCGACGCCGAGGTGAAGGGCACCGGCAAGGACAAGGACAAGACGCTGGTCCGGCAGGGCAAGCAGACCGAGCTGACCGGCCAGGCGGCCGTCGCGTACGCCACCTACCTCGCGCCGGGCGAGCCGCAGACCAAGCAGCTCAGCCGCTTCGGGCAGGTCATGCAGGCGCTGCTGAAGAAGATGCCCAGCGACGCGGCGTCCGCGACCAAGACCGTCCAGTCGCTGGCCCAGATCCTCGACCCGTCACTGACCGACCAGCAGCTCGGCGCGTCGCTCGCGCAGCTCGCGGAGCTGGCCAAGACCGGCGCGTACGACACGGCGATGCTGCCGGTGCAGAAGGACGGCACGCTCACCGCGAAGACCAGCGACAGCGTCGTCAAGGACATCCTCGGCGGCACGGTCAAGACCTCCGACGCGACCGCGCAGGCCCGCGTGCAGATCAAGGACGCCACCGGGGACAAGAAGTCGGGCCCGATGGCGCAGGCCGCGATCGTCAACGGCGGCACGTACACCTATGTGCCGGGCGGCACGGCGGACAAGTCCCAGGCCCTCTCGCAGATCGTCTACGGCGACGACGCGCGGCTGGCCGCGGCCAAGGACGTCGCGTCCACCCTGGGGCTGCCCGCGAGCGCGGTGAAGAAGGGCACGGTGCCGGCGACCGCGGACATCTCGGTGGTGCTCGGCAAGGACTACAAGCAGACGGGCCAGTGAGCGCCCGCCGCGGGCTCCGGTCGCCGGTCACCGAGCGTGGTGACCGGTCCGCGGCGCTCGGCGCATGGTGACCGGCGCGCGGGCTCCGGCCCACGGTGACCGGCGCGCGGTCACCGGCCCGTGGTGACCGGCGCGCGGTGATCGAAAAGGGGTCGGGGGCTGTCCGAGGGTCGTGAGACCCTTGGGTGACCAGCCCCCGACCCGAAAGTCTCCTCAGTGACCGCCACGGACCGTTCCATCGAGCTGACCCGTACCGCCGCCCAGGCCGCGGCCGACAAGCTCGCGCACGACATCATCGCCTACGACGTCAGCGACGTCCTCTCCATCACCGACACCTTCCTGGTGGCCTCCGCGCCCAACGACCGACAGGTCAAGGCCATCGTCGACGGCATCGAGGAGACCCTGGCCAAGGAGCTGGACGCCAAGCCGGTACGGCGCGAGGGCGAGCGGGACGGCCGCTGGGTGCTGCTCGACTACATCGACATCGTGGTGCACGTGCAGCACTCAGAGGAGCGGGTCTTCTACGCCCTGGAGCGGCTGTGGAAGGACTGCCCGGAGATCGAGCTGCCGCAGGACGCGGTCGCGACCCGCGGCAAGGGCGCCGAGCACGCCCAGGCGCAGGAGGCGCAGGACGAGGGAGACCTGAACTGAACGGGAACAAGGGCGGCCGTGGCCGCCGGATCGTGCTCTGGCGGCACGGCCAGACGGCCTGGAATCTCGAACAGCGCTTCCAGGGCAACACCGACATCGAGCTGACCGCCGAGGGCATCGCGCAGGCGCGCCGCGCCGCCCGGCTGCTCGCGGCGCTGCGGCCGGACGCGATCATCGCCTCCGACCTGCGCCGGGCCGCGGGCACCGCCGCGGAGCTTGCCGCGGTGACCCACCTGCCGGTCACGCACTACGAGGGCCTGCGCGAGACCTTCGCCGGAGCCTGGCAGGGCCTGACCCACACCGAGATCGTCGAGCGCTACGGCGAGCAGTACGCGGCCTGGAAGCGCGGCGAGCCGGTGCGGCGCGGCGGCGGCGAGCTGGAGACCGAGGTCGCCGACCGGGCCGCCCCCGTGGTGCTGACCGCCGCCGACAAGCTCGCCGACGACGGCGTCCTCGTCGTCGTCAGCCACGGCGGCACCATCCGCACCACCATCGGACGGCTGCTCGGCCTGGAGTCCACGAGCTGGGAGTCGCTCGGCGGCCTGACGAACTGCTGCTGGTCCGTCCTCGGCGAGGGCGCCCGCGGCTGGCGGCTGCTTGAGCACAACGCGGGCACCCTGCCGGAGCCGGTCCTCGGCGACGACACCTGAGCGCGCGCCGGACCGTGCTCGCGGCGGCCTCCGGACGGCCCTCGACCGGGTCCGGGACGCGTCCGCGCGCGGCGGTGCAGCGGATTTCGTTTCCGGCGCGCTCACCGGCTATGCTTCTTCTCGTCGCCGGGGAAACCCGCGCTGACGCGGGGCTGTAGCTCAGTTGGTAGAGCGCTTGCATGGCATGCAAGAGGTCCGGGGTTCAATTCCCCGTAGCTCCACAAGGTCGAGGGCGGAGTGTGCTCGCGGATAACGCGAGTCACCCCGCCCTCTGTCGTTTCTGCCCGGCTGCGCCTCGCGCCGCTGGGGCTTCGCCACCTGGAGCCCCGTGAGGTCGGCCGGGCCGGACGCCGAGGCGGGAGTACCCGGGAACAGGGTCCACACGCGACGTACGAAGGTCCCGTTCCCTCACCGGGGGAGCGGGATCTCTCCGTTCCGGCCCTCCCGCGTGGCCTGCTCGGCCTTCTCGCGCAGGATCTCGGAGAGCGGGCGGCCGTGCTCGGGGCAGCCGACGACCGGGTCGGGGATGGCCCGCAGGCGTTCGATCCGGCGGGTGTCCTGCGCGCCGAGCGGGGTGTAGACGACGATGCGGTGCTCGGCCATGCCGTCGATGCTCAGCTAGCTGGACGACAGATTGACGGTGCCGACAGCGTGGTGCCGGAAGACCTTGACCCGCCTGCCCGGCGCGGCCGCGGCCGCCGGGACCCCGGGGGCGGCGGGCGCGGTGCGGCGCGGTCTCGACCTGCCGGGCCTGGTCGTGCTCGGCGCCGCGGTGACGCTGCTCACCGTGCCGCTCGTCCTCGGGCCCACGCCTACGCCGTGACGTCGGCGGCCATGGCGGCGGTGTCGTCGGTCGGCGCCGTGGTCGGGGTCGAGTGGCGGCGGAGCGGGCGGCGCCGGGCCTGAGGCGCGGAGGGCCTGTGCCGGTGCGTCCTACGCGTCCTGCGCGGCCTCCGCGTCCTCCGCGTCCAGGAACGGGTAGTCGGTGTAGCCGCGCTCGTCGCCGCCGTAATACGTGGCCCGGTCCGGGGTGTTGAACGGTCCGCCCGCGCGGAGCCTGCGCGGCAAGTCGGGGTTGGCGAGGAAGAGGGCGCCGTACGAGAGCATGTCGGCGGTGCCGTCCTCGATCAGCGCCAGCTCCTCCGGGCCCGAAGGGCGGCCGACCGTACGGGCGTTGAGGATGAGGGCGCCGGAGAAGCGTTTGCGCAGCTCCAGGGTGAGCGCCCGGTCGTCGTTCTCGATGAGGTGCAGATACGCGGGGCCGACCGCTTCGATCGCCTGGACCAGCGCGACATACGTCGGTCCCGGCTCCGGCTCGTGGAGGTCGCCGAGCGGATTGCCGGGCGAGACGCGCAGGCCCGTACGGTCGGCGCCGATCGCCCCGGCCACCGCCGTGACCAGCTCGACCGCGAACCGTATCCGGCGCTCGGGGGAGCCGCCCCAGTCGTCGGTGCGGACATTGGAGTTGGGCGCGAGGAACTGGTGCGCGAGATAGCCGTTGGCCGCGTGCACCTCGACACCGTCGAAGCCCGCCGTGATCGCGTTGCGGGCCGCGGCGGCGTGGTCGGCCACGGTCTGCCGGATGCCGTCCTCGGTCAGCTCCTCGGGGACGACGAACTCCTTCGGCCCGTCCCGCGTGTAGACCGTGCCCTGGGCGGCGACGGCCGAGGCGCCGACCGGTATGAGGCCGTCGGGCAGCAGGGAGGGGTGGCCGATCCGGCCGGTGTGCATGAGCTGCGCGAAGATCCGGCCGCCCGCCGCGTGCACGGCGTCGGTGACCCGGCGCCAGGCGGCGATCTGCTCGTCGCTGTGCAGACCGGGAGTGTCGGGATAGCCCTGGCCGACGGGGGAGGGCTGGGCGCCCTCGGTGACGATCAGCCCGGCGGAGGCGCGCTGCGCGTAGTAGCGCACGGCGGCGTCGGTCGGGGCGAGTCCGGGACCGTACGCCCTGCTGCGGGTCATCGGTGCCATGACGATACGGTTCGGCAGCCGCACACCGCCGAGGTCGAGGGGGTCGAACGCGGTGGTCAAAGCGGTCTCCAGGCTCGTCCGGCGGCGGGGCTCGTAGTCGGCCGAAAGCCACCGTAACCGCGGATCCGCCCCGGAAATGTTGAGGATTCATGAACTTCCGGCCGGAGCGGCCGGGGCGGCCGGGGCGGCCGGAGCGGGGGCGGGCGCCGTGACCAGGGGCGGCGCGGGGTCGGGAGCCGCCTCCGGAATCGGCGCCGGACGACGGCTTTCGGCGGTTGACACGCGCCTGGAGGGCATGGTGTACAGCGCGCGGACGGCCAGCGTGCCCGCCAGCGCCAGGAACGCCACGGCCGCCAGCGGATAACCGGCCGACAGCAGTATCTGCGGGCCGCTCTGCCGCAGCTCCAGCCGTCCGGGGCCGTGCGGCACCGCCCACAGCGCGAAGGAGCAGAAGAGACCGCAGGCCGCGGCCGTCCCGGCCGCCCACCGCCAGTCCCCGCGGCGCAGCGCCTCGGAGCCGAGCAGCACCAGTATCGGCACCGCCCACACCCAGTGGTGCGACCACGACACCGGACTGACCAGCAGCGCCGTCATGGCGCAGGCCACCGCCGCCCACGCGGGCCCGTACGGCAGCCGGTCCCCGGCCAGCAGCGCCGCGACGGCCACCGCGAGCCCGGCCAGACCCGCCACGGCGGCGCCCGCCAGCCAGACCGTCCCCGGGTCCCCGGTGTGCTGGAACCGGGCGACCACCCCGCGCAGCGACTGATTGGCGGTGTCCTCGCCGAAGCCGACCCGGTCCGGCGCGAGCACCACCCCCGTCCAGAACCGCCGCGAGTCGTACGGCAGCGCGAGCGCCGCGACCGCGACCGTACCGGCGAAGGTGCCGCCCGCCACCAGCGCGCGCCGCACATAGGGCGCGCCGCTTCCCTCCCGGCGCAGCGCCGCCGCCCCCGCCACGGCCAGGAAGACGGCGAAGAGCGCGGGCGTCAGCTTGATCCCGGCGGCGATCCCGATCCCGGCCCCCGCCCAGCGGTGCGCGGCAGGGCGGGTCAGGTCCCACAGCACCAGCACCGCGAGCAGCAGATTGACCTGCCCGTAGCGCAGGGTCGTCCACACCGGCTCGCACCACACCGCCGCCGCGGCCACGGCGAGCACCACCGCGGCCCGCGGCGCGCGTACCGGACGGCCGGCCAGCCGCAGCGACAGCGCGACCAGCGCCACCAGCAGCAGCAGATTCCCGGCCGTCGCCGCCGTCCGCATCGCTCCGGGCCGCAGCCACGTCAGCGGCACGAACAGCAGCGCGGCGAACGGCGGATACGTCGTCGGCAGCCGCGCGTACGTCGCCCGCATCGCGTACAGGTCACCGCCGCCGCGTACCGTCAGGCCCTCGGCCCGGTACACCATGAGGTCGATCATCGACACGTGCGCGCCGCGCTGCGCCGTCCAGAATCCGGCGAAGGACGCGAGGCAGCCGACCCCGGCCGCGGTCACCGCCGCCCGCCGCCGTACCGCGCCCACGCCACCACGCTCCTCCCGCCGTCACAGAACTCCGAGGTCGGAGGCCCGCCACCGGCCGGAAACGAGTTGGCGGTCCCGGCCCGCGGCCGTGTAATGTATCCCGAGTCGCCGGGCCCACCGCCCGACACCACGCGGGGCTGTAGCTCAGTTGGTAGAGCGCTTGCATGGCATGCAAGAGGTCCGGGGTTCAATTCCCCGTAGCTCCACGAGTGAGAGAGCGAGACCTGTCCGCAGATGGCGGACGGATCTCGCTCTTTTCCGTTGCGCGGCGGCCGGCTTCTGCGGCCCCCGCGGGGCGCGGCTTCGGACCGGCCGCGGGCCCGGTCTGCTCTGGCCGGCCGCGGAATCCGTCACCCGACCGGCCTGACGGCTGGTCAACTACCCTGGGCGCACAGGGCGGAAGCGACGGGGGAGAGACCTCTTGGACCAGCTGGACTGGCAGTTGATCGACCGTGAGTTCCTCGCCGGTCGGCGCGAGGCCTCGCGGGAGAGTCTGGTCCGCTACTTCGACGGTGCCCTGCCGACCTGGGAGACGGTGCTGGCGGACGTGCCGCGCCGCGAGGCGGTCTCGCGTATCACCGGGAATCTGCTGTACGAGCGCGGCTCGGCGAGCACCGTGCACCTGGTGGTGGGCCCCAGCGGCGAGGGCAAGTCGACGCTGATCCGGCAGGTCGCCGTCGATCTCGCGAGCAGCCACGAGGACTGGCGGGTGTACTGGCGGGACTCCGGCGACACCCTGGACCTGAAGTGGATCGCGGAGCTGGACCCGGACCGCAACACGCTCTTCGTCTCGGACGACGCGGAGAAGATCGCGACCGGCTGCTTCGACGTCCTGCGGCGGCTTGAGGGCCGCTCGGACCTGCACTTCCTGCTGGCCGCGCGGGACACCGACTGGCGGGCCGTCAGGGCCGACTCGCTGCCGTGGAACACGCTGAACGTCACGCCGAAGCGGATCGCCCTGCGCGGCCTCGGCAAGGACGGCGTGGACGCGCGGGAGATCGTCGAGGCGTGGACGCGGTCGCAGGCGCTCGGCCAGCTCGCCTCGTACAACCAGGTCGAGGACCGCGTGGCGGCGCTGCTCGCGGCGGTCCGCGGCGAGGAGGCCAGCCTGGAGGACGGCGCGCTGCTCGGCGGCATGCTCCGGGTCCGCGTCGGCGACCGGCTGGACGGCCATGTGCAGCAGATGCTCGGACGCCTGGTCCACTACCCGTTGAGCAACGGCCGCACGCTCGCGTACGCCTTCTTCATGATCGCCGCCCTGCACGGCATCAATGTGCGGGAGATGTCGCCGCGGCTGCTCGCCGAGGCGCTCAACATCGACGTGAGCCGGGTCGAGGAGGAGATCGTCATCCCGCTCGGCGAGGAGGCGGCGGCGGCCCGCGCGGGCGACCGGCTGCTCGTCAGGCACCGCGCGGTCGCCGAGTCGGCGCTGCGCGTCGCCCGCAGCCTCGGCGTCGACATGAAGGACATCTACGCGCGCCTGACCCGCGTCGGCATCCGCGTGGCGACCCGGCCCGGAAGCGGCCTGGACGCCAAGGAGTTCCGGTACATGTCGCAGAAGCTGAGCAGCTCGCCCGAGTACGCGATCGGCTCCGCCCGCGCGGCCGTGGAGGAGGAGCCCGACGACCTGCGCCGGGTGGTCAACCTCGTCGTGGTGCTGCGGCACAACGCCATGAACGACGAGCTGACGGCGGTCGCGCAGGAGCATGTCGGCCGGATCCGTACGATGGTCAACTCCCGTGAGGCGGCCCGGCGGTTCTTCTACGAGTGGTCGATCGCGGAGGGCAAGTCCGGCCGTCCCGAGATCGCCTGCTGGCTCACCGCGGTGTCGCTGGCCGATCTGGCGTGGGCCGATCCGCTGCGCGACGAGCGGGACGTCGAGTGGCGGATGGCCGGTTTCGTACCGGGGTTCAAGGCGCTGGCCGCGCGCACCGTGGACGAGCGGTTCGCGCGCGGGGTGCGCGCGGTCGAGACGCTGCTGCGCGGCTGGCCGGTCAGCCCGCGTACCGAGCGGGACATGGTCATGTACCGCTCCTACGCCAAGAGTCAGGGCGTGCCGGAGATGGACCGCGACACCTGCCGTACGGAGTTGACGGCCGCGGTCGTGGCCGCCTGGCGATTGCGGTCGCGTGAACTTCCCGACGTTCCCGCGGGATCGACCTTGCGCTTCCACCGGCTGTTCCAGAAGCTGGACGAGCACCCCGCCTGACCGGGCGGGCGGCCCCGACGGGCCCCGCGCCCGATCGGGCACGGGACCTGAACGGCCATACGCACGACGGGCGGTGGCTACCGTTCCTTGACCCGCTCTTGGGAAAACCATGCCCCTGACATGAACCGATCAGCGAAAGAGTGTCGCTCTGCGGTACGAGCCGTACGGATAGCGGCGACACCGCACTTCGCGACAACTCGCTTCGCATGGGGGTTTCATGAGATTTGAGCGCAAGAGAACGCGTGTGGGACTGGTGGCGGCCGCCGCGCTGCCCCTGGTCGCCGGCGCGCTCGCGCTTGGCACCCAGTCCGCCACGGCCGACCAGCCCAGCGGACGCCAACTCCTCTCCGGCACCAAGCCGCAGTGGGCCACCACCCAGGCAGACAAGGGCGCGACCGCGAACACCGGCAAGGTGTCCGTCCGCGTCTATCTGGCCGGACGGGACGCGAAGGGCCTCGCGGCCTACGCCAAGTCCGTCTCGGATCCGAACTCGGCTGACTACGGTCACTATCTGACCACCGCGCAGACCCAGTCGCGCTACGGTGCGACGAAGGCCCAGATAGCCGAGGTCACCGACTGGCTGAAGTCCTCCGGCCTGAAGGTGACCGCGACCTCCCAGCACTACATCGCCGTGACCGGTGACGTGGCCGCCGCGGAGAAGGCTTTCGGCACCCAGCTCCACAACTACTCCAAGGCGGGCCACACTTACCACGCCCCGGCGACCACGGCGTCCGCGCCCGCCTCGCTCAAGGGCGCGGTGCTGACCGTCACCGGCCTGGACAACGCACCCAAGAAGTCCAGCCACGACGACACGCTGCCGCCTCCGGACGCGGTCTTCAAGAACGCCGGACCCTTCTCCACGTACTTCGGCTCGAACACCAACAACAAGCTCCCCAACGCGTACGGCACCAAGGCGCCTTACGCGATCAAGGGCTACACCGGTGAGCAGCTCCGTGCCGCGTACGGCGCCGGCAAGTACACCGGCAAGGGCGTGACGGTGGCCATCACCGACGCGTACGCCTCGCCGACCATCGCCGCCGACGCCTCGCAGTACGCCAAGCGCAACGGCGACCAGAAGTACAAGAAGGGCCAGCTCTCGCAGGTCCTGCCGAGCGAGTTCACCAACACCGACGAGTGCGGCGCGTCCGGCTGGTACGGCGAGGAGACGCTCGACGTCGAGGCCGTGCACGCGGTCGCCCCCGACGCGAACATCGTCTACCTCGGCGCGGCCTCCTGCTACGACGACGACTTCCTCGACACGCTCAACAAGGTCGTGGACGGCCACCTGGCCGACATCGTCTCCAACTCGTGGGGCGACGTCGAGGCCAACGAGACCCCGGACGTGGCCGCGGCCTACGACCAGGTCTTCCAGCAGGGCGCTGTCGAGGGCATCGGCTTCTACTTCTCCTCCGGTGACAACGGCGACAACGTCGCCTCCACCGGTGTGAAGCAGGCCGACACCCCCGGAAACTCCGACTGGGCCACCTCCGTCGGCGGCACCTCGCTGGCGGTCGGCAAGAACGACAAGTACAAGTGGGAGACCGGCTGGGGCACCGAGCGCGCCCCGCTGTCGGCCGACGGCAAGTCCTGGGTGGGCTTCCCCGGCCCGTACACCTCGGGCGCGGGCGGCGGCACCAGCAAGCTGTACGCGCAGCCGTACTACCAGCGCGGCGTCGTCCCCGACTCGCTGGCGCTCGCCAACGGCGGCACCGTCAAGCAGCGTGTCGAGCCCGACATCGCCGCGGTCGCCGACCCGAACACCGGCTTCCTCGTCGGTCAGACCCAGACCTTCCCCGACGGGTCGCTCCAGTACAGCGAGTACCGGATCGGCGGCACCTCGCTCGCCGCGCCGGTGATCGCGGGCGTCCAGGCGCTGTCGCAGCAGGCCCGTAACGGCATCGCGATCGGCTTCGCCAACCCGCTCATCTACAACAAGTACGGCACGTCCGCGTACCACGACGTGACCGACCACCCGCTGGGCCAGGGCCAGGGTCTCGCCGTCGTGCGTGTCGACTTCGCGAACGCCTTCGACGCCTCGGACGGCACGATCACCTCGCTCCGTACCCTCGGTGCGGACGCGTCGCTGCACGCCACGGTCGGCTACGACGATGTCACCGGCGTCGGCACCCCGGGTGCCGACTACGTGAAGTCGTACCTGCCGCCGAAGAAGAACGGCAAGCACTGAACGGTGTGACGCGGTTCTGAGAACGGTGTGACGCGGTTCTGGTCCGACGCGCCTCCGCGTTTCGGACATGGTTCTACGCCGATCCGGCGCGGATCCGAGGCGTGCGGACGCGCTTCGGAAGCGTTTCGGACGCGGTGAAGCGGGGCCCGTACCGGGGAGCGATCCTCGGTGCGGGCCCCGCCCCCGCTGCGGTAACCTGATGCCATGCGAGCTGTGAGCCTCCTGCTTAGCGAGCCGCGCTGACCGAGAACCCCGTCAGTGCGGCACCCCTCCTGCGCGAGGGGCTTTTTTGTTTCCGCAGGCAGCGACGGGCAGCAGGCTTCCGGGCCGCAGCCGTCAAGACATCGATGGAGTACCGAGGACGATGAGCGAGATCACCCCGGCCGCCGAGACGGCTGCGCCCCACCGCTACACGGCCGAACTGGCCGCGGACATCGAGGGCCGCTGGCAGGACTTCTGGCAGGCCCACGGCACCTACGAGGCGCCGAACCCCAGCGGCGACCTGGACGGCGACCCCGAGACGGCCGCGCGCCCCAAGAAATTCATCATGGACATGTTCCCGTACCCCTCGGGTGCGGGACTGCACGTCGGCCACCCGCTGGGCTACATCGCGACCGACGTCTACGCCCGCCACCAGCGGATGACCGGCCACAATGTGCTGCACACCCTGGGCTTCGACGCCTTCGGCCTGCCCGCCGAGCAGTACGCCGTACAGACCGGCACCCACCCGCGGGTCACCACCGAGGCCAACATCGTCACGATGACGGCGCAACTGCGGCGGCTGGGCCTGGGCCACGACAAGCGCCGCTCCTTCGCCACGATCGACCCCGAGTACTACCGCTGGACCCAGTGGATCTTCCTGCGGATCTTCAACTCCTGGTACGACGAGGAGGCCGCCCGCGCCCGCCCGATCAGCGAGCTGGTCGAGCAGTACGAGGGCGGCGTCCGCGCGACCCCCGACGGCCGCGCGTGGGCGGAGCTGACCGTCGCCGAGCGCGCCGGTGTCCTGGACGGCCACCGGCTGGCGTACGTCGCCCAGTCGCCGGTCAACTGGTGCCCCGGACTGGGCACCGTGCTGGCCAATGAGGAGGTCACCGCCGACGGCCGTTCCGAGCGCGGCAACTTCCCCGTCTTCAAGGCCAATCTGCGCCAGTGGATGATGCGCATCACCGCGTACGCCGACCGGCTGCTGGACGACCTGGACCTGCTGGACTGGCCCGAGGCCATCAAGCAGCAGCAGCGCAACTGGATCGGGCGCAGCGAAGGCGCGCGCGTCGACTTCCCCGTGGCCGGCGCCGACCGCCCGATCACGGTCTTCACCACCCGTCAGGACACGCTGTTCGGCGCCACCTATATGGTGCTGGCCCCCGAGCACGACCTGGTGGACGCGATCGTCCCCGACGCCTGGCCCGAGGGCACCCACCAGGTGTGGACCGGCGGCCACGCCACGCCCGCGGAGGCCGTCGCCGCCTACCGCAAATTCGCCTCCTCGAAGTCCGACGTGGAGCGGCAGGCCGACGCCAAGGAGAAGACCGGCGTCTTTACCGGCGCCTTCGCCGTAAACCCCGTCAGCGGTGAAAATGTCCCCGTCTTCATCGCGGACTACGTGCTGATGGGCTACGGCACCGGCGCCATCATGGCCGTGCCCGCCCACGACGCCCGCGACTTCGCCTTCGCCCGCGCCTTCGAACTGCCGATGCGCTGTGTCGTGGCCCCCACCGACGGCCGCGGCACCGACCCTGCCCAGTGGGACGACGCCTTCGGGTCGTACGACGCGACGATCGTCAACTCGGCCGGGTCCGGGGTGTCCCTGGACGGCCTGGGCGTGGTCGAGGCGAAGGCCGTGATCACCGCCTGGCTGGCCGAGCGCGGCATCGGCGAGGGCACCGTCAACTACCGGCTGCGCGACTGGCTGTTCAGCCGTCAGCGCTACTGGGGCGAGCCCTTCCCCGTCGTCTACGACGAGGACGGCGTCGTGCACGCGCTGCCCGACTCGATGCTGCCCGTCGCCCTGCCCGAGGTCGACGACTACAGCCCCCGCACCTTCGACCCCGACGACGCGGACACCTCCCCGGAGCCGCCGCTGTCGCGCAACGAGGACTGGGTGACGGTCGAGCTGGACCTGGGCGACGGCGTCCGCACGTACCGCCGCGAGACCAACACCATGCCCAACTGGGCCGGTTCCTGCTGGTACGAGCTGCGCTACCTGGACCCGCACAACAGCGAGCGGCTGGTCGACCCGGCCATCGAGCAGTACTGGATGGGCCCGCGCGAGGGGCAGCCCGCGGGCGGCGTCGACCTGTACGTCGGCGGCGCCGAGCACGCGGTGCTGCACCTGCTGTACGCCCGTTTCTGGCACAAGGTGCTGCACGACCTGGGCCACGTCTCGTCCGTGGAGCCGTTCCACCGGCTGTTCAACCAGGGCATGATCCAGGCGTTCGTCTACCGTGACGCGCGCGGCATCGCGGTGCCCGCTGTCGAGGTCGAGGAGCGGGACGGCGGCTGGTTCTACCAGGGCGAGCCCGTCAGCCGTGTGCTGGGCAAGATGGGCAAGTCCCTGAAGAACGCCGTGACGCCCGACGAGATCTGCGCCGAATACGGCGCCGACACCCTGCGCCTGTACGAGATGGCGATGGGCCCGCTGGACGTCTCCCGCCCCTGGGACACCCGCGCGGTCGTCGGCCAGTACCGGCTGTTGCAGCGCCTGTGGCGCAATGTCGTGGACGAGGCCACCGGCGCGGTGACCGTCTCCGAGGCCGAGCCCGACGAGGCCACGCTGCGCGCGCTGCACAAGGCGATCGACGGTGTCACCGGCGACATGGCGGGCCTGCGCTTCAACACCGCCATCGCCAAGATCACCGAACTGAACAACCACCTGACGAAGACGGGCGGCCCCGTGCCGCGCGCCATCGCCGAGCCCCTGGTGCTGCTGATCGCGCCCCTGGCGCCGCACATCGCCGAGGAGCTGTGGAGCAGGCTGGGCCACACCTCCTCCCTGGTGCACGAGCCCTTCCCGGTCGCCGACCCCGCCCTGGCGCAGGACGAGGCCGTCGTGTGCGTCGTCCAGATCAAGGGCAAGGTCAGGGCACGGTTGGAGGTTCCTCCGACCATTTCCGACACCGAGCTGGAGGCCCGGGCGCTGGCCGACCCGGCCGTCGTCGCGGCGCTGGGCGGTGCGGCGGTGCGCAAGGTGATCGTGCGGGCGCCGAAGCTGGTCAACATCGTGGTGTGAGGCCGCGGCTTCTTCGCAGGGGCGCCGCCTCGCGGAGCGCGACCCTTAAGGGGCAGGTTGGGGGATCGGCCGGATCCCGCGGCCTGCCCCTCCCGTTTACGGTGGAGACGTCTACGGTGGATGGTGGAGTGTCCGCCGTTCGAGGTTGGAGGAGAGCGCCCGTGGAAATCGCAGGCTTCGTCGTCCTGGTGCTCTTCCTCGCCTTCGTCACGCTCGGGGTCGTGGCCACCGTCAAGACCGTGCGCGCCGCGCGCCGCGGTGTCGCCCGCGCCTCGGCCCAGGCGCGCCGCGCCATCGAGGACACCCAGCTCAAGGCCCGCCGCTACACCACCACCGGCCCCGCGGGCCAGGTCGCGCAGCTCCGTCTCGACCTGCGCACCGCCATCGACAGCACCTTCCGCGCCCTCGAACACGACCCGTCGCTGACGGAGGCCGCCGGTCTCATGGCCCGCCTCAACGACCACGCCCGCACCCTCGACCGCGAGCTGGCCCTCCTGGAGCGCGAGCCCGACCGCGCCCGCCTCGCCGCGCTCCTCCCCGACCTCTCCACCCGCGCCCACCGCATCACCCACTCCGCGGACTCCCTGCGCTGGGCCGCCCAGGACCGCGCCCACCAGTTCGCCTCCGACGACCTCACCGCCCTCCGCCACCAGATCGACATCGAATCGGCCGCCCTCCGCCACTGGGAGCCGGCGGCTCCGCCGAAGCTGAGCCCGACTGCGGAGTAGGCCCTTTGGCGGGGTGCGAGGGGTGAGCCTGGCGGGGTGTGAGGGGTGAGCCGTTGGCGGTTGTGGCAGGCGTGAGCCCTCGGAGGGCCGCCAGGCGTGAGCCCTCGGAGGGCCGCCAGGGGTGAGCCTTTGGCGGGCCGCCAGAAGCCGAATGCGGCCCGTTCGGCGTGTGCGGCCGAAGCCCGAGCCTGGCGGGGTGCCAGAGGCGACGTGTCAGCCCGTCCGGCGTGTGCGGGCGGGCCCCGGGGCTGGGGCGGGGCGCCAGAAGCGAACCATCAGCCCGTCAGGCGTTTGTGGGGCACTTCCCGGCGGCAGCCGGGGGAGACCGGCCCGCCCGGCAGCGAGGGCCCGAGTACCGCCCCGACCTGCGCACCGGTAACCTCCCCGTCATGTCCCCGCATGTCGCCATCGTCACGGATTCCACGGCCTACCTCCACCCCGAGGCCGTGCGCCGGCACAACATCTCCGTCGTGCCGCTCACCGTGGTCATCGGCGACGAAGCCCTCGAAGAGGGCACCGAAATCTCCGCCCCCGCCGTGGCACGAGCCCTCCAGCGGCGCCATCCGGTCACCACCTCCCGCCCGTCCCCGGCCGAATTCGCCGCCGTCTATGAGGCCGTCGCCGACGCGGGCGCGGAGGCGATCGTCTCGCTCCACCTGTCCGGCGAGTTCTCCGGCACCTACGACGCGGCGCTGCTCGCGGCGAAGGAGGCGGCGGTACCGGTGCGGGTGGTCGACACCGGAATGGTCGCGATGGCGCTCGGCTTCACCGTCCTCGCGGCGGCCGAGACGGCGGAAGCGGGCGGCACCCCGGACGACATCGTCGCCGCCGCCGAGAAGCGGGCCGACGCCACCTCCGCGTACTTCTACGTCGACACGCTCGACTATCTGCGCCGGGGCGGCCGGATCGGCGCCGCCCAGGCGCTGTTCGGTTCCGCTCTCGCCGTGAAGCCGCTGCTGCGCCTCGTCGACGGCCGGATCGAGCTGATGGAGAAGGTCAGGACGGCCTCCAAGGCGATCACCCGGCTGGAGGAGATCGTCGTCGAGCAGGCGGGCACCCGCCGGGTGACCCTCGCCGTCCACCACCTCGCCTCCGCCGACCGCGCGGCGGCCCTCGCGGACCGGCTGCGGGAGCGGGTGCCGGGCCTCGACGACCTGGTGGTCAGCGAGGTGGGCGCGGTGATCGGCGCGCACACCGGGCCGGGGCTGCTCGGGGTCGTCATCTCGCCGCACTGAGCGGGGTGGGGGCCCGTTGGGGGCATGGGGCTTCGGCGGCGTGGGCGACCTGCGCGGTGTGAGCGGTGTGAGCGGTGTGCGCGGCCTGCGAGGTGCGCGGCCTGCGCGATGCGCGCGGTGTGAGCGGTCGGCGGGGCCGTCGGCCGGGGGTCTGAATCACCCTCACGGGTGACGGAGTTATCCACAATCGCCGAGTTGTCCACAGATTCAGACCAAGATCATCTTTCGGCGGTGATCGGGTCCAGCATCGGACCCATGAACTCTCTGGAACCGATCCGCACCGCCATCCGTCCGCAACGAAAGTCCGGCCCCGACCCGGCCGAGGTGCGCGAACGCGCCGCCGCGCTGTTCGGTACGGCGGTGGAGCGCGGCGCGCGGGAAGGGCCGCCGGGGGCGCGGTCGGAACCACCGGAACGGTCGGGGCCGTCGCCTGAGTCCACGCCTGAGTCCACGCCTGAGCCCTCGCCTGAGTCCACGCCTGCGCTCTCGGCCAAGCCCTCGCCTGAGCCGCTGCCGCTGCCGCTGCCTCTGTCTGAGCGGCCCGCGGTGGCCGAGGAACCGACCGGTCCGGTACGACGCCTGCGCACCTGGCTCTTCGTCCGCTGCGGGCTGGAGTTCAAGACGGTGCTGGCGTTGGTGGCCGTACTGGTCATCGCGGGTGGCCTCGCGGTGCAGCACTTCGTGGCGGGCCGCCCCCGGACGATCGCGGTGCCGCCGCCGCTGTCGTCGTCGGGGAGGCCGCTAACGGCCGTGGGCGCCTCGGCCATGGCGTCGGCGGCCACGACCACCCCCGCGCCGAAACTCACCGTGGACATCGCGGGCAAGGTCGCCAAGCCGGGGCTACGGCGGCTTCCTTCCGGCTCGCGCGTCGCCGACGCCCTCTCTGCCGCCGGCGGCGCCCTCCCCGGCACGGACACCAGCACCCTCAACCTCGCCCGCCCCCTCACCGACGGCGAACAGATCCTGGTCGGCATCGCCCCGGCCCCCGGTGCCCCGGCCGATCCCGGCGACCCCGCAGCCGCCGCCCCCGCCTCCCCGGTCAGCCTCAACTCCGCCACCGCCGCCCAACTCGACGCCCTGCCCGGCGTCGGCCCCGTCCTCGCCCAGCACATCCTCGACTTCCGCACCCAGCACGGCTCCTTCACCTCCGTCGACCAACTGCGCCAAGTCCCCGGCATCGGTGACCGCAAATTCACCACCCTCAAGCCCCTGGTCCACCCATGACCCGGCCCGTGCCCGGCAGCGACGACCCGGAGGGCGCTGGACCCGCGGCGAGCGAGCGGGCCGCTGTGCACGCGGCGGCGGCTTCGCGGCTCGGGGCCGCGAACCCACGGCAGGAGGGGCCGCCGGACTGGCGGTTGGTGTGCCCCGCGGTCGCGGCGTGGGGCGGGGCGGCGGTCGGGCCGGGGCTGGGGACGCGCGTCGGGACCGGGGTGGTGCTGGCGGCGCTCCTCGCGGGCGCGGCGCTGTTGGTGGCGGCAGGCGTGAGGGGCGGCGGACGGCGGGAGTTGGGGGCGGCGCTGGCGGTGGTGGTGCTGTGCGGGGCGGTGGGGGCGGGCGCGGCCGTGCTCGGGGAGGCGGACCGGTATCGGGGGCCGGTGGCGGGGATGGCCGAGCGCGGGGCGGTGGCGGAGGTCGAGCTGCGGGTGACAGGCGACCCGACGGAGGCCCGCCCACGGGTCCGGGGAGCCGCACAGGCGCCACGGACGGCCGTCGTCGGGGGAGAGGCGTTACGGGTCGGCGGCACGCGCGTCCGGACGCCGGTGGTGGTGCTGGCCGAGGGGGACATCGGGCGGTGGCTGAAGCTGCTGCCGTCCACGACGATCGCGGTCACGGCCCGGCTGGCCCCGGCGGACCGGCCGGGGGACAGGGCCGCCGCCCTGCTCAAGGCGCAGGGACCGCCGCGCGTCCTGGCACCGCCGAGCCTGCCGCAGCGCGTCGCGGGCCGACTCCGCGCGGGCCTGCGGGAGGCGAGCCGCCCACTGCCCGCGGACGCCCGAGCGCTGCTGCCGGGGCTGGTCGTGGGCGACACCACGGGCCTCACACCCGACCTGAAGGCCGCCTTCCGGGCCACCGACCTCACCCACCTCACGGCCGTCTCCGGAGGCAACCTCACGATCGTCCTGATCCTGCTGATCGGACCGCCGGGTGTGGCGATCAGGGCCGAACGACGCGGCCTGGCCGCCTCCTTGGGGCTGCCGCTCCGGCTGACGGCGCTGCTCGGCACGGGCCTGACGCTCGGATTCGTGCTGGTCTGCCGCCCGGACCCGAGCGTGTTGCGGGCCGCCGCCTGCGGGCTGATCACGCTGCTGGCCATCGGCACCGGCCGCCGCCGGTCCCTGCTCCCGGCGCTGGCCGCGGCGGTGCTGCTGCTGGTGCTGTACGAGCCGGAGCTGGCCCGCTCCTACGGCTTCGCGCTGTCGGTGCTCGCCACGGGCGCGCTGTTGACGCTGGCGCCCCGCTGGAGCGAGGCGTTACGGGCCAGGGGGGTGCCGCCGAGGCTGGCGGAGGCGCTGGCGGCGGCGGGGGCCGCGCAGGCGGTGTGCGGCCCGGTGATCGTGCTGCTGTCGGCTCGCCTCAGCCTGGTCGCGGTGCCGTGCAATCTGCTGGCGGAACCGGCGGTGGGTCCGGCCACGGTCCTCGGGTTCGGGGCACTGGCGCTCGCCCCGGTCGCGTTGCCCGCCGCCCGCGCGCTGGCGTGGCTCGCGGGCTGGCCGACCGGCTGGATCGCGGCGGTGGCCCGGCACGGCGCGGCGCTGCCGGGCGCCGAGGTCGCCTGGCCGGGCGGCTGGGCGGGCGCGGCGCTGCTGGCGGTGCTGACGGCGGCCGTCGTGGTCGGCGGCCGGGTGCTGCGGCGCAGGCCGTGGCTGTGCGTGGTATGCGCGTTCCTGCTGCTGCTCGCGCTGGTGCGGCCGGTGGAGCTGCCGAGGTTCGTGGCGGGCTGGCCGCCGGGCGGCTGGCGGTTCGCGATGTGCGACGTCGGGCAGGGCGACGCCCTGGCGCTGTCGGCGGGTCCGGGAGCGGCGGTCGTGGTGGACGCGGGGCCGGAGCCGGACAAGGTCGACCGCTGCCTGCGCGACCTGCGCGTCACCTCCGTGCCGCTGCTGATCCTGACGCACTTCCACGCCGACCACGTGGACGGTCTGCCGGGGGTGCTGCGGGGCCGCAGGGTGGGCGCGATCGAGACGACGGTGCTGGGCGAGCCGCCGCGGCAGGCCGGGGCCGTACGGTGGGAAGCGGCGGCGGCCGGGGTGCCGATGGTGCTCGCGGCGGCGGGGGAGCGGCGCGGTCTCGGCCCGCTGGAGTGGCGGGTGCTGTGGCCGCCGCCCAGTGCGGCGGCGCTGCCCGACAACGGGCCGAACGACGCCAGTGTGGCGCTGCTGGTCCGCACCGGCGGTCTGACGCTGCTGCTGATGGGCGACCTGGAACCGGCCGCGCAGGAGCGGCTGTTGGCGCAGGCGCCGGATCTGCCGCGGGTCGATGTCCTGAAGGTGGCGCACCACGGTTCGGCGTATCAGGACAAGGAGCTGTTCGACCGGGTGCGGCCGCGGCTCGCGGTGATCTCGGTCGGCGCGGACAACCCCTACGGTCATCCGGCGGCCCGGACGGTCGCGGCGCTGCGGGCGCTGGGGGCGGTGGTGCTGCGGACGGACACCGACGGGTCGATCGCGGTGGCCGAGGACGGGCGGGGGGAGCTGCGGACGACCGTGGCCGGGAAGGGGGCAGGGATGTAAAGGATTCTTTGTAAAGGAGTGCTTGTAAGGGAAGCTTTCTAAAGATAGCTTTAGATACATGGAGGACAAGCCGATGGAGTCCAAGGTCCAGCTCACCGACCCGCGCGCCCTGCGCGCCTACGCGCACCCCACGCGGATGTCGCTCGTCGGGCTGCTCCGCCGCGAGGGGCCGTTCACGGCGACGCGGGCGGCGGAGCTGACCGGCGAATCCGTCGCCAGTTGCTCGTACCACCTGCGGATACTCGCCAAATACGGCCTGGTGGAGGAGGCACCGCCAGGACCCGGGCGGGAGAAGCCGTGGCGGGCGACGGCCGAGTTCACGAGTTGGCCCGGCTACTCCGAGGACACGGCGGTCGCGTCGGCGGCCGAGGCGCTGACGGTAGCCGTCGCCGAGAACTACTTCCACCGGATGACGCGGGCCATCGAGACGCGCGGCGCACTGCCCCGGAAATGGCAGGAGGCCGAGCGCTTCACGGACACGTCCCTGTATGTGACGCCCGACGAACTGACCGCGCTCGGCGAGGAGATCGACGCGCTCCTGGCCCGGTACGCCGAGCGGATCAACGACCCGGCCCGCCGCCCCGAGGGCGCCCGGCGGGTGCCCTACCTCCAGATTGGCTACGTCGACCCCGAGCACCCCGAGCACCCCGAGGACGGCCGCCCTCCGGAACCCGACCCCGAGGAGAGGTGAGCGCCGTGGTGCCGGAACTGCTCAGGCAGCGCCCCTTCCGGCGGTACTGGACGGGCCAGACCGTCTCGCTGCTCGGTGACCAGATCACCTTTTTGGCCATTCCGCTCGCCGCCGTCCTCGTGCTGCACGCCGACGCGGCTCAGATGGGCTGGCTGTCGATGGCGGGTCTGCTGCCTGCGCTGCTGTTCTCGCTCCCGGCCGGGGCCTGGGCCGACCGACGCGGTCGCCGCAGGCAGACCATGATCGCCGTCGACCTGCTGAGGGCGGCCCTGATGGTCTCGCTCCCGGTGGGTTACGCCCTCGGGGTGCTCACCCTGGCGCAGCTCTACGCGGTCGCCTTCGCCGTCGGCACGCTCGCCGTCGTCTTCGACGTCTGCAACGCCACGCTGTTCGTGTCGCTGGTGCGCCCCGAGGAGTATGTGCGGGGCAATTCGCTGACCAGCGGCAGCCGGGCCTTCTCGTTCGTGGCGGGCCCCAGTGTCGGCGGCCTGCTCGTGCAGGTGCTCGCCGCACCGCTCGCGCTGCTCGCCGACGCCTGCTCGTATCTGGTCTCGGCCGTGCTGCTCGCGCGGATAGACCCGGTGGAACCACCGGCCGCGCCGCCGCGCAAAGGGCACTTCACGGCGGGGCTGCGCTTCATCGTCCGCTCCCGCGTGCTGCGCCCGCTCGCGGCGGCGGCTGCGACAGTGAACTTCTTCAACTTCGTCTTCCACACCCTGGTGATCCTCTACGCCGTCGAACAGCTCGGCCTGAACGCGGGGCTGTTGGGCATGGCCATCGGGGCCGGTGCGGTCGGCAGCGTGATCGGCGCGGTGCTCACCGGACGGATCGCCCGGTCGATCGGGGTCGGGCCGACCCTGGTCCTGGGATTCATAGGGTTCCCCGCGCCGCTGATCCTGATCCCGTTGGCGACCGGGCCGACACCGATGCTGCTCGCCGCCTTCTTCGCCGCTGAATTCGCCTCCGGCTTCGGCCTGATGCTGCTCGACATCGCCAGCGGCTCCTTGCAGAGCGCCGTCATACCCGACGCCCTGCGCTCACGGGTCAGCGGCGCCTTCCGCACCGTCAACTACGGTGTCCGCCCGCTCGGCGCGCTCGTCGGCGGCACCCTCGGCAGCGCGATCGGACTGCGCCCGACGCTGTGGATCGCCACCGTCGGCGGCCTGCTCAGCGTGCTGTGGCTGCTGCCCTCGCCGATACCGCGCATACGCGAACTCCCCGACGAGGAGCCCGACCCGGCGGCGGAAGCGCAAGCGGAGACGGAAGCGGCGGCGGATCGGAAGGCGGCGGCAGCGACGTAGGCCCGCGCACGCCGCCCCGCGCAGGCCGCCCCGCGTACCCCGCCCCGCTACTCCAGCCAGCCCTCGAACTGCGCGGCCAGCGCGTCCAGCGCCGACGTGTCGAGACGGGCGTCGCTGTCCTCGACGACCACCAGCCACTGGGCGTCCTCGGCGTCGTCCTCGCCCGCGAGGGCGTCCCGGACCAGGTGCGGCTCCTCGCGCAGGGCGAAGCGCGCGGTCAGCAGCTCGGCGACCTCCTCCGCGGCGTCGCGGTCGGGCAGCACCAGCACATGTCGTACGTCGCTCACCGCACCAGTGTCCCCGACGCGGTGCGGCGATGTCCGACCCCCGTGGGATGCTGGGCGGCGATGGCCAGGAAGACTGCTTCAGACGACCCGCTCGCTCCGCTCACGCTCGCCGTGGGCCAGGAGGACCTGCTGCTCGACCGCGCCGTGCGCGAGGTCGTCATGGCGGCCCGCGCGGCCGACGCGGACACCGATGTGCGGGACCTGGCCCCCGAGGCGCTCCAGCCGGGCACGCTGGCGGAGCTGACCAGCCCGTCGCTGTTCGCCGAGCGCAAGGTCGTGGTGGTGCGCAACGCGCAGGACCTGTCGGCGGACACGGTCAAGGACGTCAAGGCGTATCTGGCCGCGCCCGTCGAGGAGATCACGCTGGTCCTGCTGCACGCGGGCGGCGCCAAGGGCAAGGCGCTGCTGGACGCGGCGCGCAAGGCCGGGGCGCGCGAGGTGGCCTGCCCGAAGATGACGAAGCCCGCGGACCGGCTGGCGTTCGTGCGCGGCGAGTTCCGTACGCTGGGCCGCTCCGCGACGCCCGAGGCCACCCAGGCCCTGGTCGACTCGATCGGCAGCGACCTGCGGGAGCTGGCGAGCGCCTGCGCGCAGCTCGTCGCCGACATCGAAGGCACCATCGACGCGGCCGTGGTCGCCCGCTACTACACCGGCCGCGCCGAGGCCACCGGCTTCGAGGTCGCCGACCTCGCCGTCACCGGCCGTACCGCGGAGGCGCTGGAGCGGCTGCGCTGGGCTCTGTCCGTCGGCCAGCCGCTGCCCGGCATCACCTTCGCGCTGGCCTCCGGCGTCCGCGCCATCGGCAAGCTCGCCTCCGCGCCGCGCGGCGCCAACCCCGGCCAGCTCGCCAGGGACCTCGGCATGCCGCCCTGGAAGATCGACCGGGTCAGGCAGCAGATCCGCGGCTGGTCCGCGGACGGCGTCTCGACCGCCCTGCGGGCCGTCGCCGAGGCCGACGCCGCCGTCAAGGGCGGCAGCGCCGACCCCGCCTACGCCCTGGAGAAGGCCGTCGTCACCATCGCCCAGGCGTCCCGCGCCCGCTCCTGACCGGAGACCGGACCGCGCGGCCCTCGTGCAGCGCCCCTCGTGCAGCGACAGCACCCCTCCGACAGCGGCCCTCGTACAACAGAACCGCCCGTCCGGGACTCCCGGACGGGCGGTTCACGTCAGTGCTCTCACTGGGTGCGGTCGCGCCCGCGTGGCGAACGCAGATCGTGCGCGACCGCGGTGGTGCGAAGTGCGGGTCCGGGCGGTAGAGGGGCCGCTGGGTCCGGTTGCCCGCGATGAATCGAAAGAGCGGAGATCAGAGAGCGGAGACCGACTGAGCCAGCGCCGACTTCTTGTTGGCGGCCTGGTTCTTGTGGATGACGCCCTTGCTGACGGCCTTGTCGAGCTTCTTGGCGGCGAGACGAGCGGCCTCGGTGGCCTTCTCGGCGTCACCGGCGGCCACGGCCTCGCGGGTGCGACGGATCGCGGTCTTCAGCTCGGACTTGACGGCCTTGTTGCGCAGGCGCGCCTTCTCGTTGGTCTTGTTCCGCTTGATCTGGGACTTGATGTTCGCCACGAAAGAGCCTTCTCAGGTTCGATTGATACTTGGGTTGCTGCTTGGGGTGTGCTGCTCGGGGTTTGCCGCTTGGTACTGAAACGAGCAGATGCCTCGGGTTAGAGGGCACGAGGCACAGTGCTCCAGGCTACCAGCCGTTCACAGGACGGCCCAAACCGGTGCCGGTGCCGCAACCATGGGACGATAGCCCTTACGCCAGCCCCGCTCGCCCCGAGCAACCAGCCCGCCCGACCCGAGAAAATGGACCCTGCGTGCCCGCGACCCCTTCCCATGTGCCGGAGCCGAGCCGTACCGACCCGGCGTTGATCCGCAACTTCTGCATCATCGCGCACATCGACCACGGCAAGTCCACCCTCGCCGACCGGATGCTCCAGCTCACCGGCGTCGTCGACGCACGCCAGATGCGCGCCCAGTACCTCGACCGGATGGACATCGAGCGCGAGCGGGGCATCACGATCAAGTCGCAGGCCGTCCGGCTGCCCTGGGCGCCGACCACGGGCGACGGCACCGGCAGCACGCACATCCTGAACATGATCGACACCCCGGGCCACGTCGACTTCACCTACGAGGTCTCGCGGTCACTGGCCGCCTGCGAGGGCACGGTCCTGCTGGTCGACGCGGCGCAGGGCATCGAGGCGCAGACCCTCGCCAACCTCTACCTGGCGATGGAGAACGACCTGACGATCGTTCCCGTGCTGAACAAGATCGACCTGCCGGCCGCCCAGCCGGAGAAGTTCTCCGAGGAGCTGGCCAACCTCATCGGCTGCGACCCCTCCGATGTGCTCAAGGTCTCGGCGAAGACCGGCGTCGGCGTGGACGCGCTGCTCGACCGGGTGGTCCAGGACGTGCCGCCGCCGGTCGGCGTCGCCGACGCGCCCGCCCGCGCGATGATCTTCGACTCGGTCTACGACTCCTACCGGGGCGTGGTCACCTACGTCCGGGTCATCGACGGCCAGCTCACCAAGCGTGAGCGGATCAAGATGATGTCCACCGGCGCCACCCACGAACTGCTGGAGATCGGTGTCTCGTCGCCCGAGATGAAGCCGCACGACGGCCTCGGCGTCGGCGAGGTCGGCTATCTGATCACGGGTGTGAAGGACGTACGGCAGTCCAAGGTCGGTGACACCATCACCACCTTGAACCGCGGCGCGACCGAGGCGCTGGGCGGCTACAAGGACCCCAAGCCCATGGTGTTCTCCGGCCTCTACCCGCTGGACGGCTCGGACTACCCCGAGCTGCGCGAGGCGCTGGACAAGCTCCAGCTCAACGACGCGGCGCTGGTCTACGAGCCGGAGACGTCCGCCGCCCTCGGCTTCGGCTTCCGCGTCGGCTTCCTCGGCCTGCTGCACCTCGACGTGATCCGCGAGCGCCTGGAGCGCGAATTCGGCCTCGACCTGATCGCGACCGCGCCCAACGTGGTCTACCGCGTCGTCATGGAGGACCGCACCGAGCACACGGTCACCAACCCCAGCGAGTTCCCCGAGGGCAAGATCGCCGAGGTCTACGAGCCGGTGGTCAGGGCGACGGTGCTGGCGCCCACCGAGTTCATCGGCGCGATCATGGAGCTGTGCCAGAACCGGCGCGGCTCGCTGCTCGGCATGGACTACCTCTCCGAGGACCGGGTCGAGATCCGCTACACCCTGCCGCTGGCCGAGATCGTCTTCGACTTCTTCGACAACCTGAAGTCCAAGACCCGCGGCTACGCCTCGCTCGACTACGAGCCCACCGGCGAGCAGAGCGCCGACCTGGTCAAGGTCGACATCCTGCTGCACGGCGACAAGGTGGACGCCTTCTCCGCGATCACCCACAAGGACAAGGCGTACGCGTACGGCGTCCGGCTGGTGGCCAAGCTGCGCGAGCTGATCCCGCGGCAGAACTTCGAGGTGCCGATCCAGGCCGCCATCGGAGCCCGCGTGATCGCCCGCGAGACCGTCCGCGCCATCCGCAAGGACGTGCTGGCCAAGTGCTACGGCGGTGACATCTCGCGTAAGCGCAAGCTGCTGGAGAAGCAGAAGGAAGGCAAGAAGCGGATGAAGATGGTCGGCAACGTGGAGGTGCCGCAGGAGGCGTTCATCGCCGTCCTGTCGACCGACTCCGAGGGCGAGTCGAAGGCGAAGAAGTAGAAGAAGCAGGTGAGGGGCGGGGTCCGGGGCCGAAGCGGCAGGGGATGAGGCGAACGGGGCATCCGGGGCAACCGGCGGGCCTTCCCCTCTTACGCGCCGGGCGTCGGCCCTCTACCCTGATCCGACGTAGGTTACTGGTGAGTTAAGAACACAGGCGCGGGCCCGGAGGTTGTCGTGACCGACACACAGACGTTGATCGAGAATCGGCCGCCCTCCGTGGCGACGCTCTTTCTGGAGCGCGTGACGGCGACCCCCGACGCGGAGGCGTACCGCTTCCCCGTCCCGTCCGAGAGCGGCCAGGGTCCCGACACCTGGCAGGCGCTCACCTGGGGCGCCGCCGCCGAGCGGGTCTACGCCATCGCCGCCGGCCTGATGGACCTCGGCATCCGGCCCGAGGAGCGGGTGGCGATCTCGTCCAACACCTCGGTCGACTGGATCCTCGCCGACCTGGGCATCCTGTGCGCGGGCGCGGCCACCACCACCGTCTACCCGAGCACCAACGCCGACGAGACCGCGTTCATCCTCGCCGACTCCGGCAGCCGCGTCCTGATCGCGGAGAACGCGGCGCAGCTCGCCAAGGCCCGCGAGCGCCGCGCGGAGCTGCCCGAGCTGACGCATGTCGTGGTCATGGACGCGGCCGGGGCGGCCGACACGGACGGCGACGGCTGGGTGCTGTCGCTCGACGAGCTGATCAAGCGCGGCGCCGCCTACCTGGAGCGGCACCCGGCCGCCGTCACCGACGCCGTCGCCGCCATCACCAAGGACCAGCTCGCCACCCTCATCTACACCTCCGGCACCACGGGCCGCCCCAAGGGCGTCCGGCTGCCGCAGGACTGCTGGGCGTACATGGCGCGCGCCATCGAGGCGATCGGGCTGCTCGACGAGAACGACGTGCAGTACCTGTGGCTGCCCCTCGCGCACGTCTTCGGCAAGGTGCTGACCGCCGGGCACATCACCGTCGGCCACGTCACCGCCGTCGACGGTCGCGTCGACAAGATCATCGAGAATCTGCCGGTCGTCCAGCCGACCTACATGGCCGCTGTGCCGAGGATCTTCGAGAAGGTCTACAACGGGGTCGCCGCCAAGGCCAGGGCGGGCGGCGGCGCCAAGTACAAGATCTTCCTGTGGGCGGCCGAGGTCGCCCGCGAGTACGCCAAGGCCGCGCAGAACAGCATGCGGCTGACCGGCGTCCCGACCGTGCCGGTCGGCCTGCGCACCAAGCACGCGATCGCCGACAAGCTCGTCTACGCCAAGATCCGCGAGGCGTTCGGCGGGAAGCTGCGCGCCTGCGTGTCCGGCTCGGCCGCGCTCGCCCCCGAGATCGGCTACTTCTTCTCCGGCGCCGGAATCCACATCCTGGAGGGCTACGGCCTCACCGAGTCCAGCGCCGCCAGCTTCGTCAACCCCGGCGAGTCCTACCGCACCGGCACCGTCGGCAAGGCGCTGCCCGGCCTGGAGGTCCGGATCGCCGAGGACGGCGAGATCCTGCTGCGCGGCCCCGGCATCATGCAGGGCTACCACGGGCTGCCCGAGAAGACCGCCGAGGTGCTGGAGTCCGACGGCTGGTTCCACACCGGCGACATCGGCGAACTGTCGCCCGACGGCTTCCTGAAGATCACCGACCGCAAGAAGGACCTGATCAAGACCTCGGGCGGCAAGTACATCGCGCCCGCCGAGGTCGAGGGACAGTTCAAGGCGGTGTGCCCCTTCGTCAGCAACGTCCTGGTCGTCGGCGGCGGCCGGAATTTCTGTACGGCGCTGCTCGCCCTCGACGAGCCCACCATCCTCGTCTGGGCCGCGGAGCACGGCCTCGAAGGCCGCTCGTACGCCGAGGTCGTCGGCACCGACGAGGTTCGCGAACTCATCGCCGGCTACGTCCAGCGCGTCAACGACAACCTCCAGCGCTGGCAGCAGATCCGCGAATTCCGCGTCCTGCCCCGCGACCTCGACATCGAGCACGGCGACCTCACCCCGAGCCTGAAGCTCAAGCGCCCGGTCGTCGAGCGCGAATTCGCCCCGCTGATCGAGGAGATGTACGCCGGAGCGCGCGAGGCGTAAGCCCCCGCGAGCGGCGCGCAGGGTACCCCTCGCGGGCGCGCCGCGCCCGGAGTTGACCGGGCGGGGACCGATTCGGGGGACCCCGGGGGTCACGCGGCGCGTTCGGACGGGTTCGGTGTGTCACGGTGTGTGCGTTGTCGCCGCATCCTCGGGAGCCGCCTGTGAGGCTCGACCCGCCACGCCCCCGCGAGGGCACCGGCACCCGTACCGCCAGCACCCGTACCGGCGCCGGTATCAGCACCTGCACCGCTTCCGGCACCACGCTGCCCGGCAATCAGCTCGCGGCGGGCGCCGCCCGGCGCTTCCTGCGGGCCGCGCTCGCCGACTGGACGAGCCAGGGCCTGCCGGAGGCCGCCGCGTTCACCGAACAGGTCGTGGACGACGCGATCCTGCTGGTCAGCGAGCTGGTGACCAACGCGGTGATCCACGCGGGCACCACCGTGGACGTCCTGTGCCGACTGGAGACGAGAGCGCAGGCGGCGGCGGAGGCGTTCGGGGACAGCGGGGCGCGGGAGCCCGGTCTGGTGATCGAGGTGTCCGACCAGTACCCGGCACGGGTGCTGCGCGGCGACGACCGGCCGGACCCCGGCGACCACAGGGAAGGCGGTCGCGGCCTGCAACTCGTCGCCGCCCTGTCCGACGCCTGGGGCATCAGCTACCGCCGCGACCGTAAAACCGTCTGGTGCCGCCTCGACCTCACCGGCCCGCCCCCGGCCGCAGGAAGCGAAGAGAGCGAAGACGAGAGCGAGGAGCCGCTCCGGCGCGGCCTGCGGGCCGCCGAGATCCTGGCGCCCGCGCCCTCCGGCTCCGCCCGGAAAGCGGACTCCGACTGGATCAACCGCGGCTCCCTGTCCTTCCTCGCCGAGGCGTCCGACCTGCTCGCGGGCCAGCTCGACGAGGACAACGTGGCCGTGCTGGCGACCCAGCTCCTCGTGCCGCGGCTCGCGGACTGGTGCGCGGTCTGGCTCTACGGGACCGGCGGCCGGCCACGGCTGTCCAGCGTCTGGCACGGCGCGGAGCACCGTATCGACGGCCTGCGCGCCGTACTGGAGAAAACCCCGCCCCCGCCGGGCCTGCGCTCCGGCACCCGCCTCGGCGGCGCCATGCCGTGGCCCTGGCCGGCCACCGACGACATGTGGGAGCACGGCGGCGCGCTGGCCGTACCACTGGTCGCCGCCGGGCGCTGGCACGGCACGCTGCTGCTCGGCCGCACCGGCCTGCTCGGTCTGCCGGGCGAGGTGGTCGGCCTGGTCGAGGACTTCGGGCGCCGGGTCGCGCTCGCCGTGGACACCGCGCGGCAGTACGCCCGCCAGGCGATGATCAGCACCGTCCTGCAACGCGGCCTGCTGCCGCCCGCCGCGGGCCGCATCCCCGGCGTCGACCACGCCGTGGTGTACGAGCCCACGGCCGGCGACTGGGTCGGCGGCGACTTCTACGACCTGTTCCCCGCGGGCGACGGCCGCTGGTGCTTCGCCCTCGGCGACGTCTGCGGCAACGGCCCCGAGGCCGCCTCGCTCACCGGTATCGCCCGCCCGGTCCTGCGGCTGCTGGCCCGCGAGGGCTACGGCGTCCCCGACGTCCTCGACCGCCTCAACAAGGCGCTCGCCGACGAGGCCGCCACCGCCCTGATCGGCGAGACCGGCGACTGGGAGGGCGGCCAGGCCCGCTTCCTGTCGCTGCTCTACGGCGAGATCGTGCCGTACGCCACCGGCCGCGGCGCCCGCTGCACGCTCGCCTCGGCCGGCCACCCGCTGCCGCTGGTCCTCACCCCGGACGGGCGGGTACGCGAGGCCGCGAGCCCGCAGATGCTGCTCGGCATCGGCGACGACACACGGTACGACTGCGAGTCCTTCGACCTCACCCCCGGCGAGACACTGCTGTGCGTCACCGACGGCGTCACCGAACGCCGCCGCGGGCACCGGCAGTTCGACGACGACGACGGCCTGGCGGCGGCGCTCGGCGGCTGCGTGGGGCTCAACGCCGTCGCCGTCGCGGAACGCATCCGGCGCGCGGTCCACGAGTACGACGACGCGCCGCCCGCCGACGACCTGGCGCTGCTGGTCCTCCAGGCGAGGTGAGCGCGCCAGGACCGGCATCCGACCGCGACCGGGACCGGCATCCGACCGGGACCGGGACCGCGACCCGAGCGAGGCCGGCGACCGCGCGGATTCGGGCACCTCGCGCGTACCGGATACTGGACAGATGCCTTCCGTACTGCCTGATGGTGAGCCCGTGCCCGCGGACGGGACGCTGCCCGCGCACGCGCTCGACGGGGCGGCGGACCGGCCGCTCGGCTTCTACCTGCACGTGCCGTACTGCGCGACGCGCTGCGGCTACTGCGACTTCAACACCTACACCGCCACCGAATTGCGCGGCTCGGGCGGCGCCCTCGCCTCCCGCGAGAACTACGCGGACGTGCTCACCGACGAGATCCGGCTGGCCAGGAAGGTCCTGGGCGACGACCCGCGTCCGGTCGAGACGGTCTTCGTCGGCGGCGGCACCCCGACGCTGCTGCCCGCCGCCGACCTCGTCCGCGCCCTGGCCGCGATCCGCGACGAATTCGGCCTCGCCGACGGCGCCGAGATCACCACCGAGGCCAACCCGGAGTCCGTCGACCCCGGCTACCTCGCGGAACTGCGCGCGGGCGGCTTCAACCGGGTGTCGTTCGGGATGCAGAGCGCGCGGCAGCACGTACTGAAGGTGCTGGACCGCACCCATACCCCGGGGCGGCCCGAGGCATGCGTCGCCGAGGCGCGCGCCGCCGGATTCGAGCACGTCAACCTCGACCTGATCTACGGCACGCCGGGGGAGTCCGACGACGACTGGCGCGCCTCCCTGGACGCGGCCGTCGCCGCGGGTCCCGACCACGTGTCCGCGTACGCGCTGATCGTCGAGGAGGGCACGCAGCTCGCCCGGCGGATCCGGCGCGGCGAGGTGCCCATGACCGACGACGACGTGCACGCCGACCGCTACCTCATCGCGGACGAGCGGCTGGCCGCCGCGGGCTTCACCTGGTACGAGGTCTCCAACTGGGCCACCACCCCCGCCGGGCGCTGCACCCACAACGAGCTGTACTGGACCGGCGCCGACTGGTGGGGCGCGGGGCCCGGCGCCCACAGCCACGTCGGCGGCGTGCGCTGGTGGAACGTCAAGCACCCCGGCGCCTACGCGCAGGCCCTCGGCGAAGGACGCTCACCCGGCGCCGGGCGGGAGATCCTCACCGCGGAGGACCGCCGCGTCGAGCGCGTCCTGCTGGAACTGCGCCTCGCCGACGGCTGCCCCCTCGACCTCCTCGCCGAGGAGGGCGCCCGCGCCGCCGCCCGCGCGGTAACGGACGGTCTCCTGGAGGCCGGTCCTTACGCGGACGGCCGCGCCGTCCTCACCCTGCGCGGCCGACTCCTGGCCGACGCCGTCGTCAGGGACCTGGTCGACTAGGAGCCGCCCCGGGGCGGCTCCTTACGGCGCCGCCACGAAGTCGATCAAGTGCTCCACCGCGCCCAGCAGCTCCGGCTGGAGGTCCTTGTAGGTGTGGACCGAGGCCAGGATGCGCTGCCACGCCTCACCCGTCGTCATGTTCCAGCCGAGGCTGCGGCAGACCCCCGTCTTCCAGTCCTCGCCGCGCGGGACGCGCGGCCACTCCCGGATGCCGACGGAGGACGGCTTCACGGCCTCCCACACGTCGATATAGGGGTGGCCGACGATCAGGACGTCCGCCCCGGTGACCGCCGCCGCGATACGGGACTCCTTGGAGCCCGGCACCAGGTGGTCGACCAGGACGCCCAGGCGGGCGTCGGGCCCCGGCGAGAAGGACTCGACGATGGCCGGGAGGTCGTCCACCCCCTCCAGGTACTCGACCACGACGCCCTCGACGCGCAGGTCGTGCCCCCAGACGCGTTCGACCAGCTCGGCGTCGTGCCGGCCCTCGACGTAGATCCGTCCGGCGCGCGCCACCCGCGCCTTCGCGCCGGTGACCGCGATCGAGCCGGAGGCGGACAGCAGGGGCCCGCGCGGGCCCGGCGCCTGCGGGCGGACGAGGGTGACCTGCTTGCCGTCGATGAGGAAGCCGCGCGGCTCCATCGGGAAGACCCGGTGCTTGCCGAAGCGGTCCTCCAGCGTGACCGTCAGCCCCTCGGCGGTCTTCTCCACCCGCACCACGGCCCCGCAGAAACCGGTGCCGACCTCCTCGACCACCAGATCCCGCTCCGCGGCCACCTCGGGCGCGGGGGTACTCCGCTTCCACGGGGGAGTGAGGTCGGGGTCGTCGTAACTCCTGCTGCGCATGAGGGAGATCGTAACCAGGGCGGCTACGCGACGGACCCGAAGCGGGCCGCCAGCGCGTCGCGCTGGGCCCGTACGAAGCGGGCGTCGACCACCGCGCCGTGGCCGGGCACGTAACGGGCCGTCTCGCCGCCGAGGGCGAGCAGCGCGTCCAGGGTGCCGGGCCAGCGGTCGGGCGCCGCGTCGTCGTCGGCCTGCGGCTCGCCCGACTCCTCGACCAGGTCGCCGCAGAAGACCACGGCGGGATCGCTCGGGGTGGCGCCCGGCACGACCACCACCAGGTCGTTGCGGGTGTGGCCGGGGCCGGGGTGGACCAGCAGCACCGGACGGTCGCGGCCCAGGTCCAGGGCGTACTCACCGCTGACCGGGTGGCCGGGCAGCACCAGGGCCTCGGCGGCCCGCGCCGCCTCCGCCGGGTCGGTGCCGAAGGCGACCGCCGACTCGCGCAGCGCCTCCCGCTCGCGCCGCAGCAGCGCGGCCAGCGACGTCTGCCCGTACACCTCGGCGCCGGGGAAGGCCGCCGTGCCGAAGACGTGGTCGAAATGGCCGTGGGTGAGCGCGACATGGGTGACGGTCCGGCCGGTCAGCGCCTCGACCTGGGCCCGCAGCTCGGCGCCCTCCCGCAGCGTGGAGCCGGTGTCGACCAGCAGCACACCGTCGTCGCCGACCACCAGTCCGATGGTCACATCCAGATGCGGCAGCCGCCGCCGCGCGACACCGGGAGCCAGCTGCTCCCACCCCGTGCCCTCCACCGGCTCCGCCGGTTCCGCAGATCTCACGTGACCGACGCTATCGCCGCCGCGCCCGCGCCGCCCGTCGTCCGCCGCCGTCCCCTGCCGCCCGTCGCCGACCGCCGCTCCGTCGCCTCGTACCGCCGCCCATCCCGCCACACTTCGCCCACCCGTACGGTGCCCTTGCCTCGCCCTCGCTACCTCGCCGTACACTTGCTGCGGGGCGGCTGGCACTCGAAACGCAGGAGTGCCAGGCCAGGGCGGTTTTAAGGACCGGTAGACGGACGAGGCCATACGGCTGGAGGTGCGCGATGCTGAGCGAACGCAGGCTCGAAGTGCTGCGTGCCATCGTCCAGGACTATGTCGGGACCGAGGAGCCGGTCGGCTCCAAGGCGCTCACCGAACGGCACCGGCTGGGCGTCTCGCCCGCCACCGTGCGCAACGACATGGCGGTCCTGGAGGACGAGGGATACATCGCCCAGCCGCACACCAGCGCTGGCCGCATTCCCACCGACAAGGGCTACCGGCTCTTCGTCGACAAGCTCGCGGGCGTCAAACCGCTGTCGTCGGCCGAGCGCCGCGCGATCCAGAACTTCCTGGACGGCGCGGTCGACCTCGACGACGTGGTCGGCCGTACGGTACGGCTGCTCGCGCAGCTCACCCGGCAGGTCGCCGTCGTGCAGTACCCGTCGCTGACCCGCTCGTCGGTCCGGCACGTGGAACTGCTGCCGCTGGCGCCCGCCCGCGTGATGCTCGTGCTGATCACCGACACCGGCCGCGTCGAACAGCGGCTCATCGACTGCTCCGCGCCGATCGGCGAGACCGTGCTCGGCGACCTGCGCGCCCGGCTCAACAGCCGGGTCGTCGGCCGCCGCTTCGCGGACGTGCCCCCGCTGGTCCAGGACCTGCCGGACGGCTTCGACCCGGACGACCGCCCCGCGGTCACCGCCGTGCTCGCCACGCTCCTCGAAACGCTCGTCGAGGAGACCGAGGAGCGGATCATGCTCGGCGGCGCGGCGAATCTCACCCGGTTCAACCACGACTTCCCGCTGACGATCCGGCCGGTGCTCGAAGCACTCGAAGAGCAGATGGTGCTCCTCAAACTGCTCGGCGAGGCCAAGGATTCGGGCATGACCGTACGGATCGGTCATGAGAATTTTCACGAGGGGCTCAATTCCACTTCGGTGGTGGCGGTCGGCTACGGTTCGGGCGACGAGGCAGTCGCCAAACTCGGCGTGGTCGGACCGACCCGCATGGACTACCCCGGAACGATGGGAGCGGTACGCGCAGTGGCACGTTACGTCGGACAGATCCTGGCGGAGTCGTAAGTGGCCACGGACTACTACGCCGTTCTCGGCGTGCGCCGCGACGCAGGCCCGGACGAGATCAAGAAGGCGTTCCGCCGGCTCGCCCGTGAGCTGCACCCGGACGTCAATCCGGACCCCAAGACGCAGGAGCGGTTCAAGGAGATCAACGCCGCCTACGAGGTGCTCTCCGACCCGCAGAAGAAGCAGGTCTACGACCTCGGCGGCGATCCGCTGGCCGCCGGTGGCGGAGGCGGCGCGGGCGGCTTCGGCGCGGGCTTCGGCAACTTCAGCGACATCATGGACGCCTTCTTCGGGCAGTCGCAGCAGCGCGGGCCGCGCTCGCGCACCCGGCGCGGCCAGGACGCGATGATCCGGCTGGAGATCGAGCTGGACGAGGCCGCGTTCGGCACCACCAAGGACATCCAGGTCGACACCGCCGTGACCTGCGGCACCTGCAACGGCGAGGGGGCCGCGCCCGGCACCGCCGCGCAGACCTGCGACATGTGCCGCGGTCGCGGCGAGGTCTCCCAGGTCACCCGGTCCTTCCTCGGCCAGGTCATGACGTCCAGGCCCTGCCCGCAGTGCCAGGGCTTCGGCACCGTCGTGCCCACCCCCTGCCCCGAGTGCGCGGGCGACGGCCGGGTCCGCTCCCGCCGTACGCTCACCGTCAAGATCCCCGCGGGTGTCGACAACGGCACACGTATCCAGCTCGCGGGCGAGGGCGAGGTCGGCCCCGGCGGCGGCCCGGCCGGTGACCTCTACGTCGAGATCCGCGAGGTCCCGCACCCGGTCTTCCAGCGGCGCGGCGACGACCTGCACTGCACGGTCACCATCCCGATGACGGCCGCGTCCCTCGGCACCAAGTGCCCGCTGGAGACGCTGGACGGCCTGGAGGAGATCGACATCAGGCCCGGCACGCAGTCCGGCCAGTCCATCCCGCTCCACCAGCGCGGTGTCACGCACCTGCGCGGCGGCGGGCGCGGCGACCTCGTCGTGCACGTCGAAGTCCTCACCCCCAGCAAGCTCGACGCCGAGCAGGAGAATCTGCTGCGGCAGCTCGCCGTGCTGCGCGGCGAGGAGCGGCCCCTGGGGCAGTTCGCGCCGGGCCAGCAGGGCCTCTTCTCCCGGCTGAAGGACGCCTTCAACGGGCGGTAGCGCGCCCGCGCTCCGCACGAGGGTGCCCCCTTCGGGGGGGTGAGCCGGTCTTTTCAGGGGCGCGGGGAACCGCGGACCGGCCGAATGGCTCCCGCGGGTCACCACCGGCCCCAGAGGGGCGGATCGCTACGTCCTCGGACCACCGGCCCGGCGGGGGCTTGTCGCGCGGTTCCCCGCGCCCCTGAAAACGAGGCACCGCCTCACGTGAGGCGGACGCGGGGGCCGCGCCCCGCACGGGGTACCGCACCTCGCCGGGAGGCGGCATGGCACGATGAACGTCATGTCCGCGTTGACCGATCTCTCGTCGTTCTCGGCGTATCCGATCATTCAGGCGCCGATGGCCGGAGGCGCGTCGAATCCGCAGCTCGCCGCGGCCGTGGGGGCGGCGGGCGGCCTGGGCTTTCTGGCCGCCGGGTACAAGACCTCCGAGGCGATGTACGAGGAGATCCGGCAGGTCCGGCATCTCAGCTCGCACCCGTTCGGGGTGAATCTGTTCATGCCGCAGCCCGCGACGGCGGATCCGTCCGCGGTCGCGGTGTACGCCGAGCAGTTGGCGGGGGAGTCCGCCTGGTACGGGACGCCGCTGGGCGACCCGGACAGCGGGACCGACGACGCGTACGACGCGAAGGTCGCGATCCTGCTGGAGGACCCGGTGCCGATGGTGAGCTTCACCTTCGGGTGCCCGGAGCGCTCGGTGCTCGACGCCTTCGCGAAGGCCGGCACGTACACCGTCGTGACGGTGACCTCGCCGTCCGAGGCGCTGGCCGCCCAGTGGTCGGGGGCGGACGCGGTGTGCGTCCAGGGCGTGGAGGCGGGCGGCCACCAGGGCACCCACCGCGACGACCCGCAGCTCGACGGCGCGGGTTTCGGGCTGCTGTCGCTGGTGCCGCAGGTACGCGAGGCCGTGCAGCTGCCGCTGATCGCGGCGGGCGGGCTCATGCGCGGCGGGCAGGTCGCGGCGGTGCTCGCGGCGGGCGCGGACGCGGCGCAGCTCGGCACGGCGTTCCTGGTCTGCCCGGAGTCCGGGGCGAGTCCGCTGCACAAGCGGGCCGTCACCGATCCGGTCTTCGCCCGCACCGAACTGACCCGCGCCTTCTCCGGGCGGCCCGCGCGCGGGCTGCTCAACCGCTTCATCCGCGAGCACGGGCCGTACGCGCCGCCCGGATACCCGCAGATCCACCACCTCACGTCCGGGCTGCGCAAGGCCGCCGCCGCGGCGGGCGATCCGCAGGGCATGGCCCTGTGGGCCGGTCAGGGCCATCGGCTGGCCCGTGACGTCTCCGCCGGGCGCCTGGTCGAACTCCTCGTCGAAGAACTCCACGCCGCCCGGGAGGCGCTCGCATGACGGCCCCCGTCTTCCTGGTCGAACCCGCCGCGCTGGACGGCTCCCCGTCCACCGTCACCCTCACCGGGCCTGAGGGGCGGCACGCGGTCTCCGTGCGCCGCCTCACGCCCGGCGAGGCGATCGTCCTCACGGACGGGGGCGGGCGCGGTGCCTACGGGGTGGTCGCCGCCGTCTCCGGCAAGGACGTGCTCGACGTCGAGGTACGCGAGACGCGGGTCGAACCCGAGCCCGCCGTGCGGATCACCGTCGTCCAGGCGCTGCCCAAGGGGGACCGCGGGGAGCTGGCCGTCGAGACCATGACGGAGGCCGGGGTCGACGCCGTCGTTCCCTGGGCGGCGGCCCGCTGTGTCACCCAGTGGCGCGGTGACCGGGGCGCCAAGGCCCTGGCGAAGTGGCGGTCCACCGCGCGGGAGGCCGCCAAGCAGGCGCGGCGCCTGCGATTTCCCTCCGTGGCGGACCTGATGACGACCCGTCAGGTCGCCGGGCTGTTGGCCGGCGCCGAATTCGCCGGGGTCCTCCATGAGGAGGGCTCGGCCGCGCTGGCCTCCGCCGCGCTGCCCGCGTCCGGGTCCGTCGTGCTCGTCGTCGGGCCGGAAGGCGGGGTCTCCGCCGAGGAGATCGCCACGCTCGCCGCCACTGCCTACCGCCTGGGCCCCACCGTCCTGCGCACCTCCACCGCCGGGGTGGCCGCCGCCTCCGTCCTCCTCGCCCGCACCGGCCGCTGGTCCTGACCTTCCGACCCACCCGGCCTTACGGGCGGGGCAGCCACCCGTAAGGGGAAGGTCCTGCCTTCGGGGGATTTACGGGAGGGCGGTCGCGGGCGGAGGTTGGGGGGATGGGACGAATGGGGACATGGGGAGCCGGGGGGATGGCCGTGACGGCAGCCCTCATGGCGATGACGATCAGCGGATGCGACCCGGCGGACGGGCTGGGGGCGAGCGCGGTGTCGGCGACGACCGACCAGTTGGCGACGCGGGCGCTCAAGAAGGACAACATTGACGTGAGTTGGCTGTCGTGCAGCGCGACGACGGGCAGGACCGAGGACGACGTCGACTGCCTCGGCCGGACCGACCACGACGAGAAGATCACCGTAAAGGGCACGGTGACCAAGCAGTTGGACGACAAGTGCGTCCAGGGCCACCTGACCGCGGTGGTCGGAAAGAAGACCGTCTTCGACGTACGAGGTCTCGGAAACTGCTCGGCGAAGACATGATCGCCGTCGCTAGGCTGGCGTGGTGACCGACCACGACCAGCACGTGACGCGGCAGCCGCGCCCGAGCGCGCCGCAGCCCTCCTACCTCCGACACCCGCACCCGCACGGCGACTTGCTCGCGTTCGCCGCCGAGGACGACGTGTGGGTCGCGCCGCTGGACGGCGGCCGGGCGTGGCGGGTGAGCGCGGACAACATGCCGGTCGGACGGCCCAGGGTCTCGCCCGACGGCGAGTGGGTGGCGTGGACGTCGACCAGGGACGGGGCGCCCGAGGTGCACGCCGCGCCCCTGGAGGGCGGCCAGGCCAGCCGGTTGACGTACTGGGGCAACGTACGGACGGCCGTGCGGACGTGGACGCCGGACGGCGAGCTGGTCGCGGTCACGCCGTACGGCGAGGCGTCCTCGCGGCGGACATGGGCGCGGGCGGTGCCGCTGGACGGCGGGCCCGCACGGACCCTGCCGTACGGCCCGGTCGGCGATCTCGCGTACGGCCCGGACGGCGCGGTGCTGATCCAGTCGCCGACGATGAGCAGGGAAGCCGCGCACTGGAAGCGCTACCGCGGCGGCACGGCGGGCAAGTTGTGGATCGACCGCGCGGGCGACGGCGCCTTCGAGCGGGTGCACCAGGACCTCGACGGCAACATCGAGTGCCCGATGTGGGTCGGCGACCGCATCGCGTTCCTGTCCGACCACGAGGGCGCCGGAGCGCTCTATTCGAGCCTGCCCGACGGCACCGGCCTGCGCCGCCACACCCCCGCGGACGGCATCGACGGCTTCTACGCCCGGCAGGCCGCCACCGACGGCGCCCGCGTGGCGTACATGGCCGGGGGCCGCGTCCACCTGCTGGACGACCTGACCGACGCCGACGCGGCACCGCGCGAGATCGAGGTACGCCTCGGCGGCCAGCGCGCCGACCTGCGGCCGTACCCCGTACGCGCCGCCCGGTACCTCGGGGACGCGCGCCCCGACCACACCGGCCGGGGCAGCGCCCTGGAGATCCGCGGCACCACGCACTGGCTGACCCACCGCGGCGGCCCGGCACGGGCGTTGGCGGCCGACCCCGGCGTCCGTACCCGGCTGCCGCGGGTGTTCGGGCAGGGCGGCGCCGACGGCGAGCAGCAGGTGGTGTGGGTCACCGACGCGGACGGCGAGGACGCCCTGGAGGTCGCCCCCGCCGTCGGCCTGCCGGCCGGCGCCGCGCCGCGCAGGCTCGCCGCGGGCCGCCTGGGCCGGGTGCTGCGCATGGAGGTCTCGCCGGACGGGCACCGCATCGCCGTCGCCTCGCACGACGGCCGGGTGCTGCTGGTCGAGACGCAGACCGGCGAGGTGCGCGAGGTGATCGCGGGCGACTCGGGCGACGCGTCCGGCCTCGCCTTCTCGCCCGACTCGGCCTGGCTCGCCTGGTCGCAGGCGGGCCCCGGCGAACTGCGGCAGTTGAAGATCGCCGCCACCGCCGACCTGTCGGTGGCAGACGCGACCCCGCTGCGGTTCAACGACTTCGCGCCCGCCTTCACCGCCGACGGCCGCCACCTGGCGTTCCTGTCCGAGCGCGCCTTCGACCCGGTCTACGACGCGCACGTCTTCGACCTGTCCTTCCCCAACGCCTGCCGCCCGCACCTGATCACGCTGTGCGCGACGACGCCCTCGCCGTTCGGCCCGCAGCGCCACGGCCGCCCGTACGACGCCGACGAGGACGACCAGGACGGCCCGGCCAAGGAGGAGCAGGACGGCGCGGGGAAGGAGAGCGGCGGCGAGGGCAAGAAGGACGACCGGCCGCGTATGCCCGTCACCCGCGTCGACCTGGAGGGCCTGGCCGACCGGATCGTGCCCTTCCCCGTCGAGGCCGGGCACTACTCGGGGCTGCGCGCCGCCAAGGGCGGTGTGCTGTGGCTGCGCCACCCGCTGGTCGGCGCGCTCGGCGCGGCCCTGGCCACCCCGGACGCCCAGCCGCCCAACACCGTGCTGGAGCGGTACGACCTGGCGCAGCTCCGTATCGAGGAGATCGCCGACGACGCCGACGCCTTCGCGGTCACCGGCGACGGTGCCAAGGTGCTGCTCACCAACGGATCGCGGCTGCGGATCACGCCCGCCGACAGCAAGTCCGACGCGGACGACGAGTCCGGCGGCTCCGTCACCGTCGACCTGACCCGGGTCCGGGTCACCGTCCGCCCGCAGGACGAGTGGCGGCAGATGTACGACGAGACGCACCGGCTCATGCGCGACAACTTCTGGCGCGCCGACATGGGCGGCGTCGACTGGGCGGCGGCGGGCGAGCGCTACCGGCCGCTGCTCGACCGGATCGCCACCCACGACGACCTGATCGACCTGCTGTGGGAGCTGCACGGCGAGTTGGGCACCTCGCACGCCTACGTCATCCCGTCCGGCGGCCACTTCGACCCGCTGCACCGGCAGGGTCTGCTCGGCGCGGACATCTCCCGTACGGAGGACGGCGGTTGGCGGATCGACCGGGTGCTGCCCGGCGAGTCCTCCGACCCGTACGCCCGCTCCCCGCTGGCCGCGCCGGGCGTCGCCGTCCGCGCGGGCGACCTCCTGCTGGCGGTGGACGGCCACCGCGTCGACCCGGTGACGGGACCGGGACCGCTGCTGGTCGGCACCGCGGGCAAGCCGGTGGAACTGACCGTCGCCCCCGCCGCGGGCGGCCCCGTACGCCATGTCGTGGCCGTACCGCTCGCCGACGAGGAACCGCTGCGCTACCACGACTGGGTCGCCGACCGCCGCGCCCACGTCCACCGCGCGTCCGGCGGGCGGCTGGGCTATCTGCACGTGCCCGACATGGTCGGCAGCGGCTGGGCGCAGCTCCACCGCGACCTGCGCGTCGAGGTCGCCCGCGAGGGCCTGGTCGTGGACGTCCGCGAGAACCGCGGCGGCCATACGTCGCAGCTCGTCGTGGAGAAGCTGGCGCGTCGGGTCGTCGGCTGGGACCTGCCGCGCGACGCGCACCCGGTCAGCTATCCGCAGGATGCCCCGCGGGGGCCGATTGTGGCTGTCGCCAACGAGTTCTCCGGGTCCGACGGGGATATCGTCAACGCCGCGATTCGGGCTCTCGGGATCGGGCCTGTGGTCGGTACCCGCACCTGGGGCGGGGTCATCGGTATCGACAACCGGTACCACCTGGTCGACGGGACGGCTGTCACGCAGCCGAAGTACGCCTTCTGGTTGGAGGGGTACGGCTGGGGCGTCGAGAACCATGGGGTTGATCCGGACGTCGAGGTCGTTCACGCTCCGCAGGATTCGGTTGGCGGGCGGGATCCGCAGCTTGACACTGCCGTGGGCATGGCGCTTGCCGCGCTGGAGGAGTCTCCGGCCAAGAGGCCGCCGGAGCTGCCGGGTATGGGGGGTTGATCGGGGCGGTGGCGGTTGGCCCTTCGGGCCTGGTTTTGCCCGCCCGCCCACCCGTGCGGGTGTTTTCTTCGTCTGCGGGTGCCGCTTGTGCCTGGTCGGTGCCGGTCCGGGGCACCTCCTCGAAATGCGGCTACCTGGTACCTGTGTATCCGGCACCCTTCCTGTCACCGCATTTCTGCGGGGGCACCCCGGCCCGTCCCCTTCCGGTACGTCGGCGTCCGCCTGCCGGTGGGGGTGGCCGGGGAAGGGGGGCCCAGGAGGGGAGACCCGAGGTCCCCGCATGCCTCATCTGTCCGTGTCGGTCCGTACGAAGGGAACCCCGATGTCCCGGCCTGGCGACCGACCCCCGGCGCTGCCGCCCGCTGTCGACTCCATGACGTTGCTCGTCGCGGCCGTCATCGTCCACGACACCGTTGCCGACCGGGTCCTGCTGCTCCAGCGCGGTGAGCGGTCCAAATTCGGCCAGGGCATGTGGGACCTCCCGGTCGGCAAGAGCGACCCGGGGGAGCCGGTCACCGCCACGGCCGTCCGGGAGCTGCACGAGGAGACCGGCCTCACCGTCGACCCCGGCGACCTGACCCTCGCCCACGTCGTGCACGGCGCGTGGGGCGTGGAGTCCCCGGCCGGGTTCCTCACCGTGGTCTTCGCCACCCGCACCTGGCACGGCCAGCCGGAGAACCGCGAGCCCGGCAAGCACAGCCAGGTCCGCTGGACGCCCGTCACCGACCTCCCCACCCCCATGGTCCCGTCCACCGACCTCGCCCTCCGCTCCTACCTCGACGGCGGCCTGGCCATCTCCCTCCACGGCTGGCCCCCGACACCCCCACCCGATCCCCGTCCTCCCTCATAACCCTCCACCCCTCCCCGCCCGGCCCGCACCCCCCGCCTGCCCTGGGCGGACGGCCAGTCGCGCAGGGCCCGGACCCCACCCAGAGGTACCGACGAAATGGGCCTTACCGAGTGACGAAACGCAGGCATGGGCCGGTGGGGCACCTTCAGGATGCGCCCACGTTCGTCTACCGACCGTCGTGGAAGGAACGCGTTCGCGGCGGCGAAGCCGGCCGGCGGTCGGCCGCCCAAGCACGGTGGCGAGTTCGTCTTCGGTAACCCCGCCACCTGGGGTGATGAGCAAGCGGTCACCACCACCTCCACCCGCCGCTACGGCACGGCCATCGCCCGGGCCTGGGACCGCCTCCACCCGCGCCTGACCCGCCGTGCGGCCTGGCTGGACCATGACGGCGAGCTGCCGCTGCCCGAAGGCACGGTGATCCGGCTGGCCGTCGAGGAGCTGCCCGGCGGCGGGGTGAACCGGCCGGTCTGGCTCTGGTGGTCGCGCACCGGCGCCGCCCCGAACGACGTGGACCGCTGCTGGCAGTCGTTCCTGCGGAGGTTCGACCTGGAGCACACGTTCCGCCTGCTCAAGCAGACGCTCGGCTGGACGCGTCCGCGCCTGCGACTCGGCGGCGGCCGACCGCTGGACCTGGCTGATGATCGCCGCCCACACCCAGCTCCGCCTCGCCCGCCCGCTCGTCGCCGACCTCCGCCACCCCTGGGAGAAGCCGGCGGAACCGAACAAGCTCACCCCCGCCCGCGTCCGACGCTGGTTCCGAACCTCCGCACGAAGTCCCCCTCGCCAGCGCGGGCGCCGAAACCCACCCGCCCCGGGCCCGGCCTGTCTCTGGGATCGAAGAACCAGCGGCCCGCCGCCCGCTACGAGGTGGGCAGAGTCCTGGCCACCGGCGAGGCGTACGCCCGCCCTGCCCACCACGAGAAGGGCACCAAACGGAGAAGGACCGCGGCGAAATGCTGAACTCGCTCAGCGCACTGGAGCAGGTGTCTCCGCAAGAACACCGACGCCGTGCACGCGCATCGACTCAGTCAGCGTGAGCGGATTGACGCCCAGGGCCGAGGCGATCTCGTCGGCCATGTCGAAGGCACGCCACTTCCACTCCTCCTCGGCATCACCGTTGCGCGCGCTCTCCTCCCAGACGGGCGGCAGACCCATCCGCTCCCGCTCCGCCCGTTCCTGCACAAGCGGTTCCCCCAGTGTGAGGAGTCCGTCGTCGACCTGGCCGGTCTCGCAGTAGCGCCGCACCACCACCCCGTGCTCTGCGATCAGCCAGGCCGAGCCGTCGTTCTGTATACCGAAGTAGTACGCCTGCGCCCCTCCGTAGCGGGAGCTGAGGTCGACGCACAGGCGCAGGACCTCGTCACTTCTGTCGGTGTTGCACGGATCGCACCACGGGCCGATCACCAGAGTCCATCCCTCGATCTCGGGGCTCACGTACACCCGGGCCAGTCCGTCCGGATTGTCCTCGGCCTCTCCGTGGCCGTCCTCGTCGATGACAGCCTCGGCCTCGGCGAACGTCACGGGTACGGGCCGGGTGAGGCCCAGGGACGCAATGACTCCCGCTTGGTCCCCGGTCGGTACGGCGATCCAGTAGAGCCAGCATGTCGACAGCGGCCTTGGCTGGTCGTCTCTCGCGATTCTCACGACCGCAGCCTGCCATTACGGGGCCCGCTTGGTATGCCCCCACGGTGACGCACCGGCAGCACACTGCGGGCGGGCTACGTCATCAACTCGATGTGCGGATGCTCGGCATTCGCCGTGCAGACGAACAGATGCTGCCGGTAGCCGCTGCCTATCTGGACCCCGGTCGCGTTGTAGCCGCGGTGGCCCGGGTACGGTCCGGCACCGGGGTGGGGGTGCGGAGACCAGCTGTTCCCGGCGTCGTCCCCTTCCTCGAACGTGGCGACGGTCATCAGGACCTCCATACGGGTACCGCACTCGGAGCAGCGTTCCGGGTCGGGGTCGGTGGAGTCCCAGGCGGGCCAGCCGCCGACCTTCCAGCCGGGTGCGTTGGACAGCGCGCAGTCGTAGTACGTGTCCGGGTCCATGTCCTCCTCCGCCGCCTGCGGCACGTTCCACTGCCTGATCCGCTCCCGCAGTTCTTCGCTCAGCTCCAGATGGTCGGGATACTCGGTGATCTGCTCCGGTTCGAGCACGCACGGCTCCGGCAGATAGCCGTCGAACTGCACCGCGGGCGGCTCGGGGGGCGTGTCGAGGACGTCGGTGACAGCGGCTGCCGAACGCCAGACGAGCAGGGTCCTGGGCATGATCGGATGATCGAAGGGGCACCACAGCACCTGCAGAAGGTCCTTGCCCTCCGGCGGCCGCAGATCGGGCACGTCGCGTGCGTACAGTTGCGCGACGGGCAGCATCTCTATGGGGCCGTCGTACGACTGGACCGCCAGCCACACTGGACGCGTCCGAGGGGGCCGGATCCGTTCAAGGGCCTCCCGTTCCTCGGCGTTCAGGTCCCGGCCGTACGCGCCGGCGAAGATCCGGCGTTCCTGCCGCAGATCCGCTGGGGACCGGACCGGGTTGACGCCGTCCACCACATGTGGTTCCTCGCAGTACGGCCACGGCTCGTCGGCGGGCCACAGCAGCGGCCCGCCGATCGAGCTGTCGTGCCGCGTCGGCGCACCGGGACGGGGGTGCAGGCGGGTCGCCGTGCGGGCCAGTGGGGCCAGTTCGGGAAAGACCGCGACAACGTCGATCGGCCGTGGCGGAGTGACGGGAGCGACATTCATGGCCGCAATCTTGCCAATCTCCTCTGACAATGGCCTTCGCGGCCCGCCCCGCGAAGAGCTCCGGCACGGGCGCCACCCGGGAGAAGCCCTACCGCCGGTCCGCCGCCGGAAGATGGCCCGCGAACAGGTCCACGATCGCCGCGTGGCTGTCCGTCTTGCGCGCGTGATTCGTCGCCACGTACCACTTCCATTCGGGTGCTATGAGATACCTTGGCGCACCGCAAACCCGGCCGGGAGCTGCATCCACAGAGTTCGGGCTCCCACCCACCCCCCTCGGCCCACCCCCGCCGGAGGGACGGACGCCGACGTACCCGAGGCCACCCACCCCCTCCCCCCCTCAGCCACAGCGGACAGGCGGACGCCGACGTACCGGAGGGGACGGTGCGGGGTGCCCCCGCAGGGGGACGAACGGGCAGGGGCAGAAGCAGGCGCAGGTGGCCGCAGGTTCGTCGCCCGAGGAGGTGCCCCGGGCCGGGACCGACCGGGCACAAGCGGCACCCGCAGACGAAGAAAGCACCCGCACGGGTGGGCGGGCGGGCGGGAAAGACAAGCCGCACAGCGCCGACCCGCAAGCGGCGGATAGCATGCACACGACCCGTATCCGTACGAAAAGGGGGCCGCCACCATGGCGGGAGAGCCGCAGGCCAACTGCCTGTTCTGCAAGATCGTGGCCGGCGAAATCCCCGCGACGATCGTGCGTGAGACCGAGACCACCGTCGCCTTCCGCGACATCAGCCCCCAGGCCCCGACCCACGTCCTGGTGATCCCCCGGGTGCACTACCCGGACGGCGCCGCCCTGGCGGCGGCCGAACCCCTGGTGGCCGCCGACGTGCTGCGCGAGGCGGGCGAGGTCGCGGCGCAGGAGAAGGTCGACACGACGGGCTACCGGATCGTCTTCAACACCGGCCCCGGCGCCGGACAGACCGTCTTCCACGCGCACGCCCACGTGCTCGGCGGGCGCGACCTCCAGCGGCTGGTCTGAGGTCCGGCCTTTGTCGGTACGCGAACTGGTCGTCCTCGGCACCGCCAGCCAGGTGCCGACCCGGCACCGCAATCACAACGGGTACGTCCTGCGCTGGGACGGCGAGGCGATCCTCTTCGATCCCGGCGAGGGCACCCAGCGGCAGATGCTGCACGCGGGCGTCGCGGCGCACGACCTCACCCGGATCTGCGTCACGCACTTCCACGGCGACCACTCGCTGGGCCTGGCGGGTGTGCTCCAGCGGATCAGCCTCGACCGCGTCCCGCACCCGGTCACCGCGCACTACCCGGCCAGTGGGCAGCGCTTCTTCGAGCGGCTGCGGTACGCCACCGCCTACCACGAGGCCGCCGACCTGCGCGAGGCGCCGGTCGCGGCCGACGGGGTGCTCGCGACGACCCCCGCCTTCACGCTGGAGGCGCGCCGACTCTCCCACCCGGTCGAGTCGTACGGCTACCGGCTCGTCGAACCCGACGGCCGCCGGATGCTCCCCGAGCGGCTGGCCGAGCACGGTGTCGCGGGTCCCGACATCGCCTGGCTGCAACGCGACGGCGGTCTCAACGGCGTCACGCTCGACCAGGTCAGCGAGGTGCGGCGCGGCCAGCGCTTCGCCTTCGTCATGGACACCCGGCTGTGCGACGGGGTCCACGCCCTCGCCGAGGGCTGCGACCTGCTGGTCATCGAGTCGACCTTCCTGGACGAGGACGCGGGACTGGCCGCCGACTACGGCCATCTGACGGCCGGTCAGGCCGCCGCCGTCGCACGGGACGCGGGCGTACGGCACCTCGTCCTCACCCACTTCTCGCAGCGCTACGGCGATCCGGCCGTCTTCGAGCGGCAGGCGAGGACGGCCGGTTACCAGGGCGAGCTGACCGTCGCCCACGACCTGATCCGCGTCCCGGTCCCGCGCCGCCGCTGAGCCCGAACCCCCTGAAAGCGAACCCCGCCATGCCCCCCATCCCCAAGGCCGAACTGCACCTGCACATCGAGGGCACCCTGGAGCCCGAGCTGGCCTTCGAGCTCGCCGCGCGCAACCGGGTCGCGCTGCCGTACCCGACGGCCCAGGCGCTGCGGCAGGCGTACTCCTTCACCGACCTCCAGTCCTTCCTCGACCTGTACTACGCGCTGATGGCCGTCCTGCGCACCGAGGAGGACTTCGCCGAGCTGATGGGCGCGTATCTGGCGCGGGCGGCGGAGCAGGGCGTACGGCACGCGGAGGTGTTCTTCGACCCGCAGGCGCACATCGCGCGCGGGGTGCCGATCGGGACGGTCGTGGAGGGCCTGGCCGGGGCGCTGGAGCGCGAGGGGCGGCGGCACGGGATCAGCGGCGGCCTGATCATGTGCTTCCTGCGGGACGAGTCCGAGCGGTCGGCGCTGGACACCTTCGAGGCGGCGCGCCCGTACTTCGGCTCGGGCGCCGGCCCCGGCCTCATCACCGGCGTCGGCCTGGACTCGGCGGAGGTCGGGCACCCGCCCGCGAAGTTCCGCGAGGTGTACGAGCGGGCTGCGGCGGCCGGGCTGCGGCGGGTCGCGCACGCGGGGGAGGAGGGGCCGCCCGCGTACATCGGCGAGGCCCTCGACGTGCTGGGCGTGGAGCGGATCGACCACGGCATCCGCTGCCTTGAGGACCCGGCGCTGGTGGCCAGGCTGGTCCGCGAACAGGTGCCGCTGACGGTCTGCCCGCTGTCCAACGTCCGGCTGCGCTGCGTCGGTTCACTGGCCGCCCACCCGCTGCCGCGCATGCTCGCGGAGGGCCTGCGCGTCACCGTCAACTCCGACGACCCCGCCTACTTCGGCGGCTACGCGGACGACAACTTCGCGGCGGTGCGCGCCGCCCTCGCTCTCACCGAGGAGGACGAGCGCACCCTGGCCCGCAATTCGTTCCTCGCCGCCTTCCTCGACCACGACGAGCCGCGCAGGGCGGCGTGCCTGGCCGAGGTGGAGGCGTACGCGTTCGGCTGACGCCTCTTCGCGTCCTACGGCAGGAAGTACATCGGGTTCGGCAGCTTGAAGGACTTGTCCGCGTAGCCGCCGGTCAGGTCGCTGTACTGGTCGCCGAAGTTGCCGACGATGTTGTAGCCGAGCGACTCGATGTGCTTGCGGGTACCGGACTTGTACTCGATGGTCGTGCACGTCGAGCCGCACGGCAGGTACGACGGCGGGCTGGCCGCGTTCTTCAGGTAGAGGTGCGCGGCGTCGGCGGCCGGCTTGTAGCCGACGGCGGCCAGATTCCGTACGGTGTCGGCGCGCTGGGCCTCCGGGCGGCCGGTGACCCAGAAGACCGTGATGCCCTGGTCCGCCGCCCAGTTGGTCAGCTTCTCCATGCCGAAGACGGCGTCCATGTTCTTGTTCGCGATGTACGCCGAGTTGCTGGCGGGCGTGTAGGCGAAGCCCACCTCCAGCTCGTAGTTGTACGTGTTCAGGCTGGTGTCGTCGACGTCCAGCACGATGGCGGGCTTGGCCGCGTGGCCGCCGTGGCCTCCGTGGCCGACCTCGTGGGCCAGATACTGCTTGGCCTTGGCCTCGATGCCCGCGACCTGCTTGGCGTAGTTGCTGCTCGGCGACGCGAAGTGCTCGCCCGAGGCGTCCACGGTGTCGCCGTAGTACGCCTTGATCTCACTGACCACGTCGGTGAGGTTGGGGATCTGCTTGTCGCTGCGCGGCACGGAATCGTGGGCGCCGGCGACGCCGACTCCGTAGACCGTGGCGCCCAGCGACGCCGCGACCACGGCGACGGCCAAGGTGCGGGTGCGGGCGGAGAGTCGGGCTCGGGGCATGACGGTGCTCCTTCAACGCTCGGTTGGTGCCGGTGAACCTAGACCCGTCGATCCTGGCTGGTCAAGGGAGGTCTACGCGCGTGGCACCGAGCGCGGGTTCCGTCAACTCGTTTCCCTTGAGTTAACCCGCAGTTCAGAGGCCGTTGCGCCGGGCGGGCCGGATCGGCCGGGCGGCCCGGATGGGGCCGGCCGGGCGCCCGCCCGTCAGCGTCGGCCGTCGTCGGGGAGCGCCGCCGCCAGGATTCGCGCCGCGACCGCCGGGGAGTCCACCAGCGGGTGCAGCGCGAGCGCCCGCAGCGCGGCCCGGCGCGAACCGGTGGCCGCCGCCTCGATCGCCGCCCGCTCCACGGCCTTCAGCTCCAGCATCAGCCCCGCCTGGTGCTCGTCCGGCGCCGCCACCGGCAGCGGCCTCGCCCCGAACGCCCCGACCTCGCAAGGCACTTCGACCACGGCCTCCGGGTCGAGGAACGGCACCGCCCCGCCGCCCGGCACATTGAGGATCAGCGTCGTCCGCTCGTCCCGCGCGATGGCCCGCATCAGGGCGAGCGCCACCCGGTCGTAACCGCCGCCGTCCAGATCGTGCGGGTCGCGCTCCCAACCGCCGGACGCGGCACGGCTGTCCGCCATGTACGTCTCCTCGCGCTCCAGCCGGGTCCGCTCCCACAACTCCTGCGCCTGGCCCGGCTGTTCATCGGCCGCGACGAAGAACGCGCCCTGCTGCCGGTCCAGGAACTCACCGCGCGTGGCGTCCGCGGCGCGCACCGCGGCCAGCGACTCGCGCCGGAAGTAGTAGTAGTGCAGATACTCGTTGGGCAGCGAGCCCAGCGCGCCCAGCCACTCGGGGCCGAAGAGCCGGCCCTCCTCGAAGGTGCCGAGCGCCGCCGGGTCGGCCAGCAGGCCCGGCAGCAGGTCCGTACCGTCGACCGTCAACTTCCGCAGCCAGCCGAGGTGGTTGAGGCCCACGTAGTCGTAGCGGAAGCCCGCTCCGTCCGGGTCCGCGCCCGCCGCCCGCGCCGCCCGCCGCACCAGCCCCACCGGCGAGTCGCAGATCCCGATCACCCGCGGGCCCAGCACCCGGCTCATCGCCTCGGTCACCATCCCGGCCGGATTCGTGAAGTTGATGACCCACGCGTCCGGCGCCACCGCCTTGACCCGTTCCGCCACCGCCGTCGCGACCGGCAGCGTCCGCAGCCCGTACAGCACCCCGCCCGCGCCGACCGTCTCCTGGCCCAGCACGCCCTCGGCCAGCGGCGCCCGCTCGTCCGAGACGCGGCCCGCGGTGCCGCCGACGCGGATCGCCGAGAAGACGAACCGCGCTCCGCGCAGGGCGTCGTCCAGGTCCGTCGTCGCCCGCACCGGCGGGCCGCCCGGCATCGTCGCCAGCACCGCCGTGATCACCCGCAGCCGCCGCGGGTCCGTGTCGTACAGCACGACGTCACTGACCGTGGGGTCGTCGAGCAGGGCTCGGTACACGAGGGGGACGCGGAAGCCGCCGCCTCCCAGAATCGTCAGGCGCATGCGCGGTGACCTTCCGTCCTGCCTGGCTGATGTCGTCCCCCGGATCTTCCCCCGGCGGGGGCTCGCCGCGCCCACCGGCCCCGCGGTGCGTCAACCGACATCAGGTGGCGGTACGTGCAGCCCCGGGCGCGGACGCCGTGGCACAGTGACGGGATGGACGACATGCCCGTTCTCGACCCCCTCGGCACGCTCCGCGCGGCGGGCGACCCGGCGACCGACGTCTACCTGACCGGCACCGTGTTCCTGGACATCATCTTCACGGGACTGGACAGCGCGCCCGTACGCGGCACCGAGTCGTGGGCGCGGGGGATGGGTTCGAGCCCCGGCGGGATCGCGAACATGGCGACGGCGCTGGCGAGGCTCGGGCTGCGGACGACGCTGGCGGCGGCGTTCGGGGACGACGTGTACGGCGACTACTGCTGGGACAGCCTGTCGTCGGGCGAGGGCATCGACCTGGCGCCGTCGCGGCGCATCCCCGGCTGGCACTCGCCGGTGACGGTGTCGATGGCGTACGAGGGCGAGCGGACGATGGTCAGCCACGGGCACGAGGCGCCGCCCGCGCAGGAGTCGGTGCCCGCCTGCCCGCCGCCCGCGCGGGCGGCGGTGGCATCGCTCGGGCACCACGGCAGGGCGGGCGACCAGGAGCGGGACCAGGAGTGGATCGGGGCCGCGGCCGCCTCGGGGACGAAGGTCTTCGCGGACGTCGGCTGGGACGAGACCGGCCGCTGGGACCCGGCAGACCTGGATGGGCTACGGCACTGCGCCGCGTTTCTGCCGAACGCCGAGGAGGCCATGCGGTACACCCGGACGGCCTGCCCGCGCGAGGCCGCCAGGGCCCTGGCCGAACGGGTGCCGCTCGCGGTGGTGACCCTCGGCTCCGAGGGCGCCTTCGCCGTGGACTCCGGCAGCGGCGAGACGGCCGAGGTGCCCGCCCTGATCGTGGAGGCCCTGGACCCCACGGGCGCGGGCGACGTCTTCGTCGCCGGATTCGTGACCGGCACGCTCGCCGCCTGGCCGCTGGCCGACCGGCTGGCCTTCGCGTCGCTGTGCGCGGCGCTGTCCGTGCAGGAGTTCGGCGGCTCGCTGTCCGCGCCCGGCTGGGCCGAGATCGCCGCCTGGTGGCAGCAGACGAAGGCGCGGGCGCGGGCCGCCGCGGACCCGGGCCCCTGCGACCCCGCCTCCCCGCTCGGCCGCTACGCCTTCCTCGACGCCCTGCTGCCCACCGACCCCCGGCCCTGGCCGCTGCGCCGCGCGGTCCCCACCGTCGGCTTCCGCCCCGCCTGAGCCCCGGCCCGCGAGCCGCTCCCCGCGCCCCCGCCCGGACCCTCGCCCGCGCCCCTGCCCACGCGGCTCCCCGTGCCCCTTCCGCCGCGGGCACACCGCCAAATCCCCTCGGCGGGCGCGGCGCGGCGTCGTACGCTTGGAACCCCCAGGCCCCTCCGGGCCTGCCGATCAGCAGAAAGCGGGATGAGCAGGCCCTAGCGCCGGCCCATGACTCAGACACCGACCAAGCAGCAGCCGCAGCCGCCGCAGCAGGCGCGCGCCCACTTCGTCGTACCGGCCAAGCACCCCATGGTGACCGTCCTGGGATCGGGAGACGCTCTCCTCCGCGTGATCGAGCAGGCGTTCCCGGCCGTCGACATCCACGTCCGAGGCAACGAGATCAGCGCCGTCGGCGAAGCCCCCGAGGTGGCCCTGGTCCAGCGGCTCTTCGACGAGATGATGCTGGTGCTGCGCACCGGCCAGCCGATGACCGAGGACGGGGTGGAACGCTCCATCGCCATGCTCAGGGCCAACGGCACGGCGGTCGACCCGGACGCGGAGACGCCCGCCCAGGTCCTCACGCAGAACATCCTGTCCAGCCGCGGCCGCACGATCCGCCCCAAGACGCTCAACCAGAAGCGGTACGTGGACGCGATCGACACCCACACCATCGTCTTCGGCATCGGCCCCGCGGGCACCGGCAAGACCTACCTGGCCATGGCCAAGGCCGTCCAGGCCCTCCAGTCCAAGCAGGTCAGCCGGATCATCCTCACCCGCCCCGCGGTCGAGGCCGGCGAACGCCTCGGCTTCCTGCCCGGCACCCTCTACGAGAAGATCGACCCGTACCTGCGCCCGCTCTACGACGCCCTGCACGACATGCTCGACGCCGACTCCATCCCCCGCCTGATGGCAGCGGGCACGATCGAGGTCGCCCCGCTGGCATACATGCGCGGCAGGGCGCAGCCGGTCTTCACGAAGGTGCTGACACCGGACGGTTGGCGTCCGATCGGCGACCTCCAGGTCGGTGACCTCGTCGTCGGATCCGACGGCGAACCGACCCCGGTTCTCGGCGTCTACCCGCAGGGCGAGAAGGACATCTACCGTGTCACGGCCCAGGACGGGGCTTCGACACTGGCCTGCGGGGACCACTTGTGGACGGTCAGGACGGCTTCGGACAAGCGTCGCGACAAGCCGTGGCGAGTCCTGGAGACCAAGGAGATGATCGGCAGCCTCCGCGCGGCCCACGCCCGCCGGTATGAGCTTCCGTTGCTCACGGCGCCGGTGTGCTTCCCGGAGCGCGACGTCCCGATGGACCCGTACGCCCTCGGTCTCCTGCTCGGAGACGGGTGCCTCACCGGCTCCACCACACCGTCGTTCGCCACCGCCGACCCGGAACTCGTCACCGCTCTGGAAGCGGCGTTGCCCGGCGTGACCGTCCGGCACAAGGGCGGGCCTGACTACACGCTCAACCGTGTCAGGACACCCGGCGATGTCATCACCACCGTGAACCCGGTGACCGCGGCGCTGCGCACCCTTGACCTCCTCGGCAACACGTCGGGCTCGAAGTTCGTGCCGGACAGTTATCTCAACAACTCCGCCGAGATCCGGCTGGCCCTGCTCCAGGGTCTGCTGGACTCCGACGGAGGGCCGGTCACTCAGTCGGATCGCACCTGCCGTATCCAGTACACGACGACATCGATCCTGCTCAGGGACGATGTCATCGCGCTGGTCCAGTCGCTCGGCGGAGTCGCGTACACCCGTCGACGTGCGGCCGAGGGTCGGAAGCCCGGAAGGGCCGGGGGACGGGACGTCCAGCACCGCCGGGACGCCCACATCATCGACATCCGGCTCCCCGAGGGCATCGAGCCCTTTCGGCTGGCCCGCAAGCGCGACACGTATGACGCGGCCGGCGGGGGTGGCCGCCCCATGCGGTTCATCGACAGCATCGAGCCCGCGGGCCGTGAGGAAGCGGTGTGCATCCAGGTGGCGGCGGCCGACTCGCTCTACGTCACCGAGGACTATCTGCTGACGCACAACACGCTCAATGACGCGTTCATCATCCTCGACGAGGCGCAGAACACCAGCGCCGAGCAGATGAAGATGTTCCTCACCCGGCTCGGCTTCGACTCGAAGATCGTCATCACCGGTGACGTGACGCAGGTCGACCTGCCGAACGGGACGAAGAGCGGGCTGCGGCAGATCCAGGACATCCTCACCGATATCGAGGACATCCACTTCTCCCGGCTGACGAGCACGGACGTGGTGCGCCATAAGCTGGTCGGACGCATCGTGGACGCCTACGAGCGCTACGACGACAGCATCGCCGGCGCGACCGGTGCCAACGGAAAGTAACCACTTCACCATCATGGCGATCGACGTCAACAACGAGTCCGGCTGGGAGATCGACGAGCGGGCGGTCCTGGACGCCGCCCGCTACGCCCTTCAGCGCATGCGAATCCACCCGCTCTCCGAACTGTCGGTGATCGTGGTGGACGCCGACGCCATGGAGCAGCTCCACATGCAGTGGATGGACCTGCCGGGGCCGACGGATGTCATGTCCTTCCCGATGGACGAGCTGCGTCCGGGGAAAGAGGACGAGGAGCCGTCGCAGGGGCTGCTCGGCGACATCGTGCTCTGCCCCGAGGTCGCCAAGAAGCAGGCGGAGGAGGCGCCGACGAAGCACTCCATGGACGAGGAGCTGCAACTGCTCACCGTCCACGGCGTCCTCCATCTGCTGGGCTACGACCACGAGGAAGCCGACGAGAAGGCCGAGATGTTCGGTCTGCAGAAGGCCATTCTGGACGGCTGGCGCGACGAGCAAGGGGCCGAGGGCCCGTCGCCCGCGCCCACCACCCACTGACGCCGACGGTGACTTCCGCATGATCGTCTCCGCTGTTGTCCTGGTCGTCGTCGCCTGGCTCGCCGCCTGCGCCGAGACCGCCATCGCCCGCGTGTCCCGCTTCCGCGCCGAGGACGCGCTGCGTTCCGGCCGCAAGGGCGCCGCCAATCTGCTGGCCGTGGCCTCCGACCCGACCCGTTACCTCAATGTCGCCCTGCTGCTGCGGGTCGGCTGCGAGACGGCCGCGGCCGTCCTGATCACCGTCGTGTGCGACCGGCACTTCGACAGCACCTGGGAAGTCCTCGCCGTCGCGATCGGCGTCATGGTGCTCGTGTCGTACGTGGCCGTCGGCGTCTCACCGCGCACCATCGGCCGCCAGCACCCGATGAACACCGCGACCGCCGCCTCGTACGTCCTGCTGCCGCTGGCCCGCGTCATGGGCCCGGTGCCGGGGCTGCTGATCCTGCTGGGCAACGCGGTGACGCCCGGCAAGGGCTTCAAGCGCGGCCCGTTCGCGAGCGAGGCCGAGCTGCGCGCGATGGTGGACCTCGCGGAGTCCGAGTCGCTGATCGAGGACGAGGAGCGCCGGATGGTGCACTCGGTCTTCGAACTGGGTGACACCATCGTCCGCGAGGTGATGGTGCCGCGGCCCGAACTGGTCATGATCGAACGGTTCAAGACGATCCGTCAGGCCATGACGCTGGCGCTGCGCAGCGGCTTCTCCCGTATCCCGGTGACCGGGGAGAGCGAGGACGACGTCGTCGGCTTCGTCTACCTCAAGGACCTGGCGCGCCGGGTGCACATCAACCGGGAGTCGGAGTCCGAGCCGGTCTCGACGCTGATCAGGCCCGCGTCCTTCGTGCCCGACACCAAGAACGCCGGGGACCTGCTGCGCGAGATGCAGCAGGAGCGCAACCACGTGGCCGTGGTGATCGACGAGTACGGCGGGACCGCCGGGATCGTCACCATCGAGGACATCCTGGAGGAGATCGTCGGCGAGATCACCGACGAGTACGACCGCGAGACGCCCCCGGTCGAGGAGTTGGGCGAGGGCTCGTACCGCGTCACGGCCCGCCTGGACATCGGCGACCTCGGTGACCTGTACGGGGTGGAACTCGACGACGACGATGTCGAGACGGTGGGCGGGCTGCTCGCCAAGTCCCTCGGCCGGGTCCCGATCCCCGGTGCCACCACGGTGGTGCCGCTGCCGGAGGACGGGTCGGGCGACCGCGGTACGGCCGCGCTGCGGCTGACGGCCGAGGCGCCCGCGGGCCGCCGCAACCGTATCCACACCGTCCGGGTCGACCCGGTCGCGGAGGTCCCGGCCTCCTGAGATCCCCGGCCTCCTGAGATCCCCGGCCTCCTGAGATCCCCGGCCTCCTGAGATCCCCGGCCTCCTGAGATCCCCGGCCTCCTGAGACCCCCGGCCTCCTGAGACCCCCGGGCTCCTGAGGACGGTCGGCCGGTCAGGGGCGGGTGCGCTCGGCGAGGAAGCGGCGGGCGTGGGCGAGGAACGCCTTGGCGGCGGGGGACGCGCCCGCGTGCTCCCGCCAGGCCAGCGCCAGCCGGGAGCGGACCGCGGGCCGGGTCAGCGGCAGGACGCGCAGGCCGGGGCGTGAGGCGGCGAGACCGGCCGGCAGGAGCGCGACGCCGAGGCCGCGCTCCGCGAGGGCGGCGAGGACTTCCGGGTTACCCGCCTCGAAGGCGATCCGGGGCGTGAAGCCCGCCGCCGCGCACGCGGTGTCGACGGCGGCCCGCAGCCCGGTGCCGGTGGGCAGGACGATCAGGGGCCGCCCGTCGAGCGCCTTGACGGGCATGGTCCGGCGCCCGGCCAGCGGGTCGCCGGGCGCGACGGCCGCCACCAGCGCGTCGTCGATGACCGTCTGCGTCCCGATGCCCTCGGGCGGTTCCCCGGCGATCCCGGCGAAGGCCAGGTCGTAGCGCCCGTCGCGCAGCCCGGCCAGCAGCCGGTCCGAGGTGTCCTCGCCGAGCGTGATCTCCACGCCCGGATACGCGTCGTGGAAACCGGCGAGCATCCCCGGCACGTCCGTGTCGGCGCCCAGCGAGGTGACGGTGCCGATCGCGACCCGGCCGCGTACCAGCCCGGTCAGCTCCTGCGCCGCCAGCCGCGCCCCGGCGACGGCGTCGAGCGCGGCCCGCGCGTACGGCAGCACCGCGCGCCCGGCCTCGGTGAGCCGCACGGTACGGCCCGAGCGGTCGAACAGCGGCTGCCCCAGCTCCCGTTCGAGCTGTCTGACCTGCGCGCTGATCCCCGGTTGCGCCACGTGCAAGGCGGTCGCCGCCCGGGTGAATCCCGCCTCGTCGGCCACCGTCACGAAGTATTCGAGCTGCCGCAGTTCCATAACCGGACATGCTAGCTCGCAGAAGATCCAGATCTTGGACTTATGGACGGGGGCCGTCGAGAATGGACAGCGGGGGAACCGAGGAGCACACGAGGGAGCGCCACACCATGACCGAGAACCGCGCTTGCGCCACCCACCCGGAGGACATCGCCCGGCTGTTCGTGGAGCGGGTCAACTCCGGTGACCTGGAAGGGATTCTGGAGCTCTTCGAACCGGACGCGGTGGTCGCCTTCCCGATCGACCGCCCGTCGCGGGGCACGGCGGCGCTGCGCGAGCTGTACGCGGGGCTGCTCGCCGCCGAGCCGGTCTTCGAGGTCGAGGAGCCGCTGCCCACCCTGATCAGCGGTGACCTCGCGCTGACCTCCACCCGCCCGAAGGACGGCACGGGCGGCCGGGTCCAGGTCGCCCGCCGCCAGCCGGACGGCCGCTGGCTGCGCGTCCTGGACCGCCCGGAGAGCTGAGCCCTGGCCGCTCAGACCCCGGCGGTACGGCCGCGGCCGAGCCCCACCGCGACCATGACCGCCACCGCGAGCAGTACGGCCGCGTCCACCGCCAGCGCCAGGTGGATACCGGACAGCAGGTGCGCCCGGCTGGACGCCAGCGCGGAGAGCAGCGGGATGCCGACCGTCAGACCGATCTGCTGACTGCTCGTCACCAGTCCGGTGGCCAGGCCCTGTTCGTGGTCCGGCAGCCCGGACGTCGCGGTGATCCCGTACGAGACGATCACCCACAGGTGGCCGACGCACGCCAGCGTGACCCCGGCCATCGCCAGCCACGTGCCGGAGGAGCCGGGGCCGAGCAGGACCAGCCCGGCGGTCAGCGCGCCCTGCACGACCAGACCGGCCAGCAGCGTGCCGCGGGTGCCGATCCGGCCGATCACCCGCGCCGCGGTCATCCCCGTGACGGCCGCGGCCACGCCCTGGACACCGAAGACCAGGCCGGTGCGGAACGCCGACAGGCCGCGGATCTCCTGGAGGTAGAGGGTGAGCAGGAAGACCACCGTGCTCATCATCGAGAAGGTGGCGAGCCCGGCCAGATTGCCCCAGGCCACCGTGCGTCGGCGCAGCATCGGCAGCGACACCAGCGGCTCGGCGGCCCGCGACTCCACCGCCACGAAGGCGGCCAGCAGCGCGACGCCCAGCACCAGGGCGGCGATCACGTCGGCGCCGCCGAAGCCGCGCTGCGCGGCCGTGGACAGCGCGTAGATCACCGCGAGCAGCCCGCCGGTCACGGTGACCGCGCCGGGTACGTCGATCCGCGGGCGGCGCGGGTGCCGCGACTCGGTGAGCAGCGCGGGCGCGGCGGCCAGGACGAGGACGCCCGCGGCGGCCAGCAGCGCCATCGTGGACCGCCAGCCGAAGGCGTCGGTGAGCGTGCCGCCCATCACCATGCCGATGGTGAAGCCCAGCGACAGCAGCGTGCCGCTGATCCCCAACGCCCGCTCCCGCAGCGGCCCTTCGGGGAAGGTCGTGGTCAGCAGCGACATGCCGGTCGGCACCACGGCCGCCGCGCCCAGGCCCTGCACGGCCCGCGCGGCCAGGAAGGCCGCCGGGTTCCAGGCGAGGGTGGCCAGCAGTGAGGCGGCGGCGAAGACCGCGAGACCGGTCAGGAACAGCCGGCGCCGCCCGTACAGGTCGGCGATCCGGCCGAAGAGCAGCAGGAATCCGCCGGACGGCAGCGCGAAGGCGGTCACCGCCCACTGGAGATTGGCCCTGCTCATACCGAGGTCGGAGCCGAGGACGGGCAGCGACACGTTCAGGATGGAGAAGTCCAGGGAGATCATGAACTGGGCGGCGCAGAGCACGAGGAGCACCAGTTTGGCGCGGATGCCGAGGTGTTGGGGAGCCGGGGCGCGCAGGGCGCCCGTCGTGCCCGAGGCGGGGCCCGAGGCGGGGCCCGTGCCGGGGCCCGAGGCGGACGTGCTCGAAGGGGACGCGGTGGTGTCGGTTGCCATGCGACCACCTTCCGGCGATCCACGGGCCGGTGGGGAGCCGCCCTTTATGCTGGTGGCCGGACCACCAGCCAGGCCGCAGGCCGAGGGGGAGCGAGTGGAACAGACCGTGTCCGCGCCGTTGTCGTCGAAGCCGCACCGCCGCCGGGAACTGCGGGACTTCCTGATGGCCCGCAGGGCCCGGATCTCGCCCGCGCAGGCCGGACTCCCGGACGGCGGCGCCCGGCGCCGCACACCGGGGCTGCGCCGCGAGGAGGTCGCCGTGCTGGCCGGGGTCGGCGCGTCCTGGTACCAGTGGCTCGAACAGGGACGCGACATCACCGTCTCCCCGCAGGTCCTCGACGCGGTCGCGCGCGTGCTGCGCCTGACCGGTCCGGAGCGGCGCCATCTGTACGTGCTCGCCGGGCTCAATCCGCCGCTGCCGGAAGCGGTGCCCGACGCCGACTTCTGCGAGGGGCTCTACCGGCTGATCGAGTCCTGGTCGCCGTTCCCCGCGCACATCATGGACGCCTACTGGAACATCCTGGCGTTCAACGAGCCGGCCCGGCAGACCTTCGCCTTCACCGCGCGCGACACGAACTGCCTGGTCAGCTTCTTCACTGACCCCGTCTACCGGGGCCGCGCCGACCGGCACGCGACGCTGGCGGCGACCATCGTCGCCCAGTACCGTGCCGCCGCCTCGGAGTACCCGGACGACGAGGGCTTCCACCGGATCGTCTCCGAACTGGCGGCGGTCAGCACGGAATTCGCCGAGCTGTGGGCGCTCGGCGACGTCCAGCCCAGCGGCCAGCTCGTCAAGGAGCTGAGCCACCCGCTCGTGGGCGACCTCCACTTCGAGAGCACCCAACTGCGCATCCCGGCCCGCCCCGACCTCACCATCGTGATGCACAATCCGCTGCCGGACACCGAAACGGCCGCCAAGCTCCAGTGGCTGGCGTCACCGGAGCAGCGGCGCGGGTCGTTCCGCTCGGTGGACGAGCGGGCGAGCTGACCGCGGGGGCCTGAGGATTTCCGGGCCCGCGGGTCCCCCGGACGGGTCCGGATCGCCGGGGTCTCGGGCACTCGGGACCTCAGGCACTCAGGCTCTCGGGCACCCGGGCTCTCGGGACCTCGGGCTCTCGGGCTCTCGGGACCTCAGGCACTCAGGCTCTCGGGACCTCAGGTGCCGAAGGTGCCGATCATCGAGACCAGGTTGGCGCTGGCCGCCTGGATCGACGTGGCCAGGCTCGTGTCCGCCAGATAGAACCCGAAGGCACCGCAGACGAGAGCGTGGGTCGCCTTCATCGAGCCCTTCCGCTTCAGGAAGAAGGCCGCGACGGCGAGGACGATGACGAAGGGCAGGTGCAGAAGCATCGAATCACCTCAGACGAGGAGGACTGCACGACCCACGCTAAGCGCGGTTCGCTGTCCGCGCATCTTCGGCCACCCAGGGTGACGACACCGGGGGCCACCTCCGCGAAGGCGCGTGCGGGGCGGCGGATAAGGTCGGCGCATGAGCGATGCGACCGTGGACCCGGAAGACCGGAAACTCATCACGTTGGCCCGGTCGGTCCGTGCCCGTAACGGCGCGCCGGAAGGCGCGGCGGTACGGGACGAGATGGGCCGGACCTATGTGGCGGGCCCCGTGGCGCTGGCGTCGCTGAATCTCAGCGCGCTCCAGACGGCGGTGGCGATGGCGGTGGCGAGCGGGGCGACCTCGCTGGAGGCGGCCGTCGTGGTCACGGCGGAGACCGCCGCCGCGGACCGGGACCGCGCCGTCGTCGGGGACCTGGGCGGCCCGGCCACGCCGGTGATCCTCGCGGCCCCGGACGGCACGGTCCGGAGCACGGTCACCGCGGGCTAGGGGTCGAAGGGGCCGTTCGTGATCCGCCGGACAGGCCCTAGGGGCTGTCCGGCGCGGCGGGACGCACCCTAGAGCGCGTCGGGTCCGCGCTCCCCGGTCCTGACCCGTACGGCCGTCTCGACCGGCACCGCCCACACCTTGCCGTCACCGATCTTGCCGGTGCGGGCCGCGGCCACGAGCGTCTCGATGACGGCCTCGACGTCGGCGTCCTCGACCAGCACCTCCACCCGGGCCTTGGGGACGAGGTCGACCCGGTACTCCGCGCCGCGGTAGACCTCGGTGTGGCCGCGCTGGCGCCCGTAGCCGCTGGCCTCGGTGACGGTGAGGCCGTGCACGCCCATCTCCTGGAGTGCGGTCTTCACGTCGTCCAGTTTGAACGGCTTGATGACCGCGGTGACCAGCTTCATCCGAGGGTGCTCCTGTCCGGGACGTGAGCAGCGGCCTTGTGCGCGGGGAGCGACGTGCCGTGCGTCAGTACGCCGTGATCGTAGGCGGTCTCGGCGTGCACGGTCAGGTCGAGGCCGGTCCGTTCTTCCTCCTCGCTCGCCCGGAAGCCCATCAGCCGGTCGATCGCCCGCCCGATGCCGTACGTCACGGCGAAGGCGTACGCCCCGACCGCCGCGACCGCGACGGCCTGTCTGCCGAGCTGGCCGAGGCCGCCGCCGTACAGCAGGCCCTCGGGGCCGCCGGTCATGGTGGCGGTGGCGAGCAGGCCGATGAGCAGGGTGCCGACCACGCCGCCGACGAGGTGGACGCCGACCACGTCGAGCGAGTCGTCCACGCCCCAGCGGAACTTCCAGCTCACGGCGTACGAGCAGAGCACCCCGGCGCAGAGCCCGACGACCAGCGCGCCCACCATGTCGACGCTGCCGCAGGACGGGGTGATGGCGACGAGACCGGCGACCGCGCCGGACGCGGCGCCCAGGGTGGTGGCGTGCCCGTCCCTGCGCTTCTCGACCAGCAGCCAGCCGAGCAGCCCGGCGCAGCCCGCCGCCTGGGTGTTGACGAAGGCGGCGGCGGCCAGGCCGTTGGCGCCGAGCGCGGACCCGGCGTTGAAGCCGAACCAGCCGAACCAGAGCAGGCCCGCGCCGAGCAGCACCAGCGGCAGATTGTGCGGGCGCATCGAGTCCTTGCGGAAGCCGAGCCGGGGCCCGAGCACGATCGCCAGCGCGAGCCCGGAGGAGCCCGAGCACACCTCCACGACGGTGCCGCCCGCGAAGTCCAGCGCGCCCAGTTCGCCGACGATCCACCCGCCGGTGCCGAACACCCAGTGCGCGACGGGTACGTATACGGCCAGCGTCCACACCAGGACGAACACCACCCACGCGCCGAACCGCGCGCGGTCCGCGACGGCGCCGCTGATCAGCGCGGCGGTGACGATCGCGAAGGTGAGCTGGAAGGCGGCGAAGAGCAGGGTCGGCACATGGCCGGTGACGGTCGTCGGGGTGATGCCGTGCATCCCGAGGTGGTCCAGGCCGCCGATCAGGCCGAGGCCGCCCGCGTCGGGGCCGAAGGCGAGGGTGTAACCGGCGGTCAGCCAGACCACGGTGACCAGCGCGATCGACACGAAACTCATCATGAACATGTTGAGGACGCTCTTGCTGCGGACCATGCCGCCGTAGAAGAGCGCGAGGCCGGGGGTCATCAGCAGGACCAGCGCGGTGGCGGCCAGCAGCCAGGCGGTGTCGCCCGCGTCGACCGCGGGTTGACCGGCGGACAGGAGCAGCACGGGGGAGTCCCTTCCATGGACGGCTGGGGAAGAGCGTCACGGGCGCGTATTTCCGGTTGTGGGCATACGTGTTTCCGCCGTGTTTCGTGTTGCGCGAGGGTTTCCGGCGGATCACCGTGCCGTCACCCGCGGGCCGCCGGAGAAGGGCCCCGGCCGGTGCCGTACGGGCGGGGGCGGGCTCAGGCACCCCCGTCTTCGGGGAGAATGGGCGCATGAGCGCTCGTACCCAGCCCGCAGACACCCCGCACCGGTCCGGTTTCGCCTGTTTCGTCGGCCGCCCCAACGCCGGGAAGTCCACCCTCACGAACGCTCTGGTCGGCCAGAAGGTGGCGATCACCTCCAACCGGCCGCAGACCACCCGGCACACCGTGCGCGGCATCGTGCACCGGCCGGACGCCCAGCTCGTGCTGGTCGACACCCCGGGGCTGCACAAGCCGCGCACGCTGCTCGGCGAGCGGCTCAACGACGTGGTGCGCACCACCTGGTCGGAGGTCGACGTGATCGGCTTCTGCCTGCCCGCCGACCAGAAGCTCGGCCCCGGCGACACCTTCATCGCGCGCGAGCTGGCCGGGATCAAGAAGACGCCGAAGGTCGCCATCGTCACCAAGACCGACCTGGTCGACGGACAGACGCTGCGCGAGCAACTGCTCGCCGTGGACAAGCTCGGCCGCGACATCGGCATCGAGTGGGCCGAGATCGTGCCGGTCTCCGCGACCGGCGGCGACCAGGTCGAGCTGCTGGCCGACCTGCTGGTGCCGCTGCTGCCCGAGGGCCCGCTGCTCTACCCCGAGGGCGACCTCACCGACGAGCCCGAGCAGGTCATGGTCGCCGAGCTGATCCGCGAGGCCGCGCTCGAAGGCGTACGCGACGAACTGCCGCACTCCATCGCGGTCGTCGTCGAGGAGATGCTGCCGCGCGAGGGCCGCCCCGAGAACCGGCCGCTGCTCGACATCCACGCCAACCTCTACATCGAGCGGCCCAGCCAGAAGGGCATCATCATCGGCCCCAAGGGCGCCCGCCTGAAGGAGGTCGGCATGAAGTCCCGCACCCAGATCGAGGCCCTGCTGGGCACCCCGGTCTTCCTCGACCTCCATGTGAAGGTCGCCAAGGACTGGCAGCGCGACCCGAAGCAGCTCCGCAAGCTCGGCTTCTGACCCGCGGCCGGCTCGCGGTTCGCCGACCGTGGGCCGCCCGCGGCGGGTCAGGTGCGGTCGGCGTCCGCCAGGCGGGTCCTGGCGCTGGGGGCGGGCAGGGGGCTCGCGCCCTTGATCGTGCGGTGCAGGGGCGAGGTCTCGGTGCGCCGGATGCCGGGCAGTTCGGCGACGGGCCCGGTCAGATAGCGGTAGAGCGCGCTGGCGTCCTGGCAGTTCACGGAGGCGTAGACGTTGGCCGTGCCGGTGGTCGCCGCCGCGAAGGCGATCTCGTGGTGGGCGGCGAGCGCCGCCCCCACCTCGGCCAGACGGGCGGGCTCGACCTCCAGCCACAGCCCCGTCCGCAGCGCGGGCTGGAGCGCGCGCCGGTCGAAGTCCAGGTCGTAGTAGAGGACCCCGGCCGCCCGCAGCTCCGACATGCGCCGCCGTACCGTCGTCTGCGACCAGCCGGTGACCTCGGCCAGTTCGGCGGCGGGCGTCCGGCCGTCCACCGCGAGCGCGTCGAGCAGCGGCTGGTCGTCGGGGGCCAGCGGATACGGCGCCGTGCTCTCCGGGGCCGGGGCCTGCGCGTCCGCCACGACCAGCGCCCGCGCCTCGTCCGGGCTCAGCCAGCCCGCCTTGGTCACCGGGCTCAGATCCTGCCCGAAGAAGACGTGCAGCATCGCCTGCGCGGTCACCTGCACCACGCGCGGTGTGCGCGGCAGCTTCTGGAGCAGCAGCGAGTCGTCCCCCTGGGGGAGCGCGGCCTGCACCAGGCAGAAGATCTCGGTGCCGCCCGAGATGAGGCTGACCCAGCGGGTGTCGGTACGCCGGGCCAGCGCCTCGCTGACCGAAGCCGCCGCGTCCGGGGTGCACCGCACCCGTACGAACCACGGCGTCACACCGATCCGGTGCGGGTCGGTCAGGCCCACCACCCGCAGCAGTCCGCTGGAGCGGAGGCGGCCGTAGCGGCGGGCCACGGTCTGGTCGGAGACGCCGAGCACCTCGCCGATCCGGCGGAACGGCGCCCGGCCGTCGATCTGGAGGGCGTGCACGACCCGGTGGTCCAGCTCGTCGAGTCCCTCCAGCATGTCCCATGTCGTGTCGGATTCCATCGGGCAAGGCTAGGGGATGTCGGATTCCGCCGCCAAGGCGTCGCTGACTGTGGCGCGGACCGGGCGTCACGGATCGTGGGAACCGCTGCACCCCACGATCCGCACGATCCGCCGGACTCGCGGACCCCTTGAGGTCCGCCAGGCCCGCGAGGTCCGCTCCCGAACGGAGTTCCACCCATGCGCAAATGGCTGCCCCTCGTGGCGATCTGCCTGGGCGCCTTCATCCTGCTGGTCGACGTCACCATCGTGAACGTCGCCCTGCCGAGCATGGCGTCCGACCTCGACGCGTCCTTCACCTCCTTGCAGTGGGTGATGGACATCTACGCGCTCGCCCTCGCCGCCCTGCTGATGGTGGCGGGCTCGCTCGCCGACCTCTTCGGACACCGGCGGATCTACGCGGCCGGGCTCGTCGTCTTCGCCCTCGCCTCGCTGGCGGCTGCCCTGTCGCCGAACACCGCCGCGCTGATCACCGCGCGGGCCGTGCAGGGCGTGGGCGGCGCCGCGATGTTCGCCACCTCGGCCGCGCTGGTGTCCGCGACCTACCACGGCCGCGACCGCGGCACCGCCTTCGGCGTCTGGGGCGCGGTCAACGGCGCCGCCGCCGCTGCCGGGCCCATCCTCGGCGGCCTGCTCACCCAGGGTTTCGGCTGGCAGGCGATCTTCCTGGTCAACCTGCCGATCGCGGTCGTCGCCGTCGCGCTCACGCTGAAGGTGCTGCCCGCCGGGCGGCGCGGCGCCGGACGCCTGGACCTGCCGGGCGCCGCCGCCTTCACCCTCGCGGCGGCCTCGCTCACGTACGCGCTGATCCGCGGCGGCGAGCACGGCTGGACCGAGTCGCTGACCCTGACCGCCTTCGCGGTCGCCGCCCTGGCCGTCGTCGGCTTCGTCGTCGCCGAGGCCAGGTCCGCGCACCCCATGCTCGACCTGGCGCTGCTGCGCCGCGCCAGCTTCTCCGGCCTGCTCGGCGGCGCCCTGCTCTACCAGGCGGCGGCCTTCAGCGGCCTGGTCTACCTCTCGCTGTGGCTCCAGAACGTCCTCGGCCTCAGCCCGATCCGCGGCGGTCTGGCCCTGATGCCGCTGGCCGGGGCGTCCTTCCTGGCAGCCGCCGTCGCGGGCCGGCACATGCACCGCGTCGCGCCCCGGCTGCCGATCGCCGGCGGTCTCGTCCTGATCGCGGCGGGCTGCGCGGTGCTGTGGCTGTCCGTGCACGCCTCGTCCGGGCAGTCCGCCCTCTTCGCGGGCCTGGCGGTCGTCGGTGTGGGCGCGGGGCTGGCCACCCCCGTCCTGGTCTCGGCCGCCGTGGAGGCCGTGCCCCCGCAGCGCGCGGGCATGGCGGGCGCCGCCGTGAACACCTTCCGCCAGCTCGGAATGACGCTCGGCATCGCGGTATTCGGCGCCGTCTTCACCTCGCGGCTGCGCGACACGACCGCGGGCGGCGGCTCGCTGCGGGCCGGATACGCCTCGGGCCTGGACCGCATTTCCCTTTACGCGGCGGTCGCCGCGCTGGCCGGAGCCGTGCTCGTCCTGGCCACGCTCCGCCCCGCCGCTGCCGCCTCTGCTCCCGCTCCGGCCGCTGACGGTGACGCCTCGGCCGAGGCTGAGGGAAAGCCCCAGGTCAGCGCGGTGGAGGAGGTCGCCACCGGCCGGAAATGACGGCTGGCGACCGCTTCATCCGATTCACCCGCTTTTGAGTGACCGGCGCCACATATGACGGACACATAAAGTGCCCCCTCTTTCACGCACCGCGACAGAGGGGGCACCCCCTTGTGATCCCCTCGATAGGACGCAGGTCACATACGAAGCCGCTTAGTACACCGCGCCTCCCGTATTGACGGGAAAACGCCTCCTCCCGACCCCGTCTACGAATGCAATCCGTAGACGGGGTCTTTGACCTCTGAATTGCCCGCCTCTAACAATTCACTGGTCCGCTACGGAGGAAGAGGTAATTCCCGAATGCAGCTCCCCACGATCCCGAAGAAGCTCCCTACGTTCACCGCGTTCAACCGGATGCCGAAGAAGCACAAGATCACGGCCGCCGGCGCTGTCGCCGCTGCCGCGGTCGTGCTGACCGTGACCGGTCTGGAAGCGACCGCAGGTGCCGGTTCGGCGACCGCGGCGAGCAACCCGGCCGGGTTCTCGGTCTCCACCGGTACGCAGGTCAAGGACCTGAACGCGCAGACCGGCCTCGCGTCGCAGAAGTCCATCAGGGACGCCGCGCAGAAGAAGACCGACCAGGCCAACGCGGCGAAGAAGGCCGAGGCCGCCAAGCAGGCCGACGCCGCGAAGAAGAAGGCGGACGCCGAGGCCGCCAAGAAGAAGGCCGCGGCCGACGCCGCCGACCGCGCGAAGCAGAAGTCCGCCGCGAACCGCTCGACCAAGCGCGCCCCCGTCGCCGCGCCGAAGAAGGCCGCCGCCGCCACGCCCGTGAAGGCCGCCGCCAAGTCCTACTCGAACAACCTCGACGGCTGGATCAAGCAGTCGCTGGACATCCTGCACTCCAAGGGAATTCCCGCCAGCTACAACGGGATTCACAAGAACATCATCCGCGAGTCCAGCGGTAACCCGAAGGCCATCAACAACTGGGACATCAATGCCCGGAACGGCATTCCCTCCAAGGGCCTGCTCCAGGTGATCGACCCGACCTTCAAGACCTACCACGTGTCCGGTACTTCGTGGGACATCTACGACCCGGTCGCCAACATCACCGCCGCCTGCAACTACGCGGCCGACCGCTACGGCTCGATGGACAACGTGAATTCCGCGTACTGATCGCGCACTTCACCACCCACCGCACCCCGGAAGGGCGGCGAGGCCCCACGGCCCCGCCGCCCTTCCGGCGTCAGCGGCGCCCGCCGGTCCGGTCGGCCAGGTGTCCCGGCGCCCCGACGCCCGCGGGAAGCAGCGGGTCGGTCACCGGGATTCCAGCTCTTCGGACGGGGGCGGCCTACGCGCCCTCGCCCAGGACCGCCTCGATCAGTTCGCGTTGGGCGGGGGTCAGGTGGGGGTCGGCGCAGTGGGCGGTGCGGCCGTCGGCGGTGATGGCGTAGGTGAAGCCGTCGGGGACCGGGGGGCCCGAGGGCGGGGGAGCGGCCAGGACGGCCTCGGCCAGGGAGGTGAGGCGGGCCGCGTCGGGGCGGCCCGCCGTGTCGAGGGCGGCGCGGCGGGGGATGCCCGCGAAGCCGCCGGAGCGGACCACCTCGATACGCATGGGCTGTGTCACGCCTCCTGCGGCTGGCCGGGCTGCTGGCGGGGGACCTCGGCCGCGGGGGCGGCGGCCGGAGCGACGCCCACCCGGGACCAGGACGAGAGCACCGCCTGGTGCTGCTCGCCTTCACCGTAGCGGGCCTTGGCCGCCGCGGCGGTGGCCGCGGCGAAGTCCGCGAACTGGGCGTGCGGCGACAGCGAGCCGCCGGTGAGGGTGTCGTACCAGATCTGCCCGGCCTGCTCCCAGGCGTTGCCGCCCAGCTCGGCCGCCAGGAGGTAGAAGGCGTGGTTGGGGATGCCCGAGTTGATGTGCACGCCGCCGTTGTCGCGCGAGGTGGTGACGTAGCCGTCCATCGTGCCGGGTTGCGGGTCCTTGGCGAGCCGCGGGTCGTCGTAGGCGGTGCCGGGCTCCTTCATCGAGCGCAGCGCGTGGCCGTCGACGCCCGGTGCGAGCAGCCCGGCGCCGATCAGCCAGTCGGCCTGCTCCGCGCTCTGCCCGAGTGTGAACTGCTTGATGAGGCTGCCGAAGACATCGGAGACGGACTCGTTGAGCGCGCCGGACTGCCCGAAATAGTCCAGGTTGGCGCTGTACTGGGTGACGCCGTGCGTCAACTCGTGGCCGATCACGTCCAGCGGAAGGGTGAAGTCCAGGAAGATCTCGCCGTCGCCGTCCCCGAAGACCATCTGCTGGCCGTTCCAGAAGGCGTTGTTGTAGCCCTGGAGGTAGTGGACGCTGGCCACCAGCGGCAGGCCCGCGTCGTCGATCGAGTGACGCCCGTACGCCTTCAGATACGTCTCGAAGGTCGCGCCGAGCGCGTCGTACGCCCGGTTGACGCTCGCGTCCTTGGACGGCTTGGCTCCCTCGGCGCGCACCTTGCGCCCCGGCAGCGTGTCCTGGTGCTTGGCGTCGTGAACGGTCCGTCGCGGCTGGTCGGAGGCGGCGGCCCCGGTGACGGCGGTGGCGCCGATCACCGTGGTCAGGCGGCGCCTGGTGCGTTGCAGCGCGTCCTGCTCCAGGGTGCGGCGAGCGGGTCCCGAGACCCCGGAGTCCTCGGAACGGGACAGCTTGTCGAGCACGTGCGGCGGCACGATCGTGCAGAAGACGGCGTTGGGCGCATGCGTGGCAGTCATGGCGGCAATGTGGCACGCGTCACAGTCGCTGTCACGGGTTGCGACGATGATTGACGAAAAGGAGCGAAGGATCATGGTTTGAGTGGACAGAACCGTGCATCTTGCATGCTGAGAGGATCTTCGTACCGGCTACGTGATTCCGTCCGCCTCGGTTATGGTCGTCCCATCATGCGTTTCGGGCTGCTTCTCCTTAGCTGCCGCGGCGAGGGCCTGTAGTCGTAGGCCGACCCCCTCCCCGCGGAGTTCAGGCGTGCCATCGCCGTCGGCCGACACTCAGCCGGACCCCCGAGGAGCCAGAGCCCCATGACAACCCCCAATCGCGTCGGCCGTCCCACGCCCATCACCACGGCCACCGCGCGCCAGCGCCCCAGTGTGATGCCGGTCCACAAGTACGGCCACTACGAGGCCGTGGACATCGCCGACCGCACCTGGCCGAACGCCCGCATCACCCGGGCGCCCCGCTGGCTCTCCACGGACCTGCGCGACGGCAACCAGGCGCTGATCGACCCCATGTCGCCCACCCGCAAGCGCGAGATGTTCGACCTGCTGGTCCGCATGGGCTACAAGGAGATCGAGATCGGCTTCCCGTCCTCGGGCCAGACCGACTTCGACTTCGTACGCTCCCTGATCGAGGGCGACGCGATCCCCGAGGACGTGACGGTCTCCGTCCTGACCCAGGCGCGGGAGGAACTGATCGAGCGCACCGTCGAGGCCCTGCGCGGCGTACCCCGCGCCACCGTCCACCTGTACAACGCGACCGCGCCGGTCTTCCGCCGCGTCGTCTTCCGCGGCAGCCGTGACCAGGTCAAGGCGATCGCGGTGGACGGCACCCGGCTGGTGATGGAGTACGCCGAGAAGATCCTGGGCGACGACACCGTCTTCGGCTACCAGTACAGCCCGGAGATCTTCACCGACACCGAGCTGGACTTCGCCCTGGAGGTCTGCGAGGGCGTGATGGACGTCTGGCAGCCCGAGCCGGGCCGCGAGATCATCCTCAACCTGCCCGCCACCGTGGAGCGTTCCACCCCCTCCACGCACGCCGACCGCTTCGAGTGGATGTCGCGGAACCTGTCCCGCCGCGAGTACGTGTGCCTGTCCGCGCACCCGCACAACGACCGCGGTACGGCCGTGGCCGCCGCCGAACTGGCGCTCATGGCCGGCGCCGACCGGGTCGAGGGCTGCCTGTTCGGGCAGGGCGAGCGCACCGGCAACGTCGACCTGGTGACGCTGGGCATGAACCTGTTCAGCCAGGGCGTCGACCCGCAGATCGACTTCTCGCAGATCGACGAGATCCGTCGCACCGCCGAGTACTGCAACCAGATGGAGGTCCACCCGCGCCACCCCTACGCGGGCGACCTGGTCTACACCTCCTTCTCCGGCTCCCACCAGGACGCCATCAAGAAGGGCTTCGAGGCGATGGAGGCCACCGCCGCCGCCGAGGGCAAGACCGTCGACGACATCGAGTGGGCGGTGCCGTACCTGCCGATCGACCCCAAGGACGTCGGCCGCTCCTACGAGGCCGTCATCCGCGTCAACTCGCAGTCCGGCAAGGGCGGCGTCGCGTACGTGCTGAAGAACGGCCACAAGCTGGACCTGCCGCGGCGCATGCAGATCGAGTTCTCCCGGATCATCCAGGCCAAGACCGACAGCGAGGGCGGCGAGGTCACCCCCGCGCAGATCTGGTCGGTCTTCCAGGACGAGTACCTGCCCACCAGCGACAACCCGTGGGGCCGGGTCGCCCTGCGCTCCGCCCAGACGTCCACCTCCAGCGACGGCACCGACGCCCTCACCGTCGAGGCCGTGGTCGACGGCGTCGAGACCACCCTGAGCGGTACGGGCAACGGCCCGATCTCGGCCTTCGTCGACGCGCTGGCCGGGGTGGGCATCGACGCCCGCGTCCTGGACTACTCCGAGCACACCATGAGCGAGGGCGCCTCCGCGCGGGCCGCCTCGTACATCGAGTGCGCGATCGACGGAAAGGTGCTGTGGGGGATCGGCGTCGACCCCAACACCACCCGCGCGTCGTTGCAGGCGCTGGTCTCGGCCGTCAACCGGGCCGCGCGCTGACGGGATTGACCCGGTTCACCCGGTCCGTCCGAGGGGCGAAAACCCCCGGGCGGACCGGTTCGAGCACCCTCGCAAGGCAATTGCCCCTTACGCGGTACTGACTGCGACCGCCGACTGTGGCTAACATCACGGCAGTGCGGCAGCGTTGCCGAACGGCCGGAGGGTGCAGCGTGATGAAGCTGAGGCTGTGTATCTGGGGTGTGCGAACGGCGTGGCACACCGAGGACGACGGTGAGTTCTTCTGCCCTGATTGCGGCGGCGACCGTGCCTACCACCGCAGAACCGGCACCCGCAGACTGACCGTGCTCAATGTGCCGGTCCTGCGCCGGGGCCCCGCGGGCACCGTCATCGAGTGCACCGCCTGCCACCGGCAGTACGCCTCCGACGTCCTGCTGCGGCCCACCACCACCCGCTTCTCCGCGATGCTGCGGGACGCCGTGCACACCATCGCGCTCGCCGTCCTCACCGCGGGCGGCGCCACCGGCCGCCCGGCCCGCGAGGCCGCCGTCGGCGCCGTGCGCTCCGCCGGGTTCTCCGACTGCACCGAGGACCAGTTGCTCGGGCTGCTCGCCGCCATCGTCGCCGACGAGGGCCGGTACGGCGCCTCCGGCTCGGGGGGTGCCCCCCTCGGGCCCGACTCCTTCGCCGACGAGGTCGACGGGTGCGGGAGCTGGCTGTCCATCGAGCTTCACGAGGCGCTCGAGCCGCTGGCCGACCACCTCGACCCGCTCGGGCGCGAGCGGGTTCTCCTCCAGGGCGCGCACATCGCCCTCGCCGACGGGCCCTACCTCCCTGCGGAACGCGAAGTCCTCGAAGCCGTCGGCCGCTGTCTCTCCCTGCCCCTCACCGACATCGACCGCCTCCTCGCCGGAGCCGCCGCGGCCCTCTGACCTGCGGTCCGCCCGCGCGTGGGCGCCCTGGCGCAGGGCCTGTTCTCAAGGTGCCCCTCCAGCGCCCCTGACGGGGCACAGGCCCTGCGTGAAGGGGGGCGTACTCCTGGGGGAGTAGCCCCCGGATCGGTCCTGGGCGGGACGAGGAAGGCGAGCCCGGCGGAGGAAGCTGACGGTAGGAGAAGACCTCGGCTTTCGGAGGAGCCCATGAACGTCACCACACGTCCGTGGGCGGTACCGCGGCTCAGGGCCGTACCGCTGGCCCGTCTGCGCCCCGCCGCGACCCCGTGACCTGGCTCGGCGCACCCCGCGTCCGGGAGGATGGGTCCGTGGCGCTCACCATGGACCTTCTGCGCGCCCCGCGCATCCCGGCGGCGCCGGGACCGCGGGTCGCCCCCGCCGACGTGGCGTTCGCCGCGCTCGTGTTCGCCGTGGAGGCGTTCCTGGCGTGCTGTCTGCCGGAGGAGCCGGCCAGCGGGCGGCCGGACCTGGCGGGCTGGGCGCTGCTGGTGGGCAGCGCGCTGGTGCTCGTGTGGCGGCGGCGTTCGCCGCTGGTGTGCATGCTCGGGATGCTGGCGTTCGTGGCGCCGTACCACTACCTGGAGAACATCCAGGTGGCGCCGATCCCGTCGAGCATGGTGGCGCTGTACGCGCTGGCAGTCGCGGGGCCGCCCCTGCGTACGTTCCTGCTGCTGCCGACGGTGATCGCGCTGATGGCGGCCATCATGTCGACGATCAGCGCGCCGCACGCGGGCACCGACATGCTCAAGAGCGCCGGCTGGATCGTCGCGGTCGCGGTGGCGGGCGAGGTGGTGCGGATGCACCGCAACTACGTGGCCGCGATCGTCGGGCGGGCCGAGCGCGCCGAGCGCACCCGCGAGGAGGAGGCGGCCCGCCGGGTCGCGGAGGAGCGGCTGCGGATCGCCCGCGACCTGCACGACCTGCTCGCGCACAGCATCACCCTGATCGGCGTCCAGACGTCGGTGGCCGCGCACATCCTCGTCGCCGACCCCGACCGGCTCGACCGTACGGCGGTGGCCGCCGCGCTCGACACGATCGCCGACACCTGCCGGGAGGCCCGCGCCGAGCTGCGGACCACGCTGCGGGTGCTGCGCGCGGACGGCGACGGCCCGCTGCCCGACCTCGCGGGGATACCGGCGCTCGCCAAGGCCGCGGAGGCGGCGGGGGCCAGGGTGGACCTGGGCGACGCCGTGGGCGTCGCGCCGGTGCCGCCCGCGGTGGGCGCCGCGGCCTTCCGGATCGTCCAGGAGTCGCTCACCAACGCGGTACGGCACGCGGGGGTGCCGAGCCCGCTGATCACCGTACGGGTGGACCGCCGGGAGACGGCCCTGCACCTGCTGATCGAGGACGACGGCTCCTGCGGCGGCCCCGCGCCCGCGAACCGCGCCGAGGGGCGTACCGAGGGCTTCGGCATCGCCGGGATGCGCGAGCGCGCCCGCAGCGTCGGCGGCACCCTCACCGCGGGGCCGCGCCAGGACCGTACGGGCTTCGCGGTCAGCGCCGTGCTGCCGCTCACCGTCGATCACCAGGGAGACCACAGATGACCTCGCCGCCGCCGATCCGCGTGCTGCTCGCCGACGACCAGACGCTGGTGCGGGCCGCGTTCGCGATGCTGGTGGAGTCCGCCCGCGACATGGAGGTGGTCGGGCAGGCGGCGAACGGCCTGGAGGCGGTCGAGCAGGCCCGCAGCGCCCGCGCCGACGTCATCGTGATGGACATCCGCATGCCGGAGCTCGACGGCATCGAGGCCACCCGGCGGATCGCCGCCGACGACGACCTGGCGGGTGTGCGCATCCTCGTACTGACCACCTACGACGACGACCAGCACGTGGTGTCGGCGCTGCGCGCGGGCGCGTCCGGCTTCCTGGTCAAGGACACCAGGCCCGCGGAGCTGCTGGACGCGATCCGTACCGTGGCGGCCGGGGACTCGCTGCTGTCGCCCGGCCCCACCGCGCGGCTGATCGCCCGGGTGCTGCGGCTGCCGGACCGGCCGCTGGTCAGCGCCCCGGCCCCGGCCGGGCTCGGCGGGCTGTCCGAGCGCGAGCGCGAAGTCCTCACGCTGGTCGCGCGCGGTCTGAACAACGCGGAGACCGGTGAGGCGCTGGGCCTGAGCCCGCTCACCGCCAAGACGCACGTGAGCCGGATCATGGGCAAGCTCGGCGCCCGCGACCGCGCCCAACTCGTCATCACCGCCTACGAGTCCGGCCTGGTCGCGCCCGGCGCCGACCGCTGAGCCGGGGCCCGGCGGCGGCCGGTCGGCCGTCCGTCGCCGTACCGCTCCCGCCGTACGCGAGAATGGGCCCATGAGTCTGTTCCGCGACGACGGCATCGTGCTGCGCACCCAGAAGCTGGGTGAGGCGGACCGGATCATCACGCTGCTCACCCGGCGGCACGGACGGGTACGGGCGGTGGCCCGCGGTGTGCGCAGGACGAAGTCGAAGTTCGGCGCGCGCCTGGAGCCGTTCAGCCACGTCGACGTGCAGTTCTTCGTCCGCGGCGGGGAACTGGTCGGCCGCGGTCTGCCGCTGTGCACACAGGGCGAGACGATCGCGCCGTACGGCGGCTCGATCGTCACCGACTACGACCGCTACACCGCGGGCACCGCGATGCTGGAGACCGCGGAGCGCTTCACCGACCACGAGGGCGAGCCCGCCGTGCAGCAGTATCTGCTGCTGGTCGGCGCGCTGCGGACGCTCGCGGCGGGCGACCACGAGCCGCGGCTGGTGCTCGACGCCTTCCTGCTGCGGTCGCTGGCCGTCAACGGATACGCGCCCAGTTTCGACGACTGTGCCAAATGCGGTATGACCGGTCCCAACCGGTTCTTTTCGGTCGGGGCGGGAGGAGTCGTCTGCGGCGACTGCCGGGTGCCGGGAAGCGTCGTACCCTCACGGGAGTCACTGGAACTGCTCGGCGCGCTGCTGGGCGGCGACTGGGAGACCGCAGACGCCTGCGAGCCGCGCCACTGCCGTGAGGGCAGCGGGCTGGTGGCGGCCTACCTCCAGTGGCACCTGGAGCGCGGACTGCGCTCCCTGCGGTTCGTCGAGAAGACCTGAGCCGAGAAGGCATGAGGAGAAGTACCACCATGGCACGTCACGGGATTCTGGCCCGTTCCCGAAGCTCGTACCGGACACCCGACCCGCACCCGTCGGGGGCGCGTCCGCCGAAGCTCCAGAGCGAGCTGGTGCCCAAGCACGTGGCCGTCGTCATGGACGGCAACGGCCGCTGGGCCAAGGAGCGCGGCCTGCCGCGCACCGAGGGCCACCGGGTCGGCGAGGGCGTCGTCCTGGACGTGCTGAAGGGCTGCCTGGAGATCGGCGTCAAGAACCTCTCGCTGTACGCCTTCTCGACCGAGAACTGGAAGCGCTCGCCCGAGGAGGTGCGCTTCCTGATGAACTTCAACCGGGACGTGATCCGGCGGCGCCGCGACGAGATGGACGAACTCGGCATCCGCATCCGGTGGGTCGGGCGCATGCCCAAGATGTGGAAGTCCGTCGTGCAGGAGCTCCAGGTCGCCCAGGAGCAGACCGTCGACAATGACGCGATGACGCTGTATTTCTGCGTCAACTACGGGGGGCGCGCCGAGATCGCCGATGCGGCGCAGGCCATCGCCCGTGATGTCGCCGACGGGCGGCTCGACCCGTCCAAGGTCAACGAGAAGACCTTCGCCAAGTATCTCTACTACGCCGACATGCCCGACGTGGATCTCTTCCTGCGTCCCAGTGGTGAGCAGCGCACCTCCAACTATCTGCTCTGGCAGAGCAGTTACGCCGAGATGGTCTTCCAGGACGTGCTGTGGCCCGATTTCGACCGGCGCGATCTGTGGCGGGCCTGCGTCGAATACGCCTCGCGCGACCGTCGCTTCGGCGGGGCCATCCCCAACGAGGCCCAGCTCGCCGGCGACCAACGCGCCTAGCCCTTCCCGGGCGGGGTGACCCGATCCTTCCCGGGGCCGCCCCCGGACGGTTCCTCCGCCCCGGACGGCGGTCCGGCCTTCCCGGCCGCCGGGTGCCCTTGCGCAGGGCCTGCTTTTTTGGGGCGCGGGGAACTGCGCGACCAGCCACGGCGGTGGCGCGCCGTTGAAAACCGGCCCCAGCGGGGCAGTTGCTGTGTGCTTTCGGGCTGAAAGCCCGGTGGGGGCTGAGCGCGCAGTTCCCCGCGCCCCTGAAAACACGTGGCCGGCGCCCCGGTGGAAGAGCCGTCCGGGGGCCGCGCCCGGGAAAGACCGGCCTACCGCCCCGGTGGAAGAGCCGTCCGGGCGGGGTCGGGGAAGGGCGGGGGAGGCCCTTGGGGGTGGGCTAGGGCTGGGGGTGCTCGACGCAGTCGGAGCAGGTGCCGAAGATCTCCATGGTGTGGGCGACATCGGCGAAGCCGTGCTCGGCGGCGACCGCGTCGGCCCACTTCTCGACGGCGGGCCCCTCGACCTCGACGGCCTTGCCGCAGACGCGGCAGACGAGGTGGTGGTGGTGGCCGCCGCCGGAGCAGCGGCGGTAGACGGACTCGCCCTCACCGGTCCGGAGGACATCGATCTCGCCCGCGTCGGCCAGCGACTGAAGGGTCCGGTAGACCGTGGTGAGCCCGACGGAGTCGCCGCGGTGCTTCAGGATGTCGTGCAGATCCTGCGCGCTGCGGAATTCGTCGACCTCCGAGAGAGCGGCCGACACGGCGGCCCGTTGCCGGGTGGAGCGGCCACGTACGGGATGGGTGGTCACCGGTGCCTCCTTCTGGGTCGCTTCGTGCACCTGTCCGGACGGCCCATTGTGCCAGGCCGTTCCGTTCAGGCGGGTACCTCGTCGGCGCCGCCGCGGGCGGCGGGCACCTCCACCTCCAGGGTGCACCGTTCCCGCTCCGCCGCGGCCCGCCTGGCGCGTTTCCTGGCCAGCGGAGTGGCGAGCGCGGTGAGCACGATGAAGAGCCCGATGGTGATCAGGACGATCGTCGCACCGGACGGCACGTCCACGTAGTACGAGGTGACGGTGCCGGACAGTGTCACGGTGGCGCCGATGGCCACCGCGCTGACGAAGGTGACCAGGAAGCTGCGGGTGATCTGCTGCGCCGCCGCGACGGGGATCACCATCAGCGCGCTGACCAGCAGCAGCCCGACCACGCGCATCGCGACCGTGACGGTGAGCGCGGCCGTGACCGCGACCAGCAGATTCAGCAGCCGCACCGGCAGCCCGGTGACCCGCGCGAACTCCTCGTCCTGCGACACCGCGAAGAGCTGCCGCCGCAGGCCCACGGTCACCAGCATGACGAAGCCCGCCAGCAGGCACATCGTGGTGATGTCGGACGGCGAGACGGTGGTGATCGAACCGAACAGGTACGTCTCCAGGTTGGCGTTGGAGCCGTTCGGCGCGAGGCTCGTCAGCATCACACCGCCCGCCATGCCGCCGTAGAAGAGCATGGCCAGCGCGATGTCGCCGCGCGTCTTGCCGTACCAGCGGATCAGCTCCATCGCGACGGCGCCCGCCACCGAGACGGCGGTGGCCATCCAGACCGGGTTGGACTGGAGGAGGAAGCCGAGGCCGACGCCGGTCAGCGCGACATGGCCGATACCGTCGCCCATCAGGGCCTGCCGTCGCTGCACGAGGTAGATCCCGATGGCCGGCGCGGTGAGGCCGACCAGCGCGGCGGCGATCAGGGCCCGTTGCATGAAGGCGTAGTCGAGGAATTCCATCAGCTCAGCAGTCCCGTCCTGACCGGCGCGGCCGAGGCGTCCGCGTGCGGGTGTACGTGGTCGTGGCCCGGCAGGGCGTGCTGTCCCAGTGCCCGCGGCGGCGCGCCCTCGTACGTCACGCAGCCGTCGCGCAGCACGACCGCGCGGTCGATCAGCGGTTCCAGCGGCCCCAGTTCGTGCAGGACCAGCAGGACGGTGGTGCCCGCCGCGACCTGGGCGCGCAGGGTCGCCGCGAGGATGCGCTGGCTGTCGAGGTCCACGCCCGCCATCGGCTCGTCCATGATGAGCAGGTCCGGCTCCCCGGCCAGCGCGCGGGCGATCAGCACCCGCTGGTGCTGGCCGCCGGAGAGCGCGTCCACGGAGTCGCCCGCGCGGTCGGTGAGGTCGACGACGGCGATGGCCCGGTCCACGGCCGCCCGGTCGGCGCGGCGCATCGGCCGCAGCCGGGTACGGGCCAGCCGCCCGGCCGAGACCACCTCGCGTACGGTCGCGGGCACGCCGCCGGCCGCCGTGGTGCGCTGCGGCACGTACCCGATCCGCGCCCACTGCCGGAAGCGGCGCAGCGGCGTACCGAACAGCTCCAGCGAGCCGCCGGTCAGCGGCACCTGGCCGATGACCGCGCGCACCGCCGTGGACTTGCCCGAGCCGTTGGCGCCGAGGAGCGCCACGACCTCGCCGCGCCCGACGGTCAGGTCGATGCCGCGCAGTACGGGGCGAGCGCCGAGGGTGGCGGTGGCGCCGCTGAGCGCGATGACCGGGTCCGTGACCGCGCCGGTGTCCCCGGCCGCTTCGACGGCTTGCTGGTCCATGGCGGTGACCTCCGTCACTTCGCGCCGAGCGCCGCGCGCAGGGCCGTCAGATTGCTCCGCTGCACCTGGAAGTAGTCGGTGCCCTTGGACTTGTCGGTGATGCCCTCGATCGGGTCGAGGACGTCGGTGCGCAGCCTCAGGTCGCCCGCGAGGGTCTTCGCGGTGGCGTCGCTGACCAGCGTCTCGAAGAAGACGGTCGACACGTGCTTGCTCTTCACCAGGTCGTGCAGCGCCTTGACCCGCGCCGCGCTGGGCTCGCTCTCCGGGTCGATGCCGTTGATGGCCTCCTCGACCAGCCCGTACCGCTCGGCGAGGTAGCCGAAGGCGGCGTGCGTGGTGACGAAGGTGTCGGAGGCGCGGTTCTTCAGGCCGTCGCGGAATGCGGTGTCCAGGGCGGTGAGCCGGGCGACCAGCGCGTCGGTGTTCTTGCCGTACGCCGCCGCGTTCGCCGGGTCGGCCTGCTCCAGCGCCTTGCCGACGCCCTTGGCGACCTCGGCGTACTTCACCGGGTCCAGCCAGACGTGCGGGTCGGCGCCCGCGCCTTCCTCGCTGCCGCCGCCGGTGCCGTTGTCGCCGGTCGTGTGGTGCGTGCCGTCCACCTCGGTGCCGTGGGACTCCAGTGGGGTCAGCGACGCGGCGTCGACCTTGTGCTTGACGCCGGAGAGCTTCACGGCGTCGTCCACGGCGGGCTGGAGGCCCTTGAGGTAGACGATCACATCGGACTGGCCGAGCCTGCCGGTCTCCTTCGGCGTCAGCTCCAGGTCGTGCGGCTCCACGCCCGGCTTGGTGAGGTCGGTCACCGCGACATGGTCGGCGCCGATCTGCGCCGCCAGGTACTCCAGCGGGTAGAAAGCGGCCGTGACCTTGAGTTTTCCGCCGCTCTTGGAGTCACCCGAGGTGTTCTCGGAGGCGTCGGCGCCGGAGCAGGCCGACAGTGCCAGCAGGCCGAGCACGGCCGCGGCGGCGACGGAGACGGCGGATATCGGGCGGCGATGGATGTTCATGACTGTCATTTTCATCTGATGTGGAAACGATTGTCAATATCCGTAGGGCGGGGTCCGCGATCCGCTCCCGGCCGGGTTCCTGGAGCCGGGTTCCGGAACGGATTTGATAAGGGGACCGCACCCGCCGGTAATCTGAGGCAACTGACCGCTTCGTCGTACTGAAGAGAGCACCGTGGCCGCCGACAAGATCGACACCATCGTCAGCCTGAGCAAGCGCCGTGGCTTCGTTTTCCCGAGCAGTGAGATCTACGGCGGCTCCAAGGCCGCCTGGGACTACGGGCCGCTGGGCGTCGAGCTGAAGGAGAACATCAAGCGCCAGTGGTGGCGCGCCATGGTGACCTCCCGTGAGGACGTGGTGGGAATCGACTCGTCGGTGATCCTCGCCCCCGAGGTCTGGGTGGCCTCCGGCCACGTCGCCACGTTCTCCGACCCGCTCACCGAGTGCACCTCCTGTCACAAGCGCTACCGCGCGGACCACCTGGAGGAGGCGTACGAGGCCAAGCACGGCAAGCCCCCGGCCAACGGCCTCGCCGACATCAACTGCCCGCACTGCGGCACCAAGGGCGCCTTCACCGAGCCCAAGCAGTTCTCCGGCATGCTCCAGACCCACCTCGGCCCGACCCAGGACGCGGGCTCGGTGGCGTACCTGCGGCCCGAGACCGCGCAGGGCATCTTCACCAACTTCGCCCAGGTGCAGACCACTTCGCGCAAGAAGCCGCCGTTCGGCATCGCCCAGATGGGCAAGTCGTTCCGCAACGAGATCACGCCGGGCAACTTCATCTTCCGCACCCGCGAGTTCGAGCAGATGGAGATGGAGTTCTTCGTCAAGCCCGGCGAGGACGAGAAGTGGCACGAGTACTGGATGCAGGAGCGCTGGAACTGGTACACGGGCCTGGGCATCCGGGAGGAGAACATCCGGTGGTTCGACCACCCCAAGGAGAAGCTCTCCCACTACTCCAAGCGCACCGCCGACATCGAGTACCGCTTCAACTTCGGCGGCCAGGAGTTCAGTGAGCTGGAGGGCGTCGCCAACCGCACCGACTACGACCTCTCCTCGCACTCCAAGGCGTCCGGCCAGGACCTCTCCTACTTCGACCAGGAGGCGGGCGAGCGCTGGTTCCCGTACGTCATCGAGCCCGCGGCCGGTGTCAACCGCGCGATGCTGGCCTTCATGCTCGACGCGTACAACGAGGACGAGGCGCCCAACGCCAAGGGCGTCATGGAGAAGCGCACCGTGATGCGGCTCGACCCGCGCCTCGCGCCGGTCAAGGTCGCCGTCCTGCCGCTCTCCCGCAACCCCGAGCTGTCCCCGAAGGCCAAGGGCCTGGCCACCGCCCTGCGCGCCAACTGGAACATCGAGTTCGACGACGCGGGCGCCATCGGCCGCCGCTACCGCCGCCAGGACGAGATCGGCACGCCGTTCTGCGTGACCGTCGACTTCGACACGCTCGAGGACAACGCGGTGACGGTCCGCGAGCGCGACACGATGAAGCAGGAGCGCGTGTCGCTCGACCAGGTGGAGACCTACCTGGGCAGCCGACTGCTGGGCTGCTGACGCCGGTTGCACACGGGCGGGGCCGCGCGAGCCGGACGGACCGGATCGCGCGGCCCCGCCCTCGTCGTCCCGTGCGTCAGTCCGCGCGCAGGCCGCGCAGCACCAGCTCGCACACCGCCGTGAACTCGGCGTCGACACCCGGCAGGGTCCACTCGGCCGCGTGCGCCGGGTCGTGGAAGCGGCAGGTGGCGTCCCAGACGGCGCGGGCGGTGGCCGCCCGGTCGCAGGGGGCGAACTCACCGCGCCTGACGCCGTCCGCGACGATCCCGGCGAGCTGGTCGATCGTCTCCTGCACGTGGCGGCTGACGGCGCCGCTGTTGTCGCGCGCCAACGCCTGGAAGGTGGCGAAGAGTTCCGGGTCGAGCCCGGCCTTGCGCCGCTTGGCCGCGAAGAGTTCGGCGAGCCAGCGCGGCAGCCGCTCGGGCGCCGGACCGTCCTCCGCGGCGATGTCCGCGAGCGCCGCGTGCGCCTCGGCCAGCCACTTCTGGGTGACCGCCTCGCGCAGCTCCGCCTTGCTGCGGAAGTGCCGGTAGACGCTGCCGTGGCTGACCCCGAGCGCCCGCGCCACATCGACCACCGTGGCCTTCGCGGGGCCGTAGCGGCGCAGCACGTCCTCGGTGGCTTCGAGGACGCGGTCACGGGTCAGGGGCTCCGGCGGCATGGGAGAGGCGGCCTTTCGGCGGTCGGGACACGGCTTCTGCGACGGCGACGGCCGCCGTGATCGCCGGGGCCGTCGCCGTCCAGTGTGCGGCAGGGCGCCGCCGGCTCAGCGCTCGCTGTCCAGATGGGTCATCTGCCGGGGGTCGTAGCGGGTGCCCGCGACCTCCGCGGCCGGGACGGCCCGCTCGATGTCGGCGATGTCCGCGGCGGCCAGCGTCAGGTCGAGCGCGGAGAGCGCCTCGGTGAGCCGGTCCCTGCGGCGGGCGCCGATCAGCGGCACGATGTCGTCGCCGCGGGACAGCACCCAGGCGATGGCGGCCTGCGCGACCGTGACGCCCTTGCCGTCCGCGACCTCGCGCAGCGCCTCGACCAGGCCGAGGTTGCGCTCCAGATTCTCCCCGGAAAAGCGCGGGTTGTAGCTGCGGAAGTCGCCCGCCTCCGTGCCGCTGCCCCGGGTCCAGTGGCCGCTGAGCAGCCCGCGCGAGAGCACGCCGTACGCCGTCACGCCGATGCCGAGGTCGCGGGCGGTGGGCAGAATCCGGTCCTCGATGCCGCGCGAGAAGAGGCTGTACTCGATCTGGAGGTCGGCGATCGGGGCGACGGAGGCGGCCCTGCGCAGCGTCTCCGCGCCGACCTCGGACAGCCCGATGTGCCGGACGTGCCCGGCCTGGACCAGCTCGGCGATCGCGCCGACGGTCTCCTCGATCGGCACGTCCGGGTCGACGCGGGCGATCCGGTAGATGTCGATGTGGTCGGTGCCGAGCCGGTTCAGGGAGTACGCGAGGAAGTTGCGGATCGCGACCGGGCGGCCGTCGTAGCCGCCGAAGCCGCCCTCGACATCGCGCAGCGCGCCGAATTTGACGCTGATGACGGCCTGGTCGCGGCTGCCGGGGCGGGCCCGCAGGGCGTCGCGGATCAGCAGTTCGTTCAGGCCCATGCCGTAGAAGTCGCCGGTGTCGAGCAGGGTCACGCCCGCGTCCAGCGCGGCGTGGATGGTGGCGACGGACTCGGCGTCGTCGGAGGCGCCGTATGCGCCGGACATGCCCATGCAGCCGAGGCCGAGGGCGGAGACGACGGGTCCTGTGGTGCCGAGGGTGCGGGTGCGCATCGGTGGGGGTCCCCTTCGGGGTCGTCGGCGGGACGGGTGTGCGTTCCCACCGTCACATGTGGACTGACAGATATCAACATCTGTCAGTCCACATGTCGTGCGACCGTGCCCCTGGGGGCCGTCCTCGGCCCGGGGCGGTGGGCCGGTCCTCTGGGGGGCGCGGGCCGGGGCCGGTTCGGGGCGGGGGCCGGTTCGGGCCGGTGTGCCCGTCGCTAGACGATTCTGCGCGGCAGCCGGGTGCTCAGCGCGACCGTCGCGACCACCGCCGCGAGCTGCGCGACCAGCGCCCAGACCAGGGCGTCCCGTACGCCGATCGAACCGGACAGGGTCAGGAACAGGGTGCCGAGAGTGGCCACGCCCAGCGCGAGGCTGGACTGCTGGGTGGTCGCCATTGCGCCGCTGCCGACCCCGGCCTGCGCGGCCGGCACCTCGCTGAGCACGATCCGGAGCACCACCGGCAGGACGAAGCCCTGGCCGAAGCCGATCACGGCCATGCTCGGCGCCAGCTCCGCGATGCTCAGACCCGTGCCGCCGTAGTGGAAGGTCGCGGCCAGCGCCACCAGGCCGACGCCCTGGACCAGCGAGCCCGCGGTCACCACACGGCGGCCGAAGCGGGCCACCATCCGCGGACCGAGCAGCGAGGCGGCGAAGAAGGCGGCGCACAGCGGGGCCAGCGCGGCCCCCGCCTCCAGCGCCCCGAAGCGCAGCCCGTCCTGCATGGCCACCGCCACGACGAACATGAAGCCGCCGAAGCCGAGGCAGAAGGGCACGATGAGCAGCAGACCGCTGCGCACGCTGTGGATGCGCAGCAGCGACGGCGGGATCAGCGGATTGCCGCCGTCGCGCTCACCGCGCCGCTCGACCGCCACGAAGGCCGCCGCGGCGAGCGGGAAGACCGCGAGCAGCACCCACGACCACAGCGGCCAGCCGGCCGCCCGGCCCTCGGTGAGCGGCAGCAGCAGGGTGATCAGCGTGACCGCGAGCAGTGCGGTGCCGGGCTTGTCGATACGGGCCGGGTGCGCGGACCGCGTCTCCGGCACCGACTTCAGCGCCAGCGCCAGCGCGACGGCCGCCACCGGCACGTTCACCAGGAAGATCGCCCGCCAGCCGCTGCCCGCGATGTCCGCGGAGACCAGCACGCCGCCGAGCACCTGGCCGACGACGCTGGCGATGCCCGCGGTCGCGCCGTAGTAGCTCAGCGCCTTGCCGCGGGCACCGCCCGAGGTCGCGGACTGGATGGTGGCCAGCGCCTGCGGGAGCAGCAGGGCGGAGGCGGCGCCCTGGGCGACGCGGGCTGCCACCAGGGTCCAGGCGGAGGGGGCGACACCGCAGGCCAGCGAGGTCACGGCGAACAGGCCGAGGCCCCACAGGAAGAGATTGCGGCGGCCGAACATGTCGCCGAGCCGCCCGCCGAGCACGAGCAGCACCGCGTAGGCGACGCCGTAGCCCGCGACGACCATCTCCAGGACCGCGGGTCCGGCGTGCAGGTCGCGGTCGATGGTGGGCAGGGCCACGTTGACGATGAAGAAGTCCACCATCGGCAGCGCCGCGCCGAGCAGCACGGTCAGCAGGCCGAGGGAGCTCAGGCCGGGGGCCGGGGCGGGGGAGTGCGAGCGGGTGGGGACGGAAGAGTTCCGGGCGGGCGCCCCGATGCGGGTCACGCGGGGGAGCACCTGAGCCCGGGAGGTCATGGTGGGTTCCATTCGGTCGGTCACATGGTCCACACTGGACCCGTTCTCAGGGTGGTACCAGAGAGCGTTTATCCAGGTATACGCACCACCTGGCAACCGGCTGCCGGATCGGGCACTCTGGGAATATGACCGCAGACGCCAGCGCTTTCCCGCCGAGCAGCGTGACCCCGAGCGCGGGCACTGTCGCCCCGGATTCGGGCGCCGTTTCCCCGGATTCGGTCCCCGTTCCCGCGGGGACGGGGACCGTGTCGCCGGACTCGGCCGCCGCCCCGTCGGGTCAGGGGAACGTCTCGCTGGACGTCTCCGGGGCCGATGTGCCCGAGGCCGCCGCCGCGGAGAGCCGCCGCCAGGAGCTGGCGTCCTTTCTGCGCAGCCGCCGGGAGCGGATCTCGCCGGACCAGGTCGGGCTGCCGCCCGGCCGTCGGCGCCGGACGCCCGGACTGCGCCGCGAGGAGGTCGCACAGCTCGCCGCCGTCGGGGTCACCTGGTACACGTGGCTGGAGCAGGCGCGGGAGATCCAGGTCTCCGGGCAGGTCGCCGACGCCATCGCGCGCGCCCTGATGCTCGACCACAACGAGCGCAAGCACCTGTTCACCCTCGCCGGGACCGCCGACCCGCACCCGCACCTGGAATGCCCCGGCATGTCACCCGCGCTGCTCGCCATGGTCGACCAGCTCGCGCCGCTGCCCGCCGCGGTCGTCAACAGCCGGTACGACGTGATCGCGTACAACCGCACTTACGGCCGGCTGGTCAGCGACCTGGACGCGCTGCCCGTCGAGGACCGCAACGTCATGTGGCTGTCGTTCACCGACCCGCTGTGGCGCGAGCGGATGGTCGACCGCGAGGAGAGCATCCGGCTGATGGCCGCCAAATTCCGCGTCTCGATGGCCCAGCACCTGGCGGAGCCCGCCTGGCGCGAGCTGCTCAAGCGGCTCCAGCAGAGCTCGCCCGACTTCCGCGAGATGTGGGAACGGCACGAGGTGCTCCAGCCCGACGGCCACATCAAGCGCTATCTGAACCCCGAAGTCGGCCTGCTCTCCTTCGACTTCACCCACCTGTGGCTCGGCCCGCAGCAGGGCCCCCGCCTGACCACGTACACCCCGGCCGACGACCTCACCCGCGAGCGCCTCAACCGGCTGCACGCGCTGGTCTCCGCGCAGGAGCGGCAGCCGATCGCGGGCTGATCCGCGAGCGAGCCCCGGCCTTCCGGCCGCCGGCGGACCCCCCTTCCGGCCCCCTTCCGGCCCCCTTCCGGCCCACCTTCCGGACCCCCTCCGGCCCCCCGTGCCTCCTCGGCACGGGGGGCCGGACGCGTCTGCGGATTTGGAATATCCACACAGACCCATGACGGGTGTGGCGTTTCCATAGGGAGCCTATGGGAGGGAATGCCCGCTTCCTGCTCCTCCGAGTGATCAACTCGTCACTCTGTGGTCATATGTGGTCGCTCATCGGCCACGGAATGTCTCATTCGGACACTCTTCCTCGCGCAGCCTCTTGTGGCATTGCGTGGATACAGGTATGAATTCCACACGAAGCAAAAGTGAGGTTGGCACGGAAGGGCCCGCGATGAGCGTTAACGGCACATCCGCGCACTTCGCGGAGGAACGTCGGCGAGCGCTGCTCGACCAGCTCAAGGCCAACGGGCGGCTCGAAGTCGTCGCCGCGGCCGACCGGCTGGAGGTGACGTCGGAGACGATCCGCCGCGATCTGGTGCTGCTGGAGCGCCGCGGTCTCGTCCAGCGGGTGCACGGCGGAGCGATCCTCCTCGACCGTGAGCACCTCGTCCCCGACCTCCAGTCGCGCAGGCGGCTGATGGCGGTGGCGAAGGACCTGATCGCCCACGCCGCGGTCAAGCACATGCCCGACGAGGGCGCGGTGATCATCGACGCCGGGACCACCACCGGCCGGATGGCCGAGATATTTCCCGGCGGTCCCTCGCTGGTCGTCATGACCAACAGCCTCCAGGCGGCGATCGCGCTCGCGGGCAAACAAGGACTCAGCGTCCACACCCTCGGCGGCCGCGTCCGGGCCAACACCCTGGCCGAGGTCGACGCCCCCGCGCTCGGCGCCATCGCGCGCGTCCACGTCGACGTCGCCTTCATCGGCACCTACGGGGTCTCGCCCCGGCACGGCTTCTCCACCCCCGACCCGGCCGAGGCCGCGGTCAAGGAGGCGATGATCCGCGCCGCCAAGCGGACCGTCGTCCTCTGCGACAGCAGCAAGATCGGCAAGGACCACTTCGCCCGGTTCGCCGACACCTCCCAGCCCGATCTCCTGATCACCGACGCCGACGCCCCACCGGAACTGCTGCGGGCCCTGGAGACCTCCGGGCTGGCGATCGAAGTGGTTCCGATCCCATGACAAGCGATCCCGCAGACACCGCCGCCACGGCGACGTGTACCACCGCAAAGGAGCGAGGTATGCCTTCCACAGTCCTCACGTCAAGGGCGAGGGCAGCGGTCATCGCTGCCGCGTGCATCGGGCTCGGGCTCGCCACCGCGTGCGCGCCCTCCAACGACGGCTCCGGCGGTGACAGCGGCGCGGCCGACTCCGGGCAGAGCCAGGACGTCAGCCAGTTCGTCACCGCGGTGCAGGCCGCGCAGAAGGGTCCCGAGTCCTTCGCGGGACCGACCGACAAGCCGGTCACCGTGCCCAAGAACATCAAGGTCGCGATCATCCCGTGCGGTGTCGCCATCGGCGGCTGCAACACCCCCGCCGAAGCGGTCAAGGGCATCGTGAAGACCCTCGGCTGGAAGCCCACGATCTACGACGGCCAGTCCAACGCCCGTACCCAGAACAACATGATCCTCAACGCCGTCTCCAACCGGGCCGATGTGATCGCCACGGTCTCCATCGACTCCAAGCTCGTCCAGCAGGGCCTGGAGGCAGCCAAGAAGGCCGGGATTCCGGTGATCTCGATGAACAACGGCACCGGCTCCCCCAACCCCAAGCCCGAACTGGAGCCCGGCCAGATCGACTTCGACCTCGACGTGGCACCCGACTACGGCGCCAACGGCCGGATGCAGGCGGACTGGGTGATCGCCGACTCCAAGGGCACCGCCGTGGTCCAGCCGGTCATCACCAGCGAGTACCTGTCCAACACGGTCACGTACAACGCCTTCGTCGCCGAGATGAAGAAGTGCGCGGCGTGCAAGGTGCTCAAGCCGGTCAACTTCACCACCGACGAGATCGCCTCGGGCGCCCTGGGCACCCGTACCGTCTCGACCCTCCAGCAGCACGCGAACGCCACCTACGTCTACACCGGCTTCGACGCCGCCGCCGCGGCGGAGGTCAACGCGATCAGGCAGGCCGGTCTCGGCGCCAAGGTCAAGCTGGTCAGCGCGGTCGGCGACCCGATCAACCGGCAGTTCATCCGCGAGGGCGACATCCAGGGCGCGACCGTCATCGAGATCCCCTCGCTGTACGGCTACGCGACCGTCGACCAGATGATCCGCACCGTGCAGAAGCAGCCCGCCGTCGAACCGGCCAACGAGGGCGCGATCACGGTCCTGCTCACCAAGGACAACATGATCGGCAACAACGACCAGTGGAAGCTGCCGTTCGACGTCGCCGCCGAGTACCACAAACTCTGGGGCACGAAGTGACCACCCGGGCAACCGATGAGGTCATGGCGGCGCGCTCGCTGTGCAAGACCTTCGGTGCCACCCAGGCCCTGTGGGACGTCTCACTCGGCCTGGTCCCCGGCGCGGTGCACGCGCTGGCCGGGGCGAACGGCTCGGGCAAGTCCACCCTGATCAAGATCATGAGCGGGGTGTTCGGCCCGGACAGCGGCCACCTGCTGGTGGACGGCGCCCCGCAGGAGTGGTCGTCGCCGATGGACTCCCGCGCGGCGGGCGTCGGCGTCGTCCACCAGGAGGCGCCGCTGGTCGACACGCTCAGGGTCGCGGACTGCGTCGCGCTGCTCGGCGGCTTCGAGGGCGTCCCCGCCCTCGGGCTCAGCCACCGGGCGCTGGTACGGCGCGCGCAGCGGCTGCTCGACGAGCACGAGGTGCCGGTCGACGCCCGTACCACCTGCGCCGAACTCGGCCCCGCCGAACGGGCGATGGTGTCCCTCGCCGTCGCCACCGGACAGGGCAGCCGCATCCTCATCCTCGACGAGGTCACCGCCTCGCTGCGGCAGGACGACGCGGAACAGGTCCTCGGCCTGGTCCGCAGGCTCGCCGACCGGGGCACGGCGGTCCTCATGGTCACCCACCGGATCGGCGAGATCACCCAGTACGCCGACCGCCTCACCGTGCTGGCGGCCGGTCGTACGCAGTACGAGGGACCGTCCGCCGAGGTCAGCGCGGCCCGGATCATCGAGTACATGCTCCCTGAGCAGCGGCTGGCCGCCGAGCAGGCGGCCGGGGCCGGGCACCGCAAGGAGCCCACCGCCCCCGGCTCCCGCGAGGCGTACGGCGCGGGGGCGCCGCCCGTGGACGGCGCGGACCGGACTCTGATGGAGGTCCGCGGGCTGACCGGCCACCGGCTCGACCCGCTGGACCTCGACATCCGCGCGGGCGAGATCGTCGGCGTCACCGGCCTGCCCGACTCCGGCGTGGACGAACTGCCGTATCTCCTCGCGGGCGGCGTGCCGCCCCGCTCGGGCACCGTCCGCTTGCGGGGGTTCGAACCCACCCGCGCCTGGACCGCTTCCACCGCCCGCAGGCAGGGCGTGGCGCTGCTGCCCAGGGACCGGCTCTCGCACGGCGGCGTCGCCGTCCTGAGCGTCGCCGACAACATCGCGCTCCCCTCGCTGCGCCGCTTCTGGCACCGCGGGTCGGCGCTGCGCGAGGCGATCGGCCGGGTGATCCGCGAACTCGACGTACGGCCGCGCGACCCCTCCGCCTCCCTCGGCAGCCTCAGCGGCGGCAACCAGCAGAAGGTGCTGCTCGGCAAGTGGCTGTCGACCGACCCGAAGGTCCTGGTGCTCGACGAACCGACCAACGGCGTCGACCCGGGCGCACGGCTCCTGATGTTCGAAGCGGTCAGGAAACGCGTGGACCAGGGCATGGGCGCGGTCCTGTTCTCCTCGGAGTTCGAGCAGCTCACCGCGTACTGCGACCGGATGGTGGTGCTGCGCCCCGGCGCCGGGGCGCAGGAGATCCCCGTCCCCGACAACCCCGTCAAGCTGGCCAGGATCGTGGCGAGTCCACAGGAGGACGGTCCGAGATGAGCAGAGAAGATCTCGACACAGCGAAGCCCGACGCGCTGACCGGGGGCGCCGTGACCGCCGACCGGCAACCGGCCGCCGACCGGCAACCGACCGCCGGGCGGTCCCACGGCGCCGGCCTCCTGCGTACGATCGGCGAAGCCCTCATCCAGCGCTACGCCCAGATCGTGCTGCTGGTGGTGCTGATCGTGGTGTTCAGCATGGCCACCCCCAACTTCGCCACCCGGCAGAACTGGACCTCGCTGCTGGTCAGCCAGTCCGTGATCGCGCTGATGACGCTGGCGGTGCTCTTCCCGCTGATCGTCGGCGAGTTCGACCTGTCGGTCGGCTATCTGCTCGGCTTCTGCGCGATGCTCGGCGCCTATCTGACCGGCCAGGGCTGGCCGGTGACCGCGGTGTTCCTCGCGATGGCCGGCTGCGGGGTGGTGGCCGGTGCCTGGAACGGTGTGCTCAACGTGGTGTTCGGCATCAACTCGTTCATCGCGACCCTGGGCATGGGAATCGTGCTCTCCGCGATGACCCTGATGCTCAGCAACGGCGCCATCCTCACCACCGTTCCCGGCCTGGCCAAGACCCTCGGCCGCGGCTACGCGGTGCAGGTCGCCTGGGCGGTGTGGATCGTCGCGATCGTGGCCGTCATCTGCTTCTACCTGCTCCAGCACACCCCGGTCGGCGCCCGGCTGTACGCGATCGGCGGCTCCGAGCGCGTGGCGTTCCTGGCCGGTGTGCGCACCGGCCGGTACAAGATCCTCGCCTTCGGCTGCGCCGGCGGGCTGGTCTCGCTGGCCGCCGTGCTCCAGCTCGGCCAGGCCGGTTCCGTGACCCCCAGTCTCGGCCCCGACCTGCTGCTGCCCGCCTACGCCGCCGCGTTCCTGGGCGTCACCACCTACCGACCGGGCTTCTACAACGTGCCCGGTGTGATCGTCGCGATCCTGCTGCTCGCCGTCGGTTTCAACGGCTTGAGCCTGCTCGGCGTCCCGTTCTGGGTGCAGCCGCTCTTCAACGGCCTCGCCCTGCTGGTCGCCGTCCTCGCCGCGCGCTTCGTCGCCCGCCGCAGGACCGGTGAACGCCGGGGTCCGGCATGACCCGCCCGTCCGGTCGGCCGCTGCCCCAACCCCTCTCGAAAGGACACACGATGACTGACGTCCCCCATCCGCTCCTGGTCCTGGCCATGGACCACCGGGCGGTGATGCGCGGGCTGTTCGGTGACGCGGTGCCGGCCGCCGAACGCCGGGAGGCGTTCGGCCGGGTGAAGGACCTGGCCTTCGACGCGCTGGTCCGCACGATCGCCGAAGGCGGCACCGACCCGGCCAACCTCGGGGTGCTGATAGACGAGGAGTACGGCGAACGGACCATCCCCCGCGTACGGGAGGCCGGTTGCTGCCTGGTGCTGCCCGTCGAGGAGAGCCGGTCCCCGGTCTTCGACATCAACACCGGCGAGTTCGTCCTCACCGGCGGCGACGACTTCGCCGCCCGCCTGGACGCGCTCGGCCCGGACATGGTCAAGGCGCTCATCGTGCACAACCCCGAACTGCCCGCCGGGCGCAGGGCCCGGCAGACCGCCCGCGCCCGCCAGGTGCTCGACTGGTGCCAGGCCAACCGGCGGCCCTTCATGCTGGAGATGCTGGTCCCGCCGACCGACGCGCAACTCGCCGCGGAAGGCGGCGACAAGGAGCGCTGGCAGCGCGCGCACCACACGGAACTGCTGCTGCGGACGGTCTCGGAGTACCAGGACGCGGGCGTGTGGCCGCACGTGTGGAAGCTGGAGCCGCTGGCCGCCGAGGCCGACTACGCGGTGGTCGCCGACCACTGCCGGGCCGGGGCGCCGTACCCGACCTCCCTGGTGCTGCTCGGCGGCGGCGCGGACATGGACGCGGTCGAGGAGTGGGTGCGGCATATCCGCGGGGTGGACGGCTACATCGGCTTCGCCATCGGCCGCAGCCTGTGGATCGACGCCTTCGACGGCTATCTCCGCGGGGACCTCGACGAGGAGCAGGTGGTCGCCTCGATCGCAGGCCGGCTGCGACGGCTGGTCACCGCGTACTCGCTCGGAGAGGACGTGCCGAGCGCGGCGCGCTGACCGGACCGTGCCGTGGCCGTACGGACGGGCGCGCGACCGGTAGACAGGACAAAGCGGCGGATTCCGGATCTTCGGCTGAGGAGGCTGTGATGGCAAGGACGGCATGCGTCGTCGGCGTGGACATCGGCACCACCACGGTGAAGGTGTGCGCCACCGACGAGCGCGGCCACGAGCTGGCGGTGGTCAGGGCCGACACCCCGTGGCGGCTCGCCGCCGGGACGACGGTGCTCGGGCACGAGGACCTGTCCGGCGCGCTGGACGGCCTCTTCCGGCAGCTCGCCGACCGCCTGCCCGGCCGCCACGCGCTCGCCGTCGGCTTCGCGGGCATGGCCGAGGCGGGGTACGCGCTCGCCGCCGACGGCACACCCGTCGCACCGGCCGTGGCCTGGTTCGACACCAGCGGGGCGGACGAACTGGCCGCTCTCCTCGCCGAACAGGGCGACGGCTTCACCGCCACCACCGGCCTGCGGCCCACCACCCGCGCCTCGGCCGTCAAGGTGGCGTGGCTGCTGCCCCGACTGGACGGACGGTCGGCGTCGTCCGCCGGGCCCCGGACGGTTACGTCCACCGCTTCCGGTACGAGGTCCGGCCCGACCGGGAAGGCCGTGAGCTGGCTGAACGTACCGGAGTGGGCCGCCCATTGGGCGGGCGGCCGGGCCACCGCCGAGTGGTCGCTCGCCGCGCGCAGCGGCTTCATGGACGTCACCGCCCGCGAGTGGTGGAAGCACGGCGTGGACCGGGCGGGGCTCGACCCCGCCGCGATGCCGGAACTGCTGCCCGCCGGGTCGCCCACCGGCACCGCGCGGGCCGGTCTGCCGCTGGTCGGCGGCGCGGTCGTCACCGTCGCTGGCCACGACCACCTGGCGGGCGCGATCGGCGCCGGGGCCGTACACCCCGACGACTGCTTCGACAGCCTCGGCACCGGGGAGGCGCTGATCCGCTCCCGGCCCGCCGCCAAGGACCCCGGCCCGCTGACCCGGGCGGTGGCCGCCGGATTCGAGCGCGGCCCGCACATCATTCCCGGCCGCGACTACCTCTTCGGCGTCCTCGGCACCGGACGCCTGCTGCGCGCCCTGCTCGACGACCGGCTCGGCGCCGAACGGACCCTCGCCGACGTCGACGCGCTCGGCAGGGCCGCGGCCCGCCTGCCCGCGACCGGCCGCGCGGCCGAATTCGCCGTCACCCTCGGCAGCGCGGCCCGGCCGATGGCCCCGCTCGACCCGGCCGCCGTGGTGGCCGCCCTCCACGGACTGCCGGACGCCGAGGCGTGGGCCGTCCTGGTCGAACTGACCTCCTGGCGCTGCCGCGACGCGATCGGCCTGCTCGACGCGCTCGGCGGCCCCGGCAACGCGCTGATCGCCGCGGGCGGCTGGTACACGTCCGGCTACATCAGGGCCGTCCGCGCCCGCGTGCTCGGCTCGGTCCGGCTGCCCGTCGGCGCCGAGGCCGGCGCCTGCGGCGCCGCCCGGATGGCGGCGCTGGCCTGCGGACTCATCCCCGACCTCGGCACCTGGATCGACGACTGGACGGAGTTCACCGCATCATGACGTCCCACCCCATCACCGGGCACACCCGGATCTACGCGCACTTCGCCGACCCGGTGGCCCATGTGCGCACGCCCGAGGTGATGAACCGCTTCTTCCGCCAGCGCGGCATCGACGCGGCCGTGGTGCCGTACCAGGTCGGGGTCGAGGATCTGGCGCAGGCGGTCGCCGCGGCGCGCGCCTGGAAGAACCTGGCGGGCATCGGGGTCACCATGCCGCACAAGGAGCACATCGCCGGGCTGCTCGACGACCTCACCGAGGACGCCGTCAGGGCCGGGGCGAGCAACGTCATCCGCAGGCTGCCCGACGGGCGGCTGCTCGGCGGGCAGTACGACGGCCCCGGCCTGGTCGCGGGGCTGCGCGCGCACGGGGTGCGGCTGGAGGGCGCGCGGGTGCTGCTGCTCGGCGCGGGCGGCAGCGCGCGCGCCGTCGCCATGGCGCTGGCCGCCGCGGGCGTCTCGCACCTGGCCGTCCGCAACCGGACCACCGCCCGCGCCGTCGCCCTGGCCGAGCAGGTCGGCCGCCACTACCCGGCCGTGCGCTGCGAGGTGCGCGAGCGGGACTCCGTCGCCGACGTCGACGTCCTGGTCAACACCACCTCGGTCGGCATGCGCGCCGCCGATCCGCTGCCCGTCGACCTCGCCGCGCTCAGCCCCGCCACGGCCGTCAGCGACATCATCATGAAGCCCGCCAGGACCCGGCTGCTCGACCACGCGCGGCGCGCGGGATGCACGGTCGTGCCCGGCGTCCACATGCTCCTCCACCAACTCGGGCCGACCGCGGACTTCCTCGGCCTCGAACCGACCCTCGAACCCTCCGGCGAACCCGATCCGCCGGACCTCACCGATCCGCTCGCGCACGCGAGCGATGCCGCGGAGGTGGCGTGATGCGTGCTCTCACCCTGCGGGGCGCCCATGACGCGGCGCTCGGCGAGACCGACGAGGAAGCGCTCGGCGCCGACGACGTACGCGTCGCGGTCGCGCGGGTCGGCCTCTGCGGCTCGGACACCCACTTCTACGCGCACGGGCGGATCGGCGCCTTCCGGCTCACCGGGCCGCACGTGCTCGGCCACGAGGCGTCCGGCACCGTCCTGGAGACCGGTGACCGGGTGACCGACCTCGCCCCCGGCGACCTGGTCGCCGTCGAGCCCGGCCTCTGGTGCGGCCGGTGCCGCGAGTGCCTGGCCGGTACGTACAACCTGTGCGCGCGGATGCGCTTCCTCGGGATGCCGCCGCACGCCGGGCTGGCGCGCGAGCGGGTGGTGCTGCCGCGCCGCGCGGTGCACGCCGTCCCCGCCGCGATGACCGCGACCCGGGCGGCCCTGCTCGAACCGCTGTCGGTGGCCGTATGGGCCGTCGGACGGGCCGCCGTACTCCCCGGCGAGCAGGTGCTCATCGCGGGCGCGGGCCCGATCGGCACCCTGGTGGCGCGGGTGGCCCTGGCCGAGAAGGCGGGCCGGGTGATCGTCGCGGACGTCGACGAGCGCCGACTGGCCCGGCTCGCGCACTCCACGCCCGGCGTGGAGACCGCTCACGTCGGCGCCGACCCCGGCACCGCCTTCCAGGACGTGGCCGCCGACCTCGACTGCTACCTGGAGTGCTCGGGCGCGCCCACCGCGCTGGACGACGGGATGACCCGGCTGCGGCCGCGCGGCCGGGCCGTACTGGTCGGAGTGCCCGCCGCGCCGACGATCACGCTGTCGTCCACCCTGATCCGCTACCGCGAACTCACCCTCACCACCGTCCACCGCTACGCCCACACCTGGCCGCGCGCCATCGAGCTGGTCTCCAGCGGCGCGGTCGAGGTCGACGACCTGGTCTCCGACCACTACGCGCTGGAGGAGGGGCCGAAGGCGCTGGCCGACGCGGCGGCGGGCAGGGTGGCCATGAAGGCCATGATCTCGGTGGACGCGTCATGACCGGCACGCGGGGCGAGGAGCCCGACGGGGGCCGGGCGGACGGGACATACGGTGCGGCCTCGGCTTCGACGGCCGGGGTTTCCGGTGCGTCGGCCGTGCACGACTCGGCTTCGGGTACGTCGGCCGTGCACGACTCGGCTTCCGGTGCGTCGGCCCTCACTGGCACCACCGGCACCACCCGCACCGCCGAGGCCGTCGTCGGCGAACTGGGCGCCGTGGCGCGGCAGACGCCCGAGCGGGTCAGGGACGCCGCCGCGCTGGTGACCCGGGGCCGGGTCTTCTCGCTCAACTGGGACCTGGCCCTGCCCGACCCGCCGATCCTCGGCAGGGGCCGCCACACCCACACCCGTATCGACCTCGGCAACGGCTTCGACGACCGCCTCGACTCCTTCTACCCGCAGGGGTCCTCGCAGTGGGACGGGCTGGCGCACGTGCGCGGCCCCGACGGCACCTATTACGGCGGCCACCGGGCCGCCGACATCGCGGCGGCGGCGGGGCCGCTGGGCATCGAGCACTGGGCGCGGCGCGGCATCGCGGGCCGCTTCGTCCTGGCCGACCTGGTCGGACATGGGCGGCACGGCGGCGACTGCTCCCGCCGGGTCGCCTACACCGCGGCCGACGTGACGGCCGCGCTCGCCGCGCAGGGCACCCAACCGCGGCCCGGCGACGTCCTGTTGCTGCACTTCGGCTGGACGCGCTGGTACGAGGGGCTGGACCGGGCGGCGCGCGAGGCGCTGGCGGCGGAGGGCTTCTTCGCCTCGCCGGGCCTGGCCGTCGATCAGGAGACCAGACGGTGGCTGCGCGGCCTGGAGCTGTCCGCGGTCGCGGCCGACTGCCCCGCGGTGGAGGCCATGCCGTTCGACATGAGCGGGCCCGAGACCTTCCTGCACCACACGCTGATCGCCGAACTGGGGCTCGCGGTGGGCGAGTTGTTCGACCTCGCGGCCCTGGCCGAGGACTGCGCCCAGGACGGCGTCCACGAGGGGCTGTTCACCGCGGCCCCGCTCCACCTCACCGGCGCGGCGGGCTCCACCGCCAACGCCCTCGCGCTGAAGTGACGCGGGGACCCGTACGACCCGAAGGAGCTGACGGCGCCGGGGCCACCGAGGACCCGACGCCACCGACGATCCGGTGCCACCGACGACTTCCGACGGCCCCAACGGCCTTGAGAACCACAGGAGATGACCGACAGCATGGACGTCCTGGAGATTCAGTCCCTGGTGGGCGGGCGATGGACTGGCGCCCCGACGGCGGTACGGGACAATCCGGCCGTCCCCGGTCAGCGGGTCAGCCTCAGCGCGGACCTCGACGCCGCCACCGTGGAGCGCGCGCTGGACGCCGCCCACGCCGCCGCCCGCGACTGGGGACGCACCCCGGCCCCCGTCCGCGGCCGGATTCTGGAGCGGGCCGCCGCGCTCCTCGACGACCGCGCGGACGAGGCCGCCCGGGACATCACCCGCGAGGAGGGCAAGACCCTCGCGGAGGCGCGCGGCGAGGTCGCGCGGGCCGCCGACATCCTGCGCTTCCACGGCAGCGAGGGCTGGCGAATCGGCGGCACGACGTACCCCTCGGCCGCGGGCACCGACCTGGTCTACAGCCGACGCGAACCGCTGGGCGCGGTCGCGGTCATCACCCCCTGGAACTTCCCGATCGCCATCCCCGCATGGAAGTCCGCGCCCGCCCTGGTCAGCGGCAACGCGGTGGTGCTCAAACCCGCCCAGATAGCCCCCGCGGGCGCCTGGCACCTGGCCAGGGTGCTCCAGGAAGCCGGCCTGCCCGACGGGGTGTTCACCCTGCTGACCGGCTCCGGCGCCCGGATCGGTGCCCAACTCGTCGCGTCGCCGCGGATCGACGCGGTCACCTTCACCGGCTCGGTGGGCGTCGGCGCGGGCATCTACACCGCCGCCGCGCCGCGCCGCATCCGGGTGCAGCTCGAACTCGGCGGCAAGAACGCCGTCGTGGTCTGCGACGACGCCGACGCCGCGGTGGCCGCGCGCATCGTCGCCGCGGGCGGCTTCGGCCTCACCGGCCAGGCGTGCACCGCGACCAGCCGGGTGATCTGCCTGCCGGGCGTCAAGGACGCCTTCCTCGACGCCCTGCGGGAGGAGGCCGCGGCCTACCGGCCCGGCGACGGACTGACCGACGGCGTACGGATGGGCCCTGTGGTCAGCGGCGCCCAACTCGCCACCGATCTGGGCTACGTGGACAAGGCCCTGGCCGAGGGGGCCAGGACCGTGGTCGGCGGCGCGGACCCGGACGGCCTGCTGTTCGGCCCCACGGTGCTGACCGGCGTGCGGCCCGCCGACACCGTCGCCCAGGAGGAGGTCTTCGGCCCGGTGGTCGCGGTGCTCGACGCCACGGGCCTCGACCAGGCCATCGACCTGGTCAACGACTCCCGCTTCGGCCTGACGGCCGGTGTGGTCACCAACGACCTGGACACCGTGCACCGGTTCAGCTCCGAGGTGCGGGCCGGAGTGATCAAGGTGAACCGGCCGACCAGCGGGGTCGAGCTGAACGTCCCCTTCGGCGGGGTCGGCGACTCCTCCACCAACACCTACCGCGAGCAGGGACAGACCGCCGTGGACTTCTTCACCTGGACCAAGAGCGTGTACCAGGCGTCAGCGCCTGGCAGCGCGTCATGACCGGCCCGCGGGCGGACGCGGAGGGGAAGCCGCCACGTCCGCGGGCCCGGGGGGAGGCCGACCGGCCGCACCAAGGGGGGAGCGGCCGGTCGGCCCGATGTCCTGGCCGACGAACGACCTGGCCGACGAACGACCTGGCCGACGAACGACCTGGCCAACGAGTGTCCTGGCCAACGAGTGACCGGACGCGCGTGCGCCGCCGCGCCCGACACGGCGCGCACCGGCGAAAACGCCCGGCCGACCGCGCAGGCGACAGCGCGCGGGCGCCGTACATCCACCCGGACGAGCGGGTGGACCGCGGCGCGTGGGAGCCGGTCTGCCCGGCCGAGGCGGTCTACTACGAGGACGGCCCGCCCGACGACCGGCGCGGGCACCTCGCCGCCGACCGGGACTCCGCCGCGTGACGGGGTCGCCGGGTGGCGCCGAAGAGGTGGGCGGGACCGGTACCGACGCCCCGCCGGCCGCGGGGTGCCGCCGTCGTGGTGACGGCGGCGGGACACGACCTCGCGGCGACGACCTCGTGGCCCCGCCGTCCGGACGCGGCGGGGAAGCGACGACAGGAACGGAACGAACGCGATGGACAAGCCGAACGCACCCCACGGGCCGGGCGACGCGGCGGGCGGCGCCCGCCGCCTGCGCGAACTGCTCGGCCCCAGCGTGCGGTTGGACGCGGGCACCCGTGCGCTGTACTCCTCCGACGCGTCCAACTACCGGGTGCCCCCGGTCGCCGTGGTGCGCGCGGAGTCGGCGGCGCACGCCGTCGACACCGTCGCCCACTGCCACCGGCTCGGGCTGTCCGTGGTGGCACGCGGCGCCGGAACCTCGGTCGCGGGCAACGCGATCGGCCCCGGCGTCGTCCTCGACCTCACCGCGCTCGACGCGGTCGCCGAGATCGACCCCGAGCGCCGTACCGCGACCGTGGGCGCCGGTACCGTCCAGGCCCGCCTCCAGCGTGAGGCCGCGCCGCACGGCCTGCTGCTCGGACCCGACCCGTCGACCGCGGACCGCTGCACCATCGGCGGGATGATCGGCAACAACGCCTGCGGCGCACACGCCGTGGCCTGGGGCAACACCCGTGACAATGTGGTGTCCGCCCGGCTGCTGCTGGCCGACGGCCGCCAGGTGACGGCCGATCAGCACGGTACGTCGGACGCGGAGTTGAACACCCGGCTGCGGCAGACGGCCGACGCGCACCTGGCCGTCCTGCGGACCGAGTACGGCCGCTTCCCGCGCCAGGCGTCCGGCTACGCGCTGGACGCGCTGCTGCCCGAGCGCGGCTTCGACGTGATGAGTTCGCTCGTCGGCTCGGAAGGCACCCTGGCGCTGGTGCTCGACGCCACCGTACGGCTGGTGCCCGGGCCCGCCGCCCGCGCGCTTGCGGTGCTCGGCTTCCCCGACATGCCCTCCGCCGCCGACGCGACCCCGGCGCTGGTGGCCCTGGGCCCGCTGGCCGTCGAGGGCATGGACCGGCGGCTGGTCGAGGTCGTGGTCCGCCGTAAGGGAGCCGCCGCCGTGCCCGCGCTGCCGCGCGGCGCGGGCTGGCTGCTGGTGGAGACCGGCGGCGCGAGCCTCGCGGAGGCGGAGCACGCGGCCCGCGCCGTACTGGCCGCGTCCGGCGCGGTGGACGGCCAGGTGGTGACCGACCCCGGCCGGATCGCCGCGCTGTGGCGGATCCGTACCGACGGGGTGGGCCTGGCGGGCCGCACGCCCGGCGGGGCCGACGCCTGGCCCGGCTGGGAGGACGCCGCCGTACCGCCGGAACGGCTCGGGGCCTACCTGCGGGACCTGGACGCGCTGCTCGGGCAGCACCACTACGACGGCCTGCTGTACGGGCACTTCGGCGACGGCTGTGTGCACGGCCGCTTCGACTTCGGTCTGCGGGACGAGGGCGGCGCGGCCCGGATGCGGGCGTTCCTCGAGGACGCCGCCGACCTGGTGGCCGCGCACGGCGGCTCGATGTCGGGCGAGCACGGCGACGGCCGCGCCCGCGGCGAACTGCTCGCCCGGATGTACTCGCCCGCCGCGCTGGGCGCCGCCGCCGCGGTCAAGGCGGTCTGGGACCCCGGCACCCTGCTCAACCCCGGTGTGCTGGTCGACCCGGCGCCGCTCGACGCCGACCTGCGGGTCCGGCCGCAACTGCCCGTCGTCACCGGCGCGTTCGCCTACCCGCACGACTCCGGCGACCTCACCCGCGCCGTCCACCGCTGCGTCGGGGTCGGCAAGTGCCGCGCCGACCTCACGACCTCGGGCGGCGCGATGTGCCCGTCGTACCTCGCGACGGGGGAGGAGCGGCACTCCACCCGCGGCCGGGCCCGGCTGCTCCAGGAGATGATCAGGGGCGACCTGGTGGACGGCGGCTGGGCCGACCCGGCGGTGCACGAGGCACTGGACCTGTGCCTGTCGTGCAAGGCGTGTTCGAGCGACTGCCCGGCGGGCGTCGACATGGCCACGTACAAGGCGGAGGTGCTGCACCAGCGCTACCGGCGCAGGCTCCGCCCGGTGACGCACTACTCGCTGGGCTGGCTGCCGCGCACCGCCGGGCTCGCCACCCGGCTGGCCGGTGTCAGCAACGCGCTGCTCGGCAACCGGTGGGTCGGCGCGCTGGTCAAGCGGCTCGGCGGAATCGACGGACGGCGCGGGCTGCCCCGCTTCGCCCGCCGCACCTTCCGGGCGTCCTTCCGCGACGCCCGCGACGCCCGCGACGCCCGCGACGCCCGCGCCGACCGCGCCGACCGCGCCGACCGCGACGCCCGCGCCGACCGCGACGCCCGCGCCGACCGCGCCGACCGAGGCCCGCGCCCGTCCCGCCCCCGCGTGCTGCTGTGGGTGGACAGCTTCACCCAGTCGTTCTCGCCCGAGGTCGGCACGGCGGCCGTTCGCGTACTGGAACAGGCCGGATACGCCGTTGAGTTGACCGGCCGTCAGGTCTGCTGCGGACTGACCTGGATCTCCACCGGCCAGCTCGACGGCGCACGCCGACAACTGCGCCGTACGTACACGGCACTTGAGCCGGCCGTCGCCGACGGTGTGCCCATCGTCGGCCTCGAACCGTCGTGCACGTCCGTGCTGCGCCGGGACGGCGTCGAGCTGCTGCCCGACGACCCCAGGGCGCGGCGGGTGGCCGATCTCACCGTCACCCTGGCCGAGTTGCTCAGCCGTACGCCCGGCTGGAGCCCCCCGGACCTGTCGGGCGTCCGGACCGTCGCCCAACCGCACTGCCACCAGCGGGCGGTGATGGGCTGGCGGGCGGACGAGGAACTGCTGCGCACGGCGGGCGCCGACGTCACGGCGGTCGGCGGCTGCTGCGGACTCGCGGGCAACTTCGGTGTGGAGCGCGGCCATTACGACGTCTCGGTGGCCGTCGCGCGGACCGCGCTGCTGCCCGCGCTGGAGACGGCGGAGCGCACCGGCCCGGTGCTGGCCGACGGATTCTCCTGCCGCACCCAGATCGACGACCTCGCGGCCGGCGCCGGAGCGGTCCACCTGGCCCAACTGCTCGCGTCCGCGCTCGACGCGTCCGACGGCCGGGCGGTGAAGGACGGCGACGACGGTTAAGACGGTTAAGGGGGGACGGTCAGGGGGGCGACGGCTGTGCGGGCGACGCCGTGACGACGTCAGACCGGCTCGGCCACCTGCACCTCGAGGCCGGCGCCGCGCAGTTCCGCGAGCTGCGTGGCGCTGATCCCCGAGTCGGTGATCAGCAGGTCGGGGCCGTCCACGGGCGCGAAACGGGAGAACAGCGCGGTGCCGATCTTCGAGTGGTCGCACAGCACCACGACCCGCCGGGCGGAGGCCATCATCGTCCGCTTGACGGCGCTCTCGGAGACGTCCGAGGTGGAGAAGCCGTGGTCCACCGTTATCCCCGAGGTGCCCAGGAACGCGACGTCGACCTTGACCTCGTCCAGCGCCCGCAGCGTCAGCATCTCGACCTCGGCGAGCGTGTCGTTGCGGACGCGCCCGCCGGTCGTGTAGACGGCCGCGCCCGGCTTGCCGGTCATCGTGACGGCGATGGGCAGTGAGTTGGTCATCACCACCAACTGCGGCCCGCCTGCGTAGAGATCGGCGAGCCGTCCGGTGGTGCTGCCCGCGTCGATGAGCACCGCGCCGCCGGTCGGCATGTGCGCGAGCGCCGCCGCGCCGATCGCCGTCTTCTCCTCGGCCATGATCCGGGTGCGCTGGGCGAGACCGGGGATGCCGTGCTCGTTGTCCAGCAGGATCGCGCCGCCGTGCACCCGGCGCAGCGCGCCGGTCTGCTCCAGCTCCACCAGGTCCCTGCGCACCGTCTCCGCGGTGACCTGGAACCGCTCCGAGATCTCCACGACGGTCAGCCTGCGCCGCTCCCTGAGCAGTTCCACCAGGGCCCGTCGGCGCTCGGTGGGGAACGCGGGCCTGGCCTCCTCGGCAGCGCGGTCATCGGCTTCTGGCGTCACCGTCCAGACCTTAGACCATCACCCCCTCGGGGACGGGGACAGCCGGCCGGTCGCGGCGGCGGCTGAAGCGGTGGTCGCGGCGGCGGCTGAAGCCGTGGTCGAAGCGGTGGTCGAGGCGGGCTCAGTCCTGGGCCGCCAGGGCCGCCACGATGCGGTCGAGCGCCGTCAGATCGGCGGCCGACAGGGCGCTCAGCGACTCCGGCGGGGCGCCCATGATGGCGTTGGCGCGGTCCGCGGCGGCGTGGCCCTCGGCGGTGGCCGTCACGATCTTGGAGCGCCGGTCCGCGGGGTGTTCGTGCCGCTCGACCAGACCGCGCTTGGCGAGGTCGTCCACCACCAGCGTCGTGTACGGGCGGTCGGAGGAGAGCTCGGCCGCCAACTCGCTGAGCCGGGCGGGAGAAGCGGCGACCCGGCGCAGCACCTTGACCCGGAAGAAGCTCATGCCCAGCGCTTCCGAGGTCTCCTTGCGGCGCTCGTTGCGCTCCAGTACGTAGGTGCGCAGATTGCGCCAGATCCGCTCGGCGGTGGCATCGGCCGCGTCCGCCGGGCCGACCGCGTCCGCCGGGCCGACCGCGTCCGTACGGCCGGTCTCCCCGCCGCCGGAGGCAGCGTCAACGGAGACAGCGTCGGCGGAGGCCGTACGACCGGCGTAGACCGTAGGACCGGAGACCGTAGGACCGGAGACCGTACCGACGGAACTCGTGGCTTCTGGCGTCGTCGTCATGAGGTGCTCACCGGGATTCGGGGGGTGTCGTCTTCTTCGGGCACGAGCAGATCGGCCGCGCGTTCGGCCGTACCGCGGGCCCAGCGTCCGGTGGTGAGCGTACCGATGAGCAGGACGGAGGCGCCGCAGCCCGAGATGATCCACCAGGCGGTGGTCTGCATTCCGGCGGCCAGCGCGGCGCCGATCACGGCGACGCCCAGCGACTGGCCGATCTGGCGGCTGGTGGACGCCACGGCCGCCGCGACCCCGGCCTGGGCGCGGGGCATGCCGGACACGGCGGTGTTGGTGATCGGGGCGTTGACCAGGCCGAAGCCGATGCCGAACAGGACGTAGGAGGTGAACAGCAGGGCGTTGGACGACTCGGCGTCCAGCACCGCGAAGATCACGCCGCTGGCCGTCATGGTGAGACCGGCGAGCACCAGCGGCAGGCGCGGGCCGCGCGAGGCGACCAGCCGCCCGGACAGCGGCGCGAAGACCAGGCACATCACGGCCATCGGCAGCATGTAGAGCCCGGCGTCGAGGGCGGACAGGCCCCGGTCGTCCTGGAGGTAGAGGGTGTTGAGGAAGAGGAAGCCGCCGAGCGCGGCGAAGCCGCTGACCGCGATGAGGGTCGCGCCGCTGAAGGGCGCGCTGCGGAAGAAGCGCACGTCGATCAGCGGGTCGGTGCGCCGCTTCTCGTACCGCGTCAGGCCGAGCAGCGCGAGCACCGTGACGACGAAGCAGCCGACGATCAGCGGGGAGGTCCAGCCCGCGCCCGAGCCCTCGATGATGCCGTAGGTGAGCGAGCCCAGCAGCGCGATGACCAGCACCTGGCCGACCGGGTCGACGCGGCGCGGCCGGGGCGCGCGGGACTCGGGGATGTAGCGCGAGGTGAGGATCAGGGCGAGCACGCCCACCGGCAGGTTGATCCAGAAGATCGACCGCCAGCCGACGGTCTCCACCAGCGCGCCGCCGACGATCGGTCCGGCCGCCATGCTGATCCCGACGACACCGCCCCACACGCCGATGGCGCGGGCCCGTTCGCGGGCGTCGGTGAAGGTGTTGGTGATGATCGACATCGCCACCGGGTTGAGCATCGAGCCGCCGACCGCCTGGATCATCCGGAAGGCGATCAGCCAGCCGAGACCGGGCGCGAGGCTGCACAGCAGCGAACCGAGCGTGAAGAAGACCAGCCCGATCCGGAAGATCTTCTTCCGGCCGAGCCGGTCGGCCGTGGAGCCGGAGAGCAGCAGCAGTGAGGCGATCACCACCAGATACGCGTCGATCGTCCACTGGAGGCCGGAGACGGAGGCGTGGAAGTCCCGCCTCATCGACGGCAGCGCCACGTTCAGGATCGTGTTGTCCAGGCTGACGATCAGCAGGCTCATGCAGCAGATCCCCAGGATGAGCATCCGACGCCGGTGCGTCAGCTCAGGCATGCGTCCGGGCTCCTCTTGTCGGTTCTTGGCGCTCGTCGCCGGTACGGGGCGGCGTCATAGGTGCTGACACCAACGATTGTACGACCAGAATCATTTTGATCGTACAACCAATCTCGGCCGAGGGCCGTGCGCGAGTACGCGACAATGGACGGCATGACCGCTGACGCCGCCACGCTCACCCGCCCGGAAACCCTCCGGATCGGCCCGCACGCCGTGTGGCCGCCGGTCGTGCTCGCCCCGATGGCGGGCATCACCAACGCGCCCTTCCGCACGCTCTGCCGCGAGTTCAGTGGCGGGAAGGGGCTGTTCGTCAGCGAGATGATCACGACGCGCGCGCTGGTCGAGCGCAATGAGAAGACCATGCACCTCATCCACTTCGACGCCTCGGAGACACCGCGCTCCATCCAGCTCTACGGTGTCGACCCGGCGACCGTCGGCAAGGCCGTGCGGATGATCGTGGACGAGGACCTGGCCGACCACATCGACCTCAACTTCGGCTGCCCGGTGCCGAAGGTGACCCGCAAGGGCGGCGGGTCCGCGCTGCCGTTCAAGCGCAATCTGCTGCGGGCGATCCTGCGCGAGGCGGTCGGCAACGCGGGCGACCTGCCGGTCACCATCAAGATGCGCAAGGGCATCGACGACGACCACCTCACGTATCTCGACGCGGGCCGGATCGCGGTGGAGGAGGGTGTGACGGCGGTCGCGCTGCACGGCCGCACGGCCGCCCAGCACTACGGCGGCACCGCCGACTGGGACGCCATCGCGCGGCTCAAGGAGCACGTGCCCGAGATCCCGGTGCTCGGCAACGGCGACATCTGGTGCGCGGACGACGCGGTGCGGATGATGCGGGAGACCGGCTGCGACGGTGTCGTGGTCGGCCGGGGGTGCCTCGGGCGGCCCTGGCTCTTCGGCGACCTGGTCGCCGCCTTCGAGGGTGGCGCCGCGCCCGCCACCCCCGACTTCGGGCAGGTCGCGCGGGTGATGCGGCGGCACGCGGAGCTGCTGGGGGAGTGGAGCGGGGACGAGGCACGCGGTGTCGTCGACTTCCGCAAGCACGTGCCCTGGTACACCAAGGGCTTCTCGGTCGGCTCGGACGCGCGCCGGGCGCTGGCCACGGCCTCGTCGCTGGCCGAGATGGACGAGCACCTCGGCGGCCTCGACCTCACCCAGCCCTGGCCCGCGCACGCCGACGGCCCGCGCGGCCGTACCGCCCCCGGCAAGCGGGTCGTCCTCCCGGACGGCTGGCTCAACGACCCGTACGACTGCGCCGTGCTCACGGAGGACGCCGAATCCGACACCTCGGGCGGCTAACCGTCCGGGAACGCCGGCCGCCCACGGCCGGAGCGGGCCCTGGCCACCGTCCAGCATGTGAGACGCGAGGCGTGATTCGCGCCACGGTTGATAGGGCTCGCGCTCAAACGAGCGCGAAGTGGGGTGTCGCACCTTCCGAAGGCATGGCACGCGGTGCCACCCCCGCTGTGTCCACGCGGCACGGCGCCACGTGACGCTCCGTAGACCGCGTCGCCGAAGCGGCCACCGGAGTGAAACCGTCCGTTCGACTCGTGAACGGAGCGCGAACACCGGCCGGCGAGCCCCCCGCCCCGGAGACACCGGCAGACGGGCGGTTACCGCCGTGTGTCGAGGTCATGGACGCACTGCGGCGCCTTCGACCTGGGTACGCTCCCCGCCGTCAGGGCATCCCGGTCGCGAGGAGTCGAGTCCCGTGTCGGCACGACAGAAGAAGCAGAAGTTCGTCTACGACTTCACTGAGGGCAACAAAGACCTCAAGGACCTGCTCGGCGGCAAGGGAGCGAACCTCGCCGAGATGACCAACCTCGGTCTGCCCGTCCCTCCGGGTTTCACCATCACCACCGAGGCGTGCAGGGTCTATCTGGAAACCGGCGCGGAACCCTCCGCGCTGCGCGACGAGGTGAGTGCGCACCTCGACGCGCTGGAACAGCGGATGGGCAAGAAGCTCGGCCAGCCGGACGACCCGCTGCTGGTCTCGGTCCGCTCGGGTGCGAAGTTCTCCATGCCCGGCATGATGGACACCGTCCTCAACATCGGCCTGTCCGACGCGTCGGTCGCCGGGCTCGCTCAGCAGGCGGGCAACGAGCGCTTCGCGTGGGACTCCTACCGGCGTCTTGTGCAGATGTTCGGCAAGACCGTGCTCGGTGTGGACGGCGACCTCTTCGAGGACGCGCTGGACGAGGCCAAGCGGCACAAGGGCGCGGACAGCGACCTCGGTCTGGACGCGGCCGATCTGCGACAGCTCGTGGACGACTTCAAGGCGATCGTCGCCAAGGAGGCCGGCCGGGACTTCCCGCAGGAGCCGCGCGAGCAGATGGACCTCGCCGTGCGCGCGGTCTTCGACTCCTGGAACACCGAGCGCGCCAAGCTCTACCGCCGCCAGGAACGTATCCCCGGCGACCTGGGCACCGCCGTCACCGTCTGCTCGATGGTCTTCGGCAACCTCGGCCCTGACTCCGGCACCGGCGTCGCCTTCACCCGCGACCCGGCCAGCGGCCACCAGGGCACGTACGGCGACTACTTGCAGAACGCCCAGGGCGAGGACGTCGTCGCCGGTATCCGCAACACCGTGCCGCTCGCCGACCTCGAAGGCATCGACAAGGCGTCGTACGACCAGCTCATCTCGATCATGGAGACGCTGGAGACGCACTACCGCGACCTGTGCGACATCGAGTTCACCATCGAGCGCGGCAAGCTGTGGATGCTCCAGACCCGGGTCGGCAAGCGGACCGCGGCGGCGGCCTTCAGGATCGCCACCCAGCTCGTCGACCAGGGCCTGATCAGCGAGGCGGAGGCGCTGCAACGGGTCAACGGCGCGCAGTTGGCGCAGCTCATGTTCCCGCGCTTCGACGACACGGTCGCCGACAGCGGGAACGTACGCCGGATCGGCTGGGGCATCGCGGCCTCGCCCGGCGCCGCCGTCGGCAAGGCGGTCTTCGACTCGTACACCGCCGTCAAGTGGTCGCGGTCCGGCGAGAAGGTCATCCTGATCCGCCGCGAGACCAACCCCGACGACCTCAACGGCATGATCGCCGCCGAGGGCATCCTCACCAGCCGCGGCGGCAAGACCTCGCACGCCGCCGTCGTCGCCCGCGGGATGGGCAAGACCTGCGTGTGCGGCGCCGAGGAGCTGGAGGTCGACACCAAGCGGCGACGGCTGACCGCGCCGGGGGGCGTGGTGATAGAGGAGGGCGACCTCATCTCGATCGACGGCTCCTCGGGCAAGGTGTACGTCGGCGAGGTGCCCGTCGTACCGTCCCCGGTGGTCGAGTACTTCGAGGGCCGCATGCACGCGGGGGCCGACGAGGCCGACGGACTCGTCCAGGCGGTGCACCGGATCATGGCGTACGCCGACCGGGTCCGCCGGCTGCAAGTACGCGCCAACGCCGACAACGCCGAGGACGCCAACCGCGCCCGCCGCTTCGGCGCGCAGGGCATCGGCCTGTGCCGTACCGAGCACATGTTCCTCGGCGAGCGCCGCGAGCTGGTCGAGCGGCTGGTCCTCGCCGACACCGACACCGAGCGGGAAGAGGCGCTCGGCGCGCTGCTGCCGCTGCAAAAGGCCGACTTCATCGAGCTGTTCGAGTCGATGGACGGACTGCCGGTGACCGTACGGCTGCTGGACCCTCCGCTGCACGAATTCCTGCCCGACATCACGGAGTTGTCGGTACGGGTCGCGCTCGCCGAGTCCCGCAGGGACGCCAACGAGAACGACCTGCGGCTGCTCCAGGCCGTCCACAAGCTCCATGAGCAGAACCCGATGCTGGGCCTGCGCGGCGTACGCCTCGGCCTGGTCATCCCCGGCCTGTTCGCCATGCAGGTACGGGCCATCGCGGAGGCGGCGGCGCACCGCAAGTCCGTCAAGGGCGACCCGCGCCCCGAGGTGATGATCCCGCTGGTCGGCACCGTGCAGGAACTGGAGATCGTCCGCGAGGAGGCGGACCGCGTCATCGCCGAGGTCGAGGCGGCCACCGGCGCCTCGCTCGGCATGGCCATCGGCACGATGATCGAGCTGCCGCGCGCCGCGCTGACGGCCGGTCAGATCGCGGAGGCCGCCGAGTTCTTCTCCTTCGGCACCAACGACCTCACCCAGACCGTGTGGGGCTTCTCCCGCGACGACGTCGAGGCGTCCTTCTTCACCGCCTACCTGGAGAAGGGCATCTTCGGCGTCTCCCCGTTCGAGACCATCGACCGCGACGGCGTCGGCGCGCTGGTCCGCTCCGCCTGCGAGGCCGGCCGCGCCACCCGCCCCGGCCTCAAGCTCGGCATCTGCGGCGAGCACGGCGGCGACCCCGAGTCCGTCCACTTCTTCCACGACGTCGGGCTCGACTACGTCTCCTGCTCGCCCTTCCGCATCCCCGTCGCCCGCCTGGAGGCCGGCCGCGCCGCCGCCCGTCCCCCCACGCCGACCACCTGACCGGGCCGGGCCCGGACCGCCGCCGGACGCCCCTTGCCCTGGGGGCACCCTCACCGACCGGCGGCCCGATCCCGACCCCACCCCGCCGGGGGCGACGCTTCGTGCGGAAGCGCCGCCCCCGGCTTTTCTGCTTGCACGGTTGCCCCTGTGAATCTCCTGACCTGCGAAAAGCACTGTCAGTAGTTGCCACCGTTTCACAGCGTAAGACAGCGTCCAGTGCCCCCGATGCGCCCCGGGCGTGTCCCCGTGCGAAAGGACTCCGGGGCACGCAATAACGCCCCGGCCGCCGCGACGGGACGCGGACGGCCGGGGCCGTATGAGGGGGATCAGCGCGCTGGTACCGCCAGGAGGCGGGTGCGCAGCGGCTCGGCGGTGACCGTGTCGGTGAACTGCCAGGAGTAATCCAGGACCTCTTCGAGCTGGAGGCCGGAGACGTCGGCGTCCGTGCGGAAGAGGAACCGGAAGTCGAAGTGCTGGTGGTCCGCCTCGTCCTTGGCGAGGTTGGCCGGGATGGGGTGCACGTCGATGTGCAGGGGCACCGGGCTGACGGGGGTGACGAGGGCCGGGTCGATGCCGGTCTCCTCGGCCAGCTCCCGCAGAGCGGCCCTCATGAGGGTCTCGTCCTCGTCCTCCAGGTGCCCGCCGGGGAAGAGCCACCTCCTGAGGGCCTTGTGCTCGATGAGCAGGACGCGGCCGTCGGGGCGCAGCAGCAGGGCTCCGGCGGTGACGTGGCCCCGGAACTCCTTGCGCGACGTGATCGTTTCGGCCCAGGTTTCGAGGCCGTCGATCAGGGCCGACAGGGAGTCCTTGTCCTCCGGGCGCTGGTCCAGGTACGCGGTCAGGGTGTCGCGGATGTGCTGGGCGGAGATGGGCACTGGGCTCCTCAGCGGTTGAAGTAGGTCAGCCAGGTGTCGGCGATGACGCCCCGGTCTGCGGCGGACACCTCGTGCATACCGGCCGCGAGGTCGCCACGGGTGAGCATGCGGATGGCCGCGAGTATCTCGGCCTGCACGAGGAAGATGAACGGCCCCACGCTGGCGCCGTGCAGGAAGTTGACGGCGTTGCCGCCGTTGAGCAGGTAGAAGTAGTGGCCCGTGGTCTGGTACCGGGTGATGTGCGCTCCGTCGGCGTTGCGCTGGTAGACGGCCGGGAGGGCGGCCAGGTCGAGTTCGTCCTCGCTGCTGGTGACCGTGGCGACGAAAGCACCGTTGCGGAGTGTCGAGAAGTCCTCGGCTCGAAGGGAGAGCGACCCCGTGGCGCAAAGGACCAGTCCCGCGTTGTGCAGGGCCTTGTCCCGGTCGCGGGCGACGGTGAAACCCTGGGAGAGGGCCTGGGTGCGCCTGATGGGGTCGATGTCGTACACGGTGACCTGCACGCCCTTGGCGTGGAGCAGGCGAGCGATGGAGGAGCCGAGCTTGCCGAAGCCGATAACGAGCGCGGGCCGGCCATGCAGGATGTCCCCGCGTCCGCGCATGAGGGCCTCGGTGGAGAAGACCACGGACTGACCGACGAGGAAGTCCTCCGGGTCCTTCAGTGGAGACCGGGCCACTGAGATGACGGGGCAGGGGAGCTTGTCCAGCTCGGCGTACCGCTTGTGGCCGTTCTCGGTGTCCTCGACCACGCCGAGGATCGTCCCGGAGAACCGCTCGTGGAGGGCGTTCAGCGTGGGGGCGAAGTACCCGCCGACGTCGAGCAGGACCAGGCGCTCGTTGGCGGCGCGGTTCTCGAAGTACTCGACGGTCTTGTCCGCGTCGGCGAACAGCTCCCGGCTGAGGTCGTCGCACTGGGCGATGGTCTCCACCTCGCGCTTGGCGGCCGGGGCGATGGACTTGGGCTTGGGGAGCACGGCCTTCAGTGTGGAGGCGGCGTTGACTGCGCGGACGAAGCTCGGTCGCTCGGGGAGCAGGTGCGTGACCAAGATGGACGCGGGCAGTTCGTCCGGGCGGAAGCGCGATGTGATCTTGCTGAAGTAGGTGTCTAAGCGGGCGACTTCAAACGACTCCACGGGTTCACCTCTCTGGCGGGATGCTGTGCTGGCGGTCCTCACGCGGCACGGTGACGGTGAGTTGGTCGTCCGAGTTGGCCGTCCACTCGGGTGCCGTTCCGTGGAGGGGGCGGAGCAGGTACGTGCCCTGCCGGACGTCGGTCACGATGCCCTCGCGCTTCACGGTTTCGTCTCTGACCTGGTCACCGATCCAGGCCCGGCCGTTGAGGGTCATACGACCCTCTCCTCTGCCAGGACAGCCCAGACCCGCTTGCCGAACGGCAGCAGGTCGGTTCCCCAGTGATCGGTCAGCACCTCGATCAAGAACAGACCGCGTCCCCGCTCGGAGTAGTCGTCCGCGTTGCGGCGCTCGGGGCGGATCTTGGAGCGGTCCACGACCTGGATGCGTACGAGCCCCGGGGCTGGTCGGCTGACGGACACCCGGATGAGGTGGCCCTGGGTGTGCTGGACGGCGTTGGCGACCAGCTCTGTGACGACGAGGGCGCCGTCGTCCTCCAGGCCCCAGGTGCATAAGGCGGGACGGACGAGTTGGCGGGCAGGATCGGCGCTCTCCACCGTGCACGGCATGGTCTGGGAGTAGCCGGGATGACCCGTAGTGCGAACGACGCTGCTCACAGGCATCAAGACCTCGGTCAGTGCGAGTCGGTGTCTACTGACCGTAGGGATGACACTGTCAGACCCTCAATGAATTTCTACGGATTTCTACGCGGGCTACCCGAGGGAGTTAATGGCCACGGTGATCAGTTCGCGCGCCGCGCTCCCGAAGACCGCCCCCGTGCCCAACTCCCGGTATGCCCTGATGTATTGCTCCACCTCGCTCGGCGCGGTCACCTTCACCGCGGCCGACAGCAACTCGACGTGAACGCGGACATCGTCGAAGACGTTGAAGGTCTCCAGCGGCCAGACCGGCCTGGAGGCCGTGAAGGGGATGATGCCCAGGCTGACGGAGGGCACAGACATCAGCGTGAGCAGGTACCCAAGTTGGCCGGCCATCGTCTCGGGGGCGCCGATCCTGTACCGCAGGACGGACTCCTCGATCAGCACCGCGAAGCGCCTGCCGCCAGTGAACAGCACCCTGGAGCGCTCCATACGGGCCGCCACGGCCTCCTCGATGTCGTTCGGGGCATGGTGGAACTCCGAGATGGAGGACAGCAGCGCTGTGGCGTAGGCGGGCGTCTGGAAGAGCCCGGGGATGACGTTCGAGCAGTACACGCGGAAGAAGCTGGTGCGCTCGTACAGTTCGGCCCGCTTCTCCTGGAGCTGCCGGAGCCCGGTGCGCTGTACGCGCCTCCACTCGACGTACAGGGAGTCGGCGGACTGGGCCGAGGCCACCAGGTCGTCGGTCTCGTTTGTGGCGTCACAGGCCCCGCACCAGGCCCGGATGTCGGTCACCGACGGTGGGGTCCTGGCGTGTTCGATCCGGGAGACCTTCGAGGGGTACCACTCCAGCCGTCGTGCAAGCTCGGTCGCAGTCAGGCCCGCGGCCTTCCGGATTTCCCGGAGACGGACGGCAAGCTGACGCCGAGCGGCTTGGACGGCGGCTGACGGCGATTCGGACATGTCGGTGCTTCAGCAGGTCAGACCGTGAACCGCTCGTGGGGGATGGCTCGTTCCCACACGTCCTCGAAGGCGCCGTTCACGTTCTTGATGACGTCCGGGTCCTGGGACAGGGTGTGCCCAACGAACGCGCCATTGCCGGAGAACAGGCCGAAGCGGACCAGGGCGTTGTCGAAGACCCAGAAGTCGTTGCCAGGGATCAGCAGGTCCGAGGCCAGGCGGCGCGGTAGCCAGCGGACCTCCTCGCCCGCAATCACGTTCTGGAAGGTGGAGGAGTGCTCGTACTGGATGTACTCCGTGACGGGCTCGGAAACGATCCTGGCCCGGCGGATCGAGACGCCGCGGGCGACGGCCTGGAAGATCGAGTCGTGGAAGGAATTCCACCACTGGTCGCGGGTCTCCGGCGTGTGCCTGCGGCCCGCCTTCCAGGCCGCGAAGTCCTGGTCCTCGTCCGCGACGCCGTACACGTCCCGGGTTTCCAAATGCACGGCCGACGAGCGGCACTCCGCCAGCAGATCAGCGAACGGCGGCACCGTCTGCGACATCACATGCCTCCCTGATGGCGGCCACCATGCGCGCGGGCAGCCGCACGACGGCCTCGGTGTCGGGGATCGTGCCCGTCTCCAGGCACTCCCGCTCCGTCTCGTCGTCCGCGCGCCAGCCCTGGATGACGAGGTCGTTCGTCTCGGCGTCTACCCACACGGTCGGGCAGTTGTCGCCGTTGGTGTTCGGGTCCTTAGCGATGAACCGTAGCGTCATGGAACTCCCCAATCCCCTTGGTTTCTACAGACTTCTACGACAGTCACCCATCGGAAGCGGTCGGGTCAACACCACGCGAGAGGTCGTTCCCGTCGTCTTCCAGGGCACGGCGGGCCGCAGCGGCGAACGCCCGCACGGGGGCGATGGTGTCAGTGTCTTCGGCGTGATCGTCCCGGCCGTGACGGAAGAGCGCCAGGGCGAAGGTATCGATGGCGGTCTGTGCCGCTTCCGCTACCGCCTCCGGTCCGACCACCGCGACGGTTGCTCCCCGCTGATGCAGTTCCCGCCAGAGGTGCTTGTGGACCGACCACTCAGGCAGGTCTTCGAACAGCTCCTCGATCCGATGACTGATGTCGAGGAAGTCCTCATACGCCTTCTGTCGTGGCACTCGCCGTTCGGTAATCGCCTGAAAGCGACGTTCTCGTGCAGCTTCTAACTGCTGAGCCTGGCTCTGGACCTTCGCCATCCGAAGCTGGAACCAGCTTGTCCCGACGGCCGTGATCACGGCGAGACCGCCACCGATAGCCGCTCCCAATACGCCTGCTACTCCCGCATCCACGGTGGAATTCTTGTCCTTCGGACAGAGAAGTGCCGGTGGAACGAGAAAAGCGCCCCCTCACCTCCCAGCGGAGGTGAGGGGGCGCGGCTGGTCCTGCCAGAGACCGGGGGGAGCCCGATGCTACGGGGCGTCGGGGGATCGAGGGGTGTGCTTCGCGGCGTAGCCCGCGAGGAAGGTGACGGCCGTCGGCGCCACGGCCAGGATGACGAACTGGAGGGCGCCCGGCAGGGAGCCCAGCAGCGCGTGGTTGTCCTGGATCTGGTTGAGCAGGCCCACGGCCACCGAGACGACGAAGGCGGCCGTCGTGGCCGCCCACACCTTCGCCTCGACCTTGAACTTGGCGAACAGTCCGGCCACGGTCACACCGCCTTCGGGACCTGGAGCTTGGCCCAGGAAGTCGGACCGGGCGGCCAGGTGGCGGCCGAACCGGTGTAGCCCAGCTTTCGCTGGAATGCCTGGTACGAATCCACGTCCGTATGGCCGAGCTTCGAGCCGGGGGCCGACCTTGTAGTGGCCGCAGCCCTCGGCGACCAGGCGCTTGCCCATGGCCGTGAAGATGGCGCTCGTCTTGCCCAGGGCGCCCCCGGAGCCGTTCATGAAGAACGCGGTGCCCGGGAACGGCTGGAGGGCCTTGGCGGGCGCGCTGGGGCCCGTGGCGGGCTTAGGCAGCGCCGGGAAGGCGAACCAGCTCCCCGGATCGGTGTGGGAGTTCTCGGGGACCTGGGCGTGCGCGTACCAGCCCGCCTTCGTCTCCCAGATGTGCTCGTCGCGGTGATCGGTGAAGCCGTTCGGTGCACCCATCGGCCAGACGTCCGGCACACCCCAACTCTTGATCCAGGCATGCAGCTCGGACCAGCCCTTGCCGGGCGTGTCCGACAGGTGCTCGTACGCCTTGCCGTCGTACCGGCACCAGGGGAAGAACAGGACCTCGATCTGGAGCACGACGGAGCCCGCCCGATTGGTCCGGGTGCCGCCGGGGTGGTCCTCTACGGAGAAAGATCGGCTGTTCGCCGGGAGGAACTGCGAGAAGCGGCCGGTGAACGGGTCCCAGAGGATATGGGCGCGACGCCCTTGCCGCTGGCGGTGAAGTACGCCCGCAGGTCCTCGTTCGGGACGAGGTCTTGGCCTTGGTGCCGTTCTTGCCCCACGTGATGTGCCCCAGCGTCTTGGGGGGCCGCCGTCGGCGGCACTGCTACGCCTCCCTGCTGTTCGCCGACGGTCAGAGTCCGAAGACCGTGCAGAAGCGCCTGGGGCACTCCAAGCCGTTGAACACGCTCGACACCTACACGCACCTGTGGCCCAAGGAGGAAGACGCGACGGCAGCCGTGATCGAGTCGGTCCTCGGCGCTGTGCCCCCGTTCTGCCCCGTCGCGGTCGTGCGCTGACATACAGGCTGGTCAGAGCAGGTGATCAGCGCTTCGTGCGGAAGCGCCGCCCCCGGCGCTTTCACGTACGCCGGGGCACGGCCCGGCCATGCCGGCGCCGCGGCGTCCCACGCCCACGATCCGAGGCGCGCACCCGCGATGAGCACAAAGAAGATCGCCTGGGCCGCACCGTAGCGGTGCGGCCCAGGCGACCGTTTGAGACGGGGTCAGGAGGACGTGGGGCCGGCCGTGGTGGGAGTCGCGCTGCCGCTGGGCGTCGGGGCGGTCTTCGGGGGCGGGCCGAAGACGACGTTCACGTGCTCGAAGCCGAGCGAGGTCAGCAGGTGCTCCAGCATGAATTTGGTGTTGGTCTCGGCCCGCGCGCCCAACTCGGTCTGCTTGGCGGCGTCCTGGATCTTCTGCGCGGCCAGCTCGTTGAGCTGCTGGGCGTTGCCCGGGTTGTCGCCGAAGAAGTCGCCGATCCGGTCGAAGAAGCCGCGCTGCTGCGAGACGACGTAGGAATGCTTGGTGTCCAGCGAGGTCCGCTCAAGTGCCGCGTGCGGCAGGCGGATCGTCGCGGACTTGCGGTCGGCGGAGACCTTCACCGCGTCGTTGCCGACGGAACCGAGATCGACGTACGCGTCAACGCTGCCCGCGCCGACGTACAGCGTGCGCTTGCCGCGCACCGCGGACGGCAGGAATTTGGCGTCCTTCTCCAGGTCGACGACGACCTCGAAGTTGCCGCTCGCGCCCTCGAAGCGGTTCATGTCCTGGATGGACTTCAACAGGACGGGACCGCTGCGGTCCTTGTCCTTCTCCGCGAACGGATTCGGTATACCGGGCAGCAGATTGGCCTTGCCGAGCAACAGGAACAGCAGCGCGAGTACGACCACTCCGATAGCTGTCCGCGCCCACCAGGGCATACGTCCCGCAGCACCACTGATCGCCATGACCGCGTCACCTCCTGAAGTGCCGGGTACCCGCGCTCGGCGATTCCATGAGCCGAACGTGCGCTCGACATAGGTGAGTTGGTACGGCCGGTCCGGGGTCGCGCCCGGCGGCTCACAGGGCGTACGTGACCCCCGTCAGCCGCTCCGACGCCTCCCACAGCAGCTCGCCGGTCACGTCGTCACGGGTCCTGGGCAGCCGCCAGGCGCGGGCGGGCGCGCCGCGCAGGCCCGGCGCGCGCGGGCCGGTGAAGGAGTCGGGGGCGACACCGGGCGCCGTCGCCGCGTAGAGCGTGGGCAGCGCCCCGCGCTCGGCCGACTGCGCCAGCAGTCGGTTGCCGAAGACGTAGACGCGCTCCACGCCCCTGCGGCCCTCCATCAGCGCCCCGCGCGTGTGCAGGTCCGTCGCCGCGTAACCGGGGTGCGCCGCCGCGGCCACGATCCCCGAACCGGCCGCCGCGAGCCGCCGCGACAGCTCGTGCACGAAGAGCAGATTCGCGCTCTTCGACTGGCCGTACGCCGTCCAACGGCGGTACCCGCGGGTCGCGTTGAGGTCGCCGAGACGCACCCCGGCCAGCACGTGGGCCACGCTCGACACCACGACGATCCGGGCCCCGCGGTCCGCCGCCCGCAGTCGTGGCAGCAGCAAGCCCGTCAGCGCGAAGTGCCCCAGGTGGTTCACCCCGAACTGCTTCTCGAAACCGTCGTACGTCAGGCCGTACGGCAGTGCCATCACCCCGGCGTTGTTGACCAGCAGGTCCAGTGACGGCTCCTCGTACGCCTCCGCGAACGCCCGCACGCTTTCCAGGTCGGCCAGGTCCAGCGGCCTGAACACCGCCTGTGCGTTGGGCACTTCGGCCTGGAGGCGCTTCAGCGCCGCCGTCGCGCGCTCCGCGTCCCGGCACGCCAGCGTCACGCGGGCGCCGCGGCGGGCCAGTTCCCTGGCCGTGCAGTAACCGATGCCGGTGTTCGCGCCCGTCACCACGGCCGTCCTTCCGGACTGGTCCGGAACGCTTTCCGCCGTCCAGCTCATGACGTCCCCCTCCCTCACACCTGACTACCCGTCAGGGTAGGGCCCTTGGCGGCGTACGGTGCCCCCGTAGGGTCCCGTCCTGGACGGTTCTTTCGCGGCGGGCGGTGGGCCGGTCTTCAGGGGCGCGGGGAACTGCGCGACCAGCCACCGTGTTGCCGCAGGTCACCACCCGCCCCGGCGGGGCAGTTCGGTTGGTCCCGGACCACCGGCCGGTGGGGGTGGGCCGCGCAGTTCCCCGCGCTCCGACGGGGCACGAGCCGTGCGCAAGGTGAGCGCGAAAGGGGCCACCGCCTCACGCGGAGGCGAGGTCCGGGCGCCGACGGGCGCGGAGGCGCCGGAGCATGCGGGCGTCCTGGAAACCAACGGCGCGGGCCGCGGCTTCGAGCGTGGCCCCCTGCCCGATGAGATGCTCGGCGCGCTCGATGCGCAGCTCCTGTTGGTAGCGGAGCGGCGTGAGCCCGGTGGAGGCGGTGAAGCGCCGCGTGAGGGTGCGCTCGCTGAGCCCGGTGGAGGCGGCGAGGTCGGCGAGGGCGAGGTGATGGGCGAAGCGGGCGTCGATCAGATCCTGGGCCCGGTGCACGGCGTCGCTGAGGTGCCCGCGGTGCCGGAGCATGGCGCTGGTCTGGAGCTCGTCGCCGTTGCGCCGGGCGTAGACGACCATCTGCCGGGCGACGCGGGCAGCGGCGCCCGGCCCGTGACGGACGGCGACCAGGTGCAGCGCGAGGTCGATGCCGCTGGCGATCCCGGCGGAGCTGACGACGCGGTCGTCCACGACGTAGAGGACGTCGCGTACGACGGTGGCCCGCGGATAGTCGCGGGCGAGTTCGTCCTGCACGTCGTGGTGGGTGGTGCAGCGGCGGCCGTCGAGCAGCCCGGCCCGGCCGAGCGCGTCCGCCCCCGCGCACACGCTCGCGACGGTGCCGCCGCCCGCGTGGTGCGCGCGCAGCCACTCCAGGGTCGCGGGCGTGAGCGCGCCGTTCTCGTGCAGCGTGTGGGCCCGCCAGCCCGGTACGACGATCAGGTCGTCGGCCGTCAGCGCGGGCGGTTCGGTGGCCGCGCGCAGCGCGACCCCTTGGGCGGTGGGGACGTCTTCCCGCTCGGCGACGTAGTCCAGCCGGTACCCGAGGCCGTAGTCGGCGGCCGTCGAGAACACCTGGGCGGGGCCCGCGAGGTCGAGCAGATGCAGGTGGGGCACGAGCAGGAAGACGACCCGGGTCACGATCCGGTCAGCTCCTTGACGGTCGAGACGGTGGCGAAGCGGCCCGCGAGAGCGTACTCGGTGCGCGCGATGATGTCCGCCGGGAGCAGCGTGCGCGGGTCGGCCAGCACCTCGGCGAGCGGGCGGCCCGCCGGCGCGTCGCGGTGCTCGATCGGCTCGGTGGCGGTCGCGTCCACCACGAAGGTGACGTCGTAGCCGAGGTCGGAGGCCAGCCGCGTCGTGGTCTCCACGCACTGCTCGGTGCGGATGCCGCAGGTGATCAGCGAGCGGATGCCGCGCGCGGTGAGGATCTGCTGGAGATTCGTGGTCGTGAAGGCGTTGTGCGCGGTCTTGGTGAGCAGCGGCTCGCCCTCGGCGCGGGTCAGCCCGTCGATCAGCCGTACGTGGCCGCTCTCCGGGTCGAAGACCGTGTTCGAGCCCGGCTCGGAGTGCAGCACCCAGATCACCGGGTGCCCCTGCTCGCGGGCGTGGTCGACCAGCCGTGCCACCCGCGTGGCCACCTCGGGGTCGGACGCGGCCTGCCAGCTCTCCCGCTGCCGGAAGGACTCCTGGACGTCGATGACGATGAGCGCGGTCGCGCTCGCGGGGTTCGTGTTGTCAGCCATGACTCGATCGTGCCTCCGGCGCGGGCCCGCGGGTAGACCCGATCATGCCCCGCTGCGGAACGATCCGGTCACACGGCGGGGCACCGGGGTACGCCCCCGCGTCGGACTCGCCCGCGGACCGCCCGACGCCGCCCCGCCCCTCGACATCGCCGCGTTCGGCGAGCGGGCGGTGTCTCGACGACGACGCGGTGGCGGTGCCGGTGCATCCGGTCGTCGAGGAGTAGCCGCCCGCTCGCCCGGCTCTCAACTCACCGTGCAGGCGGCGCCGTTGAGAGTGAAGCCGGTCGGCTTCGGGTTACTGCCCGACCAGTTGGCGTTGAAGCCGAAGTCCACGGTGCCGCCCGCCGCGATCGTCCCGTTGTAGGACAGATTCGTGGCCGTCGCCGCGGTGCCGCTCTGGGTGACCGTCGCGTTCCACGCCTGCGTGACCGTCTGGCCCGGCGCGAAGGTCCACTTCAGCGTCCAGCCGTTGACCGGCGCGGAGCCGTTGTTCTTCACCGTCAGATTCGCGGTGAAGCCGGTGTTCCACTGGTTGACCCCGTATGTCACCGCGCAGCCGCCACCGCCGGGCGGGGTGGTGGGCGGAGTGGTCGGGGGCGTGGTGGGCGGTGTGGTCGGCGGTGTGGTGGTCGTGCTGCCGCCGAGCGCCGTACGCACCGCGGTGTAGGCGGGCTTGGGCTGGTAGTTGTCGTCGTACAGCAGAGCCGCGCCCTGGCCGGGGAAGACACCCGGGATCCACGAGGTCGCGTCGGAGACGCCCCACACCGTGATGCCCACACAACGCGACACGCCCAGGCAGGCGTTGACCACCGAGGTGTAGTCATTGGCCTGCTGCTGGAGCCTGGCGGCGTCCGACGGGGTCTGCATCCGGATATCCAGCTCGGTGATGGCCACGTCCACGCCGAGGTCGGCGAAGCGCTGGAGGTTGGCCTTGAGGGTCGACGGCACCTGGCCGAGGATCAGGTGCGCCTGGAAGCCGACGCCGTCGATCGGAACGCCCTGCTGCTTCAGCGACTTGACCAGGTTGTACATGCCGTCGCTCTTGGGGGCCGTGCCCTCGACGTTGTAGTCGTTGAGGTAGAGCTTGGCGCCCGGGTCGGCGGCGCGGGCGGCCGTGAACGCGTCCGCGATGTACGACGAGCCGAGCTGGTTGTACCAGAGGTCCTGGCGGAAGGTGCCGTCCTCGTTGAACGGCTCGTTGACCACGTCCCAGTGGACGACCTTGCCCTTGTAGTGCGTGGCCTCGTCGGTGACGTGCTTGATCAGGATGTTGTGCAGCTCGGTGTTGCTGAAGCTGCCGGAGGTCAGCCAGTTGGGGAGCTGGCTGTGCCACACCAGATTGTGGCCGCGGACCTGCATGTTGTGCGCCTGCGCGAAGTTGACGATCGAGTCGCCCGGCGCCCAGTTGTACGTGCCGCGGCTCGGCTCGACGGTGTCCCACTTCATCTCGTTGCCGGGAGTGACCATGCCGAACTGGGCGCCCGCGATGGGCCCGCTGGCACCCGTGGCCTCGCTCGCGGTCAGGGCGGTGCCCATGTAGATGCCCTTGGCCGCGGCCAGGTCGCGCAGCGGCGGGTCCGCGGCGTGCGCCGACGGCACGGTGACGGCGATCAGCGCCGCCGTCGCCGCCAGCAGCGCCGCGCCGGATCCGCCGATGGCGGATCTGAGGGCTCGCTTGGAGAACATGTGTGAATACCTCTTCCAAGTGGGGGATTGGAGCAGGCAGTTCGGTACGCGTGGTTGCGAGCGATGCGCGTGGGACGAGGGAGGAACGCATCGAATGTTTCGATACGAATTCCGACTGCGGCGCAGACCCTACGGGCACCCCACCCGGCCGTCAACACCCCCGGCAATCACCGCACTTCGGACGGGGCGGTGCGCGTACGCCTCGGCGTGCGGGCGTGCGTGCGGGCGTGCGGGCGTGCGGGCGTGCGCGCGTGCATGCGGGCATGCGGGCATGCGGGCATGCGGGCATGTGAGTGTGCGGGCTCGCGGGTGGGTGAGCGCGCGGGCGCGCGAGGACGCCTAGGCGGGGGACTGCGTGCTGCTGCGCTCCACCAGCCGGGTCGCCAGATCCACCCGCAGGGTGCTCGGCTGCTTGCCGCGGCTCAGGTCGAGCACCAGCCGGGCGGCGGCCTCCGCCATCTCGGTCAGCGGCTGCCTGACCGTGGTCAGCGGCGGGCTGATCCAGCGCGACAGCGGCAGGTCGTCGAAGCCGATCACGCTCACGTCGCCCGGAATGCTCAGCCCCAGCTCGCGCGCCGCCTCGTACAGTCCGAGCGCCTGGAGGTCATTACCGGTGAAGACGGCGGTGGGCCGCTCCGCCAGCCGCAGCAGTTCGAGTCCCGCGGTGTAACCGGCCTCGTGGTGGAAGTCGCCCGCCCTGACCAGCGCCGGGTCGAAGGCGACCCCCGCGGTCTCCAGCGCGGCGCGGTACCCGTCGATCCTGGCCCGGCTGCACATCATCCCCGCCGGGCCGCCGATCACACCGATCCGCCGGTGCCCCAGCTCCAGCAGGTGCCGGGTGGCGGCCACCCCGCCCTGCCAGTTGGTCGCCCCGATCGCGGGCACGTCCTCGCCGGGGTCGCCCGCCGGGTCCATCACCACGAATGGGATGTCCCGGCTGGTGAGCTGCGCCCGCTGGGCCGGGTCGAGCCCGGACAGTACGAGGATGACGCCGGTCGGACGCCGGGCCAGCACCCCGTCCACCCACGTCTGACCGGGGCTCAGGCGGCCCGCCGACTCCGAGAGCACCACGCTCAGGCCCTCGACCCGCGCCACGTTCTCCACGCCCCGGATGACCTCCATCGCCCACGCGCTCTCCAGCTCGTGGAAGACCAGGTCGAGCAGCGGCGCGGGCTGCGCGTTGCCGCGCCGCCGCTGGTAGCCGTGGAGGCGCAGCAGCTCCTCCACCCTGCTCCGCGTGGCGGGCGCGACATCGCCGCGGCCGTTGAGCACCTTCGAAACAGTCGGAGCCGAGACGCCCGCGGCCCGGGCGATCTCGGCGAGGGTGGCCGCGCCGGCGCTGCCGCCCGCGTTTCCGCCCGCGCTCGCGCGGCCCGCCGCTCCCGCCGCGCCGTTCGACGGCGTGTCGGGCTGGTCGGCTGTCCTGGACGGTACGTCTGCGGCGCTCATGCCTGCGATCGTAGCCCGCCGCCGCCCCATCCGTCCGACCCCGGGGTACCCCCTGTTTTCCCAGCAACGATCGGTAACCGACTCGAATCATTCTCCGTGTGGTCCCTCACCGCTTGCCTGTGCCCCTCGGGGCGCGGGGAGCCGCACGGCCAGCCGTGACGCCCACGCGGCCGGAAACGGGGGTGGCATGGCCGATTCCGGGCGGGCGGCAGGGGGAGGGAGGGTGCGACGGTGACGGGATGAGCTTCTTCCAGGACGTGCCAGAACCGCCGACCGCGCCGGAGCCGGAGCCCCGGCCGCGTCCCCCGTGGGAACGGTCCGTCTACGTGCTTCCCGCGTCGGTGCCGGGTGACGTGGTGCTGCTGCGCTCGGACCGGGCGGCGGTCTGGATCGGCGGGCTGCGGGCGTACCCCAACGGCTTCGTGTTCCACCTGCGCGCGGTCCTGCGAAGGACCCCGGCCAACGGCGCCTGGCTGGGCAATCCCCTCGACGGCCGGTCCAACCCGCTGCGTCCGCCCGAGCCGCAGAGCAATCTGCGGCTCGGCCTGCGGTACGCGGACGGCCGACGCGTCGCGACGCAGGGCGGGATGCCGGTGCCCTGGCCGGGCGACGACGACACGGAGGCGATCCGCCTGATCAGCCAGGGCGGCGGCGGCAGCGGTCTGACATGGGAGGCGAGCTTCTGGACGTATCCGCTGCCGCCGGACGGCCCGGTGACCGTCTTCACCTCGTGGCTCGACGCAGGGGTGCGTGAAGCGTCGGTGGAACTGGACGGCGCGGCGATCCGGGCGGCGGGCGGCCGGGCGGTCCGCCTGTGGCCGCAGGACGAGGACCCCGAGGACGAGGACGGCTACAGCTACGTGACGAGGACGCTGACGGTCGGCGACGCCGAAGCGGACGGGGACGGGGACGGGGACGACGACCCCGAGACCGCCCCCGAGGCCGCACCCGGCACCGCACCGGGCGCGTAACCGGACGCTCATGGGGCCGAGACCGTCACCGACGGCTCGTGCCGCACCGGGAAGTTCACCGAGTTGGCGATGAAGCACAGCCGCTGGGCCTCCTCGTGGAGGGCCTGGGCGGCGGCGGCCATCGCGGGGGAGGCGACCTCGACGGCGGGCCGGAGCACGGCTTCGGTGAAGTGGCCGCCGCCGTCGCCGGTCTCCCGCATCGTGCCGGTCGCGTGGTCGGTGTAGCCGGTGACGACCACGCCGTTGACGGCGCAGACGTGGAGGTACGACAGCAGGTGGCACTGGGAGAGCGCGGCGAGGAGCAGCTGCTCGGGGTTCCAGCGGTCGGCGTCACCGCGGAAGGCGCGGTCGGCGGAGCCGGAGATGGCGGGGAGTCCGGCCGCGGTGACCTCGTGCGTACGGTCGTAGTCGCGGTAGGAGCTGGTGCCCGTGCCGCGGTTGCCGGTCCAGACGACCTCGGTCTCGTAGGAGTGCTGACGGGCTGACGGCATGGCTCGATGTCCCTTCGGGTCGCTCAGTCGGTGAATCGGGCGCCGCAGGTGTCCAGAACGTGGCGGCGGGCCGCCTCGGCCGCCTCGCGGGCCCGGCCCCCGGTGATCGCGGCCAGCAGCTCCCGGTGCTGGGCGTTGACCTGGGCGGGCCGGTGGGGCGGGCCGAGGGAGGCACGGGTGGAGACGAGGATCTGGTCCCACAGCCGGTCGAGCGAGGCGAGCGCCACGGGGTTCGCGGCGAGTACGGCGATCCGGCCGTGGAAGCGGCGGTTGTGGGCGACGGCCTCGGCGAGGCGCCCGGCCAGCGTGGCCTCTTCCGTACGGTCCGCCTCGCGGACCAGCTCGGCCAGGTCGGCGGGGGCGATCCGGCCCTTGGCCTGGCGCCCGGCGGCCAGCTCGGCGGTGAGCGCCTCCAGGGCGGCCCGCACCTGGTAGGCGTGGCGCAGCGCCTCCGCGTCCAGCGCGACCACCCGCACACCGCGCCCCGCCGAGTGGACCAGCCCGTCGGCGACCAGCGCGCGGAACGCCTCGCGCACCGGCGTCCTGCTCATCTCCAGCGACAGCGCGACCTCGGTCTCGGTGAGCCGCTGGCCCGGCGCGTAGGCGCCGTCCAGGATCAGGTCACGCAGCCGCGCGCGGGCGGCATCGGTCTGCTGCACACGGCTGAGGCTAGCTTCTGCATGCAATGCATGCAATGCATACAGAGGGCCGGGGCGTACTCCTCCGCCCGGACCCGCAGCGGCCCCGCCGCGACCCGGTCCAGCGCCTCCTCCCAGCTCGCGGGCGCCGACTCGCCGTCCGCGCCCCGTACCAGCGGCCCGGTCAGCCGCACCGCCGTGGACAGCACTTCGGTCGAGGCGCGGCCCTTGCCGCACAACGCCCCTCCGTCGAGGCGCGGCCCTTGCCGCACCACGCCCCCCGGTTCACCGGGAACGCCGTCCGCTCCACCACCTCCGGCCCATCCGCCTCAGCGCACGGCCCCGCCCGCGGTGAGGGCGCGTGCGACCCCCGGCTCGCGCGGCCCCAGGAAGTGCGGGTTCGGGCGAATCACCACGTCCGCCGCCGCCTTGCCCGCGGCCAGCAACTCCCGTACGCCGCCCGCGTACCAGGTGGCGTCGTGCGGCTCGTCGACGGCGATCCCGTAGGCGTCGATCCCGGCGGCCTCGCAGAGCGCCAGGGCCCTGCGTATGTGGAAGTCCTGGCTGACCAGGACGGCCCGGTCGACCCCGAAGACGCGCTTGGCGCGGCTGCACGAGTCCCAGGTGTCGAAGCCCGCGTAGTCCAGGACGACCTTGTCGGCGGGCACGCCGTGCGCGGCCAGGTAGGTGCGCATGGCACCCGGCTCGTTGTACGACGTACGGCTGTTGTCGCCGGTGACCAGCACCACGCGTATCCGGCCCGTCCGGTACAGCGTCGCCGCCGCGTCCAGCCGGTGCGCCAGATACGGCGACGGCTTACCGTCCCAGAGCCCGGCGCCGAAGACCACGGCCACCGGCTCCTTCGGCACGTCGGCAAGCGTGCGGACGCGCCCGCCGTCGGCCAGCCGCAGCCACGTCGCGGGCAGCAGCGCCAGCACGCACACGGCCACGCTCCACCGCAGCAGCCGCCGCCACCCCCGCCGCGTGCGCGGCAACCGCGCCCATGACGGCTTCCACCCCCGGACCCGCGCCCCCCACGTCCGCGCCCACGTCATACCGTCCACCCCCTGACCCGCCATCGCCCCCGCCCCTCGCCGACCCGTGCCCCCTCCGTGACCGACGCCGGACACCCCCGCCCGGTTGCGTTATGGATCACAGTAGGACCCACCACTGACAACGCCCCCGGAGCGCCCGCGTGACCGACCCCCGCCTCCCCTTCTTCCTCTACGGCACGCTGCTGCCCGGCGGGCGCAACCACGGCGTGCTGCGCGGCCGGGCCCTGACCTGGACACCGGCCGAACTGCCCGGCGCGCTGCTCTTCCACGGCCCCGGCTACCCGTACGCCGTCCCCGACCCGGCGGGCGAGGGCGTCGTCCACGGGGCGCTGGCGGCGGTCGGCCCCGAGGCGTACGCGGACGTCCTCGCCGACCTCGACCGGCTGGAGGAGTACGCGCCGGGCGCCCCCGCCAACCTCTACGAGCGCCGCCGTACGCACGTGCGCACGGCGGACGGACCGACCCCCGCCTGGGTGTACTTCGCGGCCGACCGCACCGCCCGTGAGCTGCTGCTCTCCGGCGAGCGGGTCTCCGGCGGCCGGTGGCCTCACAGCGGACCCGCGGCCGGGTGAGAGCACCGAAACCGGCTCTCGCGCCCGCGCGAACGACGAGGCAATCCGGCGCGCGCCTCGGAGGGGTGCCCGTGCTGCCCGCGTACGCCTCCGCCGCCGCGCCGACCGTCGCCGAGGCCGCGGCCGCGCTCAATGGCCGAACTCGTACTGCGCCGGTACGACGAAGCCCTCCGGTACGACGAAGCCCTCCGCTACGACGGAACGCTCCTGGGCGCCGACGCCCGCCGTCGGGGCAGGTCAGCGCGGGCCCCGGCGGCCCGGGCGCCGGTCGCGCGCCCGGTCCGCCCCCCCCGCGCGTCCGCCGCCGGTCACCGGGGCCGGTTACCGTCACGGGTATGGAAGAGAAGGACCGGTCACAGCGGGCGGCATCCGCGCACCTGGGCCCGTACGAGCGGTACGGGCCCTACGGCGAGGCCGATATGGAGCGGTATGTCACGGAACCGGACAAGAGGCCGGGCCGTACGGCGTTCCAGCGCGACCGGGCGCGGGTGCTGCACTCGGCGGCGCTGCGCAGGCTGGCCGGGAAGACGCAGGTCGTGGACCCGGGCGTCAACAGCGCGGCGGCGATCGACACCAGCCCGCGCACCCGGCTGACGCACTCGCTGGAGTGCGCGCAGGTCGGCAGGGAATTGGGCGCGGCGCTCGGCTGCGACCCCGACCTGGTGGAGACGGCGTGCCTGGCGCACGACCTCGGGCACCCGCCGTTCGGGCACAACGGCGAGCTGGTCCTGGCCGAATTCGCCGAGGACTGCGGCGGGTTCGAGGGCAACGCGCAGAGCCTGCGGCTGCTGACCCGGATCGAGCCGAAGAAATTCGTGCCGGACCCGGCGGGCGGCGACGCGCTGGTCAGCGTCGGCCTCAATCTCACCCGCGCCGCGCTGGACGCGGCGACCAAGTACCCGTGGGCGCGCGGCGGCCACCCCACCACGCCCGGCAGCCCCAAATTCGGCGCGTACGAGGACGACCTGCCGGTCTTCGGCTGGCTGCGGAAGGACGCGCCCGACGGCCGCCAGTGCTTCGAGGCGCAGGTCATGGACTGGGCCGACGACGTCGCGTATTCGGTGCACGACGTGGAGGACGGCCTCCAGGCCGGGCACATCGACCCCGGCGCGCTGACCTCCGCCGCCGAGCGCGCCGAGGTGTTCGGCTGCGCCGCCGCCCGCTATGTGCCGCCCGGCACTGACCCGGCCGAGCTGGCCGCGGCCCTCGACCGGCTGCTCGACCAACCCTGGTGGCCGCACGGCTACGACGGCACCGCCCTCGCCCAGGCGCGGCTCAAGGACGCCGCCTCCCAGCTCATCGGCCGCTTCTGCCTGGCGGCCGAGAGCGCCACCCGCGAGCGCTACGGCACCGGCCGCCTCACCCGCTACCGCGCGGAGCTGGTCGTGCCGCGCGAGCAGCGGCTCGAATGCGCCGTTCTCAAGGCGGTCGCCGACCGGTACGTCATGCAGCGCGCCGCGCAGGCCAAGCGCCGGGCCGAGCAGCGCGTGGTGATCGGCGAGCTGGCGCAGCGGCTGCTGGAGCGGGCCCCCGAGGGCCTTGACCCGCAGTTCCGCGGGATCTTCGACGCCGCCCCCGACGACCGCGCCCGCCGCCGCGCCGTCGTCGACCAGATCGCCTCCCTCACCGACGCGGCGGCCACCGCCCTGCACGCCCGGCTGCACGCGTAACCGCCGGAAACGGGGCGTCCGGTACGCCGGGATACCCGCCCGGCATATGGCCGGATGCCCACTGGGCAGAAGAAGCACGAGGGGATGGACGGCGCGGCGCTCTTCCGGACGGCCCTGACGTGCGGGACGCTCGTATGTACGCACAAGCAGGACGCACGAGCACGACGCGCCCTCAGACGCACCGCACGACGCACGAACAGAACGCACAAGCACCACGCACAAGCACCACGCACGCAGCACCGCACGACACGTACACGTACGCTCGCACACGTACCGATCGCCGACCCGCCTGGAGGGCCACCGTGGTGGACGCACACGAAACCTTCGTGATCGTCGGAGCAGGGCTCGCCGGGGCGAAGGCGGCCGAAACGCTCCGGGCCGAGGGTTTCACCGGCCGGGTGATACTGATCGGCGACGAGCGCGACCACCCCTATGAACGCCCGCCCCTGTCCAAGGGCTATCTGACCGGCGCCGACAAGCGCGACTCGGTCTTCGTGCAGAGCGCCTCCTGGTACGCCGAGCACGACATCGAGCTGCACCTGGGCCAGCCGGTCGTGCACTTGGACCCGGCCGCCAAATTCGTCCGCCTCGGCGACGGCACGACCCTGATGTACGACAAGCTGCTGCTCGCCACCGGCTCCGAGCCGCGCCGCTTGGACATCCCGGGCACCGACCTGGCCGGGGTGCACCACCTGCGCAGGCTCGCGCACGCCGACCGGCTCAAGCACGTGCTGACCAGCCTCGGCCGGGAGAACGGCCACCTGGTGGTGGCGGGCGCGGGCTGGATCGGCCTGGAGGTCGCCGCCGCGGCCCGCGGCTACGGCGCCGAGGTCACCGTCGTGGAGTCCGCGCCGACCCCGCTGCACTCGGTGCTCGGCCCCGAACTGGGCGCGGTCTTCACCGACCTGCACGCCGAGCACGGCGTCCGCTTCCACTTCGGCGCCCGGCTCACCGAGATCACCGGCCAGGACGGCATGGTGCTCGCCGCCCTCACCGACGACGGCGAGGAGCACCCGGCGCACGACGTGCTCGCCGCGATCGGTGCCGCCCCGCGCACCGCGCTGGCCGAGAGCGCGGGACTCGACCTGGTCGACCCGGCCGAGGGCGGCGGCATCGCCGTGGACGCCTCGCTGCGCACCTCGAACCCCGACATCTTCGCCGCGGGCGACGTCGCCAACGCCGAACACCCGCTGCTCGGCGGCAGGTTGCGCGTCGAGCACTGGGCGAACGCGCTGAACGGCGGCCCCGCCGCGGCCCGCGCCATGCTCGGCCGCCCGGTGTCGTACGACCGGGTTCCGTACTTTTTCTCCGACCAGTACGACCTGGGCATGGAGTTCTCGGGGAACGCGGCGCCCGGCTCGTACGACCAGGTGGTGTGCCGCGGCGATGTGGGCAAGCGGCAGTTCATCGCCTTCTGGCTGAACGAGGGGCGGGTGCTGGCGGGGATGAACGTCAATGTGTGGGACGTCACCGAGCCGATCCAGCAGCTCATCCGCTCCGGCCGCGCGGTCGACCCCGAGCGGCTGTCCGATCCGGCGGTGCCACTAACCTCGTTCCTGGACTGACCAGGAGCTTCCTTCCTGGACCGGCCGGACCGACCAGGAAGGGACACCCCGCCGTGCCCGTCACCCGTACCGCCGTCGTGCCCGTCGAGGAGATCTTCGCCCTGCGCTGGGCGGTGCTGCGGACCGGCCTGCCGCGCGAGACCGCCGTCTATCCGGAGGACTCGCGCGACGGCACGTTCCACATCGCCGCCTACGACGAGGAAGGCGCGGTACGGGGCTGCGCCACCTTCTTCCCCGAGCCGCTGTCGGGGGACGACGCCCTCGCGGACGCGGATACGGCCGGGGCGTCCGCGTACCGCTTCCGCGGCATGGGCAGCGCGCCCGAGGTCCGCGGCCAGGGGTTCGGCGGCGCGGCCCTGATCGCGGGCCTGCGCGAGGCCGCGGCCCGCGGCGCCGAACTGGCCTGGTGCAACGGCCGTACGTCCGCCGCCGGTTTCTACGAGCACTTCGGCTTCACGGCGATCGGCGAGGAATTCGTCGTGGAACCGATCGGCCCGCACTACGTGTTCGTCACCAAGGACCTCGCGCGGGGTCCCGCGTAGGCCGTCGCCCAGCGCCTCTCCGCCTGTCCCCGAACGCTACTTCGACAGGTAGAAGGCCAGCAGCCCCGACGCGTCCATGTCCAGCGCCGGCTCCGAGCTCTGCCACGACCGCACGTCGTCCACGTACCGGCTGCCGCGCCCGTTGAAGGCGCTGTACGGGTCCGCGCCGCCGGGCGGGCACGGCCGCATGCCGTCCAGGTAGTCGCCGAGGCCGTCGCTGAACTGCTCCGCGCCGTTGGGCCCGTTGACGATCGCGCCCACCTCCAGGGGTCGTGAACCGGTCAGGCTCCCCGCGAGGTTGCCCAACTCGCCGGCCGTGCAGCGCGGGAAGGTCTGCCCCTGGCCGACCATGAAGGACGTGCCCCAGGCGTTCGCCCCCAGCAGCCAGTCGAGTTGCTGCACCGCGAAGCGGTCGAACGAGGTGTCGCCGGTCACCGAGCGGTACAGCCGCGTGGTGGCCGCGAGACCCAGCGTGTGCGAGTCCGCGTCGAAGTCGTCGTAGACCGCGCCCGCGTGGAACGGGTCAGCCGCCGCCCGCCGTTGCCCGGCGGCGATCTGGCCCTTCACGTAACCGACCAGGTCGGCGTACGTCACCGCGAGGCCGCGCGGGTGCCCGGCCGCCCTGATCGCCCGCGCCAGGTCGAGGTCGGCGAGCGCGCTGGTGTCGTACATGTTCAGCGTGTCCGCGCCCGCCTCGCTCTGGTGCGCCTTCGCCCAACTCGCCGCCTGCTTCAGCCAGTCCGCGCCGCGCCGGTCGTGCAGCCGCTGCGCCGCCAGCGCCAACTCGGCCCCGCCGAAGGCCAGATCGTCCTTCCAGCTCGTCTCGGGGTAGTAGCCGTACGGCACGGTGGTGACGAGCGTGCCAGGGCGCGTGTCGGCCAGGCCGTAGATCTGCGCCGCGGTGTTCAGATACGCGCGGGCCTTGGCGGGCGCGGTGGCCGCGTACCGCTGGGCGGCGAGCGCGAAGTCGGCGGCGAGCCGGCCCGCCTGGTTGGGGCTGAGCTTCGCGCCGGGGGCGCCCGCCCTGAACACCGGGCGGTTCTTCAGGAACGGGTGCGCGGAGTCCTTGTCGTCCTTCTCCGGCAGCCGCCACACGTCGTGGTCGCCGACGACGCTGCCGCTGTCCGTACCGGAGCCGAGGCCGACCTGGATGTACAGCGTCTTCGTTGTGCCGTCCCACATCTTGTCGAGCCAGTCCAGGCCGTGCTGCGCCTCGCCGCCGAGAGCCGACGCCGGGCCCGCGCCGGTCTGCCGGGCGGCGATCTGGAGCGCGGCGACGGCGTACGAAGTGGTCTCGGTGAACTTCAGGTAGTCGCCCGCGTCGAACCAGCCGCCGGAGACGTCCACCGGGGCCGCGCCCGCGATCTTCTTCGGGGCGGCCTTGACCGTGTCGCCGTCGGGGTCGGTGAACGACGGCCACGCGTAGACGGCGGCGTGCGCGTCGTTGAGATGCGACGGCTTGCGCCGCAGCTGCCCGGGGATCGTCCTCGCGCCGTCGCGCTGGGCCTGGAAGAAGGCGGTGGCGTCGGCGGCGGGACGGCCGAAGACGGCCTTCGCCGAGCCGATGGTGAAGGCGGGGGAGGAGGCGGTGGCGGTGCCGCCGACCACCAGCCGGTAGGTGCCGGGCGTGCGCACCGCGCTGAAGTCGATCAGGTAGACGGCCGGATACGCGCTGTTCCAGCGGCCCAGGCTCGCCCCCGTGCTGCCGTGCGCGACGACCCGGCCGCCGCGGCCTACCAGCTTCCACGACGCCTCGCCGACCGCGCTCTTGGCCAGCAGGAACGCTTCTTTGGCGCCGCTTCCCGCGTAGCCGACCTGGTTCACCCGGACCTCGCCGGTGGTCGCGGCCTGGGCGGTGTCCGCGCCGCCCGCCAGCGACAGCGCCGCCAGCACGGCGGTCGCGGTGACAGCCGTCGCCGCGGCGGTGGTCCATCTGCGGAGCGGCCTTCTGCGAAGCTCGGGCATGCGGCTGTGTCTCCCCACGACTTCGGAACCCCAATAGGAAAGGTTCCTAACGATTGGCGAAGCTAGTCCTCACCCCCGCCCGGGTCAAGACCTTCGTCGCCACCCACCGCCCGGCGCTCCGCTGTCCCACCAGCGCCGTAGACTTGCGCGAGTGGCGGGCAGGATCAGAGACGAAGACGTGAAGGCGGTACGGGACGCGGTCCCGATCGACGCCGTCGTCTCCGAATACCTCCAGCTCAAAAACGCCGGCGGCGGCAATCTCAAGGGCCTGTGCCCCTTCCACGACGAGAAATCCCCCTCCTTCCAGGTCAGCCCCTCCAAGGGCCTCTACCACTGCTTCGGCTGCGGGGAAGGCGGGGACACCCTCGCGTTCGTCATGAAGCTCGACCATCTGTCGTTCACCGAGGCCGTCGAGCGCTTGGCCGGGCAGGCCGGGATCACGCTGCGGTACGAGGAGGGCAGCCATGTCCCCGGGCGGCAGCAGGGCGAGCGGATCCGGCTGGTCGAGGCCCACAAGGCCGCCGCGCAGTTCTATGTGGAGCAACTGGGCGGGGCGGAGGCGGAGATCGGCCGGAGGTTCCTGGCCGAGCGCGGCTTCGACCAGGCGGCGGCGGAGCACTTCGGGGTGGGGTACGCGCCCGCCGGGTGGGACCACCTGGTGCGGTATCTGCGGGGGAAGGGCTTCACCGACAAGGAGCTGATCACCGCGGGGCTGGCCTCCGAGAGCCGCAGGGGCGGGGCGATCGACCGCTTCAGGGGGCGACTGATCTGGCCGATCCGGGACATCACCGGCGAGGTGATCGGCTTCGGCGCGCGCAAGCTGCGCGAGGACGACCAGGGCCCGAAGTACCTGAACACCTCCGAGACGCCGCTCTACAAGAAGTCCCAGGTGCTGTACGGCATCGACCTGGCCAAGAAGGAGATCGCCAAGACCGGGCGGGCGGTGGTCGTCGAGGGGTACACCGACGTGATGGCCTGCCATCTCGCCGGGGTCACCACGGCCATCGCCACCTGCGGCACCTCCTTCGGCGGCGACCACATCAAGATCCTGCGCCGGCTGCTGATGGACAATTCGACCGCCGAGGTGGTCTTCACCTTCGACGGCGACGAGGCGGGCCAGAAGGCCGCGCTGCGGGCCTTCGAGGACGACCAGAAATTCGCCGCCGAGACGTCGATCGCGATCACGCCCGGCGGGATGGACCCGTGCGAACTGCGGCTCGCCGAGGGCGACGCGGCCATCCAGCGACTGATCGACGGCCGCACCCCGCTGTTCGCCTTCGCGCTGCGCTCCATCGTGTCCCGCTACAACCTGGACACCGACGAGGGCCGGGTGGCGGCCGTGGACGCGGGGGTCGCCGTGGTCGCCGCGATCAAGAACCAGGCACTGCGGGACCGTTACGCGATCCGGCTGGTCGGCATGGCCGGGATCGGCACGCAGTCCGAGGAACAGTCGATCATCCGCCGGGTCCGCGCGATGGCCAGGGCCCGCGCGGCGGGCGGCGGCAGCACCGACAACCGCCCGCAGTACGGCCGCCAGGGCCAGGGCGGTCCGTACGCGGGCGGCGACCGGCAGTCCTCCGGCGTCCCCGCGCAGAACGCGCCGCGCGGCCCCCGCCTGGACCTGCGCAGCCCCGCCCACCGCGTCGAGCGCGAGCTGCTCAAGCTCGCCCTCCAGTACCCGAAGCTGGTCTCCCCGGCCTTCGACGCGTACGGCGAGGACGAGTTCACCGGACCGCCCTACGCCGCCGTGCGCCGGGTGATCGCCGAGGCGGGCGGCGTCGAGGCGGCCGACGGCGACTATCTCGTACGGGTCCGCGAGGCCGCGCCCGACGACACCGTACGGATGATGGTCACCGAACTGGCCGTCGAGCCGGTGATGCACAAGTCGCCCGAGTTCTACGCGGGCGAGGTGCTGGTCCGGGTGCGGATCAACGCGGTGGAGCGGCGCGTGGCCCAGGTGCACGCCACGCAGGCGCGGTTCGCCGCCCAGGGCGTCCCGCAGGACTCGCCCGAGGTCACCGCGTCGCTGGGCGAGCTGTGGGCGCTCCAGCAGTACGGCCAGCGGCTGCGCGAACAGGGCGCGGCGGGGCTGTAGCCGCCGCGGGCGTACGCCCGGGCATATGCCTTGCGTCACCGCACGGACCTGAGCGGTGACCTTGTGTGAAAAAGGGAGCGCACGCCCCTCGTAGCGGAGCCGCGTCGTGGGCCACACTGGGTGACGGCGCCCAGGGCCTGTCCGGCAAGACGCGCTGCGAGCCCGAGGACGCGCTCACTTCTGGAGGTCGCTTCCGTGCAGACCCAGACCCAGATCCACACCCAGATCCAGACCCTCACGACCGCGGCCGAGGTGGTGGCGATGGAGCCCCAGGCGGAACCGCCAGGGAACCTCACGGGGTCGCGGGTGCCGGAGCAACGCGTGGTCACCGACGAGCGGGACGACGAGGACGCGGTGCCGGTACGGCCGCCGCGCGAGGAGTCCGCGGGCCCGTCCGCCGACCTCTTCCGGCAGTATCTGCGCGAGATCGGCCGTATCCCGCTGCTCACGGCGGCCGAAGAGGTGGACCTGGCCCGCCGGGTGGAGGCCGGACTCTTCGCCGAGGAGAAGCTCGGCGCCTTCCCCGACCTGGACTCGCAGCTCGCCGTCGACCTCGACCGCCTGGTGGTGCTCGGCCGGATGGCCAAGCGCCGCCTCATCGAGGCCAATCTGCGGCTGGTCGTCTCGGTCGCCAAGCGGTACATCGGCCGCGGCCTGACCATGCTCGACCTGGTCCAGGAGGGCAATCTCGGGCTGATCCGGGCGGTGGAGAAGTTCGACTACGCGCGCGGCTACAAGTTCTCGACGTACGCGACCTGGTGGATCCGCCAGGCGATGTCGCGGGCGCTGGCCGACCAGGCCAGGACGATACGGGTCCCCGTGCACGTGGTGGAGCTGATCAACCGGGTGGTGCGGGTGCAGCGGCGGCTGCTCCAGGAGCGCGGCTACGAGCCGAGCACCGAGGAGGTCGCCGCCCAGCTCGACCTGCCGGAGGAGCGGGTCAGCGAGGTGCTGCGGCTGGCCCAGGAGCCGGTGTCGCTGCACGCGCCGGTCGGCGAGGAGGAGGACGTCGCGCTCGGCGACCTCATCGAGGACGGCGACGCCGCCTCGCCCGTGGAGTCCGCGGCCTTCCTGCTGCTGCGCGAGCACCTGGAAGCGGTGCTGTCCACGCTCGGCGAGCGCGAGCGCAAGGTCGTCCAGCTCCGCTACGGCCTCGCCGACGGCCGCCCCCGCACCCTGGAGGAGATCGGCCGCATCTTCGGCGTGACCCGCGAACGCATCCGCCAGATCGAGTCCAAGACCCTCAACAAGCTCCGCGACCACGCCTTCGCCGACCAGCTCCGCGGCTACCTCGACTGAGACCCCCGGAGCCCCCCTCAGGCCCTAGCCGTCCCTGCGCAGCCGCGCCAGCGGCCTCGGCGCCACCACGAACCCCTCGGCGCGCGCGCTCGCCAGCCCGATCCGCGGCAGATGCGCGCTCTTGGCGAAGAGCAGGAAGCGCGGCTCCCAGATGGGCCGGTACTTGGCGTTCGCGCGGTACAGCGACTCCAGTTGCCACCAGCGGGAGAAGAACATCAGGGCCGAGCGCCACAGCCGCAGCACCGGGCCCGCGCCCAGCCGGGCGCCGTCCTCGAACACCGACCGGAACATCGCGAAGTTGAGCGACACCCGCTCCACGCCGACGTCGGCGGCGCGTTCGATCAGGTCGAGGACCATGAACTCGACCAGGCCGTTCTCGCTGTCCCGGTCGCGCCGCATCAAGTCCAGCGACAGCCCCTTCGGGCCCCACGGCACGAAGCTGAGCAGCGCCTTCAACTCGCCCTCGCCGTCGAGGCATTCGATCATCACGCAGTCGCCGTCGGCCGGGTCGCCGAGCCTGCCGAGCGCCATCGAGAAGCCGCGCTCGGTGGCGCCGTCCCGCCAGCGGTCCGCCGCCTCGATCAGCGCGGCCGTCTCGTCGGCCGGGATGTCGCGGTGCCGCCGGATACGGGTGGTGTAACCGGCGCGCCGCACCCGGTTGTACGCCTGCCGCACGCCGCGCATCGCCCGGCCGTCCAGGGTGAACTCGTCGGTCTCCACGATGGCTTCGTCGCCCAGTTCCAGCGCGTCCAGGCCGTGCCGGGCGTAGACGGTGCCGCCCTCCTCGCTGGCGCCCATCACCGCGGGGATCCAGGCATGGTCGCGGGTCTCCACCAGCCAGGCGTCGATGGCGCCCGGCCATGCCTCGACGTCGCCGATCGGGTCGCCGGAGGCCAGGGCCACACCGCCGACCACGCGGTAGGCGACGGCGGCCTTGCCGCTGGGCGAGAAGATGACGGACTTGTCGCGGCGCAGCGCGAAGTAGCCGAGCGAGTCGCGGGCGCCGTGCCGGGCGAGCAGTTCGCGCAGCCGGTCCTCGTCGTCGCGGCTCTGGAGGTCCCGGCCGCGCGGGGAGCGGAAGAGCGCGTAGAGCACGGCGAGCAGCAGGCCGAGGCCCGCCAGGTTGAGGCCGCTGCTGACCCACGGGCTGATGTGCAGATTCGGCTCGATGTCGGAGTCGCGGCTCAGCGTCGTCAGCCGCAGCGCCACGTACCAGACGCGGTCGCCGACGCTGGCGCGCTCCGGGCCGACGGCCGTGACCAGGGTGGTGCCGACCAGGACCGACAGCAGCGCGCCGACGCCGAGGACGGCGAGCGCGAGCTGCGGGTTGGTGCGGTCGCCCTTGCCGTGGAATTCGCGGCGGCCGAGCGCGCCGAAGCACAGCACGGTCAAAGTGAGCGCGGTGGAGACCCAGTTGAACGGGTGCCGTCGCAGGTCGTCGTAGCACAGCGCCCACACCGACAGGGCCGCGTAGCCGCCGCACAGCGCCATGAAGACGATCCAGGCCACGCGCTTGTGGCGGGCCAGCATCATGGCCATGAAGAGCGTCGCGGCGGCCGAGCCGAAGCCCGCGAAGAGCATGAACGGCGTGAACAGCTCACCGGTGTTGTGGTTCGACATCTCCTGACGGATCGTCAGGGAGACGGCGGACAGCAGATCGACGACGCCGATCACCCGCAGATACCAGATCGGCACCCGCGCGCTGCGCCGCGCCAGCGTCGAGGTCTCGCGCCGCGCGGGGCAGCGCACCGGGTCGGAACCGCCCGGTCGCCCCTGCCGCGGCCCCTCGGCCGTACTCGTACCCGTACCCGAATCCGTGCTCGTACCCATACGGGTACTCGTACCCGCCCGCGTGCCGGTACCCGCGACCGACGCCGCGGTGGTGGCGCTGCTCATCACTTCTGCCCTTCCGGAGGTACGGCGGCACAGGCTACCAACGCCGCGCGCCGCCGTACCCGCTGGCTCCTCGGGTTTTCCGGCCCCCCGCTCCGGCCGGTCGGCCGGGACGGAACACCCGTCCCGGCCGGCCCTCGTACCTCAGTCGACCTCCGCCACGGCCTGCGCGAACTGCGCCGCGTACAGCCGCGCGTACGCGCCCTTGGCCGCCAACAGCTCCTCGTGCGTGCCCTGTTCGACGATCGCGCCGGACTCCATCACCAAGATGACGTCGGCGTCGCGGATCGTGGACAGCCGGTGCGCGATCACGAAGCTGGTACGGCCGTGGCTGAGCTTGGCCATCGCCCGCTGGATCAGCACCTCGGTACGGGTGTCGACGGAGCTGGTCGCCTCGTCCAGTACCAGGATCGTCGGATCGGACAGGAACGCCCGCGCGATGGTGATGAGTTGTTTCTCACCCGCGCTGACCCCCGCGCCCTCGTCGTCGATCACCGTGTCGTAGCCCTCGGGCAGCGTGCGGATGAAGCGGTCCGCGTGCGCGGCGCGCGCCGCCTCCTCGATCTGCCCGGCGGTCGCCCCCTCGCTGCCGTAGCCGATGTTCTCCGCGATCGTGCCGCCGAACAGCCAGGTGTCCTGGAGGACCATGCCGATCGAGGAGCGCAGCTCCTCGCGGGAGAGCGTGGCCACATCGGTGCCGTCCAGGGTGATCCGGCCGCCGGACACCTCGTAGAACCGCATCAGCAGATTGACCAGCGTGGTCTTGCCCGCGCCGGTCGGGCCGACGATCGCGACGGTGTGGCCCGGCTCCACCTTCAGCGACAGGTGGTCGATCAGCGGCTTGTCCGGGTCGTAGCGGAAGCTCACGTCCTCCAGCGCTACCCGGCCCCGCACCGGCACCCGGGGGACGTCCCGCTTCGCCGGCTCCGCCGACTGCTCCTCGGCGTCGAGGAGTTCGAAGACCCGCTCGGCCGACGCGATGCCGGACTGGATCAGGTTCGACATGCTCGCCACCTGCGTCAGCGGCTGGCTGAACTGCCGCGAGTACTGCACGAACGCCTGGACGTCACCGATGGACAGCGCGCCCGACGCGACCCGCAGGCCACCGACGACGGCCACCAGCACGTAGTTCAGATTGCCGATGAACATCATCATCGGCTGGATCGTGCCGGAGATGAACTGCGCCTTGAAGCCCGAGCGGTACAGCGCCTCGTTCTGCTCCTCGAAGGCCGCCGCCGACTCCTCCGCGCGCCCGAAGACCTTCACCAGCGAGTGGCCGGTGTACATCTCCTCGATGTGCGCGTTGAGCTTGCCGGTGGTCTTCCACTGCTGGATGAACTGCGGCTGCGCGCGCTTGCCCACCCGCGTGGCCACCAGCAGCGTCACCGGCACGGTGACCAGCGCGATCAGCGCCAGCAGCCAGGAGATCCAGAACATCATGGCCAGCACGCCCACGATGGTCAGCAGCGAGTTCACCAGCTGGCCCATGGTCTGCTGCATCGTCTGGCCGATGTTGTCGATGTCGTTGGTGGCCCGGCTCAGCACCTCGCCGCGCGGCTGCCGGTCGAAGTACGACAGCGGCAGCTTCGCCAGCTTGTCCTCGACGTCGGAGCGCATCCGGAACATCGCCCGGTTGATCACCTTGGTCGCGGTGCGCATCTGGAAGACGCTGAAGACGGCCGCGGCCACGTACACCGCGAGGACCACCAGCAGTACCTTGCCGATGGCGTCGAAGTCCATGCCCTGGCCCGGCGTGAAACCGATGCCCTTGAGCATGTCGGCGACCCGGCCGTCACCGTGCGCGCGCAGCGCGTCGAGCGCCTGCTGCTTGGTGCCGCCGGGGAACCGCCGTCCGATCACCCCGGCGAAGATCAGGTCGGTGGCGTGACCGAGGATGCGCGGTCCGGTCACCGCGAGCGCGACGCTCGCCGTGCCGAGGACCAGCACCAGGCAGAGCAGGAAACGGTCGGGACGCATCAGACCCAGCAGCCGCTTCAGCGACCCGCCGAAGTCCATCGGCTTCTCGACCGGGCCGCCGCTCATGAAGCGCGCGGGCCCGCCCATCGGCCGCGGCGGGCGCTGCGCGGCGGCGGGCTTGTGCTCGTCGTCGCTCATCAGGCGGCCTCGGCTTCCGTGAGCTGGGACAGGACGATCTCCCGGTAGGTCTCGTTGTCGGTCATCAGCTCGGTGTGCGTGCCGGTGCCGACGACCCGGCCCTCGTCCAGGACGACGATCCGGTCCGCGTCACGGATGGTGGACACCCGCTGGGCGACGATCAGCACGGTCGCGGCGGCGGTCTCGTGCAGCAGCGCGCGGCGCAGCGCCGCGTCCGTCGCGTAGTCCAGCGCCGAGAAGGAGTCGTCGAAGAGGTAGATCTCCGGCTTGCGGACCAGGACCCGCGCGATGGCCAGGCGCTGCCGCTGCCCGCCGGAGACATTGCTGCCGCCCTGCGCGATGGGCGCGTCGAGCCCGCCGTCGAGCCGCTCCACGAAGTCCTTGGCCTGCGCCACCTCCAGCGCGTGCCACAGCTCCTCGTCGGTGGCGTCCGGTTTGCCGTACCGCAGGTTGGTCGCGACGGTGCCGGAGAACAGATACGGCTTCTGCGGTACGAGGCCGACGGTCTCGGCCAGCAGCGCGGGGGCCAGCTCCGCGACGTCCTCGCCGTCGACCAGCACCCGGCCGCCGGTCGCGTCGTACAGCCGCGGGATCAGGCCGAGCAGCGTCGACTTGCCGCTGCCGGTGGAGCCGATGATCGCGGTCACCTCACCGGGCCTGGCGACCAGGTCGACCCCGCGCAGGACGGCCGCCTCCGCGCCGGGGTAGGCGAACTCCACGCCGGTCAGCTCCAGGTCGCCGTGGCGGCGCAGGGTCAGCACGGGCGCGGTCGGCGGGACGACGCTGGACTCGGTGCCCAGCACCTCCTCGATGCGCTCGGCGCAGACCTCGGCGCGCGGCACCATCATGAACATGAAGGTGGCCATCATGACCGACATCAGGATCTGCATCAGATAGCTCAGGAACGCCGTCAGGGCGCCGATCTGCATCCCGCCGCTGTCGATGCGGTGCGCGCCGAACCACAGCACGGCGACGCTGGAGATGTTCACCACACCCATCACCAGCGGGAACATCAGCGCCATCAGCTTTCCGGTGGCCAGCGACACATCGGTCAGACTGTCGTTGGCCTCGGCGAAGCGGCGCTGCTCGTAGTCGTCCTTGACGAAGGCGCGGATCACGCGGATGCCGGTGATCTGCTCGCGCAGCACCCGGTTCACGGTGTCCACGCGGGTCTGCATCGTGCGGAACAGCGGGCGCATCCTGCGGATGATCAGGCTGATCACGATGCCGAGCAGCGGCACCACGGCCAGCAGCAGAGACGACAGCGGCACGTCCTGGCCGAGCGCCATGATGATGCCGCCGACGCACATGATCGGCGCGGACACCATCAGCGTGAACGTCAGCAGCACCAGCATCTGCACCTGCTGCACGTCATTGGTGGTGCGGGTGATCAGCGACGGCGCCCCGAACTGCCCGACCTCGCGGGCCGAGAAGCTCTGCACCCGGTCGAAGACCGACGCGCGGATGTCACGGCCGACCGCCATCGAGGTCCGGGCGCCGAAGAAGACCGCGCCGATCGCGCAGCAGACCTGGACGACGGTCACCCCGATCATGACGCCGCCCAGCCCCACGATGTAGCCGGTGTCGCCCTTCACCACTCCGTTGTCGATGATGTCGGCGTTGAGCGTGGGCAGGTAGAGCGTGGCTATGGTCTGGACGAGTTGGAGCAGTACCAAGAGACCGATGGGTCGCTTGTACGGGCCCAGGTGGGCCCGCAGGAGTCTGATCAGCACACTGAAACCTCGGTGTCGGCGGTACGGGCGCCGCGTACCCGGCGGGACGTACGCAGGCGGCGGAAGGCGCGTACGGAGACGCAGCGCGGGGGAGGGGACGTTGCCCCGGCCCGCCGAGCTTTGCCCGCCCTTTGCCCGTCTTGATCGGCGGAGGATCTTATCTTCCGACACCGTCGGGCCGCATGGGATTAAAGCGAGGCAAAGGCCCCCGGGTGAGTCTGCTCGCGCACCGCGACGTACTGCTGACGCACCGCTGACCCCACGGCCGAGTCGTCGCCCGGCTCCAGCAGTTGCGTGGCCGCCTCGGCCCACGGCGGCGGCTCGGTCTGCGACTGCGAGCCGAGCACCGCGCCCAGCGACCAGGCGGCCTGCCGCGCCGCGCCCAGCGCCGCGTACTCGGCGGCCGGCGGTACGACGACCTGCGTGCCGAACAGCGCGGGCGCGATGGCGCGCACCGCGGGCAGCTCGCCCGCCGCGCCCAGCAGGAACACCCGGCGCACCTCGACGCCCTTGTTGCGCAGCACGTCCAGCGCGTCCGTCAGCCCGCACAGCATGCCCTCGAAGGCGGCCCGCGCCAGGTGCTCCGGCTTCATCGAGTCGCGCCGCAGCCCGGCCAGCGTCCCCGCGGTGTGCGGCAGATCGGGCGTCCGCTCGCCCTCCAGATACGGCAGCAGCACCAGTCCGTACGCGCCGGGCGTGGACTGGAGCGCCAACTCGGACAGCCCGGCCAGGTCGGTGCCCAGCAGATCGGCGGTGCCGCGCAGCGTACGGACGGCGTTGCGCACCTGCACCACCGGCAGATGGCGGCCGGTCGCGTCGGCGAAGGCGGTGACCGTACCCGTCGGGTCCTTCAGCGCCTCGTGGTGCACGGCGAAGACGGTGCCCGCCGCGCCCAGGGAGACCACCGCGTCGCCGGGGCCGAGGCCCAGGCCCAGGGCGGCGGCCATGTTGTCGCCGGTGCCCGCGGAGATCAGCAGGCCCTCGGGGGTCTGTCCCGCGGGTTCGGCGGGGGCCAGTACGTCGGGGAGCGCCACCTGGTGGCCGAGCGCCCGCTCGACCAGATCCGTGCGGTACTCGCCGGTGGCCGCCGACCAGTAGCCGGTGCCCGAGGCGTCGCCGCGGTCGGTCGTACGGCGCGCGGGCCGCCCCAGCAACTGCCACACCAGCCAGTCGTGCGGGAGCATCACCTGGGCTATGCGCGTGGCCGTCTGCGGTTCGTGCTGCGCGATCCAGCGCAGCTTCGCCACCGGATACGCGGCCTGCGGCACCGAGCCGACCGCCTCGGCCCACCCGGCCGCCCCGCCCAGTTCGTCGGTGAGGTCCACGGCCTGCGCCTGCGCCCGCTTGTCGCCGCGCAGCAGCGCCGGGCGTACGGCCACCCCGCCCGCGTCCAGGGCCAGCAGCCCGTGCTGCTGCCCGGAGATGCCTATCGCCTGCACCCCTTCGAGGACGCCGTCCTTGGCCGCCTCGCCCAGCGACAGCAGCCACGCCTGCGGGTCGATCTCGGTCGGCTTCTCGCCGTCGTCCAGAGGGTGCGGCGCATGGCCCTGCCTGAGTACCGCCCCGGTCTCGCTGTCGCACACGACGACGGTCGTACCGGTGGTGGAGCTGTCTATGCCCGCGACTTTCCCCATGGACGAGATGATGCCCCACGGGGGGCGGGTGCGGGGTGACAGCTGTGCATCAGGTTGCGTCAGGTGTTCGAGAAACGGGCGGGGTGCGGGCGGGATGCGGGCGGGGATGCCCTTCCTCAGGTGTTGGAGGTGCCCCAGTCGTCCTCGGGCGGCGCGCTGCGGTCGCGCAGTGCCTTCACCCGCTCGGTCACCGACTCCGGCAGCCGGTCGCCGACCTTCGCCGTCACCGTGTCCGCGGCCTTCACCGCTGCGTTCCTGCCGGTCTGCGCGGCGCTCTCCGCCGCGTTGCGCACCGCCGGGTTCTGCGCGACGCGCTGCGCGCTCTTGCGCAACTGCTCGTACCGCTCGCGCCCGGCGCGCGCGCCGAGCACATAGCCGACGACGGCTCCACTGATGAACGTCAGCCGGTAGCGCATGGGCTCCACCCTCTTTCCGTCGGACACGTCAGGCATAGGACAAGTCGGGCCAAGGTGCCGTGTGCTGCGCGCCTACCCTGTGCAGCCGGGTGACAACCCTGGCGCAACTGGTTGGCGGAGCACCCCCTCACTTGCGCTAATGTATGTGTCGCAGCGAACGCGCGCCGTCCGGGGACACCCTGACGAGTGCATTCGGTGCACGCAGAGCGATCCCCTGTAGCTCAATTGGCAGAGCAGCCGGCTGTTAACCGGCAGGTTACTGGTTCGAGTCCAGTCGGGGGAGCTCGGTCCCCTGTAGCTCAATTGGCAGAGCAGCCGGCTGTTAACCGGCAGGTTACTGGTTCGAGTCCAGTCGGGGGAGCGCCGGATCAGGACCCCGTTGGGGTCCTTTTTCATGTCCCGGGGAACCAACTCCCCGCCCCCGCGAGTCCACCCAATGACGCGTCTGTGACCCGCGAGGGCGACAGATCGTATGAGCAGCTATGCTGCGGCAGACGGCGCGCGAGGCGCACCGTACGGGGCGGTAGCTCAGCCGGTTAGAGCAGCGGACTCATAATCCGTCGGTCGTGGGTTCGAGTCCCACCCGCCCCACCCTGCGTTCGGCCCCGCGCTAGCGCGCATGGGCTGCGAAGCTAGCACTCCGCGAAGAGCCAGCCGGGGAGTGGCGATCATGGCGTCAACGCCCCCTGCGTGAGCGGTGCGTGAGCGCTCGTCCGGGTGATCTCCCCGGTCCCTTCTTGACGGGCCCGCGGCACCAGCGCCGCCGCCTTCTCCGCCAGCGCCCGGTCCACGTCCTTGAAGAGGCTCGTGTACGTGTCCGAGGTGAGCTGGATCGTGGCGTGCCGCAGCACCTCCTTCACCGAGTGGATATCGCCGCCCGAGGCATGGATCAGCAGGGCCGCGCAGTGCCGTGCGTCCCGCAGGTTGATCGGCGGCACCCCGGCCGCGACGTACAGGCGCCGGAACTCCTCGGAGACCTTGTCCGGGTGCAGCCACGCCCCCAGCTCGTCCGTGAAGACCTTGCCCGTCTCCGTCCACGCGTCGCCTGCCTTGACCCGCTCGGCAGCTTGGCGGGCCTTGTGCTCGCGCAGCGCGAGGACCGTGACCGAGTCCAGGGCGATTGTCGCCGCGGACTCCTCGGTCTTCGGGTCTTCCTCGATCGGCGTCCAGCCATCCACGATGATCTCGCGGTGCACCGTCAGCTCACCCGCGTCCAGGTCGACGTTCACCCAGTCCAGGCCGACCCCCTCACCGCGGCGCAGACCCCGGAACAGCACCAGGTGGTAGAAGGCGTACAGCCGGTGCTCCACCGCCGAGTCGAGGAACGCCCCGATCTGAGCGGGCGTCCACACCATCACCGGGCTCGGCTTCAGGCCCGTCTCACGCCACTGCTCGACGAACTGCTCGGTCCAGATCTTCGCCCTCGGCCGCTTCCCCGACGCCAGCTCCACGTGCTTGGCCGGGTTGAAGTCGTCGACCAGCTGCTGCCGGATTGCCGCCTGTATTGCGGTCCGCAGCGTCGCCCGGATCCGCTGCTTCGTCGCGGGGCCGGTGATCCGGCGGAACGGCGGCATCACCGCGAGCTTCGCCCGCTCGGCGGCCAGGCGCTCAGTCTCGGAGGCTGGCGGCCGGGACCGCTTCCCCCACGTCGCCCGCGCCACCTGCTCGCGGCGCGCGGCGTTCTCCGCGAGGATCACCTCGTTCTGGTCGTCGATCGCGTCGAAGAACTCCTGGCACACGCGCACGCTCAGCCGGTCCAGGCGGTGGTGGGCGAGGCCGGGCTTGAGGTGCACACGGATGTGCGACTTGTAGCCCTTCGTGGTGGTGGTCCGGGTCTTCTTCGCGTCCGCCCACTCGTCCAGCCAGTCCCCGACGGTGACGTGCACGACGAGGGACTGCCCGCGGTTGAAGCGCTTCCGGGTCTGCTCAAGGTCCGGCAGCGGCGCCCTGGTGTCCTTGGAGACATCCTCCAGCAGGTCCCCGACCTTCACCTGCCCGTCGGCGTCGTCGCCGTCCGGGATGGCCAGCAGCGCCCGCACGGCGTCGAGGACGTCCTGCGCGTCCTTCGCCGTCTCGTACCCTGAGCGGGAGAACGACCGGCGGGTTCCGTCCTCGCGGTTGGGCAGCTCTTGCCGCACCGCGTAGGTGCCGTGCCTTCTGGACGTGAGCTGCGGGCACGCCTTGCCCAGTGGCTTGCCGTCGTCACCGCGGCAGTAGCAGCGGCGGTACGTCGAACCCTTCATGGCTTCCCTCCGTTAGCTTGCCCTTGGAAGGCTCTACGCAGTTCTGCCCGTTCCTCTTCAAGCATCTTCACCTGTAGTGGCGAGAGATTGTTGGCTTCGGCGTACTCCAGCTCTTCATCAACCTCTGCCAGCCTCTCTCGTGATGGCTCCCCGTAAGGGCCCCATTGCGGCGGCGTGTTTGCGGGGGGCAGAAATTTCTTCCGCCGCGCGCTCGCGACCCACTTGGCCGCCGTGGAATGAGGAGCCTTGAAGTGGTTAGCCACTTCGCGCGTTGGCGGTACACCCATATTGTCTGCCATGCGGTACACCTGCGCTACCTCGTGCAGGTGTTCATCCGTGATCCGCGTCCGTTTGCGACGGGGCGGCGACATCTCGCGGGCCTCGGCGTATGCCTCCGAGGCTTGATCCTGGAGGCGCTCAAGCCACTCCAAGGCCGCCTTGGGGGGCGCACCGTATGGGTCTCGCTTCTCGATCGAGCGGCGAGTCGAAGGGTCCCCATCGGGCTGCCCGCCCTCGTCCATGAAATCGGTCAGGTACTGAACCATGTAGTGGATACCCAGTCTCTTCCATTTGCTGGGTGCTACGACCTTTCGCACTCGGTCAAGGACTCGCGGTAGGTCGTCGAAGACGGTCAAGGCGTGGGGCATCTCAACTCGACCTTCGAAAATCTGGAAGTCCAAGAAGAGAGCGCACTCGCCTGAATCCACCCAGTCGATGCCGCTGCTATCCATGAGCCAGGCATCCTGCGTAGCGATGACGAGGTGAAAGAACTCAGGCAGCAGGACAGGCCCGACTCTGACGAGCCTGGGCAGGTCCGGTGCGTCATCCCGTGCGAACCAAGGGTAGGCGGCGTAGCGCCAGCCCAGTGGGGGTGCGAGGTTCTCGTCCATCTGGCCATCTTGCCCGGCGCGGCAAGCGGTCGGCAAGACCGAGACCAGCCATTGGACAGCCAGTCGTCGCAGGGCCTGGACTGAATGGCAAAGCAGTGGATAGAGTACGGCGCATGGCACAAGCACAGATCTTGCGCCTCGCTTGGGTTCGTGCTGCCGTCTCCAGCGGTGAAGCACGGCGCCTGCGCGAGTCGGCACGGCTATCCATCAGCGAGGTCGCCTCCGCCTGCGGGGTAGACCAGTCCACCGTCTGGCGGTGGGAGCGGGGCACCCGTTCACCGCGAGGAGATAAGGCACTCCGGTACGGAGAACTCATCGAGTCCCTGCGTGACAGGGAGACCGCATGACGGCTGCGGCCCTGTCGATCGCGGAAGTCCTCGCCCACGAGCCCGCCCTCACCGATCTGCCCACCTTCGGGCGCATGACCGGTCAGGCCGATTCCACCATTTACCAGCTAGCCGCACAGGGGCGCCTGCCCCTGGAAGTGATCCGCCTCGGACGGAAGCGCTACGTGCGCACGGTCGAGGTCTGGAAGTTCCTCGGGCTCCTGCCCGACGGAAACGACAACGCCCCGGGGGTCGAGCCCGGGGCGCCTGTCGAGCAACCCGCACCCACCAGCAAGTAGGAAACAGGTACTGCTCCATGTCCCAGCTTACCGAGGCGTCAATGATGCCGCCTGCCATCGAAGACACGCGCCCCCACCGCGTTAGCAGCACCACGACCGAGACCGTCGAGGCACCCGCCGTACCCGCCGTACCCGCCACGTTCCAGGCTGCCGACCCGCTGGCCGTCCTGCTCGCCGAGCACGGCGCCCAGATGGTCGTCGGCGCCCTGGGCGACGGGATCGAGGGGTGGGGCGCCGTGGTCTACGGCCGCATCATCCTCGTCTTCCCGGAAGGCCAGGACCCGGCCGTGCGCCTCGGCTTGGCCCGCACGGAGATCACCCGCCTGGCGTCTCCGGAAACCACTCTCTGCGGCAACACATGGTGCCAGGAGACCGAACCGCACGTCGGGTGCTACGGGGACAGCGTCGAAATGGCCTCGGGGGTCCTTCACGGCTTCCTGACGCACGACCGTCGTTCGGGCACGACTTCCGTGGTCTACGGGGTCACCGACAACGACGAGGACAAGACGTTCACCAAGGGCGACGACGTGCGGGCGGAGACCGCCCGGGTTCGTGCCCACCTGGCCCGCCTGGACCTGCTCGCCGACCAGCTCGACGCCATCAACGGGGCCAGCGGCAGCACGTCAGGCGCCGACCGCCCGAGCGGACACGCGTCCGCCCCGGACCCCGGCCACTTCGCCTGGTGCGCCGAGGACGGCTGCCTCGTCAGCGAGTACCCGGACGGCACCGTCAGAACCGAACACAACGGGCGCCGCCTTGTGCTCTCCCACGAACTGCTCACCGCACAGCCCGGCAACGCGATCCGTTTCCCGCACCCCGAAAGCGGGCTTCTGGCCGCCCAGGTCGGCTTCGACGAGGACAGCGACGACGCGCCCAACGTGATGATCATCCGTGACGGGAACACCAGCGCCCTCCAGGGCGCCGACCTTGACGCATTCATCGAGCAGGTCGCCACCTTCCGCGACGGTCTGGCCGCTATGCGTGCCCAGGTCGGCCAGACGCACCCGGACCCCGCATGACCGACTCCGCCCTGCCGGGCCCCGGTGTCTGCGGTCACTGGAGCGGGGCCGAGTCCCGGTACTGCCGCAGCGCCGACGGCGTGCGCCTGTACATCCCCGGCCACCGCTGCCCCGCACACACCCCGGCCGCCGTCAAAGGCCAGCCCGAACCGCCCGAGCGCCCCGGCTGGGGCTACGGAAGCCGCAAGGAGACCCAGGCATGAGCAAGCACTTCAAGCGCTTCGCCATCGCGCTCATCGAAGCGCACGACAAGCGGCCGGGCACCGACCTCCTGGACTTCGGGCCGAAGGAACAGGCGGCGATGGTCGTTGAGCGCCTCACCAGGTTCGACGCGACGGTGCCACTGACTCCGGTCACCAGCACCGTCGTAAAGCTCGGCGGCTTCGGTGCCGCCCGCGTCCGCTTCACCTCGGCCGCCGACAGCTACCTGCTGCTGTCCGACGTTGCTGACAGCATCGGCTGGCCGCTACAGCGGGCTGTCGAGTGGGCGCATAAGGACTACGGCCAGGGCCTCCGCGAACAGCGCATGCTCGACGAGCGACGCGACGACGGGCTGCTCGGCTGGGAGTGCATGCGCGGAGTTCTGGATCTCCGCGTCAGCACCGTGATCGAGGACCCCACGGCCAAGCCCGACGCCGACGGACGCCGCTGGTCCTTCGGCGGGGACTGGCTCATCAGCCATGACCGCGTCCCCTCGCTCCTCATGTCCACGCCGATGGCGGACGTGTTCCTCGACAGGGAGCGCCGGAGCTGACCCGCCGCGCGGCGCCGCCGGGGGTGGCGGCGCCGCGCACCCCGGACTCCCTGACCACGCCGGGCCGCGCAGAAACGAGTGCATGTGAACGAGAACACCGAACCGGAAGACGCGGATCCCGACCGGCAGCACATCGCCGAGCGCGCACGGTTCGTCGTCACCCTTGGCGTCCTCCGGGCCGCCCTGGAAGAGCAGCCCTCCGAGGCCAGCATCCGCGCCTGCGGGCGCCGCTGGATCGGCGCTGCCACGCAAGCCACCGACGAAGTCATCCGCGAACGGCGGAAGAAGAACAAGGAGGCGGGCCAGTGACCGAGGGCATCGCCTGGAACCGGATGAACGACACCCTGCGCCGCCTCGGCGAGCCGATCCGCTACAGGGGCGGCACCATGCGCACACGCGGACGCTGCCACGACGGAGACGCCGACGACACCGTTGCCATCAGTCGCGGTGATAATGGTGCGCTGGTCGTCTTCTGCCACAAGTGCGGAGGCAACGCCGACTTCCTCGCCTCCATCGGCTGGACCGAGGCCGACCTGTACGACGAACCGCTGCCCGAGCAGGATCGGCGCGACCGGCCAGCCGACGACACCTGGATCCCCTGTCAGGACCGCGGCCACAAGCGTGTCGCTCAGTACCTCTACCGAGACGAGCAGGGCTCCCTCGTCCACGGCGTGACGCGGTGCAGCGAGAAGTGCTTCGCCCAGTGGCGCCCTGACGACACCACCCGCTCCGGGCGACGCTGGAGCCTCAACGACAAGGCGGGAAACCGGCTCGTCCGTACCGTCCCGTACCTGCTGCCCGAACTCCTCAAGGCCAAGGCCGACGACCGGGTGATCTGGATCGCGGAAGGCGAAAAGGACGTCCATGCGCTCATGGGACGCGGCCTGGCCGCCACATGCAACGCAGCCGGATCCGGACGCTGGACCGCCGAACACGCCGCGTACTTCGAGGGCGCCGACGTCACGATCGTGGCTGACCGGGACGCCAAGGGCCGAGAGCACGCCGAGCAGGTCGTTGCGACATTGCTCGGTCTGGCTCGATCCGTCTATGTCGTGCAGGCGAAGAGCGGCAAGGATGCCGCCGACCACTTCGCCGCCGGACACAACGACACAGAGTTCATCCAGGTGTGGGTCCCGAAGCCGTACCCCGGCGACCCGGCGGGAGCCCAGTGACAACGGCTGCGGCCTGGACGCCGGACGTCGCCCCCCAGCTCCACAGCGGGCAGGGCAGCGACGAGGGCGAGCCGTCGGCAAGGAAGCTGGTCCTCACCCCCGCTTCGGAAATCAAGATCAAGCCAGTGCGGTGGCTGTGGGACACCACCCCTGAGGGCGCTTCGCCGACCTCGCACGGACGGCTACCGCTGAACTCGCTCGGCATCGCGGCCGGTGGGCCCGGCCTCGGCAAGTCCCAGTTCGCCGTGTGGATGACGGCCCGGATCACCACCGGCAGCCTGCCGGGCGAGCTGTACGGCAAGCCCCGGGGCGTCATCTACGCGGCCACCGAGGACTCCTGGTCGTACACCATCGCACCCCGCCTGGTGGCCGCTGGGGCGGACATGCAACGAGTCTTCCGCGTAGACGTGATGGACGACGAGGAGCTGCACGCCCGGCTGACCCTGCCCAAAGACATCTCCCTGATGGGCAAGGCGGCCGAGGAGTACAGCGTGGCCCTGCTCGTCGCAGATCCGCTGCTCTCGATGATCGACAGCACCATCAACGACTACCGGGCCGCCGAGGTCCGGTCGGCGCTGGAGCCCCTGGTCGCTGCGGCCGACCGCTACAGCTTCACCATCCTCGGCCTGGCCCATTTCACCAAGGCTGGCGGAGCCGACCCGCTGGCCCGTGTTGCCGGCTCCGGCGCCTTCGGCCAGCTCATCCGCAGCCTCATCGCCTTCGCCAAACAGGAGGACGAGGAAGGCAACGACGAGTTCGTCATGAGCTTGGAGAAGAACAACCTCGGCAGGCTCGGCCTCCCCTCGTACTCCTACGCGATCCAACCGGCCACCGTCGAGACCGATGACGGCCCGTCCTACGTCTCGCGCTTCGTGCTCGGGCCGGAGTCCTCCACCTCCGTGCGTGAGGTCATGCGGGCCGAAGGTCAGCCGGACGACCGCGACACCGTGGGCGAGGCGTCCGTCTGGCTCAAGGACTTGCTGAACGACCTCGGCGGCTCCGAGCAGATGAAGGAGATCAAGAAGCTGGGGCGCGGAGCCGGATTCAGCGAGTCCGCCATCGACCGGGCCAAGCGGAAGCTCGGCCTCAAGTCCAAGCAGCAGGGGTTCGGCAAGGAGAAGGCCGCCCACTGGTTCCTGCCCGAGGCATGGGCGGAGGGCGGGACTGATGCCTGAGTCGACGCGCGCGCGTACACACCTCACCGCCAGGGGTCGGGACTGGTGCGTACCCCCTGAGTCGACGCGCGCGCGTACACACGCTGACGGGATTGCAGGATTGACGGGATTGGGTGCGACCTGCGGTTTTCTTGGGCACCTCCGTGACGGGATTGGTGACGGGATTGGCGGGCTCTGCCAGGACTGGCAACGACCTGCGACGGAACCACAAACCCGCAGGTCAGGACCAATCCCGTCAATCCCGTCACGGGTCTCTCAATCCCGTCACCAATCCCGTCAACCCATTCCCGCAGGTCAGGACCAATCCCGTCAATCACATCAATCTAATTTGTGTGTAGGGGGACGCGCAGGGATGGGGTTTGGGCGCTCATGTCCGCTTCAACCGCTGAGGAGTACTCCTGTGGCCGACAACGCCGACCGTTTCATCGCCGCCCTGCCTGGCGCTGGCTGGACTCTCCCCTGGGCCGACGGCGAGGTTGACACCGTCGTGGGCTTCGCCGTCCAAGACGACGGGTACGCCCTGCCGATCCTCGCCAGGAGCGGCAGGCACGGCACCCCGTACTACGCCGAAGACGGCAACCCCGTAGCGACGCTGCGCCCGCCCCGGGAGCGGCCGTGAACGTCGATGACGTGGTGCGCATCCGCATCGCCGAGGCAGCCCGCCGGATCGCAGCCGCCAAGAAGCGCCGCGCCGAACTGGACGCCGCCCGCCAGGCCGGGATCGTCGCCCGGCACCGGGCCAAGCTCGCCCGCCTCGATGCCGCCGAAGCCGGTGTATCTACATCCGACACTGACGAAGGGACCACGCCGTGACCCCCAACGATCTCCTGCTGCTGGACGGCATTGCCATCGCTGTCCTCGCCCAGGCCGTAGCCGGATGGTGCCGCGAGACCAGGCGGCACCCGTGAACACCTGCGGGCTGTGCGAGCGCGATCTGTACGGTGACGCCGCCGCGTACCTGTGCCCAGGGTGCGCGGCGCGGACCGCGGACCGCTTGCTGGCTATGCCCGGCCTGTATGCCGCGCTGGCCGCGTTCCTTGCCCCGGCCGGGCGTCGGCCCGAGTTGGTCAGCACCAGGCCGGTGGAAGCGCCCCTGCCGGTCTCTGGCCCCGTCCTCGACCTCCGCGCCCCTGGTGGCATGGTCGGAACTCTGGAGGACTGGCGGAGCGCCCTCCACGAGGCCCTGGCCTGGACGCAGCCCGTACCGCGTGGCTCGATCGAGGACCGCGTCAAAGCCGCCGCGAACGGCCTGCACGTCAACATGCTGTGGATCGCCGCGAGTTGGCCTGCCGCAGGTGATCTTGCGCAGGAGATCCGCGACCTGCACCGGGACATCACCTCGATCACCAACCCGCCCGAGCGTGGTCACCGCGCTGGCAACTGCCCGGCCCTGTACAACGGCGTCCTCTGCGGTGCCGTGCTGCGCCTGCCGCAGGGCGGGAGCGTCATCACCTGTACCTGGTGCAAGGCCACTTACCCACCCGCTACGTGGGCGGGCCTGCGTGCCGCCCAGCCGCCTTTGGAGGAAGCATCGTGACTGCGAAGTACGTGACGTGCCGTGTCCTGTCCGGCAAGGGCAACCAGTGCACGGCCGAGGCCGTCGACCCGGACGCCGAGCTGCACATCTGCGCCCGGCATCTGGCTGCGGCCCAGCGGCTCATTCACTCGGCTTTTCAGCGGGTCGCTGCCAGGCCGCGCGAGGCGTAGTCGTGTTGGCCTTGACCGACGTAAAGACTAGGGCTTACAGTTGTGGGGAAGGCGCCACCTCCGGTACTAGGGGGAGCGTGACCACCTGGAGAGAACGACACGCCGCCGCAGTCCAAGCCCACACCGAAGCCCTCGCGGCTGTACAGCAGTCCGCGGAAGCCCGAGCGCTAGCACTGATCGACGGGGTCGCCGAACTCGGCACCCAAGCCGCAGTCGCTCGCGAACTCGGCGTCACCCGGGCCAGCGTCAACCAAGCCATCAAGGCACTGGAGAAGAAGCAGAAGGCCAGCTAGACCCACAACTCAAAACGGCCCCAGCCGGGGCTCCTACACCCCGGCCAGGGCCTGACCAGACCCCTTGATGAGACCAAGGAGAACGGCTATGGCTAACTCTGCCATGCCCGCAGGCACGCCTGCGCAGCAGCTCAACGCCCGTTTCACCGCGATCTACGCCATGCACAGCGAGCGCATCACCTCGCTGGTGCGGCGCGAGGTCCGCGCCGCCGATCGAGACCTCGCCGAGGATCTCGCCGCCGACGCGTTCTTCCGCGCCTGGCTCGACCTCCACAAGTGCAACGCCACCACCGACGCCCAGATGTTCGCCTGGCTCGCCGTGGTCGCACGCCGCACCGTCGGCCAGCACTACAGGATCAAGAAGAACACCATGGAACGCCCCGTCGACATTCGCGACTTCAAGTACGCCAACCGCGACCTGGCCCCGGTCGGCGGCTGCTACGCCCCGCTGTGCAACGGGTTCCGGGCCGCGTCGTGGGACGACGGCCCGGCCATCCCGAAGCTGCCGATCCCCGCCCCCCGCGGCCCCGTCGACCACGGGGGAGACTCGGACCCCGACATGGACGAGGCGCTGCGCCGCGTTCGTACGGGCCGGGAACTGGCGGGTGCGCTGTGACGACGACCTGCCTGATCCCCGGCTGCAACGGAAGCTGGCACGACGAGGACATCTGCGACACGGTCCTGGCGGACACCGCCACCCCGGCCGGCGCCTCGCTGATCGCCGAGGTGGAGGCCAGCCCGACCGAGCCCACCACGCTCGTCGTGTGGGAGGGCGAGGACGGTCGGGACCTGCTGCGGACCACCAACCGCGCCGACGCCGTCGCGTTCGCCACCAACCTGCGGGAGCTGGCCGACGCGGTCGAGCGCGGTGCCGCGCTCCTCGCCCCGAACGTGCTGGCCTCCGTTGCCCAGACGGCAATGCAGACCCCGGCCGCTCACGATGTGGCGGTGGCGGCATGAGCGAGTCCCGCCACGACTACACCGCCGACACCGCCGCGAAGGACAGTCCCCGGGCCGCGTCCACGTTGTCCAGCGATGTCGTTGACCTGCTCGCCGCGATCCGCGACGCCCTCGACGTGCCCCTGCCCGGGGTCGAGGACCGCGACGAACGCCGCTTCTGCCGGCTTATGGACGACCGGCGCAGCGCCGTATACGCCACGCTCAAGGCTCTCCTCGACGAGCGCGACCCGCGGATCATCGCCCGCGACGCCGAGTACATCCGCCGCCGCACCGCTGATACGCCCATCACATACACCGTGTGGCAGCCTGCCGGGGGTGAGCAGGTATGACCGAGCGCCGCACGATCATCGTCCCCAGCCCGCACGGCCCGGTCACCGTCTCCGAACCCGACTGGTGCGTCACCCACGGCCAGGACGCCCTCGACTACCGGGCGTTCACCCATCGCGGCGCCGACTTCAACATCAACATCAAGACCCCCACCGGTAGCCGCACGCTCCTCACCGGCCGCCTCGAACAGCCCGTATGGCCCACCACCGGCCGCACCACCGACATGATCTACAGCCTGGACTTCGCCTACGGCGACACCGCGTGCGACCCCGAGCAACTGCGCGCCGTCTACCGCTCCGCTGCCGGCCAGCTCCGCCAACTCCTCGACCGCGCCGACCAGCTCGAAGTCCTCCGCGGCGGTGGCCGATGAACGCCACCAACCCTCTCGGTGCCTGGCTTACCCGGCTGTCCCTGCTCGCCGGAGTCGCGTTCACCGCGACCGCCGAGTACCGGCTCGCTCGCGCCCTCGGCGCCACTGAGGCCATCGCGGGCATGCTCCCCGTCGCCGTGGACGCCTACGTCGTCGCAGCCCTCCAGTACTTCAAGCGCGCCGACATCGCCCTTTCCCTCCTCCTCATGTCCGCCGCCCAGGTCGCCGCGCACCTCCTCGACGCCGGAGTCATGGCCGTCAACGTCCCCATGGTTGTGATCGTCAGCCTGCTGGTTCCGGTCGCGATCTGGCGCACCCACGCCCTGGCCCGACGGGCACCCGTAGCCCAGCCCGCAGCCGTCGAGCCGGAACCGCGACCGGTACTCACCGGACGGATCACCGCCCTGCACGTCCTCCCGGTTCCGCGCCCGGTTCCGCACGACGCGATCGACAAGGCATGGAAGCCCCGCGCGCTGCCCCCGTCGGAACCGCCTCCGGCACCGGCACCGGAGCTGACCGCAGCGGAGTGGATCGCGGCTCGGCACAAGGTCCGCCCCGGCCAACTCCGCACGATCGCCGACGCCCTCATCCTCGCGCCCGACCTCTCCGGGAAGGCCGTCGGTGACCGCCTCGGAACCAGCGACCGCTACGGCCGCCGCGTCCTGGCCGCCGCGAAGGAACTCACGGGGGCGAAGGCGTGAGCGAGATCAGCAAGGCCGCCGCTGAAGTGGTCGCCGCCACCCGGCAGTCCGAGGACTACGCCGTCATGCTCGCCGCAGTGCAGGCCGAGATGGCGCAGCGGCAGCAGGCCGGGACGACCGTCCACATTCATCAGGCCGCGCAGCCCGACCGCACGATCCAGCGCCTCGCCCTGGGCGCAGGTCTCGGCGCCGGAGCGGTAGCGGGCGCGGTGTACTTCGGGCCGCTGCTCATCGCCTCCCTGACCACCATGGCGGTCATCGTGCTCGCCGGAGCGCTCGCCATCGCCGTGCTCGCCTGGGCGATTGTCCACGTCGTGACCGGCGTCCGCCCCGAGCCCAAGGGCAAACGGCGCTGACCTGTCCTTCCGTCCGGCCGCGCACTGTCGCGGCCGGAGCGGTGGGACCGGACAGCCCGGACCCAGGAGAGGACACCGTGCCCGTAGACCGACTCAGCGGCCTCAGCCCGCTCGACCTCGCCCGCGTCCTGCGCATCGCCGGAATGGCCGCGATCCGCAAAGACGTCCTCACCACCCGCCAGGAGAAGGCCATCGACCGCATCGCCGAGCGGGCCCGCCAGCGCCGCGAGCAGAAGGAGAACACCAAATGAGCAGCTACGTCTTCTCGCAGTTCGCGACCCTCGGCGGCGCCGTCGTGCGGGTCACGACGGCCGCCGAGGGCGACCAGGAGTGGAAGTGCCTCGGGTGCCGTGACCGCTCGCTCTTCCCCAAGCCCGAGCACCTGATCCGCGCCGAGGCCAACGACCACGCCGCGATCTGCCGGGCACTGCCGACGGACTGACCAACCCCGCGGCGGCCGTGCATCCGCCAAGACAACCGGCCGCCGCGGGCCCCCGCACCTCCGCAGAGAGCAGGAACCACCAGCATGACCGACACCGTCCTCCGCCTCGTCAAAGACCCCGACAGTCCCGACCAGGTGCCGCCCGCCGTGGAGGCCGCAGTCGTCGAGGCCGTGACCGAGACCTTCGCCGAGCCCGCCCCGGCCGCCGTCGTCGACACCCCCGCGGTGAACGCCGACACCACCACCTGGATCGGCCAGCGCCGCGCCTACCTCGCCGCCGCCCCGCCCGTCATCCCCGCCTGGCTCCGCAGCACCAAAAGCGCCGCCGACCACACCCGCTGGACCCTCAACTACGCCGCCCACCTCACCTCGTTCCACACCATCCGCACCCCCTACTACCTGGTCAAGCTCCTCGGCCGGTCCCCCCGCGGCGCCTGGCGCTTCGCCGTCCGCTGGGCCCGCTGGGTCACCGACGCCGAAGCCCGCCCCGTCGAGACCAAGGCCGCCGTCGGAGGCGACATCGAGGCGTGGCTGTCCCTGTCGCGCGAGCACTCCCGGCGGATCAGGCCGCGCCGCATCACCACCATCGCCGTCGCCACGCCCACCGCGCTCGCCGCGACGGTCGCCGGATTCGTCCTGCCGCTGTGGGAGACCGGCGGCGCCCTCGCCCTGGTCATGGCCGCCCTCGGCCTCGCCGGAGCGCCCCACGACAAGCCGCTGCTCACCCGCTACGTCTCGGTCCATCTCCAACGCCCCCTGAACAGCAGCGAGATCGCCGACGCCCTGGAGGCCATCGGCGTCCGGGGCGAACCGTCCTTCGTCAACCCCATCCAGGTCGACGGGCCCGGCTGGCTCGCCGAGCTTGACCTTCCGCGCGGCGTGCTCGCCGAGAAGCTGCTCGACAAGCGGAAAGAGCTGGCCGGGGCCATGCGGCGCCCGCTCCAGTGCGTGTGGCCCTCGGTCGGCACCGAGCACCCCAGCCGGGCGAACCTGTGGGTCGCCAAGACCGACCCGCGCACCATCAAACGGGCCTGGCCGCTGGCCGCCGACGGGCAGGCCGACATGTACGGCGAATTCCCCTTCGGCGTCACCCCCCGCGGCGAGACCGTCCCCCTCGCCCTGATCGGCACCAACGTCCTGATGGGCGGCGTCATGGGCTCCGGGAAAACCTCCGCCGTGCTGGTCATCGCCCTGGCCGGGGCCCTCGACCCCACCTGCGAGATGTGGGTCTACGAACTGAAGGGCTCCGGCGACTGCGACAGCGTCGAGCCGGTCTGCCACCGGTACGTCAGCGGTGACGACGACGAGCACTGCAAAGCCGCCCTCGACGGCCTCAAGGGCCTGGAGAAGGAGATGAAGCGCCGGAAGAAGGCCGTCGCTGACCTGCCCGTCGAGGACGTCCCCAACGGCCGCAAGGTCACCCGCAAACTCGCCGACAAGTACCCCGAGCTGCGACTCCACCCGCTGCTCGCCATCTTCGACGAGGTCCACACCCTCTTCGAGCACCCCGAGTACGGCAAAGAAGCCGCCGAGATCGCCGGGCGCCTGATCCGCAAGGCCCGCGCCTACGGCATCATCCTGGTCTTCACCACCCAGAAGCCCGACGCCGACAGCATCCCGAAGATGGTCTCCGACAACGCCATCGTGCGGTTCTGCCTGGCCATCACCGGCCACATCCCCAACGACCTGATCCTCGGCACCGGCATGTACAAGCGCGGCATCCGCGCGAACATCTTCGAGCCCGCCGAAGGCAACGACCCCAAGGACAGCGGTACCGGGTGGCTGGCCCGCTCCGCGATGAACGCCCGCATCGTCCGCGCCTACTACATCGCCCAGGAGCTGGCCCGCGAGATCGGCAAGCGCGGCCTCGCGCTCCGCATCGCCGCAGGCACCCTCACGGGCGAAGCCGCGGGCGAGACCGTCGAGCCCACCGACACCGAAACGCTCGTCGACCACCTGCGCGCCATCTGGCCCGACGGCGCCCCGGCCGTCCACTCCCACCGCCTGGTCGATGCCCTCGCCGCCTACCGGCCCGACCTGTACGCCCGATGGATCAGCACCGACCCCGCCCTGACCCCGCGCGAGATCCAGGCCGCCAGCTCCGCGACCCTGTCCGCCGCCCTCAAGCCGTACAAGGTGACCACCACCCAGATCACCATCCGCGACTGCTGCGGCGGCGCCAAGGGCGTCCGCTTCACCGACCTCCCCGAGACCCCGGACGGCCCGGAGGACGACACCGAATAGGCCCCGCCCGGTTTCCCCCGACCCGAAACCGGTTTCGGCAGTGACATCGGGCTGACAGGCCGCTGAGCTGCGGTGATTTCAGGTTTCGGGGTCCAGTCACAGGCCCCGATTCCCCGTCAAACGCCCTCCTCCGGAGGCTTACCCTCCATGAGGATCGTCTGCTGCACGCGGCCCATCGAGTCAATGACCTCAGCACTGCTTAGGTCATCCGCATCGAGGCGGTCGGCGGCCAGGAATCTTCCACTTCCCTGGCGCCCCGATTCGTCCACCACCCGCCATCCGATGGCTGCCGTCGGCTGTCGACGCTGCCAGTGGACAGTGATGACGGACCGAACCTCCGTCGGGTGGCGAAGGGTCTGGATGAAGAGAATCGGCGCGCCGGGCTTAGGACGGACGCCCACCTGTTGCCAACCCTCGTTGACCGTCCAACCGTTGTCCTCCGCGAGTTCCTTGAGGGCCTGGGCTTTCAACGGCCTTGGAGGCTTGTCGAGGCGTCTTACGGTGTACATGGCTCCCTCGCTGGCTAGAGGCGGCACGGTGCCGCGTGGCCATCCTGCCCGGCGCCATGCCTTGCCGATACCGGTCGCAAGAGGTTGAGCCACACTGGGGGCATGGAGCCCCTGTACGTGCCCGCCGGTCACATGTCCGCCCGGCAGGCCGCCGACACCCTCGGCATCACCCTCGGCGGCGTCCGCCAGCTCGTCGCCCGCGGCCAGCTCGCGCGAGCGGGCGGCTCGCCACGACAACCCTGGTACGACACCGACGACGTCCTCGCCATCCTCGCCACCCGCGTTGCCGCTTGACACCAGGTCAGAGCGGTGTGACGATCTTTCCGCAGACGTGTGTCCGCACGACGGACAACCCGAAGGCCCCGAGACCACCGGTCCGGGGCCTTCGGCATACCCACAGCCCCGCCGTCACGGAGGCCGCGATGCCCGCCGAGAGCTGGCTACGCCGGGCGGAAGACGAGCAGCACCTTCGGGCGGCCTGACGTCGTGGTGCTCGCTGACCCCATCGAGTCCAGCCGCCAGCCCAACTCTTCGACCTCCTCGATCGCGTCGGAGAGATCAGCAGTCGGCCCCGACCGCGGCTCCGCCAACTCGATGATCACCGAGTAGACCTTCCGGCCATCGGACAGCCGCTCCCGCGCATCCTCGACCACCCGGTTCGCCTGCTTCTCACCGTGCCGCACGGCAACCCCCTCACGTAGACGCCCAACGCTACGGCCGGAGGCATGATCAACATGGCCAGACGCCGAGCCCGCACCGTGTGCTCCATACCTGGGTGCCCCCGACTCACCGACACCGGCCGCTGTGCCGAGTGCCGGGCCGAGGCCGAGCAGGCGCGCGGCACCGCACGGCAGCGCGGGTACGGCGGACAGCACGAGACCCGCTTCCGGCCCGGCGTCCTCGCCCGGCACCCGACGTGCGTCCTGTGCCGAGCAGCGCCCAGCGTCCACGCCGACCACTGGCCGCGCAGCAGACGCCAGCTCGTGGACGCTGGTCTCGACCCCGACGACCCAGCCCACGGCCGCGGTCTCTGCCCGTCCTGCCACGCACGCGAGACAGCACGACACCAACCCGGAGGCTGGAACCAGTGAGCGCGATCATCGTCGTCACCGCGCAGGACATCGAGCAGCACCGTCCCGCGCTCATCGCCTGGGCCGAGGCCAACGGGCTCGACCCCAACCTCATCGACCCGCACAGCATCACGATCGATCGGGTCGGCGACCGCAAGGTGATCCTCTACACCGAGCACCAGGTCAACGCCCACGGCCGCAAGCTTCTCGACCCGCAGACCGGCCGCGTGCTCAAGATCCATCGGAGTCGGACGCTTCGGCATGCCCTGCCCGAGGGCATCGGCCGGCGGCTGTGCACCTGCACCCTGGGCCAGCTCGACCCCGAGTGCACCGACCACCAGGCAGCCACGGAGGGTGACCAGACCCCTGGGGGGTGACCCCCATGGCCAAACCCTGGCGGACCGCCGGGGAGATGGCTCGCTGTGTGTACGGGTCTGGGGGGTCCGCGACGACGCGTCGAGTGACGCTCCGTGATTGTTGCCCGGCCGCGACGGCAGGGCGCTGACGTGCCGCGATGGCACCGAGGGAGTGATCGAGATGGCTGGTACGGGGCCTGCTCCGAACGCGCAGTCACGGCGCCGGAACGCCCAGCAGGTGACGCCGCTTCCTGCGGCCGGCCGCGAGGGCGCGACGCCGGAATGGCCGCTGCTGGAGGACGTTGCGATGGTCGAGCGCCGCGACGGCGCGCGGCGGCTCGCCGACGAGCTTGAGCTGGCGCTGCTGGAACCGGAACTGACAGGCCGGAAGCGCACGGCGGCGCAGAAGAAGCTCGATGCGGCCAGGACCGAGGCGAACATCCTGGACAAGCAGTTGGAGGCGCAGTCCACAGCCGAAGGCGGCCTGTGGACGGAGCTGTGGACGCTGCCGCAGGCCGTGATGTGGGAGCGGCAGCGGTCGACCCGCGAGGTCGCGCAGTACGTCAGGTGGAAGATCAAGGCGGAGCTGGGCGACCTGGACGCGTCGAAAGAGGCGCGCATGCTCGCCGACCGGCTCGGCCTGAACCCGATGAGCCTCGCGCGGCTGCGCTGGGAGGTGCCGGACGAGAGTGCGGCCGGCGGCCCGCGGGCCCGTGCGCCGCGGCGTGCCGGTGACACCCGGGCCCGGCTGCGGGCGGTCGGCGACGACGGATGAGAACGCCGGGGGTACGCCGGAGCCTCGGCTACGCCCTCGCGGACTGGATCGAGACCTACCTGATCCACGGCCCTGGTGATGTACAGGGCCAGGAGATCGAACTCGACTCCGAGATCCTGCGCTTCATCGTCTGCTGCTACGCGATCGACACGCGCGGTCGGCGACGGGTGGACGAGGCGGTGCTGTCTCGGGCGAAAGGCCGGGCCAAGTCGGAGTACGCCGGGATGCTGGTGGTCGCCGAGGCCCTGGCGCCGGTGCGCTTCGACCACTGGGCGCAGGCGGGGGAGGTCTCGGACTGGGGGTACGAGTACGAGAAGGGCGAGCCGGTCGGCCGCCCGGTGACGTACCCGTTCATCCGGTGTCTGGCGACGGAGGAGACCCAGGCCGGGAACACTTACGCCAACGTCACGTACATGATCGCCCACTCCGAGGCACTCGCTGAGGATTACCCAGGCGTGGACGTCGGCAACGACTGGCAGACCTCGACCCGCGTGTTCCTGCCGGGCGGCGGGGAGATCCGTCCCAGCACCGCCAGCTCGGCCGCGAAGGACGGCGGCAAAGAGTCCTTCAGCGTGGCGGATGAGACGCACTTGTACGTCCTGCCGGAGCTGCGGGACATGTACGAGACGGTGCAGCGCAACACCATGAAGCGGGCGGCCGCGGAGCCGTGGTTCTTGCAGACGACGACGATGTACGCGATCGGCGAGGACTCGATCGCGGAGCGGACTCACCGGGACGCGAAGGCGCACAAGGCGCCGCGGCTGCACTTCGATCACCGGCAGGCGCCGTCCAGCCTGATCACTGACGAGGCGTACGAGGACCGGGTGCAGCTCAAGTTGGGGCTGATTCAGGCGTACGGTCCGGCGGCGTCGTGGATGGACCTGGACCGGATGGTGGTCCTGGCGCACAAGCCGTCGCAGGACCGGAGCAAGTTCCGCCGGTACTTCCTGAATCTGCCGGTCAGCATGTCGGAGACGTGGCTGGACCGGCACACCTGGGAGCGGTGCGCGCTGCCGCAGGAAGTCCAGTTCGGCGAGGAGATCGCGCTCGGGTTTGACGGGTCGGATCACGACGACTGCACGGCCATCACCGCGGTGCGGATCAGCGACGGGTACCTGTTCACGCCGCGTTTCTCCGACGGCCGCCAGATGATCTGGACGAAGTGGGACACCGGTGACCCGGACACCTGGCGGGTGCCGAGGGCGGAGGTCCGCGGCGCGATGACGTACCTGCGTCAGCAGTTCCGGGTGGTCCGCGCCTACGGCGATCCGCCGGACTGGCGCGACGAGTGCGACGACTGGTCGGCGGAGTTCGGCGAGAACACTTTCCTGATCTTCGAGACCAGGGTGGCCACCCGCATGTGCCCGGCGCTGGACCGGCTCAAGACGGCGGCGAAGGCGGGCGAGCTGACGCACGACGGCAATCCGACGCAGGCCGAGCACGTCGGCAACGCCATGCCCGTCCGCAGGCCGAGCGGTACGGCGATCGGCAAGCCGTCGCCTGACCGGAAGATCGACAGCGCGGTGACCGCCGCGCTCGCCCTCGAGGCCCGCGCCGACTGGCTCACCCTCGCCCGCGCCCAGACCTCGAACAGCGTGTCGGGATACGGATAGGAGGTGCGCCCGTGCCGGTGACCGCGCAGGAAGCCCTCCGGATCACCACCGTCCTGGAACAGGAACTGGACAAGCGGCAGAAGCCGATCAAGCTGTGGAACGACTACTACGGCGGGAAGCACAACCTCGGCTTCGCCTCGCCACGGTTCCAGGCCGCGTTCGGCGGGCTCTTCGAGACGTTCGCCGACAACTGGACCGAGATCGTATGCGACGCCGCCGCAGAACGCCTCACGCCGACCGGTTTCCGCTTCGGCACAGGGGACGACAAGGACCCGCCGGAGGCCGACAAGGACGCCCAGCGGATCTGGCAGGCCAGCTCGATGGACGCCTGGGCGAAGGTGGCGCACACCGAGGCGATGGTGAAAGCACGGGCGTTCGTGCTGGTGTGGGTCGAGAATCCGGACGCCGACCAGCCCGAGCCGGAGATCACAGTCGAGGACGCGACGCAGTGCGTCGTGGCCTACGAGCCGGGTTCGCGGCGGCGCCGCAAGGCCGCGCTGAAGAGGTGGGACGGCGAGGACGGGTACGCCTACGCGACGCTGTACCTGCCCGATCAGATCTGGAAATGGCGGCGGCGGGCGCTGGCATCCGGGCTGATCCTGCCCGCGTCGCTTACGGCCGGGTGGCAGCCGCGCGGCGACGATCCGGACCAGCAGGTCATCGACAACCCGCTCGGCCGCGTGTGCATGGTGGAATTGCGCAACCGGCCACGGCTGGTGGACGATCCCACTCCGGAGCACGCCGGGGTGATCCCGCTTCAGAACGCGCTCAACAAGCTGATCGCGGACCTGATGACCGCCAGCGAGGCGGGTGCGTTCCCGGCCCGCTGGGGAACGGGCATCGATCTACCCAAGGACCCGCTGACCGGGCAGGAGATGGACGACCCGGGGCTGTGGCGGCTCGCGGTCAACAAGATGCTCCGCGCGTCCAACCCGGCCGCGAAGTTCGGCAACTTCGCCGCGGCCGACCTATCCAACTTCGTCGCCGGGATCGAGCTGCTGACCGGCCACATCGCGGCCCTGTCCCGCACGCCCGCCACCTACTTCATGGGCAAGATCGAGAATGTCGCGGCCGACACGATGACCGCGGCGGAGACCGCCCTGGTCAGCAAGTCCAGGGACAAGACCACCTTCCTCGGCGAGGACTGGGAAGAGGTCATGCGCCTTGCGTTCCTGGTCAAGGACGACCGCAAGCGCGGCATGAACCCGCTAGCCGAGACGATCTGGGCCAACGTCGCGTACCGGTCCGAGGCACAGATGATGGACGCGCTGACGAAGAAGAAGACGCTCGGGGTGCCGTGGCGGCAGCTCATGGAGGACGCCGGATACACGCCGACGCAGATCGACCGCATGGAGGTCATGCTCCAGCAGGATGCCGACCGCGCCGCGAGGGCGCTGGCGTTCGGCGGGGTCGACGACATCACGGGCGGGGGCACCGGAGGCGATCCGGTGCCCGAGCCGGCCGCCGCCTGATGCCGGCGCCGACCAGGGCCGCCGAGACCCGGGCGGCCAGGCAGCGGGCTCTCGCGCTGCGCACGGTGCGGGCGGCCGACGTGCTGTGGCACGAAGTACGCCCCGGCAGGATTACGGCGTCGTGGCGAGCGATCGCCGCCCAGATGGTGGCCCTGCTCGTCGCGGCTCAGCAGGCGTCCGCGGCCGGCGCCCAGGAGTACGTCGAGGACGCGGTGACCGAGCTGGGCGGCACGTCCCGCCCGGCCGGGCAGCTCAACATCAGCGCGTTCGCCGGATGGGCTGCTGACGGCCGCTCACTGGTCACACTGCTCGACCAGCCGCGCATCACGGTCCTGACCAACATCGCGGCCGGGGTCGGCGAGCAGCAGGCGATGCAGGCAGGCCGGTACGAGCTGCTGCGCATCATCGGCAGCGAGACGGCGGACGCGGGCCGGTCGGCGGCCGGTGTGAGCATCATCGGCAACCGGACCGCGACCGGCTACGTGCGCGTCATCAGCCCCGGCGCCTGCTCGCGCTGCGTGATCCTGGCCGGCCTGGTGTTCCACACCACGCAGGCGTTCAAGCGGCATCCGCACTGCCAGTGCGTCAACGAGCCCACGATCGAGGGCCAGCACGCGGCGCACATCGACCCCGACCAGTACTTCCGGAAGCTGACGGTCGCCGAGCAGGACGCGACGTTCGGCCTGGCCGGTGCGCAGGCGATCCGGGACGGCGCCGACATCAGCTCGGTGGTCAACGTCCGCCGCAAAGGCGCGGTCTACACCGCGGACGCCTACGGGCGCCGGGTGCTGGCCACCCGCGAGGGCACCACCCGGCGCGGCAGCTTCTACCGGGCTGAGCGGCAGCGGGCGATCGACCGCGGCCTCGTGCCCGCCTCCGGCCGTGGCTTCCAACTGCGGGCGCCCCGGCTGATGCCGGAGGAGATCTACCGCCTCGCGGACACCCGTGAGGAAGCCGTGGCCATGCTGCGGCGCTTCGGCTACTTCCGCTGACCCGGGCGGCGCGACGCTGCCCCACCACCACACAGGAGAGCGCGATGCTCGACACCCGCCTGCCCCGCTACCTGCTCACCCTCGACGGGCCCGGCTGGTCCCACCCCTACCCCGTCGGCCCCTTCTCGCCGTTCTTCTACAAGGACGGCGGCGACGGAGGCGACGACGGCGGGGATGACGACGGAGCGGACGACGAGGGGGGTAAGGACGACGACTCCGACGACGACCAGGACGACGACCGCGACGGCGACGACCAGGACAAGGACGACGACGGAGACGACGACCTCGGCGAGAAGGGCCGCAAAGCGCTGCGGACGCTCCGCAGGGAGAACCGCACGCTGAAGGCTGAAAACCGCACGCTCAAGGGCGCGGCCAGCACCAAGAAGCCGGCCGCGAAGGACGGCGAGGGTGGCAAGGACGACGACCAGGAGGAGATCCGGCGGCAGGCCCGCGAGGAGGCCCAGGCCGAGGTCTGGGCTGACCGTGTGGAGTCCGCGGCGATCGCGGCAGCGGCCGGCCGTCTGGCCAATCCCCAGCTTGCCGCCCGGCTGCTGGACCTGTCCGACGTCCCGAAGAACGACAAGGGCCGTCCCGACCGCGAGGCGATCACCGAGCTCATCGATGAGCTGCTCGAAGACGAGCCCTACCTGGCTGCGAAGTCCGCGACGGACACCGGCGGCCGGCGATTCCAGGGCGGCGCCGACGGCGGCGCCCGCAAGCCAGCCAAGAAGTCCGCGAAGAGCCTCGAAGAGGCCGTCGCCGCCAAGCTCGCCGGCAAGTCCGGCTGATGAGGAGTAGACCATGCCCGTGACGCTCGCCCAGGCGAAGCTCAACGCGACCGACGACATCGACGTCCAGGTGATCGACGAGTTCCAGAAGTCGTCATTCCTGCTGGACAGCATGACGTTCGACGACGTCGTGAACCAAGCAGGCTCCGGCGCCACCCTCACCTACGGATACCAGCGGCTGATCACCCAGGCCGACGCCGCCTTCCGCGCGATCAACTCCGAGTACACGCCCGGTGAGGTCACCAAGCAGCGGTACACCGTCGACCTCAAGCCGCTCGGCGGATCGTTCCAGATCGACCGGGTCCTCGACGGCATCGCGGCTGCTGCGGAGACCACGCTCCAGATGCAGCAGAAGATCAAGGCGACCCGCGCGAAGTTCGCCGACGCTGTGATCAACGGCGACACTGCCGTGGACGCGAGCGGCTTCGACGGCCTGTCGAAGATTCTCACCGGCAGCTCGACCGAGTACCTGCCGCTGAACAACGGCGTGACCCTCGGTTACCTCGACTGGACCGCGGTCACCGACAAGGCGTCCGCGATGGTGCAGCTCCGGCACGTGGACGCCTGGCTGTCCGCGATGGACGAGGCGCCGGGCGCGATCATGGGGCCGAAGAAGACCCTGGCGGCGTTCAAGACTCTCGCGGTCTGGGCCGACCAGTACGACAAGACCCAGGATGCTTTCGGCCGCCCCATTGACCGATACAACGGCATCCCCTTGGTCGACCTCGGTACCAAGGCCGGGTCCAACACCGACGTGATCAGCCTCGTCACCCGCGACCCCGACGGCGCCGGAGCGGGCGGCAACATCACCAACCTCGGCGACCTGTACGCCGTGCGCTTCGGCCTGGACGGATTCCACGGCGTCTCGATGGCCGGCCGCCCGCTCGTCAAGCAGTGGCTGCCCGACTTCACCACCTCCGGTGCGGTCAAGACCGGCGAGGTCGAACTCGGCCCGGCCGCCGTCGTCCTGAAGGCGACCAAGGCCGCCGCGGTCCTGCGCAACATCAAGTCCGCCTGAGAGGAACGTCGACATGGCACGCATCGAGACCCCCGTGGCCGGGTTCACCGGCGACGGGCCTGGCGGCCTCCACTTCGTGGACGGTCTCGCCGAGACCGACGACCCGGCGATCATCGGCTATTGCCGGGGCGCCGGGTACCTGGTCGACGACGAGCGCACCAACCCCGTCGCAGCCGGTCCGGCGCCCGCACCGATCGACCCGCGCGACGTCACCACCCAGACCGTAGGCGCCCCCGCCCGCGACGCCGCCGTCGACCCGCACGAGAGCGACTTCCGTCCGCCGGTCGGCGCCGGAGACGCTGACCCCCACGGCCCGGAGGTGTATGCGCCGGGCCTGCCCGGCGGCGGCCACCAGCCGACCGCCCCGGCCGCCGAGCCCGAGGGGCACGAGAAGGTCAGCGACGGCAACGACGAGGTGAAGCGTCCGCCGCAGTCCGCCCAGGTTGCCGACTGGCGTGCCTATGCGCTGACGCAGGTCGACAACGACCCGGCCGTGCACGCCGAGATCGAGAAGGCCACCAAGGCGGAGCTGATCACGCAGTACGGGAGCTGAGCCGTGGCGCCACTGCCCCCGTTCGCGACCGCCGACGATCTGAACGAGCGGGTGAGCTGGGACCTCAGCGACATGGAGAGGGCGCAGGCGAGCCGGCTGCTCGCCGACGCCTCGAATCTGATCCGGGCGGCGGCCGGGTATCAGCAGATCAGCCGGGTCGATGACGACGTGGTGACGCTGCGGGGGTCCGGTACCGGTCGGCTTCGGCTGCCGCAGCGCCCCGTCCGCGATGTCACCGCGGTGGCTGGCCTGGGCGGCACCGAGTGGGCCTGGGACGGCGGGGTCAGCCTGGACCGGCTTCCATGGGGGCTGTGGCTGGGGCCGGTGACGGTCACCTACTCGCACGGCCTCGACGGCGGAGACATCGGATTCCAGGTCGCGGTGTCGGTGGCGTGCGACGCGGTCAAACGCTGCCTGATCAACCCGGAGATGCTGAGGCAGCGCAGCATCGACGACTACGCCGAGACCCTCGCGGACGCCCGCGCCTCGCTGCTGGACGGCGAGGCAGACACGATCCGGACCGCGTTCGCAGGACCGCAGTGGGGGATCTCGTGAGGGACCTGGCAGCAGTCCTGGCGCGCGCCCGCAACGCGCACGAGGGCTTGATGAAGGCGGCCGGCGACACCATCCGCATCCACCGTCCGGGCCCGCCCGTTTTCGACCAGGCCACGGGCGGGGAGACGCCCGGCGCCGACCTGGTGCTGTACGAGGGCATCGCACGGGTCAAGCCCTTGCAGGCCACGCAGGGCACCGAGGTGCAGTCGGGGGAGGCCGAGCTGCGGCTGCGGGACTACGAGGTGGCTGTGCCCTGGGCGACCACCGTGCCGCCCGGTGAGGTGATCCGGCCGGGCGACGAGGTGCTGCTGCTGGCCGCCGCCGACCCCCGGCTCGCGGTCGGCGCCGTCCTGTACGTCACCGGTCGCCAGTTCGGCAGTCTCGCGACCGCCTGGCGGATCTACGCGGAAGACAGGGAGGTGTGACCGTGGGCATCGACCTGAGCGAACTGGAGGCGATGAACGCCGCCATCGCGGCCTCCGAGGCGGCGGTGCAGCGCGAGGCCCGCGCAATCGTCTCCAAGGGTGCCCTGAACATCAAGACGGGCTGGGCTGCCAACGCGCAGGAGTCCTCGGGCCACCACGCCCCGCACTACCCGCGCTCGATCTCGTACGACGTCACCGAGGCGCCTGGACTCATTGAGGCGGAGATCGGCCCGGACAAGGACCGGACGCAGGGGCCGCTCGGCAACATTCTGGAGTTCGGCACGTCGACCCAGGCCGGTCACAACGACGGCGGCCGGGCCCTCGATGACGAGGAGCCGCGCTTTGAGGCGGCCGTCGATGCTCTCGCACAGACGGCGCTGGACCTGTGACCGCCGTCCCGCCGCTGGCCCTGCCCCACTACAACGCCATAAGGGCCGCCCTGGCGCCGCTCGCCGACCGGGCGACCGGTCCCATCGCGGTCGGGGACGGCGGCGCCCCCGACCCGATCCCCGAGAACCGGCTCTACGTCGCCCTGTATGTCTCGCCCGGCCGGGCCACGGTGGCGTCTCTCGCCGACGACCGTACGGGCCTGGTCCTGGCGGTCCAGGTGACCTCGGTCGGGCCGACCCCCGAGCGGGCCCTGTGGGTTGCCGACCGGGTGCGCGAGGTGCTGGCCGTCCGGCTCACCGTGGCCGGCCGCGGCACCTGGCGGACGGAAGAGCAGGGTGGCCCGCCCGTCCAACGCGACGACGGTGTGACGCCGCCGCTCTATTTCGTGCCGGTGCAGTACCGGCTCACGTCCATCCCCGCCTGAACGGAGACCATCATGGCCACCCTCACCCCGACCTCGATCAGTGCCGCTGGCACCCTCAACTCGACGAGCAACGCGGCCGTCGGCGGCGACAAGGTCAGGCCCATCGGCGACCGGGTGTTCGTCGAGATCACCAACGGCGGCGGCAGCTCGATCACCGTCACCATCCCGTCGTACGCCAGCGTCCGGGGGCAGGCCGCCGCCGACCGTACGGTGACGATCGCCGCGTCCGCGACGAAGAAGATCCCGATCTACGCGGACCTGAACGCCAGCCCCGCGGACGGCCTGGCGAGCATCACCTACTCCGGCGTGACCACGGTCACCGTCGGCGCCTACCGCGTCTGACCGCACCCTGCCCGCACACCTTCGGCCCCTGACCGGGGCTTTTTTCATGCCCCGAGGAGGCACCCGAGATGGATCTCATCAGTGACGGCAACACCAAGGTCTGCTGGGCCACGAGCCTGTCCAGCCTGACCGCGCCGCCCGTCGCCGAGCTGAACGCGGCGGCGGACTGGACCGACCGCGTCACCCCGGACGGACTGAAAACGGACCCGACGACCGCGGACGTGCCGACCGGCTCGCTCGCGTCGCGGCAGGACACGAACACCGTCGGCCGCGTCGGCTGGGACGTCAGCCTCACCTGCAAGAAGGGCACGACCCTTCAGGAACTGGCCCCCTTCAACACCCTGAAGTACGGGGTTTCCGGCATCCTGATCGTCCGCCGGGGCCTGCCCTACGAGGACGCCTTCGCGACCGGCCAGGAGATCGAGATCTACCCGGTGATCTGCGGCGAGCGGATGAACATCGCGCCGGAAGCGAACTCGGTCGCGAAGTTCACCAGCCCGATGAAGCTTGAGACGCCGGCCGTGCCGGATGCGGTGGCTGCCTGATGCCGAACATCACCGACATCATCAAGAAGGCCAGCCTCCGCGAGGACTCCGTCACGCTCTACCTGGCGGGCAAGGAAGCGGCCGAGGTGGCGCGCCTGGAACGCCAGTTGGCAGACCTGTCCGGCGACGCATGGGCGCCGACCAGCATGGCCGACCGGAGCCCGGCCGCCGAGATCGCGAAGAAGATCGAGGCGGCCCGCAAGCGCATCGCGGGCTCCGCTGTCGAGTTCAAGATGCGTGCGCTCGGCGCTGAGGAGTGGTCGGATCTGGTGGCCGCGCACCCGAGCGCGGACAAGACGCAGCGGTGGGATCCGGCCACCTTCGGGCCCGCGTGTGTGGTCGCGTCGTGCTACGAGCCCGCGATGACAGCCGAGCAGTGCGCCGCCCTGTACGCAGTGCTCAACACGGGCCAGCGCGAGGATCTGGAGAACTGCGCCTTCGAGGTGAATGCGACGGCCACCTCCGTCCCTTTCTCTGTGAGCGCCTCCGCGATCCTGGCGGCCAGCACCGAGCTGAGCTGACCGCCGCGCGGGCATGGGGCGTCCCGAGGTCGATCTTCCTGGGGCGGCCGATGCCCGCGCCCGGTGAGCCGCTGTGGACCGACGAGGACCGCGCGTGGGCGCTGGCCCTGGCGCAGGTCGAGGCCGACGTCTGCCCCGACTGTGGGCACCCCTGGTCGGAGACGACCGCTGCGGCGGCCGAAGAGCGCTACACGGCCGAAGTCGTGCGGTGCCACGCCTGCACGGCCGGCGCCCAACGGGTCGCGGCCCACCAGAAGAACAACGGCAACACCACCGCCATGCACGTCCTGATCCAGAAGCGGACCTAACTGAATAGCGGGAGGTGGCCATGGTCGACCGCGTCGTACGGACCCGGCTCGTACTCGACACCTCCGGCTGGGCGGCCGGGACAACCCGTGCCGACGCCTCCAACCGGGCGCTCGCATCCAGTGCGACGGCCGCGGCCACCACCGCAGACCGGGCAGCGCAGCGCACCGCGGCGGCCGTGGCCGGGACTTTCACCAACATGGCCCGGCAGGGCGAGGCGTCCATGGGCCGCCTCGACGCCGCGGCGACGCTGTCGAGTCAGGCCCTGGCCCGGCAGACGACCGCCATGACCCGGCAGGTGGCGGCAGCCGCTGCGGCTGCCGCGTCGTCGACTACGCAGGCCGCGGCCACGGCCGCTGCTGCCACCACGGCGGCGGCCACCGGTTCGGCTTCCGCCGCAACAGCTGCTGCGGCGACCACGACCCAGGCCGCGGGCGCGGCAGCAGCGGCGACCACCCAGGGCGCCGCCACAACGGCAGCGGCCACCCGGCAGATCGCCACCGCCGCGGGCACCATCCCGGCCGCCTTCCGGGCCGCGACGACCGCCGCGACCGGCTCGCTCGCTGGCCTGGACGTCACCGCTGCTGCCTCCCGTGCCGCCGTCGCCCGCACCCTGGTGACGCAGCGGCAGGCCCTCACCGGGGCGGCCACGGCCGTCACCCAGGTGTCCACCGGCATGACTGCGGCCACCGCGAGCGCCGCGGCGGGCACGGCCCGGCTGTCGCTGGCGACGCGGCTCGCGCTTGGCGAGGCGGCGACCGCGTCCCAGGCTGCTGCCGCGAGTGCTGCCGCTGCGGCTGCACGGGTGTCGACGTCGTCGGCGCTGGCCGCCCGCGGCGCCACCAGGGCGGCGGACGCAGCCGCCGCGGCTGCCGCCCGGGCGGACGCGCGTACGGCGGCGGCTGCCGCGGGCACGGTGGGCACCTTCGGGCGGATCGGCACCGCGGCCACCACCATGGGGTCGCGGGTCGCGACCGGTGCCGCCGCGTCCGAGCGATCGCTGAAGGGCGCGCGGTCCGCGTCACTGCTCCTGGTCGCCGCGTTCGGCCTGGCCGTCTACGCCAACAGCCGCTTCGAGAAGGCCATGTCCGGCGTGAAGGCCGCGACACAGGCTGAGTCGGCCGAGCTGGTGAAGTTGCGGGCGGCAGCACTCCAGGCGGGTGCGTCCACGCAGTTCAGCGCCACCCAGTCCGCGGACGCCATCACCGAGCTGGCCAAAGCTGGCGTCTCGACCTCCGACATTCTCGGGGGCGCCCTGCGCGGCACTCTGTCGCTGGCCGCGGCCGGGGATATGGACGTCGCGGACTCCGCGGTCGTCGCGGCGAAGGCCATGAACAGCTTCGGGCTGTCCGGTAAGGACATGGCGCACATCGCCGATGTCCTCGCCGCAGCTGCGGGCAAGTCCGCGACGGATGTCCACGGCATGGCGCTCGCCTTCTCCCAGTCCGGCCTTCTGGCACATCAGACCGGCCTGAGCCTGGAGCAGACCGCGGGCAGCCTCGCCCTCTTCGCGCAGAACGGGCTGGTCGGAAGCGACGCCGGTACCAGCCTCAAGACGATGCTGATGCGTCTGACCCCGCAGTCCCAAGAGGCGCGGGACATGATGGACAAGCTCGGGTTCAGCGCGTACGACAGCGCGGGGCAGTTCGTCGGTCTCTCCGAGACCGCCGCCCGGATGCAGAAGTCCTTCGGCTCGCTGACGCCCGAGGCCCGCAACGCGGCGATGGGCGTCATCTTCGGCTCGGACGCGATCCGCGCCGCGACCATCGTCACCGAGGCCGGGGCGGCCGGGATCGACACGTGGACGAAGGCGTCTGCCGACCAGGGCTACGCCACCCGGTACGCGGCCACGCAGACCGACAACCTGTCGGGTGACCTGGTCCGCCTCAAGAGCGTCCTGGAGACGGCACTGATCCAGTCCGGCAGTGCGGCCAACGGTGTGCTGCGGGACATGGCCAAGGCCCTCGCCGACGCCGTGCGCTGGTACTCCGAGCTGTCTCCGAGCACGCAGAAGACCGTGACGGTCCTGGGCGGCATGGTCGGCGTGAGCGGCCTGGTCGCGGCGAGTCTGCTGCTGATGCTCCCTCGCATCATGGCCGTACGGCGAGAACTGGTCAGCCTCGGTCTGACCGCTGCCCGCACGAAGACGCTGATGTCAGGGCTGGGGCGTCTCGGCCTGGTCGTCGGCGTCCTGACCGCGCTGACGATCGCGTCGGACAAGCTGACCAACGCGATGAAGAAGCCCGCGCCGGACGTCGACAAGCTCACCAACAGCTTGATCGACCTCGCCGACACCGGCAAGAAAACCGGCGCGGCAGGCAAGGAACTGGACGGCTTCGGCGACGCCGTTGCCCGCATCGCGCACCCCTCGACCCTCAACCGGCTCGACGACGTCGCCTCGTCAGTCGGACACCTTGGCCTGACCGGGTCGAAGGTCGGGTCGCTGACGGAGGCCAAGGACAAGATCACCGCCCTCGACAAGGCCCTGTCGGCTCTGGTGGCCAACGGTGCCAGCGACAAGGCCGCTGAAGCCTTCAAGGTCTACGCGGCCGAGGCGGAGAAGGGCGGCACGTCGACCGCGAAGTTCCGCAGCCTGCTGCCGGGGTACGCCAAGGCGCTGACCGAGACCGACACCCAGCAGAAGCTCGCCACCGGCAGCCAGAAGGCACTCGCCGACCAGTCGGACGCAACGGCGGACAGCCTGCGGGACACCACCACGCAGGCCGAGAAGCTGGCAGGCGCGCTCGACGCCCTGAACGGCGTCAACATCGACGTGGCGACGAGCGAGATCGGCTTCCGGCAGTCCCTTGCTGACATGCGTCAGGAGGTCAAGGACAACGGGCTCTCGCTCGATGTCACCACCGACAAGGGCCGCAAGGTGAAATCCGCGTTCCTCGACGCGGCGAAGTCGGCCATGGATCACGCGAAGGCCGTCGCCACTCAGAAGGACAGCGTGGAGGCTGGCAACAAGGCGCTCGCCGAGTACATCGCGATCCTGAAGCAGCAGATGCTCCAGGAGGGTTTCGAAAAGGAGGCCGTCGACGGGCTGCTCAAGTCGTACGCCAGGGTGCCCGGCCAGGTCACCACGGCCGTGAAGGTGAAGGACGAGTCCAGCAAGGAGCTCGCCTCGATCCAGGACAAGCTCGCCAAGACCAAGGACAAGTCGATCACGGTCAAGGCGCTCACGGCCGCAGGCGAGAAGAGCCTGAAGCAGTTCGGGTTCAACGTCACGCACCTGCCGAACGGCACGGTCAAGATCTCCGTGCCGACCAGCAAGCAGGATGCGGCCCTGCGCGCCCTGAAGGCCCGCCTCGACGACCTGAAGTCCAAGACGCTGCGGATCACGATCGAGCAGCAGGTCAAGTCGGGCAAGCTCGACAGCCGGACCGCGAAGAACATCATCAACCTCGACGGCCGCGCGGACGGCGGCATCGTGGGCATGAAGCACGCGGCCAACGGTCTGTTCGTGCCGGGGTATCAGCCGCACGTCGACAGCGTGCCGACGATGCTCAGCCGCGGCGAGGGCGTCCTGGTGCCCGAGGCCGTGAAAAAGCTCGGGCTGCTCTCCGGCCTCGGCTCGGCGGGCGTGATCAAGCAGCTCAACTCGTGGGGCCGGTACGGCTCAGCGCTGCGCATGGCCAACGGTGGTGTCGTCGGCGGCGGGGTGCAGCGCTTCGCGGACGGCGGGATCGCTTACACGCCGACGGCGAGCCCGACGCTCGGCGGCACGGGCGACGCGATGGACCGCTACAACGCGGCCCTCGCGAAGCTCCAGGCGGCGTGGAAGACGCTGACGACGGCGTCGGCGGCCTTCGCGACGCAGTCGAAGCAGCTCGCGGCGGCGGAGTCCAAGGCGAGCCAGATCCGCAGGGATGGCGCGCGAAGGGTCGGCCAGGCCGAGGACAACCTCGACCGCGTCCGCTCCCGCCATCACACGGCCGCCCAGCTGGCGGCGGCCGAGGACCGGCTGACCAACGCGCGTGCCGCGGCGGCGAAGGCGAACAAGGCGGCGACGGCGAGCGTCAACAAGGAGAGGACGGACGTCAAGACCGCCCGCAATGCGGTCGCCACGGCGAAGTCCGGGGTCTACAGCGCCGATGCGGCGCTCGGTGTCGCCAAGGGTGCGAAGGCCCCGACCGGCTTCAACCTCGGCGCGTATCAGTCGCAGCTCACCAAGAGCGTGGCGGCCACGAACGCCTGGCGTGCGAGCCTGACCAAGATTGCCACGCGTGGCGGGCAGGAGCTGTCCGGTGTGTTGGAGTCCATGGGCGAGGACGGGTACGCCCTCGTGCAGGCCCTGGCCAAGGCGAACAACAAGCAGTTCGCCGACATCAGCAACAAGCTGCTGAAGCAGGCCGGGATCGCGAAGGCGAGCCTCGCCGACTTCAACGCCCAGGTCAACGCGAGCACGAAGGTCAACGCCACCTTCGCGGCGGATCTCCAGAAGCTCGCGGGCGAGGGGTACGGCGACCTCGCCAAGGCCCTGGCCGCGCAGGGGGATGCGGCGGCGCAGGCGCTCGCCCACGAGGCTGCGGGGTCGACGAGCAAGGCGGCGGCGGCCAACAGCACGGTGAAGTCGGCGGGCGCGGTGCTGACCGGCGACGACCTCGCCAACTCGCTGGTGCTGCTCAGCACACTTCGGGGCGGTGCTGGCCGCGGGTACGCCGAGCTGCTCGCAGCCGGACTCACGACGGCCACGATCCAGGCCCTGGTGCCCCGGATGATGGGCCAGCTCAACAGCCTCCCGGCCGAGTACAAGACGACGTTCCTGGCCCAGTGGGCGCAGCAGGGCGGTGTGACCGCCATGGCCCGCGGCGGCATCCTCACCCGGCCCACCGCCGTGCTCGCCGCCGAGGCGGGGGCCGCAGAGTCGTGGATCCCCTGGAACGGGTCGGCGCGGTCGGCGGCGCTGCTCGCGCAGACGGCAGCCGGGATGGGCTACACGCTCGTGCCCGCCGGCCGGTACGCGGGTGGCGGTGGGCAGCAGCAGGCCCAGGCCGGGCCGGTCACTCATCACACGGAGGTGCACCTGCACGGCGCCAAGCAGACCGCAGGCGAGCAGGCCGCGGACATCGCCCGCCACCTCATTTTCGTCGGATAGGGGGGCGCGATGTACGTACCGGGCACCGGTCTGGACGGGCTCAGGGCCGACCTCGGGCCCATCCCCCTTGGCGGGGTGGATGAGCTTGGGGTCGCCTGGGTCCTCCAGACGCTGGACGGCTGGGACTCCCCGGAGATCCGGGCCCAGGTGCAGCAGCGCGAAGGTGACCATGGTGCCTGGTCGGGGGCCCGCTATCTGGGCGAGCGTCCGATCACGCTAGCCGGGACGGTAGTTGCGCCGGATCCGGCAGCGCTCGACGACGCGCGGGAGCGCCTGCTCTCCGCGGCGAGCCTGAGCGACACCACGGTGGTGGTCTACGAGCAGACGCCGAAGCAGGCGCTCGCGCACCGGTCCGCGAAACCGCTGTGGAAGTACGAGACGGACGTCGCCGCGACGTACAGCGTGATGATGACGGCGGACGATCCGCGCAGGTACGCGACTGTGGCGCAGTCCGGCACGACGATGCTGCCGATCACCACGGGCGGCATGACCTATCCCCGGACGTACCCGCTGGCGTTCAACGCGGTCACGGTCAGCGGGCAGGTCGACTGCGCCAATCTCGGCAGCTTCGAGACGCGGCCGGTGCTCGTGATTGACGGCCCCGTCAGCCAGCCCGCGGTCTTGGCGCAGATGCCCGACGGCAGCGTCCGGCCGATGACCTACAGCCAGGACCTCAGCCTCGGCGACCAGCTCGTGATCGACGTCGACGCCAAGTCGGTGATGCTCAACGGCAACGTCAGCCGCCGGCGGTTCCTCGCGGTGCCGCTGGGCTGGCCCGTCATTCCGCCGGAGGCGCTGGTGTCTTTCCGCTTCGTTGCCGCCACCTACACCGCGACCGCCGCGCTCACCGTGCGCTGGCGTTCCGCCTGGATCTGAAAGGGGGCCGCCGATGGCCACGAACTCGATTGCACCGCTGTACGTCGACCAGCTCACCTACGCCGCGGCCCAGGACCGCCGCGGGCACCTGATGCACACGATGGCCGCGGGCGGCGCCCTCACCGGCCGGTCCGGCGTCCGGCCCGGTGACACCGGCCTGACCGTCACCCTCGCCGGATCGACCATCAGTGTGTCCGCGGGGCTCGCCGCGATCTACCAGTCGACCCGCGGGGTGTATCTGGCGGGCATGCCCAGCGCCACCGCGACGGCCGCGTCCCTGACCGCCGCCCACGCGACGCTGGCCAGGATCGACCTGGTCTATCTGCGGGTGTACGACGACGCGGTCGACAGCAGCGGCCTCTACGGCGGTGAGCCGGTGTACCTCGCGGGCACCCCCGGTGCGGGTGTCGCCCCGACGCCGCCAGCCCCGCAGATCTGGATGCCATTGGCGACGATCACCGTGCCGCCGGTTGGCGGCGGCGCCGCCTCCGTGTCCACGACAGTCCGCCCGTACACCGTCGCACCGGGCGGCATTCTGCCCGCCGTGACAGCACCCGCGAGCCCCTACGTGGGGCAGGCGTGGCACGACGGCACCGACCTGAAGGTCTGGTCCGGCACCTCGTGGGACACCTACCAGAAGGTGCTCAGCGTGCCGTATATCGACCTCACGCCAGGCAGCGGATTCACCTCCCCCCAGGGCACCTTGCAGAAGGCGCAGTACCGGCTCCGCACGGTGGACGGCGTGCAGCGCGTAGAGCTGCGGGGCAGCATGAAGTGCACGACGGATGTGACTACGCAGGCGACTTTCGCAACGATTCCCGTGGGCTTCAGGCCGAGCGTGCTCCGCACCGTCCCGGTGACCAGGGGCTTCAACTCGACATCGTCGGGCATCAGCCGGATCGAGATCGACACGGCCGGGGTCATGAGCGTTTTCGGCGCCGCCAGCCCCGCCCAAACGAGCTGGTTCTGCATGGACGGCCAGTCCTATGACCTCTGACCTTCTCGCCGCCGACCTCGCCCCGGACTTCGGGCCGACCGCCGATCCTGTCGAACTGGCATGGTACGGCTGCGACTTGAAAAGCGGCGGGATCATCGAGGAGCTGCCCGCGGTCACCCCGACGCAGCCGCTAGGCCGCAAGCTGGGCACGGTCACCACAGGTGCCGCGTCGCTGGCGCTGGCGGGCGCACCCCGCGGCTGGGAAGAGGCCACGACCGACGGGCTGTGCATGCTGGTCGCCGTCGATACGGCGACGGACACCCCGGTCTGGCCCGGCATCATCCTCACCCGCGCAGGCGGCAGCGCGGACACCGTCGACCTGCAAATGGTGACACCTGAGGCGTATTTCGACCGCCGGTACACCGGCGACATCGCGATGGTGGGCCAGGACCAGGCGACCGTCATGGCCGCCGTCATGGCCTCCGCGTTCACCGACGGCCCGTGTTTCGTCCTGGACTCCGTCGCGACCGGTGTCCAGATGGGCTACTCCGTCGCGGACTCTGACGACCGCACGTGCCTGTCGGCCGCACAGGAGCTGATGGCCATGCAGGGCGGGCCTGAGATGACGGTCGACGTCGCCTGGAACACCGAGCACAACGGGTTCGTGCTGCCGGTCCGTATCCGCGCCGCGATCGGCACCCAGACGCAGACTCCCGAGGGCACCTTCGACTTCCCCGGTGCCGTGTCCAACTACGTGCTCGCCGAGTCGTACGAGCAGGGCAAGGGCTCGAATGTGATCGTGGCCAGGGGCGAGGGCGAGGGCACGAGCCGCCTGTCGTCGTCGCCGTATTCGGCTGTCGATCTGATCGCGGCCGGATGGTGCCGCTGGACCTACCGGTACACCCCCGCGCAGGGCGTCACGGACCCGGCCCAGCTCAACGCGCACGCCGCCAGTTCGCTCGCGCTCATGCGTCTCGGCTCGCAGGTGTGGAGCCTGGAGGCCACCGCGAGCAGGGCGCCGAGGATCGGCCGGGACTTCGTCCTCGGCGACAGCGTCCGCCTCGCGGTCGAGCACTCCCCGCGCCACCCCCGCGGCGCGGACGTCGTCGCCCGCTGCTGGTCCTGGCAGCTCGACCCCGGCGCCGACACGATCACGCCCATCCTCGTACAGGAGGACTGATGCCCACACCCGCGGACCAGCTCCCGCCCGACCTCACCACGCTCGCCCGCCAGGTGGCCGACCTCCGCCGCGAGCTGAGCGAACTGCGCGCGGGCAGGCGGCTGGAGTCAGCCGCGATCGGTGCAGGCGGCCTGAAGATCACCAAAGGCGGGCGACTCGCGACGGAGACGCCGGGCGGTCAGCGGGTGCTCGACAGCGGCGCGATCAGCAGTGCGGCTTACGCTCACCCTGACGGGTCGCCGCAGCAGGCATTCTTCATCCGGCGCGAGGACGGCACGCTGGCGCTGAGTCTGTACGCGAATCCCAGTGGTAGCGGTTTCGCACAGTTCGTGGCGCTCTGGGACCGGGCAGGGAACATCGTCGTCTCCGACGACGCAGCATCGGGCGTCGGCGTGGCCCGCCCCTACATTCCCTTCACGCTCGCGCCCGCGCTCGGCACCGGCTGGGACTACTGGCCCCGCACGACGAGCGCCACGATGGCCGATCTCCTGGTCGGGCAGATCTACAAACAGCAGCCCAAGGCCGCCGTCGTCGTCGTTGCCGCGACGGACACCGCCGGTACGACCGGCCAGCTCCAGCTCACCATCAGCGGGACCGCTGTCGGCGCCGCCCAGGCCGTCACCACGAGCGGCAACTTTTTCACCTTCACCGCCGATCTGACGGCATACGACCACATGCAGCAGATCGCCGTCTCTGTCGCCGGGCGCCGTACGGCCGGGACAGGCGCGCTGAGGGCCAATTTCTACACCGCGTCGACCATCCAGAGCTGAGGACCACGTGAGCACACCACCTGATCTGGTCTGGCCTGACGGGCCGCTGATGCCGGTCGCGCCGACTGACCCGTCGCCGCCGGCCCCGGAACCCGACCCCGCGCCGTCCGTGCCGGGTCCGGACGCCCCGCCGCCAGACCCCGGCACCTGACCACCACCCCCTGAGCCCCCGTCGACCGGCGGGGGCTTCGTCATGCCCTGGGAGGGCGAATGGCCGTACCGCTGACCGCTGATCAGATGCTGGCCGCTCTGCGCGCGGAGGGCGTGCGCGTGGTGGAGCATCCGGGCTGGCGCACGCATGACCGGGCCGGGCACGGGGCGTGGGGCCCGGTGCACGGCTTGATCATCCACCACACGGGCGGCACCGCGCCGTCGGACGGGGAGATCGTCTGGGCGGGACGGGCGGATCTGCCGGGCCCGTGCGCGCACGCCTACCTCGCCAAGGGCGGCACGCTCACCCTGACCTCGGCCGGGCGCGCCAACCACGCGGGCGGCGGAGACCCCGCCGTCCTCGCGGCCGTCCAGGCGGAGAGCTTCACGACGGCGCCGCCTGCCCCGCACCAGCACGAAGGCAGCGCGGGCGCGGTCGACGGCAACGCCCGCTTCTACGGCCTGGAGTGCTCCAACCGGGGTGACGGCGCGGACCCCTGGCCACCCGCGCAGTACGACCAGGCGGTCCGCTGGGCGGCCGGGATCTGCCGCGCCCACGGCTGGTCCGAGAAGTCCGTGATCGGCCACAAGGAATGGTCGGACTGGAAGCCGGACCCGGGTTTCGGCATGGCCGAATTCCGGGCCGCTGTCGCCACCCGGCTCGCCCACCCGGCGAGCTGGAATCCCACCACCCCGGAGGACAACGAGATGACCTTCAGCGCCACCGACGCACGCACGAACTGGGCCTTCAAGGGGTCGACCGACAAGGTCGACATGCGGCAGTACCTCGTCAGCACATACGAGACCGTGCAGCGGCTCGTGGCGACCGAGACCGCGCAGACCGCCGCGATCAGCGCCCTGGCCAAGGCCCTCAGCGACGCCCACCCCGGCGTCGACACCGCCCAGGTCGTGGCCGCCGTCCAGAAGGCCATCGCCGACGCCGTCATCCACGTCGACGTCACCGTCGGCGACACCACCACCAAGGAGAGCTGATGAGCGACATCAACCTGCCCCCGCTCGGCACCATCGAGAAGAACGCGAAGACCTTCGCCCGCGACCTCACCGAGCGCGTCCTGTCGTCCGCGCTCGGCGGGTTCGTCGGCGGCCTGGTCGTCACCCAGCCGCTGAACGGCTCCATGTGGTACACCGCCGCGACGGCGGGCGCCGCGGCCGGAGTGTCCGTCGTGAAGGGCCTGATCGCCCTGCTCGTCGGCGACCGGTCCAGCGCGAGCCTCGCCAAGGGGGTGTGATGCGGGCCGCGGTGGCCCGGCGGGTGCGCCGCGACCGCCGCGGCCTGTACCTCGCCATCGCCGGGGCCGGGTGGGTGCTGTACGGCGTGCAGGTCGCGGCTGATCCGCGGCCGGGGACGGTACGCGGCGCGGCCGTCCTGGCCGAGCTGGCGCCGCTGCGCGTCTGGGGCTGGGTGTGGATCTGCTGCGGGGCTGTCGCCCTGCTCGCCTCCGTGAGCACGCGCCCGGCCGTGCGCACGGTGGGCTTCACGATGGCCGAGTTCCCCCCGCTGCTCTGGGCGCTGGGGTTCGCCGCGGCGTGGCTGGGCGGGCAGTATCCGCAGGCGTGGGCGGGGGCGGCCACGTGGGCGTCCGCCGCGCTGCGGCTGATGGTCGTGGCGGGCTGGCCGGACCGTACGCCAGTGGCGGGAGGGGAGGGGACGGGTGGATAGCGGTACTGGCTGGACGGCCGTGATTGTGGCGCTGCTGGCCTTGCTCGGGACCGCGTACACCGCGCACCAGTCCCGCGCGGCTGGCCGCGAGACCGCGCGTCGGGATGATTTCCAGCTCCTGTACGACCGGCAGGACCGTGAGCGGGAGCGGCGGGAGGAGGAGGTCACGCAGATGCGCACCGAGATGCGGGGGATGCAGCGCTCACAGCGCCTGATCGCCTCGTACGTACGGGACTTGCGGGAGGCGATCCGGAGACTGGGCGGGGAGCCTCCGCCGCCGCCAGCGGGACTGGACCTGTCTCCGTGGGACGAACTCGACTGACTGACTGCGCCCCCGCTCTCCTTCGGGAGGGCGGGGGCCCTTTTTTGTGCGGGAGCGGATCCCACTGACCTCCTTGAGGGAGGTCAGTCCTCGAGGTCGGTGTCACTGTGACGAGAACTCCCCGTGTTGTCGTACCCCGCCCGTAGGCTGTTGAGATCCCATCCTTCGCTGACTGCGCGGCTGGGCGGCCCCTGCTGGTTGAGCGGCAGGGGCCTCAGCGCAGGGCCTCGATCGCCCGGACGATCAGCGCCCGCGCGTCGGCGCCATGGACAGCCAGCTCGCTGAGCTTGGCCATCGCACGCAGATACAGATCGACCTCGCTGGGGGCCGTCACCGTCACCCGCGCGGCCAGCAGCTCGACGTGGACCCGCGCGTCGTCGAAGACCGTGAACTGCTCCAACGGCCACATCATCTGCTCCCGAGGCGCTGCGGCCGGGATGATCCCCAGCGACATCGACGGGAGTGCCATCGACGCCAGGAGCGAGCCCAACTGGCTGGCCATCACCTCGGCGTTGCCGACCCGGTGGTGCAAGACGTTCTCTTCGAGGAGCGTCACGAACCGGTGGTCACCTTCGTAGATGACGCGGGACCGTCGCATCCGGGCCTCAACGGCGTCGCTCACGTCGTCTGGGGTACCGCGGAATCCGGCGATGGTCGCCATCAATGCCTCTGCGTAGCCCGGTGTCTGGAGGAATCCGGGGACGACGTGGGAGGCGTACACCCGGAACAAGCGGGTCTGCTCGTACAGCGGCGCTGCTGCTTCCTGGAGTCGCTTCATCCCTGAGCGCTGGAGCCGTCGCCATTGCATGTACATGGAGTCGGCCTGCCGGTTCGCGGCGATCAGATCCAGCGTGTGGGCGTCGGCGCCGCATGCGTTGCACCACGCTCGGATGTCGGCGTCCGACGGGGCCGTGCGCGCGTTCTCTATGCGGGAGGACTTCGCGACAGACCAGTCGCAGCGGGCGGCCAGTTCGCGGCCGGTGATCCCCGCGTCCAGGCGCAGTTCGCGCAGGCGCCTGGCGAGGGACCGCCGCGCTTCCTGCACGCTGGACGTGGGGAACTGAGACATGGGCTGTTACTTGACCTCGTACTCGGCGTGCGGGGTGGCGCAGTCCCAGATGGTCTCGAACGCGGCGGCGTACAGCTCGACTTCGGCGCCTTCGCGCAGCTCCTTGCCGAGCCAGTCACCGTCGCCGGAGAAGTGGTGGACGCGCATCAACTTGCCGTCGAAGATCCAGAAGTCGTTGGCGGGCAGCAGCACGCCGCCAGCGTCCCGACGCGACAGCCACCGCACCTGCTCGCCCGCAGCAACGTTGGAGTGGGTGACGTAATGCTCCCACCGGATGTACTCCGTGACCGGCTCCGATACAACTCTTGCCCGGCGCACGCGGACGCCGCGGGCAACGGCGTCAGCGATCTGGTCATGGAACGGCTGCCACCACGAAGCACGGTCGTCCCAGTCGATCCGCTCGCCCTTCTGCCACGCCTCAAGGCGGGGATTGGTGAAGTAGGAGTCGCGAGTCTCCAGGTGGACGGCCGACCGCTGGGCGCCAGCCAGGAGCTCACCGAACTCCGGGATCGAGCTCATCGCACGCCTTCCTGATGATGGGGATCATCCGCTTCGGGATCCTAAGGACGGCCTCTCCGGGCGGGATCGGCGCCCTGGCCGGAGAGAGAGCGTCGGCGGTGGCGGTGGTCGCGTCGTCGGCGAGGTAGCTCTGGATCAGCAGATCTGACGCGTCCGTGTCGACCCACACGGTGGGGCATCCGTCCTGGTCTGTTTCGGGGTCGATCCCGACAAACTGAATGTTCACGGTGGCTGACCTCCTGCGCTAGCTGGTTGCAGCGATTTGCACCACAGTTCCGCCGGTTGGGGTGCGTGGTCAAGAGGGCATCGGTTGGCTACCCGCACGGACAAGGTTGCATGTAATTCGCTGCAACTTTGTGGCGGCGGCGCGTAGTTGCTCCCTAGCGTCGGAGGGCGCCCGCCTCGTCGCCGATCGGGACGGGCAGAAGAATGCCCCGCGACCGCGCCACGGTCCGGGGTGTGGACGACCGCGAAGGGGTCGACATGACACAGACTACTGGCGGGCACTGGCTGGACACAGGTGATGGCCCTGTCTCAGTGGACCCGGCCGGGACGGCCCTCGGGGAACCTGTGGCTCCCCGAGCCACGCACCCCGCGGGCCCTGCGTGGAGCGCCCACGTCACCCACCGGAAGAGCTGCCCGCAGTGCACGCACCACGTCCTCCGCTGCGCCGAGGGCAACGCCCTGTGGCAGACCTACCTCGACGTCTCCCGGTGACCCGCTGGTGCGGCCCCGGCCGCCACGCAGTCGCCGACCACGACGCACAGGTCATCGACACCCAGGTGACCGGCTCCGGTCCAGGCGTGGCCGTGTACGCCTGTCACGCGCACGTCCGCGACGAAGGGATCGTGCCGCGCCCGCACATAGGCCGCGAGGCCGCCGCACCGTTCCCGCCCGCGGGCGGGCCGTCATGAGGGCCCGCCCGCTGTGCTTCTACTGCGGGCAGCCGGTCGCCCCGGCCGACGCAGAGGAGGTCTTCGTCGAGCAGGGCGGCGCGCAGGGCGGCGCGGACGTCGTCGTGCACCGCGGCCGGCGGAGGTGCGGGCCCGTGACGCCAGTTCGCCGCACGCCGCATCCAATTTCCCACTGAGCGGGTCGCGGCGGTCCGCCCAAGCGCGCTGACGCGCTCCGTGTCCTCACACCCGACCCGTAAGAAGGAGCGCCATGCCCGAGCCCACCGGCGATGATGCCGACGACGACGCCCTGTTCGAGCAGGTCGCCAGTCTCGGCGCCCTGACGAACTTGGCCCATGACGACAGTCTCCCCGCGGGCATCCAGGACGCCGCTCAGACCGCGGCTGAGATCGCCGCCGCGGACCTCGCCGACAGGCATCGGCGGAACTAGCCCGGTCCGCTGCCGCGCCTCGTCTCCGCATGGCGGGCGGCAGCGGATGGACGGGGGCCGCGAGAGCCCCGGTTGGAAACGGCCGGGGCTCTTTGCTGCGCATGGGCGGCCTCTACCCGCCGACCACTAAGAGTCGCTGCCGTCGCAGCGATGACAGGGGACAATGAACTCAGTGCAGGTCACGCCCCACAGCGGAAGTCGGGTTGCGTGAGCGATGCGTGAGCGGGCGTCCCGGAACCCCTCGGATTGACCGGAGTGAACCGGGGTCCGTACCCCTCTGACCTGGAGTCGGGGGAGTGGGCCAGAGTAGTTGGAGCGTCCCGGCAGAAAACCCGGAGACTCATAATCCGTCGGTCGTGGGTTCGAGTCCCACCCGCCCCACCCTGCGCCGTGCCGCGAAGCCGGCACTTCGCGGACGGTCTCCGGGGGCGGCGATCATGGCGCCGACACCCCCCGCGCGAGCATCCGTCCGAGTGGCGTCCGCGGCACGTCCTTGACGGGGCCGGGTGCGGTCGCCCGTGGCGGCCTCGTGGCACAACTCGGCGGGGGTCAGGGCTGATCGGCGTGAGACCGCGCGGCGCGGCCCCGCTTTCCGCGTGCGCGGGGCGCGGGGCGCGGGTCAGGCCGGCCAGGTGCCGGTGAGCCGCCGGGTGGCGGTGGCGCCGCTCCGGCTGACCGCCGCCTTCACGACGGCGAAGATCAGCCCGTGCAGCGCGGCCGCGATCAGGACCTCCTTCCAGGCGCGCTCCTCGTCCAGCGCGTCCGGGGTGTCGTCGTCGTGCCCGACCACCTTCCACGTCTGCTTGAAGGCGGCTCCGGCCAACGCGCCACTGGCCACGCTGAGCAGCAGGCCGACCGGGCGGTAGACGATCTTCGCGGCGTTCACTTGCGGCCCCTCTTCCAGCGGACGGTGAAGAACACCACGGCGGCGCCGATCGCCGCGGCGACGGCCGCGCCGGGGCGGCGCTTGACGGCGTCGGCGGCCTGCTGGGTCTTCTCGGCCAGGGGCTCGGGGGTCTTCTCGCTGACCTTGGCGGCCACTGCCGCGGTGCCCTCAGCGATCTTGGCCGAGGCGGCGGCGGCCTTCTCCCGCACCGGTTCCGGCGTCTTGTCACGGACCAGCGCGCCGACTTCGGCCGCCTTCGCCCGGGCCGAGGCCGACGCGTCGGCCGCCGTGTCCTGAGCGGTGTCCTGGGCCTCGTCCTTCGTGGTCTGGGCGCGGTCCTTCAGCTCGGTGACCTTGCTCTGGACCTTGTCCTTGACCTCGGCGGCCTTGTCGCCGACCTTGTCCTTGACCTCGGCGGCCTTGTCCTTCGCCTGGGCGGCCTTGTCGCCGACCTCGTCCTTGATGTCGGCGGCCTTGTCCTTGGCGCGGGCCTTCACGTCGGCCTTGGCGGCCAGTTCCTCCACCGTCTCGCCGAGCTGCTCACGGGTGCTCTCCACCTGGGCGCGCAGTTCCTCGGGGGTGGACGGGTCCTTCTCGTCATGCGGGTCGATGGTCATCGCTTCGTCTTTTCCTTGATGGTGGCGACATCGGCCTTGACACCGGCGATCGCCTGCTCGGGAGCCGGCGGCGTCGCGCGGCTCACTTCCTTCTTCCCCGCCAGCGCCAGCGTGGCGGCGAGCGCCAGCAGCGCCACCGCGACGATCAGCGCCGACAGCCACACCGAGAACGTGAGGGCGAGCGCCGCGACCGCCGTGGCGGCCAGCGCCTCCAGACCGATGAAGGCCAGCAGCCCCGCACCGCCGAACAGCCCGCCGCCCATGCCGAACCGTTTGCCCTTCTGGGCCATCTCGGCCTGGGCGAGCCGCATTTCCTCGCGCACGAGCTGCGACATCTGCTGTGTCGCGCGCGACACCAGCTCACCGACCGACGGCTCGCCCGAGCCGTCCGCCGCTCCGGAGCCGTCCCCTGCCGCCCGAGTTCCGACGGGATCCATCACCACTCACCGGTCCTTCCGTCTCCTACGCGCCCGGCTACCCGGGCCGGACGGGCGCACACGCGCTTCGGCAGGCGGCCGCGTGCCGGGCACATCGGTTCGGCTCGGGCGGGGGACGTACGGGGAAGGCGCGGGCACCCTCAGGCGAAGGTGTTCTTGTAGAAGAGGCTCGCGTCGAAGCTGGGATCGGTCGTGGTGCCGGTCTTGCCGGAGAAGCCGAAGGTGAGGCGGGGCTGGCCGTCGGCCACCCAGATCGCGCAGCCCTGCGGCTCGCGGCCCGGGATCGTCGCCCCCGCGGTGGTGTGGAAGACCTCGCCGTGCCCGCCCCCGGCGTCGTTCATGCTGACGGCGGCGAGGTAGGACGGGCCGCCCGACCTGCCGTAGAGGAGGTAGGCGTACTCGCCGTACAGGGTGACGCCCTGGAAGGCGGCGTCGTCCGGGATCTTCAGTTGGGCGTTGGTGGGCAGCGCGCGTTCGGCCTTCCTGTCGTCCTGGGAGAGCCGTCCCGCCACCGCGTCCGCCAGTGGGAAGACCACCAGCCGCCAGGGGTTGAGCGACGTGGACTGGGTGGCGTAGCGGACCAGCAGCATGTTGTTGACGGGGTCGATCGCGGGGCGGGGCAGGCCCGCGTAGGTGGTGATGGTGGGCGTACGGTCCTGGATCGGGATCACCGACGGGTTGCCGTAGGTCAGGGTGATGCCCTCGGTGTAACGGAACCGGGTGAGCCGGTAGCCGCTGTCCTCATACGCCCCCTTGGCGACGTTGTAGTTGTCGCCCTCGATCCACAGGTACGGCGCGGAACCGGCGCCGGTGGGTTCGACGGCCATCGAGGAGCCGTGGCCGAACTGGTGCAGGGCCATGGTGCCGAGCACGTTGCCCGCCAGGTCGGTGCGGACGATCCAGATGTCGCCGTAGTGGATGTGCGCCTTTGACGGGTCCCCGTCGTCGGAGTCGTTCTCGTTGTCCCCGGGGCGGTGCTGGGCGAAGTAGATGTGGCCGTTGACGTTGTCGTAGGCGAAGGACTGCATGGCCCAGGAGGTCTCGTGCAGCGGCTTGCGCCAGAACACCTGGTCCCCGCCGCCCTCCAGCGAGAAGGGCGGGGTGACCGGCAGGTCGGCGGCGGCCGGTCCCGCGGCGGCGAGGACTCCGGCCGCGCCGAGCGCCCCGGCGGCCGTGAGGCCCGCCCCCGCGCGCAGCAGCCCCCGGCGGCTGGGTCCGGTTCCGGCGCTGTGCGTGACGTGTTCGGCGGGCATGACGGCCACGCTCCTCGGCTTCGCACCCCGTCACGCGGCACGACGGACCCCGTGGCCGGCGTACCGAGCGCGTGACGAGTGGATGAGGCCCCGACGCTAGGCCGGGCCCCGGCGGCCGACAAGACCGCGACCGCCCCCGGTCCGGCCGCCGTTGTCCTCCGGCCCGGCAAGCGGAGTACGGCCCGGCGCCGCCGCCTCATGCGGGCCCCCGCAGGTCCGGTTCGGGCTCGCGAGGCCGGGGCGGCCATGATCCGGAACGCCGTCCCGGCGGAACGTAAAAACCTGGCCAACGACCTCCGTGTCCGCGCGGCTCACCCGCCCTGGCCTCGGTGCCCCTGCCGGGCCGCCGCCGACCGAAGGCTGACCGGCGCTGAGAGGCGCCGTCCGGGGGCGCGGAAGGGGCCGGCCGTGTGTCTGCCCCGGAGTGGGATGGATTACACCCGGGGGGTCCGGGGGATGGGCTCGGCGTATACCGGGCGTTTATCGGATCGTGGATATGTTTGCGCCCATGCCCAGCACGCCTCCGGCTCCCGATTCCGCGTTCGCCGACGCGGCCGAGCTCAATGCCCGGATACGTCGGCTCAGCGCGGGTCGCACCTCGTGGACCCCGGACGAGCTGACGGAACTGGCCCGCCTCCAGGCGGAGTGGCAGCTCGCGGTGGAAGGCGAGTCGGAACAGGTCTGACCCCGGACCGCGGCGGTACGGGGCCGTACCCGTACGTGACGTACCCGTACGTGACTCCCTGACTACGCCGTCGCGCCGCGCTCGCCCAGCGACGACAGCAGCTGGAGCTTCTCGTAGGAGTCGGTGCCGGGGGTGGCGGTGAAGACCAGGAGGGTCTGGGACTGGGCGGGGTCCTGGAGGACCTGGCAGTGCAGGTGGAGGATGCCGACCTCGGGGTGACGGATCCGTTTGAGGTCGTCGGGGTGGCGGACGCCGATCTCGTGGGCGCTCCAGAGGGTGGCGAATTCGGGGCTCACGGCGAGCAGGGCGTCGACGAGGGCGGCGGCCCGCGAGCCGGGACCCTGGCGGGAGAGCGTCTCGCGCAGCCCGGCGGTGAAGATCCGGCTGTGGGTGGGGTGGTCGGCCTCGGGGTAGATGCGGCGGGTGACGGGGTCGGTGAACCAGCGGTAGCCGAAGCTGCGGGCCATCCCGGTGTGCCCGGTCTCGTCGCCCAGCAGGGCGAGCGCCATCCGGGTCTGCGTCAGCGTCTCGCCGAGATCCGTCATGACCTGCGCGGGAGTGTCGTCCAGACGCCCGAGAATCCGCATCAGACCGGGGCTGACGTGGTCGCTGCCCGATCCGCGCTCCGGGGCGCTGTGCCCCGCCATCCGGAAGAGGTGGTCGCGCTCGTCGAGCGAGAGATGCAGGCCGCGCGCGATGGCGCCCAGCATCGGCGCGGACGGCTGCGGGCCGCGGGCCTGCTCGATCCGGCTGTAGTAGTCGGTCGACATGCCGGACAGCGCGGCGACCTCCTCGCGCCGCAGCCCCCGCGTTCGCCGCCGCGGCCCGCGCGGCAGCCCCACGTCCTCGGGTTGCAGCGCCTCACGCCGGGTGCGCAGGAAGTCCGCCAGCTGTTCTCGGTCCATGACCCCAGTCTCCCGCCTGTACGTCCCCGGTCTTCCGCCTGTCCGGTCCCGGTCTCCCGCCTGTACGTCCGCGCCCTCCCGCCCGTACGGCCACGGCTTCCCCCCGTACGTCCGCGGCTCAGCTCTCGGCGGCCACGTCGTCCGGGAAGCGCACCCCGGCCAGCTCCTCCGACACCTGCCAGACCCGCCGCGCCTCCTCCTCGCTCCGCGCCGACCGGTACAGCGGCTGCTCCACCACGGGGCCGGTCAGATGCCCGAGGCCGCCGGGGCCGTAGAAGGCGCCGCCGACCGCCCCCGGCGCGGTCGCCGCGTACAGCACCGGCCGCAGCCCGTCGTCCACGGTCTGCACGAACAGCCCGAGCCTGGACTGCCAGCGGAAGGCGCGGTCCATCCAGGTCGTCCGCTTCGCGCGGCCCAGATTCGGCCCGGCCGTCTGGAGATTGGTCGAGGTCAGGCCCGGATGCGCGAGGGTGCTGGTGATGCCCCAGCCGCCCGCGACGCTGCGCCGGTGCAGTTCCAGGCCGAACATCAGCACCGCCAGCTTCGACTGGCTGTAGACCTTCATCGGCGCGTAGCCGCGCTCCGCCTGGAGGTCGTCCCAGGCCAGCGCCCCCTGGCGGGCGCCGATGCTCGACTGGGTCGCCACCCGCGCGCCGCCCGCGGCGCGCAGCAGCGGGAGCAGATGCGCGGTCAGCGCGAAGTGCCCGAGGTGATTCGTCGCGAACTGCAACTCCAGGCCGTCCGCGGAGGTCTGCCGGGTCGCCGGGGTCATCACCGCCGCGTTGTTGACGAGGATGTCGACCGGCCTGCCCTCGGCGACCAGCGTCCGGCCGAGCGCGGCGACCGACTCCAGCGACGCCAGGTCCAGCTCCCGCGTCGACACCCGCGCGCCGGGCACCTCGGCCCGGATCCGCTCCACGGCCGCCGCGCCCTTCGCCGCGTTCCGTACCGGCAGCACGACCTCCGCGCCCGCCCGCGCCAGCCGCCCGCCGAGCCCCCGCCCGATCCCGTCGCTCCCGCCCGTGACGACGGCGAGTTTTCCGCTGAGATCGGGCACGGCGGTGTCCAGTGCGTTCTTACGTGTCATGACGGTTCGCTCCTGACGGTGAGTGGGGGCGGGCGATGCCGCATTCGCGGGGGCGGGCGAGCGCTTTCCAGCGGAGGGGGAGGAGGGGGGAGAGGAACACAGAGGGACGGCGTGCGGATACGTATCCCGTGCGGCGGGCGAGGGAACCGCCAGGTCGGAGGAGCAACCCGCCCGGCTGGAGCGGGAACCCGCCGGGTCAGAGCGGGAACCCGCCGGGTCAGAGCAGGAACCCGCCCGACGCCTCGATTCGCTGTCCCGTGATCCACCCGGTCCCGTCGGACAGCACCGCGGCGATCACCCCGCCGATGTCCTCGGCGGTCCCGACCCGGCCGAGCGCGGCCTGGCCGGAGAGCGCGGCCCTGACGCCTTCGTCGTCCCGCATGAAGCCCCCGCCGAAGTCGGTGCCGGTGGGGCCGGGCGCGACGGCGTTCGCGGTGATGCCGCGCGGACCCAGCTCCTTGGCCAGATAGCGGGTGAACACCTCCACGGCGCCCTTCATCGACGCGTACGCCGACAGGCCCTCGCTGGTGAAGCGGGTCAGCCCGGTGGAGAGGTTGACGATCCGGCCGCCGTCGGCGAGCAGCGGGACCAGCCGCTGGGTGAGGAAGTAGATGCCCTTGAAGTGGACGTTCAGCATCGTGTCGAAGCCTTCCTCGGTGGCTTCGAGGAAGGGTTCCGTCACGGCGGAGCCCGCGTTGTTGACGAGGTAGTCGAAGTCCGACCGCCCCCAGCCCTCCTTGAGCAGCCGCCGCACCTCGTCGGCGAAGTCCGCGAATCCGGCGGTCCGCGCGGTGTCCAGGCGGAGCGCGTACGCGGTGCGGCCGAGCGCCCTCGCCTCGGCGACCACGGCCGCCGCCTCGTCCTCGTGCGACCGGAAGGTGATGATCGGATCGACGCCGTCCGCGGCGAGCCGCAGCGCGGTGGCGCGGCCGAGCCCGCGGTTGGCGCCGGTGACGATCGCGATCCTGGCCGGTGCGGTGCTGTCCGTGGTCGTGTCCGTGTGCGTGGTCATGACTCCAGCGTGGGCGGCGGCGACGGCCGGATGAAGGCCCCACTTGTCCAGGGATCGCCGATCCCACCTTGAGCGGGGGAGCGGCCCGCGCGGCCCGCGCACATCCGGTGTCATCCGGTGTCACGTGGTGTCCTTTTTACCCAATACGGAACCGGAGCATAGAGACTTCGCGGGCCCCGATCCGCAGGATAGGTATGCCTAAGTCAGGCCAGGCACACCTAAGCACGGGTCCGGGAGGACGAACATCGATGTGGGACGACGCGTTTCCGAGCTTCCTGATCGGACTCAGGGAAGGTCTCGAAGCCGGGCTGATCGTCTCGATCCTGGTGGCCACCCTGGTGCGCGGCGACGCCAAGTCCCGGCTCCCGCAGGTGTGGACGGGCGTCCTGGCCGCCATCGCCCTGTCGATGAGCTTCGGGGCGGTCCTCACCTTCACCGCCGCGAATCTGTCGGCGACCGCGCAGGAGGCGTTCGGCGGCACGCTCAGCGTCGTGGCCGTCGCCTTCGTCACCGCGATGGTCTTCTGGATGCGCCGCTCGGCCCGCAATCTGTCCGGTGAGATCCGGGAGAAGGTGACGGCCGCGCTCGCCATGGGCGGCGGCATGCTGATCCTCACCTCCTTCCTCGCGGTCGGCCGCGAGGGCCTGGAGACCGCGCTCTTCCTGTGGACCACCGCCCGCGCCGCGGGGGAGTCCGGCGGCCCGCTGGCCGGCGCCGCGATCGGCCTGGTGCTGGCCGCGGGGCTCTGCTGGGGCCTGTACCGGCGGGTGCTCAAGATCAATCTGAGCCGCTTTTTTACCGTGACCGGCGCCGTCCTGATCGTCATCGCCTCGGGCGTCCTCGGCTACGGCCTGCGCGACCTCCAGGAGGGCGGCGTGATCGCCGGGAAGACGGCGTACGCCTTCGACCTCAGCGCGCACATCGACGCCGGTTCCTGGTACGCCGCCCTCCTCCAGGGCGTCCTCAACCTCACCCCGGCCATGACCTGGCTCCAGGTCGCCGCCTACGTCGGCTACCTCGCGATCGTCATGACGCTGTTCGTACGCGGCCTGCGCAAGCCCGCGCCCGCGCCCGTGTCCAAGAAGGCGTCCGAGGCACCGGCGGCCGAGGCACCGACGGCCGAGCCGACCGCGGCGGAGACGGCGCCCGCTTCCGCACCGGACCTCACCGCCGCACCGGCCCCCGCTTCCGCACCGAACCCCGCCCCTGTGCCCGCTGTCACGGCGGTGCCCGCCCGCACCCGCACCCGCACCCGCACCCGCTCCCGTCCCGTATGGCTGCTCCCGGCCGCCGTCGTCGCGATCCCCGCCGTGATCGGTGGCCTGGTCGTGGCCTTCGGCGACGGCAAGCCCGCGGGAGCGCAGACCGTCGCCGTCTCGCCGACCGAGTGCGGCAAGGGCTTCAGCGCCCCCAAGCCCGGCCGCCGGACCTTCTCGATGCGCAACACCGGCGACAAGGCGTCCGAGGTCTATCTGATCAACCCCGCCACCAACGCCGTCTACGGCGAGATCGAGGGCCTGGCCCCCGGCACCACCCGCGACCTGGTCGCCACCGTCGGCAGCGGCGAATACGCCTGGCGCTGCGTGCCGACCAGCGGCAAGGCGGTCACCTCGGCGTCCGTACGGGTCTCCGGCGGCAGCACCACCAAGGCCGTCCTGCCGCTGGCCGCGTCCGAACTCCAGCCGCCGCTCGCGTCGTACCGCACCTATGTGAACACCGGGCTCGGCACGCTGGTCGGACAGACCGGCACACTGACGGCCGACCTCGCGGCGGGCGACCTCACCGCGGCGCGCGCCGACTGGCTCACCGCGCACGACACGTACTCCGCGCTCGGCGCCGCCTACGGGACCTTCGCCGACTTCGACGCGAAGATCAACGGCCGCAAGGACGGGCTGCCGGGCGGCGAGAAGGACCCGTCCTTCACCGGCTTCCACCGCATCGAGTACGGGCTGTGGCACGGCGAGTCCGCGGCCTCGCTCAGGCCGCTCGCCGTCCGGCTCGGCGCCGACGTGGCGGGCCTGCGCAAGGCGTTCCCCACGCAGGACTTCGACCCGTCCGACCTGCCGCTGCGCAGCCACGAGATCCTGGAGAACACCCTCCAGTTCGAGCTGACCGGCGACACCGACGAGGGCAGCGGGACGAATCTGGCGACCGCGAACGCCAACCTGGCCGGTACGAAAGAGCTGTTGACGGTGCTGCGGCCGCTGATCACCCGGCGGGACCCGCGGCAACTGGCCCTGATCGACGCGGACATCGCCCGCCTCCAGAGGCTGCTCGACGGCGCGCACAAGGGCGCCGCCTGGACCCCGGTCGGCTCGCTCGACGCGGCGGCCCGCGCGACGATCGACGGCGCGACCGGTCAGCTCCTGGAAGACCTCGCGCCCGTCCCCGACCTGCTCGAAATCCGGAAGTCCGCATGAGGCGCGAGGACCGTACGGCGCCAGGACCCGAACAACTCCCCGAAGGGAAGCAGCAGATGCCCGCCGACTCCACCCGACCCGAAGGCCACGAGGGCTACGGGGGTGACGCGGCGGGCGGCGGCACCTGCCCGATGGGCGCGGGCCGCAGGTCCTTCGTGAAGACCGCGCTCGGCGCGGGCGCGGGCGCGGCGGCGCTGGCGGGCGGCGGCCTCGCGCTGAGCACGGCGGCCGGCGGCAGCAGCGCCCAGGCGGCCGACGCGGGTCAGCGCGGCCAGGCCGCGGCGGTGGACTTCCACGGCGCGCACCAGGCGGGCGTCATCACCCCGCAGCCCGCCGCGGCGACCTTCGTCTCGCTGAACGTCATCGCGGACACCAGGGCCGAACTCGCCGACCTGTTCAGGACGATCACCGAGCGGGCCCGCTTCCTCACCGCGGGCGGCACCCCCGACGACCTGGGCGTCGGCGCGCCGCCGTCCGACAACGGCATCCTCGGCCCGACCGTCCCCGCCGACGCGCTCACCGTCACCGTCGGCGTCGGCTCCTCGCTCTTCGACGACCGCTACGGCCTCGCGGGCGCCAAGCCGCGCCGCCTCACCCCGATGCGGACCTTCCCCAACGACAACCTCCAGGCCGCGCAGTGCCACGGCGACCTGTCGTTGCAGATCTGCGCGGGCAGCACGGACACCGTCCTGCACGCGCTGCGCGACATCGCCCGGCACACCCGCGGCGGCATGCAGATCAAGTGGCGCATGGACGGCTTCCAGAACGCGCCCCGGCCGACCGGCGCGCAGCGCAATCTGCTCGGCTTCAAGGACGGCATCGCCAACCCGGACGTGCGCTCCGGCCGGGAGATGGACCGCCTGGTGTGGGTGACGGACGCGCTCGGCGAGCCCGCGTGGGCGGCGGGCGGCAGCTACCAGGCGATCCGGATCATCCGGATGCTGGTGGAGTTCTGGGACCGGGTCTCGCTCACCGAGCAGGAGTTGATGTTCGGCCGCCGCAAGGACACCGGCGCGCCGCTGGACGGCGCGAAGGAGACCGACACCCCGCTCTACGCCAAGGACCCGCAGGGCAACGCGATCCCGCTGGACGCGCACATCAGGATGGCCAACCCGCGCACCGCCAGGACCGACGACTCCCGCATCCTGCGCCGCGGTTACAACTACGACCGGGGCGTGGACGCGGTCGGCAACCTCGACATGGGGCTGGTCTTCTGCTGCTACCAGCAGGACGTACAGCGGCAGTTCGAGGCCACCCAGACCCGGCTGATCGACGAGCCGCTGGTCGACTACATCTCCCCGGTCGGCGGCGGCTACTTCTTCGTGCTGCCCGGCGTCCGCGACACCAAGGACTGGCTCGGCCGCGGCCTGCTCTCCGCCTGAGACGCCGCCCGACCCCCCCGCCTGACATTCCGTCAGCACACCGTCGGGCCGGGCGGATCAGGTGCCGTCCGCCTCTCCTCATCTGACGGTCCGTCAGGCATGCTGTGCCCGTGCCGGATTCCGGTGGGACCGGCGGCCGAGGAGGCGGGCATGGCGGTGGACAGGGCGGCGGACGGGCCGACGGATACGTCAACAGGTACGGACGGGACGGCGATCGAGGACGCGCTGTTCATCGGCGGGCGGTGGACCGCCCCGGAGCGCGGGCACTACGACGTGCTGAACCCGGCCACCGAGCGCGTGGTCGGGCGGGCGCCGGAAGCGAGCCCGGAACAGGCGCTCGCGGCCACCGCCGCCGCCCGGCAGGCGCTCGACGGCTGGTCGCGCACCCGCCCCGAGGAGCGCGGCCGGATACTGGAGCGCGCCGGGCGGATCATCCTGCGCGAACTGAAGCCGTACGCGGCCCTGGCGGGCGCCGAGAGCGGCGCCACCGCCGCGACCGCCCGCGGCATGCAGGTCGGCGTGGCCGCCGCCCGCTTCCTGCGATACGCGCGCGGCGCGCTCGAACCCACCGAGACCGCGCTGCTCCCGCAGCTCAACGAGGCGTCCGCGATGGGCGCGGGCGGCGTCTTCGGCGCGCTGGCGATCCGGCAGCCGGTCGGCGTCGTCGCCTGCGTCACGTCCTACAACAACCCCTGGGCGAATCCGGCGGGCAAGGTCGCGCCCGCGCTCGCGATGGGCAACACCGTCGTGGTCAAACCCGCCCCGCAGGACCCGCTGTCGGTCTACCGGATGGCGGAGGCGCTGACCGAGGCCGGGCTGCCGCCGGGTGTGCTCAACGTGGTGACCGGCTCGGGCGCCGACGTCGGCGAGGCGGTCGTCGGGTCGCCCGACACCGACATGGTGAGCTTCACCGGCTCCACGGCCGTCGGGCAGCGCATCGCGGAGACCTGCGGGCGCGGTATGAAACGGCAGTTGATGGAACTCGGCGGCAAGGGCGCAGCACTGGTCTTCGACGACGCCGACCTCGACTCGGCCGTCACCGGGATCGGCACCACCTTCAGCTTCTACAGCGGCCAGATCTGCACCGCCCCCACCCGCGTACTGGCCCAACGCGCGGTCTACCCACGGCTGGTGGAGCGACTGGCCGGGTACGCGCGACGGCTCGTCGTCGGCGACCCCGCCCAACCCGCCACCGTCGTCGGCCCGGTCATCTCCGCCGCCCACCGCGACCGCGTCGAGGCGTATGTCGCGCTCGGCCGCAAGGAGGGCGCCACCCTGCTGGCGGGCGGTGAACGCCCGCCGCTGGAAAGGGGGTTCTACGTCGCCCCCACACTGCTGGCCGACTGCGCGCCCGACATGCGGGTGGTCCGCGAGGAGATCTTCGGGCCCGTCGTCGTGGTGCTGCCGTTCGACGACGAGGACGAGGGCGTCGCGCTCGCCAACGACAGCGACTACGGCCTGATCGACTACGTGTGGTCCGCCGACGTGCCCCGCGCCTTCCGGGTCGCGCGGCGGCTGCGCGCGGGCGGCGTCGGGATCAACACCGTGGGCCGCAACATGGAGGCGCCCTTCGGCGGCTTCAAGCGCAGCGGCGTCGGCCGGGACGTGGGGTCGTACGCGCTGCACGCCTACAGCGAGACGCAGAGTCTCGTCTGGCCCGGCTGAGCCGCCGCCGGGCACCGGCCCGACGCTGTACAGACCGCCCCGACCTGGCCTGAGCTGCGGCGACTTGTCCGCAGGGGAGTTTCCCGGCGAAGCCGGGACAAGCGGAACTCCGGGGTTCCGCCGCACCGCGACGGTCCCTTACAGTCCATCCGCCATGAACTACTGCCACACGTGCCGACGACACCTCAACGGCGCCTTCTCCTGCCCCGGATGCGGCGCGATCGCGGACCGGTCGGGGCTGCCCGACGAGGCCGACACGGCGCAACTGCCGCCGGTCACCGAGGAGGCCGCCGCAGCGGACGGCGCCGACCCGGCGCCGCCCGCGAGTGCGGCGACACCGGAGGCCCCCGTCGAGGGCTCCCTCGTGGACGACCTCCTCAGGGACTCGGGCCTCGGCCCGGACGCGGGCCCCGCCGCCGTCCCGGCCGCTCCCGCCCCGGCCGCCGCCGAGCCCGAGCCCGGCGGCGCGGGCACGGGTACCGGCAGTGCCGTCGCAGTCGGCCCCGGCGTCGGCGAGGGCCCGGACACGGACCCCGGCACGGCCGGCGACGACAGCGCGTACGGCGGGACGTACACCGCCCCGTACGCCGACCCGTACGTCCCCGCGTACGGCGAAGCCCCGCGACGGGACGCCCCCACTGCCCTGGCCGACAGCCTGCTCGGAGCCGGTGGCGGCGGCTACCGCGAGGACCACGACCTGCGCGGGACCGCCAGGCGCCGCCGCGGCCGTCACCAGCGGGCGGCGATCCTCGGCGTCGGCGCGGTCGCGGTCGTCGGCTCGCTGACGATGTTCGGCGTCGCGGCCTTCTCCGGCGGCTCGCCGAGCCCGTCCACCGATCCCGGCCCCGGCGTCTCCGCGGTCTCCCCCTCGCCCGACGCGACCCGGCCGTCCACCGGCGCGAGCGGCACCCCCGGCGTCCCGAAGGGCGGCGGCCGGACCAGCGGCAGCGCGTCGCCCTCGGCGTCCGACAAGGCGTCCGGCTCGCCGTCGGCGTCGGCCTCGCGTTCCGAGAGCGCGCCCGCGTCCAGCCCGGCGGGGAAGCCCTCGCGCACCGCGAGCGCGTCGCCGACGAGGACGACCGCCGCGCCGCCGACCACGACCGCGCCGCCGTCCTCGCCCGCGACACCGTCGCCGACGTGCACGCATGTGCTCTGGTGGTGCCAGTAGGGTCCCCGCGGGGACGGCTCAGCGGGCGTCAGCCGTCGCCCTCGCCCGGCTCGCGGCCCGCGCCCGGGGTGTCACCGAGGCTGTGGTCGCGGTGCGCGCCGTCCGCCGGGTCGTCGCCCAGCATCTGCCGCAACAGGTCGCGCAGCATGGTGCGTTCCTGTTCGGAGAGCCCGGCGAGCGGTTCACGGGCGAAGTCCAGGGAGTCGCGGAGTTTGTCGGCGACGGCGTGGCCCTCGGCGGTGGCCGCGGCCAGCTTGATCCGGCGGTCGGCCGGGTCGGTACGGCGCTCGGCCAGCCCCCTGACCTCCAGCCGGTCGATGATGCCGGTCACATTGGACGGCTCGCACTTCAGCCAGCGGGCGATCCGCCGCATGGGCAGCGGCCCCGAATTGAGCAGCGCGAGCACCTTGGCCTGCGCGCCGGTCAGCCGGTGGCGGGCGGCGGCCGACTCGTACTCCTGGTGGTAGCGGGCGGCGACGGTGCCGATCAGGCCGACGACCTCGACGGTCAGGGGATCGCTTCGGCGACGTGTCATGACCAACAGTTTACCCAAATGTTTGACATCATGAAACATCAAGGTCCATGGTTAGTTCAGCACCTGAATCATTTCCATGGTTGATCAGCGGTTGATCAGTGATCGACGCCGACCAGTGGTCGAACCGTCGCCGAAGGAGGACTTCCCCCATGCCGAAGAGCCGTGAATGGCACCTGGTCGCCCGCCCCAAGGGCTGGCCGGTGCCGGAAGACTTCGCGCTGGTCGAGACCGACGTCCCCGAGCCGGGCCCCGGCCAGATCCTGGTCCGCAATCTGCACCTGTCGGTCGACCCGTACATGCGCGGCCGGATGAACGAGGCGAAGTCGTACGCGCCGCCGTACGAGCTGAACCAGCCGATGCACGGCGGCGCCGTCGGCCGGGTCGTGGCCTCGCGGGCCGAGGCCTTCGCGGTCGGCGACCATGTGCTGCACGGCCTCGCCTGGCGGGAGTACGCCCTGGTGGACGCCGCGCGCGCCGTCCGGGTCGACCCGGACCAGGCGCCGCTCACCGCGTATCTCGGAGTCCTCGGCATGACCGGGCTCACCGCCTACGCGGGTCTGCTGAGGGTCGCCGAATTCGCGCCGGGCGAGGTCGTCTTCGTCTCGGGCGCGGCGGGCGCCGTCGGCGGGCAGGCCGGACAGATCGCCCGGCTCAAGGGCGCCTCGCGGGTCATCGGCAGCGCGGGCTCCGCGGAGAAGGTCCGGATGCTGGTGGAGGAGTACGGCTTCGACGCCGCCTTCAACTACAAGGACGGCCCGGTGGCCGGGCAGTTGAAGGCCGCCGCGCCCGATGGCATCGACGTGTACTTCGACAACGTCGGCGGGGAGCACCTGGAGGCCGCGGTCGGCGCGATGCGGGTGCACGGCAGGGCCGCCCTGTGCGGGGCCATCGCGCAGTACAACGCGACGGAGCCGGTGGCGGGGCCGCGCAATCTCGGCCTGATGGTCGGCAGGCGGCTCACCCTGCGCGGCTTCCTCGTCACCGACCACGAGGACCTTCGCCCCGAGTTCGTCCGCGAGGCCGCCGGCTGGCTGCGTGACGGCCGGCTGCGGTACCGCGAGACGGTGGTGGAGGGAATCGAGAACAATCTGGAAGCGTTCTTGGGCGTGCTGCGCGGTGACAACACCGGAAAGATGATCGTCTCTCTTCCGGCGGAGTGACCCGCCGTCCGGCCGCCGACCGACCGGCCGGGCTCGACACCCGGCCGAAAATTCAACAAAATGTTGCAGGCGTGCTCGCGTGCCTTGCGGGCCGCCCGCCCCTCAGGAGGACACTTTCATGAGCATCCAGCCCGTAGACGTCCTGTACACCGCCGTCGCCACCGCGGAGAACGGCCGTGACGGCCGCGTCGCCACCGACGACGGCAAGCTCGACGTCATCGTGAACCCGCCGACCGAGATGGGCGGCGCGGGCAACGGCACCAACCCCGAGCAGCTTTTCGCCGCCGGGTACAGCGCCTGCTTCCAGGGCGCGCTGGGCGTCGTCGCCCGCCAGGCCAAGGCCGACATCAGCGGCTCCCGCGTGACCGCCAAGGTCGGCATCGGCAAAATCGCCTCCGGCGGCTTCGGCCTCACCGTCGAACTGGCCGTCTCCATCCCCAACGTGGACGACGTCACCGCCAAGGACCTGGTGGAGAAGGCGCACCAGGTGTGCCCGTACTCCAACGCCACGCGCGGCAACATCACGGTGGACCTGAGCGTCGTCTGAGTTCTCCGCCGCTCACCCGGTCGGCCCCGGTAAGGACCGCGCTCTCAGGAGCGCGGTCCTTACGGCTGTCCGGCCGTTCCCGGCTCCGACGGCGACGGCTGTCCGGCCGTCCCCGGCTCCGACGGCTGTCCGGCCGTCCCCGGCTCCGACGGCTCTCCGGCCGTTCCCGGCTCCGACGGCGGGGCCAGCAGCGCCAGGAAGTCGCGGAAGGCCGCCGACATGTCGACCGCGCCGGGGTCGAGGAGCCACTGCACCTGGAGGCCGTCCATCACCGCCGCCAGCAAGGTGGCCGCCCGCTCGGGGGTGAGCCCGCCCGGCAGCCGGTCGCCGTACTCGGCGCGCAGCGCCTGCGCGCCGCCCTCGCGGACCCGCGCGTAGCGCTCGCGGAAATACTCCTGCGCCGGGTGCCCCTCGGTGACGCTGTCGCCGACCAGCACCGTGAACGCCTGGACGATGCCGGGCCTGGTCGCGTTGTACTCGACCAGCTCCGCCACCACCTCCAGCGGCCACGACCGGCCGTGCAGCGCCGCCGACGCCATGTCCCACTGGTCGCGCGCCTCCAGCACGGACACCAACAGGGCGTCCTTGGTGGGGAAGTAGTGCATCAGCCCCTGCTGCGTCAGCCCCACCCGCTCGGCCACCGCCACCAATGTGGCACCCCGGTAGCCGCGCTCGGCGATCACCTCCGTCGCGGCCTGGATGATCTCCGCCCGCCGGTCGCCCCGCCGTTCACTCCTGGTTCCCGCCACGCCACCCCGCCCCCTTCCCCTGCCGCTCGGGAGCCTTTGCCGCTCGGGAGCCTACAAGATTACGAAATGGCATCTATCCCTACCGTACGACAGGTAGCGTGGGCGCGGTGGGACGGGAGCGGTACGGGACAGGCGGAAGGGGACGGAAGATGACGGCGATCAGCGGGGCGGCGGCCGGAGCAGGGGACGAGGGCGTACGCGCGGACGCGCGCGGGGACGCGGAGCGCGAGCGGGCGGTCGACGCGGCGCTCGGCAAGCTCGACCTCGACGCCAAGGCGCGGCTGCTGGCGGGCCAGGACATGTGGACGCTGCCCGCGCTGCCGCAGATCGGCCTCGGCTCGCTGGTGATGTCCGACGGCCCGATCGGCGTACGCGGCAAGCGCTGGACGGCGGGCGACCCGTCGACCGCGCTGCCCAGCCCCACCGCGCTCGCCGCGTCCTGGGACCCCGAACTGGCCCGCCGCGCAGGCCGGTTGCTCGCCCAGGAGGCGCATCGCAAGGGCGTCCACGTCCTGCTCGCGCCGACCGTCAACCTGCACAGGTCGCCGCTGGGCGGACGGCACTTCGAGGCGTACAGCGAGGACCCGTATCTCACCGGCGCCATTGGCACCGGTTATGTGCGCGGTGTCCAGGACGGCGGAGTCGGCGTCACCGTCAAGCACTTCGTCGGCAACGACGCGGAGACCGAGCGCTTCACCGTCGACAACCGGATCGCGCCCCGGCCGCTGCGCGAGCTGTACCTCGCGCCCTTCGAGGCGATCGTCGCGGGCGCCCGCCCCTGGGGCGTCATGGCCGCCTACAACGCCGTCAACGGCACGACGATGACCGAGCACGACCCGCTGGTCAACGGCGTGCTGCGCGGCGAGTGGGGCTTCGACGGCGTCGTCGTCTCCGACTGGCTGGCCGCCCGCGACACCGTCGGCGCGCTCCTGGGCGGCCTCGACATCGCCATGCCGGGACCGGTCACCGTCTACGGCGAGGCGCTGGCCGCCGCCGTACGCGCGGGGGCCGTCGAGGAGGCGGCCGTCGACACCGCCGCCCGCCGGGTCCTGCTGCTCGCCGCCCGCACCGGCCTGCTGGAGGGCGCGCCGCCCGCCGTCGCCGTGGCCGACCGGCCCGCCCCGGCCGACGGCGACGCGCTGGCCCGCGAGATCGCCCGCCGCGGCTTCGTGCTCGTACGCAACGAGGTACGCGGCAACGCGCCCGTGCTGCCGCTCGCGCCGACCCCGCTCGGCGGCGGCATCGCTCTCATCGGCGCCGCCGCCCGCGACCCGCGCGTCCTGGGCGGCGGCTCCGCGCAGGTCTTCCCCGACCACGTCGTCTCGCCGCTCGACGGGCTGCGGGCCGCGCTGCACGCGGGCGTCGCCCTCAGCCACAGCGTCGGCGCCGACCCCACCGAGGAACTGCCCGTCGCCGGACCCGGATTCGCCCTCACCGCCGTCGCCCGCGACGAACACGGAGCCGAACTGGGCTCGGAGGAGCTGCCCAACGGCCAGCTCCAGTGGCTCGGCGAACTGCCGGAAGGCGTCGCGTACGAGGCGCTGCACACCGTCGAGACCCGCGGCTGGTTCACCCCGCGGGTCAGCGGCGCGCACCGCTTCGGCACCCGCGGCACCGGCGGCTTCACCCTGACCGTCGGCGGACACGTGCTGTTCGACGGCGTCGAGGGCAGCGAGCACGAGGACCCGTTCGAGGCGTTCCTCGGCACGCCCGCCGAGCACGGGACCGTCGAACTGGCGGCGGGGGAGCGGGTCGAGATCAGCCTCGTGCACGCCGTGCCCAAGAGCGTCGAACTCCCCATCCTCGCCGTCGGGTTCGCCCTGCTGCACGGCGAACCGGCCCGCGACCCGGAGGAGTTGCTGGCCGAGGCCGTCGAGACCGCGCGGGCCGCGCACACCGCCGTCGTCGTGGTCGCCACCACGGAACGCGTCGAGTCCGAGGGCTTCGACCGGCGCGATCTGCGGCTGCCCGGCCGCCAGGACGAACTCGTCGCCCGCGTCGCCGCCGTCAATCCGCGGACCGTGGTCGTGGTCAACTCCGGCTCCCCGGTGGAGCTTCCGTGGCGCGAGGACGTGGCCGCCGTACTCCTCGGCTGGTTCCCCGGGCAGGAGGCCGGGGCCGCCCTCGCCGACGTCCTGCTCGGCGTGGAGGAGCCGGGCGGGCGGCTGCCCACGACCTGGCCGGTACGGCTCGCCGACGCGCCCGTCAGCCGGGTCACGCCGCAGGACGGCGTACTCGCCTACGACGAAGGGGTGTTCATCGGGTACCGCGCGTGGGAGCGGCAGGCCGTCGCGCCCGCCTATCCCTTCGGGCACGGGCTCGGGTACACCGACTGGGAGTACGAGTCGCTGGTCGTCGCCGAGAGTTCGGAGCCGGACGTGCTGGTCACCGCGACCGTGCGGGTGCGGAACGCCGGGGCGCGGGCCGGGCGTGAGGTCGTCCAGCTCTACCTCGACGGGGCGTCGTCCGAGGGGGCGACCTCGGACGTCGCGCGGCCCGGGCGGTGGCTGGCCGGATTCGCTTCCGTCGCCGCCGAGGCGGGGGAGGCCGTCGAGGTGACCGTCCGGGTGCCCCGGCGGGCCGCCGAGGTCTGGGACGAGGACGCCGCCGCGTGGCGGCTCGTGCCCGGCGCCTACGCCGTGGTCGCCGGCCGCTCCATCGCCTCGCCCCGCCTCACGGCCCCGCTCTCCGTCCCCGCCCCCTGACCCCGCCCTCCCCCTGCCTTCGCCGGGGGGACCCCCACCCGTGCAGGCGGGCAATTCGGCTGCGGGGGTCCTCACCGTCGCCGACCGCGGCCCGTGCACAGCGGGATTCGGTGGTTGACCGTCCCGCGGGGCTCTCGCGTCCGGCGACGGCGGTCCGTGTGGTTCGGGCTACGGCCAACGGCAGCCCCGCAGGGGCCCCCACCGTCGCCGACCGCGGCCCGTGCGATCCGAGATTCGGCGGATGGCCGTCCCGCAGGGATCTCCCGTCCGGCGACGGCGATCCGTGCGGCTCGGGCTACGGCCAACGGCAGCCCCGCAGGGGCTCTCGTTGTTGGCGACTGCGGTCCGTGCGATGCGGGATTCGGCGGTTGGCCGCCTCGCAGGGATCTCGCCTTCGGTGACGGCGGTCCGTGTGGTTCGGGCTACGGCCAACGGCCGCCCCGCAGGGGCCCCCACCGTTGGCGACCGCGCGCCGCGCGATCCGAGATTCGGCGGATGGCCGTCCCGCAGGGATCTCGCGTCCGGCGACCGCGCGCCGTGCGATTCGGGTACCGGCGCGGATGGCCGCCCCGCAGGGATCTGGCCTTCGGCGAACGCGAGGTGGGCGCTGCGCGTGGTGGCTGGCGGGCGGGTTGGGCCGAAGGCTGACCCGGCGGCGGCGGGTGCCGCGTCGCGCTTGTATGCCTCTCGGCGGCGGCCGACGTGCTTGTCCTCTAAGCTCCGCGCATGCGGGAGATCTGGGGTGGAGTGCGGCTGCTGTATCTGGGCCAGAAGTGGGCCGCAGGCCACGGGCGGGAGTGGCGGCTGGGGATGGTGCCCGCGCTGATCACGTTGGTCGGGTACGCGGCGGCGCTCGTGGCGCTGCTGGTGTGGACGGACGACATGGTCGCGTGGGCGACGCCCTTCGCGGATCACTGGGCGTCGCCGTGGTCCGGGGCGTTCCGGGGGCTGTTGGACGCGGTCGTGGTCGGGGGCGGGCTGCTGCTGGCGGTGATCTCGTTCACGGCGATGACGCTGCTGGTCGGGCAGCCGTTCTACGAGACGGTCGCGGCGCGCGTGGACCGGGCCGAGGGCGGGGCGCCCGAGGGGCCCGAGCTGGGGCTGTGGCGGGAGTTGTGGGTCTCGACGGTGGACAGCGTCCGGGTCCTGGTGCGCGTCGCGGCCTTCGGGATCGTGCTGTTCGCGCTCGGCTTCGTGCCGGTCCTCGGCCAGACCGTGGTGCCCGCCGTCGGCTTCTGCGTCTCCGGCTTCTTCCTCACCCTGGAACTCGCCGCGGTCGCGATGCAGCGCCGCGACGTACCGCTGCGCGAACGCATCCGCGTCCTGCGGGCCCGGCTGCCGCTGGTCCTCGGCTTCGGCGTGCCGCTCGTCCTGGCCTTCCTCGTGCCGCTGGTGGCGGTCTTCCTGATGCCCGGCGCCGTCGCGGGCGCGACGCTGCTGGCCAGGGAAGTGCTGCCGCCGGGCGAGCCCGCCGAGGAGGGCCGGCCCGACGACTGAGGGCCGCCCCCCCGCACCGTCCCCGCCCCCCCGCCGCCGAAAAGGCCGGATCCCTCCGTGAAATGACCGGTTCCGCCCCTACGCGGGACTCGCGCCGAAGGCGACTCGGGCCAGAATCCTGGCCAGTTGGGCCTGCCCCCGCTCGTTGGGGTGGAACCAGTCCCAGCGGCTCAGGTCGTCCGTGCCGAACGGGTACGCGAAGACCGCGCCGCCGTCGTAGCGGCAACGCTCGTACTGTCCGCAGACCTGCCCGAGCACCTTGTTGTACGCGATCACGCGGTCCCGTACGGTGTCCCGCCGCTGTTCGGCCGCCGCGCTGTGCGAGTCCGCGTCGCGCAGCATCGAGGGGCACAGGCCGAGCTTCCAGACCTGCTTGCCCAGGACGTTGGTCCGCCCGACCGACCACAGCCGTTTGAGGTCGGGGATGCTGGCCACCAGCACCTGCGTTCCGGGCAGCACGCGGTGCAGATACGACAGCGCGCGGGCGAAGTCGGCCCGGAAGTCGGCGATCGAGGTCATCGCGGCGGCGGTGGCGGTGCACGCGTCGTTCGCGCCGATCAGCACGGTGACCATGGCGGGCCGGTGGGCCGCCGCGGCCTCGGCCTGGGCGGGCAGGTCCGCGACCAGGGCGCCGGACTGGGCGAGATTCCAGCTCCTGGTGGCGGGCACGGTCGCGGCCAGCCGGTGCGTCACGCTGTCGACCTTGTCGCGGTCGCCGGTGGACCACGACACGTCGGGGCAGTCCGACAGCGGCGAACAGGCGTCGAAACCGCGGGTGATGGAGTCACCGAGCGCGGCCACCGACGGCGGACGGACGTTCCAGGGGCGGGTCGGCGACGGCTTCGGGGACGGGGCGCGCGGCCCCGAAGCGGAATGCGAGGTGTGTGCGGAGGGTTCACCCCGACCGCCGTCGGGCGGAGACCCGCTGACGGTGCATCCGCCCAGGAGAACGGCCCCTACGGCCAGTGCGAGGCCACGGCGCAGCATCGGTCGCATCCGGTGCTCCCCTCCGACGAGTGGGTGACATCTCGTACCAGCACGACGGTACGTGACTCCCTCAAGGACGCCGCACGGTAGCTTTTTCCCTGACACCCGGGCGAAAAGACGGGAGATCGGCGACTGCCGGGCGTCAAACGTAGATTGTTGTCCTGATTGTGGTGAATAGTGCAGAATGTCTAATGTTGCCCCGAGAGCAGCCAGTTCGGGTGTGAGGCCGCTGGGGAAGGCGAACCTCGTCCCACACTGGAGGTACCGGTGACGACACGTGGAGTTCTGTACGTGCACGCCGCACCGCGCGCGCTCTGCCCACACGTCGAATGGGCCGTCGCGGGCGTCCTAGGCGTGCGCGTCACACTGGACTGGATCCGGCAGCCCGCCTCGCCGGGTACCTGGCGCGCCGAATTCTCCTGGCAGGGAGAGCCCGGCACCGCGTCCAAACTGGCGTCCGCGCTGCGCGGCTGGCACCAACTGCGCTTCGAGGTCACGGCGGAGCCCTGCGCGACCGCCGAGGGCGAGCGCTACAGCGCCACCCCCGAACTGGGCATCTTCCACGCCGTCATCGGCATGCACGGCGACATCCTGATCCCCGAGGACCGGCTGCGCGCCGCGATGCAGCGCGCCCGCATGGGCGAGGCCGACCTGGAGAGCGAGCTGTCCGGGCTGCTCGGCAAGCCCTGGGACGACGAGTTGGAGCCCTTCCGCTACGCGGGCGAGGGCGCCCCCGTCCGCTGGCTCCACCAAGTGGTCTAATCCCGTCGGCGGTACGTCGGCGCCCCGAGCGGGGCCGCGCGGCATAGCCTGCCGGTATGTCCGACACTCTCACCGTCGCGGTCCTCGGCACCGGAATCATGGGCGCCGGGATGGCCCGCAATCTGTCCGCCGCCGGGCACGAGGTCCGTGCCTGGAACCGCACCCGCTCCCGCGCCCAGCCGCTCGAAGCCGACGGCATCCGCGTCACCGACGACCCGGCCGACGCCGTACGCGACGCCGACGCCGTGATCACCATGCTCTTCGACGGGCCCTCCGTCCTGGAGGTGATGCGCGCCGCCGCGCCCGCCCTGCGCGAGGGCGTCGTATGGGTCCAGAGCAGCACCGTGGGACCCGACGCGCTGGCCGAACTGGGCGCGCTGGCGGCCGAGACCGGAGCGCACTTCCTCGACGCGCCCGTCCTCGGCACCCGGCCGGTCGCCGAAGCCGGGGAGCTGACCGTACTGGCCGCGGGCCCCGCCGCCGCCCGCCCGGTCGCGGAACGGGTCTTCGACGCGGTCGGCCGCACCACCATCTGGCTCGGCGACGACGGTACGGCCGGGGCCGCCAGCAGCCTCAAGCTCGTCCTCAACACCTGGGTGCTGGCCGTCACCCACGGCACCGCCGAAGTCATGGCGCTCGCCAAGGGGCTCGGCGTCGACCGCGACCACATCCTCGAAGCCATCGGGGGCGGCCCCCTCGACCTGCCCTACCTCCGCGCCAAGTCCGCCGTCATCCTCAGCGGCGACTTCGCCCCCAACTTCACCGTGGACGCCGCCGCCAAGGACGCCGGACTCATCCTCGGCGCCGCCGACCGGCACGGCATCCGCCTCGACCTCACCGCCGCCGGGGCCGACCGCTTCCACCGCGCCTCCGCCCAGGGCCACGGCGACGAGGACATGGCCGCCTCGTACTTCGCGAGCTTCCCCGCCCCCGACCCCGACCTCGACCCCGAAGCGAAGTAGCGCCCCCTTTTTTGCCGCCGTCTCGCCTCCGGGCGCTTAGATCCGGTGTCGACGCTCCTCTTCGACGGTCGCTCGTTCCTCGCTCCCTGCTCATCGTCGCTTTCGACACCGGCGCGCCCTTTGGCTCGCCGGCTACCGGCGAACCCCGCCGCGCCCTGTGGCTCGCCGGCTACCGGCGGGCCCCGCCGCGCCAGTGCGCCCGGCGGTCCGACCTCACACGTGTGCCCCTGCCGGACCGACCGGCAGGGGCACACGTGTCACAGCTCAGCGGGCAGCGCCTCAGCGGTTCCAGGAGCGGAGCGCCAGCACCACGTTGTGGCCGCCGAAGCCGAAGGAGTCGTTGAGGGCGGCGATGGTGCCCTCGGGCAGCGGGCGGGCCTCGGCGCGGACGATGTCGGCGTCGGCCTCCGGGTCCGGGTCGTTGAGGTTGATCGTCGGCGGGGCGATGCGGTGGTACAGCGCGAGAACGGTCGCGACCGTCTCGATACCGCCCGCGCCGCCCAGCAGGTGACCGGTCATGGACTTGGTGGCGGAGATCGCCATGTGGTCCACGTCGTCGCCGAAGACCTGGCGCAGCGCCTTGATCTCCGCGACGTCACCCTGCGGGGTCGAGGTCGCGTGCGCGTTGACGTGCACGATCTCGGCCGGCTTCAGGTCGGAGTTGTGCAGCAGATTGGTCAGCGCGGCGGCGATGCCACGGCCCGACGGCTCCGGCTGGGTGATGTGGTGCGCGTCGGCCGAGATGCCCTGGCCGACCGCCTCGCAGTACACCCGGGCGCCGCGCGCGGTGGCGTGCTCCTCGGACTCCAGGACGATCACGCCCGCGCCCTCACCGAGGACGAAGCCGTCCCGCCCGGAGTCGTACGGCCGCGACGCGCCCTGCGGGTCGTCGTTGTTCTTGGACATCGCCATCATGTTGCCGAAGGCGACGATGGGCAGCGGGTGGATGGCCGCCTCGGTACCGCCCGCGACGACCACGTCGGCACGGCCGGTGCGGATCATCTCGATGGCGTAACCGATGGCCTCCGCGCCCGAGGCGCAGGCGCTGACCGGGGTGTGCACACCGGCCCGCGCGTTGACCTCGATGCCGACGTTCGCCGACGGGCTGTTCGGCATGAGCATCGGCACGGTGTGCGGGGAGACCTTGCGGACGCCCTGCTCCTTGAGCACGTCGTACTGGCCGAGGAGCGTGGTCACGCCGCCGATGCCGGAGGCGACGACCGTACCGAGCCGGTCGGGGTCGACCGCCGGGTCCTCGCCCGCCTTCGCGGTGAAGCCCGCGTCCGCCCACGCCTCACGGGCCGCGATCAGCGCGAACTGCGCGCTGCGGTCCAGCTTGCGGGCCAGCGGGCGGGGCAGCACCTCACCCGGTTCGACGGCGATCTGCGCGGCGATCCGCACCGGCAGATCCGCCGCCCAGTCCTGGTCGAGCGTGCGGACGCCGGACCGGCCGGCCAGCAACGCCTCCCAGGTCGACGCGCTGTCGCCACCCAGCGGTGTGGTTGCTCCGATACCGGTGACGACCACGGTGCGATTGGTCGGACTCACAGGAATTGTCTCTCCACGTCTAGAAGGGCGGGCGACAGTCGCGTCGTCCCGGTAGGGCTTTCTGGCGGGCGGGGCCCGGTCAGACCTGGGCGGCCAGGATGTAGTCGACGGCGTTGCCGACGGTCTTGAGGTTCTTGACGTCGTCGTCCGGGATCTTCACACCGAACTGCTCCTCGGCCGCCACGACGACCTCGACCATGGACAGCGAGTCGACGTCCAGGTCGTCGGTGAAGGACTTGTCGAGCTGGACGTCCTCCTGCGGGATACCGGCGATCTCGTTGACGATGTCGGCGAGACCGCTGACGATCTCTTCCTTGGTGGCTGCCATTGACGGCGCTCCTTGATGTGTTGCTGGGTGAGCGGCGTGCGGGACTGCGGCGCCGCGAGGGTGTGTGTGACTAAGGGAGAGTAACCACAGTTGCCGCGTAGACCAGACCCGCCCCGAAGCCGATGACCAGCGCGGTGTCGCCGCTCTTGGACTTGCCCGTGGCGAGCAGCCGTTCCATCGCGAGCGGGATCGAGGCGGCCGAGGTGTTGCCCGTGGTCTCCACGTCACGGGCGACCGCGACGTGGTCCGGCAGCTTCAGAGCCTTGATCATCGAGTCGATGATCCGCATGTTCGCCTGGTGCGGGATGAACGCGTCGAGCTGGTCGGCGGTGATCCCGGCGGCGTCCAGCGCCTCCTGGGCGACCTTGGCCATCTCGAACACGGCCCACCGGAAGACCGACTGGCCCTCCTGTGTGATCGCCGGAAAACGGACTTCCCCGGCGGGCGTGTCCCGGTAGACCTCCCAGGAGACGGTCTGCTTGATCGTCTCGGACTTCTCGCCGTCGGAACCCCACACCGTGGGGCCTATGGCGGGTACGTCCGAAGGGCCGACGATGACCGCGCCCGCGCCGTCGCCGAACAGGAAGGCCGTGGCACGGTCCTCCTTGTCGGTGAGGTCGCTGAGCCGCTCCACGCCGATCACCAGGACGTGCTTGGCGGTGCCGTCGGTGACCATGCCCTTGGCCAGCGTCAGGCCGTAGGTGAAGCCCGCGCAGCCCGCCGAGATGTCGAAGGCGGGCGGCATGCCCGCGCCGATCCGGTGGGCGATCTCGGTCGCGATGGCGGGGGTCTGCTTGAAGTGCGAGACGGTGGCGACGATCACGCCGTCGATGTCGGACGCGCTGATCCCGGCGTCCGCGATGGCCTTGCCGCCCGCGGCCAGCGACATCTCGGCGACGGTCTCGTCCGGACCCGCCCAGTGCCGGGTGGCGATCCCGGACCGGGACCTGATCCACTCGTCCGTCGAGTCGATGTGCTCCAGAATGACCTCGTTGGGCACCACGCGGGTCGGCCGGTAGCCGCCGACACCGAGGATCCGCGCGTACGGCGCGCCCTTGCTCGGCCTGATCTTCGCTGTCATCTCTGCACGGCTCCTATTCGGCTGCGTCTACGGCTTCGGCGGGGGTGCCGTATTCGGCGACGAGGGCGCGGGCCGCTTCCAGATCGTCCGGCGTCTTCAGCGCGAGGGTTCGCACCCCGGGCAGCGCCCGCTTGGCGAGGCCGACGAGCGTGCCACCGGGCGATACCTCGATCATCGCAGTGACGCCGCGTTCCTTGAAGGTCTCCATGCACAGATCCCACCGAACCGGGTTGGACACCTGCGCGACGAGCCGCCGTACGATGTCCGCGCCGGACGCCACGAACCGGCCGTCGGCGTTCGACACATAGGGCAGCGCCGGGTCCGTGACGGCCAGCGAGGGCGCGAGCGCCTCCAGGGTCGCCACGGCCGGGGCCATGTGCTCGGTGTGGAAGGCGCCCGCCACCTTCAGCGCGATGACGCGGGCCTTCTCCGGCTTGTCCGCGGCCAGCGCCGCGAGCTGCGGCATGGTGCCGGCCGCCACGATCTGGCCGGCGCCGTTGATGTTCGCCGGGGTCAGACCGAGACCGGCGAGGTGGGCGAGGACCGTGTCCGGGTCGCCGCCGAGCACCGCGGACATGCCCGTCTCGGTGACCGCGGCGGCGTCCGCCATGGCCCGGCCGCGGGCCGCGACGAAGGTCATCGCGTCCTCGGCGGACAGCACCCCGGCCAGTACGGCCGCGGTGATCTCACCGACGCTGTGACCCGCCACCGCGTCCGGGGTCAGCGGGGAGGCCCCGCCGGTCAGTTCGCCCGCGGACAGCAGACCCGCGGCGACCAGCAGCGGCTGTGCCACCTTGGTGTCGCGGATCTCGTCCGCGTCCGCCTTCGTGCCGTAGTGGGCGAGGTCGAGGTTCGCCGCGGCGGACCAGCCGGACAGGCGGTCGGCGGCACCGGGGAGTTCGAGCCAGGGGGCCAGGAAGCCGGGCGTCTGCGCGCCCTGGCCGGGAGCGACGAGTACGAGCACCTTCACACTCTCTCTCGCGGACGGGGATGACCGCCCGTGGGGACAGGGACCAAGAACTGTCAGGCGATTTGTATGTGTCCAACAAAAGCTCAGTGCGTCCGGTCGGCGTCGGACAGTCGCCCCAGGATGAGCGCGATGCGCAGGGTGAACGCGGAGCGTACATCGGAGGGTGACCAGCCGGTGACATCGGTCACACGTCGGAGCCGGTAGCGAACGGTATTGGGGTGCACGAAGAGCATGCGGGCCGCACCTTCGAGGGACGACGCCTGCTCCAGATAGACACTCAGCGTCTCCAGCAGCGCCGAGCCCGCTTCCTCCAGCGGTCTGTAGATCTCCTCCACCAACTGTTCACGAGCGTAGCGGTCGCCCGCCATCGCCCGCTCCGGCAGCAGGTCGTCCGAGAGCACCGGGCGCGGCGCGTCCGGCCACGCCGCGCACGCCTTGAGTCCGGCCGCCGCCGCCTGCGCGGAACGCGTCGCCGTCAGCAGGTCGCCGACGACCGGGCCCGCGACGACCGGGCCCGCCGCGAACGGGCCGATCAGCGCCTTCGCCACCCGGATCGGGTCGTCGTCGCCGCCGGCGACCACGACCAGGCGCTCGCCGAGCACCCCGGTCAGCACCTGGAGCTTCGCGTGCCGGGAGGCCCGCCGGATCGCCTCGACCGTCAACTCGCTGTCCCCGGTGGGCGCGGTGCCGAGCACCACCACGATCTTGTCCGGCGAATTCCAGCCCAGCGCGGCGGCCCTGGACAGCACGCCCTCGTCCGCCTCGCCCGACAGCACCGCGTTGACCACCAGCGACTCCAGCCGCGCGTCCCACGCGCCGCGCGCCTCCGCGGCCTGCGCGTACACCTGCGCCGTCGCGAAGGCGATCTCCCGCGCGTACACCAGCAGCGCCTCGCGCAGTACGCCCTCGTCGCCCGGGGCGGCGACCTCGTCGATCGCCGCCTCCATCACCTCGATGGTGGTCCGCACCATCTCCACGGTCTGCCGCAGCGAGATCGCGCGGGTCAGCTCGCGCGGCGCCGTGCCGAACACGTCGGTGCTGATCGCCTGCGGCGCCTCGGGGTGCCGGAACCACTCCGTGAACGCGGCGATGCCGGCCTGGGCCACCAGGCCGATCCACGACCGGTTCTCCGGTGGCATCGCCCGGTACCACGGCAACTGCGCGTCCATCCGCGCGATGGCGTTCGCGGCGAGCCTTCCGGCGGACTTCTCCAGCCGCCGGAGCGTGGCGGCATGGCTGCCGCGGCCTGTCTCTGCGGGAGGTTGCGGGCTTTGCGAGGGCTCGGGCACGAGGACAAGCCTGCCTTATCCCCTGCGGGGCGCGCTCCACGGGTACGGCTTCGCCGCGCGAGACCCGGCCCCGCCGCGGGCCCGCCCCCCTGTACGTCCACCCTGCGCGGGGCCTGGTTTTTAGGGGCGCGGGGAACTGCGCGACAAGCCCCCACCGGCGGGTGGTCCGGAGACAACCGAATTGCCCCGCCGGGGCGGGTGGTGACCTGCGGGAGCGTCGTGGCTGGCCGCGCAGTTCCTCCCCCAACCTCCGGCCGGGGGTGCCCCCCAGCGCCCCAGACGGGGCACAGGTCGTGCGGACAGCGGGCCCGCGCGGCGGCAGTCGCACGGGCAGGCCCACGGCCCGGCGGGGTGGGGTCTGGGTATCGTGGGGCGGTGATCGACGTGCGGCGGGCCGCGAGCAGGATGCGATCGGTGCCGGAGAAGGGCATCGTGACGCGGCACGCGTTCTCGTTCGGGGGTCACTACGACCCCGGGAACGTCCGGTTCGGCCTGCTGCTGGCGTGCAATGAGGAGAGCCTGGAACCGGCCGCGGGGTTCGGGGAACACCCGCACCGGGACACGGAGATCGTCACCTGGGTGGTGGAAGGCGAGCTGGAGCACCGGGACGAGGGCGGCGCGCCGCACCGCCTCGGCCCCGGCGGGCTCCAGCGGCTGAGCGCGGGCGGCGGCGTACGCCATGTCGAGCGCAACGCGGGCGGGACGCGGCTGACGTTCGTTCAGATGTGGCTGCACCCCGACACGTTCGGGGAGGCCCCGGCCTACGCGAGCGTGAGCGACCCGGCCCCGCCGGGCCCCGGTCTGACGCTGCTGGCCACGGGCGCCCCGGACGCGCCCCCGCGGGCGCTGCGGCTGCGGCAGCGCGCCGCCGCGCTGTACGTGGGCCGCCCGGTGACGGCGGACAGCGCGCCGCTGCCGTCGGCCCCGTACCGCTATGTGCATGTCGTCCGCGGCGGTGTGCGGCTCGGCGACGAGCTGCTGACGGCGGGGGACGCGGCCCGGATCACCGGCGCGGACGCGCTCACGGCGCGGTGCGAGGGCCCGGCGGAGTACCTGGTGTGGGAGATGCACGCCGAGCCGTCGTACGGCTGACCGCCCTCCCCGAAAGCGCTAGGGCGTGTCCGTAAAGTCGCGTCGTCCGCCCGGAGGGCGGGGCTGGCGGTGTCTGGTGCGTGCGATCGCAAGGCGGAGGGTCGTCCTCATAGTGGGCCTATTCGGATGAGCCCGACAACGCAGCGAGCGTGCGTGCCAGGCGCCGCCAGCCAGACGAGACTTTACGGACACGCCCTAGCGCAGCTCGGTGAGGACGGCGTCGGTGAAGCGCGGCCACAGCGGCACCGCCCACTCCCCGAAGTCGCGGTCGGTGAGCGCGACGCAGGCGGCTCCGGCGACCGGGTCGACCCACAGGAAGGTGCCGGACTGGCCGAAGTGGCCGAAGGTCGCGGGGGAGGAGAGGGCGCCTGTCCAGTGCGGGGACTTGGCGGCGCGGATCTCGTAGCCCAGGCCCCAGTCGTTGGGATTCTGGTGGCCGTAGCCCGGCAGGACGCCCTTGAGGCCGGGGAAGACCACCGAGGTGGCGGTGGCCACGGTGGAGGGGTGCAGCAGCCGCGGGGCCTGGAGCTCGGCGGCGAAACGGACGAGGTCGTCGACGGTGGAGACACCGTCGGCGGCGGGGGAGCCCGCGCCGGACAGGCCGGTGGCGGTCATGCCCAGCGGTTCGAGCACGGCCTGCCGCAGATACTCCGCGAAGGGGATGCCCGCGGCCTTGGCCAGGTGCTCGCCGAGCACGTCGAAGCCCGCGTTGGAGTACAGCCGCCGGGTGCCGGGCGGCGCCGTCACCCGGTCCTCGTCGAAGGCGAGCCCGGACGCGTGCGCGAGCAGGTGCCGCACGGTGGAGCCCTCGGGACCCGCCGGGTCGTCCAGTTCGAAGACGCCCTCCTCGTACGCCACCAGCGCCGCGTACGCGGTCAGCGGCTTGGTGACCGAGGCGAGCCGGAACCGCTGTCCCGTCGGCCCGTGCGACCCGGCCACCGTCCCGTCCTGTCGCACCACGGCCGCCGCCGCGTTCGTCACCGGCCACTGCTCGATCAGGCGCAAGCTCTCCATGCGTGCGAGCTTAAAGCGTGTCCGTGCCGCGCTTCGGGGCGGGACCGGAGCGAGGCCGGAGCGAGGCCGGGGCGGGATCAGAGCGGGCCCGGCGCGCGGAGCCCACTTGCTTGGAGTGCACTCCAAGGTCTTAGCGTGGAGGGTATGACGGTCGTGCAGGTGGCGAAGAGCAAACCGAGTAATACGACGAGCTGCGCGGATGACGACGGGCACCTGCGGCCCGACGGCCAGGACCAGTACACGATCAGCGAGGTGGCCGCCTTCACCGGCCTCAGCGCGCACACCCTGCGCTGGTACGAGCGGATCGGCCTGATGCCGCACGTGGACCGCTCGCACACCGGCCAGCGCCGGTTCACCAACCGCGATCTGGACTGGCTGGCCTTCGTCGGCAAGCTGCGGCTGACCGGGATGCCGGTCGCCGACATGGTCCGGTACGCCGAGCTGGTGCGCAGCGGCGACCACACGTTCCCCGACCGGCAGGCGCTGCTGGAGTCCACCCGGCTGGACGTGCTCCAGCGGATCGCCGAGCTCCAGGACACCCTGACGGTCCTCGACTTCAAGATCAGCACGTACGCGTGCTCCACCGTGCAGGACCCCGCGCCGCGGACCCCCGCCGTGCGGCACCCCGCAGTGCAGGAAAGGACAGGCGCCTGATGAGCGACGACACCTCACGTATCGCCACCACGACCCTCGGCACCGGAGGACCCGCGGTCGGTGTCCAGGGGCTGGGCTGCATGGGCATGAGCGAGTTCTACGGCGACACCGACGAGGCCGCGGCCCGCGAGACGCTGGAGACGGCGCTGGGCGTCGGCGTCACCCTCTACGACACCGCCGACATGTACGGGATCGGCGACAACGAGGAGTTCCTGGCCCCCTTCGTCAAGGCGCACCGCGACGAGATCGTCCTGGCGACGAAGTTCGCCAACGAGCGCAAGCGCGACGACTCCTCGTACCGGGCGATCCGCAACGACCCGCCGTACATCCGGCAGGCCGTCGAGGGCAGCCTGCGCCGCCTCGGCACGGACGTCATCGACCTGTACTACATGCACCGGCGCGACCCGGCGGTCCCGCTGAGCGAGTCGGTCGGCGCGATGGGCGAGCTGGTCACGGAGGGCAAGGTCCGCTGGCTGGGGCTGTCCGAGGTGACCGGCGCGGAGCTGCGCGAGGCGCACGCGGTGCACCCGATCAGCGCGATCCAGTCGGAGTGGTCGCTGTTCAGCCGGGACGTGGAGCAGTCCGCGGTCGGCGCGGCGGCCGAACTGGGCATCGCCTTCGTGCCGTACTCGCCGCTCGGCCGCGGCTTCCTGACCGGTTCGTTCACCGACGCGGCCACCGAGCTGGGCAGCGGCGACTTCCGGCAGAGCCAGCCGCGCTTCACCGGCGAGAACGCCCGGCGCAACGCGGACCTGCTGGCCCCGGTCCGCGCCGTCGCCGAGGCGCACGGCGCGACCCTCGGCCAGATCGCGCTGGCCTGGGTGCAGCAGCGCGCCGCCGTGCACGGCCTGCCGGTGGTGCCGATCCCGGGCACCCGCAAGTCCGCCCGCGTGCTGGAGAACACCGCGGCCACCCGGATCACGCTCACCCCGGCCGAGCTGGAGCTGCTCGAACCGATCGCCGCGCAGGTGGCGGGCGACCGCTACCCGGACATGAGCAGTACGTCGGCGGCGCGCGAGTAGCCGTACGGATTCAGCCACACACGGCGCTACACGGCGCCACCCGCCCGCGTACGACCGCGCCCTACGGCTGCGGCCGTACGCGGGCGGACTTGATCGCGGCGAGCACCGCCGCGGCGAAGGGCAGCGACTCGTGCACGGGTCCGTAGCCGAGGCCGAAGACGACGGCGGCCGGGTCCTGGTCGGCCTCGCCGGGCTGCTCCTGCCGGTCGGCGTCGCGGCGCAGCAGCCGCAGATGGCCGTGGAGGAGTTCGGGCGAGCGCCAGTCGAGGCCGCTGAGCTGTTCCACCGGGAAGCTCTGGTCGCCCGCTTTCCACTTCGCGGACGACGCGCCCGTCCAGAACCAGCGGAAACTGACGGTGCGGCCGTCGAACAGCGCCTTCGCGTCGTACGCCTTGAAGGAGCGCGGCGCCGCAGGTGGGGCCACGAGGAAACGTTCCGCCGGGCCGTCGTCGAGGCTGTGCCGCACCTGGGGGCCGAGCAGGGGGCGCAGCTCGTCCCGGTAGTACTCCGCGAGCGTGCGCGACTGCGCGGGCAGCACCAGACGGTACGGGTCCGCGCTCTCCTTGAGCTGGCCGCCGGCCGCCTCGATCACCGGATCGGCGCCGGGCCTGGGCAGCGCCCGCAGGACGACGGTGCCGCGCCGTCCGTCCAGCAGTTCGATCCCGTCCAGCGCCTCATGCGGAATCCGGCGTTCCCCGAGGGCCTGGAGAAACCTCACGCCCCGTACGCCTCTGCTGTACCGGATCACCACCGCTTCTGGTTCGAACTCCCATTCAGCGTTGTTTCCGGCCAGCACATCACCCATACGGGCCATCGTAAGCGGCCTCCCGCTTGGCGGTACCCCGTCAGGAACTACGCGCGTCCCGCGGCCTCGTCGAACTCCTTGACCAGGCGGCGCGGAGCCGTGCGGCGCCAGGCCTCGGTGAGGAGTTCCGCGAGCTCGTCCGGGTCGACGGAGTCCAGGGCGGCGCGCACCCAGCCGAAGCGGCCGACGTAGGGGGCGGGCGAGAAGGTGCCGGGGTCGGCGGCGATCAGCTCGGTCTGATCCTCCTTGGACGCCTTCAGCGACACATGGGCGCCGTCGGGGTTGCCCATGGCGAAGATCTTCTCGCCGACCCGGAAGGTGTGCTCGCTGCCCCAGGTGATCTGCCGGTGCGCTCGCGGCAGCGCCAGGGCGCTGTCCGCGAACTCCTCGAAGGTGGCCATGCGGCCAGCGTAGGGCGGCCCTGTGACAGCCCGCCCCCGCAGCCCGCCCCCGGACGGGCCGAGGCCCGGCCCGGCCCTCAGGCGAGCCCCGAGGTGCAGCCCTCGTCCGCGTCCTGACAGGCGACCGCCGCGTAGTTGCCCAGGGCGATCTGCGTGAAGTTGGCCAGGCTGGTGGTGCCGGGCGCGAAGTAGCCGGGGTGCCCGCTGGCTCCGGCGGCGCTGATCACCCGGGCGCCGAAGGAGTCGTTGACCGGGTCGGCGCCGTGGCCGAGCCCGGCGATCTCCAGGTGCGGCACATCGCTGATCCAGTCGGAGCTGTCCCGCGCCGCCCACACGTGCGCCGACGTGTGGAGCTGCGAGGCGCGCTGCACGCGCATGCCGGGACTGCCGAAGACCGTGATGTCGGAGACCGAGCGGCCCGGCAGGTCGGGGGCGGCCACCCCGCACAGCACCGAGCCGTAGGAGTGGCAGAAGAGCGACACCTCGGCGTGCTGCGGCAAGGCGCTGAGCAGCGCGTTCAATCGGGTGGCGCCGCGCTCGGCCATGTTGCCCGTCGAGGCGTCCAGGCCGAGCCCCGTCGGCGTGGTGTAGTCCGCCCACGCGATCACGGCCGTCCGCACGCCGGGGTCGGCGGCGCGCTCCGCGTCGTACAGCGCCGTCGCCATGCCGACCGGGGCCGCGTACGACTTGGTGGCGCGCTCGAACGTGAGCAGGTTGGTGTCGACGCCGGGGACGACGACGGAGACCCGCTTGGCGGCCTTCAGGTCGCCGAAGACCTCCGCGACCCGGCCGGAGCCCGTCGGGTCGAAGGAGAGGATCTGCCGGTGGCCGCTGAGCAGCGAGGTGTAGCGCGCGGCCCGCCGCGCCGCGTCGATCCGGCCCGCCACGGTGAATTGGTCGCTGTGCGAGCGCGCGGTCTCCGCGGTGCGGGCCTGCTCGATGGCCGCGTGGTTGGCCCGGTAGCGCAAGGTGAGCGGCGCCCCGTTGAGATTGCCGACGATCAGCGGGTACCGCTCGGTGAGCGCGAGCCGCTGGCCGCCGGTGAGCGACGCGAAGAAGCGCGCGATCGTCCGGGCGCCGCTGTCGGGGTCCGGCAGCTTGTGCGAGGCGATGGTGCCGTGCCGCCAGGACGACAGGGCGGCGGCCCGCGGGTCACCGGCCCCGCCGGGGCGCAGCGCCGTCCAGCCGGTGGTCGCCAGCATGATGAAGACGACCGACAGGGCCAGCAGGGCGCGGATCGACATGGGGCTCAGTCGCGCTTCGAGAAGGCTCACTCGCAGATGCCTCGCGGATTCGTCCCGGGTTCAACCGGGCGGCGGGGATATGGGGGCGGGAGGTGGGGCGTCAGGTGCTGTGGGGCAGTACGTGCGGACAACGGCGTCCCTGGGCGCGGCTCCGCGGTCCAGCGTAGAAGACCCGGACGGGTGGCCGGGTCAAGGGTGAGTCAGATCACGTTTGGAAACGGAATGATCTGACCGGAGGTTACGCGGCTGCCGCCAGTCGGACGCACCCCCCGGTGCCCGCCTCCCGCCGGAAGGCACTCACAAGGCGATACGCGGCCGGTAGACGGCCTCCGCGCGGCATAGCGGTGCCCGCAGCGGGCAATCGAACCGGCAGGACCCGAGGACGGGACCCCGAGGAGGGAACCATGGCTCGACGTTTCGCCACGACCGAACGCTCCCGCGGCACCCGAGTCGAAGTGGAGCGCACCGGCGGCAGGCTCGGCATCATCGGAGTCATCAGCGCGGTCGTGGGCTTCTTCGTCCTGGGCATCGTGTTCGGCCCCGTGGCGGTCGTCTGCGGCTGGCTCGCGATGGGCCGCCGCTGGAGCGGCCGCAAACCCCTGCTGGCCCTGATCGCGCTGTTCCTCGGCGCGCTCGACACACTCATCGCGCTGCTCTACGTAGCCCAGTAGCCCAGTAGCCCCGCCCGCGCCGCGCGGGCGTACGAACGGCCTCCGGGCCGAGAGGGAGAGCCCTCTCGGCCCGGAGGCCGTTGTCGCGCGGAGCCCGGGCGAACCCGAGGCGGAGCCGAACTACGCGTCGCCGCCCGCCGCGCCCGGGTCGGCCGAGGCCACGTCCAGGAGCTGGTAGCGGTCGACGGCCTGCTTCAGCACGGACCGGTCGACCTTGCCGTCGCGGGCCAGCTCGGTGAGGACCGCCAGGACCACCGACTGCGCGTCGATGTGGAAGAAGCGACGGGCCGCGCCACGGGTGTCCGCGAAGCCGAAGCCGTCCGCGCCCAGCGAGGAGTACGTGCCGGGCACCCAGCGCGAGATCTGGTCGGGCACCGCCCGCATCCAGTCCGAGACGGCCACGAACGGCCCCTCGGCCCCGGACAGCTTGCGCGTCACGTACGGCACGCGCTGCTCCTCCTCCGGGTGCAGCAGATTGTGCTCCTCGATCGCGACGGCCTCGCGCCGCAGCTCGTTCCAGGACGTCGCGGACCATACGTCGGCCCGTACGTTCCAGTCCTCGGCGAGGATGCGCTGCGCCTCGACCGCCCACGGCACCGCCACACCCGACGCCATGATCTGCGCGGGGATCGTACCGGCCTCGCCGGTCTTGAAGCGGTAGATGCCCTTGAGGATGCCGTCCACGTCGACGTCCGCGGGCTCGGCCGGGTGCTGGATCGGCTCGTTGTAGACGGTGAGGTAGTAGAAGACGTCCTCGCCCGGCTTGCCGTCCGCGGTCTCGCCGTACATCCGGCGCAGACCGTCCTGCACGATGTGCGCGATCTCGTAGCCGAAGGCGGGGTCGTACGCGACGCAGCCGGGGTTGGTGGAGGCCAGGAGCTGCGAGTGGCCGTCCGCGTGCTGGAGGCCCTCACCGGTCAGCGTGGTGCGGCCCGCGGTCGCGCCCAGCACGAAGCCGCGCGAGAGCTGGTCGGCCATCTGCCAGAACTGGTCGCCGGTGCGCTGGAACCCGAACATCGAGTAGAAGACGTAGACCGGGATCAGCGGCTCGCCGTGCGTGGCGTACGCCGAGCCCGCCGCGATCAGCGACGCCGTACAGCCCGCCTCGGAGATGCCGTCGTGCAGCATCTGCCCGGTCGGCGACTCCTTGTACGCCAGCAGCAGCTCGCGGTCGACCGACTCGTACTGCTGACCCATCGGGTTGTAGATCTTCGCGCTCGGGAAGAACGCGTCCATGCCGAAGGTGCGGTACTCGTCGGGGGCGATCAGCACGAAGCGCTTGCCGATCTCCTTGTCCCGCATCAGGTCCTTCAGGACGCGGACGAACGCCATGGTGGTGGCGATCGACTGCTGGCCCGAGCCCTTCTTCGCGGTCGCGTACGTCTTCTCCGGCGGCAGCGGCAGCGGCTTGGCCCGCACCACGCGCGTGGGCACGTAACCGCCGCACGCCTTGCGGTGGTCGTGCATGTACTGGATCTCTTCGGAGTCCCGGCCGGGGTGGTAGTACGGCGGGTAGCCCTCGTCGAGCCGCTGGTCGGTGATCGGCAGGTGCAGCCGGTCGCGGAAGCGCTTGAGGTCGTCGACCGTCAGCTTCTTCATCTGGTGCGTCGCGTTGCGGCCCTCGAAGTTCGGACCCAGCGTCCAGCCCTTGATGGTCTGCGCGAGGATCACCGTCGGCTGGCCCTTGTGCTCCTTGGCCGCCGTGTAGGCCGCGAAGACCTTGCGGTGGTCGTGGCCGCCGCGCCCGAGGTGCAGGATCTGCTCGTCGGACATGCCTTCGACCATCTTGCGCAGCCGCTGGTCGTCGCCGAAGAAGTGCTCACGGATGTACGAACCGGTCTCGGTCGCGTACGTCTGGAACTGGCCGTCCGGGGTGGTGTTCATCTTGTTGACCAGCAGACCGTCGCGGTCCTGGGCCAGCAGCGGGTCCCAGGAGCGGTCCCAGATCAGCTTGATGACGTTCCAGCCGGCGCCGCGGAACTGCGACTCCAGCTCCTGGATGATCTTGCCGTTGCCGCGCACCGGGCCGTCGAGGCGCTGGAGGTTGCAGTTGACGACGAAGGTCAGGTTGTCCAGGCCCTCGCGGGCGGCGATCGAGAGCTGGCCGAGCGACTCCGGCTCGTCCATCTCGCCGTCGCCGAGGAACGCCCACACGTGCGACGTGGAGGTGTCAGCGATGCCGCGCGCCTCCATGTAGCGGTTCATCCGGGCCTGGTAGATCGCGCCCAGCGGGCCGAGGCCCATCGAGACGGTCGGGAACTCCCAGAAGTCCGGCATCAGCCGCGGGTGCGGGTAGCTGGAAAGGCCGTTCGGCGCCTTCGACTTCTCCTGGCGGAAGGCGTCGAGCTGCGCCTCGCTCAACCGGTCGAGCAGGAAGGCGCGGGCGTAGATGCCGGGGGAGGCGTGGCCCTGGAAGAAGATCTGGTCGCCGCCGAGGCCGTCGTCCTTGCCGCGGAAGAAGTGGTTGAAGCCCACGTCGTAGAGCGAGGCGGAGGAGGCGAAGGTGGCGATGTGGCCGCCGACGCCGATCCCGGGACGCTGGGCGCGGGAGACCATGACCGCCGCGTTCCACCGGGTGGCGTTGAGGATCTTGCGCTCGATCTCCTCGTTGCCCGGGAAGAACGGCTCGTCCTTGGTGGCGATGGTGTTCACGTAGTCGGTGCTGCGCATCTCGGGCACCGCGACGCGCTTCTCGCGCGCGCGCTCGATGAGGCGGAGCATCAGATAGCGGGCCCGCTCACGGCCGCGCTCGTCGATGGCCGCATCGAGCGAGTCGAGCCATTCCGCCGTCTCCTCGGGATCGAAATCCGGGACCTGGCTGGGAAGGCCGCCAATGATGATCGGGTTGCGATCGGATCCGGAAGCCACGCTGTTCCTTCGCTGCTAGGTGGAGCTCTGCTGGGTCGCGCCGCCTCCATCGTGTACCGCGTCGTTCGATACGTCATCTCTACCGAGCGGTAACCGCAGCTCATGAGCCGCGCGGCCCCAGGGCCGGTGGTCGGCCGGGAGCCTCCCGGCCTGAGGTTGGGGGAGGCCAAACCTGAACTCTACGCCCAGTCGCTCGTACGACCGACTCGCGGCTCCAATCACGCACAACACCGGCAAACCGCCGTGATGTGCGTCACCATTGAGTGTGCGGGTTGCGGTGACACGGTCGAATCGTCACCGTTTCGACGGTCTCGTACGCCGGGTACTTGCGCGATCCGCCCAGCCCGTGTGGACTACCGCCAATAACCCGCACAGGCGCGGGCAGATTTTCCCCATGACAGGAGGCAAAGCGTGAGCGCGACCGCGGACCACGCGGAGGAGCGGACCAACCCGGCGAGCCGGCTTGGTTTCGAGCCCGGACAGGTGGTCCAGGAGCTCGGGTACGACGAGGATTGCGACCAGGAGCTTCGAGAGGGTATCGAGGAGCTCACGGGCGAGGAGCTCGCCGATGAGGAGTACGACGACGTGCCCGACGCCGTCCTGCTGTGGTTCCGCGAGGACGACGGCGACCTCACCGACGCACTCGTCGACGCCACGTCGACGGTCGACCCCGGCGCCCCGATCTGGCTCATGACCCCGAAGACCGGGCGTGACGGCCACGTCGAGCCCAGCGAGATCGGAGAGGCCGCGCAGACCGCGGGCCTCGCCCAGACCAGCAGCGTCAACGCCGCCAAGGACTGGACCGGCAGCCGTCTCGTGACACCCAAGACGGCCCGCGCGGGGAAGCGGTAGCTTTCCCGGCACCGGCGGCCCGCCGCAGGGGTTGCGCCCCGCGGCCGTCCGTCGCCCGTCACACGCTGGCCGCGCGGTTCCCCGCGCCCCCTCGGGGGAGCGGGGAACCGCGCGCTTGGCCCACCCTGTGTCGCGGCCCTGCGGCGGTCGCGACGGCCGCGCCGGGTCCCGCGCCTCCCCCGAGAAGGGACGCCCGCGCGATGAGCGAGATCAGCGCAGCCCACGAGATCCCCGCGGTCGGCGCCCCGGCACCCGACTTCGCCCTGCCCGACCAGCACGGCCGTACCGTGCGCCTGGCCGACTTCCGCGGCCGGAAGAACGTCGTGCTGCTCTTCTACCCCTTCGCCTTCACCGGCGTGTGCACCGGCGAGCTGTGCGCGCTGCGCGACGAGCTGCCCGCGTTCCAGAACGCGGACGTGCAACTGCTCGCCGTCTCCTGCGACTCGATGCACTCGCTGCGGGTCTTCGCCGACCAGGAGGGCCTGGACTACCCGCTGCTGTCCGACTTCTGGCCGCACGGCGCGGTCTCCCGCGCCTACGGCGTCTTCGCCGAGGACAAGGGCTGCGCCCTGCGCGGCACCTTCGTCATCGACAAGGAGGGCACCGTGCGCTGGACCGTCGTCAACGGGCTGCCGGACGCCCGCGATCTTCACGACTACGCAAAGGCGCTCGAATCGCTGTAGACCTCGGGAACCCGTCACTAAGCTCGGCACGTTGATCCGGCACCAGCGCAGGATCTGTGCACGCGTACGCCACGCACACAGCACGCACGAACCGATTTGGGAGGACTCGTGGGAGTCAGCCTCAGCAAGGGTGGCAACGTCTCGCTGACCAAGGAGGCGCCGAATCTCACGGCCGTCGTCGTCGGTCTGGGCTGGGACGCCCGCACCACCACCGGCAACGACTTCGACCTCGACGCGAGCGCGCTGCTCACCAGCGACCAGGGCAAGGTGCTCTCCGACGCGCACTTCGTCTTCTTCAACAACCTCACCAGCCCCGACGGCTCCGTGGTGCACACCGGTGACAACCTCACCGGTGAGGGCGAGGGCGACGACGAGGTCATCAACGTGAATCTGGCCGGTGTCCCGGCCGATGTCGCGAAGATCGTCTTCCCCGTCTCCATCTACGAGGCCGAGAGCCGCCAGCAGAGCTTCGGCCAGGTGCGCAACGCCTACATCCGGGTGCTCAACGCGGCGGACCAGCGCGAGCTGGCCCGCTACGACCTGACCGAGGACGCCTCCACCGAGACCGCCATGGTCTTCGGCGAGCTGTACCGGCACGGCGCGGAGTGGAAGTTCCGCGCCATCGGCCAGGGGTACGCCTCGGGACTGCGCGGCATCGCCCAGGACTTCGGCGTCAACGTCTGATCGCGGTGCGGCGCCCGGCCACCGGGCGCCGCCCGTCCCTGGCGGACCCAGGACCCAGGGCCCACCCAGCACCCAGGACCCACCCAGCACACCCTGCGACGGGGAGGAACGAAACACGATGGGCGTCACGCTCGCCAAGGGAGGCAATGTCTCCCTCTCCAAGGCCGCGCCGAATCTCACCAAGGTGCAGATCGGTCTCGGCTGGAGTTCCCGCTCGACCACCGGAGCCGACTTCGACCTGGACGCCAGCGCGCTGCTCTGCGGCAACGGCCGGGTCCTGGGAGACGAGTTCTTCGTCTTCTACAACAATCTCAAGAGCCCGGAGGGTTCCGTCGAGCACACCGGCGACGAACTGGTCGGCGGCACCGGCGGTGACGACGAGACGATCCTGGTGGACCTGAGCCTCGTCCCCGAGCGCGTCGACAAGATCGTCTTCCCGGTCTCGATCTACGACGCCGACGCCCGTTCCCAGACCTTCGGCCAGGTCAGCAACGCGTACATCCGGGTGCTCAACCAGGCGGACGGCGCCGAACTGGCCCGTTACGACCTGACCGAGGACGCCTCGACCGAGACCGCGATGATCTTCGGCGAGCTCTACCGCTACAGCGGCGAGTGGAAGTTCCGTGCGGTAGGTCAGGGGTACGCCTCCGGACTGCGCGGCATCGCCCTAGACTTCGGGGTCAACGTTTCGTAAAGCCGCGTACCTCGCGGGGGTCCTCGTGATCATCAGGGAAATAGGTAGGTAGCTCGTGCTCCTCAGAACATTCGGCTGGTCGTTCGGCATCACTGCCGCCGGCCTCGCCCTGGCCGGCGTCCTCTGGGGCTGGAAGGGCCTGGCCATTGTCGCGATCCTGTCGGTCCTCGAGATCTCACTCTCGTTCGACAACGCGGTGATCAACGCGGGCATCCTCCGCAAGATGAATGCCTTCTGGCAGAAGATGTTCCTCACCATCGGCGTGCTGATCGCCGTCTTCGGCATGAGGCTCGTCTTCCCGATCATCATCGTCGCCATCACGGCCAAGCTCAGTCCGTGGGAAGCGGTCAGGGTCGCGATCAACGACCACGACCGCTACGAGGCGCTGGTCACCGGCGCGCACCCGGCGATCGCCGCCTTCGGCGGCATGTTCCTGCTGATGATCTTCCTCGACTTCATCTTCGAGGAGCGGGAGATCACCTGGCTGGGCTGGCTGGAGAAGCCGCTGGCCAAGGTCGGCAAGCTGGACATGCTCTCCGTCGTGGTCGCGCTGGTCGCGCTGCTCGTCGCCGCCACCACCGTCGCCACCGGCGTCCCGCTGCACGGCGGTCACGGCACCATCGACAAGGGCGAGACGGTGCTGCTGGCGGGCGTCGGCGGCCTGCTCACGTATCTCATCGTCGGCGGTGTCTCCAGCTTCTTCGAGGAGCGGCTGGAGGACGACGACGAGGACGGCGCGGACGACGAGGACGGCGCGGAAGCGGGCGGAGCGGAGCCCGTCGCGGCGAAGAGCGGCAACGGCGTCAGCACCGGACAGGTCGCGGGCCTGGCGGGCAAGGCCGCGTTCTTCATGTTCCTCTACCTCGAAGTCATCGACGCGTCCTTCTCCTTCGACGGTGTCGTCGGCGCCTTCGCGGTCAGCAACGACATCTTCGAGATCGCGCTGGGTCTCGGCATCGGCGCGATGTACATCAGGTCGCTGACCGTCTTCCTGGTCCGCAAGGGCACCCTGGACGACTACGTCTACCTGGAGCACGGCGCGCACTACGCGATCGGCGCGCTGGCCGTCATCCTGCTCGTCACGATCAAGTACGACGTCAGCGAGGTCATCACCGGTCTGGTCGGCGTGGTGCTGATCGCCGCTTCGTACTGGTCCTCGGTGGTACGCAACCGCCGACTCGGGGAAGACTCCGGGCAACCGGACGGTGACAAGGACGACGACAAGGCGGAAGTCGCGAGCGGGGTCTGACCCCGGTCGCGCCAGCGCTGCCCCCGCCGTCCGGCGGGGGCAGCCTCATGTCAGGGGAGGGCGAGGGCAGATGGCCTGGTGGAGTTTTCTGCGGCCGAGCGGCGGGCAGCAGTTCGACGTCGCGAACGCGCACACCGTGGAACTCACCAAGCGGCACCCGATGGTGTCGCTGACCAAGCAGGGAGCGGCCGTCGGCAACCTCCGGGTCAACCTCTCGTGGTCGATGCGGACATCCGACACCGGTGGCTGGGCCACCTCCAACGGCGGGTTCTTCCGCCGCCAGCTCGACGTCTTCAAACCGCGCGTGGTGCAGGCGGCCGGACCCGCCATGGTCAATGTCGACCTCGACCTGGCCTGCATGTACGAACTGGCCGACGGGAGCAAGGGAGTTGTCCAGCCGCTCGGCAATCTGCTGGGCGACCTGGACGCGCCGCCGTACATCCAGATGAGCGGCGACGACCGGTTCGGCGGCACCTCGGGCGAGACGCTGTACATCAACTTCGACAAGCGGGACGAATTCCGGCGGCTGCTGGTCTTCGTCTACATCTACGACGGCACGCCCGCCTTCGACCGCACGCACGCGAAGGTCGAGATCTTCCCGACCTCGGGCCCGCGCATCGAGATCCCGCTCAACGAGCGGGAGCCGCAGGCCCGTTCGTGCGCCGTCGTGCTGATCGAGAACCGCAAGGGCGAGCTGGTGGTGCGCCGCGAGGTCAGGTACGTCTACGGCTTCCAGGCCGAGATCGACCGGCTCTACGGCTGGGGCCTCCAGTGGGGCCGCGGCTACAAGTCCAAGGTCTGACCGCGTCCGGCGGGCTGTCCGCGCGGGTCAGCTGCCCGACTGGAACTGAGGTCCCTGCGGCGGCAGTTGGAAGCCGCCGTCGTTGGCGGCGGCGGCCACCGGCTGCGGGTAGCCGTACGCCGGGTAGCCCTGCTGCGGCTGCTGGTGGACCGCAGGGGCCGTGGTGGCCGCCACGGGCTGCGGGTAGCCGTAGGCGGGCTGTGCGGGCACGTGGCCGGGCGAGGGAGCCTGGAGCGGGTATCCGTACGCACTGGTGGGCGCGGGCTCCGGCTCCTGGGCGTACGGCGCGGTCTGCTGGGACACCGGCCCGGCCGTGGGCGGCGCCGCCGGGGAGACGGTGGGCGGCGCGGTCGTGGCCGGTACGGCGGTACGGTCGGAGTCGCCGCCCTCGACGTCGTCCACCGCGATGCCGAATTCGGTGGCCACGCCGACCAGACCGGTGTCGTACCCCTGGCCCAGGGCGCGGAATTTCCAGCCGCCGTCCTTGCGGTAGATCTCGCCGCAGTTCAGGGCGGTCTCGTAGCCGGTGTCGGGGCGCACCTCGAAGGTGATGACGGGCGCGTGCTGCGGCCCCGTGGTGTCGTAGAGGAGCACGCACAGGTCCTGGACCTGCGCGAAGGGGCCGCCGTCGCAGGAGGCGACGATCACGACGCGGTCCACGTCGGAGCCGAGGGCGGCCAGGTCGACCTCGACGGTGTCGGTCAGGCTGCCGGAGACGCGTTTCTTGGGCAGGTGACGGGCGAGCCCCGAGGGGTGGCGCGGTTCGTTGTAGAAGACGAAGTCGGCGTCGGAACGGACCTTGCCGTTGGAACCGAGCAGCAGCACGGAGGCGTCAACATCGGGGGAACCGGACGCCGGGGTCCAGCGCAGTACCGCCCGGATTCCGGGGGCGTCCAGTGGGGTGTTCGAGCCCTTCACCATCACGTGCGTCATACCGGTCATCCTGCCCTCCCCGTGGCGTGCGCCACAACGCCGGGCGGGACGGTCACGCGGTGGACCCGCCGCGGTTACCTGTTTTTCACGTGTGGAGGGAACCTCTACCCCATGCTCGCACGTACGATAATCGGCCAGATATCATCGGGCTCACTACCTCGAAATGGGGCGTATGCGACACTTCGGGCACCTCGCTCCTGAAGCCAGGAGCGAACTGTTTCACCGCGAGCCGCAGGAGTTCACTGCCGACTCGCCCGCACGCATGCTCGCGGTCGCCCTCGGCGCCACCCTCTACAGCCCCGCCACCCGCCCGCAGCTCGCGGACGACGTGGTGAAGCAGGCCGCCCGGGGTGTGGTGTCGATGGTCCTGTGCCTGGAGGACTCCATCGACGACCGCGACGTCGTCGCAGGTGAGGCCAATCTCGTCCGGCAGTTCGCCGATCTCGCGACCCGGCCGGAGGCGGCCCTTCCGCTGCTGTTCATCCGGGTCCGCACGCCCGCGCAGATCACCGACCTGGTGACACGGCTCGGCGGCACCGTGGAACTGCTGTCCGGATTCGTGCTGCCCAAGTTCACCGAGGAGACCGGCGTCCCCTTCCTGGAGGCCATGGCGCACGCGGAGGCCGCCAGCGGGCGGCGCCTTTTCGCCATGCCCGTACTGGAGTCCCCGCAGCTCCTGCACCTGGAGAGCCGGGTCGAGACGCTCTACGGGATATCCAGGACGGTCGACAAATACCGCGAGCGGGTGCTCGCCCTGCGCCTGGGCGTCACCGACTTCTGCTCCTCCTACGGTCTGCGCCGCGCTCCCGCGATGACCGCCTACGACGTGCAGATCGTCGCCTCGGTGATCGCCGACGTGGTCAACGTCCTCGGCCGCGCCGACGGCAGCGGCTTCACCGTGACGGGACCGGTCTGGGAGTACTTCAGGCACCACGAGCGGATGTTCAAGCCGCAACTGCGCCGCAGCCCCTTCACCCCCGAGGCCGAGGACCTGCGCGACACCCTCATCGAGCGCGACATGGACGGACTGCTCCGCGAGATCGAGCTGGACCGCGCCAACGGCCTCCAGGGCAAGACCTGCATCCACCCCACCCACGTGCCCGTCGTGCACGCGCTGAGCGTCGTCACGCACGAGGAGTTCTGCGACGCGGCCGACATACTCGACGAGGACCGCTCCGGCGGCGGCGTCATGCGGTCCGCGTACACCAACAAGATGAACGAGGTGAAGCCGCACCGCGCCTGGGCGGAGCGCACCATGCGCCGCGCCGAGGTTTTCGGCGTCGCCCAGGAGGACATCGGCTTCGTGGAACTGCTCGCGGCGAGCCTGCCGCAGTCCTGAGCGCGGTCCCGGAACAGCCTCCAGCGCAGTCCTGAGCACGGCCAGGCGCCGCGCCCAGCCCTGAGCACGGCCCCCGCGCCGCGCTCGCACCGAACGGAAGAGAAGCACCGCATGGCAACGCACACGCCCTGGCCGGGCCAGTGGGTCGCGGACCGGCTGGGCATCGGCCTGGTGGGCGAGGGCCTGCACGGAGTGCTCGGCCTCGCGCTGCGCCGCAACCCCAAGCGCGCCCACCTGCTGGTCTCCAACATCCTCGGCAAGCACGTCCCGCAGGACCCGCGCGCGGTCTACGGCTCCGCGTACGCGCTCGGCGAGCGGGTCCGCGACCTGCTCGGCCCGGACGCGGTCGCCGACGCCGTGGTCCTCGGCTACGCCGAGACCGCGACGGGACTCGGCCACTGCGTCGCCGACGGCGTCGGCGGTGTGCCGTACCTGCACTCCACCCGGCGCGAGGTCGCGGGCGTCGCGGCGGGCGGCGGCTTCCAGGAGGAGCACAGCCACGCCACCGGGCACCTGCTGCTCCCCGAGGACCCGGCGCTGCTGGCGGGCAGCGGCCCGCTGGTCCTGGTCGACGACGAGTTCTCCACCGGCCAGACCATCCTCAACACCATCCGTGACCTGCACGGACGCCACCCGCGCGAGCGGTATGTGGTGGTCGCCCTGACCGACATGCGGTCCGCCGCCGACCAGGCGCGGCTGGAGGACTTCGCGGCGGAACTCGGCGCCCGCGTGGACGTCGTCGCCCTGGTCGCGGGGGCCGTCACGCTCCCCGAGGGCGTGCTGGAGCGCGGACAGGCCCTGGTGGCCGCCCACGAGACGCCGCCGCCCGCGCCCGCCGACTACTACGACCTCACGCACGTCGAGCTGGACTGGCCGGCCGGGGTGCCGGACGGCGGCAGGCACGGCTTCCTGCCCGAGCACCGCGCCGCCCTGGAGGCCGCGCTGCCCGCGATGGGACAGCGGCTGGCCGCCGCGCTCCCGCCCGGCGCCCGCCGCGTCCTCGTCCTCGGCAACGAGGAGCTGATGTACGCCCCGCTGCGGCTGGCGGAGGCGCTGCGACGGCACACCGCCGCAGCGGACGCCGGCCTTGAGGGCCTGGGGCGGCACACCGCCGCAGCGGACGCGGGCCTTGGGGGCTCGCAGGCGGCCCCTGGCAGCGCTCTCGATGTGCGCTACTCCACCACCACCCGCTCGCCGGTGCTGGCCGTCGACGACCCCGGCTACGCCATCCGCAGCCGGATCGTGTTCCCCGCCCACGACGAGCCCAGCGACGGCCCCGGCGACCGGTACGCGTACAACGTGGCGGGCGCGGGCTTCGACGCGGTCGTCTGCGTCATCGACTCCGCGGGCGAGACCCCCGAGCTGTACGGGCCCGGCGGCCTGATCGCCCAGCTCGCCGCGCACACCGACCGCGTACTGGTCGCCGTCGTCCCCACCTACCGGCCGCGGCCCCGGCTGCACGCCCGGTTGCGGTCCCGGCTCACCGCCGGAACCGAGTCCCGTCCCCGACCGAACGGACACGCCGCCCCGATGAGCCCCGCCCCTGTGAGCGCCACCGCCCGACCGCTGCCCGAGCCCCTGCGCGGCCCCGCCTTCTCGTCGTACGCGGCGGACGAGGTCGGCTGGCTGCTCAAGGACCTGTCGGAGGTCGAGCTGGAAGCGCCGACCGAGGAGCGCGAGGAGGCCATCCAGAGCGGCGGCGCGCACTACGCCGAGTCGCTGCCCGTCGAGTACCAGCCGAGCGCCGCCTACCAGGACCTGTTCAAGGCCGCCCTCGACGGCTCCGCCGAACGCATCGCGCGCGCGGTCGGCGCCGTCACCGAACTCGTGCTCGCCGAGCGCGGCCCGGACGCCGTCCTGGTCTCGCTGGCCCGCGCGGGCACCCCGGTCGGCGTGCTGATGCGCCGCTGGGCACGGCACGCGCACGGCCTGGACCTGCCGCACTACGCCGTCTCCATCGTCCGCGGCCGGGGCATCGACCGCAACGCGCTGAGCTGGCTGGCCGCCCACCACGACGCGGCGAACGCCGTGTTCGTCGACGGCTGGACGGGCAAGGGCGCCATCACCCGCGAACTGGCCGAAGCCGTCAAGGACTTCGACGGCGAAGGCGTCTTCGACCCGGACATCGCGGTGCTCGCCGACCCCGGCGGCTGCGTGTCCACCTACGGCACCCGTGACGACTTCCTGATCCCCTCCGCGTGCCTCAACTCCACGGTCTCCGGCCTCATTTCGCGCACCGTGCTGCGCGCCGACCTGACCGGGCCCGACGACTACCACGGCGCGAAGTTCTACCGCGAGCTGGCGGGCGCCGACGTCTCCGGGCTCTTCCTCGACACCGTCACCGCCGCCTTCGACCGGGTCGGCGACGCCGTCGCCGAGGACGTCAAGTCGCTGCGCTCCGCCGACCGTTCACCCACCTGGGCGGGCTGGGCCGCGGTCGAGCGGATCAGCGAGGAGTACGGCATCGGCGACGTGAACCTCGTCAAGCCCGGCGTCGGCGAGACCACCCGCGTGCTGCTGCGCCGGGTGCCCTGGAAGATCCTCGCCCAGCGCGGCGTCGGCGCCGACCTCGACCACGTCCGCCTGCTGGCCGCACAGCGCGGCGTACCGGTCGAGGAGGTGGACGGACTGCCGTACTCCTGCGTGGGTCTCATCCACCCCCGCTACACCCGAGGGGCCACCGGGACCGACGGCAAGGCGGTGGACGCGAAGTGAGTACCCGTCAGAACCGCACGCTGGTCGCCAGCGACCTCGACCGCACCCTGATCTACTCCACGGCGGCGCTCGCCCTCACCATGGCCGACGAGCACGCGCCGCGCCTGCTCTGCGTCGAGGTGCACGAGGCCAAGCCGCTGTCCTACATGACCGAGACCGCCGCCGCGCTGCTGGTGCGACTCGCCGCGGAGGCCGGGCAGTTCGTGCCCTCCACCACCCGCACCCGCAAGCAGTACCGCCGGATCAGCCTGCCGGGACCCCAGCCGCGGTACGCCATCTGCGCCAACGGCGGCCACCTCCTGGTCGACGGCCGCACCGACCATGACTGGAACGCCGAGATCCGCCGCCGTCTCGCCGACGGCTCCGCGCCGCTGGACGAGGTACGCGCCCACCTCGCCGCCACCGCCGACCCCGCGTGGCTGCGCAAGGAGCGCATCGCGGAAGACCTCTTCGCCTACCTCGTGGTCGACCGCGAGCGCCTCCCCGCCGGCTGGGTCAAGGAACTCGCCGCCTGGGCCGAACCCCGCGGCTGGACCGTCTCCCTCCAGGGCCGCAAGATCTACGCCGTGCCGCTGCCGCTCAGCAAGTCCGCCGCCCTCGCCGAGGTCGTCCGCCGCACCGGCGCCGACCGCGTCCTCGCCGCCGGCGACTCCCTCCTCGACGCCGATCTGCTCCTCGCCGCCGATGAGGGCTGGCGCCCCGGCCACGGCGAGCTGGCCGACTCCGGCTGGACCGCCCCCCACGTCACCGGCCTCGCCACGGTCGGCGTCGCCGCCGGCGAAGAGATCATCCTGCGGATGCGCAACGCCCTCTAACGCCGCCCCCGCGCAGGGCCAGCCTGCCCCAGGGCCCTGTTTTCAGGGGCACGCAGCAGGTGCGCTGCGGTCGCGCAGGTCCTGTTTTTAGGGGCGCGGGGAACTGCGCGACCAGCCACCGACGGTGGCGCGCCTTGAAAACCGGCCCCAGCGGGGCAGACGCTGTCTGTTCTCGGGCTGACAGCCCGGTGGGGGCGGGCCGCGCAGTTCCCCGCGCCCCCAAAAAAGCGCGTGGCCGGCGCCCCGGCGGAGAGGAACCGCTCCGGGGCCCGGGGTCAGTGCCCCGGGGCCACCACCCGGGTGCAATAGGCGCGGGAGCGCTCTACGCGTCGCGCGTTGGGCCGCTCGCTCGCAGCGATAAAGGCCCGGGCCTCAAGCTCGCTGCGCCCCCCGCGCACGTGCCGTCGCAGCAGCCGCCGCTCACGCAGCTGACGCGGCGCGTCGACGTACCAGAGCTCGTCCAGCAGGTCACGGACCTGCTCCCACCCGGCACCGTCGTCGGCGAGGTAATTGCCCTCGGTGACGACGAGCCGGACACCGGGCGCGACGACCAGCCCGGCGGCCACCGGCTCGTCCAGGCGCCGGTCGAAGTCGGGCGCGTAAACCGGGTGTTGACGGTCACCGCGCAGCCGCCGCAGCAGGTGGACGTAGCCGTCCACGTCGAACGTCTCGGGCGCGCCCTTGCGGTCCCGCAGCCTCAGCCGGTCCAACTGGGCGTTGGACAGATGGAACCCGTCCATCGGCACATACGCGGCCGTCCCCGCGCCCACCCGGTCGTTCACCCCGGACACCAGCCGCCGCGCCAGAGTCGACTTCCCGGCGGCCGGGGCGCCCGCCAGCCCCAGCAGAGCCCTCCGGCCTGGAATGCTGGGGACCAAGGCGACCGCGTCATCCACGAGCATTCCGTCACCCTAGGGCCCGGACGGGTCCTGAGCGCCGCACCAGGGAGAAGACCCTTGTCCGAAACGAAGAACCCGCAGCTCACACCCGAGCTCTACGGATACGTCCTCGCGCACAACCCGCCGCTGGACGCCGTCCAGCGGGAACTGGTCGAGACCACGCACGCCCGCCTCGCCGATGTGGCCGGGCTCCAGACCGCTGAGGAGCAGGGCCCGCTGCTGGCCTTCCTCGTCCGCCTGACCGGCGCCAAGCAGATCGTGGAGGTCGGCACCTTCACCGGTTTCTCGACCCTGTCGATGGCCCAGGCCCTGCCCGCCGACGGCAGGCTCATCGCCTGCGACGTCTCCGAGGAGTGGACCGCCGTCGGCCAGGACGCCTGGGCCAAGGCGGGCGTCGCCGACCGCGTCGACCTGCGGATCGCCCCGGCCATCGACACGCTCAAGGCGCTGCCCGGCGGCCAGTGGATCGACCTGGTGTTCCTGGACGCCGACAAGGGGTCCTACACCGACTACTGGGAGGAGCTGGTGCCGCGCATGAACCCGGGCGGCCTGCTCGTCGTCGACAACACGCTCTTCCACGGCGAGGTCGTGGACGAGGACGCGACCGGCGGCGCCGCGGCCATCCGCGCGTTCAACGACCATGTACGCGCGGACGACCGGGTGGACGATGTCCTGCTCACCGTCGCGGACGGCCTGACCCTGGCCCGTAAGAAGTAGTCACTCCGGCTGGACCGTCACGGGGTCAGTGCTGCGGCAGTCCGCGGGGAGGCGGCCGCCGGGTGGTCACCGCCGCCCGGGCCTCCTCCTCGCGGGCTGCCTGCTGGGGGTGGCGCTTGCGCCAGTACGGATTGTCGTGCGGCAGCCCGCCGGTCACCCGCCCGTACATGCCGAAGAACATCAGCATCACGCCGACCGCGAAGCTGAACAGCACGTTCGACATCTTGAACGCCAGAAGGTTGCTGCCGGTGTCCAGCAGGGCGAGATTGACGAACCCGCTGAGCAGGAAGGCGACGCCGACGACGATGTTGAGGGTCGAGGCGAAGTTGCCGCCCTTCACCATCCCGGCGAAGAGCAGCACGCCGATGACGATGGAGATCGTGCTGAGCGCGCCGTTGGAGTTCAGCCCGGCGATCCGGTCGCCCGCCTTGGACAGGAACGACACGCCGTTGAGGAGTCCGAGGATCCCGAAGACGACCAGGATCAGGCCCATCAGACCGGCGCCGAAGCGGTACATCTGGCTCAGCTTGTGGTCCACGGGCAGATGATCGTCGAGTCGCATATGACCGGCCTCCTTCGCTGAAGGGGAATCGAGGCCGCTGCTCCTCCAGGATAGGCCGGGGTCCGGAATCCGGCGCTCCGCGCGGGTCACCCCGGGTCACGGGCCGGCGGCGCGGGGCTTGCGGCAGCGGGCGGCAGTGCGCGAAGTCCGGCACATCGTTCCCCGCGGCTGGCGACGCCGGGGTGACCTGTGGAGGAACGCCCTCCGCGGGCCGCGTCCCCGCTACCCTGGGCCCATGCCTCGCTACGAGTACCGCTGCAAGACCTGTGGCTCCACCTTCGAGCTGCGCCGCCCGATGTCCCAGTCGGACGCCCCGACCGTCTGCCCCAAGGGTCACGACGACACCGTGAAGCTGCTCTCGACGGTCGCGGTCGGCTCCTCGTCGTCCTCGTCCTCGTCGTCGGCCGGTCCCGCCCCGGCGAGCGGCAACGGCGGCGGCGGATGCTGCGGTGGCGGCTGCTGTAGCTGAACGGACGGGACGGGGGTCAGTACGGGCGGCGGTCGGATCGTACGTATGCCGGTCCGGTCGTACGAACGCCGGTCCGGTCGTACGAACGCCGGTCCGGCCGTACCGCCGGTCGCCGGAGCAGGAGACCGGCCAGGGGTGCTCAGCGCCCGGCCGCGCGGTCCTCACGGATGTTGGCCACCACGCGGTTCGCGGTCTCGCGCACCGCTGCGGTCTCGGTGAGGAACGCCCAGTAGTCCGGGTGCCTGCCCTCCAGCGCGGCCACCGCGCGGTCGAGGCGCGCCACCGCGTCGTCCAGCGGGCGGGCGTGCCGCGGCTCCGGCGTCGAACGCCCCTGCATGGCCAGCCGCTGCGCGTCCCGGATCGCGAAGCGGGTCTTCTCGACCTCGCCCTTCGGGTCCTTGCTCACCTCGTTGAGCTGCCGCAGCCGGTCACCGGCCGCGGACACCGCGCCCTCCACGTCGTCCATCAGCGCCCTGACCGTCGCCAGCCGTGACGTGGCGTCCGGCCAGCGCTGCTCGTCCCGCGCCTTGCGCGCCTCGGCCAGCGCCGTCTCCGCCTGCCGTACCGCCTGCGCGGCCCGCTCGGGCACCTGCTGGAGGTCCTGCCAGCACGCCAGCGAGAACCGCCGCCGCAATTCGCTGAGCACCGGGTCCACGCCCTCGGCCCGCGTCGCCAGCGCCTGCACCCGCGTGCGCAGCGACACCAGCCGCTTGTCCATCTCCCTGGCCTGCTCGGGCAGCCGCTCCGCCTCGGTCCGCACCGCGTCCGCCTTGCGGCGCACGTCGTCGGCCCGCTGGACGGTCTCCTGCACGCCGTGCTTGCTCGCGCCCTCGTTCAGCCTGGTCAGCTCGGGTGCCAGCGCGGCCAGCCGGGCCGCGAGGTCGTCCGCCTTCAGCCCGACCGCGCGGACCCCGTCCAGCGCGTTCGTCGCCGCCAGCAGCGACTGCTTGGCCCGCTCCACGGCGGGCGCCAGCCGGGCGAGTTGCGTCTCCGCCTTGCCGAGCAGCGGCGCGAGACCCGCGGAGAAACGCTCCAGCTCGGTCTTGGCCCTGTCCAGCTCGTCCTTGGCCTTCGTCAGCTCGGTGCGCGCCCGCGCCGCCGTGCCCGCGTCCAGCTCGTCCCGGTCGATGTCGTGCGCGTCCACGGTGTTGATGTAGGCCGCGCTCACCTGGTCGATGCGCTCGCCCAGCGACCGGAATCCGGCCAGCGCCCGGCGCGCCTCGGGGGAGTCGTCCACCGCCGAGATCGTCTCTATCGAGATCTCCAGATCGCGCTGCGCCGTGTCCAGCTCGTAGAACGCCTGTGACGCGGCGTCCTTCGCCGCCTGCGCCTCCGCACGGTGATTGTCGCCGCGTCGCCACCACGAACGTGCCGTCGTCACCGTGACACTCTCTCCCCGCAGATCGCCGCCGACCACCGTCGGACCCATCCTCCCACCAGGCCGCCCCGAACACACCGCCCGGTCCCCACGGCCCCGTGGTTGCTGATCACGCCCCAGGGCAGGGTAACCTGTGACGTCGAACTCACCGAGGGCGTGTAGCTCAGTGGTAGAGCGCCGCCCTTACAAGGCGGATGTCGGCGGTTCGAAACCGTCCACGCCCACCCTCGGAAGCCCCCGGGCCCCTGTCCAGCGTCCTTGGACAGGGGCCTCTTCCCTGTCCCGCTCCGTGTGCCGCCCCCGGCCCGTGCCCGGCGGCCGGGGGCGGTTGCGGGGCCCGTCACGGTCGGGGTTGGGTGGGGTCATGACGCGCCCCGTGCTCTATCTGTTCGGCTCCGCCGCACCCCCGGTACTGGATATCGCCTCGGTCGTCGAGGGCGCGCAACGAGCCGGGTGGGACGTCTGCCTCGGTCTGACGCCCGCCGCCGCCGACTGGCTCTTCACCCAGACGAAGAAGCTGACGAAGCTGACCGGACACCCGGTGCGCAGCAAGTACAAGAAGCCCGGTGAGCCGGACGTCTGGCCGCCCGCGGACGTGATCGCCGTCGCACCGGCCACCTTCAACACGATCAACCAGTGGGCGCTCGGGATCACCGACCACTTCGTCGTCGGCGTCGCGGCCGAGGCCATCGGCAAGGGCATCCCCCTGGTGACGATGCCGTGCGTGAACACCGCCACCGCCCGGCACCCCGCCTTCGACCGGTCGGTCGACGAACTGCGCGTGGCCGGGGTGAGGGTCCTCTACGGCGAGGGCGGCTTCGTCCCCCACCCGCCCGGCCAGGACGCCCCGGACGACTTCCCCTGGCCGCTGCTGTTCGAGGCGGCGAAGGCGGCACTCCCCGATCACCTGCGCTGACACCGGGCCGGGGCCACCGGCCGACCGGGCCGCGTCCGTACTCCCGTGGATGTAACGGCGCGGCCTGTACCGCCCGCGGGGGTACGGCGATGTCCGCCGCTGGCGCGACGTTCCGTGGCTGTCACGCCTTGACGATGGAGGCGATCAGTCGTTCGTCGCAAGGGGAGGCCGGGATGAGGACCGCGGAGCAGGTCAGCGGGGTACGTGACGGGGGCGCCGCGCCGCCGGGCGCAGGGGCGGGCGGGGGCCGGGCGCGGAAGCTGCCGTGGCTGATGCTCGCGCTGTGGGTCGGGGTGCTGGCGGTCGCGATACCGCTGTCCGCCAGGCTCGGTGACGTCCAGCGCGACAGCGTCGTGGACTACCTGCCGAACAGCGCGGACTCCACGCGGGCGGCCAAGATCCAGGCGTCGCTGCCCGGCGGCGAGACGACCGACATCGTCGTGGTCTACCACCGCGACGGCGGCCTCACCGCGGCCGACCGGGCCACCGCCGCGCGGCAGACCGCCGAGATCGCCCGTACGAACCGGCTCACCGGGGACGCCCCGCGGGCCGTGCCGTCCAAGGACGGCACCACGCTGATGTACCCGATGTCGACCACGGCGCCGGGCCAGGACTCCCAGGCCAGAACCGACTTCGTGGACGGGGTCAGGGACGTCGCCAAGGGCGGCTCTGGGCTGACGGTGAAGGTCGGCGGACAGGGTGCCCTGGACACCGACAGCGCCGAGGTCTACAGCGCGCTCGGCGGCCCGCTCCTCTACACCACGGTCCTCGTCGTCGCCGTCCTGCTGATCCTCATCTACCGCAGCCCCGTGCTGTGGCTGATCCCGCTGATCTGCGCGGGCGCCGCCGACGTGCTGTCGATGGCGGTCACCTACGGCCTCAACCAGGCGTTCGGCGTCACCGTCAGCGGCCAGAGCTCCGGTGTGATGACCATCCTCGTCTTCGGCGTCGGCACGGACTACGCGCTGCTGCTCGTGGCCCGCTACCGCGAGGAACTGCGCCGCACCGAGCGACCGTACGACGCCATGCGCACCGCCCTGCGCAAAGCCGCGCCCGCGGTCCTGGCCTCCGCGGGCACCGTCGCCGCGGGCATGCTCTGCCTGCTGGCCGCGGACCTCAACAGCAGCCGGGGCATGGGCCCGACGGCCGCCGTGGGCGTCGTCTGCGCGCTGCTCGCCATGGTGACGCTGCTGCCCGCCGTCCTCGTCGTCCTCGGCCGCCGCGTGTTCTGGCCGCTGATCCCCGCCCACGGCAGCGAGCCGAAGCAGCGGCGCGGCGCCTTCGTCGCGATCGGCGACGGCGTCGGCCGCAGGCCGGTCGCAGTGCTCGTCGGCGGTGTGCTGCTGCTCGGCGCCCTCGCCGTCGGCGTGCTCAACCTGCCCGGCAGCGTCAAGCAGCAGGACATGTTCAGCAGCGAGCCCGACGCGATCACCGCCATGCGGATGCTCGGCGCGGCCTATCCCGACCAGGGCAGCCGTCCCGTCGCCGTCATCGCGCCCGCCGACCGCGCCGAGGCCGCGCGGGCCGCCGCCCGCTCCACCCGAGGCGTCACCGACGTGCGCGCCGGGCGCACCGCCGACGGCTGGAGCGAATTCTTCGTCACCACCGCGGGCCCGCCGCAGACCGCGGCCGAGACCGCCACCATCAAGGCCCTGCGCACCGGACTCCCCGGCTCCTACGTCGGCGGCCCCAGCGCCCAGCAGCTCGACCTCCAGCACACCAACCAGCGCGACCGCGGCATCGTCATCCCGATCACCCTCGCCGCCGTCCTGCTCATCCTCGTCCTCCTGCTGCGGTCCCTCGTCGCGCCGCTGCTGCTCGTCGTCGCGGTCGTCGCCGTCTGGGGCGCCGCCCTGGGCATCGGCGGCCTCGTCTTCGGCCCGGTCCTCGGCTTCCACGGCACCGATCCAGGACTCGCGCTGCTCTCCTTCGTCTTCCTCGTCGCCCTCGGCGTCGACTACGGCATCTTCCTCATGCACCGCATGCGCGAAGAGGCGCTCAACGGCGCAGGCCCACGCGAAGCCACCCTCGGCGCACTCCACTCCACGGGCGGCGTCATCACCTCGGCCGGTGTCGTCCTGGCCGCGACCTTCTCCGTCCTGATGAACATGCCTCTCGTCCAGCTCGCGGAACTCGGCTTCGTCATCGCCGTCGGCGTCCTGCTCGACACCTTCCTCGTCCGCACCTTCCTGGTGACCTCGGCCGCGCTGCTGCTGCGCCGCCGGGTCTGGTGGCCCGGCGCCCTGAGCCGCCCGGCGCCGGGCGAACGGGGGTGAGCCCGCGAGGGCGCCGCGTGACGCGCCAGGACGCGGCGCTCGCGGCGGGGCTGGCGGCGCTGTCGGTGCCGCTGGCCCTGCTGACGCCGGGGACGCGTCCCGACGCGCTGGGCTGGACGCTGCTGGTCTGGTGCCAGATCCCGCTGCTGTGGCGGCGGACGCACACGACGGCCGCGCTGGTGGTGACGGTCGCGTTCCTTGGGCCGTACCACGCGCTCGGGTATCCGCACGCGGCGCCGGTGCTGGGCTCGATGACGCTGCTGTTCACGGCGGCGGCCACGAGCCCGGTGTGGCGGGCGGCGGCCATCGGGACGGTGGTCGTCGGCGGCACGGTGGCGGCGGACTGGGTCTCGGACGCCGGGGGAGCGGTGGACACGCTGCGGACCTCGGGCTGGATCGCGGCGGTGCTGGTGGCGGGCGCGACCGTGCGCGTGCACCGCCAGTTGGTGGCCGCGACCACGCAGCGGGCCGAGCGCGCCGAACGGACGCGGGAGGAGGTGGCGGCCCGGCGGGTGGCGGAGGAACGGCTGCGGATCGCCCGTGACCTGCACGACCTGCTCGCGCACAGCATCACGCTGATCGGCGTGCAGACGGCGGTGGCCGCGCACGTGATGACGGTGGCGCCCGAGGAGTTCGACCGGGCGGCGGTGTCCAAGGCGCTGGACGGCATCGCGGACACCTGCCGCGCGGCCCGCGTCGAGGTGCGCACCACGCTGGAGGTGCTGCGGTACGGCGAACGGGCCGCCGACGAGGGGCCGTTGCCCGGTCTGGCCGCGCTGTCGGACCTCGCCCGCCCGGCCGGGGCCCGGCTCCACGTGCTTACGGCGCGAGGTGCTTCCTCCGGCGGCGCGGACCCGCACATCCCGCCCGCCGTCGAGGCCGCCGCGTACCGCATCGTGCAGGAGGCCCTGACGAACACCACCCGGCACGCGGGGGCCGGGGCGCGGGCCGAGGTGACCGTGCGCGTCGGCCCCGGCTCGCTGCTGGTCGAGATCACCGACGACGGCGGGGCGGCCGTCGGCACGGGGCCCCGGCCCGGCCCCGGACCCACCTCCCACCTCGGCCCCCACGACCGCCCTCACGACAGCCCGGCCCACGGGCCCGACCTCGGCCCCGGCTTCGGTCTGATCGGCATGCGCGAACGCGTCCGCAGCGTCGGCGGCACCCTGACGGCGGGCCCCCTCGCCGGAGGCGGATTCCGGGTCGCGGCCGACCTCCCGCTGACCCCCCGCGCGCACGCGTGTACGGACGGGGCCGCCGCACCGCACGACCCCGCCTGACGCGCCCCGCCGCGCGGGGGACCGGCACCCGCGACCGCGCCCAACTGGTCCTCAACCGCTGCGAGTCGGGCCCGGTCACGCCCGCGCGGCGGCCGGTGCGGGCGGCCCTGATTCGCGCGGAAAATCGAGGGTTTGACGCCTTCGTTACTCCTTTGGGGGAACGGTCGCGGGAAGCGTCGGCACGTGCCGCGCGCATGCTGACCATGAAGGGTGACCACTTCTAGGGGGAGGCGCGTCCGCGGTTGGACGGCGCTGCTTGTCGTGACGATGGCGGCAGGATCGTGGGGACTCGGCGCGGTGGCCTCGGCCGAGCCGCGCGCGCGGTGCCCGGCGGGAGCGGGCCACGGCAGAGCGGAGTCATGCCCCGCCGAGCCGTCCCGTCACCCGTCGCACCACGCGTCGCCCGTACCGTCCGAGGCCCCGTCGCCCGCGCCGTCGCACCGCGCGTCGCCCGGTCCGGAACCGACCCGGACGTCGACACCCACACCCGCACCGACACGGACGCGGCCCTCCCGGCCCGATCCCGGTCCCACGTCCCCGCCCACCCGGGCACCCACACCCAATCCCGCTCCCACGACCACACCCGCGCCCGCGCCCGAACCGACGCGTACGGCCGCGCCCACGTCTGTTCCCACCCACAGGACCGATCCCGAGCCCACGGCCGCGCCGACGACCTCGCCCGCGCCCAGCCGTGTGCCCGACCGCCACGAGCCCGTACGGCACCAGCCGACGCACCACGAGCCCGTATGGCACGACCCCGGTCATCACGGCCCGGACCACGCTGACCCGGATCACCACGACCCCGGGCACCACGACCCCGGACGGCACCGGCCCGATCATCACGGGCCCGGTTACCACCACCCCGACCCGTATGTGCCCTGGTGCGGGTACTGGCCGGACCAGTGGCCCTGGACGTGGCTCTGCCACCGCCACCACCACCATCCGAAGCCGTGCCCTACCCCGACACCGACCCCCACGCCGACTCCCACCCCCACCCCGACTCCTACGCCCACGCCCACACCGACCCCGACACCGACTCCGACCCCCACGCCCACGCCGACACCCACTCCGACCCCGACTCCCAAGCCGAGTCAGAAAGCGGCGGTGACGCCACGTCCCAGACCCGCGCCGAAGCCCCCGGCGCCCGCACCCGTACCGCAGCCCGTACCCACCGCCGCACCCGTACCGGCTCCCGCGCCGGTGCCGCGGTCCCAACCCGCGCCGCCCGCCGCCCCGGTGGCGGTGCACTGGCCCGAGAAGGCGCCGGCGCCGGTCGCGGCGCCGAAGGAGCACCGCCGGTCGCTGATGATCACGATGATGCTCACCACCGTGCCCGCCGTGCTGGCCGTCGCCGTCCTGCGGCCCGGCTCCTCCGGCTCCAACTCCGGTCGCAGCAGGAACAACTGAACGTGAAACAAGGGGGATTTCCGCATGTCGCAGTGGTTGGCGCTGGTGATCGCGATGGCCGCGGTCTGCGCTGTGGTCCTCGGCGTGGTCGTCCTGCGTACGCGCAAGGTCCACGCGGACGACGATCCGTCGGAGACACCCGACGTCATCGAGTACATGGTCATGATGATCGGCGTGGTCTACGCGATCGTGCTCGGTCTGGCCATCGCCGGTGTCTGGGAGGGGAGGAGCGGGGCACAGGCCGAAGTCCTCGCCGAGGCACAGGCGTTGCACGAGGTGAGCGCGCGGGCGCAGGTGTATCCCGTTGACGTACGCGACCGGATCCGCGCGGACGTGAACGCCTACGCGGCGTTCGTGGCCGACAAGGAGTGGCCGTACATGAAGAACCACGGCGAACTGGAGCCGCGGGGCAACGCGTTGCTCGACACGCTCCGCAAGGACGTCTCGCAGTACGCGCCCACGTCCGACCTCGGCGCCCAGGCGTACCAGCCGCTGGTCGACGAGGTCGCCGCCGTCGACGAGGCCCGCACGTCGCGCAGCCAGAGCGTGGGCGCGACGATGCCGGGGATGGTGTGGTTCGGCCTGATCACCGGCGCGCTGGTGACGGTCGGACTGATCTTCACCCTCCAGATCCGGCGCTCACCGAAGGAGTTGCTGCTCGCCGGTCTGTTCAGCGCGCTCATCGCCTTCCTGCTGTTCCTGATCTGGGACCTCGACGATCCCTTCGGCGGCGGACTCGCCGTCTCCGCCGACGTCTTCCGGGACCTCGTACTGCGCCGCTGACCAGGGCGCGCGCCCCGGCGGACACGGCCGGGAACGCGACCGGCGGACACAACGAAGCGGCTCCCCTGCCAGGCCGGGCAGGGGAGCCGCTTTCAGGAGAACCGCCGTGCGGTCAGCGCCAGTTGGACACGTTCACGTTCTCCAGGATGCCGAGCGCGTCGGGCACCAGGACGGCCGCGGAGAAGTACGTGCTGACGAGGTAGCTGATGATCGCCTTGTCGTCGATACCCATGAAACGGACGTTGAGCCCCGGCTCGTACTCGTCGGGCAGCCCGGTCTGGTTGAGACCGATGACGCCCTGGTTGTCCTCGCCGCTGCGGACCGCGATGATCGCGCTGGTACGGGCGGTGCTGACCGGGATCTTGTTGCAGCTCAGGATGGGCACGCCGCGCCAGCCGGGAACGGTGTGGCCGTGCACCTCCACCGGGTCGGGGTAGAGGCCCGCCCTGGTGCACTCGCGGCCGAAGGCGGCGATGGCCCGCGGGTGGGCGAGGAAGAACTTGGTGCCGCGGCGCCTGCTGAGCAGCTCGTCGAGGTCGTCGGGGAGCGGCGGGCCCGCGTGCGGCTGGATGCGCTGGTCGTAGTCCGCGTTGTGCAGCAGCCCGAACTCGGGGTTGTTGATCAGCTCGTGTTCCTGGCGCTCGCGCAACGCCTCGACGGTGAGCTTGAGTTGCTGCTCGGTCTGGTTCATCGGCTCGTTGTAGAGGTCCGCGACACGGCTGTGGACGCGCAGCACGGTCTGGGCGACGCTCAGCTCGTACTCGCGCGGCTTGACCTCGTAGTCGACGTAGGTGCCGGGCAGCGCTTCCTCGCCCTTGTGGCCCGACGCCAGCTCGATCGCGGCCTCACCGCGCTTGTTGACGCGCTGCCGCGGGATCGCGCGGTGCGCCTCCAGGTGTGTGCGCAGCGCCTCTGACTGTCCGAGCAGCGGTTCGAGCTCCTGCCGGGGCAGGGCCAGCACCGTGGTGACGGTGGCCGCGCGGGCCGTGTACTCCCACTCGCCGTCGGCGCCGAGCAGTGCCTGGTCGCCGAAGTGGTCGCCGTCGGCGAGGACTCCGAGCCGGGTCGGCTCGCCGTACGATCCCTCGCCGAGCTTCTCGACCTTGCCGTGCGCCAGCAGATAGACGGTGTCCGCGGGCGTCCCGGCTTCGGCGATGACCTCGCCCGGCGCGAATTCACGCTGGACGAAACGGTCCGCCAGCGCGGTCAGCGCGCCGACGTCGTTGAACGAGCGCAGCGCGGCCAGCTCGCCCAGCTCCTGCGGGATCACCCGGACCTCGGACCCCGTCTTCACGAAGGTCACGCGCCCGTCGCCGACCGAGTAGCTCAGCCGGCGGTTCACCCGGTACGTGCCCGCGTTGACCTGCACCCAGGGCAGTACGCGCAGCAGCCACCGGGAGGAAATGCCCTGCATCTGCGGGGCGGACTTGGTGGTCGTCGCCAGATTCCTGGCGGCCGACGTGTCCAGACTCGTACGCGCCTGGTCGTCGTGCGGATTGCCGAGTGCGGTGTCCTGGCCCGCATCAACCGACATGTGCTGTCCTTCCCGTAAGCGGGTGATACGGCCTCATTCTTTCCGTGACGCAGAGTGCTGCCTATTGCCGAAACGAGTGAGAATACTTTCCGAAAATCCGGATCGCGGCTTTTGGTGGGGCGCACAGGGCGCGCGACCCGGCGCGCGCTCGAACCCGTGTGCGTCAGGGGGGAGTTCGGGGGCAACCGGTGGGTGGGGACGCCACCCGGCGCCGCCGCACCGCACGAGCACCGCCGGCCCCGAGGGCCGGCTTACAGGAGGTCCGGGATGTTCGCCGCAATCGGGGCAGTCATCTTCGCCATCGCGTACATCATCAACGCCACGAGCACGAGCACGGACGCGGGCTTCACGCCGATCAGTCTGCTGCTCGCGGGACTGGTCTTCGTCGCACTGCACCTGGCGGGCGTCGGATCGGGCTGGGCGGTCCCCAGCAGACGGCGTCGTCGCCGCTGACCGGGTGCGGGACCGCACCCGAGGTGAGGCGGCGGCCACGCGGCGGTCAGGAACCACCGCTCGCGGTGGCCGCGGCGGCTACAGCGCCTCGACGACCGAGCCGCGGTCCGGGGGCGTCACCTGCGGCGGGATGGTGAGCGGCACGGCGGCCAGCGCCGCGGCCAGCGCGCTGCGGCGCTCCCGGCGGAAGACGTACGCGGCGAAGGCGCCGGCGCCCAGCAGCGCGACGAACGACATCAGGGTGCCGAGCCAGCTCGCGCCCAGCCACTTGCCGCCGATCCAGCCGAGTCCGACGCTGTACGTCGCCCAGGCGACCCCGGCCAGCGCCGACCAGGGCAGGAACTCGCGCGGGCTGCGGCGGGCGGCGCCCGCGCCCAGGCTGACCACACTGCGGCCGGCCGGTGCGAAGCGGGCGAGGATCACCAGGGCGCCGCCGCCCTGGTGCAGTACCTGTCCGAGCCGTTCGTGCGCGCCCGCCAGGCGCCGCGAGGACGCCACTCTCCGGTCGAACCAGTCCCCGCCGCGGAAGGCCAGCCGGTACGCCAGCAGGTCGCCGAGGCAGGACGCGACGGCGGCGCACACCAGCAGCGCGAAGACGTCGAGCATGTCGTCGCGTGAGCTGGCGGTCCCGGCGGTGGCGGCACTGATCACCAGCACACCGCTCGGCAGGACCGGCACGAAGACGTCGAGGATCACGGAACTCGCCACGAGCACGTAGATCCAGGGCCAGTCGAAAAGGGAGCCCAGGCCTTGCAGCACCGCGCCTCCTCGTCCTTGGCCGAATTCGTACCCGTGGAGCGCCCGTCTGATGCCGGGCACCTCGTACTTGCCGTGCTGTCCGGCTCTCCGTCGGCGTTCCGCCTCGTCGAACCGGGTCCTGAAGGGGTGCTGTCCGGTGGTCGAAGATCTTCATCCACCGTCAGCCGTACAGCGTACGCCAAGGGGCACCGCCGGAACCGGCGAGGGCACGTGACGTAGTAGACATCACTACGAGAATACTTTCCGCCGGGACCGTTCATCGCTGATCAGAGAACTGATCGGAAATCCGTACGATCCGCGCGGGAATCGGCGGGGGCGCCGGGCGGGCGCCCGCCTACAGTGACGCTGTGGCTTCCGCACCCGCTCCTCCAGTGTCCACCCACGAGACGCTGTCCACGTCGCTGGCCTCGAATTCCTCCCTGCTGCCGGTCGACAAGACCCTCGGCGTCGTTCTCGCCGCGCTGCTCGTGGCGGCCGCCGGGGTCGCCGCGTACGCCAGGCTCGCCGACGAGCACGACAACTACGCGCGCGGCATCGCCCTGGCGGGCCTCAGGGCGGCCGTACAGCTCGCGGTGGTCGCCGCCCTCATCGGCTGGGTCGTCAAGCACCAGGCGGCACTGCTGGGCTTCGTGGCGCTGATGTTCGCGGTCGCGTCGCGGACCGCGGGGCGCCGCATCACCCGCAACCGCACCTGGTGGTGGGCCGCGGTGCCCGTCGCGGCGGGCGCGCTGCCGGTGGTCGTCGTGCTCGTGCTGACCGGCTTGGTGCCGATCGACGGGATCGCGCTCATCCCCGTGGCCGGAATCCTCATCGGCGGCGCGCTCACCGCCACCGTGCTCGGCGGGCGGCGCGCCCTGGAGGAGCTGAAGCTGCGCGCGGGCGAGGTGGAGGCCGCGATGGCGCTGGGCTTCTCCGACCGCGACGCGCGCCTGGAGATCGCCAGACCGGCCGCCTCCGGGGCGCTGGTCCCCGGACTCGACCAGACCAGGACGGTGGGCCTGGTGACCCTGCCCGGCGCCTTCGTGGGCATGCTGCTGGGCGGCGCGAGCCCCGTGTCGGCCGGTGCCGTGCAGTTCTTCGTCCTCATCGCGCTGATGGCCGTCCAGGCGGTCGCGGTCTCCGTCGTCCTGGAACTGGTCGCGCGGGGCCGCATTACCCGCGTTCCGGCCCTGTGACCGGGCCTTCGGACCGGGGGACCTGGCCCCGCGACCGCGCGGTGCGGTACCCCGTTCGGGCGTCGCGTAGACTCGTCGGAGCAGAAGGGGAGTAGCTCTTCGCCGGACCGTCGACATACTGCTCAGTTCAGCCGCAGTTCGCTGTTCTGAGCCGGCGCCCGGAGGCGGATGTGCCGCGCGATGCGCGTACAGCCCGCCAGCGAGACCTTCGGCCGCAGTGTTCCGACGCTGCCGTGCCGAAGCGATCTCAGATACGGCTTGACGTTCCCCTGGATCTCTCGGTGCGGCGCCCGACCGATTGAGGACCAGACCCCGTGCTCAGCCTGACCGTCATCGCCGTCGTCTTCGGCGTGATCTTCCTTGCCGAACTCCCCGACAAGACCGCGCTCGCCGGGCTCATGCTCGGCACCCGCTACCGCGCCTCGTACGTCTTCGTGGGCGTCGCCGCCGCCTTCGTCGTCCACGTCGCCCTCGCCATCGCCGCGGGCAGCCTGCTCACCCTGCTGCCGCACCGCTGGGTCCAGGGCGTGGTCGGACTGCTCTTCCTCGGCGGCGCGGCCATGCTGCTCTTCTCCAAGGGCGACGACGAGGAGGAGGTGCGCGAGCCCGCCAACCAGAGCTTCTGGAAGGTCTCGGGCACCGGCTTCATGCTCATCCTGGTCGCCGAATTCGGTGACCTGACGCAGATCATGACCGCCAACCTCGCCGCCCGCTACGACGACCCGGTCTCGGTCGGCATCGGCGCCGTCCTCGGCCTGTGGGCGGTCGCGGCCCTGGGCATCTTCGGCGGGCGGCTGCTCATGAAGCGGGTGCCGCTGGCGCTGATCACGAAGATCGCGGCAGCTGTGATGGTGGTGCTCGCCGGATTCAGCCTGTACGAGGCCGCCGCGGGCTGACGTTCCGCGGGGCCGTACGGCACGGCGGGCCGGACCCTGAAGAGGGTCCGGCCCGTTCGTTCTCACGCGTCCACGTACGGCCTTACGGCTCGCGCGTGCGTCTCATGCGGGCGTCTCGGCTGTACGTTGCGTCCGTACGACGCGTCCGTACGTCTCAGTCGACGACGATACGGAGGCCGCCGTCCGCGACGGCCTCGACCCGCACCCGCTCCAGTGAGTCGACGTGCGCGGTGGGCGCGTGGACCGCGGCGCGCGGGCCGACGCCGATCACGCGCATTCCGGCGGCCCGCGCCGCCGCGATGCCGACCTCGGCGTCCTCGAACACCACGCAGTCCTCGGGCGCGAAGCCCAGCTCCGCCGCGCCCTTCAGAAAGCCCTCGGGGTCCGGCTTGCTCGCGCTCACCCGCTCCGCGGTCACCATGACGGGCGGCAGCGGCAGGCCCGCGGCGGCCATCCTGGTCGTGGCCAGTTCCTCGCTCGCCGAGGTCACCAGCGCGTGCGGGCGGCCGTCGAGCGAGGCCAGGAAGGCGGTGGCACCGGGCACCTGCACGACACCGTCGGTGTCGGCGGTCTCCTCGGCGAGCATCAGCGCGTTCTCCGCGTAGTTCTCTGCCATCGGGCGGTCGGGGAGCAGGACGGCCATCGTCGCGTGGCCCTGGCGGCCGTGCACGACCTTCAGCACCGCGTCGGCGTCCAGGCCGTGGCGGCCGGCCCAGGCGCGCCAGCAGCGCTCCACGACGGCGTCCGAATTCACCAGCGTTCCGTCCATGTCCAGCAGCAGGGCTTTCGCGGAGAGGACGGGCATGTTCTGGGGCTCCTCGGCACATCGGTGATCAACGGCAACGTGGTTCCGCCCGCCGGTCAGGGAAGCGGGCGGAACCACTTTGTTCCCTCACGGTACAAAAGTGGGGCGCTCAGCGCCAGTCCCCCTGGTCCACGTACTGCAACAGGCCCCATGTGAAGTGCGCGACCACCCTCGCGCCGCCGCCGGGCGGTGTCAGCGCCACGCGGGTACGGCTCGGCGCGTCCGGCGGCAGCGGTTCCGCGGGCGGGAAGGCCCTGGCCGCGTCGTCCACCGTGCACGACCACGGCGTCAGGTCGGCCACCTCCCGCAGCCTTGGCGCGGGCGCTTCCGGGGCCCGTACCAGCCACTCGTTCCACACCGCCGAGCCGCCGCCCGGTGCGCACAGCACCTCGAATCTCAGGTCCGGCCACAGGGGCGTCGGCCAGCGCAGGGCCCGGCACGTCAGGTCGCCGATCCGCCGCTCCTCCTCCGTCTCCGGAGGGCCCAGCGCCGTCCTGTACCTCCGCTCACCGGTCGGGAACGTGCGCGAGTGGACTCTCGCCTGCCACCTCTTGTGCGCCTCGCGCGCCTGGGCGTGTGTCGCTCCCAGCGACCGGAGCGCCTCGTCCACCAATTCCGGTTGGTGGTCCGCCATTCTTCGCAGCAGCACCAGCTGGAACTCCGCGACCCCGAACGCTTGTGTGACCATCCCTCGACCCTAGAACCTCCACCCCCCGGCGGGGCGCCGCCCTCGCCCGCCCGGCCAGCCCTCACCGGCCGGTGGTCCGGGGACAACCGGTCTGCCCCGCCGGGGCGGGTGGTGAGGTGCGGGAGCGTCGTGGCTGGCGGCGCAGTTCCCCGCGCCCCTTAAAGGATCGGCTTGCCGTCCGGGCGAAAGGGGGTGGGCCCCGTCAGGGGCGCGGGGAACGGCGCGGGTAACCCACCACCGGCCGGTGGTCCGGGGACAACCGGTCTGCCCCGCCGGGGCGGGTGGTGAGGTGCGGGAGCGTCGTGGCTGGTGGCGCAGTTCCCCGCGCCCCTAAAAACCAGGTCCTCCCGCCGCCTGGGCGGAAGTGGGTGTGCCCCGTTAGGGGCGCGGGGAACGGCGCGGGTAACCCACCACCGGCCGGTGGTCCGGGGATTACCGGTCTGCCCCGCTGGGGCGGGTGGTGAGGTGCGGGAGCGTCGTGGCTGAGCGCGCCCACGCGGCGGCAGCCGCAGATTAAACACAGCCCCGCGCCCCTTGAAAGATCGGCTCGCCGCCTGGGCGAAAGTGGGTGCGCCCCTTTAGGGGCGCGGGGAACGGCGCGGCCAGCCCCCACCGGCCGGTGGTCCGGGGATTACCGGTCTGCCCCGCTGGGGCGGGTGGTGAGGTGCGGGAGCGTCGGGGCGGAGCCCGGGGTCTTGCGGGGGCGCCCACGCTTCGGAAAGCGGCGCTAGCTGGTTTGGTGTTCGAGGGTGGTGCGGGTTTGGGGGCCGTAGACGCCGATGGGGTCGCCGCGGACGCCGTACCAGATCTGGAACATGGCGACGGCCTCGCGAACCCCTTGGTCGTAGGAGCCGTTGACGTGGCCGTGGTAGACCCACACGTCGCGGAGCCGCTGCTGGAGATCGGAGACGGCGGCGCCGGTGTCGCCGAGCTGGAGGATCTTGGAGGCGGGGGAGGTCGGGGTGACGGGGGGCGTGGTGGGGGCCGGGTCGGCCGGTGCGGTGGGGGCGGACGGCGTGGAGCCGGTGGTGGCGGGCGCGGCGGGGGCCGACGGCGTGGAGCCGGTGGCGGCGGGAGCCGTCGTAGAAGGGGACGGCGGCGCCATGGCGGTCTCGGGCACCACCGGCGCGGCGGAGGTCGTGGTCGGCGCGGGCGTGTGGCGCGGGGCGCCGACGGCCACGGTGCCCACGACGGCGGTGGACTCCGTCGGCAGCTCGACGTCCGGCATCGAGGACGTCCGGTCCGGCGGCAGCGCCCGGTCGGTGCGCGGCTCGTCGCCCATGACCTGTCCGGTGACGGCGACGGCGCCCGCGGCCAGCGCGGAGGCGGCGACCGCGGCCGCGGCCACCACCAGGCCCCGTCTGCGGCGCCGGTGCCTGCCCCGGTCCTGGTACAGCCCCGTCCCGGCCGCCGCCCCGGCGAACGCGGCCGGGGTCCCGGCCTCGGCGTCCCCCCGCGGCGCGTACTCCACGCCGGAGTACAGCGCGGCGAACAGCCCGACATCGGCGGTCTCGGGACCGCCGTCGCCGGGCGCCAGCAGCGGCCGTACGGTCGTCTCGCCCGCCTCGCCGTCCGGCTCGGCGACGTAGGGGCGCATCCGCAGCGGGTGGAAGCCCTCGGTGGCGGCGAGCGCGGCGGCCCGCGCGGCGGAACGCTCCGCCGCCCGCGTCTCCCCGCCCTCGTCCTGCTCGCCGGGGAGGCCGGGCGGGCCCGGCTCGGCCGAGTCGTCCCAGGTGACCAGGGCTCCCGGCGGCACCAGCTCGCTCGGCGGCGGCGTCGGCCGCGGGGCGGTCACCTCGGGCGAAGCGTGCGGCACCCCGGGCACGACCGGTATCCCCGCCGAGGACGCCTCGGCGTCCACCTCGCGGGCAGCGTCCGGCTGCGGCGCCACTGGTTCCCCTCCCGGCCGTCGTTCGCATTTCGCATATTCGCAAAGACGTGCCGATTATGCCGACCTCCGGCGGCGAGCGCAGCCCGCTGACCGCACAAGTGGGCGAGTATCGGAGGCCAAAGTCGTACAAATGGTGGGAATATAAGGTTCCGACCGTCGGGGGATGACGCGAGGAGCCGTTCCATGGCCCAGGACACCACGACCGCCGCGGGCCCGGCGGCGGCAGAGCCGGGGCAGCACCAGGACAAGCGAGCGGTGCGGATCGCGATCAGCGCCCTGGCGCTCGGCATGCTGCTGGCCGCCCTCGACCAGACCATCGTGTCCACCGCGCTGCCCACGATCGTCAGCGAACTGGGCGGCATCGACCACCTGTCGTGGGTGGTGACGGCCTATCTGCTGGCGTCGACCGCGGCCACCCCGCTGTGGGGCAAGCTCGGCGACATGTACGGCAGGAAGCGGCTCTTCCAGACCGTCATCGTGATCTTCCTGATTGGTTCCGTGCTCTGCGGAATCGCCCAGAACATGGGCGAGTTGATCGCCTTCCGGGCCCTCCAGGGCCTGGGCGGCGGCGGGTTGATCGTGCTGTCGATGGCCATCGTCGGCGACATCGTGCCGCCGCGCGACCGCGGTCGCTACCAGGGCGTGTTCGGCGGGGTGTTCGGCGCGGCGAGCGTCCTCGGGCCGCTGCTGGGCGGGGTGTTCACCGAGCAGCTCTCCTGGCGCTGGGTGTTCTACATCAACCTCCCCATCGGGATCATCGCGCTCGCCGTGATCGCCGCGGTGCTGCACATCCCGGTCCGCCGTACGGCCCACCGGATCGACTACCTCGGCATGGCGGTGATCGCCGCCGCGGCGACCTGCCTGGTGCTGATGACCTCGCTCGGCGGCACCACATGGGCGTGGAGTTCGGCCGGGATCATCGGCCTCGCGGTCGCCGGAGTCGTCCTCATCGCGCTGTTCGTGGCGATCGAGCGCCGTGCGCAGGAGCCGGTGCTGCCGCCGAAGCTGTTCCGCAACCGTACGTTCCTGCTCTGCTCGGTGATCTCCTTCATCATCGGCTTCGCGATGTTCGGCGCGATGACGTTCCTGCCGACCTTCCTCCAGGTCGTGCACGGCTTCTCGCCCACGCTGTCCGGCGTGCACATGATCCCGATGGTGATCGGCATGCTGCTGTCGTCCACGGTGTCGGGACAGATCGTCAGCCGCACCGGCCACTACAAGGTCTTCCCGATCGCGGGCACCGGCGTCATCGCCGTCGGACTCGTCCTGCTGCACACCCTGGACGAGACGACCAGCACCTGGGTGATGAGCCTGTACTTCCTGGTCTTCGGCCTCGGTCTCGGCCTGGTGATGCAGGTGCTGGTGCTGGCCGTGCAGAACGCCGTCGGGTACGAGGACCTGGGCTCGGCCACCTCGGGCGCCACCTTCTTCCGCTCCATCGGCGCGTCCTTCGGCGTCTCGCTGTTCGGCACGATCTTCGCCAACCGCCTTTCCGACGAGCTGACATCGGCCTTCGCGGGCAAGTCGCTGCCCGCCGGGGTCAATCCGGCGCAGTTCCAGGCCGACCCGACGGCGGTCGGCAAGCTGCCCGCGGCCGTCAAGGGGCCCGTGCTGCACGCGTATTCGAACTCGATCACCACCGTCTTCCTGTGGGCGGTGCCGATCGTGCTGGTCGGCTTCCTGCTGGCGTGGCTGCTCAAGGAGCAGCCGCTGCGGGGCACGGTGACCGTGCCGGACGCCAGCGAGACGCTCGGCACCAACCCGGTGGAGCGGTCCTCGCTCGACGAGATCGCCCGCTGCCTTTCGCTGCTCGGCAGCCGGGAAGCCCGCCGCGACCTCTACACCCGGATCACCGGTCTGGCCGGGCTCGACATCCACCCCGCCACGAGCTGGCTGCTGTTGCGGCTGGCCCACGACGGCGAGGGCGACCCGGTCGAGCTGGCCGCCCGTACCACCGTGCCCGCCGAGGTCATCGAGGCGGCGGCCGACGAGTCGCTGTCCCGCGGCTTCGCCGTACGCGACGGCGGTCCGCTGGTCCTCACCGCGTCCGGACACGCGCTGGCCGGACGCCTGACCGAGGCGCGGCGCACGGTCCTCGCCGATCTGCTCGGCGACTGGGACCCGGCCGCCCACGCCGACCTGGCCGCCCTGGTCACGAAGCTGAGCGGCGAACTGTGCGGCGGCGACGGGGACCGCCCCGAGGGCCGTACGCGGCACCAGCCGGCGGCCGGCGGTACGCCTCCGGCCTGAGGGTTCGAGCCCGTCGTCCTGAAGCCGTCCGTTTGCGGTGCCTGGCAGTGGCAAGCCGAGCAGGGAGAGAACGTCACTGTCTGACGACCCGTAGGAACGGGAGGCACGCCATGTCCACCGGAGCGACTGTAGCCATCGTCGTAGTGGCGCTGATTGTCCTGGCGCTGATCGCGACCCTGGTGATGAGGGGCGACGGTACGGGAGGTGTGGGTTCGGGAGCGCGGCTGAAGCATCGCTTCGGACCCGAGTACGACCGCGTGCTCGAACGGCACGACGGCGATGTGAAGGCCACCCGGGCGGAACTCGCCGAGCGGGTCAAGCGCCACGGCGACCTCGAACTGCGACCCGTCTCCGAGCAGGAGCGGGAGCGGTACACCGCCGCTTGGACCGCGCTCCAGGCGCGGTTCGTGGACGAGCCCGTCGCGGCGGTCGGCCAGGCCGACGCGCTGATCGGCGAGATCGCCGCCGACCGGGGCTTCCCGGCCGCGCGGGAGCCGGAGCACTTCGACGCGCTGTCCGTCCACCACCCGCACGCGGTGCACGGTTACCGCCAGGCCCACACGCTGGTCGACTCCGTAGGGGCCCCCGGTTCCGCGGCGCCGCAGAAGCGGCAGTCCACGGAAGACCTGCGCAAGGCGCTGCTGGGCGCGCGAGGGCTCTTCGACGAGCTGATGACCGAGAGCGCGCGCGGAACGAAGAACACCACGGAGCGGGCGGACGAGGCCGACGAGCCCGTCGTGGAGCACGACGCCGCGGCCGACGAGGACGCGAAGGCGGGCGGTCGGCGCGGTGCGCTCGGCGGCCGGTTCGCGGCCCTTAGCGGCGGGCGGCGGGAGCACGACGACGCGGACGAACGTCTGTGACGTTCGGCTGGGCGCCGCTCGACCCCCCAAGCGGGGTGCACCACCCTGCGCCGGCCGGACGAGTCGGCTCAGCAGGACCACGGACAGGGAGATGAAGCGATGAGTGACCGCGACACCGAGAAGACCGGTACCGACCGGGCCGAGGCCGAGAAGACCGAGGCGGAGAAGGCCGCGGCCGGCACCGACAGGAACGGCACGGACCGCAGCAGCGCGGACCGGACCGGCACGGAGCGCAACGGCACGGACAGGATCGGGTCCGGCAAGACCCGGACGACCACGTACGGGACCGGGAGCGGGACCGGCACTGGGACCGGGTCCGAGTCCGAGGCCGACAAGGCCGAGACCGGCACCGGGAGCCGGGCCGCCTCCAAGGCGTCGTCCGGGACCGACCGGCCCGGCAGACTGGACAGGTCCGAGTTCTCCGAACAGCGGGAGAAGGAGCCCGAAGCGGCTTCCTCCACCGGCTCGGGCACGTCGGCCCGTTGGACCTCGGGGGCCTCCAAGTCCTCCGAGACCGCTGAGGCCGCCGAGACCGCTGAGGCTGCCGGGACCTCCGGGTCCGACACCGGGCGGGCGACGACCGGCACGGGTACGGGTACCAGCGCGAGCACGTCCGTACCGGCGCCGCGTACGCCCGCCGAGTCGACGACCGGGACCACCGCGACCGAGCCGGAGGCCGAGCGCACGTCCGGTCCCGGCACCGGGACCTCGGCGTTCGCCACCAAGCCCGGCACCGCCTCCGAGACGGAGACCACGGCCACGCGTACGGACACGTCCACGCCCGCGTCCATACGTACGGACACCTCCACGCCTGAGTCCGCACGTACGGACACGTCCGCGCACACGGACACGTCCACGACCGCGACGGACAGCACGTCCGGTGCGGCCGACGGCGGGGCCGAGGAAGTGGACCGGCTGAGCCGGCGGATGGACCGCGCGGTCGGCGGCTTCGTGGACGACCCGAAGCGCGCCGTGCGCGAGGCGGACGCCGTACTGGACGAGGCCGCGGCGCGGCTGACCCGGTTGCTGGAGGAGCGGCGCACCGCGCTGCGCGGGTCGTGGCACGGTGACGACGGAAGCGACGGCACCGGGACCGAGGAGTTGCGGATCGCGCTCACCAAGTACCGCGACATGACACGGCAGTTGCTGACGACCGGCATCTGACGCCGGAGCCGGAGCCGGAGCCGGAGCCGGAGCCGGACCGGACCGCGCGCGGGCGCAGGCGCGCGGCCGACGGCTGACGACAGCGGACGGACGGGGGCTCTCACCTACGGTGAGGGCCCCCGTAGTCGACTCGCAGTTCCTTGACCCCGTTGATCCACGCCGAGCGCAGCCGCCGCGGGTCGCCGAGCAGCCGGATGTCCGGCAGATTGTCGGCGATGGCGTTGAACATCAGGTTGATCTCCAGCTTGGCGAGATTCGCGCCGAGGCAGTAGTGCGGGCCCCCGCCGCCGTACCCGAGGTGCGGGTTGGGATCGCGCAGGATGTCGAACGTGCCCGGGTCGTCGAAGACTTCTGGGTCGTTGTTGGCGGAGGAGTAGAACATCCCCACCCGGTCGCCCGCCTTGATCTTCGCGCCGCCGAGTTCGGTGTCCCGGGTGGCGGTGCGCTGGAAGGACACGATCGGGGTCGCCCAGCGGACGATCTCGTCCGATGTCGTGTCCGGGCGCCGCTCCTTGAACAGCTCCCACTGCTCGGGGTGGGTCAGGAACGCGTGCATGCCGTGGGTGATGGCGTTGCGCGTCGTCTCGTTGCCCGCGACGGTCAGCACGAGCACGAAGAAGCCGAACTCGTCGGAGGTCAGGCTGCCTTCGTCGGACGCGGCGACGAGTTTGCTGACGATGTCGGCGGCCGGGCACTGCTTGCGGGCGGCGGCCATGTTCATCGCGTAGGAGATCAGCTCCATCGCCGACTCGGCGCCGATCTCCTCGGTGATGGCGAGTTCCGGGTCGTCGTACGCGGCCATCTTGTTCGACCAGTCGAAGAGCTTGAGCCGGTCGTCCTGCGGCACGCCGATGAGTTCGGCGATGGCCTGGAGCGGGAGTTCGCACGCGACGTCGGTGACGAAGTTCCCCCGGCCCGCCTCCGCCGCGCCGGTCACGATCCGCTGGGCGCGGGCCCGCAGCGCGTCCTCCAGGGCCCGTATCGCCCGCGGGGTGAAGCCGCGCTGGACGATCTGCCGCAGCCGGGTGTGCTCGGGCGGGTCCATGTTGAGCATGATGAAGCGCTGCACGTCGATCTGGTCGCGGCTGATCCGGTCGTTGAAGCGGATGATCGCGGTGTTGGTGTACGAGGAGAAGACCTCCGGGTTGGTCGACACCGCCTTGACGTCCGCGTGCCGGGTCACCACCCAGTAGCCGTCGTCTCCGAAACCCGCGGTGTTGTGCGGCTGGGCGTTCCACCACACCGGGGCGGTCCGCCGGAGTTCGGCCAGTTCCGGGAGGGGGACGCGGTCCTGGTAGACGTCCGGATCGGTGAAGTCGAAGCCTTCGGGAAGCGCGGGACAGGGCATCGGCACTCCAGGTCTGACGTGTCATAAGTTGTCTGACGGTCCATCAGATATATGACCGAAGGTAGTAACGAGTTCCACAAGTCGCAAGGGCCGCGGGCGTGTGGATCGCGTACGGGAACGACGTGGGCCGTGCGCGACTCTTGCGCGCGCCGTACCGCGGGTAATAAGACTGCGGGAAGAACTAGAACGCGTACTAGTTTAGTTGAGAAGAGGACGAGCTTCATGGCCGCTGAACCCGTCATCGTCGAAGCCGTACGCACCCCGATCGGCAAGCGCGGCGGCGCGCTCGCCAACCTCCACCCCGCCTATCTGCTCGGCGAGACCTACCGCGAACTGCTCGGCCGCACCGGCATCCAGGCCGACGCCGTCGAGCAGATCGTCGGCGGCACCGTCACCCACGCCGGGGAACAGTCCATGAACCCCGCGCGCAACGCCTGGCTCGCCGTCGGCCTGCCCTACGAGACCGCCGCGACCACCGTCGACTGCCAGTGCGGGTCCTCGCAGCAGGCCAACCACATGGTGGCCAACATGGTCGCCGCGGGCGTCATCGACATCGGCATCGGCTGCGGAGTCGAGGCCATGTCGCGGGTGCCGCTGGGCAGCGGTTCCAAGCACGGGCCCGGCAAGCCGTTCCCCGACGAGTGGAACGTCGACCTGCCCAACCAGTTCGAGGCCGCCGAACGGATCGCCCGCCGCCGCGGACTCACCCGCGAGCACGTCGACCGGCTCGGCCTCATCTCGCAGGAACGCGCCGCCCGCGCCTGGGCCGAGGAGCGCTTCAAGCGCGAGACCTTCGCCGTCCAGGTGCCCACCACCGAGGACGAGCAGCACGCCGGGCTCGGCATGTGGCGGCTGGTCGACCGCGACCAGGGCCCGCGCGACACCACCATGGACGGGCTCGCCGGGCTCAAGCCCGTCATGCCCACCGCCGTCCACACCGCGGGGAACTCCTCGCAGATCTCCGACGGCGCCTCCGCCGTGATGTGGGCCTCCAAGAAGATGGCCCGCGCCCTGCACCTGCGCCCCCGCGCCCGGATCGTCGCCCAGGCCCTGGTCGGCTCCGACCCGCACTTCCACCTCGACGGACCCGTCGACGCCACTCGCGCCGTCCTCGGCAAGGCCGGGATGACGCTGCGGGACATCGACGTCGTCGAGATCAACGAAGCCTTCGCCTCCGTCGTCCTGTCCTGGGCCCAGGTCTTCGACCAGGACCTCGAAAAGGTCAACGTCAACGGCGGCGCCATCGCGCTCGGCCACCCCGTCGGCGCCACCGGCGCCCGGCTGATCACCACCGCGCTGCACGAACTGGAGCGCGCCGACAAGGAGTTCGCCCTGATCACGATGTGCGCGGGCGGCGCGCTCGCCACGGGCACGATCATCCAGCGGCTGTGAAGCACCGCCCGGACGAGCCCCGCGCGGGAGTCAGCGCTGCCTGCGGCCCTTGCGGCCGCTGAGCAGGAAGCCCACGCCGACGCTCGCGACGAAGAAGATGCTGACGATCAGCCACGTACTGGTGCCCGCCGATCCGCCGTCCTTCTTCGTGTCGCCGGTCGGGCTGGGCGAGGCCGTCGCGCTCGCCGCCGTCACGCGCGACCGCGTGTCGGGCGACGCGGCGACGGCGGACGGCGCCGCCGTCAGGGCGGCCAGTGCCAGGACGGCGACGGTGGCCACGGTGGTGGCGCGGCGGCGCAGGAGCATGAGGAACACCCTAACGTCCCGGTGCCGCGCTATACGGCCCGGTACGTCACCGGGTCGGACCCCGGCACGGGCTCGGCGCGCCCCGCCTTGGTCAGCCGCCGCAGATGCGCCTCGGTCTCGGAGACGGCGATGGTCCGCGAGGACGCGGGGATGCGCGACCAGGGACGGTTCCAGGGCAGCGCCTCGGCGAGCTGCCAGGGGGTGCGGGGGCCGGGGGTGATGAGGGCGAGGAGCTCGGCCAGGCGCGCGGCGTGGTGCTCCAGGAGTTCGCCGACCCGGCCGGCCGCGCCCGCGAAGGCGTACTGGTGCGCCGGGAGCACCTGGGCGGGGGCCAGGCGGGCGATGCGTTCGAGCGAGTCGAGGTAGTCGCCGAGCGGGTCGGTCTCGACGACGGCGTCCGGGTCCTCGTACAGGCCGATGTGCGGCGAGATCTCCGGCAGGAGGTGGTCACCGGAGAACAGCCGGCGGCTCTCCTCCAGATACAGGCAGACGTGCCCCGGCGTGTGTCCTGGCGTCCACACCGCGCGCAGCCGGCGGCCCGCCAGCGGCAGCGGCTCGCCGGGGACGATCTCGCGGTCCGGCAGCGCGGGCGGCCGTCCCGGCAGCGCCTGCCCGCCGTACTCGCGCAGCGGCGCCAGGTGCTCCTCGGGCGCGCCCGCCGCCGCCAGCCGCGCCAGCAGGTACTCCACCCACACACCCGGCTCGGCCTCCCGCGTGCGCCGCACCACGTCGATGTCGGCCGCGTGCATCGCGATCCACGCCCCCGACGCCTCCCGCACCCGCGCGCTCAGCCCGTGGTGGTCCGGATGGTGGTGCGTCACCAGCACCCCCAGGACGTCACCCACCGACGTGCCCGCCTCCCGCAGCCCGCGCTCCAGCGCCGCGAACGAGTCCGGATGGTCCCACCCGCTGTCCACCAGCACCGGCCCGTCGTCGGTGTCGAGCAGGTGCACCAGCGTGTACCCGAGCGGGTTGTCGGGAATCGGCACCGGCACGCTCCACACCCCGCCGCCGTGGTCGACCACCCGACCCCGCTCCTGCCGCCGGCCAGCCGTGCCGTGGTCCGCCATGGGATGGCTCCTCTCCGGCCGCCGCCGGGCGTGCCGCGTCCATTGCCCACTATAACGAGAACTGGTATCAGTTCTGACTGAGCGTCAGAAATGGTTCGAGCGGAGACAGCGAGAGCGGCGGAGGCGACAGCGATGAACGATCCCGGTCCTGGTTCCGACTTCATCGAGCACGGAAAGCTGTTCATCGGAGGGGCGTTCGTCGATCCGGCGGGGGACGGGGGGACGATCGAGGTCGTGTCGCCGCACACGGAGCGGGTGTTCGGACGGGTGCCGCACGCGTCGCGGGCGGATGTGGACCGGGCGGTGGCGGCGGCCCGCACCGCGTTCGACGAAGGGCCCTGGCCCCGCTCGACGTTGGCGGAACGGATCGAGGTCGTCGGCCGGATCAAGGACGCCGTCCTGGTCAGGCACGAGGAGATAGCCCGGCTGATCAGCCGGGAGAACGGCTCCCCGGTCTCCTGGAGCGTCCTGGCCCAGGCGCTCGGCGCGATGATGGTCTGGGACGCCGCGATCACCGTGGCGCGCGACTTCCGTTACGAGGAGCGGCGGGCCGGAGCGCTCGGGCCGATCCTGGTACGGCGCGAGCCGGTCGGCGTCGTCGCGGCCGTGGTGCCGTGGAACGTACCGCAGTTCACGGCGGCGGCGAAGCTCGGGCCCGCGCTGCTCGCCGGGTGCACGGCGGTGCTCAAGCCGTCGCCGGAGTCGCCGCTCGACGCGTATCTGCTGGCGGAGATCGCGCGGGAGGCCGGGCTGCCGGACGGGGTGCTGAACATCGTGCCCGCCGGACGCGAGGTCAGCGAGTACCTGGTCGGCCACCCCGGCGTGGACAAGGTGTCGTTCACCGGCTCGGTCGCGGCGGGCAAGCGGGTGATGGAGGTGGCCGCGCGCCATCTCACGCGCGTGACACTGGAGTTGGGCGGCAAGTCGGCGGCCGTGATCCTGCCGGACGCGGACCTGACGGCGGCCGTCGCGGGGATCGTGCCCAACGCGTGGATGAACAACGGCCAGGCGTGCGTGGCCCAGACCCGCGTCCTGGCCCCCCGTACCCACTACGACGAGATCGCCGAGCGGCTGGCGGCGGCGGCCTCCGCGCTGGTGGTCGGCGACCCGCTGGACCCGGCCACCGAGGTCGGCCCGCTGGTCGCGGAACGCCAGCGGCAGCGCTCCTTGGACTACATCGCGATCGGCCAGCGCGAGGGCGCCAAGGTGCTGACCGGCGGCGGCCGGCCGAGCGGCCTGGACACCGGCTGGTACGTCGAGCCGACGCTGTTCGGCGATGTCGCGCCGGGGATGCGGATCGCCCGCGAGGAGATCTTCGGCCCGGTGATCTGCCTGCTGCCGTACGACGACGAGGCCGACGCCGTACGCATCGCCAACGACTCCGACTACGGCCTGTCCGGCAGCGTGTGGACCTCCGACACCGAGCACGGCATCGACATCGCGCGCCAGGTGCGTACCGGCACGTACTCCGTCAACACCTTCAGCCTCGACATGCTCGGCCCCTTCGGCGGCTACAAGGACTCAGGTCTCGGGCGGGAGTTCGGGCCCGAGGGGTTCAGCGAGTACCTGGAGCACAAGATGATCCACCTCCCGGCCGACTACCCGGCCGCCCCGGCGCGGGAGGCCGCCGGGGCAGCGGGCACGGCGGGCGGCACCGACTGATGGGCGACCGCTGGCACGTGGACGTGGACCGCTCCGTCTGCATCGGCTCGGGACTGTGCGCGATCGGCGCCCCCGGCGCCTTCGTGCTGGGCGGCGTGCCCCGCCAGTCCCGCGCGGTGGAGGCGGAGGCGGACGCCTCGGAGGGCCTCCTCGCGGCGGCCGAGAGCTGCCCGGTGGAGGCCATCACCCTGACCGTGCAGGGGTCGGGAGAGCCGGTCTTCCCGCCGGAGGAGTGACCGGACGGACGGTGTGAACAGCCCGCCCGGCCGGAATCACCCGGCCGGGCTACCCGTCGTCACCCTTGCGGGCCGGGCCGGGCCGGGCCGGTCCGGACTGGGCCGGACCGGGCGCGGGGGCCCGGGGCCGTCCCCGCCTCACCCGCCGCGTTTGATGGCCCGCAGAAAGCGGGCCAGCGCGGTCGGCGTCGTACACAGCACGACCCCTGGGTCGTCGCTCTCGCGGAGCAGGACCGCGCCGCCGTCCTCGGCCAGCTCGACGCACTCGCCCTGTTCCTGCGAGTACGTGGACTTCTGCCAAACGAGCGGCGCGGGCGCGATCATCGGCGGGCCTTTCAGAGGTCTTGGGAGATGTCGCGGATGAAGTCCCGTGACCGGGACTGATCCAGCGCAACCTCCGCGAGAGTGTTGTAGAGCACGCGGTAATTGGACAGATGCGGTGCCGCGTGCAGAAAGCTGATGCCGTGTGCGGAGTCGATCTGAACGGTGTCGAGCGGCCGTACCGGACCGCTCGCGTAGAGCATCGCGTGGCCGGAACCTATGTGACCGTCCACCGCGAAGGGGATCACCCGCACGCTGATGTGCGGCAGATGGCTCAGCTCCTGGATGTGTTCGAGCTGGGCGCGCGCCACCTTCCCGCCGCCGAACCGCATACGCAGCGCGGCCTCGTGGATCAGCGCCTCGTACGGCGGCGCCGTCTCCCGGTAGAGCACTCCCGAACGCTCCATGCGCTGGGCCACCCGCGCCTCCAGCTCGTTGTCCGGCAACGGCGGGATGGCGTAGCCGAAGACCGTACGGGTGTAGTCCTCGGTCTGGAACACACCCGGAATGTGGGTGATCTGGATGGTACGGAGCCGGGTGGCGTGGTGTTCGAGCTCGGCGATGTCCAGCAGCCCGGCCGGTACGACGCCGCGGTAGGTCTCCCACCAGCCCTTGCGGCCCTGGCTGTTGGCCATGACCACGAGCGCGTCGATCAGCGCGGTGTCGCCGCACTCGTAGAACGCCGCGAGTCTGCGTAACCGCTCCTCGCTCACGCCGAGCCGCCCGGCCTCGATGTGGCTCACCTTCGCCGGGTCGGTGCCGAGCAGCCGCGCGGTGTCCCGCGCGGTGATCGCTGCGGCTTCCCGCATTTTCCGTAGCTCCGCACCGAGGCGCTCCTGGCGGGCGGTTGCGGTGCTTCTGAGCGGCATGGTGTCCCTTCTGAATGGTGGTTCCGAGTCTGCCGTTCCGCTCACGCGGGGTCCAGATCGTTTCTGGAAATTTCGGAGACAAGGTTGCAGTGGGGCATTATTGCCCCATATGCTGCGCGCGCTTACGCGCACGCGGACAGTCAACTCCCTTGAGGTGTAAGTGTGTTGACCGGGTATCCGGTTACCGGCGATCCCGCTCCGACGGTACGACGGGCGACGGGTCGGCGAGGGCCCGGTGAAGTTCCCGTGAAGGGGTCGTGGGGCCCCGGTCGCCGGGCGGTGGCGGCCGGACACGGTCGTGATCTTCACCCGCGATCTTCGCCCGTGACCCTTGGCCGTGATCTTCGCCCGTGACCCTCGGCCGGGAGCGCGCCGGGCCGCGCCCGCGCGGGCGCTACTCGGGGGACGTCAGGTCGATCAGACGGCAGACCGTCTGGATGTCGATCTTCACCTGGGCGATCGAGGCCCGGCCGGAGAGCCAGGTGACCAGCGCGGAGTGCCAGGTGTGCTCGATGACCCGGACGGCCGAGAGCTGCTCCGCCGTGGGGGGCGCGTCCAGGCCCATCGCGTCCAGGATGATCGCCGTGGTCAGCCGCGAGACGGTGTCGACCTCGGCGCTGACCGAACGGTCGGCGAAGGTGAGGGCGCGCACCATCGCGTCGGCCAGATGCGGCTCGCGCTGCATCGCGCGGAAGGCCCGCATCAAGGTCTCCGCGACCCGGTCGGCCGGCTCGGCCGCCACCGGGGGCCGCTTGCGCAGCGTCCCGTGCAACTGCCCGAGCTGGTCCTGCATGGTCGCGACCAGCAGATGGATTTTGGAGGGGAAGTAGCGGTAGAGCGTGCCGAGCGCGACGCCCGAGGTCTCGGCGACCTCCCGCATCTGCACGGCGTCGAAACCGCCCCGGCAGGCGAGCTGCGCGCTGGTGTGCAGGATGCGGCGGCGCCGGGCCTCCTGCCGCTCCGTCAGCGGCGGCGAGTGCGGCGCGGGGGAGTGCGACGGTACGCGCGGGAGCGGCGGGCTGGACGGCTTGGAGTCAGTGCTCATGTGTCCCATCCCGTGCCGTTCCCGTACCCGTTTGCGTGCCGGTCCGCGGGCCGGTCGGCCCGTGCCGCCGGTGTCCCGCGCTGCGTGCATGATGGCAGGGCGGGTGACGTGGTGCGAGTCACCCTCGGCCCGCACCGGGCCCCGCCCCCGGCGGCGTGATCCGACCGTCCGGCGGCCGGTGGACTGGCTTTCTGTACCATCAAGTCTGAAACTTGTTCTAGATTAGCGCGACAGCGGTTACGCTCCGGCTCAATCGCGACCGAGAAGGGGGCCGGAGTGACCTCACAGGCCAGGCCGCTGCGGATTGCCCTGCTCAGCTACAAGGGAAATCCCTTCTGCGGCGGCCAGGGCGTGTACGTCCGGCACCTGTCCCGCGAGCTGGCCGCGCTCGGCCACAGCGTCGAGGTGATCGGCGCGCAGCCCTACCCCGTGCTGGACGCGGTCGGCGAGGGCGTCACCCTCACCGAGCTGCCCAGCCTCGACCTGTACCGGCAGCCGGACCCGTTCCGCACCCCCAAGCGCGGCGAGTACCGCGACTGGGTCGACGCCCTCGAGGTCGCCACCATGTGGACCGGCGGCTTCCCTGAACCGCTCACTTTCAGCCTGCGTGCCCGGCGCCATCTCGCCGCCCGCCGCGCCGAGTTCGACGTCGTCCACGACAATCAGACGCTCGGCTACGGGCTGCTCGGCCTCGGCCTGCCGCTGGTCACCACGATCCACCACCCCATCACCGTGGACCGCCGCCTGGACCTGGCCGCGGCGCAGGGCTGGAAGCGACGGCTGTCGGTACGCCGCTGGTACGGCTTCACGCAGATGCAGAAGCGGGTGGCCCGCCGCCTGCCGTCCGTGGTGACCGTGTCCGGTTCCTCGCGCGACGAGATCATCGAGGACCTGGGCGTACGGCCGGACCGCATCCGCGCCGTCCCGATCGGCGCCGACGCCCGGCTCTTCTCGCCCGACCCCTCCGTGGCCGAGGTGCCCGGCCGGATCGTCACCACATCGAGCGCCGACGTGCCTCTCAAGGGCCTGGTCTTCCTGATCGAGGCGCTCGCCAAGGTGCGGGCGCAGCGGCCGTACGCCCATCTCGTCGTCGTCGGCAAACGGCCGGAGAAGGGGCCCGTGGCCGAGGCCATCGCCGACTTCGGCCTCGCGGACGCCGTCGAATTCGTCAAGGGCATCAGCGACGCCGAGCTGGTCGACCTGCTGCGCGGCGCCGAGGTCGCCTGCGTGCCGTCGCTCTACGAGGGCTTCTCCCTGCCCGCCGCCGAGGCGATGGCCACCGGCACCGCGCTGGTCGCCACCACCGGCGGCGCCATCCCCGAGGTCGCAGGGCCCGACGGCGAGACCTGCCTCGCCGTGCCCCCGGGCGACGCCGGTGCGCTTGCCGCTGGGCTTGAACGTGTCCTCGACGACGCCGGCCTTCGCAAGCGGCTCGCCGCCGCCGGCCGCGCCCGCGTCCTGGCCCACTTCACGTGGGAGCGGGCCGCCGAGGCGACGGTGGCCCTGTACCGCGAAGCGATCGCCTCCGCCCCGCGGGCTCGCGGGCCTGTGTCCGATGTGCGGCTGCCGCCGCGTGGGCGCGAGCAAGCCGCCACCGGGCCGGTGGTCGCGGAACCGACCGCGTCCGCCCCGCTGGGGCGGTCGGTGAGCCGCGGCGCCGCATCGGCCGAGCGCGCGGTGCCCCGCGCCCCTGAAGGGCGCGCCCTCGCGCAAGGTGAACGTATGGGGGACGTGCCCCCCGAGACCGAGTCCGGCCCGGTAGGGAGCAACCGCTGATGCTGACCGTCGACTTCACCCGTTTCCCGCTCGCCGCAGGCGACCGCGTGCTGGACCTCGGATGCGGGGCCGGGCGCCACGCCTTCGAGTGCTACCGGCGCGGAGCGCACGTGGTGGCGCTGGACAGGAACGGCGAGGAGATCCGCGAAGTCGCCCGCTGGTTCGCGGCGATGAAGGAGGAGGGCGAGGCGCCGGAGGGCGCGTCGGCGGTGGCGATGGAGGGCGACGCCCTCCAACTCCCCTTCCCCGACGAGAGCTTCGACGTCGTCATCATCTCCGAGGTGATGGAGCACATCCCCGACGACAAGGGCGTCCTCGCCGAGATGGTGCGGGTGCTGCGCCCCGGCGGCCGGATCGCGGTCACGGTGCCGCGCTACGGCCCGGAGAAGGTCTGCTGGGCGCTGTCGGACGCCTACCACGAGGTCGAGGGCGGCCACATCCGCATCTACAAGGCCGACGAACTGCTCGGCAGGATGCGGGAGGCGGGCCTGCGCCCGTACGGCACGCACCACGCGCACGGGCTGCACGCGCCGTACTGGTGGATCAAGTGCGCGGTCGGCGTGGACAACGACAAGGCGCTGCCGGTGAAGCTGTACCACAAGCTGCTGGTCTGGGACATCATGAAGAAACCGCTGGCCACAAGGGTCGCCGAACAGGCGCTCAACCCGCTGATCGGCAAGAGCTTCGTGGCCTACGCGACCAAGCCGCACCTGCCGGTGGACGCCGTCTCGCCGTCCGCGGACGACACCGACGTCACAGCCGCCCCGGGCGCCGCCAAGTGACGTATCCCAGCCGGAGGCCGGACCGCACGGAGCGGCTGGCGCTGCCCGGTGTGCTCACCGCCGAGCAGGCCGCGGAGACGGTGGACGCCGTCGCGGCGGTCCAGCGCGAGGACGGCGCGATCCCCTGGTTCCGCGGCCACCACCTCGACCCCTGGGACCACGTCGAGGCGGCGATGGCGCTGGACGCGGCGGGCGAGCACGAGCGCGCGCGGGCCGCGTACGACTGGCTGGCCAGGCACCAGAACGAGGACGGGTCCTGGTACGCCGCCTACCAGGACGGCGACCCGCAGCGGCCGACCGACCGCGGCCAGGAGTCCAACTTCTGCGCGTACGTGGCCGTCGGCGTGTGGCACCACTATCTGTCCACCGGGGACGACGCGTTCGTGGACCGGCTGTGGCCGACGGTCTACGCGGCGGTGGAGTTCGTGCTGGGGCTCCAGCAGCCCGGCGGCCAGATCGGCTGGAAGCGGGAGGCGGCCGAGCACGGCGGGGGAGTCGTCACCGACGCGCTGCTGACCGGGAGTTCATCGATCCACCAGGCGCTGCGCTGCGCGCTGGCCATCGCCGAGCACCGCGAAGAGCCGCAGCCGGACTGGGAGTTGGCGACCGGCGCGCTGGGGCACGCGATCCGCAGCCACCCGGAGCGGTTCCTGGACAAGAGCCGCTACTCCATGGACTGGTACTACCCGGTGCTGTCCGGCGCGCTGCGCGGGCCGCGCGCGCTGGAGCGGATCGAGGAGGGCTGGTCCCGCTTCGTGGTGCCGGGCCTCGGCGTCCGCTGCGTGGTGCCCAACCCGTGGGTGACCGGCGGCGAGACCGCCGAACTGGCCCTGGCGCTCTGGGCGGTGGGCGAGTCCGACCGCGCCGTACAGTTGCTGGCCGACATGCGGCACCTGCGCGCGGACGACGGCCTGTACTGGACGGGGTACGTCTACGACGACGACGCCGTCTGGCCGGTGGAGCGCACCGCGTGGACCGCCGCCGCCGTGCTGCTGGCGGTGGCCGCGCTCGGGGGGGACGAGGCGACCACCGCCGTATTCAGCGGGGAACGGCTGCCGGTCGGGCTGGAACCCGAGGCGTCCGGCAGGACGGGCTGCTGCTGAGACGCGTGCCGTACGTCAGGCGCGGTTGACCCGGCCTGCCACCGCGTGCGCGACCAGCAGGTAGACGGCTGCGGGCAGACCGTAGTTGAGCACGGTGCGCCACTTGGCGTTGTCCACCGTGAACAGGTCCTTCGACCAGCCCGCGAGCCAATTCGCCGAGTGATGGACCCAGTTGACCAGGTCGTTCGCCCGGTTGGCGTCGAACACGAAGAAGAAGATCCACAGGATCAGGATCAGTGCAGCGATGTCTGCGACGATGAGGATGATCGCCGCGGCGGGGTTACCGCCATACCGTCTGGCCATGACAACCGCATTGCCCGGCTCCGGCGATTGAAACTCCTTTCGATTCCGCGGTGACGGCGCGCCCTCGCGAAGCGTGAGGATCTGGCCAGAACTCCCGAGTGGCGGGCGGACCGGGGCCGGGTGATGCTGCCAAAGATCACGCACGCCCCGCACCCGTAGCCCGTATGCCACCCCGGAGGTCCCCGTGCCGACACGCATCCCGTTGCGCCGGACGATCGTCGCGCTCCTGCTCGCCGTCACCTTCTTCACGGCGACCGCCTGCGGCAAGTCCACGGACTCCATGTCGACCGGCAGTTCGGACCCGAGCGCGTCGCCGACCAGCACCGTCGAGAAGCAGAAGCTGGCCAAGACGCGCTTCGTCGCCAACGCGGGCCTCGCGGCCGGGGCCACGTACCAGTGGATCGTGAAGCCGTACAAGGCGGGCAAGTTCAAGAAGGGCGCGAGCGGCCGGACCTTCGCGCTGGTCAAGGCCGGTCTCGCGGGCACCTTCGCCTACAACAGGCTGAAGGCGGCGGCCGGGAACGCCAAGGCCGACCCCACGCTGAGCAAGGCGGTGGCACCGCTGACGGCGGGCATCGACGCGCTCAAGGACCTGCCGGCCAAGCTCCGCAAGGGCGACTCCGCCGACCAGGCGGCGAACAGCTTCGACGACGTGATCAACAAGGTCAAGGAAGCGGGCAAGAGCGCGGGGGCGGACGTCACCGACAACGTGCCGTCGCTCAAGGACATCGGCGGCTGAGGGCAGGGGCGGCTGAGGGCGGCGGCTCGGGGCAGGGGCGGCTCAGGGCGGCGGCTGAGGGCGGCGGCGACTCAGGACATCGTCGGCTGAGGGCGGCGGCGGCTCAGGACATCGTCGGCTGAGGGCGGCGGCGGCTCAGGACATCGTCGGCTGACGCGCTCGGAGCCCTCCGCCGGGCCGCCCGCTAGGCGTTCAGCTCCGCCAGCACCCGCAGCGTCTCCCGGTCGGGCGCGGTCACCAGCAGGTCGGTGACCGGGCCCGACCGCCAGGCCGCGAGCCGGTCGGCGATCCGTTCACGCGGCCCGACCAGCGAGATCTCGTCGGCGAAGGCGTCCGGCACGGCGTGCACCGCCTCCTCGCGGCGGCCCTCGGCGAAGAGCCGCTGAATCCGCCCGGCCTCCTCCTCGTACCCCATCCGGCCCATCAGCTCGGCGTGGAAATTACGGCCGCGCGCGCCCATGCCGCCGATGTAGAAGCCGAGCATCGCCTTGACCGGGAGCAGCCCGTCGGCCGGGTCCGCGCAGACCTGCGCGCGGACCAGCGGGGCGACCATGAAGTCCTTCGACGCCTCGCCGAGTGGCGCGTCGTAGGCGTCGGTACGGAACGGCGACCAGTACAGCGGCAGCCAGCCGTCGGCGATCCGTACCGTCTGGGCGATGTTCCTGGGACCTTCGGCGCCCAGCAGCACCGGCAGGGCGGCGCGCAGCGGGTGGGTGATGGGCTTCAGCGGGCGGCCGAGCCCGGTGCCGTCGGGACCGGCGTACGGCAGCGCGTGGAAACGGCCGTCCAGCCGTACCGGCGCCTCGCGGCGCAGCACCTGGCGGATCACGTCCACGTACTCGCGGGTCGCGGTCAGCGGGCTGCTCGGGAACGGGCGGCCGTACCAGCCCTCCACCACCTGCGGTCCCGACAGGCCGAGGCCGAGCAGCATCCGCCCGCCGGAGAGGTGGTCGAGGGTGAGCGCCTGCATCGCGGTGGCGGCGGGGGAGCGGGCCGCCATCTGCGCGATACCCGTGCCCAGCCTGATCCGGCTGGTGTGCGCGGCGATCCAGGTGAGCGGGGTGAAGGCGTCCGAGCCCCACGCCTCCGCGGTCCACACCGAGTCGTAGCCCAGCCGTTCCGCCTCCTGTGCCAGCCCCACATGGCCGGGGTCCGGGCCGCGGCCCCAGTAACCGAGCGCGAGTCCGAGCCGCATGAACGCCTCCTGGGGGCAAGTGATCTGACGGTGCGTCAGGAATAGTGGGAGGGTACGCGCGCCCGCCGCGGGCCGGAAGACCGGCGGCCGGGCGCGGGGCCGTACACAGGCAGCGGGCGGCTGGGGGCCGGGTGACGGGCTGGGGGGGCGGGCAGGCGGGCGGGCGGAAAAGAACAGCGGCCGGTCCCGGCGTCCGGAGGCCCGGAGCGGGACCGGCCGCTGTCGCGTACCGGAAGGAGAAACGATCAGCCGCGCTGGATGCCGCTGCTGTCCTGGAGCACACCGCGCCGCCCGTCCTGGGTCTGCGCGATCAGCGCGGAGCCGCGCTGGTCCACGGCCAAGTACCAGGTACCCGGCGTCAGTTCGGCGATCTGCGCGCCCGGGTTGTCCTCCGCGAACAACGGGCGCGGGACCGGCACCGCGAACCAGAAAGCGGTGAAGTCCGACGACGGACCCTGCGCGGCGGCCGGCTGCGGCGCCGACTGCTGCGCACCGTACGGCTGCTGGGCCTGCTGCGGCTGACCGTACGGCGTCTCGACGGACTGCGCGCCGCCCGGGTAGCCGTAACCGGCCTGCGGCGGACCCGCCGCGTACGGCTGCTGGCCGGGGCCGACACCGTACGGCTGGGCCGCGGGCCGCGGGGCGCCGAGCAGCGGGGCCTTCAGCGCGGGAAGACGGTTGGACAGCGGGGCCGCCACCGCGATGACGACGCCGAACAGCAGCGTCAGCCAGTTGCCCGCGCCCTTGTCGACGCCGTCCGGGTTGTCGAACAGCGTCGCCCACAGAGCGGTCCAGCCCACGAACAGCGAGATCGCGACAGCCCACTGCTCAAGGGAGAGCCCCAGGATCTGCCGCCCGACGAGCGGACCGGTACGCGCCAGCACCACCGCGGCGGCGGCGATCAGCGCGGCCAGCGTCACCGAAGGCAGGATCGGGAAGTAGTCCGAGTGCCACAGGTTCCGCGAACTTTCCGCGCCGTTGAACGGCGACTTGAAGCTGAAGAACGGCAGGAACGAGGCGATCAGCAGCAGCACCGCTGCTCCGATCACCGCGCCGTCTCCTCGGGTCAGGGAGCGGATGTTCACGTCAGGTCCTGTCCTTTGTCAGTTCGGTTAACTCGGCCGTACTCAATCGGGCGGTGCCCCATCGTACGGGTGTGATCATGTCCGGACAGCCAGGTATGACCATTGGTGCACGATCCATACCGGACTGCTACAGCCCTGTCACCTCTTCCCTTCGAGGAAGGCGGTGAGGCCGTCGGCGATCCCCTGGGCAGCGTGCTGCCGCCACGCGGAGTCCGTCAACGACTTGGCGTCATGAGCGTTGCGCATGTTCCCGCACTCGATGAACACCTTCGGAACGGTGGACAGGTTGAGCCCGCCGAGGTCGTCGCGGACCGTCATCCCCGTACCGCCGCCGAGGTAGTCGGCGAAGTGCTCGCCGGTCGCCGCGGCGAAACGCGAACGCAGCGTCGTGGCCAGCAGATACGAGGGCGCCGCGATCTTACGGGTGTCCGCGATGCCCACGTGCACCGACGTGGGCGCGATCACATGAAAGCCGGACGCCGACGCGGGCGCGCCGTCCGCGTGGATCGACAGGGCCGCGTCCGCGTGCGCCGCGTTCCCGATCCGGGCCCGCTCGTCCACGCACGGGCCGAACGCCCGGTCGCCGTCGTACGTCAGCTTCACCTGCGCGCCGCGCGCCAGCAGGATCGCCCGCACCCGGTGCGCGACGTCCAGGGTGTACGTCGCCTCCGCGTAACCGGAGTTGGTCTCCGTCCCCGTGGTGTCGCACTCCTTGCGGGCGGTGCCGATGTTCACCAGTTTGTTGATCTCCGCCGTGTGCTTGGCGTTGTTGAGATTGTGGCCGGGGTCGAGGACGACGACCTTTCCCGCCAACGGCCTCATCGCGCCTGCGGTGTTGAGCGGTCGGGGGGAGGCCGTCGCCTGCGCGGTCGGGGCCGTGCCCGCCAGGTCCGCCTGGGGCGCCGAGCCCTTCTGGCCGTCGTCGCCGGTACCCGCCGAGGTCGGTGAGGCCGACGGCGAGGACGTCGGCGCGGCCCGTACCGCGCTGTCCTGCTCCGAGCCCCCGGAATCGCCCACCGCGTGGTACACCAGACCGCCTGCCAGGCACGCCGGTACGACCACGGCGACGGCGATGATCAGAGAGCGGCGCTTGCCGCCCCCGTACGACTCGTTCCTGAACACGCCAGCGACTCTATCGGCCTCGCGGACATCCCTGAAGGGCGGTCGCGCGGCGCGGCCGGGGAGCTACGGAGGGCGAGGTGGTCGTGACGGCGACGGGTGGCGTGGGCCGCTCGGCCGTAAGCCGCGCGGGTTGTGCGGGGCGCGGCGGGAAGGGGCCGCGGTTCGTGCGGGGCGCGGTGGTGAACGGGCCGCGGTTCGTGCGGCTACCCGGCCGTAAGCCGCGCGGGCTACGGTTCGAACGGGCCCGGCAGCCTGCGCAGCACATGCAGTGACCCCGTCGCCGAGACCTCGGCGAAGGCGCCGGAGTCCAGCGCGCGCCGGTACACCCGGTACGGCGCCTGCCCTCCGTCGGCCGGGTCCGCGAACACGTCGTGGATCACCAGCAGCCCGCCCTCGGCGACCAGCGGTCCCCACCCCTCGTAGTCGCCGCCCGCGTGCTCGTCGGTGTGCCCACCGTCGATGAACACCAGCCCGAGCGGCTGCCGCCACACCCTGGCGACCTGCGGTGACCTCCCGACCACCGCGATCACGTGCTCTTCGAGGCCCGCCTCGTACAGCGTCCTGCGGAAGGCCGGGAGCGTGTCCATCAGCCCCGTCGCCTCCTCCACCACCAGTTCCGGGTCGTGGTACTCGCCGTTGCCCCAGCCCCGCTGCTGCTCCTCGCTGCCCCGGTGGTGGTCGACGGTCACCGCCACCGTGCCCGCCCCCCGGGCCGCGTCCGCCAGCAGGATCGTCGACCGCCCGCAGTACGTGCCCACCTCCAGCAGCGGCAGCCCGAGTCCGGCCGCGGCCTCCTTCGCCGCCGCGTACAGGGCCAGGCCCTCGTCCCGTGGCATGAACCCCTTCGCGGCCTCGAACGCCGCCACCACATCCGTCATGGGGTTCACCTTATTTCCGCCGGGACGCGGGCCGGGACCTGGGCCGGGGCGCGGGGATGGGGTGCCGGGATGGGGGCCGGGCCGGGGCCTTATGCGTCGGCGCCCGAGGCCGGACCGCGCGGGCACCGGAATCGTGTCGCCCTCGGTCATCCGGACCTCGCAGCGCCCGTCCCTGCACAGCTCCGTGTCCGTGCCGTCCGACGGCACGGGCAGCGTCGGGGCGGGCGACGGGCTGGCGGTCGTGGGACTCGGGGATGTCGTGGCGGTCGTCGGTGTGCGGGACGCCGGTACGGCACGGCCCGCGCCGTCGGAGCGGCCGGAGCCGCCCGCGCCGCCGTCGCCGCACGATACGAGGACGGCGGCCACGGCCGCGAACAGCACGGCACGGACGAGCGGACGGAAACGGGCCGGGCCGGCGGAAGGCTGATGGTTCATGCGTACAGCCAAACCCACCTGTCCCGCGACCGGTCCCGAAGCACGTGCCCCCCGGACGATGTCCTAGGCCCCGGCGGGGGTGGACGTAGGCCAAAATCCCGATGCTTTCGTGACAGTCGGGACGGCAGCATGGTCCCCATGAGCGATCTCCTCGGACAGCGCGAACGAACCCCCCGCCGTACCGGGCGCCCGGCGCCGCCCGCATGGGCGGTGCTGGTCGCGGTGTGCGCGGGCCAGTTCCTCGTGGTGCTCGACGTGTCCGTCGTGAACGTGGCGCTGCCGTCGATGCGTACGGACCTGGCGCTGAGCCAGGCCGGTCAGCAGTGGGTGGTGAACGCGTACGCGATCACCTTCGCCGGCCTGCTGATGCTCGGCGGCCGGGCCGCCGACCTCTTCGGCCGCAAGCGCGTCTTCCTCGTCGGCCTCGGCCTGTTCACGGCCGCGAGCCTCGCGGGCGGCCTCGCGCAGTCCTCGGGGCTGCTGATCGCCGCCCGCACCCTCCAGGGCATCGGCGCCGCCGTACTGGCGCCCACCACGCTCGCCATCCTCACCACGTCCTTCCCCGAGGGCCCCGAGCGGACGAGGGCGATCGGCACCTGGACGGCGGTCGGCGCGGGCGGCGGCGCGGCGGGCGGCCTGGTCGGCGGCCTGCTGACCGACTACCTGTCGTGGCGCTGGGTGCTGCTGGTCAACGTGCCGATCGGCGCGCTGGTGATCGTCGGCGCGGCGCTGTGGCTCACCGAGAGCCGCGGCGGTACGAGCCGCCGTCTCGACGTACCCGGCGCCGTCCTGGTCACCGGCGGTGTCGCCGCCCTCGCGTACGGCATCGCCGAGAGCGAGTCGCACGGCTGGACGTCCGCCACCGCGCTGCTGCCGATCATCGGGGGCGCCGTCCTGCTCGGCGGCTTCGTCGCCGTCGAGGCCAGGACCGCCCAGCCGCTGATGCCGTTGCGCCTGTTCCGTATCCGTTCGGTGTCCGCGGCCAACACCGTCCTGCTCGCGGCCGGGGCCGCGACCTTCGCCACCTGGTACTTCCTGTCGCTGTACATGCAGAATGTGCTGCACTACAGCCCGGTGCGGGCCGGTCTGTCCTTCCTGCCGCACACCGTCAGCATCATCGTCGGCTCCAAGCTGGCGCCCCGGCTGATGAGTTACGTGGACAGCCGGATCGTCGGCGCGGCGGGCGGGCTCATCTCGGCGGCGGGTTTGGCCTGGCAGAGCCGGCTCACCGTGGACGGGGCCTTCCTCACCTCGATCCTCGGGCCCGGCGTCCTCACCATGTTCGGCGCGGGCCTGATGATGACCCCCATCGCGGCGGCGGCCACCTCCGGTGTCGGCATGAGCGAACAGGGGCTCGTCTCCGGCCTCCTCAACACCTCCCGCCAGCTCGGCGGGGCACTCGGGCTCACGATCCTCGCGACCGCCGCCGCCAGCCGTATCTCCTCCCGCGGTCACGCGGGAGCGTCGGCGGCCCGCGCGCTGACCTCGGGTTACTCCCTGGCCTTCCTGATCAGCGCGGCCTTCCTGGTCGTGGGCACCGCGCTCACGGCGCTGTTGCCGAAGCCGACTCCGAAGATCGTTCCGGTGTCGTAGCAGGTGTCGTAGCCGGGCCTGTGGCCGTAGCCGCGCCTGTGGCCGTAGCCGTAGCCGGGCCTGTGGTCGGGGCCGCCGTCGCGTCGTCGCGGAGCAGCGCGAGCTTCTCCGCGGCGTCGGTGCCCTCGACGGGGAACGACGCCAGCATCCGTACGTCGTCCTCGGGTGTGAGCAGCACCTCGCAGCGCAGCCGGACCAGCCCGACCCGCGGGTGCAGCACGTTCTTGCGGTCCGCGCGGCGCACCGCGACCTCGTGCCGCTCCCACAGCGCGCGGAATTCGGCGCTGCTGTCGAGCAGATCCCGCACCAGGTCGGCGAGGCCCCGGTGCCCGGCGCGGCGGGAGTACGTCGAGCGGAGATCACCGACGTGCGCCGCCGACATCCGCGGCCAGTCCTCCTCCGGCACCCGCGCGCGCCAGGCCGGATCGGTGAACCACTGCCAGAAGATGTTGTTCTCGCGGCCGGGGCCCGTGATGTCGCGGCCGGTGAGCGCGTCCTGGAGCGCGTTCGTCCACACCACCTCGCCGAGGTCGGTGTAGATGCACACCGGCACGTCCACCAGACGGCTCGCGAGGCTGATCAGCCCCGGACGGATCCGGTTCCCGGCCAGGCGCGGTGGCGCCGACAGCCCGACGAGGTGGAACAGGTGGTCCCGCTCGTCCGGGTCGCAGCGCAGCGCACGCGCGAGCGCCGCCACGACGGACTCGGACGGCGCCGAGCCGCGCGCCTGCTCCAGCCGCGTGTAGTGATCCGTCGACACCCCCGCCAGCTGCGCCACCTCCTCGCGCCGCAGCCCCGGCGTCCGCCGCCGCACCCCCTCGGCCAGGCCGACGTCCGCGGGCCGCAGCGCCTCCCGCCTCCGGCGGAGGAAGTCGGCCAGCCCTGTCCTGTCGATCACCCTCCCATCCTCCGAGCCCGCCGCCCTTTTAGCCAGGGAGAACCTGTCCCTGGCTACCGCCCGCGGGCGGACGTCTTGTGCGGGAGGCCGCGGATGTAGGGGGCGAAGAGCAGGGACCAGTTGCCCACGGCGTGGTGGGCGCGCAGTGTCTGTTCGGCCTCTTCCGCGTCGGCGGGGAGGTCGGCGGGGACATCGGCCGGGAGGCCGGCTGCTGGGAGGTCCGCGGGGGCGTGGCCGTCCCATTCGGTGGCCGCGTCGAGCAGGTACAGCAGGTGTCCGGCCGCCGGGCCCGCGTCCCCGGCCTCCAACGCGCTCGTGGTGAAGGCGCGCTGTTCGTCGCGCCACACCAGGTCCGAGCTGTCGACGGCGGACGCGACCAGCTCCGCCCAGTACGCCTCGTCGTGGGCGCCGGTGCGCTGCCGCATGTGCCGCGCGGCGAACCGCGCCATGGCTCCCGCGTCGTCGATCAGCGGGGAGAGCACCTGGTCGGAGGTGAAGTCGAAGCCGAACCAGAGGCGGCGGCCGTCGAGGACCAGCGATTCGATCCCGCCGACCACCTCGGTACGCCCGGCCAGCCCGGCCTCCGTATCCGCCGCCGCGTCCTCGACCGCCATGGTGGCCCCCTCATCGCTCGTTCCCGCTACCGCCGGAGTCTGTGAGGAGTTGTCTATCGCACGGCACTGACACCCGCGGGGGCGCCTTACGGCCGTCCGGCCGCTTCGAGCAGGCTCTTGAGCCGGGCCAGGTCGGCGGTGACGGACTCGGCGTCGCGCCGGAAGTCGTCGTCGCTCGTCTCCGGCTGTCGCCGAAGCGTGAAGACGACCTCGCTGGCCGGGCCGTCCGCGACCACCCGGACCGGGTTGGAGACGGTCTGCCCGGAGGGCAACGTGACGTCGTGGTCGAGCACGCCCCACTCGTTGGCGGGCGAGAAGGCGACGGTCACCCGCCCCAAGGGGGCGGATCGCGCGACCCATTGACCGTCGATCTCCTCGATCGAGCCGCCCAGCCCGTGCGCCCACTCCGGCAGATTCGCCGGGTCCGAGGCGTAGTCGTAGACGTCCTTGACGGGACGGTCGATACGGATGCCGAGGTGCCGGGATTCCCTGCCTGCGTCCTTCCTGCTTGAGCCGTCCCTGCCTGCGCCGTCCCTGCCTGAGCCGTCCCTGCCTGTGCTGTCCATGCGTGTGCTGTCCATGCCGTTGCTGTTGTCCATGACCGCGACGCTACGGCCGACCGGCGCCGTTTTCTTGAACGAATCGGACATCGCGGGAATCCCGCGGCGCTCAGCCGAAGTAGTGGCCGTCCTTCAGATCCGCGAGCAGGCCGGGGCGGGTCGGCCGCCAGTCGAGCAGATCGCGCGTGATCCGCGCGGAGGCGGGGCCGTCGACGGCCCAGAAGCGGCCGAGCCAGCCGACGTACTCCCCGGCCTGCTCGGCCGTGACGGAGACGGCGGGGACGCCGAGGTGCGCGGCGAAGATCTCGGCGACCTCGCGGATCGGTACGCCCTCGTCGGCGACCGCGTGCAGCACGGAACCGGCGGGCGCGGATTCGAGCGCGAGGCGGAACAGCCGGGCGGCGTCGTCGCGGTGGACGGACGGCCAGCGGTTGGCGCCGTCGCCGACGTAGGCCGCGGCGCCCTTCTCGCGCGCGAAGCCGATCGCGACCGGCACGAACCCGTTGTCGCCGGTGCCGTGCGTGGCGGGCGGGAGGCGTACGACGCTGGAACGGACGCCGTGGCCGGCGAGGGCCTGGACGTAGTGGGCGTTGCCGATCCGGCCGCCGGAGCCGCTGATCGGGGCGTCGGTGCTGTCGGTGGCACCGGCGCCGTCAGTGCCGTCACCGCCATCGGTGCTATCGGTGTCGCCCTCCGTGCTCGCGGCCCGCGCGAGACCGTCGCGTTCGGTGGCGACGACGCCGGGCGCCAGCCCGAGCACGCCGAGGATGCCGGAGGCGATGACGAAAGGCTTGTCCGTACCGGTCAGGGCCTCGCCGAAGGTCTCGATCGCCGCGCGGTCGGCGTCGGTGGCACCGGCGAAGTCGCCCGCGAAGGCGATGTCGTGCTTGAACGCCAGGTGGACGACCCCGTCGGACGACGCGGCGGCCTCCCGCAGCGTGCCGAGGTCGTCGAGCGAGCCCGGCAGGACCTCGGCGCCCGCGGCCCGCAGGGTCCGGGCGGCGGCATCGGAGCGGGCGAGCCCGACGACCGAGTGACCCGCGGTGATCAGCTCGGGTACGAGCCCGCGGCCGACCCAGCCCGACGCTCCTGTGACGAAAACGCGCATGGGGAACCTCCAGAAAGGGGCGCGCCCGTCCGGCGAATCCGTAGCGGGCGGCCTTGCGGTCACTCTCTATTCTTTGTACGGTCGTGCAAGAAAAGTCAAGCGGTGACGGCGGCCGGTGCGCGAGGGAGGATGGACGACGGCGGGCCGCGACGAACAGGACGGACCGCGATGAACAGCACGGACCGTGACGGTCGCGACGGACCGCGACGATCACGAACGACCGTGACGATCAACCGGAGGCAGCGATGGCGGGGCGCCCCGTCGACCACCAGCGGCGCGCGGAACTGCTCGACGCGGTGGTCGACTACACGGTCGAGCACGGCTTCTCCGAGGTGTCGTGGCGGCCGGTCGCCGCCGCCCTCGGGGTGTCGCCCACGACCCTCGTCCACCGCTTCGGCACCAAGGAGCAGATGCTCCAGGCCGTCCTCGGGCGCCTGCGCGAACGCATCTTCCAGGCCACCAACGAGACGGCCGGACACCAGCCCGATCTGGCGACGTCCGTACGCGCCGTCTGGCGACGCGCCTCGGACCCGCGCCAAGGCGCCGAGTTCCGGCTCTTCTTCGCCGTCTACGGGCGGGCGCTCCAGGCGCCCGAGCAGTTCTCCGACTTCCTCGACCACGTCGTCACCGACTGGATGAACGCCCTGTGCGCCGCCCAAGGACCCGACGTATCACCCGAGTCGGCAGTGCGTACGGCCACCCTCGTCATCGCCACCGTTCGCGGCCTGCTCCTCGACCTCCTCGCCACCGGCGACCGCGCCCGCGTCGACGACGCGGCCGAAGCGTTCCTCGCCTCGCTGGCGTGAGGGGTCAGAGCCAGCCGTTCTGGCGCGCGTGGCGTACGGCTTCGATGCGGTTACGGGTGCCGGTCTTGCCGATGGCCGCGGAGAGGTAATTGCGCACGGTGGACTCGGAGAGGAAGACGCGGGCCGCGATGTCGGCGACGGTGGAGCCGTCCGCGGCGGCGTTGAGCACGTCGCGCTCACGCGGGGTGAGCGGGCTGGGTCCCGCGCTGAGCGCGGCCGCGGCCAGCGCCGGGTCGATGACGCGTTCGCCGCGCAGGACACGGCGGATGGCGTGGGCCAGTTCCTCGACGGGCCCGTCCTTGACCAGGAATCCGGCCGCGCCCGCTTCCATGGCGCGCCGCAGATACCCCGGCCGGCCGAACGTGGTGAGGATGAGCACCTGGCACGACGGCAGCCGCTCGCGCAGCTCCGCCGCCGCGTCGAGGCCGCTGCGCCCCGGCAGTTCGATGTCCAGCAGCGCGATGTCCGGCCGCGCCTCCAGCGCCTCCGCCACGATCCGGTCCCCGGCGGCCACCTGCGCGACGACCTCCAGGTCGTCCTCCAGATTCAGCAACAACGCGAGCGCGCCCCGCATCATCCCCTGGTCCTCCGCGAGCAGCACCCGCGTCAGCGCCCCGTCCCGCCGGTCGCCGTGCTCGCCGCCCCGCTCCCCGCCCTGCCCTGTCTCCCCGTCGGTCATCCCCCCACCCTAGACAGCCCTCGCCCTAGGCAGCCGCCACCCTAGACAGCCCCCGCCCGCGCGGTCCGCCCGCCGTGTCCGGGACATGGCTCGCACGGCGACTATTGCCGCGAGTGGGCTGGTACTACTGGTACATGCATGAAGAGACCGCGCAGTCCGCGATCGACACGTTCATCTCCGCGTTCAACGCGTCGGACGACACCTATGTGACCGGGCTGCTCTCCCAGGCCCTGACCTCGGACGTCCTCTTCTGGGGGCCGTTGGGACGCAGCGAGGGGATCGAGGCGGTCGAGCGCTTCGTGCTGGACATCCGGCGCCATCCGGCGGGGGCCGGCACGATGGAGCGCTGCTCGGCGGTGGACATGCCCGACGAATGGGCCCGGTACGAGTGGGTCTTCACCACTCCCGACGGAGGCCCCCGCCTGACGGGAACCGACGTCGTCCATCTGCGGCGGAGCCTCATCGACCAGGTCATCGTCTTCGCCGGAGAGATCAAGTAGGCCGATTCCCCCGCCGCCCCCGAGTTCCCCACGAGGTGACCTCGGTGAGGACGTCGTGCCAGGGGAGGGCACCGGGATCGGCCGCCTCGCCGGAAGAAGCCGCCTCGCCGGAAGCCGCCTTGGCGGGGCGCCCGGACCAGAGCCGTACTCCCGACCGCGCCTCGGACGCGAGGACCGGCTCCCAGGAGCCCGCCGAGAACACTCCGGCGAGCTCGTGCACGGCGATGAAGCCGGCCACACCGCCCTCGGGGTCCGTGCGGTCCGGGCGCTCGGAGAGGGCTTGCCACAGGACGTACACGTTCGGCAGCCGCACCTCGGGCCGGAACCGGTACGCGAGGCGTTCCCGCCTGATCGAGCCGATGCGCGGCAGCCGTACCCGGGCGAGCGGGACGACCTCGCGCGCAGATCCGGTGATCTGAAAGAAAAGCCCTAGGTGTCCCGCCACGGGGTAGCGGTCGGGATGGGAGAAGGTGGCCTCGTCGGGCACGCGGTTCGCGGGAGGACGGTGCCGCACCTTTTCCGGTTGGGCCGCAGGCACGTCGTAGAGGAGTGAATTCGTATGACGGATGACGTCTTCGGGAGTTCCGAGGCATTGAGGGAACTGACGATCCACGACCGGCACGGGCAATTCATCGGCCGGGTCAGCCATGTGTACGTGGACGACTGGGACCGTCGGCCGCAGTGGGTGACGGTGAGGACCGGGATGCACGGCTTCGAGGAGACGTTCGTCCCCTTGGCCGGCGCCGAGCACGAGATCGGGCGCGACACGGGCGGCGGTGTGCTGCGGGTGGCGTACGACCTCGACACGATCAAGGCCGCGCCGCGCGAGGACGCCGAGCAGCACCTCGGACTCGACCAGGAGCAGGAGTTGTACGCCCACTACGGGCTCCTCCCGCCGGAGGGCCAGGCGTCCGGCGCCCCGGGCGTGGGCGCCGACCGCCCCACCGCCCCCCTCACCGGCCACGACGAGGGCATGGACGACATCCAGGAACTCTCCGACGACCCGACCCCCGCCCCCACCCGCTCCCGCCTCCGCAAGGCCACCCCCGCCGAAACCACCCCACCCGCATCCGCGCCCGCCGAGACCCCCGCCCCTGCGGAGCCCGCCGCCTCCTCCGAGACCCCCACCCCGACACCCGAGGCGACCCCCTCCACCCCTCCGCCCCCTCCCGCCCCCGACGACAGGTCCTAGGCGCCCCAAGAATCCCGTTGGCGTTGTCAGACCCCCGGCGTAGATTCTTCGCGTGGTCGTCACGGACGATCACCGGATGATTACCGGCACCCACATGTGCCGGTTCCCAGGGGGGGACGATGACAGGGATGCGCGCGGGCATGCGCAGATCGAGGCGCCACGGCGGCTTGGTGGCCGCCGTACTGCTCGCCGCCGCGGCGGCGTTGACGGTGGCACCGACGGCGGCACGGGCCGCCGAGGCGGGGGGACCCGCGCCGAGCGGGCTGCGTACGACCCCGGCCCCGGTGGGCGGGGGGAGCGACGACGGGTGCGGGGCGGACGCGCCGTACGGATACATCGGGAACACCGGAATCACGTTCAACGCGACGTCGAACGGTAATCCGGGAATCCTCTACGACACCGAATTCCTCGTGCAGCCGGACGACGGCTCGGCGCCGTACGACTATTCGGCGTCCGGATTCGGAGGCGGGCAGCGCTGGTTGACCCTGCCGTCGACGGACTTCACGGACGGCGTGACATACACCTGGCGTGCCCGTGACGTGGACCGGACGGGCGCCGCCTCGGACTGGTCGGGCGACTGCCACTTCATCGTGGACCACACGCCGCCCGCGGCGCCGGTCGTGAAGTCGAAGACCTTCCCGCCGAGCAATTCGGCGGATAATCCGGCGCCGCCGGTCCGCACCACCGGGACCTTCACGTTCAAGGTGTCGGGGCCGGCCTCGGAGGACGTGGTCCGCTTCGAGTACTCGCTCAACCGCCAACCGGCCGTCGGGGGCAACCCGTCGGTGCCGGTCGGGCCGAACGGCACCGCGAGGGTGAAGCTGACGCCCACGCAGTGGGGGACCAACTTCCTCTACGTCCAGACCGTGGATCGCGCGGGGAACATCTCGGGAGCGGTGACGTACACCTTCTCCGTCTCCTCGGCCGCCGAGCGGGACCACGTCGGCGACCTCAACGGTGACGGGAAGGCCGACCTGCTCGCCACCGGCACGGACGGCAAGCTGTACGTGCTCTACGGCAAGGGCGACGGCACGCTGAAGAAGGCCGTGACCTATGCCGACAGCGGCGACGACTGGGCGCCCGGCGTCATCGTGCGCAACGGGGACAACACCTTCGACGGCTACCAGGATGTGTTGCGATTCAGCGGCACCGGCTACGCGTCCTTCTACGTCAACGACGGACTCGGCGACTTCGGCCGGTCCGGGTCGATGAGCGCACCCTGGAGCCGTGCCGACGGCACGAGTTGGACCGTCGCCCGGCAGATCCTGCACGGCAACAGCGGAAGCGGCGGTCCCTCCGGCCGGTTGGGCGACCTGCTCACGGTCGAGAACGGCAAGCTGCTGCGGTGGAACGGCGGTTACGGCCCGCTGACGCCCACGATGATCGCCACCGGCCTCGACCACAGCACCGTCATCACCCCCGGCGACATCACGGGTGACGGCATACCCGACATCCTCGTCCGCGACGACACCTCCGGCACGCTCGAGCTGGCCGCGGGCAACGCGGACGGCACGCTCGCGGCTCCCGCGGACTGGACGGCGTACGGCACCGGCTTCACCGCCGCCGCCTACCCGCGCATCCTCAGCGCCGGGGACGCCAACGGGGACGGGATACCGGACCTCTACGCGGCCACCAAGCATGGCGTGCTGAAGTTCTTCGCCGGTCTGCCCGGCGGCGGCTATGCGTCCGGGGTCGGGGCGCGGGGTGGGCTGGACTGGGCGGGGGTTGTGGCGGCGGACTGACCGGAGGAAAAGCGGATAAAGGGGCTGCGGGGGGAATTCGTCCCAGAATCCGGCCGGCGCAAAGGGTGGCGGGAAAAGGCTGTACGTACCTCGGGGTTCGTGAACCCCGAGGTACGTATCGGGGCAGGTGGCGGCAGGTGCAGAAGGCGGGATTCCACTTAATTTTTTCCTGAAAGGATTGACGCGCTTCGTTAGATGGACACAGAATCCACTTCGCTCATAGGGGAGTTCGGGTGGAACGGGGTGGGGGCGGACTGTGAATATTCGTATGCGGCGCAGAGCGCGGAAGCTGGCGTGGCGGGGGGTCGCGGTGGGGGCGGCGGCCACGGTGGCGTGGGCGGGGCTGACGCCCCTGGACGCGACGGCGGACCCCGCGCCCGTGCCGCAGACCGAGGCACAGCGGGACCTGGACCAGGCGCAGGCGTCCGGGCAGCCGGTGGAGGTGGTGGGGGCGCGTACGGAGAACACGACGACGTACGCGAATCCCGACGGAATCACCATGCGGCTCGACCAGTTCACGGCCCCGGTACGGGTCGCGCGGGCGGACGGCTCCTGGGCCGAGCCGGACGCGACCCTGGCCAGGAAGGCCGACGGGAGCCTGGCTCCGAAGGCTGCCGTGGTGGATCTGGCCTTCTCCGGCGGCGGCACCGCCCCGTTGGTGACGATCGGGCGCAACGGCCGCACGCTGGCCTTCAGTTGGCCCGGCACGCTGCCCGCCCCGACGCTGGACGGCGAGAGCGCCGTGTACGCCGACGTGCTGCCGGGCGTGGACCTGCGCATGACGGCGACCACGCAGGGCTACCGCGAGGTGCTGGTGGTCAAGACGCCGACCGCGGCGGCCAATCCGGCGCTGAAGCGGATCGAGTTCGGGATGCGCGCCTCCGGCCTGGACGTCAGCGACACCGCGAGCGGCGGCCTGAGCGCGGTCGGCCCCGACGGGCAGGAACTGTTCACGTCCTCGGCCGCCCAGATGTGGGACTCGCTCGGTACGGCGTCCGACCCGGTCGACAACCCGGCCGCGCCCACGGCGAAGACGGCGCCCACCACAAAGGCCGCGCCCACGGCGGAGACGGCGCCCACCACAAAGGCCGCGCCCAGCGCCGAGGCCGCCGAGGCCCTCGCCCCCGAAGACGGCCCGGCCCCCGGCGCCACCACCGCCACCACCCCGCTGGACGTCACCGGCACCTCCGTCGCCGTCGTCCCCGACCCCCACCTCCTCGCGGCCAAGGACACCGCCGCGTATCCGCTGTACATCGACCCCGACGTGTCGCTCGCCTCGGGCGCCCCGCAGCGCACGCTCCTGCGCAGCGACGGCTACAGCAGCTACGGCTGGGGCAACGGCACCAACGGCGAGGGCGACGGCCACTGCGGCTCCTGGAACGGCTACTACTGCGGTCCCGGCTACACGCAGCGGCTCTACTTCCAGTTCACCCCCGGCGCCCTCAAGGGCAAGAAGGTCCTGAAGGCGACCTTCCGCGTCACCTCGCCCTGGGCGTTCCAGTGCGACGCGCGCTGGACGGACCTGGAGCGCACGAACAACTTCTCGTCGTCCACGACCTGGTCGTCACGCCCCAAGGAGCTCGACCTGATGGTCGACCGCTCCTTCTCGGCCGGCCGCGGCTCGACCTGCGACCCCAACTCCCCTGACGCGCCGATCGAATTCGCCGACAACCCGGACGAGACGAATGAGAATCTGACGCCCACGGTCGCGGACTTCGCCGCGGGCAAATTCGCCAAGCTCACCCTCGAACTGCGCGCGCACGACGAGTCCGACACCTCCGCGTGGAAGCGGTTCAAGAACAACGCGGCGCTGTCCGTCAACTACGTGGCCAACCCCGCGCTCCCGACGAAGATCGGTCTGGTCACGGGCAGCGGCGTGGTGTGCTCGACCAAGAGCGCCGACCCGTCGGTGATCTCCGACCCGACGCCCGCGCTGTCGTCGGTGCCGCAGACGGCGGCGGGCGGCGAGTCGGGCGCGCGGCTGCGTTCGGTCTTCAGCATGGACAAGTACACGGCCTCCAGCGCCACCTGGTCGAGCGCGTTCAGCGACATCGTGCGGCCCGCGACCGGATTCGTCGGCGACAACGTCTCACCCGGCGTCGCCACCGCACCGACCCTGACCGACGGCACGCTGTACCGCTACCGCACATGGACCCGTTCGTACTACGACAACCAGAGCAGCTATCTGGCGGGACCGTCCAACGGCTCGACCACCGGCTGGTGTTACTTCAAGGTCGACTCCACCGCCCCCAAGGCGCCGACGGTCACCTTCGCGCGGACCTACAGCGAGTGCCTGCCCAACACCTGTGTTCCGGCGGGCGGTCCCGGCGTGGAGGGCAAGGTCGTCTTCGGGCCCGCGTCCGGTGACACCAACACCGCCTACGAGTACAAGCTGTCCTCGTCCGACGCGTGGATCGCGCTCGCGGCCGGGGTCACCAGCGCGACGATCACCCCGCCCGCCTCCGGCACGTACCACCTGGACGTCCGCGCCAAGGACGTCGTCGGGCGGTGGGGCGCGGAGACGGTGAAGGACTTCCTGGTCGCGGCCGGTGCGGGTCCGGTCGGGCAGTGGAGCTTCGACGAGAGCGGCGGCCAGGCCGTCGACACCTCGACCACCGTGGCGGCGCAGCAGCACAACGCGACGCTGTCCGGCACCGGCGCGGTCCGCGACGCCAACGGCCGCCGCGGCGACCTGCCGGACGGCAACGGCGGCAGCACCCCGGACAAGGGCCTGCACCTGGACGGGACGTCGGGGTACGCCTCGACGGCGGGGCCCGTACTGGAGACCCGCTCGGCGTACACCGTCTCGGCGTGGGTGAAGCTGGACACCACCACGCCCAACGGCATCGTGCTCTCCCAGGACGGGGTGACGTACAGCCCGTTCATCCTCGCCTACGACCACGGCCTGGGCACCTGGTTCTTCGGGGTCAAGCAGCAGGACGCCAACACCGGCACCGCGTACTACGGAGTGGCGGCCAAGTCCCCGCCCAGGACCGGGGTGTGGACCCACCTGCTGGGCAGCTACGACCCGGCGACCTCGCAGAGCGCGCTGTACGTGAACGGCGTGCTCCAGGGCACCGCGACCACCACCGGCTCGTGGTCGGCGACCGGCGCCTTCCAGATCGGGCGGTACAAGTGGGGGACGTACCAGTACAACTTCCCCGGCAGCATCGATGAGGTGAAGGTCTGGCAGCGGACGCTGACCTCGCAGGAAGCCTCCGACGAGGCGCGGCTGCTCGGCACCGACGGCAAGGCCCAGGTCGAACTGACCGCGGCCTGGGACCCGTCGGGCGCCTCCGGCACCACCCTCGCCGACACCGCCTCCGGTTACGGCCGCACCCTGACCACCTCGGGCGGCGCCACCCTCGACGGCGACACCATCGCCCTCGACGGCGCCACCGGTTCGGTCTCCACGCCCGGCTCCGTCGTGGACGACACCGGCTCCTTCACGGTCACCACCCGCACCCAGCTCGACGCGGCGGCCCTGGTCACCCACCCCGTCGGCTACACCGAACAGATCGCGGGGCAGCGCTCGGCCGACGGCTCCTCGTGGGGCGTGTGGTTCAAGTACACCGGCACCACCACCACACTGGACGACGACGGCAACGTCATCACCGTCCCCCAGGGCCAGTGGCTCTTCGGCCGGGTCGCCACCGACGGCACCTTCACCGGCGCCGTCTCGCCCAACGACGACCCCAGCGGCGGCAGCGCCGACGGCACCGTCCAGGTCACCGGCGTCCTCGACGCCCAGTCCGGCACGGTCAGCCTCTACCTCGGCGACAACCTCCAGGACACCCAGCCCTTCACCGCCGTCCAGGGAGCGGGCGACTTCACCGGCGGCCGCGCCTACGTCGGCGCGACCTGGGGGCACTACCTGGCGGGCCAGATCGAGGACATCCGCGTCTGGTCGGGCGCGATGACCGACTCCGACCAGATCACGTCGGTCATCGACGGCTGACCCCGGCGGACGGCGGCCCCGGCCGGTCAGCGCGCCGACACGGCGTGACCGGCCGGGGCCGCGTCCTCCTCCACCGGGAGGGCGGCCGTCAGGCGGAAGCCGCCGTCGGCGGCCGGGCCCGAGGTGAGGGAGCCGCCGGCGGCGGCGAGGCGTTCGGTCAGGCCGCGCAGGCCGGTACCGGTGCGGGTCCTGATGTCGCCGTCCTGACCGGACGGCGGCGGACAGGACCCGCGGCCGTTGTCGCTGATGGTCAGATGGGCCCGGCCGCGCCCGGTGGCGAGTTCGATACGGGTCAGCGTCGCGCCGCTGTGCCGGACGACGTTGGTGACGCCCTCGCGGACGACCCAGCCGAGCAGCGCCTCGGTCTGCGGGGGCAGGGGCGGGCCCGACTCCTGGACGACGACCTCGATGTCGGAGGCGGTCAGGACGGACCGGGCCCGGTCGAGTTCGGTGGACAGGCTGCCCTCGCGGTAGCCGGTGACGGCCTCGCGGATCTCGGTGAGCGCCTGGCGGCCGACCGCCTCGATGTCGGCGACCTGGGCGAGCGCCGCGTCGATGTCGCGCGGCGCGATCCGGCGCGCGGCCTCGGACTTCACCACGACCACCGACAGGGTGTGCCCGAGCAGGTCGTGCAGGTCGCGCGAGAACCGCATCCGCTCCTGGGCGACCGCGCTGCGCGCCAGCTCCTGCCGGGTCTCCCTGAGCTGGGCGACGGCGTAGGAGAGCGTGATGATCACCGAGACGACCAGGCCGGACAGGAAGGTGCCGTACGCCAGGCCCGCCGTGCCCCAGAAGCCCTGGCCGTGCGTGCTCGCGGTGACTCCGGCGGTCGCGCTCAGCGGCGTCAGCATCAGGCCGAGGCCGCGGCGGGTGGAGGCCACGGCCCCGACGCTCAGCGAGACCAGCGTGTACAGCAGCAGGAAATTCCCGCCGTAGGCGATGGCCAGCGTGGCCGTACAGACGGCCAGCGCACCCAGCAGACGGTACGGGACCGGCCCCCCGCGCCACCGCTCGTGGAAAGCCGAACGGACCGTGAACACGTACAGGAGGCAGAACAGCGCGAGGCCGCAGCCCGCGAGCCAGGGGGCGGGGACCTGGCCCTGGGCGATGTCGGTGCCGGGGCCGATGACCATCAGCAGCCAGGGGTAGAGCGCGTTGCCGTCGGGAGACTTGATGTGCTCGATCTCGCGGGCGAAGTCGTGCGGTGTGCCGCGCCGCCACCAGGCCCTGCCGCACGGCTTGTCCGTGCTCTCGGCCGGGTGGCCCGCCCCGCCGGCCGGGCGGTCGGTCACCCCGTCGGCCATGCCGCTGTTCGCCGTCATGGCGGTCACCGTCCCCGTTCGGTACGCGCTGTACGTGTCCCGGCGGGAGGTCGCCTGCCGCGTCGTCGTCATGCGGTCCGCGCACCCCGCCGGTAGGAGAGGACGGCGTAACCGGCGAAGACGACCAGCCATCCGCCGAGCACGGCCACCGTACCCGCGCCGGGCGCGTGCCGGTCAAGCACGCTCCAGCCGAGCTGGCCGAAGCGCTGGGCGGGCGTCCACTGGGAGATCCGGGCGAGCCAGCGCGGGAAGGCGTCGACCGGAATCCACAGGCCGCCGACGATCGACAGGCCCATCATGCAGGCCATGCTCGTGACGCCGGTGGTCTGCGCGGTCAGCCCGTAGCCGTTGCCGAGGCCGAGCAGGGTGAAGGGGATCGTGCCCACCCACAGCAGCAGGGCGGTGGCGACCCACTGCCACGCGGCCAGGTGCACGCCGTTCACCAGCGCCCCGGCCAGCAGGACGGCGCAGATCGCGGGCAGGACGGTCACCCCGGCGGTCAGCGCCCGGCCGACCACCACACGGAACGGGCTGAGCGGCGTGACGCGGAGTTGCCGCAGCCAGCCCAGCCCCTTGTCCTCGGCGACGCCGGTCCCGATGCCCATCGACGCGCCGAGCGCGCCGTACGCCGCCATGCCGACCATGTAGTACCGCGCGAAGTCGATCTTGTCCTGGCCGTCGCCGCCGACCCCGAGGTTGGTGAAGAGCAGGTACATCAGCACGGGCATGGCGAAGCCCATGACGATGAAGCCGGGGTCGCGCAGGGCGCGCCGGACTTCGAGCTTCACGTACTCGGTCATCGGACGGCTTCCTTCTGGAGGGGGTGGGCGGGGGTGGAGTGCGGCGCCGGGGATTCGGCGGCCGGGGTCCCGGTCGCCGGGTGAGGTGCGGTCAGGGTCAGGAAGGCGTCCTCCAGGCTGGCCGGGACGACCTCCAGACGGCGGACGCGGTCGCTCGCCGCGAGGGCGACGACGGTGGCGTCGGAGTCGGAGGTACGCAGCAGGGCCCGGTCGCCGCGGATCTCGACGGCGGTCACACCGGGCAGCGTGCGCAGGCCCGCGGAGCCGGACCCGGCGAGGTCGAACGAGACGAGCGTGCCGCCGACGGCCTGCTTGATCTGCTCGCCGGTGCCGTCGGCGACGGTACGGCCCTGGTCGATCACCAGGATGCGGTCGGCGTGCTCGTCGGCCTCCTCCAGGTAGTGCGTGGAGAACAGCACGGTGTTGCCGCGCGCCGCGTAACCGCGCATCGACCGCCAGAACACCCGCCGCGCCTCCACGTCGAGGGCGGCCGTCGGCTCGTCCAGCACGATCAGCTCGGGGTTGCCCGCGACGGCCAGAGCGAAGCGGAGCCGTTGCGTCTGGCCGCCGGACAGCTTGTCCACGCGGCGGGCCGCCAGCTCCGTGATCCCGGCCAGCGACAGCGCCTCGGCGACGGGCATCGGCCGCGGATACGTGGCCGCCACGAACGTCACCAGCTCCTTGACGGTGGCGCGCGGGATCGGCCGCCCGTCCTGGAGCATCGCGCCGACCCGCCCGGCCCTGACCGCCTCCTGCGGCGGGCCGCCGAACAGCCGCACCTCGCCCGCGTCCGGCCGGTCCAGGCCGAGCAGCAGGCTGATGGTGGTCGACTTCCCGGCTCCGTTACGGCCGAGCAGTGCCATCGTGCCGCCGCGCGCGATCTCCAGGTCGATCCCGGCCACGGCCCTGACCGGTCCGAAGCTCTTGTGGACGGCGGTGAAGCGGACGGCGGGCGAGGTGTCGGGCCGGGCGCCGGACGAGGTGTCGGACGAGGTGTCGGGCGGGGTGCCGGGCCGGGGCGTGGACGGGGTTTTCTCCATGGCCACGACGCTACGGAGGGGGGAGGGGCGGCGGGCAGAGGGGAATGTCCGCAGGGGGGCAGGACAAATGTCACGGGTGCGGTGCCCCGGCGGGCGGGGCGGCCGGGAATCCGCCGCGTCGGCGGGCGGGAAGGGCCGGGAATCCCTCCAGCTGACGATGTGTCAGCTCTTCTCACTTCCTGGGCTTTGCGTTATACAGGGGCCATCTCTAGAACACGTTCTAGCCAGCGCCCCGGAAGTACCCGTCACCGGAAGTACCCGTCACCGGAAGTAGCCGCCACCGGAAGTGCCCCGGAGGGACCATGCCCATCGACGTCGCCAAGGCCCTCGCGGCCGAGCCGCGCCGCACCGAAATCGCCTGGAACCACAAGGACGTTCTCCTCTACCACCTGGGGATCGGCGCCGGGCGCCCGGCCACCGACGCGGACGAACTGCGCTACACGCTGGAGAGCCGGCTGCACGTCCTGCCGAGCTTCGCCACCGTCGCGGGCGGCGGGCCCGGCTCGGTGGACGGCTCGATCGGCCCCGGCATCGACGTGGACCTCGCCGCCGTCCTGCACGGCGGCCAACGCCTCGTACTCCACCGGCCGTTGCCGGTGAGCGGCCATGCCGTACGGACCGGATCGGTCGCCGCCGTCTACGACAAGGGCAAGGCCGCCGTCATCGTGCTGCGCTCCGAAGTGGCCGACGACGAAGGCCCGTTGTGGTCCTCCGACAACGAGATCTTCGTCCGCGGCGAAGGCGGCTTCGGCGGCGAACGCGGTCCCTCCCGCCGTCCGGAACCGCCAACCCGCGCGCCCGACAAGGCCGTTGACGTACCCGTCCGCGAGGACCAGGCGCTGCTCTACCGGCTGTCGGGCGACTGGAACCCGCTGCACGCCGACCCCGAATTCGCCGCCACCGCCGGATTCGACCGCCCGATCCTGCACGGACTGTGCTCGTACGGCGCCACGCTCAAGGCCGTCACCGACACGCTGCTCGGCGGCGACGTCGCCCGGATCCGTTCGTACGCGACACGCTTCGCGGGCGTCGTCTACCCCGGCGAGACGCTGCGGGTACGGATGTGGGCGGACGGGGACGGCGGCGGCGCGGGCTCCGGCCGGATCGTGGCCGCGGTGTCGGCCGTGGAGCGGGACGAGGCGCCGGTCCTGGCGGACACCGTCATCGAGCACACCTGAGCCCGTGGGGCACACCGGGCCGCGCGCCCGGCGGCTCTCGGCTCAGCAGCTTTCGGCCCGGTCGTCGGCCGGGCCTCCGTAGCGACCACCGTCTTCGCACCATCCGAGGGGAGCCGTACCGTGCGCGCAGCCATCCAGCAGGAGACCGGCCAGGACAAGCTCGAAGTCGTCGACGACATCGAGACCGCGGGCTTCGGGCCCGGCAAGGTACGTATCCGCGTCAAGGCCACCGGACTGTGCCACTCCGACCTGTCCGCGATGAGCGGCGTCCTGCCGCAGCCCGCGCCCTTCGTGCCGGGCCACGAGGGCGCGGGCGAGGTCGCCGAGGTCGGCGAGGGCGTCACGTCCGTCACGGCGGGCGACCGCGTCCTGGTCTGCTGGCTGCCCGCGTGCGGCGAGTGCGCGTCCTGCAAGCGCGGCCAGACCGAGCTGTGCATCGCCGGATTCCTCAACGCGGGCACCGCCAACTACCGCCGCCCCGGCGCCGCTTCACCCGACGTCTTCGGTTTCGCCGGGACCGGCACCTTCGCCGAGGAGGTCGTGGTCGACGCCAGGTGCGCGGTGCCGATCCCCGACGACGTGCCGTACGAGATCGCCGCGCTGATCGGCTGCGGGGTCACCACCGGTATCGGCGCCGCCCTCAACACCGCCCAGGTGGAGGCGGGTTCGTCGGTCGCCGTGATCGGCTGCGGCGGCGTCGGGATCAGCGTCATCCAGGGCGCGCGGGCCTCGGGCGCCGCCGAGATCGTCGCCGTCGACCCGGTCGAGTCCCGCCGCGAGGCCGCCGTCCGCTTCGGCGCCACCGAGTCCGTCGACCCCGACGGCCTCGCCGATGCCAAGAACCGGCTCACCGCGGGCGAGGGCTTCGACTACGTCTTCGAGGTGGTCGGCAAGTCCGCGACGGCGCGCGCCGCGTACGACGCCACCCGGCGTGGCGGCACCCTGTGCATCGTCGGCGCGGGCGCCATGGACGACAACCTCCAGATCAACATGTTCGAGCTGTTCTTCGACGAGAAGCGCATCCTGCCGTCCCTCTACGGCGGCGGTGACGTCCTGCGCTCCTACGACCGCGTCATCCGGCTCTGGCGCGCCGGGCGCATCGACCTCGAAGGGCTGATCACGCACCGCGTGCGCCTGGAGGACATCAACGAGGCGATCGACCAGATGCGGACGGGCGTCGCGCTGCGTACGAGCATCACGATCTGATGGGGGATCAGCCAATGCCGAACGGTGAACTCCCGCTCGCCGGGCGGACCGCCGTCGTCACCGGGGCCGGGCGCGGACTCGGGCGCGCCGAAGCGCTCGAACTCGCCCGGCTCGGGGCGCACGTCGTCGTCAACGACTTCGGCCAGCCCGGCCGTGACGGCTCCGGCGCCTCCTCCGCCACCCCGGCGCAGGAGGTCGTCGCCGAGATCGCCGCCGCCGGCGGCAGCGCCGTCGCCCACCACGGCGATGTCGCCGACCACGAACAGGCGTCGGAACTCGTCCAGTTGGCCGTCGAGCACAACGGGCAGCTCGACATCCTCGTCAACAACGCCGGGATTCTCCGCGACCGCATGGTCTTCTCCATGACCGAGGACGAGTGGGACTCCGTCATCCGGGTGCACCTCAAAGGCCACTTCAACACCATTCGGTTCGCCGCCGCGCATTGGCGCTCGCGCGCCAAGTCCTCCGGGGCTCCGGTCTTCGGGCGCATCGTCAACACCGCGTCCGAGGCGTTTCTCGCCGGGTCGGCCGGACAGCCGAATTACGCCGCCGCCAAGGGGGGCATCGTCGGGCTCACGACGTCCACGGCGGAGGCGCTTCGGCGGTACGGGGTCACCGCCAACGCCATTTGTCCGCGGGCGCGGACGCGGATGACTCTTGATGTGTTCGGCTCTGCCGAGCCCGGGGGGCTCGATCCGCTGGCTCCCGAGCATGTCGCTCCGCTGGTCGGGTACCTTGCCGGGCCCGCTGCCGCGGGGGTGTCCGGGCAGGTTTTCGTTGTGCACGGGGGGATGGTGGCCGTTCTGCAACGGCCGGTGGTGGCGGCGCGGTTCGAGACGGCGAAGTCGGTGTTTTCGTATGGGGAGCTTGATGGGGTGTTGACGCCGTATTTCGAAGGGGGTGAGCGGGGCTCTTTCGCTGCCGTTGAGGTGTTGGGGCTGCGCCGCTCGTAGTTTTTCTTTGCCCGCCCGCCCACCCGTGCGGGTGTTTTCTTCGTCTGCGGGTGCCGCTTGTGCCTGGTCGGTGCCGGTCCGGGGTACCTCCTCGAAATCCGTCTCACCTGGTCCTGGGGATTCGGTGCCGTTCTTGTTGACGTATTTCTGCGGGGGCACCCCGGCCCGTCCCCTTCCGGTACGTCGGCGTCCGCCTGTCCGGTGGGGGTGCCGGGAGGGGGGTGGGTGGGCTGAGGTGCGGGGGCGGCCGACGGTCCGCTGCGGTGCCGGGGCGGGGGTGGGTGGGGGTGAGGGCGTCGGCGTCCGGCCGCCGGTGGGGTGGGTGGGGGGTCGGCTCGGGTGCGTCGGCGTTCGACGGGCCGCTGTGGTGCTGGTTGCTGCCGGTTGCTGTCGGTAGGGGGCTGGGGGTCAGGCGGGGGAATCGGTGGGGGGGTCTTCGAGGGTGTGGGAGTTGGTGAGGGTGAGGGCGCCGCCGGCGGCGATGAGGCCGACGAGGAGGGAGAGGAGGGCGTAGGTGACGCGTTCGCCGTGGAAGAAGGAGGCGACGAGGTCGCTGCTCCAGGTGCCGGGCGGGAGTTGGGTGGTGACGAGGGCGGCGATGAGGGTGCCGACCATGGCGGTGCCGACGCTGGAGCCGACTTCTTGGGCGGTGTCGTTGAGGGCGGCGCCGATGGAGGTGCGGTTGCTGGGCATGGCGTCGACGAGGGCGACGGCGCAGATCGTCATGACGGTGCGCAATCCGATGGTCATGATCACCATGCAGACGGCGATGGCGGCGTAGCCGTGGTCGACGCCCCAGGAGAGACCGGCGAGGGCGCCGGCCAGGCAGGCAGCGCCGACGAGGCAGGCGATGCGGTGGCCGAACCGGCGGGCGAGCCATTCGGACAAGGGGGTCGCGGCGAGCATGGTCACGATGATCGGCAGGTTGGCGAGTCCGGCGCGTACCGGGCTCCAGCCGTAGGCGTACTGGAAGTGGAGGATCAGCCCGAACATCACGCTGGCCATTGCGATGGACGTGCCGATCTGGGCGATGGCGGCGCCGCGGACGGTGCCGTTGGAGAAGAGGCTGAGGTCCAGCATGGGCGCCGGGGTGCCGCGCTCGTGGCGGACGAAGGCGATCGCGGCCACGACGGCGCCCGCGATCGACGCGAGAGTGATCGCGGAGAGCCAGCCGTGCTCGACACCGCTGGTCAGGGAGTAGCAGGCGAGCCCGATGGCGGCGACGCTCAGGACGGCGCCCGGCAGGTCGAGCTTGTCGTGGGTCAGGTCCTCCGGCCGGTCGGCCGGGACGCCGAGCCGGACGCCGACGCACGCGATGACGGCGATGGGGGCGTTGACGACCAGCAGCCATTCCCAGCGCACATGCGCCAGCGCGGTGCCGCCGAGCAGCGGCCCGAGGACGAAGCCGGACATGCCCACGACGATCATCACCGTCATCGCGCGCATGCGCAGGGCCTTGTCGTCGAACAGCCGGAAGACCAGTGAGTTCGTGATCGGCGCCATCGCCGCGGCGGCGACGCCGAGCGCGGCCCGCAGGGCGATGAGTTGGCCCGCCGTGGTGACGAGGACGACGCACAGGCTCAGCGAGCCGAACACGGCGAGTCCGACCAGCAGCACCCGGCGGCGCCCGAGCCGGTCGGCCATCGACCCCGCCGTGAGCAGCAGGCCGCCGAAGGTCAACGAGTACGCCCCGGTGACCCACTGAAGCGCGGTCGTCCCGCTGCCGAGGTCGCGGCCGATCGTCGGCAGCGCGATCGACAGCAGCGTGTTGTCGACCATCTCGACGAAGAAGGCCAGGCAGAGGGCGGCCAGCGGAATCCACGCCGCGCTCAGGGACGGGTAGGTATGTGACGTTTTCTCAAGCGTGGGAGTGGTCATGGCAGTCCTCCAATCGAACGTCATTCGGTTATCGAACAACGTACGATCCGCTACGATAGAACAACGTTCGATACGACGCAAGATCGCGATGGGGATGTGAGCCATGGCACGCCTGCAAGACCGCTCGACCCAGGGACGCCGACGGGCTTCCCACTCGATGGAGTCCGTCCTCACGGAGGCCGTGGCCCTCCTGGACGAGGCCGGTGCGCCCGGCCTGACCTTCCGCGCCCTCGCGCAGCGCCTCGGCGGCGGCGTCGCCAGCATCTACTGGTACGTCGAGAGCAAGGACGAACTACTCGACCGCGCCACCGACCACGCGATGGGCGCGATCCTCGCCGACGTCGAGGCCCTTCCGCGGAGCGACGACCCGATCGACGACCTTCGCGCCATGGCCCTGCGCCTCTTCGACGCGATCGTCCGCCGGCCCTGGCTCGGCGCCTACTTCATGCGCAACACCGACGTGCAGGCCAACTCCCTGCTCGTCTACGAGAAGCTCGGCGAACAGACCCTCCGCCTCGACCTCACGGCCCGGCAGCGCTTCCACGCTGTCTCCGCGATCGTCGGCGTCGTCGTCGGCTCCGCCGTCGACCTCGGCCAGGAACCCCCGCCGGAAGTCCTCAACGGCGCCGTCAACCGCGACGAATTCCTCGGCCGCTTCGCCAAGACCTGGCGCGAACTCGACCCCGCCGACTTCCCCTTCGTCCACGAAATCGTCGACGAATTCGACGGCCACGACGACATCGACCAATTCCGCGCCGCCCTAGACCTCACCCTGACCGGCCTCCGCCTCCAAGCCAAAGCCAAAGCCTGAGTCGGCGACCTGAGTCGGCCCCGCCCCCGAGCATCGAGGACGGCTCCCATAAGCCTGCGGCCCCCCACCCCCGGCCGCCGACCGCCGACCGCCGAGCCCACCCACCCCCGCCCCGGCACCGCAGCGGACCGTCGGCCGCCCCCGTACCCCAGCCCACCCACCCCCCTCCGGCAACCCCCACCGGACAGGCGGACGCCGACGTACCCGGAGGGGACGGGCCGGGGTGCCCCCGCAGAAATACGTCAACAGGAACGGCACCGGATACACAGGACCAGGTGAGACGGATTTCGAGGAGGTGCCCCGGACCGGCACCGACCCAGGCACAAGCGGCACCCGCAGACGAAGAAAGCACCCGCACGGGTGGGCGGGCGGGAAAGAAAAACCCGCTAATCGTCCGAAGGACGCCGATGCTTCCCCTGAGGCTGAGCCTCCCCCTCCTCAGAGGAAGAAGCAGGCCCCCGGTGGCGCCCCGAGCTGTCCCCGGACCCCCCGTGGTCGTGAGAGGAACGCGCGTCGGACGTCATCTTCTTGAATCTCCCCGAAATCCCCGTGGAACAACGAACCGGCCTACGCCGAAAGCGCGCGAACAAACTCGACCCGGACTGCGGCGAAGCCGCCCCGCGGTGGTCACGCGGAGTGCCCGGATGCGCGGCTTCGGGTGAGTCTACTGGCGGGGTCGACGTCACGGTCATGGGGGTCACCCCGCCTTGGCGGCAGCCAGCGGCGCCTGCTGAAGCGGCAGCACCCGCCAGGGCAGCCGCGTCGGCGCGGGCAGAGCCGCACCGGAAGAGCCGAGGCCGGCGGAGGAACCGAGGCCACCGGAAGAGCCGCGAGCACCGGAAGAGCCGAGGCCGCCGGAAGAACCAGGCCCGGGCAGAGCGGCGGGCACCGCACCCCGCCCACGCCGAGACCCCGAAGCCCCGGCCGCAGGCCGCACCCGTGGCGCCTCGTACGGCGCCACCCCGCAAGGCCACTCCGGCACCGAACACGGCAGCCGCAGCAAATCGTCGGCCCCCCAGTACCCCGTCGCCCCCAGCCACCCCGGAGGGGACGCCCGCCAGTGCAGCCGCCGCTCACCCGGCCGCCACAGCGCCAGTGACTCCGCCCCGCCCGGCGCCTCCGCGCGGAGCGCGACCACCGCCGCCTCGGGCATCAGGATCTGCCCCGGCTGCGCGGCGACCGGCGTGAGCAGGATGCCCGGCACCTGGAGCGCGTCGGGGAAACGTACCGGCCGACGGCTGCCGAGGACGCCCCAGCCGAGCCGCGCCTCCCCGGTGGCGTCGCTGCGCAGGAGCAGCAGCCCGCTGTCGGGTTCCGCGAGGACGAGCCGGTCGTCGCTGTCCTCGGTGATCTGGAGGAGCGGGCTGGCCTCGCCGAGTCGCAGGTCGACGGCGACGGCCTTGGTGCGGCCGGCGAGCGTACGGTCGACGGCGAGCAGCCGCCCCGTACGGTCGAGCCAGACGCCGCCGGTGCAGCGGCCGGGCACGCGCATGACGGCGACGGGCCCGTCCTTCCCGGCGCCGTACACCTGCCAGACGGTCGTGACCCCGTCCCCCTCAGCAGAGTCCCCCTCGCCGGAACCCCCATCGGCGGAGCCCCCCTCGTACACGAGCGCGAAAGCCGCCCCACCCAAGGGGCACGGGGGAAGAAGCGTTACTGCATCCCCGCCGAGCGACCCGATCGGCACCTCCCCGGTACCGGCCCCCGCCGGATACAGCAGCGCCAGGTCGTGGCGGTCGGCGACCCGTCGCCGGATCAGGACGCGCCCGTCGGGCAGCGGTACGACCTGCGTCCCGGCCTCCTCCGGCTGGGCGCCGGGCAGCGGCACCGCGTACGGCTCGGGCCCGAGCGTCCACCGCTCGGGGAACCAGCCGCTGACGCCGCCCCCGCCGTACTCGTCCACGTCCCCGTCCCCCTCCGGTGCGGGTACGCGGGCCTCGGCGAGGCAGGCCGCGTACGACCCGTCCGCGGCGATCGTGAAGCCCGACCGGCGCAGTACGCGGACGGCCGGGGGGATCCCCATGGCACGGGCACTGGCATCTGTACTGGCGCTCATATGACTCACCCACCTCCGGCACAGGACCGTAGTTTTCCTTTTTCCGGACGATCAACGCGACTCGGTGCGGTTCACACGTAAGAGTGCGGGTTTTCCCGTTCTGCTCCGCGCGAAGGGGCAGATGTGCTCCGCCCGGCGAGCGGTCGCGCTCCCCGCGGACCTCGGATGCGCCCCGCGCGCCCTTGACTCACGGGTGCCGAACGGGTGCCGCACGACCGCGCGCACCCGTCGTGGCACCCCCCGCCGCCCGCGGTCACGGCGTACGGCATCCGGCGGACACGGGCGGCCAGGTAACCTTCCTACCGTGCCCACACTGTCCGACGTCATCGCCGCGCTCGACGCCCTCTGGCCCCCGGAGCTGGCCGAGGCGTGGGACGCCGTCGGCCTGGTCTGCGGCGAGCCCGAGGCCGAGGTCGGACGCGTGCTGTTCGCCGTCGACCCGGTGCGGGAAGTCGTCGACGAGGCGGTACGGATCGGCGCGGACCTGCTGGTCACGCACCACCCGCTCTATCTGCGCGGTACGACGACGGTGGCGCCGACCGGCCCTGCCGGTTTCAAGGGCCGCGCCGTCCACGACCTGATCAGGAACGGGGTCGCGCTGCACGTCGCGCACACCAACGCCGACCGCGCCGACCCCGGCGTCTCGGACGCCCTGGCCGCCGCGCTCGGCCTGCGGATCACCGGCCCGCTCGTACCCGACCCCACCGACCCCGCGGGCCGCCGCGGCCTCGGCCGGATCGGCGAGACCGCCGCACCCCTGACGCTGGCCGAATTCGCGCAGCGGGCGGCGCGAGGGCTGCCGCGTACCGCCACCGGGCTGCGGATCGCCGGCGACCCGCAGGCCACGGTCCGTACCGTCGCGGTCTGCGGCGGCTCGGGCGACAGCCTCTTCGCCGAGGTCCGCGCGGCGGGCGTCGACGCGTATGTCACCGCCGACCTGCGCCACCACCCGGTCTCCGAGGCGCGCGAGTCCGGCCCGCCCGCGCTGGTCGACGCCGCGCACTGGGCCACCGAGTGGCCGTGGTGCGAGCAGGCCGCCGCGCAGCTCGACGAGATCTCCGACCGGCACGGCTGGGCGCTGCGCACCCATGTCTCGTACGCGGTCACCGACCCGTGGACAGCGCACGCTGTCGCCCCGGAGCGCTCGGACACCCCGGAATTCCGGGGCGGCCGGGAACTCCCGCAATCCACTTCCCGCCCTTCCAGCCGCACAGGAGCCCCCCGCTGAACGCCGAGCCCGCCGACCAGATCCGACTTCTCGAAGTCCAGGCCCTCGATTCGCGTATCGCGCAACTCGACCACAAGCGCAAGACCCTGCCCGAGCACGCCGAGCTGGAGCGGCTCGGCGCCGACCTCGCGCAGCTCCGTGACCTGCTGGTCGCCGCGCAGACCGAGGAGAGCGACACCGCGCGCGAGCAGACCAAGGCCGAGCAGGACGTCGACCAGGTACGCCAGCGCTCCGCCCGCGACCAGCAGCGTCTGGACTCCGGCGCGGTCACCTCGCCGAAGGACCTGGAGAACCTCCAGCGCGAGATCACCTCGCTCGCCAAGCGGCAGGGCGACCTGGAGGACGTCGTGCTCGACGTCATGGAGCGCCGCGAGGGCGCCCAGGAGCGCGCCACGGAACTGGCCGCGCGCGTCGAGTCCGTCCAGGCCAAGGTCGCCGAGGCCGAGGCCCGCAAGTCCGCCGCCATCGAAAGCATCGACGCGGAGGGCTTCACGGCGGCCAAGGAGCGCGAGGTCATCGCCGGGACCGTGCCCGACGACCTGATCAAGCTGTACGACAAGCTCCGCGGGCAGCAGGGCGGCGTCGGCGCGGCGCGGCTCTACCAGAAGCGCTGCGAGGGCTGCCGCCTCGAACTCAACATCACCGAGCTGAACGAGGTCAGGGCCGCGCCCGCCAACACCGTCGTACGGTGCGAGAACTGCCGCCGGATCCTGGTGCGTACGGCCGAGTCCGGCCTGTAGTGGCGTTGGTTCACGAGGGTGCGGCGCCCGACATGGCGGCGCCCACCACCTTCGTCCTGCTGCGGCACGGCGAGACCGCGCTGACGGGGGAGAAGCGGTTCTCCGGGAGCGGCGGAAGCGATCCGTCGCTGTCGGCCGCCGGGCGGCGCCAGGCCGAACGGGCCGCGGCGGCGCTGGCCGTACGCGCCGAAGGGCCGGTGCGCGCTGAGGAGTCGTTGCGCGCCGAAGGGCCGGTGCGCGCCGAGGAGTTGGTGCGCGCCGAGGGGCGACTGAGTGAAGGCCACGGCATCGAGGCCGTCGTCAGCTCGCCGCTCGCCCGCTGCCGGGAGACCGCCCGGATCGCCGCCGACCGCCTCGGCCTGGACGTCCACCTCGAAGAGGGCCTGCGCGAAACGGACTTCGGGGCCTGGGACGGCCTCACCTTCGCCGAGGTACGGGACCGGCAGCCCGCCGAACTCACCGCCTGGCTCGGCTCACCCGACGTCCCGCCGCCCGGCGGCGAGAGCTTCACCGACGTCGCCGCCCGCGTCGCCGCGGCCCGCGACGCGCTGCTGACCGCCCACCGCGGCCGTACCGTCCTGCTCGTCAGCCACGTCACCCCGATCAAGACGCTCGCGCGCCTCGCCCTGGACGCGCCGCCCGAAGCGCTCTTCCGCATGTACCTCGCCCCGGCGTCGCTCTCGGAGGTGGCGTACTACGCGGACGGCAACGCGTCGCTGCGGTCGCTGAACGAGACGGCCCACCTGCGGTGAACGGGCCTTTCCCGTACGGGCTTTCTCCGTGCGGGCCTTCCCCGTACGGGCTTTCTCCGTACGGCTGTTGAGGGCGTCAGCCCCGCAGCGCCGCCGCCTCGCGCGCCAGGCTCTCCACGAGATCCCACCGCCGGGACCGCACCGCGTCGCCCGGAACCATCCACGTACCGCCGACGCACCCCACGTTCGGCAGCGCCAGGTACTCGGGCGCGCGGGCCGCGTCGATGCCGCCCGTCGGACAGAAGCGGGCCCGGGGGAGCGGTGAGGCCAGGGAGCGGAGGTACGCGACGCCGCCCGCCGCCTCGGCGGGGAAGAACTTCATGTCGGTGACGCCGCGTTCGAGCAGCCCGAGTGCTTCCGAGGCGGTCGAGACGCCCGGCAGGAACGGCACGCCCGCGCCGCGCATCGCGTCGAGGAGGCGGTCCGTCCAGCCGGGGCTGACCAGGAAACGGGCCCCCGCGCCCACGGCCGCGTCCGTCAACTCCGGCGTCAGCACCGTGCCCGCGCCGACCACCGCGCCGGGGACGCCGTCCGCGACGGCCCGGATCGCGGCCAGGGCGGCGGGCGTCCGCAGCGTGATCTCGATCGCGGGCAGCCCGCCCGCGACCAGCGCCCGCGCCAGCGGTACGGCGTCCGCCGCGTCCTCCAGGACGACCACAGGGATGACGGGGGCGAGGTCGAGCACGGAAGTCATGCCCGTCATCCTGCCTGGCGGGCGCCAGCGTGCGCAACGGCCGTTGCGCAGAGTGCAACGAGGGTCTTGCTCCGTACCGTCGCGCCGCGCGCCTCAGTGGATCTCGCGCACCAGGACGTCGAGCCGACCCGTACCCGGCTGCTCCTCCACCGTGAAACCCAGCTTCCGCAGCGTTCGCGCGAGGCCCTTGGGGTCCTTCGGCCGGGCGCCGGACTCCAGCAGGGCGCGGACCAGACGGCCCTTGGTGGCCTTGTTGAAGTGGCTGACGACCGTCCGCTTCTCGACCCCGCCGACCACCGTCACCTGGAGCACCCGGACCGTCGCCGTACGCCCGGCGACCTCCCCGGCCGGCTTCCAGGCGCCCGCGTACGACGACGAGCGCAGGTCGAGCACCAGGCCGTCGCCCGCCTCGGCCGGCAGGACATCGGCCATCTGCCGCCGCCAGTACGCCGCCAGGCCGCCGACGCCGGGCAGCTTCACGCCCATCGAGCAGCGGTAGGAGGGGATGCGGTCGCCGAGCCGTACCGCGCCCCACAGCCCGGAGAACACCAGCAGCGACTCCTCGGCTCGGCGCCGCGCCGCCCGGCCGAGCGTCGCCAGGCCCAGCGCGTCGTACAGCACTCCGGTGTACAGCTCCGCCGCGGGCATGGCGGGCGCCGTCCGCAGCGCCGCGTTCTTGGCGACCTCGCCGCGCAGGCCGGGGCTGAGCCCCAGCACCTCCGCCGCCTTCTCCTCGTCGCCCGAGCACAGCTCCACCAGCTCGTCGAGGACCGTCGCCCGCGCCTCGTTCAGCCCCGGCAGCGACAGCGAGTCCAGCGCGACCGCGGCCCCCGTCCCTCCGGTGGCCTTCCCCTCGGACGGCGGCAACAGGACGAGCACGGCATCTCCTTCATACGGTTCTTGCGGTTCGTACGGTCCAGGCGGTCGTACGGTGCGCGGGGTCGTACGGCTCGCGCTCGGGCCGCCCGCGCCTGGTCGGGGGGCCCGCACCAGAGTAGGACCTGGGCGGGCCGCCCACGGGACCTGACCGGCCGCGCCCGGCCGGACGGCCCCGGCGGGCGGCCGTACGCTCGCCGCCGACCCCGCGGTGCTCTTCGCCCCCGCGCAGCCACTACCATGGTCCATACGGCAGACGAGCCGAGCGGACGGCCGCGTGGAGCCCTTTCGGGGGCTTCCCGAGGAACGTCCGGGCTCCACAGGGCAGGGTGGTGGCTAACGGCCACCCGGGGTGACCCGCGGGACAGTGCCACAGAAAACAGACCGCCGGGGATCTCGGTCCCCGGTAAGGGTGAAACGGTGGTGTAAGAGACCACCAGCGTCCAGGGTGACCTGGACGGCTAGGTAAACCCCACCCGGAGCAAGGTCAAGAGGGCGTCGTAGCGATACGGCACCCGCGCGGACGTTCGAGGGCTGCCCGCCCGAGTCCGCGGGTAGACCGCACGAGGCCGGTGGCAACGCCGGCCCTAGATGGATGGCCGTCTCCCGGCCGGCCGCGAGGCCGCCCGGCGACAGAACCCGGCGTACAGCTCGACTCGTCTGCCGCCCATAGTCCTCACCAGCAAAAAGGCCCTACTGGAGAAGATCCAGTAGGGCCCTGGGGAGAATCTGGGGAGAACAAGAACGGCTTGAGACTTCTAAGGCACAGCTTCGGCTTCCTCGCCGGGGGCGGACTCCGCCTCACCCGACAGCCACCGGCCAAGAGCCTGGATGGCGCGCCGCCCGGACTTCGGCATGAAGTGCACGTAAGTCCGGAGAGTGAATGCCGGATCGGAGTGCCCGAGCCACGCGGCCAGTTGAGTGATTGTCTCACCCGCAGCCAGGACCACGCTAGCGAACGTATGCCGCAGCGCGTGGAAGCCGTCCTCCCGCGGCATCTCCCACGCGATCCGCTTCCACGCCCGCCCGCTCCTGCCCATCACCATCTCGAAGGCCGGTGCAGGCAGCACCCCGGCGCGGACGAGGGCAGGCTTCCACTGCTTGTCGTCGAATGTCATCCGGTTCAGCGCCCCGCCGTTTTTCCCGGTGGTCCTGGAAGTGGTCACAAGGAGACGTACTGTCCGCTTCGGACGGGACTCCCAGGCGAGGCTCGGCCGGTCCGGGTCCACCCAGGGCAGCGTCACCTCCACCGGCGGGAACCTGTCGGCGTGCGCCTTCACCGCGGCTGCCAGTTCCGGCGGGCACGGTGCGTCCCGCTCCTTGTTGCCCTTCGGTGGCGCGAACGCCAGCTTCCCGCGCACGACGATGATCTGCCGCGTCACGTGGATGACCTCACCCTCGATGTCGCCCGGGGCGAACCCGAACGCCTCGCCCTGCCGGAGTCCGGCTGCAACAGCGAGGTCGATCAGCACCTGGTACCGGTCTGCGACCTCGCGCCGGACGGCGACTACCGTCTCGTGCTCCCACGCCTTCGCCTTGGACTTGGGCACCGCCGGGGCTTTGAGGTCCGGATCCCGGAACGGGTTGACGGGTATCCGCTTCGCCTTGTGTGCCGCCTGCATGATCGAGGAGAAGTGCCGCCACGCCACCACGAGGGTGCCCACATCGATGTCCTGCTCGGCGCGCGTCTGCCACGCCCGGATCTCATCGAACCCGATGCGGTTCAGAGGCAGGTGGCCGACGTGCGGAAGGATGTGCTTGAAGACCCGCGACTCCATCGACTGCTTAGTCGTCGGCGGCTGCCGGAGGTGGGGCCACCAGTGAACGCGCACGTACTCGTCCAGGAGCATGGAGCCGTCACGCGGATCGTAGAAGGCGCCGCGGGTCGTATCCGTAGCCGCAGTCTTCAGCCAGTTCTTCGCCCCGCGCTCGCCCTCAAGGTTCTCGAACGAGCGGTCACGCACGCCAGGAATCCCGGCCACCCGCCAGCGCTTCCCCTTGCCGTAGCGGTCCGTCCTCTCCCGCGTCGGCTTCTTCGTCTTAGGGTCGACGGGACCTTTGCGATACCACCTGTCCTCGATGTACCCCGCCACGGCGGCCTCCCTCGCTCTCAGGCGAGTTCATCGAGATGATGTCGCCTCGCCACAACTGGAACCACTGGCCGCCGGCCAGCATGGCTGCGGTGGCCGAGTTGAGGGCGGCGACACCCTCGGGGACGAAGAGCCCGCGGGCCAGACGGTAGACCACGTCGCCGCGGCGCTCGGCCACCTCGACGGGCATCTCTGGGTCAAGGTCGTCGATTACGTACCGGATGGACAGCATGCGCAACCCCCCAACTTCACTTCTGAGACGCCGGGGCGGCTGGGTCAAGGCTGGCCGACGTCGTGAAGAACTTGTGCGGATGAGGCAACTTACTGCCTCCGCAATGGTCGCACAACGGTCGGATGTAGAGCCATTCGTGACACTTAATCAGATCATCTGCCAGACGGTTACGCGCGTCGTGGGCGGCCGGCTGCTACTCGTCGTCCGGTTCCCGCTCCGAAGCCTCGATCATGCGGCGCCATCTGCGGCGGGCGGCAGGATCCATCCCGGCCAGGTGGGCAACGATGATGCGTGTCTCCTCGTCGTAACCCGCGAGTTCCGTGGTGCGGTAGTCCATGTACTGCTCGGCCGCGGCGCGCTGAACGAGTCTGAGGGGTTTTGCAAGGCCGGCGGCGATGGCGCGCAGACGTGCTTCGGTCGGCGGGGTCGTCACGTTGTTGGCTGCGAGCTTCTGGAAGTAGGGCTTCGACAGGGGCTCGGCGGCTTCCTGGGACTGGTCCGCCATCTTCTGGAAGCTCACGCCGGAGTCGTTGACCTCGCGGACGAGGCGGCTCAGGGGGTCGCGGTCCATAGACCTGACGTCCTCCGGTAGGGCGCTGGGGGGCGTGTTGCGGTTGAGGTTGGGGGCTGGGGCCTCCATGCCGCCGTCCTTTCGCGTCTCATCCACACCGACCGTCTCTCATGTGATTCGCCGCGACTCTACAAATAGCAGGTCAGGGCGTACAACCGTTTCGCTGTAAAGACGATTCGTCTACGGGTCGATGGTAGCGATCCGGTGTCGCCAGGGATACAGCAGATCTGGTCGGTCGAATCTGTAGACGCGACGGTTCTAGTGTGATTCGATACTCACATCGAGAGCCGAAACGTTCCGATGGAGAACCGCTTGAGAGTCCGATACGAACTCCGCGACCGAGAGATGCTCCGCAAGCTCATGGAGCACCCCGGGCGGGGGGTCCCGCACAGTACGCGCACCATCGCTACGGCCGTTGACTGCCATCACTCGCTGATCGGCAGGCTTCTCGACGGCACCCAGGAGACATGTGACATGGAAACCGCACACCGCATCGCGGAGGCCGTTGGTGTCGCCGTGCTGGTCCTTTTCGCGCCCCCTGCGTCTCCCAAGTGAACCAAAGCGGCTACCGATCAGTACCCCCTACGTGAAGGAGAACCCAGTGCCCGTCACCCAGACGCAGAAGCCCCCGCCGGGCTTCGTGTTCATCGAGGACTACGAAGACGAGGACGGAAACGTCACCCCGGGCGTCGCTTCCCGCCTCGGCATCAGCGTCAGCACCTACAAGAAGTGGCGGTTGGCCAAAAAGGGACCGAAGACGTTCCGCCACGGCAAGCGCGTCATGGCCCGAGAGTCCGTGGTCGACGCCTGGCTTGCCGGACTCGGAGAGAGCGACGGGGATACGGCGGACGAAGCCGCCGCCCACGACGCTCGCCCGCCGGAGCCGCGCGTAGGCCGTCAGCGCCGCGCACGCCACGACGACGCGGACGCCAACGCCGCTTAGCCCCCCGGGCCGCCGCCGGTTTCTTCCCGGTCCCCGGCAACGGCCCTCGATCCACCACTGACCCTTGAAGAGAGAGGTGGACCATGACCATGGTCCCATCAGCCGAACCGCGCGAGGTCGTACAGCTCGACCTGTCTGCGGGTTCGATCCACACGACTCTGATCCACGGTGCCCCGCACATCGTGCTGAGGCCCGCGATCGAAGACCTGGGTCTGGACTACTCGACCCAGTTGGCGAAGCTGAAGACGCGCTCGTGGGCCTCCGTGGGGCAGAGCCCCATGCAGATGCCGGGCGACGACCAGGTCCGCTTGGTGAGTGTCGCCCCGGTTCGCACGTTCCTGATGCTGCTCGCCACGATCAACGAGAACCGCGTCCGGGACGAGGTCCGCCCGACGCTGGTCGCTTTCCAGAACGAGACGGCCGACGCCATCGAGTCGTACTGGACGCAGGGCGGGGCGATCAACCCGCGGGCGTCCGAGGAACAGCTCGACTCGCTGATCTCCCGCGCGAAGCAGCAGGCAGAGGTGCTGGCGATCCTCACGGGGGTTGTTGACTCGGACTGGCTGGAGGCGAAGGGCCGCATGCTGGCCGCCCGCGTTTTGGGCGAGGAGCCTGGGCTGGACCCGCTGGACATTCCGATGTATGTGCCGGACTTCCTGAAGGGGAAGGGTCTCAACCGGCGGCAGGTCGAGTCGGTGCAGTCGTGGTTCGGCCGACGTGCTGCCGCCTTGTATGAGGCGGAGCACGGCGAGAGGCCGGGGAAGCGTCAGTCGGATCTGCCGAATGGCAGTGTGCGTGAGACCTACGCGTGGACGGCCCGTCACTTGGGGTTGTTCGAGGAGACGTGGGACCGCTACTACGCCGACCAGTTCCCGACCGGCCCGGCTCAGGGTGAGCTTGGCGGTGCGGCATGAGCGCCAACTGGTTCCCCTCGTTGTCCGCGAACTGGTTCCCGTTCGCCGCGCCTTCGGGTGGTGCGCGATGACTGCTGACCTGACGTCGACGGCCCGCCTGGATGTGCCGGTGGCTGAGGTGACGACTCTGGTGGACCGTCTGCGGTTGTCGTTGCCGCTGGATGATCCGGACCGTCACGACCTGGACCCGCTGGACGGCCTGTTCGCGCACCTCGCGCCCGGCTACCCGGTCTCGGGTGGTGCGGCATGAGCGCCCCCCTGAGCCCGGAGCGGCTCGCGGAGATCCGCGACCTTCTGAAGTACGAGTCGTCGATCGCGTTCTACAGCCACCGGGCGAAGGAGTCGATGCTCCTGCTGCTGGCGGAGGCGGAGGAGGTCGAGCGGCTGCGAGCGGAGCGCGACCAGTTCGCCGACCGGATCGACACTCTCACCGCGGTCGCCAAGGGCAATAAGCGCCACGTCATCGGGCTGACCAGCGACTTGGCCGCCGCGCAGCACCGGATCGCCGAGCTGGAGGCGGTGGCGGATGCCGCCGATCCGACGCCCGCTATCCGTGCCACGGTCCGCGACTTCGACTTCAGCAACTACGGCCTGGATGACGTCGACCCCCGCAGCGAGTACGCCGAGTGGGTTGGTGACCTCGCTTCCGCTATCGCGGGTGCGATCAGCGCAACCGCCGAGGCTGGTGAGCCCCGGTGACCAGTCTCTTCATGGACCGCGACGGTGAGGTCTGGCGCGGGTACGGCACGGATGCCGCCTCGGGTGAACTGCTGCTGGCGTGCGACGAACCGCGGAACGTGGACGACCGCGGCACAGGCCCGTCATTCCCCTGGACGGCCCGCACGGTCGCCATGTGGTTCGGGCCGCTGGCCGAGGTGACGGCGGAGGACGCGGAGCAGGCGCAGTTGGCCGCAGTGGATGCGGCGCTGCACGAGGTGTACGGCCTGGACGACTCGGCGTGGACTGCGGCTCAGACCGCCGACTACCTGCTCCGTATCGACGGCGTGCATGCCCGGTTCCGCCCGCAGTTCGGGAGGGCCGCCTGATGGACGCACTGAAGATTGCCGGGGCCCGGAGCCTCACCGCAGACAACCCGGAGGCGTTCCTCCTGGCGTTCAACGCGGGTTTGCATGCGGCCGAACTGGATGTGGATTCGGCGCGGTTCCTGCGGTCGCTGCTGGTGGATGGTCACGCGTCGTCGGCTGCCGGGTTCCTGGCCGAACCGTGCCACGCCGACGTGCTGCTGGAGATCGCCAACCGGCCGACGGGCGGTGCCTCGTGACCGCCGTCTACGTCGTCACGCTCGGCGGTACGCCGCTGGCCTTCGCGCGATCGCTGGAGGCTGCGCAAGACAACGCCGTCGGTCGCGAGACCCGGCATCGCGCGTGTGCGGTCCGCTGGGTCGAACGCGGCCCGGGCGAGTGGCGGCTGATGTCCCGCCACGGGGGTGACCGCCGGCTCTCGTGGTCGCAGTACGGCGTGCGCGCCGTGCCGGAGGTGGCCTCGTGACCGCTGCGTGGATCGCCGTCGGCGTGCTGGCCGCCGCCGTGTACATCGCTTTCGCCTGCTGGCTTGGTCGCCGTCTGCGCCGCCAGCAGCCCACCAACCCACCCAAGGGGGGCAACTCATGACCGGACCCGAGCACTACACCGAAGCCGAACGCCTGATTGCCGGGCGGCACTTCCCCGCCGACCCCGACCTGGGCGACCCGGCCAGCTATCACCCGGCGACCGCCGACGACATCGCCCAGGCGCAGGTGCACGCCATCCTCGCGCTCGCCGCCGCGACCGCACTGGCCGCCAGCCCCGCCGGGCACATGCCCATCGCCGACTACAACGCCTGGCGCGCCACCGCCCACGCGCCGGACGTGCGCACCAGCGCCTACGACGCCGAGACGGCGGGTGCGTGATGAGCCGCAGCTTGAAGTGGGTGCGCCGCAACTACAACGTGCCCGCTTTCACCGGTCTGACGGTCACGTACCAGGGTCAGCCTGCCGTGGTCATGGGCGGCCACCGCCAGTACGTGCGGGTCCTCCATGCGGGCAAGAAGCGGGCCGCCGTGGTTCACCCGCTGGACCTGAGGTACCCGGCCGTGCCGCTGCCGCCCCGGCCGCGCGGCTGGTGCTGGCACTGCCTGGAGGAGCGCTCCCTGCGCCTGGACGGCACGGTCGTCCGCCACCTCCGCAACGGCCACGAGCACTTCCCCGTCGTACAGCGCCTGTGCCCCGGTGCCCTCGACACCCCGTGGGCTGTCTGCTCCTGGACCATCCCCGCCGCGACCGAGGAGGCCGCCGCATGAGCACCCGGAAGCTGATCGCCGTCGAGGGTCAGCAGCGCCCGTACCCAGAGGGCGTCTGGGCGGTGTTCATGCCCGACGGCTTCCCGTCCGGCGTGATGAACGCCAGCGCCAAGGTCGGCGACGACCCGGTGAAGGCCGCCCGTGAGTTCTGGGAGACCTCGACCGAGGCCATCAAGCACCTCGCGGCGGGCTACCGGATCGAGCTCGTCTCCCGCGACCGGTGGCGTAACGAACTGCTGCCGATCCACCTCGGCTCCACGCCCATGGCCGGTGGTCCCCGGTGAACCCCACTGACGTTTTCGCTGCCTGGATGCGTGAGGCCCGGAAGCGGTCCGGAGCTACCCAGCAGGACATCGCGGATCACGTCGGGATGCGGCAGCAGCAGATCGCGAAGCTGGAAGCGGGCAAGCGTGGGCTGGACCTCGATGAGGCGGTGGCCATCGCCAGCTTCTTCGGCGTCACAGTCACCGAGGCACTGGGCACGACGGCTGCGTCCGCGAACGTCGAGTTGGTGCAGACCCGTGGCCTGCTGAGCCAGATGCGCCAGGCCATCAACGCTTTCGACGCGACGGCGGGTGATCCCCAGTGATCTGGTTGGTTCTCCTCGCCCTGGTCGCGGCCCTGGTCGTGAGTGCCGTGTTCTCTGCGCACATCCCGATCCTGCGGGACCTGGTCGACGCGGCACCCCTGGAAGCGGACGAACCCGACCCGCTGCCGCTGCTCGCCGCCGACACGCAGGCGGATCACGTTGCAGCCGCCCTGGCTCGGGACTTCGCCAACACCGACGCCGCCGGCTACATCGAGCGCGCCGAATGGCCCGCTGGCACCCCCACCATCACCGACCTGCCGCTGCCCACGCCCCACAAGGAGGCGTCATGACCACAATCGCCCAACACGCGGCAACGGACAACGCGGGACACGGCCTCCGCGCTTGGCTCCGGCGTCACCTCCAGCCCAGCGCCGACGGCAGCCGCCTCCAAACCGCAGCCGAGATCGAGCGCCTGCAACTGCTTCTGAAGCGGGCGGAGGCCACAGACATCGGGGCACTGGAACACGAGCTGACGCAGAAGGTGCTCCAGCTCGCTGGTGCCGACGAACTGATCAAGGGCCAGCGCCTCATCATCCAGGAGCTGAACGCCCAGCTTGCCCAGGCGGCAGCCAACCACGTCGATCAGAGCGTATGGGAGAAGCAGCTCACCGAGGCTGTCAAGGAGAACGACCGGCTGACGGCGGAGAACCGCAAGCTGCGGTCCGAAATCCAGAACCTGGGCTCCATCGACGTGGCGCCGATGCACCGCGACACGACGATGCCGGAGCCGGTCGCACCGCTGTACGAGCGGACTCTCACCGACCTCGGGTACCCGCGCGACCCGGAGCCGGACGGGGAGACCACCCAGCAGGTCCGGGTCAGCACCCTCGCGGAAGCCGCAGCCGGAGGCGCCCTGTGACTGTCGACGGCCTGCTGTACAACCCGACCATCCCGGACCCGGCGGTCCTCACGATCGACGGCCCGGAGTTCTACGCCACCGACTGGGCGGCGGGCCTCGACCCGATCAGCCGCCACATCCCCGGCTGCTACCTCGGCGACCTGGGCCTCCAGGACGCCTGCGCCTGCCAGCCCCCGCTGTAACCCACCCCAAACGCAACAGCCCCGCCCAGGGCAAATGGGCGGGGCCTACCCCAAGCATCCCAGGAGCAGACCGTGGACACCACGACCACCCTCACCGCCTACCAACTCTCGGAGCTGATCCGGAAGGTCGAACCGCACATCGGCCGTCACTCCGGCTACGGCCCCATTCAGGGCATCCGCCTCGACTACGACGGACGGCACCTGCACGCCGTCGCCACCGACCGCTACACCATGGCCGTCGCCCGGCAGAGGACCCGCAGCAACGACCCGGCGTGGGCCCACACTCTGCACGCCGACCAGGTCGATGCCCTCGCCGCCTGGCTGAAGGCCAACAGCGCCGACGGCAATCCGCACAACGTCCACCTCATGCCCGGCGAACACGACATCACATTCAACGGGGACCGCGGCAACATCACCCTCCCGGCCATGGGAGGTCCATACCCGGAGTGGCGCGGCATCTTCAAGAAGACCATGGCCACTCCGATCGGCGAGGCCCCGTACAGCCGCATCACCGCGAAGCTCCTCGGCCGGTGGGCTGCCGCGGGCGAGCAGGTCAGCACCTGGCATGCCGTCGCCAGTCAGCCGATCATCATCGTCGGGAACGGGTTCCTCGGGCTGCAGATGCCCGCCCGGTTCACCGGTAACGACACGGCCCGGAACATCGCCGACGACACCGCGACCTGGGCGGGAAGCCTCGGTGACGCCGCCCCGGTAGAGATGGACGACACCCTCAACACCTACGAGCCCGAAGAGTTGGAGACCCGCGACAACGCGATCGCCAGCGACATCGAGTTCCTGCTGAAGCAGACGCTCCGCTCCTCCGGCGACCTCTTCGCCGCAGCCACCAACGACCCGGCTGCGCTTGCCGCTTACGCGCTCGCCGGGGGGCGGGCCTGGACCGCGTACCGCTTGGTGAAGGCACTCCAGCAGGCCGACCCGGACCTGCTGCGGGCCACCCTCGCCGACACCAACGAGCAGTTGGAGTCCGGGGAGATCGGCGAGTGGGCGTGGGACGCCGCCGAGAAGGCCGGTCACGACCCGCAGCAGTGGCACGACGACTACGAGGCGCACCTCAAGAAGCTCGCCGACAAGAAGGCGGCCGAAGCCTCCGCCGCGTAGGCCCCCCGCACGCCTGGGGCTGGTCGTGTCACCCCGACCAGCCCCAGGACCACCACCCCAGACCGGTCGTGCTGGAGCCTCCCCCCGCTCGCACGACCGCCCGGTGCCGTCACCCGCGACCTCCCCAAGACCGGGCGGCGGCACCGGGACCACACAGAAAGCAGGACACGTGAGCACCACCGCACCCCTGGCCTTCGTCGACACGGAGACCACACACCTGTCCGCCGAGATCGGCGAGATCTGGGAACTCGCCGTCATCCTCCGCGACCTGGGCGGCACCGAGAACGAGCACGTCTGGCAGTTCGCGCCCCGCACCCTCGACGCCGACATCCACGGCGAGGCCATGCGCGTCGGCCGCTTCCACGAGCGGTTCGCCGTACCCGACGGCTGCACGGCGGCGTACATCACGGGCGGCGACATCGACCCGATGACCCGCGCCGACGCCATCAAAGAGGTCACAGAGATCCTCCGCGGTGCCGTCCTCGTCGGCTCCAATGCCGCGTTCGACGACCGGCACCTTCGCAAACTCCTCGACCTCCGCGGCGAGCAGCAGCCCTGGCACTACCGGCCCGTGTGCGTCGCCACCCTCGCCGCAGGGTTCCTGTACGGGCACGCCGAACGGATGACGAAGCGCGACTGCGACGCCTCCTGGTACGCCAAGGTCGCCGACAGGCTGGGCTGGCCGTGGAAGTCGTACAACGCCTCCGAAGCGACCGGCGTTCCGCGCCCCGCCGACGACGTTGCCCACACCGCCCTCGGTGACGCCAAGTGGGCCCGCGACCTGTACGACCGCATCACCGTCCCCGACGCGTTCTACACCGCCACCGACGACCAGTTGGCCCAGATGGCCGGTGAAGCCCTCAGCCGCGCCAACGGCGGCCAACTGGCCAACGGTGAATGAGTGTTCTGCTCCCGTCGGGGTTGCCGCAACGGCGAGCGTGCCGCCAAGACGGCCGAACGCGGCTGGACGGTCGGACCCCTGGGCACCTGGCACTGCCACGCGCACCCCACCGGCGGTGCCGCGTGACCGCCACCCTCGACGCGCCCGAGCAGACGCTTCTCGACCCGCCGAGGATCGTGGACGGCCTGTCCGCCGAGGCATACCACGCAGACAAGACGTCGATCTCCTCATCCGGACTCCGCGCACTGCTCGCCCCCGGTTGCCCCGCCCAGTTCGCCTATGACCGGGAACACCCGCAGGCACCGAAGAAGGAGTTCAACCTCGGACACGCCGCCCACAAGTTCGTCCTCGGCGAAGGTCCCGAGCTGGCCGTCATCGACTTCCCGGACTGGAAGAAGAAGGACGCCCAGAACCTGCGCGACGACGCCTACGCCGAAGGCAAGGTGCCGCTGCTCACCAAGGACCACGACATGGTCCAGGCGATGGCCGAGGCAATCCGCCAACACCCGGTCGCTGGCCCGTTGTTCACGCCGGGCAGCGGGCTCGCCGAGCAGTCCCTGTACTGGACCGACCCGCAGACCGGGGTGTCCTGCCGGGCCCGCCCGGACTGGCTCAAGCAGTACCCCGACCTGACCCTGTGCGTCGACTACAAGACGGCAGCGAAGGCCGATCCGGAGTCCGTGTCGAAGGCCATTGCGGACCGCGGCTACCACCAGCAGGACGCCTTCTACCTGGACGGCATCCAGGCCGTCCTCGGCAAGCCTGCCCGGTTCCTGTTCGTGTTCCAGTCCAAGACGGCCCCGTACCTGATCACGGTGCGGGAGCTGTCCGACGCCGACCGGGCCATCGGCCGCGCCAAGAACGCCCGCGCACTCCGCACCTACGCCGAGTGCACCAAGTCCGGCATCTGGCCCGACTGGACCGGCCCCACCGACTCCATCCCTTACATCAGCCTGCCCGCCTGGGCGGCCCAACGAGAGGCCGATGAGTACCTCAATGTCTGAACTCGATATCCGCCATGACAACACCGTCGCCACCCCGGCCGCGGCACCGCAGCAGCAGATCACCACCCAAAGCGCCCTCGTGAAGTGGGCCGAAGACGCCCGCGTCGTCAACGCCATCGCAGAGTCCATCGCCAAGACCCCGTTCGCCGGCGCCCTCCGCGGCAAGCCCCTGGAGGTTACCGCGGTGATCCTCGCCGGGAACGAACTGGGCCTGAAGCCGATGGCGGCCCTGAAGTCCGTCGACATCATCCAGGGCACCCCGGCCCTGCGGGCGAACGCGATGCGCGGCCTTGTGCAGTCTCACGGCCACGAGATCGAGCTGGTCGAGTCCGACGAGCAGCACTGCATCATGCAGGGCCGCCGGAAGGGGGCCGAGAACTGGCAGACCGTCACCTGGACGATCCAGCGGGCCGGGAAACTCGGTCTGCTCGGCAAGAACGAGTGGAAGAAGCAGCCGCAGACCATGCTCGTGGCCCGCGCGACGGGTGAGCTGTGCCGCCTGATCGCCTCGGACGTCCTGCATGGCATGCCCTACGCGGCGGAGGAGCTGTCGGGGACGACAGAGGTCACTGTCGAGCAGGTCCGGGCCGCACCGCTGTCCGTCGCCCAGCTCACCGCCGCCCCGACCCCGGCGTCTCAGCCGGTCGCTCAGCCGGATGTGGTCGACCCCGCGGCGGACGACGCCGAGCACGCCGCGGCGGTCGCCGAACTGCGGGCGTTCGGTGCCGAGATGGACGCCCCCGACATCGAGCAGGACGCCTACGCCGCACTCGGCATGCCCCTCGACGACGCGCCCGCGCAGGCCATCCGCGACCTCGTCACCCGCTGGCGCAACGACGCCGCCTAACCCCCACCAGCGCGACCGCCCCGGGGGATAGCCGGGGCGGTCTCCACTCAGGAGACCACGACTCATGACCACAGACCACCGCGCCGAAGCCGAAAAGCACCTCGCCACCGCCGCCCGCCACAACAACGAGAACCCCCCGGACATGCGGATCGCGGAAGTCTCCGCCTTGATCGGCCAGGGGTACGCCGCTCTTGCCCACAACGACGAACAGGCGGCCAGTCACGCCGACATGCGGGACGCCCTCGCGCTGCTGCGACGCCGTGAGTACGCGATGCGCGAGCTGGTCTCCACGCACATCTCGAAGGCACTCACCAGCCGGGACGCCCACCGATGGGGAGCTGCCCGCAGTCTTGCGCAGGCGCTCGATGAGGCCGACGCCAACATGGACGACCTCATCGAAACCCGCCTCTCCGACGACGGATGGGACTCGCGATCCGCGTGGAAGACCCCGGCGTCCGCCGAACCGTCCAACGACCCCTGGGCGCCCACGCCGGATGTCACCGCTGACGTTCCCGAGCCGGTCCGCCGGATCATCGCGGGGCATGTCGCCGAAATGCTCCTCGACGACGGCAAGGGGGAGGGCTCGGTCCACACCTGGGCTCGCGGCATCGCCTTTGAGTTGAAGCGCGTCGGCGTCGGCGTCGACGACTCCATCAGGAAGCGCATCACCGACCTCACCTTCGGTCCCGTGCCGAATGAACCCCCGTTCTAGCCCACCCCGAACGCAGACCGCGCCCGGGGAGCGGGCGCGGTCTCCCAGAGAGGAGACCACAGATGAAGCCGCTCACGTACCACGACGACCGCGACCGCCTCCGTCGTGAACTGCTGGAGAACAGCACCGCTTACTTCACCCCGGCGGGCCAGAAGGAACTCAACCCGAACCACTCGCTGCGCATCACGTCGGTCATCGGGTCGTCCTACGCGTACAACCTCGCCGCGACAGTCCAGTGGGTCGCACTCCACGTCGGAGAGGAAGCTGCCGACGCGCTGGCCGACTGGCTGTCGAACTCGCTCACCAACGGCGATGAGGACGGGCTCAACACCGACCTGACCGGCGGTGCCTGATGCGCGCCTCCCTGCGCCGCGCCCTCGCGGCCCTGACCCACTCCGGCCCCGGCTACGACCTGACCCCGCTGCCCGCCCGTGGTGACGCCGTCGAGACGTGGCTGAAGGGGCAGCGGGACGAGCACTGCGACCAGTACGGCCCCGACCCCGACTGGTACGCGCTCGACGCTGTTCTCAACTGCTACCGGTTCCACGCCGACACCCGGACGCCGCTCGACCAGCCGCTCAACGCGGAGGTGCCGTTCTGATGCGCGCCATCACCATTCGACAGCCCTACGCCGACGCGATCGTGCAGTCGTCGCCGATGCCGAAGCGGATCGAGAACAGGTCGTGGCCGCTGCCCGCCCGGTATGTCGGCGTGCCTGTGCTGCTGCACTCCGCAGCAGCGCCCGAGCGGCACCCGATCCTTCCCGACGCCTGGGCGATCCCCACTCTGTACGGCGATCGCGCGGACCAACTCGGCGCGATCCTCGCCCGCGTCACCTTCACCGGCTGCCACATGGCAGGCGACGGATGCGACGAGCGGTGCGCCGACTGGGGCCACCGGCAGGTCTTCCACTGGGACATCGCCAACGTGACGCCGCTTCCCTCACCCGTCCCCGCGAAGGGCCAGCAGCAGTTCTGGGCCCCGGCCGCGGATGTCCTCGCCTCCGTGCAGCAGCAGATCGAGGCGGTGGCATGATGCGCGCTTTCTACCGCGGTTACCACGAGGCGACTGGCCGCCGAGCCAGGCAGGTACGCCGCCTGCACGTGATGCGCGAGGACGGGAAGTTCGCGGGCAAGCAGGCCCTATGCGGGGCCGCGGGCTGGGGCCACACCCACTCGCCGCCGGTCGTCATCGACCCGCTGCCCGTCGACCCGCCCGAGGGCTTGACCTGGTGCCGGTCCCGCATCGGGCACGCCGCCGACCAGGTCGGCCAACTGGCCGCGTTCGCCCGCCTCATCGCCGCCATCGCCAGCATCGGACCGGTCAAGACCGGACCGGTCGCACAGCCGGAGCCGCAGCCGCAGCAGCCGACCCACGGCCGGTGCGGTCGCTGCCGCCAGACCCGGCCCTACCAGCCCGAGGGAGACGCCATGACCACGCCGGTCACCCTGCACGAACTGATCCTCACTCAATCCCGCATCGCCCGCGAGCAGTACGGCAACCGAGTCGACGTCCTGGACAAGGTGCGGACCATCCCGTTCCTGCCCGACGACCTGCACGTCACCACCGAGGGCGTCGCAGCCTTCTTCGATGTCGGCATCAAGGCGATCGAGTCCCTGGCCCTCGACAACCGCGAGGAACTCGACCGCAATGGATACCAGGTGATCTCCGGTTCGGAACTGACCTCCTTCAAGGAGGTCAGTGGGATCCGCTCCCGGGCTCGGTCGTTGGCCCTCTTCAACCGCCGGACCCTCCTGAACGTCGCCATGCTCCTCCGCGACTCCGAGGTGGCACGCGAGGTTCGCCGCTACCTCCTCGACAGCGAGGCGGCCGTGCGCGCCATCGAGGCCGACGCCCTCTCTCGCCGCGCGGTCGGCGACCCCCTCACCTGGACGTGGGCCGAAGCCGCGGCCATAGCCCAGCAACGGTACGGCGTGCCGTGGGGTGAGGAGCAGTGGCGCCGCAAGCTGCGTTCCGCGGGCGTCATGAAGCAGAGCGGCGGCCCCAAAGCCCAGTACGCGAGGCGCATGTTCTGGTTCACCGGCACCGCCTGGGAGATCCACCCGCACGCCCTGCCCGAGCTCATCCGTCTCGCCGTCGAGACCGACGAGCAGCTCCGGGCCTTCCAGGGCATCCAGATCCGCCTGGAGCTCGAAGGCGTTGGCCGCGCTGCGCTCGAAGGCGGTGCGCTGTGACCACCGCCCCGACCCCGTTGCCCGGCATGCCGGAGCCGCCCACCCCGTCCGCCGTCCAGCGCGCGGCGGACTACGAGACGTGGCTGGGTGCCGTCCGCCCCGCGTTCGAGGCCGCCGCCGCAACCGGACGCCCGTTCACGACGTACGAGATCGCCCACGCCGCGAACCTCCCCGAACCCCCCGACGCCGCGCACCAATGGGGCAGGTTGATGAACCTCCTCGCCGCTGAGGGCTGGATCCGCACAGCCGGGTGGGCCGCCTCCGACCGGCCCACCACCCGCCACTCCGGCGTCCGCACCTGGCGGGGGACACGCGCAGCCCGCAAGCAGGCGGTCGCATGAACGCCCCCGTCCTCATCGGCACCGGATTCCTCGCCGTGCTCCTCGTCCTTGCCGCGACCGTCACCGCCGGTCTCGACCACAGGAACAGGAAGCGGACGTGAAACCCGACAACTGGACGCTCCTGTCGTGGGCCGTCACCTTCGGTGCGCACGGCCTCGACATCGCCGTCATCGGCTCCATGACCCTCGCCGCCATCCTCGGCGGCACCTGGTGGAACGACCGCCGAACACGGCTCAGGCACGACGCCATCCAGCGCGCACACAACGCCGCACCCAGGCCCGCACCCGCCTGGGCCCACCCCCACCTCGCAGACCACGGCGACTGGGAACAGCTCCACGCCGCCGTCCACCAACACGCAGACCACGGACACCAGCAGCAGCACAAAGACCGGCAGGAGGAAACCACGTGACCACCGCCACCAGGCCACTGCCCAGCATCGACGCCCCCGCCTACCAACGCTGGGTCCGCCGCCAGAAAGGCTACGGCCGCTGGCAGCCCTTCACCGACGCCGAACCCGTCCGCAACCACGTCCGAACCGTCATGGCCACCACCGGCATCGGCTGGCGCCGCTACGCCGACCTCGCAGGCGTCCCCCGCACCACCGTCACCTACCTCCTCTACGGCCGGCAGGGCCAACTCGCCGCCCGCGTCAGCCCCGACAACGCCCGGAAGCTCCTCACCGTCAACGCCAGCCGGGCAAGCGGCGTCACCATCCCCGCCACCGGCACCCACCGCCGTATCCAGGCGCTCACCGTAGAAGGCTGGCCGCAGGTCCACCTCGCGCCGTTCATCCGCACCCACCGCGCCTACGTCTCCTGCATCCTCACCCTCGACCGCGTCACCGCTGCCACCGCCGGACGAGTCGCCGACGCCTACGAGCACCTCCGCGGCAAGAACCCCCTCGACCACGGCGTCACCGCCCACGGCGTGCTGCTCGCCACGCGCATGGCCGCCCACAACCAGTGGCTCGACCGCGGCTACTGGGACGACGTCGACCGCATCGACGACCCCGATTTCGACCCCGGCGCGAAGCAACTGCGCATCGACCAGGTCGGCGAAGACGCCACCTGGCTCAAGCAGGCGGGGCTCTGCATCGACCAGATCGCCCACCGGCTCGGGATCTCCCGCGACTACGTCGAAAAGGGCCTCCGCCACGCTGCCCAGTCCGCGCAGGCCGCCGCATGAACAAAGACATCCAGACGCTCCTGCGCCGGGTCCGCCGCCAAGGCTTCCAAGTCCGCATCGGCGGCGCAGGCCACTACCGCATCACCCGCGACGGCCGGACCATCACCATCCCCGCCACACCCACACGCAGCCACCGCTCCATCGCCAACGCGCGCGCCGCACTCCGGCGCATCGGAGCCGACCTGTGAACCCGCCGCCGACACAACAACGCCCCGCGGCAGAAGCAACGGGGCGGGGGGGAGCGGGCAGTTCAGGCGTCGGAGTTGGCGAGCTGCTCGTACAGAGCTGGGTTGACCTCGCGGAGGGCATTGACGATGCGCTCGTTAGCAACAGCGGCGTCGTGGAATTCAGGGTGGACTACGGCCACCGTCCGCTCGCCGAAACGAGTGAGCCAGCGAGACACGTGCTGCACGCGCACCTGGTCGACGATCTGCGAAAGCTTTGGTCGCGCGTCCCGAAGCGGCACATCATCCACGCCAGCAGCGGCGTGCATGGCGTTGAGTATCGGTTCTTCGGACTTGATGGCCGCCGCTTCGTGGTGCCGGGCGGCGGTGCGGTCCGAGTGCCACTCAACGTCCTTCCTGGCGACGCGATGCCACCAGTGCATGCGGGAGTGCCACTTGAATCGAACGTCCGGATTGTTGGTCATGCCGACGTACAGAAGCCGACCACCGGTCTCATAGAGGCGGTATACGGCGGTCGGCTGGTTCTCGATGTCTGCCACGAGCGATCTCCTCAGTCAGGCCGGGGAATCGCCCCCGGGCTGGGACTTCTTCCTGCTGGTGACGGTGGGTTCGCGGAGCGGCTCGACATGGTGAGCGCGGGCGATACGCCGGATCGTCTCGTAGCTGTAGCCGGTCAGCTCAGCTACGTGAGCGGGCTTCAGGCCCCCGCGCAGGGCGTCGGCGACGCTCACCTCGAATGCCTGGTGGGCGTTGTCCGCGGACTTCTCCGCGCGCTTCTTGGCGGCAGCGGCCTTCTTCAGGCGGGTCACGACTTCCTCCTCTGGCATGCCCCCATGTTCCCACAGGGGTGTGGCCACAACTGGTTGCGGATCGATAGCCAACAAGCACGAGTGCAAGTGTATGTTGGCTATCAGGGAAAGCGCCAGTGCACGAAGGGACCTCCTTAAGAGGTCTGGTTCCACCTGCCCGCCCGCCCCTGAACAGCACTTCCGGAAAGAAGACCGACATGGCTCGTGGCCACGGCCGCATCCTCACCAGCATCTGGGAGGACGCCGACTTCCTCGCACTCGACGAGAGGGGGCAGCGCCTCTACCTGTTCCTGATCAGCCAGCCCAACCTCAACCACGCCGGCCTGCTCGACCTCACGTTGCGGCGGTGGGCGCGCAAAGCCAGCGGGCTGACAGTGGCCGAACTGGAAGAGCGCATCGCCGAACTGGCGAAGGCCCGATTCGTCGTCGTAGACGAAGGCACCGAGGAACTGCTGATCCGATCGTTCGTCCGCAACGACGGCGTATGGCGCATGCCCAAGGTGATGGGCGCCATGGTGTCCGGCGCCCTGGAGATCTCCTCCCCGGCGCTGCGCCGGGCGCTGCTGGACGAGATGGGCCGGGTGCCGCTCGACGAGCTGAGCGCCGAGCCGACGAAGACCGCCCGCGGTGAAGGCCCGTCGATCCGCAGTCAGATCGAGGGGCATATCGAAACCCTCCGCAGGGCCTTCGGAAACCCCACCCCCGACCCCACCGAAGGGGGTTCGACAGCCCCCTCGGAACCCCCTTCGGAAACCCCCTCCGATACCCCTGCGGAAGGGGGTCCGAAAGGCTCTACGCGCGGGCGCGCGGGCACACACATGCGCGCGGCCCCTGCCCTTACCCCTGCCCCTGCCCCTTCCCCTTCCCCCGACCCCCTGTCGTTGGTTGAGGTAGGTGGAGAGACCTCAGGTAGTAGCGACCCCGCCACCGAGCGGTCTGACGACCGCCCCACCTCCGACGCACCGATCGACATCGACGGCTTCGCCCTCAACGACGGCATGCGCCGCTGGGCCCGCGACGCCTTCCCCAAGGTCGACATCGACTACGAGACCGCCCAGTTCATCGACCACTTCCGCGGCAACGGCTCCCGCCGCCCCAACTGGTACGCCGAATGGCAGAAGTGGATCCGCCGCGCCAACAAGTGGGCCGACGAACGCCAGCAACACGGCAATGTCGTCCGGCTCCAGGACGCCCCACAGCGCCGCTCCACCACCGACGACCGTGTCGCAGCCGGCCTCGCCCTTGCCGCGAAGTACCGCGCTGAAGAAGAACGCGCCGCCCTTGAGACCACCCACCCCCAACCGCAGGAGTCAGCGTGACCCGCTCCGAGGCCGCCCAGCTGCTGGCCATTGCAGCCGGCGTCGACCAGCGCACCATTGGCGACGCAGACGTACAGGCCTGGCAGATGGTCCTCCACGACATCCTGCTTGAGCCCGCCGTGGCCGCACTCCGCGATCACTACCGCGAGCAGACCCGGCGCGTCATGCCCGCGGACATCGTGCAGCGCGTCAAGCCCCGCCCCGGCTACGAGACCAACGCCGAGAAGGGCGTCTTCTGATGCCCTACGACGAGGACGACACCCAGGTGCCGGACCGGATGCCGCCCCACGACGTGGCCGCAGAGCGGGCACTGCTGAGCGCATGCATGCACAGCCCGAACGCACTCGCCATGGCACTGGACACCGTCCAGGGCGAAGACTTCTGGAACCGCCCGAACGCCACGATCCTCGCCACGATGGCCGCAATGTCCGCCACCGGGCAGCCGGTTGACCCGATCACCCTGACGAAGCGCCTCGCTGACGACGGCGAACTCGACCTGGTCGGCGGCCAGCGGTACATCTTCGAGCTCTCCGGGAACGGCACGCACTCCGCGTTCGCCACCGAGTACGCCGAGATCATCGTCGACCGGGCGCTGCGCCGTTCGCTGCTTGAGCACGGCGAAGAAACCGCCCGCACCGCGCTCCTCACGAGCGGCGACACGTTCGGCCTCGTCGAAGCTGCCGTCGCAAGGGCCCGCGAGATCCGCGACCGCGGTCAAGCCAACGCCGACCTGCCGACCATGGACCTCCTCGACTTCGTCGCCGTTGAGGACACGTACAACTGGCTGATTCCCGGGCTCCTGGAGTACGGCGACCGCATGATCCTCACCGCTACCGAGGGCGGCGGAAAGTCCACCTGGCTGCGGCAGGTCGCCGTTACGACTGCGGCCGGCCTGCACCCGTTCCGCACCTGGGAGTACGCCGAGCCGAAGCGGGTCCTCGTCCTGGACTGCGAGAACGGGGCGCCGGTATCCCGCCGGAAGTTCCGGCCTCTCCTCGACGCCGCCGCCAAGGTCGACCGGCCGCTACAGCGCGGCATGTTCCACATCGAGTGCCGCCCAGAAGGCCTGGATCTGACCCGGCCCGCGGACCGGGCATGGCTGATGCGCCGCGTCGAGAAGCTCCAGCCCGACCTGCTGATCATCGGACCCGTGTACCGGCTGCACGCTGGCGACCCCAACTCCGAAGAGCTTGCACGCAAAGTGTCCGCGGTCATCGACGAGGCGCGCGCCACCTCCGGGTGTGCGGTCCTCATGGAAGCGCACGCACCCCACCACAACGGGCAGAGCGCTCACCGCAACCTGCGCCCTCTCGGCTCCAGCCTGTGGATGCGCTGGCCCGAGTTCGGCTTCGGCCTGCGCCCCGTCGAAGACGAGAAGTCTGCGTCGAACGCCGACGGCTGCCGCGGTCGCCGCTTCCTTCCCTGGCGCGGGCTGCGCGACGAACGCGAATGGCCCCAGTACCTCAAGCAGGGCGACCACTGGCCCTGGACCTCCTACACGCCCATCGACACCGACCCGATCACGGGCTACTCCCCGACAGGAGCGATCTGGTGACCATCACCCCCTACACCGACACGTGCGACGCATGCCTGAGTCCTCGCCGCCGGATCGTGGCCCGCCCCGCCATGGCCGTCCCGGACGGCGACGGTGGCCTCATAGCCGCCTACCGGTGTCCCGGCTGCGGCCACACCTGGACGTGCTCGTGGGGCGTGCAGGCCGGCCCGCAACCGCCCCTGCCGCCGGCTGATCCGGTCGGCCTTGAGGATCTGGTCGCCCAGATCACCATCCGCACGGCCACCCAGCCGCCACGCCCCGCCCCGCCCGCCGCCTAACCCGGAGGCCCCAATGCCTGACTTGATCACCGATGACCCGGACCTGGACGTGGCGATCCGTCTCGTGGCTGATGCCCGGCTCGGTTCGGCCAGCTTCCTCGCCCGGCAGATGAAGATCCCGTTCGCGGCGGCCGCGGTTTTCCTTGACCAGATGGAGGTGCGGGGGATCGTCGGCCCCGCCCACGGGTCCCGGGCCCGGGAGGTTCGCGTCCGCGCTTGCCACCGCTGCGGACGTGTTGGCACCCGCGGCTTCTACGTCCGCGAACCCGACTGGGTCACCGGCAACCGCACCGCCTGCCGCAACCACGACGCCTGCGACCGCAGGCGCTAATCCCGCCCGCCGCCTGAAAGGCACAAGCCGCATGCCCGACATGACCGATTCCGACCTGCGCATCGGCTCCCTGTGCACCGGATACGGCGGCCTCGACATGGCCGCGCAGGCCGCCTTCGGCGGTGCCACCGCCTGGCACGCCGACATTGACCCCGGCGCGTCCGCGGTCCTCGCCCACCGCTGGCCGCGCACCCCGAACCTCGGCGACATCACAGCCGTGGATTGGTCGGCCGTTGAACCCGTGGACATCCTCACTGCCGGGTTCCCCTGCCAGGACGTGAGCGTGGCCGGCCTGCGCGCCGGCCTCACCGAGGGCACCCGCTCCGGCCTCTGGCGCGAGGTCGTCCGTGCAATCCGTTACCTACGCCCCCGACTGGTGGTGATCGAAAATGTCCGAGGACTCCTCTCCTCAAAAGCCGATCGCGGACTGGGACCCGACGCTGAAGATCTGGATGAGAACGCCCCCGCAGGATGGGTTCTTCGCGCTCTCGGCGCCGTACTCGGAGACCTGGCCGACCTCAGGTTCAATGCGGAATGGACAGTCGTTCGAGCGTCCGACGTCGGCGCACCACACCAGCGGAGCCGGGTTTTCGTCCTCGCCTGGCCTGCCTACGCCGAGAGCACGGGACGCGAAGGGGCGCACCTGGGCGGGCGACGGCCTGCCGGAATCCGTGCAATTGCTGCCGACACCAACGACCTCGGAGGCAACGGGCGGACAGCACGCATCGGGCAAGCAGGGCGGGAAATCACTGCGGGCCACCTTGTTGCCGACGCCGGTCGCGGCGGACGCGGAGCGCGAGAGCGCGACGTACAGCCGGGGCAATCCGACGCTGAAGGGCGCGCTCCTGCCGACGTCGCGCGCCTCGGACGGCGAGAAGGGCGGCCCGAACCAGCGGGGCAGCAAGGGCGACCTCGCGTTGCCGTCAGCGGTGGTGCAGCTCCTTCCGACGCCCCGGGTCGCGGCGACGCGCACGGGCCGCTCGGCGATTCTCCAGTCCAGCTCCTCGCCGAGCCTGGATCAGGCGGTCGAGCTGATGCAGGGCGTCCTGCCCCGGGAACTGACGACCTTGTGCGAAGCGCCGGCGTCCTGGCGTGGGGGAACTACGAACCCGCCATCCGACACTGGGAACACGTCCTCGGGCGACCCGCTCCCGCGGCAGTTGACGCTCGAAACCGACTGAGCCCCGCCTTCGTCGAGTGGCTGATGGGCCTGCCCGCCGGCCACGTCACTGGCGTCCCCGGCCTGTCCCGCACCCGGCAGCTCAAGGCACTCGGCAACGGGGTCGTGCCCCAGCAGGCCGCCGCCGCTATCCGGATCCTGCTGGCCCGGGCCACCGCCGCTGATGCCGCGTGAGCGCCCGCCAGCGCCACGCCGGGTGGGCCCCCTTTCCGCTGCTGGTGGTTGCCGCGGGCATTGCCGTGGCGGCGGGCGTCGTGTTCCTGACCTGTAACTGAAGGAGTGCTGATGTCGAAGACCGTTGCCCCGTCGCCTGAGCAGCTGCGGGTGGTGGTGGACCGTGCGGCGCGCCGGTTGTCGGCGGAGGAGGGCGAGTTGCTGCGGGCCGGGGTCGCCGCCCTGGAGCGGGCGCGCGCCGACCTCACCGTGTTGCGGCGGGAGGTGGGCGCGCCGGACACCGTGACCCCATCGCGGGCCGTGGGGCCGTCTCTCCCGGCCTCTGGGGCGGCGGACGCCCCTCGCTAGGCCCGCACCCGAGTTAGGCCCGCACGCGGGCACACGGCCCGTCCCGCCCGAACTGCACCCCGCCGAAACGGAGACCGCCATGACCACCACCACGCCCACCGCCACCGGGCCGCCTTGGGACTTCACCACCCGAACCGGGCACCGCGCCTTCCTCGAACACTGCCGGAACAGCCCGGACATGGTCGCTGAACTCATGCGCGGCCGGACGTACACCGACGACGAACCCGCGACGTACGAACAGCTCGCCCTCGACCTCACCTGACCCGAACACCACCCGACCGAACCCCCGATCGCCCGCCAGCCGCCCGCACAGCCCCGCCACGACACCACGGAGACCCACGACCATGACCCACCCCACCACCATCGAGCCCGGCCAGGAGTACGAGTCCTACGACCCAGGCCACGGAGTCATCACCCGCATCCGCATCAAGGGCACACCAACCCCCACCGGTCGCTGGGGCGTTCCGAACGTCGCCGTCATCACGATCGCCCCCGACGGGCGGGAGCTGCGCCCACGCACCATCCCCACCCGACACCTGCACGCGTCGCCCACCCGCAAGACCGGCTACCGGCTCGTCCAGCACGCCGACGGCACCCCCGCCAACCAGGAGACCAGCCGATGAGCCAGCAGAACCCGGTTCCGTCCCCGGCCGCGCGCAACACGGCCGCCACCCACATCGCCCCGTACACCAGGGAGACCCACAACGGCCCCGCAGCCCGCTGCACCGAGTACCCGTGCGAGCCGCGCCGTGAGGCCCTCGCCATCCTGCGCGAAGAAGATCCGCGCACCCCCGCCGAGCAGGCCGCCATTCACGCGGTGCACGAGCGCCGCTGGGTGTTCGTGCACGCAGACGACTACGGCACCGGGGTCGTGCTGCTCCTGTCCCGCGCCGGACTCCTCCGCGACCGCGCCCACGAGGAGCACCTCACCCGCGCCGCGATGTCCGACAAGCAGCACCGCGACCGCCGCCGGACCGCCGACCACCGCGCCATCACCGCGCTCACCGGCCTCGCCGCAATGGCAGCCGGTCGCCTGGAGACCGGCGACGACCCTGCCGAAGTCGCCGCACAGCTCCGGGACCTGGCCGCGCGCATCGAGCAGGACCGCGAGCAGCAGTCCTCGGCAGCCGCACCCGAGAACGGCAGCACGCCGGAGGCGATCACCGCATGACCACCAGCGCTACCACGGCCCAGCCGCCGCAAGGGCCGACGCCCACCTGCGCCAACGCGTGGTGTCCCCGGCCCCGGCGCTGCAAGGGCTACTGCAACGCCTGCTACCAGCGGGCGTGGCGCACCGGCGACCCAGAGCGCGCCACGGTCCTGCACACCCCCTACGGCGTGTCCCGCACAGACATCGACGAGGCCGCCGTCCAGCGCATCGTGGACGGCGACGCACCCGAGCACACCACCGTCGGCGAACGCGACGAAGCGGTCCGTCGCCTGCATGCCTGCGGACTCAACGACGTCGAGATCGCCTCCCGCATCGGTCACAGCGTCTCGATGGCGCTGCGCGCCCGCACCCGGCTGAAGCTCCCCGCAAACCAGCGCGGCCCCCGCCGCCTCGCCGAGGCGTATTTCACCGATCACCTCACCCGCAGCCGCATGAACGCCCGCCGGGGCGCCTGACCGCCCCGCCCGGGTGGCGCAACGGCGACGCAACCGTCTTAAACACGGTCCCACCTGCGGGTTCGAATCCCGCCCCGGGCACGACCACCACACACCAAGGAGTCTCATGACCACCACCGACCCGGCCGCGCGCCTCACGGCCGCCGCCACCCACCTCCGCACGCTCGCGCGGGCCGCCAGCACCGCCCCCAACGGCGAACCCACCGCCCACTGGACCACCGAGCAGCGCCTGCCCGATAACCCCGGCAGTGGCAGCTACCTCTACGGCGACCACATCACCCGAGACGACGGTCGCCTGATCACCTGGCCGCTCCTCCTGCGCGGCGGCTCCCCCGTGCGCCCGGCCTACATGCACACCCAGCACGCCGTCTACGCCGCGACCCTGCACCCCCCGGTCGGGCTCCTGATCGCCGACCTCCTCGACTCCGCTGCCGAGGCCGTCCGCAGGGGCTCCACCACGGACCCGGCCGCCCTGGCGCTGGCCGACGCGATCCTCGGGGGCGGACAGTGAACGCCGCCGTGGTCCACCTCATCCGCTGCGACCACCGCGAGCCGGGCGCTGGCCAGTGCGATCACGAGCACGGCTGCCCGCTGCCGACCTCCGACGGTTCCGAGCTGCACGCGCACCTGGCCCGCGAGGGCTGGACCCGTACCCGCGACGGCCGGGACTACTGCCCAGCCCACGGCCGTCCCTGACCCGCCGCCCTGCCGTCCCCGTAGCCCGCGGGGGCGGCCCCACCCCACCACCCAAGGAGCAGCACGTGCCGCACTTCCGCCCCAAGCCTGTTGACGTCGAAGCCTGGCAGTGGATCCCCGGCGACCTGACCGCCGTTGGCGCTGTTGTCGGCACCCTCATGGGCTACGGCATCCCGTTCCGCCACCCGTCCGGCGCCGGCCCGACAACGACGCTGCGGCTCGGCGATGGCGACACCGGTCCGCTGGCCCAGCCTGGCGACTGGGTCGTCTGCGTCGACGGTGAACGCTGGGGGATCGTCGAGGCCACCGACTTCGCGATGCGCTACGAGCTGGCCCCCACCACCCCTGCCGCCGCCGGGGAGCAGCCCCATGCCTGACACCACACCGGCCCGTGGGCTCCGTGCCCGTATCGCAACAGCCGTCCGGGATCGTGCCGTCCGGGCCGACGGTGGCAGCGGTCGCACCCCCGAACCCGTCCCGCCCAGTTACCTCCTGGTGTGGCTCGACAATCCGGACGGTGGCGGCCGATTCACCGGCCAACGTGATGCAGTCCGCGACCACGACCCTGCCTGCCCGTCTCTCGCTCACGCGTGGATGCCGCGCAAGGGCGGCGTGTCCTGTCCTTCCGACCTCATGAGCTGTGACGGCTGCGGCATCGATTTCTTCTGGGAGGGGTTGCGGAAGGCGTTCGAGGACTGCCCCGAGTCGTGGCACTGGTATTGCGCCTGCTGCCTCACCAAGGCCACCAACTGCCCCTGCACCGCCGAGGAGCCCCGCCCGTGACCGACCACACCCCCACCCCCGACGACGGCCCGCACGTCTGCCCGAACTGCGAAGGCGTGGACCCCGACACCTGCTTCATGAACGCCAACAGGCCACCCGAGCAGTGCCCCAACAGCGAGTTCGACGGGTACGGCCGCCAGTGCCAGAAAGAGGCTGGCCACAACTTGTGCAGCTTCGAGGTCGAGGAGCACAGGTCCCCCGCCACGCCTGCTGGCACGCTCCGCGACCAGATCGCAGACGCCCTCCGGACCACGCCGACCAAGGGCAGCACTTACCGCCCCGGCCACGAACGGTTCGACCACCACACCGCACCTGGACGCCCCGGCCACACCTACCTCCACAACTGCGCGCTCTGCCGAGGCGACCTCGATGCGCTCGCCGACGCCGTCCTCGCCGTCGTGCAGCCGCACCTGGACGAGCTGGCCGACTACCGCAACCGCATCACCTGGGAGACCACCTGCGGGGAGCACGCCCGGCTCCTCGACGCCTGCCGGGCCGCCGAAGAACGCGCCGAGAAGGCCGAAGCCGATCGGGACGCCGCCCGAGCCGGAGATGCCCTGTGGATCAAGGCATACGGCGAGGACATCGCCACCGCTCGTGACGACGCCCGTCGCAACCGGGAAGCGTGGCGCAGCGCCCGCCAACGCGCCCGTGTGCTGTCCGCTGAGATCACCCGGCGCGCGCCCCTGCTCGGCGAGTACGCCACGCGCATCACAGCCGCCGAGGCCGCGCTCGCCCGCGTCCGGGAAGTGGCCCGCCGTCTCACCGCCCATGCCGCCGGGTTCCAGGACGTCCTCGACGAGACGGACCGCGACCCATGGGCCAAGACGGTCCGCGCAGACCTCAACGACCTCCGCACGCTCCTCGCCCCGCCCGCCGACCGGCCTGAGGGGAGCGGATCGTGACCGGCCCGACACCCACACCCCGAAGCGAGCAGCCGGGCGCCCCCCACGCCTACCTGTCCACTGGCTGCCTGCACGGTGAGCACGCCTACTGCCAGGGCAAGACTGGGCAGGCCGGGGCGAAGAAGCCAGCACAGTGCAAATTCTGTGGCGCGGCGTGCGCATGTCCTTGCCACGACCGGGCGGCCGGGCGGTGACGTCAGGGGGTGGGGGAGTCGGCGTGCACGGGTCCTGCCTCTTCCGGCGACGGAAGGGGACGGGCGGCGAAAGCCTCGTGGACCACATCGTCGTCAGGCAGACCGCCCCGGAAGCGCACGCCGTTCTTCACGCCGTTGCCGGTCGCATCAAGTTCATCGCTCACGGACTCGATAACGCCAGGTCGGGGGTACAAGTCACGGCATCAAATGTCAGGGGAGTCGGCGGGTTCGGCGTTGATCTCGATGCAGATGGTGCGCGCGGACTGACCGACCCAGCCGCTGGATTCCTGTAACAAGTCGGGAAATCGCAAATCCGACCCAAACATTTCCCCGCTCAAACCCCAGAACTACGTCGTAAGCCAAGGCCCCGCAGTTCACCGGCGGGGCCTTTCGTCATGCCGCATACGACTGGAGACCCGGATGCTCGATCATCTGACCGCCGCCCTGAACGCACTTGCCGCTGTATGCGCGGCCAGCACCGCACTGCTCAGGCTCTACTGGGCGCGCCGCCGCCGGTAGCGACACACTGTCCACATGACCCCCGCCCCGGCCCCGTTGCCCGGCCTCCCCGAGACCGTGGCGGCGGGGCTGCGCGTCGTCCGCTGCGGGCTCTGCGGTCACCCGCTGAAGGACGCCGTGTCGCGACGACGGGGCATGGGCGACGACTGCCGCCGCAAGCTCGGCGAGCGGACCGTGCGCGGCCCCGGACGGTTCCAGATCGAGCAGGACACGCTGCCCGAAGGATGAGCGGTGGTCCTCCTCACCTGCACCACCCCGACCTGCACCTTTCCGGTTCCCGCCTTAGCCTGGCCGTGGGGGCGAGCTGAGGGAGCGCGTATGCCGTCGCCGATCTGGTCCGGGACGTTGACGTTTGCACTGGTCGCGATACCCGTGCAGCTCGTCAGCGCCTCCTCATCCCACAAAATCGCGTTCCGGCAGGTCCACACCGCAGACATGGGCCCGGTGAAGTACCGGAAGACCTGTGAGCTCGACGGCGAAACCCTGGAGCAGGGCGACATCGGACGCGCCTACGAAGCCGCCGACGGCACCCTCGTCCCCATCACGGACGCCGAACTCGACGAGTTGCCGCTGCCGACGGCCAAGACCATCGAGGTCTCCGGGTTCCTCGACCTCGCGAGCGTGCCGGGCGAGATGTTCGACAAGCCGTACTTCCTCACCCCCAGCAACGCCGCCGGGAAGAAGCCCTACGTCCTCATGCGGGAAGCCCTCGCCCGCTCCGGCAAAGCCGCAGTCGGAAAATACGCGATCCGCGGCGGCGAAAACCTCGGCGTCGTCTACGCCGCAGGCGACGTCCTCGTCCTGCAACGCCTCCGCTGGCCCGACGAAATCCGTACCGCCGGCGACGCCGCGCCCCGCGGTGAGGTGGACTTGTCGGACGACGAACTTCAGGCGGCCCTCGACTACGTCACGGCGCTCGGTGACACCGACATGGGCCAGTTCCATGACGAGTACGCAGCGGCTGTTGCGGACCTGGTCACGGCGAAGACCGAGCACGCGGATCTGCCGAAGAAGGAACCCAAGCGCCGCTCCGACCCGGAAGGCCCCGTCGACCTCATGGCCGCACTGAAGGCGGCTGCGGACAAGGCCAGGACGGATCGCGGGGAGGACGCGGATGTTCACCACATGGGGGAGCGGAAGGCAAGCCCGAAGAAGACCGCCGCCCGTAAGAAGGCGGCGAAGAAGACGGCCGCCAAGAAGGCCACCAGGAAGAAGCCGGAACGCGCATCCAGATGATCACGTCGCGGATCGGCCCGCACCCGGTCCGGATCGGCTTCGGCTTGGGCGGTGGTGGTGCCTTCGTCGTCGCCACGGCGGTCTTTGCCGGGGCCGCAGTGGTCGGGGTCGGCGCCGCAGTGGTCGCGGGAGCTACGGTCGCGACAGGGCCCGGACTGCTGCTCACCGACGGGCTCGGCGTCGCCTCGGCGCTGGTGTTCTTCTTCGCGGGGCCGCCGACTGTGCCGATGATGAACATCAGCACCAGGAACCCGACCGCCCCGGTTGTCGACCACAGGGCGATTCGCTTCCGCTTCGACATGTGCCGGCGCGGTGTTGGCCCTCCGGGTGGTGGCGTGCCCCACTGCTGGCTTGGCTGCTGCTGCGACATGGTGCCCCCCAAGGCGGTGCGGTTGAGGCGGGGAGCATCGCAGGCGTACCAGCAGGTAACCGGGCAAGTTGCAGTGTCGTGACAAACGCGACCGGGATGATCAGAAACGGTCATCAGTGATCAACGGTCACGACTGCGTCACACCCACCCGAGCCAGCCCCCCGGCCTGCCAAGCTCCCCCCACAACCGCACCAGGGGGGAACATGAACACCCGCACAGCCAGCCTCACCATGCTCGCCGCCGGACTCCTGCTCACACTCACCGCATGCGGCAGCAGCGACAGCACCGTCAAAACCAGCGCCGACAAACCCGCCACCACCACCAGTGCCTCAGCCAAGAAGCCGGCCGACAAACCCGCCGCCACCAAGCAGGCGCCCGCCCACATCGGCGACACCATCACCCTCCACGGCTTCGACCACGGATCCAAAGTCGCCGTGACCCTCCTCAAATGGGTCGACCCCGCCAAGGGCGGCGACGAATTCAGCGAACCCGACGCCGGTAAACGCTTCGTCGCCGCACAGATCCGCATCACCAACACCGGCACCGCCGTCTACGACGACAGCCCCTCCAACGGCATGCAAGTCTCCGACAGCGAAGGCCAGCGCTTCGACACCACATTCCAGGACGTGTCCGCCGGACCGGCCATGGCCAGCACCCTGAAGCTCCGCACCGGCGACAAAGCCCTCGGCTACATCGCCTTCGAAGTCCCCAAGACCTCGAAGATCAGCACCGTGCAGTTCGCCATGAACTCGGGATTCGCCGACGAAGCCGGCCAATGGAACATCCGGTGACCCGCCAGAACGTGGCCTTGGTTGCAGCCTTGGCCACCGCAGCACTCACCCTCGCGGGCTGCGGCGGACGTGCCAGCGACGACGCCAAGGCGGACCCGAGCGGCACCGCAACCGCTGCGACAGTCACGCCGACCACGGAGTCGGCCACAACAGCGCCCGCAGTCACCGTGAAGCTCTCCACGAAGTGGGCGCCGAAACTGAAGACCCTCAGCGATGGGCCCGGCGTCATCGCCTGCCAGGACTCTGGCAGCACCGGCTGCGTCAATGCCATGACCGACGCCATCAACGCCTACGGAGGCATCGTCAAAGACATCAACAACGCCGGCGCCTCCGACGAGTACGCCAAGACGCTCGCCAACATCAACCAGTACGTCAGGGCCGCAGACGCCTTCGACAAAGCCGGATGCGCCGGAGACCCGAATGCGGACGTCGGCGACTCGCCGTGCTCCGGAGACGCCATGAAGGTTGTCATGGGGTCGACTCTCCTGGGGTTCGTCATGCCGACGGATGAGATGAATGCTGGCGTCGGCTAACCCGTGCATCCCGGCATGACGACGCCCCGCCACCAGTTTGGTGGCGGGGCGGCTGGGCTACTTGTCGGTCGCGCTCGGGTGCCCAGTCCCGGCGTAAACGACCCAGCAGGTCTGGCGCTTTTCATCGAACAGGTACCAGACGCGGCCGCCACCGGTCACCTCTAGCTGCCACTGCGGGCAGAACTCGCCGCCCCGCTTGCCGTAGGCGAGATCACCTCGCAGCTGGTGGTGCCGTGGATTCGGTACCGTCGGTGCCGGTTGTGTGCGCATCAGGAACCAGGCATCCCGAGTGTTGCCGGTGGCCTGGGCGCTGAGCTGCTGCCATCCCTCGGCGGCAGCCCTGGTGCCGAATTTGATGTGGTACTCGCCCTTGTCCGGTGGCAGCGGAACAGGGTCGCCCTTGCCTAAGCTCACTCGTCGGTCGCCTTCGGCTCGGGGACATCACCGAAGTCCTCGTCGCCTTCGGCGGTCAGCGCCTTGTACAGATCGGGGTCCGCGTAGATCTCAGCGGTGTGTCGCCACTCAGTGATGAGCTGGGCAATCGGACTGACGGTTCCCAGATCGGCCGAGGCGCGAGCGGTCTCAATGAAGTCCACAAGGAAGCGCCGGACATCCATGGGGGGCAGGAACCGCACCCAGGGGAATGCTTCAGGGAAGACCCGTGTGAGCAGGTCTGCCGCGGCGGGGTCTTCCTTGAGGAGTGCAACGAACATCCGGGTGGTCGAGTCGACGACCTGTGTGACTTCTTCGGCTCGGGCCGCAGTGGTCAGGTAGAGGTCTTCGTCGTCCCTGCGGTGCAGGCGCATGCCTTTACGGAGGCTGCCCTGCATGCGGGCGACGGTGTCCTTCGGTTTGTTGATCAGCTCCGAGAAGTTCGCTTCGACTGCTTGAGTCGTCATGACTTTGAAGCTACTTCAAAAGTTGCTCTCTGTCCACGCCATAACTGCCTGCCCCGAATAAACCAGCAGGTCACAGCGTGATGCTGCCACCCATGATGGACAAAGCGTCCAAACGAGCGAACGGCAGCAAGTGACCGGGGTGCCCTCGCCGCCGCTTCTGCGGGTGGCGTTGCTGGCGACGCCTTGCGCGTCGGCAGAGGACGTAGCACACACCCGGTGCCCGCCTTGCACTCATTGCAGCCGAATACCCCCAGTGCAACGCGGACACATCGCTCTCCCACAGGCTCCTACCGTCAAAGACCCCGGCAACCCGGGACCGGACGAGAGGACCAACCCAATGCGGATCAAGCGCTTACGCAGCACAGTCGCAGCCACCGCCATGGTCACAGCAGCCCTGGCAGTTGCGACCGGCGGAACCGCCCAGGCCAGCACCATGCACCCCGCATCCGCCACCGGATGCAACAACAACACGTGCATCTACGTCTCCGGCAACGCCGGGGGCACCGTCCTCGTCCAGGCGTGGGCCCGCAACAGCAGCTTCACCGGGTATTTCCACATCACCTGGCCCGGCGGCAGCCGCAACAGCGGCACGCAGACCTGGCTCGGCAGCAAGGGGAACTACTACTCCACGAGCTTCACGTCGGGTGCGGGCAGTGTGTGTGCCCAGGGGATCGCCAACGGCGGGGCGGCTCAGGGCAACCCGTGCGAGTCCGTTTCCTGACCTAATCCGCGCATGGAACTGCCCGCCACCTCATCGGTGGCGGGCAGTTCGTGCTCACGCCCCGATGGCCTGCTGGCCGCCGGTCTCGAACATGTTGATGACGTCGGCCATTTCGGCGTACACCTGCGTCAGGAGCGGCCGGTCGTCTTCCGTGTACGCGACGACCTTGTCGATCCGCGACCCGGCCGGGCCCGGCACCTTGCCCGGACGCCGCCCGTGGACCTTGAAGTACCGGTTCGAGACGCGCGCCCCGAACCCGGACTGGAACTTCGCCACGGTCTTGGCTTTGTGGCCCTGCTCCGCGAGGAACACCGCGGCGTACAACGGCGTCTCCGACGACTCCAGCGCCGGAACCTCACCCATCGCCCGCGCCATGATGACCTTGCCCGTTGCCACCGCATACGGCTCCGGCAGAACCGGCCGCAGCAACACCAGCAACTCCGCCTGATCCCGGTACGGCAGAACACCGGACGGCGGAGGAAGCTCCAGCGGGGGAGTGCCGGGATTCGCCTCCTTGCGGAGGTCCGGCAGGACGACGCCATACACCCAGGACTGGAACCGTTCGACCTGCTCGCGCACTCCGAGATCCTTCACCCGGTTCGCCTGCCGCTGCCCGATGACCCGATAGAAGCCGGGCTCGGTCAGATGCCAGACCTGCTGCTCGCCGCCAGGGGTGGGAGCTGTCTCCCACCCCTTCTCGGCATCCGGGACGGTGCGCAGCATGTCCTTCGCCGAGTGGAAACCCAGCGCGCGGGCCACGCCCGCTGCCACCACCTTGAAGGCGTCGCCGTCCGGGCGTAGTTCGATGTCGAACTCGTCGGTCGTAAAGCGCTCGATGCTCACAGGCTTACCTCCGCCTCGTGCTCGGCAACAGCGGCCAGGAGTTGCGCGTGGACCTGCTCCAGCCGGTCGGCGTGGGCACGGATCTGGTCAATCACCACAGCCAGGCCGTCCGCGTCCAGTTCCAGGGTTTCGTCAGGGCTGGGCTCGAACGCCACGTGCGGCTCGCGGGCGCGGGCGCTGTCGCCGTCGTCCTCGTACGGCCACTGCCGGACCATCGCCGACAGCACCGGCCACGCCACCGCGTCCACACCGCCCTGAACCCGCATCGGCAGCCGCATCGCCACGGCCGCCGAGTCGTGCGTCAGGTCACCCACCATCCCCCCCTGGTCATGCGCATGGGTGGCCACACACCACGAAGGGCACGATTCGGTGATCACACCGCCGCCGTGGATACGACGCAACCAACGGCGCGGGGCAGGCGACGAGGCAGGAGCGGGTAAAGCCGGGGGAGGAGTGGCCGCCTCAGGGGCGGCCGACGAATGTGCGGGCATGCCGCTGCTTGCTACGCTCATGGACAGAGTTCTCCTATCTCGCAAGGACGGGACCTCTACTGATCAGCGGGCGGCAACCCGCTGGTTACTGCGGCCGGGGCCTTTTGGGCTCCGGCCGTTGTGCTGTCTCAACCCTAGAACCAGCCACGTGCCCCAAGGTCAAAACCAGATGTGGTTCGAACCCCGGCTGACGTAACCAATACCCTCAAGTTTTCGCAGGTCAGGGTTAAGTTTCTGGATACCGAGAGACGGGCTGACCAGGTGCCCCATCACCCTCCCGTTGCTTAACTCTATGAATCCTTGCACTGTGGTTAGCACGTCCGCTCCCTCCACGGGATGGCTCAAACTCGACGGTCGAACGGCACTGCCTCGTTGTCCCGAGCCGGTGCTGAGGGGGACCGTACCCCTACGTGGGTGGTCCAGGGAGTGGGGTTCTGTCAAGCACGAGCCAGGGCCCCCGTTGATCGCCCCGATGGTGAGCGTTCGCCACCCACCATTCGAAGCGGTTAGTGCTATCAACTGGCCCTTGTGGCACGGAGCTTAGTCACGGCCGCCGAAAGCTCCAAACTCGGACTTTTGTGCACAACTCAGTGTGTGCACTAACGAGTGCACTGGGGTAGATCGGCGCCGTCTCCCTTCTTGCGGCGCTGACATATTCGAATTGCCCCGATTAGGCGAAGCGCACGGCGGCTGTGATCTATGGCCGGAACGCAGACCGCGTGGGGCATGCGTGTCTCCTTGGGTGCGCAGGGTGACCACTTCCGTTCCTGAAGCGGCGGTGCGTAGCATTGAGTCTGACTACTTCTTCGAAGAACTGCAAGGGTTTCGCAGAGTTCGCACCCTAACTAGTCGGTAGCTAACATCTCTGGAGAAGCCGATCTAGGAGGAACGCCTTGCCCAGCAAGTCCGAGCGGGGGCCACGCCGCCATCAGGAGATCGCGGACGAGCTGCGCGCGAAGATCCTCAGCGGCGAACTAGCGCCGGGCTCAAAGATCGAAGGCGAGAACGGCCTGATGGAGCGGCATGCAGCCGCTCGGTCAACGGTGCGGCAGGCCCTGGATGCCCTTCGCGCTGAGGGCCTCATTGAGAGCAGGCAGGGGGTTGGCGTCACAGTCCGGGCTTTCCGTCCGATCAGACGGCCCGCGGTCCAACGGCTCTCTTCGGAGGTATGGCACGCCGGGCGGTCAATCTGGGACGTGGACCTGGAAGACCGCCCGCGTCGCGTCGAAGTGGACGTCAACGAGGATGTCGATGCACCTGACTACGTGGTGCAACTCCTGGGGTCCGACGAGAGTATGTGCTGCCGGAGCCGGCGCTTCTACGTGGAGGAGCGACTCATTCAGACCGCAGTCTCGTATGTGCCGATGAGCTTGGCGGCCGGTACGGCCATTACCCAGGCCGACACGGGGCCCGGCGGTATGTATGCCCGGCTTGCTGAGATCGGTCATGCGCCCGCGCGGTTCAAGGAGGAGGTGAGGGCGAGGATGCCCACGCCTCAGGAGGCGGCCGAGTTCGGCTTGAGCCCCGGCACTCCCGTATTTCAGATCATGCGCATCGCAGCGGATCAGAACGACCGCCTCGTAGAAGTCAACGAGATGACGCTCGACGGGTCCAACTACATCCTGGAGTACGTCTTCTCGTCCTGAACTGCGGACTTGCCTGCCCCCCACCGCCTCGGCGGTGGGGGGCTTCGTTGTGTGCCCAGCGTGGTCCGGCGGCGTGCGAGCTAGAAGAGCTTGCCTTCTTCGAAGAACTCAGCTTCACTGAGGATGTGCCTCTTCGAAGAAGATGTGCGCCCCTTCGCCCACGCCTCAGGAGCTTTCCGTGTGCCACGACCCGATCGCCCCGACGACGGCGACCGCCATAGATGAGCCGCTGTTGCGGGCGCAGCAGGTCGCGGACCGCCTCGATGTCCACGTCTCCACCGTTTACCGCCTCGCCGACTCGGGCCGCCTCCGTGCGCACCGCATCGGCGAAGGGCGGCTGAGGAAGCGCGGACTGCGCATCCCCGAGTCCGCCGTCGCGGAGTTCCTGCGAGCGTCCCTGATTGATCCCGCCCAGGAGGTCACGTCATGAGCACGACCCGGCTCCGCCCCTCCGCTTCCGCCCCGACCGATTCGGACCCGGATGCGGATGAGTTGCTGCGGCGCGCCCGCAGCCCGCGTTCGAATCTGACGGAGTGCCCGGAGTGCCACGCCGCGTTCTCAGGCAGCGCCCACGTCTGCCAGCCGAAGGCCGCCCCCGCAGTGGATGCGGCCCGGTTGCGCGTGGAGACGGAGACCGCGTACCTGCTGCGCGACCGGCAGGGCTACGACGAATACCGGCAGTGGGCGCAGGGGGCGGCAGCATGAGCGCCGACTCCGAGCCGGTTCCCGCCCCGCGTAGTCCGGAGGACGCCGCCCTGGACCGGGCGATCGCCGCGAAGCCCGTGCAACTCCCGCCGCTGCCCGCCGACCCGCACGACCGCAGGCTCGCCATGACCGTCAGGGGCTGGTGACCGTGGGCCGCAAGTTCCGCGACATGGAATCTCCCGAAGTCACCCACCAGCGCGCCCAGGCAGCTGCCGCAGCCCAACGCGCCCGCCAAGCAGCCGCCGAACACGACGCCCAAGCCGCCAAGGACGACAACGCGATCTGGGCCATCGGCCGCGAAGGTCGCCGCGGCTACGACCCCGAAGCCGCTGCCAGTTTCCTGGCCAGCAGAAACCGTAACCTCGACCGCGCCAACCAACTCGACGCCGAAGCCGCCCGCCACGAAGCCGCAGCCAAGGCACCCGCGCCCAAGAAGAAGGGGTGGTGGCGATGACCACCAAGCCCGTCCCCGACGTGCGGATCACTTCGTTCGGCTACCTCCACGACGCCCCGCCGCCCGCGCATCTGACCTTGGACCTGCGCGCGCATTTCCGGGACCCGCACATCAACCCGGCCCTGCGGGAACTCACCGCCCACGACCAGGTGGTGGTCGACACCGTCCTGGGGACCCCCGGCATCGGCATCGTCATCGACGCCGTCCAGGGCGCCGTTCTCGGATACCTCGCCGGACCCTCCGGCAGCGCTGTCACCGTCGCCATCGGATGCGCAGGTGGACGCCACCGCGCCGCCGCGGTAGCCGCAGAAATCGCCTGCCGCCTCCAGGCTGCCGGGATCAGCACCCAGGTCAGCCACCGCGACATCGACAAGCCCGTTATCAACCGGCCCACCGCCAACTGACCGAAGGGACCGTCATGGGTCTGTTCAGCCGCAACAACGACCAGAACTTCCACGACCAGCGTGCGAGCGATATCCAGACCGCCGTCAACAACGGAGACATCGACGGCGCAACCCGCCTGGTGAGCCACCTGATCATCGAGGAAGGCGCCGCCGGACTCGGCCCGGTCACCGAGGCCATCAACCGAGGCAAGCGAACGTGACGGCCGCCGAGGAGCACGCCGCCGCTGACGCCGACTACGCCGCCGCCCAGGACTGGCCCGCACCCGAACCCGTGCGCGAAGAGCAAGCCCCCACCTGCTGCACCAGCACACTCCTCTGCCCCGTCCACGACCGGGCCTTCCACCCCGGCGCCCACTAAGCCCCCGGCCCGCAGTCACACCCCCCGCTGCGGGCCGGGCCCCAACCCCACCCCAGGAGCAGCAATGTCCGAGAACCCCGGCGGTTCCGTCACCACCGAGAAGACCGACGACGGCACCGGCACCACCACCGTGATCATCACCAGCGACGGCGTCGCCATCCACGACTGCCCCGGCGGCCTCACCGAAGACGAACTCCTCGACTGACCAGGACCCTCCTGCACCACCCACCGAGAGGAGCCCGCCATGGGCCAGGCCAACCCGGAAACCGGCAGCGACATCGAGTACGAGGCGGACGGCGACTACACCATCACCTTCCTCATGAGCCTCCCGACCCCGCCGCCCGCCAAAGACGACAACGACAGATGACATTCCGCCGCGACCGCAGCCAGGACTTCGCCGACCACCAGCTCACCGAAGCCCTCCTCGCCGCCGCAAAAGCCGACCTCCCCGACGACGACGAATTCACGCGCGTCCTCCGCGACGGCCTCGAAACCCGAACCCTGCCACCCGGCCACAACTGGCCAACCACCCGCTGACAACCGACCGCAGACCGCACCCCAACCGCCCCGAAGGGACCCACCGTGACAAGCCCCGACGCCCAGCGCACGCCCCGCACCCAACATGTGCTCGTGGGCATAGTCGCCGTGGGCGCGGCCGTCATCGCGGGAATCGGCTTCACCGGGTCCTACGCCGCCGTCCGGCGCCTCGCCCGCCAGCAAGGCTTCGGCTGGTTCTCCAACGTGTTCCCCATTGGCATCGACGCCGGCATCGTCGTCCTCCTCGCCCTCGACATGCTCCTCACCTGGAAACGCATTCCGTTCCCGCTACTCCGCCAGACCGCTTGGCTGCTGACCGCTGCAACCGTGGCGTTCAACGCCGCAGCATCCTGGCCCCGCCCGCTCGGGGTGGCCATGCACGCCTCTATCCCGGTGCTGTTCATCGTCACCGTCGAAGCCGGCCGGCACGCAGTCGGCCGACTCGCGGACATCACCGCGGACCGGCATATCGAGCCCGTGCGCCTGTCCCGCTGGGTCCTCGCACCGTGGCCGACGTTCCGCTTATGGCGGCGCATGAAGTTGTGGGAAATCCGCACCTACGGTGAGGCGATCCGGCGCGAGCAGGACCGGCTGGTTTACCGGGTCCGGCTTCGTGCCCGTTACGGGCGGGCGTGGCGGACGGCCGCTCCGGTCGAGACGCGGATCCCGCTGCGGCTGAGCCGATATGGCATTCCGATTGGCGCCCTCGGAGCGACCGCTGACGGTGCATCCGAGGCGCCACAGCCGATGCCCGCCACGGTGCCAGCCCCGCCCCCAATGGGCGCCACAGGCGACGCTACGGAGCACGCCCCCATGGCGCCCCGGACGCGCCACGAAGCACCCGCCACGAACGCCCCCGTGGCGCCCCAGCCCGACGCCACAGGGCACGTTCGTGGCGCCGCCACCAAGGCGCCCCGTGCGGCGCTCCGGAAGAAGAGCGCACCCGGCAGCCGTGAAGCAGCGAAGGAGGCGATCCGCAGCCTCTACGGCAGCCTCGGCACCCGGCCCCTGGAGAGCCAGATGATCGCCGAACTGATCCGGATCAAGTCTCGGTACACCTCCCGCCAGTACGCGAACAAGCTCCGTACCGAGATCGAAGAGGACGACCCGAAACTCGCCGCCCTCGGATCGGAGAACGTTCGCCCTCTCACCGGAACCGACGGATGAGAGCCCCTCCTGATTCCGACTCCGATCCCGACTCCGACCGGTCGGAGTCGGAACCGACCGTCACGTTGATCAGCGCATGATCCCCATCCCCGTTCCGATTCCGACTCCGACCGGAGTCGGAATCGGCTTGACGAAGGAGCCCCCTGTGGCCGCCCGTACCGCCGAACCGGCAGCACCGGTTGCGGCACCCAGCACTCCCGCAGAGGGGGCGTCATCCCCCCCGCCGCCGGTCCTCGCATGGCCGTCGGAGTGGCCCGTTCCGGTGCCGCCCGAGCAGACCGGCCGCACCCGCCGCCGTGCCGAACGCGGCCTCCCGGCGGCCCCGGCGCTCGCCGCAACAGGTAACGCCACCACCCTTGTGGCGACGACCGCCTACGCCACCGGTGGCGTCGTGGCGCTGGCCGCCACGGGCGCTCTCGTGGCGGCCGGGGTGACGGCTTCTGTCGTGCGCCGCCGCGCCACGGTGAAGCGGAACATGGCGGCCCGTCGTAGCGCCGGTTCTGGCGGCGGCGGGCGCCGCCCTGGTGGCGCCACCGCCAACTGGGGGAGCCTTGCTTCGCCTGCTGGCGGGCGGCGTCCTGCGGCGGGCCGTGGCGGCGGCCACAGTAGAGGTGGACTGGATTCCGCTTCCGGCGGATCGAGGCGCCACGGAGGCGGCGGCACCGGCCCGACCGGGCACGGTGCCGGGAAGGGGTCGGCGGCACCGGGAAGCGCCACGCCCGGCGGCGGTGGCGGCCGTCATGCCGCCGACGCCAACACGCCGAAACTGTTGAAGCTCCACAAGAAGAACCGCAAGAACAAGGCGCCGACGTCCCCGACACTGAAGGCCGCAGTCGCCCGCACCACCCGCAATGCGGCGGCACCCGGCTCGAAGCCCCGCAAAACCCTGGCCGCAGTCGGCCACGGTGCTGCTGCCGCCGCCCGCAGGACCCTCGGCCCCGCGTCCCCGGCCGTGCGGTCCGCCAAAGCCCTGGGGCGTGGCGCCAAGGCCGCGTGGAAGGCCGAGCGCGCCGTCAAGGCCCGGAAAAACGCCGCCGCCCGCGCGAAGAAGATCCGTCACGGCGCCATCGACGGACTCCGCGCCGTACTGGCCGCAGCCTGGACCGGCCTCCGCAAACGCGACCGCAAAGCCGCGCTCGCCCGGCTCCGGGACACCTGGGGGCGGCACCGCAGACACCGCGCCGCCAAAAACGCCACCGCACCCGAACCACCCGCCGTCGCAGGCAGCGTGCGGCGCCCCGCAAGCACGCCCCCGACCACAACTCCTGGAGTCAGCCCCGTGTCCGGACACCACTTCGTCGCCCCCGCCATGGAGGCCGCGCGTATCGCCGCCGCCTACGAACCCACCGGCATGCTCCAGGTCGGCGCGGACTTCACCGGCCTCGAAGAGGCCCTGCGCCTCGAAGCCGAAGCCATCAAGATCAGCGTCGAGAAAGCCGACGCCGCTTTCCCCCTCGACCCGCGCATCATCGAAATCATGCGGCAGATCCACGGCCTCAAGCTCAAGGCCGCCGAGATGGCCACCGAACTGCGGCCCGCGTTCGAGAACCTCCACCAGGTCGACCTCGACCGGCTCCGCAACCCCCGCAAGGGCGCCGCCGGCGAACGCATGTGGGACGTCACCACCAACCTCGGCACCACCTCCTCCTGACCACCACACCGATTCGGAGCACACCCGTGAAAATGGACTGGGATGCCGGACACGGCCCCGTCACCGGCCCGATCAACTGCGGGCTCACCGCCCTCACCGTCGGCTGGGCCGGGAACGTCACCGGCATGCCCACGTCCTGGGCTGCCATCGCCGCCGGTGCAGGCTGGGCAGGCACCCACATCGCCGGACTCCGGAAAGGCGTCACCACAGCCACCCTCGCCATGCGCACCGCAGCGTGGCTCGGCGCCGGCGCCTGGTGCTCCTGGGCCATTGCCAACGGTCCCTGGACCCAGTGGGGGATAGGCACCCTCATCGCCGGGACCCTCGGCCTCGGGGGTGCCATGGCCGGTGCCCACCACGTCGAAGCCGAAGCCGCGGAGAAGAAGACCGCGGCCGAAGCCGAAGCCCGGCGGGCATCGCTGGACGGCAAGCGGGCGGCGACCGCCAAGGAGTGGGAGGAGCGCATCGCCCGCGTCTGCAACGGCACCGTCGTGCAGATCGTCGGCGTTGAGGACTGGGCCACCGGCTCCGGGTTCACCCTCGAAGGGGAGTTCGGGCCCGGAGGCGCCAAGTGGCGGGACATCGCCTCAGCCTCCGACGCCATGGCATCCGATGCCCGCCTGCCTGAAGGCTGCGGCATTGAGGTCGGGCCGGGTGTGCACCGCGGCGCTGTCCTCATCAACGTCGCCACCGCGAACGCACTCATCGCCGACGCTCCTTACCCCGACGACTACACGCCGCTGTCCATCAACGAACCGGCCCCGATCGGCGTGTACCGGGACGGAGAGCCAGCCGCACCGGTGATGCGGCAACGGTCCGCCCTCATCGTCGGCCGCCGCGGCTCCGGCAAAACCAACCTGATGAATGTGCAGCTCGCCAACCAGATGCGGATGACCGACAACCTGGCGTGGGTCATCGACCTCAACGGCGGCGGCCTGGCCCTTCCGTGGCTCCACGCCTGGGAAGCCCTTGGCCGGCCGGGACGGCCGCCCATCGACTGGGTCGCTGACACTCCGGAGAAGGCGCTGGCCATGGCGCAGGCCGCCCTGCGGATCGCCAAGGCCCGCAAGCCCGGATACAAGACACGGGAGATCGCCGCCAACGACGACAAGCTGCCCGTCGACGCAACCGTGCCCGCACTGACCCTGAACAACGACGAGATCGCTGAACTGTTCTCGCCGCGCGCCCGCCGCGACCCCGTGCTCCGTGAAACCGGCGACACCCTCGTGCAGGTCATGGAGATCGCCCGCGCCGCAGCGGTGAACATCCTGAACGCCGCCCTGCGCGCCACCCAGGACGTGGTGTCCGAGCCGCAGCTCCTCAAGCAGTCCGCGCTGCGCATCGGTATGAAAAGCGACGAGGTGGAGATGAACTACCTCTTCGGGTGGAACGACAAGGCCAGCCCCGACGAAGCCCCCTATCCGGGCTGCGGGTTCATGAAGCTCGAAGACGACCCCGCCCGGCCGGTGAAGATCTACCGCCTCAAGCCCGACCAGATCAAGAACATCGTCGCCGGCGCAGCGAACCTGCGCCCTGTTCTTGACGACCTGTCCGTCCGCGCCGCAGGTAACGCTTACACCAACCGGTGGGACGGCACGGAGCACCTCTTCGGCAACGGCCCCGCGCCTGCGACAGCACCCGAGGCACCAACAGCCAGCCCCGCACGCGGTTCCGGCGTCACCGCCGACTGGGGCAAGCCCGACACGGCCCGCAACGACTCCGACGTCCAGGCCGTCCTCGACGACGCCGACGCGGCACGCCGCAAACTCCACGACGCCATGGGCGAAGCCAGTACCCGCGACCCCGACCTGGAGCGGGAGTTCCGCCGCATCCTCGACGGAGGCGGTGCCACCTGGCAGCCCCCCGCCGACACCACCACACCCGACCCGCGGCGGCAGATGGTCTACGACATCGTCGCGGGCTCCGGCCCTGAAGGGATCGGCCCCGCCGCGATCATCGACGCGCTGACCCGCCTCCACCCCGGCACCGAAGCCCCGCACCCCGACGTCATCACCCGCTGGCTCGGCGCAGATCCGCGCATCCACAAGCCGCGGCACGGCCGGTACGCCGTCCGCCCCGACCAGACATGAGGCCCCCCGATATGCCCGCCGCCGACCAGCAGACGCCAACCGCCCCTGAGGCCGTGTCGCCGCCGTTGCAGCAACCGCTGCACCCGGCCCACCCCGAAGCACCCGGCCAGCCCGTCCTCGTCGCGAATCTCCTCGACGGCACACCGACGTGGATCTACCCGCCCCAGTCTGCTGCTGCGCCAGCATCTCGGGTCGATCCGTGGGCGCAGCGCATCATGGCCGCCGGTGCGGCCGCGCCGTTGTTCGGCTGGGGTGCTGCGATCGCGTTCGACGCGATGGCCGGTGCCACCACCGCGCTCGGCTATCTCGCCGCGTGCCTCGTCGCTGCCGCGCTCCTCCGCGCTGGCAGCGGGGGCGGCGGCAAGGTCAACATTCGCATCGATAACCGCCATTGACCTCGACCCTTCGGCCCCCGCCCCATGCTGCGACGGGGGCCGTCCCATGCCCGCGCCGAAGGAGCCCCCCGTGTTCGCCACCGTTTTCGTCCTGCTGTTCGTTGCGCACATGGTTGCTGACTACGCCGTCCAGACTGATCACCAGGCGACCCACAAGGCCGACCGGACTGCGGAGGGTTGGCGGGCGAATCTGACGCATGCCGCCACGCACGTGATCGCCTGCGCGCTGGCCTTGGTCGCCGGTGCTGCGCTCCTCGACGGGGTGCACCTGCCCGTGGCTCGGGCCGTCGCCGCCGTCGCCTGGGTGGGTGTCAGTCACGGCTTCATCGACCGTAGGTGGCCCATCGCCCGGTGGATGGACAACACCGGGTCCGCCGATTTCCGCACGCGAGGCGGCGCGCAGCATGTCGATCAGACGGCGCACCTGCTGTGCCTCGCCGTTGCGGCGCTCATTGTCGCTGCGTGACCGCCCAGCACGATGCCCCCGCCTGGAACCCGGCGGGGGCATCGTCGTGTGGGTGCGGCCGGTGGCCGGGTCGATTCCCGAGGGGAGTCCCGCGACCGGGGTCTCCGCTGTCGCAGCCCACCGGCCGCGAATGTCACGCTACGTCCGGCGGTTGCCGTCAGGGAACCCCCGTGCACGGTGTACGGGGGTTCGGCGGTCAGTGCTCCGGCTGGTCTGTTGCGGGTGTGGCTGGTCGGGCGCGGCCCATCCACCGGTCGCGTCCGATGACCTCGGACGGCGGCCCGGACGGTTCGAGGCCGAGCAGTTCGCACAACCGCGCCATTGCCTGCTCCGCCTCATCGCGCGTGTCACACATCACCGAGTACACGACAGCCATGGCAGGAGTGTGGCGTGCGGTGGTGGTCGGCGGCAGGCGAACAGCGGAACTCCGGTACGGCGTTTACGGTGTCCGGTCGTTCTGCCTGCGGCGCTCCGCCAGCTCGATGCTGCGCACGCGCCGCAGCCAGGCAGTGAGACTGATCAGTGCCAGACCGCAGCTTCCGCACCATCCCCAGCCGTCCGTGAGGAGCGACGTCAGCCCGTTCGCGTATTCGATGTACACCGCGTCGGCCCCGACCGCCATCGCGGTGAGTGCTTGCGTGCGGGAGGGGGAGACGAGGACCCAGTCGACGGGTCTCCACGCGCCGCCCAGCCAGCCGCCGAGCCGGAGCCTGACCGCCGCACGCAGGAGCGATAACGCGGTGAGCCGCGCCTGCGCCGTGGACACTTCTGCGGATGCTTCCAGTGCGTCGTGCCAGGGCTCGCGCATGTCGGGGCGTCCTGCGATCCAGGCGAGGTCGCGAGCCTGCCCGACGAGGCTGGCCGGGGAGACCAGCATCCGGTAGGCGGTCACGGCGGCGCCGCCGACGACGAGGATGACTGCGACGGCAACGAGCAGTTGCCAGGGGATGAGTACCGGTTGGCCGTCGGCGGAGCAGCCGGTGTAGCCCTCGGCGGGACTGGCGGGCACCATGCCGTGCGGGTTGCAGGATCTGATCATTGTTCGGCCGCGGGGCGGTATGCCTGCTGGCGGTTGCGGCGTGCTTGCAGGGCTGCGTGTGCTTGTGCCCGTCCGGTGCCGGTGAGTTGGTAGTAGCGGCGGGCGGGGCGGCCGGGGTGGGGGCTGTTTTCGTCTCGGGTGGTGACCCAGCCGACGTTGAGGAGCCGGTCGAGGATGGGGTAGACGGTTCCGGGGCCGAGGTCGGCGTCGCGGCAGATTGAGAGGCCCCATGGGGGGTTGTCGGCGGCTGCGGCGAGGAGGGCGTCGATGACTGCGATGGTGGGTGTGGTGAGGCGGATTGGTGGGGGCATGGGCCTAGTACAGCATGTATCGAGAACGAGTGTCGGGTGTTTGAGGGTACCGGTGTTGTCCGGTGGTGGGAGCACAATCAGCGCATGACCACTGACCTGATCGGCTTCCTGCGCGCCCGGCTGGCCGAGGATGAGGAAATGGCGCGCGCCGCCGACAGTGAGTTGAGCACCGTTTTCATCCGCATCGCATCGTTCGATCCGGAGATGGCGGCGGACGAGCGCCACATCATGCGTCACGACCCCGCGCGGGTGCTCCGCGAAGTCGAGGCCAATCGGGCCCTGCTGGACGAGTACGCCAGCGTCGCTGTCAACGATCTCCCCAGGGGCGGTTACGAGTACGCAACGGGATGGGCCACCGGGCTCGGCTTCGCTGTCCGCTGCGCCGCCTCCGTGTACGCCGACCACCCCGACTACCTCGAGGAATGGCGGCCGTGAGCGAAGAGGCTGCTCTGCGGGAGGCGTACACGGCGGCGGTCGAGGCGCACAAGACGCACCAGCCGCGCCTGCGCCTTGACCCGGACGGCATCCACCGCTGCCCCGAATGCGACCCCGAACCGGCGCCGCCGCCCCGCTGTCCGTGCGGTCACCCGCTCGGCGACTACTACCGGTGCATCAACGGCGTGATCTACGGGCCGTGCGATCACGAGAACTGTGGTGGCGTCTGCGAATCCCACGGCGAATGCAAGGGCGGCTGCCCCTGCCAGGAGGACGAATGAGCGACGCGGAAGAGGCGCACCGGCTGTTCGTGGCCGTGATTCTGGAGCGCCTAGAAGCACTCGGCTGGGAGATCGAGCACTCCTATGACGGGTACCCGAACGGCGACATCGAGGTGTTCTGGCCCGATCCGAGGACGGGTCAGGCGATGCAGTTCTCCGGCTGGTGGATCAGCTGGCGTCCAGTGGAGGGCAAGCTCGCCTTCGGGGTCGGCGACGACACCATGGACCTGCGATGGCGTCAACCGCTCGACGCCGACACCAGCGACCCGGTCGCCAATGCCGCCGACCGGGCCATGCACCTGCTCTGGCACCAGGAAGACGCCGACTTGCGCCACCAGTTGCACCAGAAGAACTACGCGCTCGAAAACCTCAAGCAGCGCATCGAGGCCCTGTCCCGGCGGGTCGTCGTCACACCCGGCATGCTCCGGGACGCACTGAAGGGCGGTGGCCAGTGACCACCGACCCGCTGGCCTACCTGCGCGACGCCCTGGACAAACGGCAGAAAATCGCCGAGATGGCGATGTCTGCGTGCTGGCACACGGACTACTGCGACGAAGACGGTGAGCCGTTCCACGCCGCGAACGACCCGGCCGCCGTCCTCCGCCGCATCGCCGCCGACCGGAAGCTGCTCGAACTGCACGCCGCAGTACCGGACCACGGGCGATTCAGCGAACGCACCTGCGAGGAATCCGGCTGCGACGGAGACCACTCTGCGCCACCCGTCTGCCGAACCTGCCGCACCCACGCAGGCGACCCCACCGAAGCCCCCTGCCAGACCGTCGAAATCCTCGCCGAAGCCTGGGGCTGGACGGCCAACTGACACCTCCGGGCACTGTCCGGTACCGGGCGCATCATGTGACCAGTACCGTCACGCACCCCGGAGGCCCCCGTGCCCGACGACCCCCAGTCTCCGATCACCGAACTCGCGGCCATGGCCGTACAACACCACGAGCTGTACACCGCCTACGTCGACGCCGGGTTCACCGAGAACCAGGCGTTGCAGATGCTGATCTCGATCATCATGGCGACCATCGGCGGTGCGGCATGAAGGTCCCCGTCTCATGCCCCGGCCGCTGTAACCACGCCTGGCGTCGCGCCGAGGAAGAGCGCACCACCCTCGGCACCCTGCACGAACTCTCCCCGCACTGGGGCCAGCCGCTCCACTGCGAGCACTGCACCACCCGCGCCCGCCAGCAACTCGCCGACCTCCCCGAACTGATCGCGGCAATCTGGCTGGAGGCCGTTTACGGCTCCCGCGGCCCCAAGGTCGGCACGATCGGCCGGTCCTCCGCCACCCACGCCTCCTGGCCCGGCCAGTCGTCGCGGCTGTTGACGGACCACATCGTCGGCGGACTCCTGGAACTGGAGGACGACATCCGCGAACTGCGACACCTCCGTACCCGGCCCGGTCGCGGCACGGAAGGCGCCGGTGTCACCGAGGCCGTCCGCTTCCTGGGTGTGCACCTCGAATGGGCGCTCACCGAACACCCCGCCGCGACCGAGACCCACGACCGTGACTCCGCGAACCCGGCCTCGCAGATCGCCGGTTGGCACCGGGCCGCCGAACGGTTCACCGCCCGTGACCCGCGCCTGGAGCACCACCGGGTGCCGTGCCCGCGCTGCGAGATGCTGACCCTGTTCCGGGCTGATGGTGACGACTACATCGAGTGCCGCAATGCCGCCTGCGCGCTGCTGCTGACGCCTGCCGAGTACGCGGATCACACCAGGTCACTCGCCTCGCAGACCCGAATTACGCAGGCAGCTTGACGAAAGTCAAGATCCGTGTCAGATTTTGACCGGATCACCATGCTTCCGAACGGCCCCGCGACCCGAAACGGCGCGGGGCCTTTTGTGTGCCTCCAGGAGGTGAGCATGGTCATCGACGGCAGCCTCACCTCCACCACCTGGACAACAGCCGAAGCCGCCGAGGCCGCCGGGGTCACCGCCGACGTGATCTACCAGTGGAAGCGGCGCGGCAAGATCAAGCCGATCAACCGCACCGGCTGGCCCCGCTACCGCGCCATGGACGTACTCGCCGCCGAGAAGGCGACCCGCGAACGCGCCCGGCGCACCTACGCAGCCGCCTGATGCTGCTCGACTGCGTCACCTGTGCGGACACCGGCCACGTCTGTGAGAACCATCCGGACCGGCCATGGGGTCCGCTGTGCTGCGCCGAGGGTGCTATCGGTGCCCGCAAGTGCAGCCATGGGGCGTGCGGGTGCGGTGCTGGGGTTCCGTGTCCCGCCTGCTGCACGACCGATGGCCCCGACTCGATCACGGACGCGTTCATACCGCGCCAACACTGACTGCCCCGCCGGTTCGCCGTTGCTGGGGCTGCGGGCTGATGCCAGAAGGCGACGCCCGCCCCTCGCGGCCCGGAGACGGGCCGGGCCGCGAGGCAACCAACCCGACGACGGACCGCTCCGCACTCGTCCATAGCCAGCAGACGGGAGCGACCGTGCCCGTGACCTCTCCGCCCGCCTGGTGCTTGTGCGGCCACGCCGAGGACGAGCACCGCGCCACCGGGGCATGCCGCGCCAGCGACGGCCAGCGCCCCTGCGGATGCCACGAGTTCGAACCCGACGAGGAGTAGCCGTGCGTCTCACCGTCGTATCCGGCGACAAGCAAGTCCACGTCCGCGTCAAAGGCAACGGGCGGAAGAAACTCCGGCAAGCCGAGGCCACTGCCCGGCGGCTCCTCGACGCCACACCCGAACCGGTCGCCAAGCCGCCCATCGGATTCGCCGTAAGCGCCGACACCGAAACCGTGCAGGAGTGACCGATGGGATACCCGTCGCCCGCCCGCCGCAAGCAGATGCAGGGCACCGCACCTGGCGTCCCGCCGTCTGAGCCTGCTGCTCCTGCTGCCGCCTACTGCACCGCGAAGCCGCAGCGCGGTGACCACCTCACGGCTCCCTGCGCCGACTGCGGGCATGCCACCGTCCTGCACGTCGGCGTCACCCACTGCCCCGTCTGTGAACTCGTTGACCTCAACGCCAAGGCGTCGGCGACGAGTGACGCCCGGATCGAGGTCCACGTCCAGGGCAAGCCCCTGACCGAGCAGCAACTCCGTGAGGCCATCCGCCGCCACAAGCCGTACAGCCGGTAGGAGGCTCCTGATGCTTGAGCTGGTCTGCTACCTGGTCGCCATGGTCCTGCTGGGTCTGGCCGCGATCCTCCCGGCCACCGTCCCGCACCGGGACCGCCTCGCCTATGCGGGCCTGTGCCCGTTCACCATCCCGTTCTTCGTGCACGCCGTCCAAGCGCACTGAACGGGGGCGGCTGTGGCGCAGGAGCAGGTAAACCTGAACGCCGTCGCGGGAAGCCGATGGGTCCGCGCTTTCACCTTCTACAGCGAGGGCGTTCTCACTGATCTCACCGGACTTCCATGGGAGTTCGCGATCCAAAAGTCGGTGACCGACAAGGGCGACCCAATCGTCTCGGTGAGCACCACAGTCGGGCCGCAAGGCTCCATCGAAGTGGACTTGCCGACCTCCACCCTGACTATCACCCTCACCGCCTCGGCCACTGCCCTCCTCGGCAAGAGCGCCTACGCACACGCGCTATGGGCTAACGCTGACGACGAGGACGCACGGACCGCCTGGATTACCGGCGTCTTTAACACGTCACTGGCCGCCGCGCCGTAGGGGGCATCGTGGACGCAGTCGTCGTCAGCCTCCCCGCCACAGTCGTCGTCAGCACTGTCGGAGTCCAGGGCCCGCCCGGCAACGGCATGCGCCACGGGAGCGGGCCGCCAGACGCCGGACTCGGGACTGACGGCGACTTCTACATCGACAACGCCAACCCGTCGGCCCCCGTCTTCTACGGGCCCAAGACCAGCGGCGCATGGGGCGGGGGAGTACCGCTCGGCGGCGGCTCCGGGGCCTCCTACTACCTGCACACGCAGTCCAGCCCGGCGGCCACCTGGCAGGTCAACCACGGGCTCGGGCGCACACCCAACGTCGCCGTCATCAGCACCGGCGGCACGGTCGTCCACGCGGACATCGTCCACGCCTCGAACAATCTCGCCGTGATCACCTTCCCGACCGCCATTGCCGGAACGGCGATGTGCTCCTGAGAGGAGCCGACTGTGGCCGTACCGCTCCTCACCGGCGCCGACTTCAACAACCAGCGCGCCCAGAACCTCGCCGACCCCGCCTCAGCAACCGACGCCGTCACCAAGCAGTACCTTGACGCGCGCCTCACCGGCCTCACGTGGAAACAGCCCGTCCGGGCCGCGACCACCACCACCGGCCCCCTGGCCACTGCCTACGCCAACGGGCAGTCCATCGACGGCGTCAGCCTGGTCACCGGCGACCGCATCCTGATCAAGGACCAGACCAGCCAGCCCGACAACGGCATCTACGTCGTCAATCCCAGCGGTGCGCCCACCCGGGCGACCGACGCCGACAGCAGCGCCGAACTCGACTCCGCCGCCGTCCTGGTCACGTCCGGCACCGTCAACGCCGACAACGCCTACACGCAGACCACCAACACGCCCGTCGTCGGCACCACGGCCCTGGTCTGGGCACAGTTCGGCGGCGCGAACCTCCCCACCGCAGGCAACGGCCTCACCCGCACCGGCAACACGCTGTCCGTCGTCGCCGCGGCCGGGGGCGGTATCAGCGTCGCGGGCGGCGGTGTAGCGGTGGACACGTCCATCATCGCCCGGCACGCCGCCGCCAGCGTCGGCAACGGCTCTGCGACCTCGATCGCGGTCACCCACAACCTCGGTACCAAGGACGTCATCGTCGGCCTCCGCCGGGTATCCGACGACGCCATGGTCCTCACCGACTGGGTCGCCACCGACGTCAACACCATCACCCTCGCCTTTGCGACCGCGCCCACCAGTAACCAGTACCGCGTCACCGTGACCGGCTGATCATGGACGTCCTCAACGGTGCCAACGTCTACGGGCGACTCTGGGGACAGGACACCCCCCAGGTACCCCTCGGCTACAAAGCGTGGACGTACTCACCGCGCCTCTGCGCCTCAGCAAGCCTCGCCGCGAACGGCACTCAATACCTCATGGCCATCGACGTCCCCGCCGCCATGACCATCACCACCCTCTACTGGGGCGTAGCCGTAGCCGGAGCGACGCCCACCGCAGGCGCAAACTGGGCCGGACTCCTCGACGCAAGCGGGACCCTCCTCGGCAGCGCAGGCATCGACGCCGACATCACCTCCCTCGGGCGGAAAACCGCCACCATCGGCACCCTCAACCTCGTGGCCGCCACCTACTACGCCAGCCTGATCTTCAACGCCGCAACCGCCCCGCAAGTACCGCGCTGCGGCGGCCAGGGCGGCCCCACCATGCTCAATGGCGCACTCACCGGCGCGAACCTGCTGTACGCCACCAACGGCACCGGCAAGACCGCGATGCCGTCCAGCATCACCATGTCCAGCAACGTCGGCGGCCAGGGCTACTGGGCTGCCATCGCCTAGGAGGCGCCGTGACCACGCCCGACGTCCAGCCCGCACCGCTCGCCCCCACCGGCCCCGTGTGCGGCCTGTGCGGCACCCCGGCGCTCGTCCACTGGCAACGCCGCCTCACCGGGGCAGAGGTCGCCGAGCAGCAGGCCATCGAACAAGGACGCCGCGACGAAGTGGTCCTCCTCGCCGACCCCGCGCTGCCCCCGCCCGTCTTCCCGCCGATGCCCGGCTTCGAAGACGCCACCCGCATCGTCCACGGCTGCATCCACCACGCCATCACCCAAGACACCGCCGCACTCACCCACCAAGCCACCTGCACCGCACCCGCCGAAGCAGACCTCCCCGGCTGCAACTGCACCCCCGAAACAGCACCCACGCCCGACCCCGAACCGCCCACCCCCCAACTCCCACCCGGCTGGAACTGACCGAGGGAGGTGAACCATGACCGCCTCCCGCGGGAAACGCGCCGCCACCGCCGAACGCCGCACCAAGCTCATCAACGCCCGCCTCGAAGGACGCCTCTTCGAGGACATCTGGGAGGAACTCGGCTACTCCAGCCGCAGCGCGGCCACGAAGGACTTCTGCCGCGCCTTCGAAATCCGCCTCACTGAACAGCGCACCAGCGTCGAGGTGTACCGGGAAGTCGAACTCACCCGGCTCGATCAACTCACACTCGAAGCGATCAACGTCCTGCGCACCCAGCACTACGCGATCACCCCCTCGGGAAAAGTCGGCCGGCATCCCGACACGGAGGAAGTCCTTATCGATGACGGGCCGACACTGGCGGCAATCGATCGACTCCTCAAGATCCAGGACCGGCGGGCCAAGCTCCTCGGCCTCGACAAGCCCCTCAAGGTTCAGATGCTCACGATGGACCAGGTCGACGCGGAGATCGAACGTCTGTCGGCTGAACTCAACAGCGCCCCGCCCGTCCAAGAAGAACCAGTCGACTAGCGACGGCGCGAGGAACCACCGGAAGCGGGAGGCGCCCAATGCTGGACACCTCCACCGCATCACCCCTCCTCGAAGCGAAACTTGAACGGCTCCGGGAACTCAGGAGACTCCAGGCCGAACTGCAGCAGCGGCAGCGCGATGAGCGCCGGCGCCAGCGGTACGCCGCAGGCAACCACTCCACCCCTGGCTCCTTGGCCCGCGCCATGGATCCGCGGACCGTGCAGACTGCGGCCCTCAATCTGCTCGACAGCAGCCTCGTGGACGTTGCTGCGGGCGACTGCAAGCGCCTGATCTTTTCGATGCCGCCGCAAGAGGGAAAAGCGAACGCGTCAGCCGCCGGTTCCCTCTGTGGCTGCTGACGCGGAACCCGGACCTGCGCATCGCGATCGTGTCCTACGAGCTGGGCGTGGCCCGGCGCTGGGGCCGAGTGATCCGAAACGACATCGGCGGGCATCCCGAGCTGGGACTGACCGTCCGGCGCGACACCTCAGCGGCCCACGAGTGGCAGCTCGACGGTGCCATCGGCGGCGTCTACTCTGCGGGCATCGGCGGCGCACTCACCGGGCGTCCCGTCGACATCCTGATCATTGACGACCCCCTCAAGGGCCGCAAAGAAGCCGATTCGCCGACCTACCGGCAGGCGTGCTGGGACTTCTGGACCGGCACCGCCCGCACCCGCTTCTCCCCGGACACCGCAGTCGTCGTGGTGCAGACCCGCTGGCACGAAGACGACCTGTCCGGACGCCTGCTGTCCGGTGCGTCCGCTGGCGACTGGCGGTACATCAACATCCCCGCCCAGGCTGAAGACCACGACGACCCGCTCGGTCGGTCGCCGGGTGAGTACCTCACCTCGGCCCGAGGGCGCACCCCCAAGGACTGGGAAGACACCCGTCGGGATGTGGGCGCCGCTACCTGGGCCAGCCTCTACCAGGGGCGCCCGGCACCGGCCGAGGGCGGGCTGTTCAAACGGTCCAACTGGCGGTGGTACGGGGCCCCCAAGTGGTCCCGGCGCAGCGACGGAACGAACTCGGTCCACGGCGCGGACGAGATCATCCAGTCCTGGGACATGGCGTTCAAGGACACCAAGGGCTCCGACTTCGTTGTCGGCCAGGTGTGGGCCCGCTTCGGCGCCGAGGTGTACCTGCTGGACCAGATCCGCGACCGCCTCGACTTCCCCGCGACATGTCGGGCCGTACAGGCCCTGTCGGCGAAGTGGCCGCAGGCCAACGCCAAGCTCGTCGAGGACAAAGCCAACGGTCCAGCGGTCATTGCACAGCTCCGTGCCAAGGTGCCGGGCCTGATCGCGGTCAACCCGAAAGACTCGAAGTACGCGCGCGCCTCAGCGGTCAGCCCGTTCCAGGAAGCGGGGAACGTCTACCTGCCCGAGCCGTCCATGGCCCCGTGGATCGACGACTTCATCGTCGAACACAGCAGCTTCCCGAACTCGTCCCACGACGACCAGGTCGACGGCACCAGCCAGGCACTGTCCCGGCTGCTGATCACCGACAATTCCGCCGCCCAGGCCATGGACTGGCTGCGGCAGATGCGTGAAGCCGACGGCGCATGAGAGTTACAGGCCCGCGATGTCCGCTGATGCCATCACGGCGCGACTGATCACCACGTTGCGAAGGACTACGGGTCCGTCGATGCCCGTGGCTGGGCCTACGTGCACGTAGGCCGTGTCTGAAGCCCACACCCATCGCCCATTTGGGAGATCCAGGTTGGGCGCAGCGCGCTCCGCTAGGGCCATCACGGAAACCGAGTCGACCGGATAGTCGATGGTGACGGCGGAAGCCGGCCAGAAGCCGTCGCCGTCCCCATGCTGGCAGTAGCCGCTGGGGCCCATTGCAGGGCATTTCTGTACGTCCATCTCCCCACTGAACCATAGCCAGGGGGTGTGCCGTGGCCCGCTGGCGTGACTTCTTCCGGCGCAGCAACCCCGACGTCACGAAGGCCGTCAGCCCGGCCACCACCCCGGCGGCGACGTTCACTGCCGCGCAGGTCGCATCCGTCGCCAACGCCGCCGCCCGCGGCGGCCAGCAGGTCACCGGCATGGCCGTACCGCTGCCGCGCACCGACCCGCAGGTCGCCTTCGGACCCGGCGTACCCCTGTTCCCGGCCGCAATCGACCCGCCCCGGCCCGACACCGGCAGACCCGAACCGCGCTTCAACGAATACCCGGTCACCAGCAACCTGCCCGGCGTCAGCGACCGCCTCGTGCCATGGAAGGTGCTGCGCGACGCCGCCGACGCCGGAGGACTGCCGCGCCGCTGCATCGAGATCCGCAAGGCCGAGGTCACCACCCTCGACTGGGCTGTCACCATCACCAAGCAGGCCGTCGAAGCCGAACAGCACCACACCGACAAACCCCGCTCCGAAGTCGAGGGCGCCCTGCGGGAACGCCTGTCCGGCGACATCGCGCGCTGCACCCGCTTCTGGGAGCAGCCCGACCCCGGTCAAGGAGAGTCCTTCGCCGAATGGCTCGGCAAACTCCTCGAAGAACAGCTCGTCCTCGACGCGGTCGCGATCTACCCGAGGCTCACCTACGGCGGTGACCTGTACGCCCTGGAAATCCTCGACGGCTCCACCATCAAAGTGCTACGCGACCACCGCGGCGGGCGGCCCGCACCGCCGGACCCGGCATTCCAGCAGCTCCTGTGGGGTTTCCCCCGCGGCGAGTTCATCGCCGACACCGATGCGGACGGCACCGTCCTCGCCGGGTACGCCTCGGACCGCCTGGTGTACAAGCGCCGCAACGTGCGCGCCCACACCCCCTACGGGTACTCCGCAGTCGAGCAGGCCCTCGAAGACGTCGATGTGTGGCTGCGCCGCCGCAAGTGGATCCGCGACGAATACACCGAGGGCACCCTCCCCACCGGGTGGATCACCTCCAACGGGCAGTCCCAGTGGACACCGCAGCAGGTCCGCGAGTACGAAACCGACCTCAACGACACATACTCCGGGGGCACCGCGGCACGCCACCGGCTCCGGGTCCTGCCGCCCGGCATGGACCTGGAAACCCAGGGCGACGTCGCCGAGAGGTACAAGCCCGAGTACGACCTGTTCCTCGTCAAGCAGATCGCCGCGCACTTCGACGTGACCATCGCAGAGCTTGGCTTCACCGAGACCGGCGGCCTCGGCTCCACCGGCTGGCACGAGGGCCAGGCGGACGTCCAGCAGCGCAAGGCCACACTCCCGACGCTCCGCTGGCTGCAGCAGCTCCTCACCGACGTCTCCCGCAAGCACCTGGGCATGCCGGCGGAGCTGGAGTTCCGGTTCCTCGGCCTCGAAGAGGAAGACGCGGCAGCGGCGGACGCGGTGGCCGGCGCCCGCCTCAAGGACGGCCGGATCACCCGCAACGAGGACCGTGACCGCATGGGCATGCCCCGGTTTGATTTCCCTGAGGCGGACATGCCGATGGTGCAGACCGGGCGCGGTCTCGTTTTCCTCAACGGCGCAGCGAAGCTGGCGCCCCCCGGCGAAGTGGTCGGTCCGGTACTGGGGCCGCCGCAGGCGGACGCCGACGCGGACGGCGTCCTCGACGCCCCGCACGGCCCCGACACCGACGTCAGGAAGCCTGGGGCATCCGGGGAGAGTAACGGCCCGGCTGGTGATGACGGCGACCGCGAGGAAGCGGTGAAAGCGGAGCTTGCCGCGTACCGCAGATGGGCCCGGAAGAACCCGCACCCGGCGCGGAACTTCGCGTTCACCACTGTGACCAAGGCCGACGCGCCGCACATCCCCCACACGGCAGTCACCTTCGCGGAAGCGGGGGACACCGGCCCAAAAGTGCCTGACCTCCACTCGGCGCGGCAATGGCCGGGATGGGGGCCAGACCAAACCGCCGTCACCTACTGGACACCCGTGATCCGCAGCGCCATGCGGGCAGCGGCCGACACGCGGCGGATCGCAGAAATGTGGCTTGCCGAACGACTCGTCACGAAGACCGACGAGCCGGACCCCGACACTGCCACAAGCCTCAACTCGGACGCCGACACCGCCATCACCCCGCAGCACGACGCGGCAGGATGGCTCACGGCACGGGGCATCACCCTCATCGAGGCACTCGTCATCATCCGGGACCTCCGCTCCGAGGGGTATGTGATCGGCGAACGCTCAGCGCAAGCCGTCCTCACCGCCCACGCCACCCTCGACTGGTCCAACTGGAAACCAGGCGATCCCACCGCAGCGCGCCTCACCCGCACCCCCGAGGCACTGCGGGCGCTCCTCGACGAAGCAGGCATCACCATCCGCTCCGTCGCGGCCACCAGGCTCGGCAAACTCGCGGAAGCTCTCTCCGACGCGCTCGCGAAGGGCAGCAGCGCGGACAGCCTCGCCCGCGAACTCCGCGGAATCCTCGACGATCCGGCCTGGGCAGAACGCGTCGCCGTCACCGAAATCGCCCGCGGAGTGTCTGCCGCGACGGTGGCCACCTATCAGGCCAACGGCATCGCAGAGGCGTCGTGGCTCACGGCCGTCGACCAGCGCGTCTGCGAGAAGTGCCTCGACAACGAAGGAACCGGGCCCCTTCCCGTCGGCTCCGCGTTCCCCAGCGGCGTCCGCTACCCGCCCGCACACCCGTCGTGCCGCTGCACCCTCTACCCCGAAACCGGCACCACCTGAGCCGCACCCGCGCGGAAGGAGAACACGTGCCCGACATCTCATACGCGTGGGCGCCCATCACGAAGATGGAGAAAGCCGACGACGGCACCCTGCTCGTGTACGGGCCCGCCGCGTCACCCGACCTGGACCGGGACCAGCAGCGGCTGAACGCCGACTGGCTCGACCAGGCAATGCCTGCCTGGTTCAGCCAGGGCGGCAACGTCCGCGAGCAGCATGACGGCAAGCGCGCGGTGGGTGTCGGTGTCGGCCTTTCCAAGGCGGACGGCGACCTGCACATGCTCGCGGCCCGCATCGTCGACCCCGTCGCAGTCCTGAAGTGCGAACACGGCGTCCTCAAGGGGTTCTCCGTCGGCATCAAGAACCCCAAGATCACCTTGGGGAAGGCTGACGCACCCGGCGGGGAGATCGTCGGCGGCGACATCATCGAGGTGTCCGTCGTCGACCGGCCCTGCAACCCCACCACGCTCTTCGAGATCGCCAAGGCCGACGGGATCGGCGGCGACCTGGAAGTGGTCGACGGGGCGCACGTCACCGAGAAGTCCGACGCTGAAGCGTTCGGTCTGCTCCCCGAGGTGTACGACCGCCTCCCAGCCCCGGTGAAGGAAGCTCTCACCGCCCTCGCAGCCGGGGGCGCCACCGTGTCGGCGGAGACCGTCAAGACCGACGACGGCAACCCCGAGACTGCGTCGCCGTCGCTCGTCATCCGGCTGCACGGCGCATCCGTCTCCGAAGAGATGGCGCACGGCCTGACCGACGCGAGTGCAGCCGAACTCGACAAGGCCGATCTGTCTGCGGCCGGACGCAAGAAGGCTGCCGCCTCGGGTGCGGCGATGAGCGACGGCAGCTACCCGATCAGCACCAAGGCGGACCTGCGGAAGGCCGTCAAGGCCGTGGGCCGCGGCGGCGCCGATCACAACAAGATCCGCGCACACATCGTCAAGCGGGCGAAGGCCCTCGGACTGGAGGCCCTGGTGCCCGACAACTGGAACCCCGACGGCTCGATCAAGGCCGCGAAGGCCGACGAGCCCGACGCGGAGGCCGTGGCGAAGGCCGAGGAGATCCTCCGCAACGTGCGTGCCGTCGTCCCCGACCTCGTCAAGGCCGACGACGGCGCCGAAGGCGGGGACATCGCCAGCGCCGAATCCGCTATCGCCTGCATCGCCAAGCTCATCATCGCCGAAGCCGAGTCGCTGGCCATGGGCAACCTCAACGAGGCCATGGACATCAGCCTCCTCCTCGATGCCGTCCGCTCCCTGGCCTGGTTCAAGGCCCGCGAAGAGTCCGAGCAGGACGGCGACGGCGACGCGGACATGGGCTTGGCCGACCAGCCCGACATCACCAAGACCGACACCCCCGAAGCCCCGGCGCGGCCCGCCGCAGAACCGGCCGCCGAGCCCGAGGCCCCCCAGACCACCACCGAAGGCGAGCCCGCAGCGAGCGAGCCGCCCGCCGACGCAGTGACGAAGGCCGACGTGGCCGAACTGCTCAAGGCCGCAGTCGCAGAGGTCACGGAAGCCGCACAGGAGCGCGAGAAGGCGCTCGCGGCGGAGCTGACGAAGGCGCAGCAGGCCATCGAGGAGTTCCGGGCGCTGCCCACCCCAGGCGGACCCGCACTCACTCGCACCTCTGCACAGCAGGCAACCGCACGCGGCGGCGACGCCGACCTCCTGCGGCAGGAAGCCGCGGCCCTCAAGGCCAAGGCCGACCAGGTCTCCGACCGTGACCTGCGCGACGGCTACCTGGACCGGGCCAAGGCCCTCCTCGTCAAGGCCGACGCCTGAGCCTGCCCCTCCACCAACTCCGGCCCCCGCTCCTGGGGGCCTTTCGTATGAAAGGGGCCCGTCGTGGCTCTGCCCAAGGCCGAAGTTCTCTTCGGTGATTCCCCCGAGGCCCCGCAGCTCTCCAAGGCCGAGGTGTCCACCCGCTTCGACGAGCTGATGTCAGCCGTCGATACCGCCCCGACCCGCGTGCTGGGCCCGCAGGATGTCGTGAAGGCGTTCACCGAAGGCCGCGGCATCAGCTTCGACCAGCGCCCCACCACCGCCTACGGTGCACTGACCAAGGCCCTGGACGCCCCCGACATCATCAAGGGGCTGTCCCCGGAGGCCCTGGCGTCGGTGACGGCGGCGCTGACCGACCTCAAGTCCCAGCAGCCCGACCTCGTCAAGGACATCTCCACCACCTCGCCGCTGAGCTCCGGCCTGGTGGCGTTCGACCTCGAAGCCCCCGCAAAGATGCTCACGCCGCGGCCGACGCCGCTGCGCAACCGCATCCCGCGGAAGAAGGGCATCGGCCTGTCCCACCGCTTCAAGGTCATCTCCGGGTTCACCGGAACCGGCACCGGCGGCGTCGGCAACATCCACCCCGGCATCCAGGACAGCACCCAGACGAACTTCGCCCCGTCCGGTGCGGCCAACAGCCTGAACTACGCGCGCGGCCCGAAGATCAGCTACGCCGGGTACGACAAGAACGTGTCGTACAGCCAGTTCTCCGTGTCCGACGCGGTGACCTGGTCCGCGCAGTACGCCGGACAGGGCTACCAGGACATCCGGCAGCTCTCCCGCACCAGCCTCCTGTACTCCAGCATGCTGCTGGAAGAGCGCATGATGCTCATGGGCCGCGGCACGAGCGGCAACGGGTTCCTCGGGGCGCTCGCAGCCCCGACCGGCGTGACGGCCACCGCCCGGTCCGCAGCAGGCTCCGAGGTCGGCATCTCCGGTGCCACCACCAGCCTGTACATCAAGGTCACCTCAGACGCGGGCGACTTCGGGCAGTCCGTTCTCACCTCCGCCGCCACCGTCGCCGTCACCAACGGGCAGGTCGTCGACGTCACCGCCGTCCTCCCCAGCGGCGCGACCGGCATGCGCGTGTACGTCTCCACCGGAGCCTCCGACCCCGGAGACGGCTCCCGCTGGTACGCAGGCCGGTCCGGATACAACACCTTCACCATCCAGGGTGCGCTGCCCACCTCCGGCACCGCCGCAAGCGCCGTCACCGCCGACACCACCGCCTACGCGGCCGGATACGACGGCATCCTGCCGATCTGCACCGGAGCAGACTCCGGGTACGTGAACCGTCTCAACGGCGTCCTCAGCACCGCGAACCCGGGCGTGGAGTGGCAGAACGCTTTCGTCGCCCTCTACACCGCGGTGAAGGCGGACCCGGACCGCACCCTGCTCAACGGCGCGGACCGCAAGCAGCTCAGCGACTCGCTGAAGACCGCGACGTCGTCCAACTACCGGATGACCCTCACCCAGGACCAGCTCACCGGTGTGACCATCGGCGATGTCGTCAACACGATCATCAACGAGGTCACGGGCAAGGGTGTCGCCGTCGAGGTCCACCCGTGGATGCCGCAGGGCAGCTCGGTGATCCTGTCCGACAGCCTCCCCATCCCGGACTCCCAGGTCTCCGATGTGTGGGCGGTCTTCAATGTGCAGGACCTCATGGGCATCGACTGGCCCGTCAGTCAGTTCGCCTTCGAGTCCAGCAGCTACTGGTTCGGGGCGATGCTGTGCTACGCCCCCGCCTGGAACGGTGCCATCACCGGCATCAAGGCCGCGTAGCCCCTACCTCCTGCGGCCCCGCCCGAGGGTGCGGGGCCGCAGGAGCAACCCTCAACGCCCTCCCGGAGGACGACATGGCGCGACTGTGCCTGCCCGACAGTGCCGTGCGCGGCATCGACATCCAGGGCGCCCAGACCGGCACGACCACCGCGTACACCGCCGGGCGTGACGGCACAGTGACCGTCGACAACGCCCAGCACGAACGCGCCCTGCGCGAGTACGGGGCGTTCCCGGCGAACCTCGGCGGCCGGGTTCGCGGCGGATACCGCTGCGCCGACTGCGGATTCGCCGCATTCATCAAGACCTGCGGCCGCTGCGGCGGCACCTGCGAGAAGGAGTAGGCATGCCCCCGCGCAAGCGCGCAGAGACCAAGCCCGACGACCCCGCCACCCCGGAAGACACAACGGACCCGGCCGCTGACGGCGACAGCAAAGAGCCGGAGGCCACCCCGGCCGAACCCGACAAGAGCGACCTCCAGCCGGTCGGGCAGCCGTGCCCCGCATGCTTCCCCAACGGCTGGGCCGACGGCGCCTTCGCGCACGGCTGCGAACACGGCACCTGGGCCCGCAACAACACCTGACCACCAACCAGCAGGAGGTGAGCGCCGTGCCTGCAACGCCCTACGTGTCCGCCGCAGCGTTCCGCGCCCACCCCACCTACCTCGACACCGACGGCCTGCGCCCCGGCGACCCCGACCCGGACGCCCAGACAGCAGCCCTCGTCACTCTCCTGACGGAGGCCAGCAGTTGGGCCGACGGCATCTGCGACCAGCCGCTCGGCGCGCACATCCGCACCCAACGCCGCCGGGCAGTCGTCGACCGCGCAGGAAACCTCAAATTCCACGCCGACCACACACCTGTCATCAGCGTGATCAGCGTCGGATACGGCCTCACCCCAGTCGCACTCACCACCCTCGACGGAGCCGGGGCCTGGGTTGAGGACGACGCGAACATCATCATGCCCATCGGCGGAATGAACACCGCATGGTCGGGGTCGCTCCAGTTCGGGCTGCCCCTGTCCGGCGACGTCTTCGTGCAGAGCGTGACCGCCGCGGGCTTCGTCGCCACCGTACTGGCAGCCGACTCGGCAGCAGGGTCCAGCACTCTGACCGTGCTGGACCCGACAGGCATCATTCCGGGCGGCGAGTACCGCATCTGGCAGCCCGGCGCTGAGGAGACGGTCACCGTGTCGCCCACCTGGGTACCGCCCGCGGCGACGGCCCCCCCGGTGCCGACTCCCGTTGACCTGGCCGCGCCGACCGCCTTCGCCCACGAGGCTGCCCACGACTTCTCCGGGATGCCCGCCGAAATGCGCAACGCCATCGTCCAGTACGTCACAGCCACCCTGATGCGACCCGACTCGACAGCCGAGGACGAGTTCCCGAACACCGGCCTCGGCTCGGACACCCGGCGCAACGACCCCCGCAACGGGTCCGGCCTCATCGCAGCCGCCGCCCGCACCCTGGCCTCCTACGGCAGAGTCAGATGAGCATCCAGACCGCCCTCGACGGCATCTGCCGCTACTTCGGCGGCCCCTACGACCCCGACACCCGCACCTACCGGTCGTCACCGCTCCAAAGCGCCGGCGTCGGGGTGGTGCGCCGCGCCTGGGCGAGCGACGACAGACTCAGCGACTATTTCCACGGCCTGGACGCCGGGGCGCGCACCGGCGTCCAGATCATCGTGTTCATCCCACGGCACAACGAACACCGGATCGCACTCGGCGGTGCCACGAACGGCATGAAGCAGTGCACCTACGAAGTGCAGTTGTGCTGCTACATCCGCTCCCGGACCCCGTATGCCGAGGACGCCCAGGACGACGTGTACGCGCTCCGAGACGCGATTGCCCAGCACATGCGCGAAGACCGCACTCTCGGTCAGGCCGTCTTCCAGGCCGGTGAACACATCGACGGCGGCGCCGACGGCCTCGATTTCACCTACGGGCAGTCCGAGACCAAAGCCGGGCTCACCAAGTCCTACCTCGAAGTGGCCTTCGCCGCAGTCGAGTTCGTCAACGCCTGACCCGCCTCATTTCTCTCCTCGCGGAGTTCGCCATGCCCACCAGCAAGACCAGCAAGGACCCCGCCGAGGAAGCCGCGGCGGAAAGCCCCCAGACGCACACCACCGCCCCCGGCCAGTCCGCAGACGCCGACGATGCCGGAACCGGCCCAGAGCCCGGCGTCTATGAGTACACACACGGCGCCGACTGCGTGTACCCGCAGGTGCCCCTCACCGCCCGAGCGGCGAACCCCGGCCGCCCCGAGAGCGAAGGCGACCCCGGCGAATCCCCCGTCACAGCCACCGTCTTCAACTGGCCGTTCGGCCCACCGGACGACGGCCGCTGGACCACCACCCGCAAGAAGCCCAACCAGGCCGCCGACAACGACCCGGCCCCGTCCAGTGAGGAGTGACCGGTGAGCACCCCTGTGACCTACGCCCCGGCCAAACAGTTCGTCGGCATCGCCAGCGAAGCCGTCCAGGGCACGCCTGTCGCCATGACCGCCACGGTCCTGGTGGACGACGTGAAACCCAAGGACAATCCGACATGGCTGGACGACAAGTCGTGGCGCGGCAGCATGGCCACCGACAGCTTCGCAAAGATCCAGGGAGTGAAGTCCGGCGAACTCGAACTCGGCGGACCCGCCTACGGTGACGGCCTCGGCCATTTCCTGCGGAACATCCTCGGCGACCGGTCGGCGGTGGGCACCTCCACCGGCAGCGGCGGCACCACCCTCGCCTCAACGGCTGCCGTCGGCGCCACGTCGATCAGCGCGACGGCGACGATTCCCAACGGCACCCCCCTCCAGATCGGCAGCGGTGCCACCGCAGAGGTCTTCACCACCGGCACCCCCACCGGCTCGGGCCCGTACACGATCCCGCTGGCCACACCCACGGGCGGCCTGCTTTTCCAGCACGCGTCGTCGCAGGCCCTTCAGCCTGTCACCGGGCCGTACACCCACACCCACAGCCTCCTCAACTCCGGCACCGGGCAGCCGATCTCCCACACGATCACGCACTTCCTCGGCCCCACCGCCACCTCGGGCGCCCGCCAGTACCCCGGCGCCTGCTTCTCCGAGGTCGGCCTGAAGTGGAACGCCGAGAGCGAGCTCCTGACGTGGTCCGGGAAGGCCACGACCTACCCTTCGGTGCCCCTCGGGTCGATGCCGACCGCGGCCCCGTCCACAGTGCTCCCGGTCGCGTCGTGGCGGATGCTCGTCGGCATCGGCGGCCCCGCATCCGGCGGCACCCTGGTCAACACCAGCACCGACGGCGAACTGACCATCACCCGCGAACTGGCGCCGTACTACACGGCCAACGGCTCCCAGACGCCGTACATCATCCAGCGAGGCGGCGTCACCGTCGCGGGCAAACTGAACTTCGTCGCCGCCGACGAATCCCCGCTGCTGTACATGCTCAACAACACGCAGCCGTCCCTGCAGCTCCTCCTCGACAACGGGCTCACCGGGACGAGCAAGGTGGTCTTCCAGATCGACCTGGGCATCGCCGCATTCACCGAGGTCGAACCCGACGGGACGAAAACCGCCGTCGAGTACAGCACCAGCTTCAACGCGGTCCTCAACACCGCCAACGCGGGCGGCTCGGGCGGCTACAGCCCCTGCAAGATCTCCGTCACCAACAACATCGCCCCCGGCACCTTCTAGCCCCGGCGTTCCCACACCCTCATCGGAGCACCCCATGTCCACCACCGAACGCATCACCCTGCCCTCCGGCGCCTGGATTCAGCTCAAGGACGCCAGGACCCTGCGCCGCGGCGACAAGAAGAAGGCCATGGCCAACGTCAACGGCGAGGGCGACAAGCTCCTCGCCATGGCCTACGAGATGACGGACGGCCTCCTCGCCGTTCTCGTCATCGACTGGTCCTACGACCTGCCGCTGCCGTCGCAGTCCCTGGAGTCCCTGGACCTCCTGCCGATCGAGGACGACGACGCCCTGATGAAGGCCATCGAACCCGCCCGCGCCGTGATCTTCCCCGAGCCGGCGAACCCAGCCGACCCCAAGCAGATCGCTGACCCGGCGTCCCCTACCGAGCCCTCCGCCGCCTGAGAGCGCGTCTGGAGGGGCATGAAGTTCCCGCCGGTCACCCGGTCACCGCGCTCGATGAAGCGTGGACCTACTACTGGTACGCCGAAAAGTTCGGGTGGACTCCCGGCCAGGTTGATGAGCTGCCCGCATGGCTCGACACGCCATTCGCGGTCATCGGGCGGGAAGTGGACCGGGTGCAGGAGCGTGCTAACCGCCGGGCCATGGAAGATGCCGAGAAGGGGTGACCCATGGCCGGAGGCGGCATCCGCATCGAGGGCCTCACGGAACTCACCGCGGCCATGGCCCGCACCGTGAAACTCGCGGATGCCGCAACACGGGTCGCTACTGCGAAAGGCGCCCATGCTCTCGAAGGGGAGATCAAGAAGACCCTGACCGCGCGCAGCCACCGGAAGGGGACCCCGACACCGTCGGGCCCCGGTGAGCCGCCCGCACTGGTCACCGGGACTCTCCGCCGGTCTGTGACCGTCAAAGGCCCCCTGCCTGCCGGAAGGGGCCGGTGGGAGGCCCAGATCGGGCCGACCGCCGTCTACGGGCGCATCCAGGGGCTCGGAGGCGTCACCGGGCGCGGAGGCACCACCACGCTGCCCGCACGCCCTTACGTGCGGCCCACCTTCGAGCGCGCCGTCGCATCCGGCCTCCTGGCTGGCATCTACCACCAGGCGTGGCTCGCCGCGTTGTCGAAGGCCCGCTGACCCGCCACCGGCAGACAGCTCACCCAGCCGAGGGGAGACGTCATGTCGGGAGGTGCCCTCCTTCCCCCGGTCGTAGCCCGCCTGATGGGCGACATCAGCCACTACCGGGCGGAAATGGCCGAGGCCACCAGGATCGCGGACACCTCGGGCAGCCGGATCCGGGCCAGCGGCGCGAAGATCGCCGCAGCGACGGCGAAATTCGGCAAGCAGGTGTCGCTCATCGGTGTGGGCGTGGCCGCCGTGTCGGTGAAGATGGCGGGCGACTTCCAGGCGCAGACGATGGTGCTGCACACGGCTGCGGGCGAGTCGGTGAAGGGCCTGGCCACGGTCCGCAAGGGCATCCTCGACATCGCCAAGGGCACCGGTACCGACTGGCACAACCTGACCGACGGCATGTACCAGGTCGAGAAGGCCGGTCTTCGCGGTGCCGACGGCCTGAAAGTCCTCAAAGCGGCGGCGCAGGGTGCGCGCGAGGAGAACGCGTCCCTGGAGTCGGTCACCAACGCCATGACCAGCGTCATGGCCTCGTATCACCTGAAGGCCAGCGACTCCGTCCGGGTCATGAACGGCCTCAAAACGGCTGCGGGCGAAGGCAAAATGACCATGGAGGAATTCGCCTCTTCCCTCTCCACGGTCATCCCCATCGCCTCCGCGAACAAGATCAGCTTCGGTGAGGTCAGCGGGGCGATCGCCACCCTCACGCAGCACGGCACCTCCGCCCGCGAGGCCACCCAGGAACTGTCCAACACCATCCGGAATCTGGCCGCGCCCAACAACGTCGCAGTCGTCGAAATGCAGCGCCTCGGCCTGTCATCAGTAGACATCTCCACCAAGCTGGGCAAGCGCGGCCTGACCGGCACCCTGGACCTCCTGTCGCAGACAGTCCTTCAGAAAATGGGACCGTCAGGGACCGTCCTGATGTCGACATTCAACAAGTCCAAGCAGGCCGCCGCCGACGCGGACACCATGGTCAAGGCCATGCCCTCGAGCCTCCACAAACTGGCGGACTCCTACGCCAAGGGCACCATCAACCTCGGCGACTGGCGGCAGACCCTCAAGACACTGCCACCAGCACAAGCGAATCTCCTGTCGCAGTACGCGACACTGCAGAACCGCAGCAACGGCTTCAGCGCCGAACTCAAGCGCGGCGGCCCCGCAGCACAGACCTACACAGAGGCGATCAAGAAACTCACCGGCGGCGCGACCGGCCTCAACACCACCCTCCAGCTCACCGGGGAAAACACCGACGGCTTCAAGGACCGCGTCAACAAGGTCTCCGCATCCTTCACCCACGCCTCCAAAGACGTTGAGGGCTGGGACGCCACCTCCAAACTCTTCAACGTACAACTGGCCAAAGCCAAGCAGACGATCTCCGTACTGGCCATCGAGATCGGCACAAAACTCATCCCCGTACTCACCGCCGCAACCGCATGGCTCGGCCAGCACAAGAACGCCGCTCTCGCCCTCGCCAGTGTCATCGGCGGCATCCTCACCTTGTCCGTCGTCGCATACGTCGGCAAACTCATATGGGGCGCGGGGAAAGCCGTCGCCGCCTTCGCGAAAATAGGCGTGACAGCCGTCACGGCGGGCGCGAACGTCGTCCGCGGGTTCGCCTCCGCAGAGTTCGCCGCGTCCGAGGCGTCCGGCCGGGCCGGAACCTTCGGCGGGGCGCTGCGCCGAAGCTTCACCTCCGCAGGTGCGGGCATCAAGTCGGCCCTGGACACGATCCGCCTGCGCGGCATGTACGCCATGGACGGCATCAAAGCCGGTGCGGCATCCGCCCGGGCCGGCGCCGTGAGCGCGTTCACCACCATGCGCCTCCAGGCCATGTACGCCTGGCAGGGCGCACAGAGCGGGGCGCGGAAGGCTGCGAGCGCCGCCGCAGACTTCGGCCGCCGCATGGCAACCGCCGCGGCCACTGCGGGCAAGAGCGCCTGGACCGGCATAGTCAGCGGTGCCAAATCCACCGCGACAGCGCTCCGCGCCGCGTCGGTTGCGGCCCTCGAATTCTCCAAGAGCATGCTGGCGTCCGCTGTGGCCGGACTGCGCGCCGCAGCAGCGTGGACCCTCCAGAAGGTCCAGCTCATTGCGACGACGATCGCGGAGAAGGCCGCCGCTTTGGCGCAGTGGGCGCTGAACATCGCCATGGACGCCAACCCGATCATGCTGATCGTCCTCGCCCTTGCGGCGGTCGTCGCCGGACTGGTCTACGCCTACACGCACTTCGCGTGGTTCCGCACCGGGGTGCAGGCCGCGTTCGGTGCGATCACCACCGCAGTCATGGCCGTGGTCGGATTCGTCCGCGCGCACTGGCTGCCCATCGTCCTGATCATCACCGGACCCATCGGCATCGCCGTCGCCGTCGTAGTGAGGTACTGGCGCCAGATCAGCGGCGCCTTCACCTCAACGATCAGCGCCGTGACGGGCTTCGTGCGCGCCCACTGGCCGCTGCTCGTCGGACTGCTAGGCGGACCCATCGGTATCGCCGCCGCCCTGATCATCCACTACTGGGGGTCCATCAGCAGAGGCTTCTCCGCCGCCTACCACGCCGTTGCGGGGGTCGGCTCGACACTCGTCGAGTGGGCCCGCAGCCTGCCTGGCCGGATCCTAGGCGCCGTGGCCGCCCTGGGCGGGCGCCTCTCGTCGTGGGCGACGTCGGCGTTCGGGCGGGCCAAGACGGCAGCGGTGACAACAGCAACCAGCCTGGTGTCCTGGGCCCGCGGCCTGCCGGGGCGAGTCGTCAGCGCGGTGGGCTCCCTCGGCACCCTCCTCTACGGCGCCGGACAGGATCTCATCCGCGGCCTCACGAACGGCATCGAGTCGATGACGGGCTCCCTGATGAGCAAAGTGAAGGGGCTCGGGCACTCGGCGGCCTCGGAGTTCAAGAGCGTCCTCGGAATTCAGTCGCCGTCCAGGGTTTTCCGGCAGCTCGGCGCCTACGTCATCCACGGCCTGGTCCAGGGACTGACCGGGTCCACGGCGAATGTCCGCGCCGCCGCCAAGCGCATCGCAAGTGACCTGTATGTCGACTTCGGGTCGAGCCACAAGAGGCTCCAGCAGTTGGTCGGGCGTGAGAACGCCCAGTTGCTGAAGCTTGCGTCGCAGCGGGACTCCGTGGCCAGCCGCCTGAAGTCGGCCCAGAAGAAGCTGTCGGACCTGAAGAAAGCCTGGACCGACGAACGGGGCAGCGTCGCTTCGGGAATCATGCAGAACGCGTCGATCATCACGGCCAGTCCGGATGAAGGCCGCGCGGTCGCCACCACCGACATCCTCGCGCAGATGCGGCAGCGCGTTCAGGCCGCCAAGGACTTCGCCAGTGAACTGAACCAGCTCCGCAAGAAGGGCTTGCGGAGCGACCTCCTTCAGCAGCTCGCAGCAGCCGGTGTCGATCAGGGCGGTGCCACCGCACTGGCGCTTTCCGCAGGCAACGGTGCGCAGATCGCCGAGATGAACCGCCTCCAGGCCAGCCTGTCATCGGCGGCGAACTCCACTGGAGCCGCCGTCGCGGACAGCATGTACGGGGCCGGGATCAAGTCCGCTCAGGGCATCGTGAAGGGCCTTCAGTCGCAGGAGAAGGCGATCGAAGCGCAGATGCTGCGCATCGCCAGATCCATGCAGGCGGCCATCAAGAAAGCCCTGGGGATCAAGTCGCCCTCTGCGGTGATGGCCCGGCTCGGCGACTACACCGCCCAGGGAATGGCCGTCGGCATCAACCGGTCCACCAAGCACGCCGCCATCGCGGCACAGGGCCTCGCGATGGCCGTCCAGCAGGGCGCAAGCCTCACCGGCGCCGGACCGGCCGTAGCGCCGCGTGACACCGGAATGGTCGTCCACCACCACTACCACGCCGATGTGCAGGTCACGGGCTCTGTCGTGACGGAGAAGAAGCTCATCGACGTGGTCACGAAGGGGCTCCAGCAGGGGGGCACCCGGAACTCATCCACGTATGTCCCGTACAAGCGCTGAGGAGACGTCGTGGCCAAGATCGAAACCCTGGTCGACTCGTTCACGACGGGAACCATCAACACTGCCCTGTGGTCATCGGTGACGGCAGGGGCGGTGGCGTTCGACACCGTCAACTGCCAGGTGTCCCTGGCGCACCCCACCACCGGGGCCACGAACATATTCGGCAGCAACAACGTGTACGACGCCCGCGGCTCCGCGGTCTATGCGCAGGTCACCCCTGCGGCGAACGGCAACGGCGGCACCCGCAGCATCATGCGGGTCCGGCTCGACACGAACAACGCCGTCACGATACGGCTCGACGGCGGAGCCTTCCGGCAGACCCTTCAGGTGGCGGGCACTCTCACCTCGGTGACACTGCCCGCCTACGACCCGCACCTGCACCGCTGGTGGCGGCTCCGGGAATCCGGCGGGGTGTTCTTCGCCGACACTTCCCCGGACGGCCTCACCTGGACGAACCAGTCGTCGATGGCGTACCCGTGGGACGCATCCGCAACGTTGTTCCGCTTCGAGACACAGGCCACCAGCACCGAAGTCGCGGGCAACGCCATGACCGTGGCGCACGTCGGCACCCGAACCGGCGGGCAATTCAACAACAACTGGCCGCAAGCCGAGTTCGGCGCCGGGCTCTTCTGGGGCGCGAACGGCGGCACCGTCCCCCGCGACTACTACGTAGACATCACCCAGCGCACACAGGGCTCGGTATCGGTCTCCCGCGGACGCCAGTACGAGAGCGACCAGGTGCGGTCGGGCGAAGAGCAGGTCACCCTCACCAACGCGGACGGACTCCTAGACCCGACCGGCACCGGCCCGTATGCAGGGCACATCCAGCCGGATCAGCCGACGCGCGTGAGGGCACAGTGGCCTCCGTCGCCGAACCTGCTCTCTCAGGGAATCGCCTTGGGCGGCGCTGGCGTCGCGGCGGGCACCATCGTGCCCACCATTGCGCTCGACCTGGCGACAGACACGGACCTGTCCGGCGGCAGCGTCGTCAACACGTCATCGGCTTGGATGGGCACGTCGGTCACGCAGTTCCTGGTCACGACGAACGCCGCACCTGGGCTGCGGATCGTCCACAGTGGTCAGGTCGCGGTACTGCCGGGTCAGGCGTACACGGTGCAGATGCGGGTCCGGGACGTGACCGCGTCAACGAGCCTGCAAGTGAAGCCGTTCCTCGGCTGGGTGGGGTCCGCTTCGCAGGTCCCCTCGTCGTACACCTACGGCAGCACCGCCACCCTGACGGGCTCGGCCACCGCAGGCTGGACGTACCTGACCGTCTCCGGCACGGCTCCGGCCGGGGTGTACGGCATGGACGTCGGCGTCGCGGTAGCCACAACCGCAACCGCGAACTGCACTATCCAGACGGACGGCTGGCAACTGGAGAAGGGCCTGACCGCCTCCCCGTGGGCAATGCCGGGCGCCTGGTACGGGTGGTTCGCCGGGTTCACCGGCGACTACGCCTCGTCCTGGTCCATGTCCGGAACCTACGGGACCGTCGGGCCACCGGCGGCGGACGCGTTCAGTCTCCTGTCGCAGCAAGAGCTGCAAGACGCCCTCACTATGGAAATCAACTCCCACACCCCGACGTTCCTGTACCGGCTGGACGACCCGGCTGGCGTCGCATCAGCCACGGATCAGACAGGGACATACCCTGCGGCGCCAGTCGTCGCGGGCAAGAACGGTGCTGGTGCCTGGTCGTTCGGAAACGCGATCACGGCGACGAGCCCGTCCGGGGTGTACACCGGTTCGACGGGCACCGTGGCCACCGTCGCCAACGCAGGCAGCGGATCGGGGGCTGCGAATGCGGCAACGTTCCTGTCATTGACGCAGGCGGGCATCAAGGGGCCCCAGACCAGCCCCTACTCCCGCATGATCGCGTTCCGGTACACCGGCCCGACACCCACCACCGAGACCGACCTGTGGGTGGCGCTGGACAATCGGCACGCCCAGAACCCCAGCGGCCAGTTGCGCCTGTTCATCAACAGCGCGGGCAAAGTCAACCTCTTCACCAGTTCCTTCGCGGTCGGCGGCGCCACCCTCACCTCCACTGCGAGCGTGCTGGACGGCAACTGGCATCTGGCCGTGTTCGGCAACCAGGCGGGCGGGGCGGGGACGGTGTTCCTGTCGCTCGACGGCAGCTACACGTCGAGCGCATCCGGCATCAGCGTGTTCCCGCGCGATGTCGTCTCCGACAGCGTGGCCGCGTTCGTGGACGGCGCGAACGGCAACTACACCAGCAACACGTTCAGCGGCAGCATCAGTTTCGTCGGGGAGTTCCCGTCAATCCTCACCGGCACTGACTGCACCAACCTGTACACGGCCTGGTCGGCGGCATGCGCAGGAGAGTCCACGGACGCCCGGTACGCGCGGATCCTCCGCTACGCCGGGTACACCGGGCCCACCTCAATCCAGAGCGGGCTGACCACCAGCATGGGCCCTGCCGCAATCGACGGGCAGGACGCGGTCACCGCACTCGGCGACGTTGTCACCACTGAGAATGGCGCGCACTTCGTTGACGGCAGCGGCGGGGTCACCTTTTTGTCCCGCGCCGCCCGCTACAACGCGTTCGCGCCCGCTGTGACGTTCGGGGAGCGAACCGACCTGGGGGAGTGGCCGTACGAAGACCTCAAGCCGGTCTACGACAGCACGCACCTCGGCAACGTGGTCACGTTCACGCAGGCCAGCACTGGTCAGACGTTCAACGCGCGCGACGCCGCATCGATCGCGGCGCACTTCCCGAAGACCATCACCCGCACCGTCAACGCCAGCAGCGCCCTCGAAGTGCAGGACGCCGCCGCCTACGCCCTGTCCCGGTACAAAGCCCCCGTCAACCGCATCAGCAGCCTCGTACTGCACCCGGCGGCGAATCCGGCGATGTGGGCCATGTGCCTGTCCCTGGAGCTCGGCACCCGCGTCCGGGTAATGCGACGGCCCCCCGGCGTGGCGGCGATCCAGGTCGACTGCTTCGTCGAGAACCTGGCCTGGTCCTGGGACGACAAGGCGGATGCGACCCTCACCCTCCAGTGCTCCCCGGCCGACCTCACCCCATACGCCCGGTTCGCAGCCTGGCACACCACTGCGGCATCAAGCATTGCGACCGGCGCCACGAGCATCACCGTCAAGGCATCCCAGGACAACACGAACCCGCTGAGCACGCAGCTCTTTGCAGGCCAGCAGCTCAAGCTGGAACCCGGTGTCGTCAACGCCGAAACCGTCACCGTCGCCGCAGTCGGCGCCACATCGCCAGGCTGGACGACCGCGGTCATCACCCTCACCGCACCCACCGTGAAGGCGCACGCGGCGGGCACAGTCGTCTGCGAGCTGCTGCCCGCCGGGTTCACCGACCCCACCACCTGGGACTCCGTCTCCCAGTTCGACGCCACTGTGTTCGCCTACTGAGAGGAGCGCGCTGTGGCCCGCATCCCGCCGGTCATGCCCACCGAGGCCCCCGGCAACTACAACACCGGCAGCCTCTTCAACGCGACGACGAAGGCCCTGGGAGACTTCCTCACCAACCCGCCCCGCTACAAGGGCTACGCCACCAGCGCCCAGGCCCTCCTGTCCGGCACCACGCTCGTGCCGATCACCCTCGACACCGACGACTACGACACCGACGGCGGACACTCCACCACCACCAACACGTCCCGGTACGTGTGCCGAGTCGCAGGCACGTACACCATCACCGGCTGCCTCGGCTTCAACTCCTCGGCGACAGGCAACCGGGGCGCTGGCATCACCATCAACGGCACCTCGGCCAGGGGCTCAATCACCCAGCAGGGCGGCATAGCCAGCAACTCCTGGTGCGCCATCGTGACCTGTGACGCCGTCCTTGCGATCGGCGACTACGTCGAACTCGTCGGGTGGCAGACCTCCGGCGGGTCCCTCAACACTGCCGTGACGGCTGCATTCGGGCCTTCGCTGACCTTGAAATGGATTGCCGCCTGATCGCCCGCCCACCTCACCACCCACGCCCCGTGCCGCTGGCCGGGGCTCTCTCATGCCCGGAGGACCACCGTATGCACGTTGAGCTGTTGCCGGAGACGGGCGCGGGTCCACGCCTGGGCCGGCATGTCGAGCATGACCCGAGGTCGCTGGCGTTCGCGCATGGGGTGCCGCCTCGGTCTGCGGTGCGGTCGGTGTCGTGGACGCGGCGGATTCCGATCCTGGACCAGGGCGACCTGGGGTCGTGTACGGGGAACGCGGCGACGGGCGCACTGGGGACGGACTCGCTGGGGCGGACGGCGTCGACGTCGGTGACGATCGGTACCGCCTGTGCGGCTGCCTCGCACGGCCTGTTCACCGCGGGCGCGCACGATCTGGACGAGGCGTTCGCGGTGGCCCTGTATTCGCTGGCGACGATCCTCGACGGGATCTCCGGCCAGTACCCGCCGACTGACACCGGGTCGTCGGGGATCGGGGTGGCGAAGGCACTTCGGGCCTTGGGTCTGGCGTCGGGCTACACGCACGCCTTCTCCATGGACGCCCTGAACTCGGCGTTGCAGGCGGGGCCGGTACTGATCGGCATCCCTTGGTACCGGTCGATGTTCGACCCCGCGCCGGACGGCCGGATCGTCGTGGACACCAGCAGCCCGCTGGACGGCGGCCACGAACTGGAGGTCGTCTCCTTCGACGCGGTGACCGGCGAGTACGAGGTCCCGAACTCGTGGGCCGAATCGTGGGGCGTCCAGGGTCGCGGCTACTTCACCACCGTCGACCTGGCCCGGCTCCTCAAGATGCAGGGCGACGTCACCGTGCCCCAGTTCGTGACAGCACCCACCCCCATGCCCGTTCCGGCACCTGCTCCGGATAGTGCGGACGCCAGCCTTGCCGCCGCCGCGCACACCTGGCTTACCGCGAAGGGGCTGTGATGGGCACCTACGGACAGGACTGGGCGTCGTACCAGTCGGCCACCCCGTCCACCGCAGGCCTGGGGTTCGTGTTCGTGAAGGCCACGGAGGGCCTGGGGTACGTCAACGCCCGCCGTGCGGCCCAGGTCGCCCACGCCCGAGCCGCCGGGCTGGTCGTCGGGCACTACCACTACCCGCACATGGCCGCCGACCCGGCCGCCGAGGCCGCGTACTTCCTCGCCGCCGCACAGCCGGCCGCCGGAGAAATCCTCGTCCTGGACTGGGAGGGATACGACGCGGCGAACCAGGGCGTGCCCATGGCCCGGCAGATCGCCTACAAGGACGCATTTCTCGACCGCGTCCAGGCGGCGCAGCCTCTGCATCAGGTCGGAACCTACGCCAACGCCGACTACCTCTCCCGTGATCCCAAGGGTCGGTACGGGGACTTCCTGTGGATCGCCACCGCGGACAAGCCCGCCGGGCAGCCCGGCATCGTCCACCCCTGGCTGTTCCACCAGTACGGGGCGTCGGGTGTCGACCGCGACTACTGCCCGCTGACCCCGGCCCAGCTCAAGACGTGGGCCCACGCGAAGGAGAACGACGACATGCCCCTGACCGACGCCGACGCGAAGAAGCTGTGGGGCTACAAGGGCCCCGGTGACAGCCCCGACGTGCACCAGACCGTGACGAACGCAGCGAAGAGCGCCGCCTCAGCCGCAGCGTCGGCCGCCGCCGCCCTCAACGCGGTGAAGGGGCTCACGGCCCCGGCGCTCACAGATGCGCAGACGGCGGCCATCGCCGACCGGCTCGCCGCGTCCCCGGTCTTCGCGCAGGCGCTCGCCGTCGCGCTCGGCAAGGACCTCGCCGCGCGCATGCAGAGCTGAGACCCGCATGATCCTGAACTTCACGCCGCACCCGATCCGGCTGTACGCCGCCGAGCGGGAGGACGGGTTCGACGACCTCGAACCGCACCTGCGGGAGGTCATCGACCCGGAGCCGGTACCCGCGCGGCTGGCGACGATCGAACTGGGCGGCGGCTTCACCTTCGAGCTGGTCGAGTTCGGCCACGCCGAACACCTGCCCCCGAAGCGCGACGGCGTGCAGTACATCGTCTCGCTCGTCGTCGCCCTCGCCCTGCGTGACCGTCGTGGCGACCTGCTCGTCCCGTACCGCGAGGTACGCGACAGCAACGGCACCGTCATCGGCTGCCGGGCCCTCGCACAGCCCGTCTGATCCCCTCTTGATCACTTCATGGGTATCCATAAAGTGATCCCCCATCAGCAGAAACGGTACTGCCATGAAGTGGTTTGGTCGTGAGCCCGTGTACATCCTGGGCGTGATCGCCATCGTCTTGAAGCTCGCCGCAGCATTCGGCCTGGACGTCTCGGACACCCAGCAGGCGTACATCAACGCCGCCCTCGCCGCCGCAGTGGGTGTTGTGTCGGCGATCGTCCTGAAGACCGGTGCGGCCGGTGCGGCGATCCTCCAGCTCGGGCAGGCGGCCCTGGCCCTGTTCGTCGGGTTCGGCCTGCATCTCAGCGCGGACCAGCAGGCGCTCCTGATGTCGACGCTCACCGCGATCGTCGCCCTGGTCCTGCACCGCGAAGTCACCGCCCCCGTGCCGCAGTTGCCCATCGAGCGGTCGAGTCCGCTCAAGGAGGCCGCGCCTCCCGTGCAGGGGGTGTAGGTGGATGGGCTGGCGGGGCAGGCTCTGGCCGTCGGCGGCCCGTGGGCGCTCATCGCGTTGGCTGTGGTGATGATGCTGCGCGGCGACATCGTGCCCCGCCGGTCCCTCGATGATGCGATCCGGAACGCGGAACGCTGGGAGGCCGCGCACGGCCGCAGTGAGGAAGGCCGACACGAGGCGTTGCGGCAGAACGCGGAGATGCTCGAAGCGGTTCACGCAACGAATCATGTGCTGGCTGCGTTGCCGCTCCCGCCTGGTCGGGAGGTGAGCCATGCTCCGGTGGATCATGCGCCGTCGGCGCCTCAGGGGTGATACGGACAGCGGCCGTCTGGCTGAGGCGGCGTTGAGTAGGGCCACCGAGGATTTGAAGGGTCTCCGGCGGCAGCGTCCGGAGGTTGACCGCGAGGTGGCGAAGGTGCGCGCGGCTCGGCGGGAGAACCATTTCGCTGAGCGGTTCAAAGAAGTGCTGGGTGGTGGTGGGTGATGGGCTGGTCCCAGTGGATCAACGTCGTCGGGTCGGGGCTGGTCGCTGCCACAGCGGTGGCGTTCGTAATCGCTTACGCGGTGTCGGCGCCGTGGTGGCGGTCGCCGGTGGGCCGTCATGTGATGTCGGTGACGGCCTCGATGGGCTGGCTGGGCGTGTACACCGTGCTGATCACGGTGTGGCCGCACGGTCCGACGGCCGCGGCGTTGAGGGTGTCGCGGGCGGTGGTGATTCTGCTGCTGGCCGGGCTGTTGGTGCAGCGGACGGTGATGGTGGTCCGCGCCCAGCGCGAGATCCGGTCGCGGGAGAAAGAGAAGACGGATGCCTGAGCTGACCCGTGTGGAGATCGATCCGAACGTGCGGGTCACGGCCCCGGATGGCACGGTGAACGCGACCCGGGCGGTCCTGGGTGACGCGAATGGGCTGATGCGTCCTGGGGATCATGTGGTGGCGTTCGAGTCGGAGTCCAGGCTGGAGTGGCCAGCCCGAGTGGTTGCGGTCCGCGGCGAGTTCGTGTGGCTGCACCCCCAGTGGTCGGAGTACCGCGTGTACGCGGAGGTCTGATGGCCCGCATGTTGGGCGTGTGTCGGCGCTCGTGGTGCCCGTTCTGTCGTGGCCCGGCAGGGCTGGACTGCGCGGACGTGTCCCGGTCAAAGGGTGCTGGGCGGGCCCGGGAGAAGCGGTTTTGGCGCCGCGAAGTGAACTACTAGTGATCTACTGAATCGTCCCAGACTAGTAGTTGCCCCGCCCTGGCTCCGGCCGGGGCGGGGCTCGTTTGCATGTTCGGGGACGTGCGGGGCTTGCATTCAAATCGTCGGCTGCGACGATCAAGGGAGGTGATCAATTGGGAGGAGGTGAGACGAAGATGACAAGGAAGCAGCAGGATGCGGCGGTCGCGTTGGCTGTGATGCTGGCGGTGTCGGCTGTGGCGACGAAGGCGGCGAACAAGCAGGCGGCGGCACTGGGGATCCCGATGGCTGGGGTCGCGGTGCTGGGCTGGCTGGTGACGCAGGCCATTAAGTAGCAGTTGGGCCGTGCGGTCCGCCCCGTTCGTATCGCGGCGGTTCGCACGGCCCTTCTGTGTCGTACCCGAGGCCCCTCGTCTCATGGGTGATCTGGGCCCTCTGGCGGGTGAACGCCGGGTGAGCCTCGCCCGGTTGGCTGTCTGCGGCCGGTAGTCAGGTCCCATCCGGCTGATCGTTGATGGGATCTTGATGAAGCGCACGCTGTTTGCCCTGCTGGCTGCCGCTGCCCTGCTGGGCGGTACGACGGTGGGCGCACACGCCCAGGAGCCGGCTGCCGGGCCCGTGTCGGTGCGGGAGTTGCTGGCTCGCCTGCCGGTGGCGGCGGAGTCGCGCGAGGGGTATGAGCGGACCAAGTTCAAGCACTGGGTGGACGCCGACCATGACGGGTGCAACACCCGCGCCGAGGTGCTGCTGGACGAGGCGGTGGTCGCGCCGGACCGCGGCGCGAACTGCAAGCTGTCCGGCGGGTCGTGGTGGTCGTACTACGACGACACGACCGTGAACGGCCCGTCCGGCCTGGACATTGACCACATGGTGCCGCTCGCCGAGGCGTGGGACAGCGGGGCGTCGCAGTGGGATGCGAAGAGGCGCGAGCAGTACGCCAACGATCTGGACTGGCCGCGGAGCCTTGCGGCGGTGACGGCGAAGGCGAACCGCAGCAAGTCCGACCAGGACCCGTCCACGTGGATGCCTCCGGCTGCTGATGCGCGCTGCCGCTACCTGGATGACTGGGTGTCCGTGAAGACCCGCTGGAACCTGAGTATCGATCCGGCGGAGCAGGCCGCGCTCACTGACATCGCCGACTCGTGCCCCGACGACGAGCTTGACGTACCGCTCGCCTGATCAGGCTTTTCCGGCGTTCACCGAAACAGGAATGGGCCGCTGTCAGACCCCGATGCCACCATCGCATCACGGCCGCGCCGTTGCGCGTGGTGGTGCTGGGCCCCAGAGCGTGCGGCCCGGCACCACGGACCGGGGGCTGTGACGGGACTGTGACGCAGAAGGGGCGTGCGGCCGGGGGGAGTCGGCGGCACGCCCCGAGCGGGGTGGGGTGTTCTTCGGCTGTTCGAATGCGGGCGGTCTGCGGGCTGTGCCATAGTCGTGCCGTCATCAGCGATGGTGGCCCTGCTCCCTGCCCCGCAGGGATGGCCCTCATTGTGAGGCGCTCGGCATAATGCCCTGCTCCCCGCATCAGCGGGGTTACGAAGCCCCCGGTTAACGCTCGGGGGCTTCGTCGTGTCCGGGGTCAGCGCGGGTTGGTTGCGGCGAGGGCGTCGCGGATCGCCTGCGCGGTCTCGTCGCTGACCGTCAGCCAGTAGTAGACGTCGAGGTCGTTCGGGTTGGACTCCAGCAGCGCGGGGTCGACGGGACGGCGGCTGAGGATGACAGTGTCTTCGCCGTCGAGGTTGATGAGGTCGTCGAGCATGGCGTGGATCCCGGCGTGGGCGTCGGCCCGGCTGAGGCCGGTGTCCTCCATGACGTCGTCCAGGAGGTCGTACGGGTAGACGGTGCGGCCGGGGTTGTTGCTAGCGATCTCGATCATGGGGTGCTCCCTGGGGCGTGGGGTCTGGCGGGTGGGTGGTTCGGCCCCGCGTGGGCGGGGAGCAGTGGTTCTGGTCTACCGGAACGGTCCGGCGCCGCGGGCGGGTTCGCCCGCGCCCCCGCCACCCCGGAGACGGTCAGCTCTCGATGTCCGCGCAGCCAGCCTTGTTCTGCGCGGCGGTCTGGATGATCTCGTCGATGGTGTCCTGGACGCCGGGGAGGTAGTCCTCGATGAGGTCGTCGTCAATGTCTCCGCCGTCCGGGCCGTCACCGAGGGCGTCGATGACCTCCTCGCGGGAGCACGCAATGCGGTTGTGCGGCACCAGGGCGCGCGCCCAGACGGCGAGGGTCTGCTCGCCGCCTTCGTCGTCGGGCCCGTTCTGGATGTAGAGGACGGGCTCCTGGCCGCCGTAGGCGAGGAGGTCGCGGATGTCGTCGATGGTGGCGGTGGGCGTGGTGTCGGTCTCGGTCATGGCTTCATCCTTGCGTGACGAGTAGGCGGCGCGGGCGGATTCGGGTCAGGGGGTGGTGACCCCCTGAGATGACTGCCAACTATGTTGACGGATCCAGAGTTGCAGACTCCCTCTCGCGCGTCAATGAAGTTGGCAGTCAATCGTCTAGAAAGTTGGCACCGCTCCGTGAGACGATCCGCGTATGACGCCGAACATCACTCCCTCTGACGCCAGCGCCCACATCCGCAAGCTCGACCGCGCCACCGCCGCTTACGAGAAGACCCGCAGGGCCCTCGATGACGCCATCGCAGACGCGCGCTCGGGCGGCCTTCCGCTCACGACCATCTCCGAGCACACTCCGTACAGCCGTGAGTGGGCGCGCAAGATCGCCAACCGGGTGGACGAGGAACGCCGGAACGCCTGCGGGGAACCCAACTACAGCGACCGCTGCGAGTTGGGCGCGGGACACGAGGGGCGACACGAGGACGGCATCATGTCCTGGCCCCAGGGTGTGGAGCGCCCGGTCGGCCCGGCGAAGAACAACCCGAGCGGCGCGTGAGTAGGCCCATTCCCAACATCCGCGCCGTCCAGACTTGCGCGGCCTGCCCCTCCCTGCGGGGTGCCTGCCACTGGGGCCCGCCACCTCATGCCGGTGCGTCCAGGACGGGCCCCGCGCACTCCGGGCACGCCACCGCTTTGCCGCTGTCGATGAGGGCACGCGCCCCCTCGTGACCGGCCAGGGGGTGGCTGTTGTCATCGTCGCGCCGCAGACACGGCCCGTGGTGGACGCGCTGCCCCTGCCAGCGGCGCTCAACCGTCCAACCGGCAAGTGCGCGGGCGCGTCGTTCGGCGGTCGCAGCTTCCTGCGCGGCGCGCGCCTGTTCGTGCTCGGCGGCGGCGATCTGCGTTCGAACGCGCCCCAGCGCCCAGGCCAGCCACTCCTCGGTCACCCGGAGTTTGTCCAGGCGGCTGAGCTGCGGCGTTCCATCGTATTCGATCACCTGTTCTAATATAGTGCCTGCGTGGAACCCGCACCCCTGAGACCCGTCGCCACCGGGCCGCGCGCAGTCAGCGCCACCCCGGCAGCCCCGGTGCGCCGCCTCCCAGTACCCGCAGCCCTGAGCAGCCTCCTCCCCGACGGACTCCCCGCCGGATCGGTCATCGAGGCCGCCGACCGCACGCTGCTCCTCGCCCTCGCCGGAGCCGCCGCCAAAATCTGGGCCGCCGTAGCCCTCCCGGACCTCGGGGCGCTCGCCGCCGCCGACGCGGGCCTCGACATCTCCGCCGGACTGTGGGTCGACAACCCCGGCGGATCCTGGCCGCAAGTGGTGGGGCTGCTTCTGGACTCCGCGAGCGTCGTCCTCGTCGGCGACGTCGGCCCGGTACCGGATCAGCTCGCCCGGCGTATCACCGCCCGCGCCCGCCGCGCTGGCAGCATCCTTCTGTCAGCAGGGCCATGGCCGACCGCATCCATGCGCCTGCGCGTGACCTCCACCGAGTGGGACGGCCTCGAGACCGGGCACGGTCTGCTGCGAGGACGCCGCGCCACCGTCATCGCCAGCGGCCGAGGTGTGCCCGTACCCCGTCACGCGGAGGTGTGGCTGCCCGACCGCCACGGACGCGTGGCCGCCGTCGGCCAGGACGAGACGGGCCTGACCAGGCTGTCCGACCCCGCCGCTACGCTCGCCGTATCCCATTCACGCTGACTGTGGCTGCGAGCCCCGCTGGTTGAGCGGCGGGGCCTACGCCGCCCTCGCCGCCCGGTGGAGCCCCTGCACCACGTCATAGCTGGCGCCGAGCCCAGACGCGGCGAGCGCCTGGTGCAGTGCGTCAGCCGCCGCGGTCGCCTCGGCCATCAGGGCCGCGTGCCGTTCGCGCTCCTCCGGCGTCCACTCGCGGAGCGCCGGGGACATCCACTTCGGCGCGTCCTTCACTGGGCCCGCCTCGGCGCGGCGCGCGGCGTCCACGGTCATACGGTGGGTCTGCACATCGACCCATGCCTGGTGGGACCGTTTCTGCGCGGCGATGAGGTCGTCGGGGTACGTGATGTCGGGCATGCGGCGATGCTACGACTCGGGTCCGACAACCGTGCCCCCGGCGCGCTCCTCCGCCTCGACTGCCGCCCGCCATTCCGCCTGGAGCCGGGCCAGCTTGACCAGATCCTCCGCCGCCCACACCGTACGGCCCTCGGACAGCCGCCGTATCCGCGCGTTCAGGACAGCCGCATCAGGACGCAGCGGCGCCGGGACACAGGACGGACAGGGCATAGACCAAGGGTACCGACCGGCCCCGCAACACCCCGGCCCCGGCGTACCGTTGAAGGCAACACCTTCTGGCGGGGGTACCCAATGTCACGCACCGACACCATCGGCGACCGCATCCGCGTTTTGCGGGAATTCCGCGATGTCACCCAGCAGCAACTCGCAGACCGCGCTGGCTGCTCCATCGACACCATCCGCAAGCTCGAACAGAACGTCAGGCTCTCCGCAGCGATCGCGACCCTCCGGGCGCTCGCCCGTGCACTGGACGTTGAGCTCGACCGCCTCTTGGGGCAGCCCACCGTGACCAGCTCCGCGCCCGACGACGGCGGGCTCCTCGACCTCCGCGACGCCATCCAGGATGTCGGCGCGATTCCCGGCGTCCTCGCTGACGACCTCGCCGACGGGGTGCCCGCCGCCGACGCGTGGCTCGCTTCGGTCGCGCACGCCACCTCCCTGTACTGGAGGGGCGGCTACTCCGAGCTGTCCGGGGTGCTGCCTTTACTGCTCCGTGACGGCCGCGCGGTCGCCCGCGACACCACCGGCGCGGGTGCAGAGCGGGTGTGGGGGCAGCTCGCCCTCGCCTACCAGCTCGCCGCGTCCCTGGCGACGCAGTCCGGTCACGCCGACTGGGCGTTCCAGGCCGTGGAGAAGCAACTCGCCGCCGCCGAGCGCGCCTCCGACCCGCTGATGTCGGGCATGGGCGTCAGTACCCTGTCGTGGGTGCTGCTCCGGCAAGGCAGGTGGGAACAGGCCCAGCAGGTCGCCGAGCGCAAGGCCGACGCCCTGGAGCCCAGCTTCCGCAAAGCCACCCCCGCGCAGTACGCCGTGTACGGCAATCTCCTCATCGCCGCCGCCACCCCAGCCGCGCGCCGAGACCAGCATGACGAGGCCGCCGAACTCATCAATCTCGCGGAGGCCGCCGCGACCCGGTCAGGCCCGACGCGGGCATACGGCAGCGCCTTCTCCGTGGTCGATGTCCAGACGCAGGCAGTGAATGTCGCTCTCGCTGGCCAGCAGTCACGGCCGGAGGACGCCCTGCGGCTCGCGGAGCGCGTCGACCTGACGGTCATCAGCAGGCCCGTCCACAAGGCATCCCACCGTGTCGATGTCGCGCACGCCCAGTACGCCACGGGGGACAGCGACGGCGCGCTCGGCACCCTCCTGGAGGTTGAGGCCACACAACCGGAGTGGATCCGCTACCAGACCCTCGCGTCGGCGACGGTGCGGGAGATGCTGGAGGCGGAGCGCCGGAAGAACACCCCGCTGCGCGGGCTCGCCGCGCGTTTGGGTGTGGACCCGACGTTATGAGGTAGGGCGCTGTGTCCTACCCGCCCGGTATCGTGCTCTGCGGCTGGTGAAGCCCGTCCCTGTGCTGTGATCACGCGCGTACGTAGCGTGATCACCAAGGATGCGGCGCTGCCCTTACTCCCGCCAGGACACGGGCAGCGCCGCGCACCGGCCACACAGGGGACAACGCCATGCAGCCCACCACCACCAGGCAGGACGGCGCCGAGACACCACCCAGATGGGCATCGACCGAGCGCCCGCTGGTCATCACCGGAGCCGACGGGATGACCCGGACCCTGACCGTTCGCGTTGTGCATCTCCGCGGCACCACCCCGCCGGACGCCCCAATCGTTCACCGCTGCGACCCGGCACGGTGCCCCGCATGACCCGCTGGTGCGGCCCCGGACGGCATGCGGTGCCCAACCATGAGGCGCAGGTTATCGGGAGCACGGAGGCCGGGTCCGGGCCCGGCGCACCCGTCTACGCCTGCCACACGCACGTCCGCGACCACGGAATCGTGCCGCGCCCGTACATCGGCCGCCGGGACGCTGCCCCGGAACGACCCGCACGATGACCCGCCGCACGGGCACATGCCACCGCTGCCAGCGCGCACACCAGACCGTCGTCACAGCGGACGTCGAGCAGGGGAGTGCGGGCAGCAATGTGGTGGTATGCGCGGACGCCCGGTCATGCCTCCGTGCCGCAAAGCCGCGGGCCCGCGCGTGGCCGGCGCCGTGACGGTCCGGCAGAAGGACGTCGGGCATGGCCGAATGGCCATACCGGGGTACATGGTTGCTACCGGATTCCGTCCTACGGGTGGACGCGCAATTGCACGAGCGGGACAGTGGGAGCGTGACCACCGCCCGCCAGATGCCCCCGAGCTGGCGGGCGGTCAGCTTTCAGGGTCGGCGGAGAGGAGGGTCCCGATGGGCACACCCAGCGCCTCGGCGACCACGATGATCGCAGAGAAGCGGATCTCTCCTCCGGCCTCGATCCGCTGGATGGACGACAGGGACAGAGTCTCCTCGACTCGTTCTGCGAGCTGCTCCTGCGTCAGGTTGCGGTGCTCACGCCACATCTGGATACGGCGGCCGTGCATACGGCGGCGGACGTGAACCCAGGCGGGAAGCGGCGGTTGTGCAGGCACTCGACAAACGCTGTGGCGTTGTTGATCATAAGCCCACAGCAACTTTGAAGTGTTTCGCGATCTTGATCTAGCAGGCCCACCCGCTCGCCGCCCTGAACCCGCGAGACGAGCCGCCCCCTCCGCCCCGCCCCGCCCCCTCCGCAGCCCCGCGGCATTCACGACGCCGCGAGGCCGGAACCCCCTGCGCTAGGTTCGAACACATGTTCACTCGAACGAGTGAATGACCGGGTCATGACCAACTCGTTGAACAGATTGACAGACCGTGCACAACCCCGGACCGAAGTCGGATCGCCTCGCCGATACGGCCGGAGTGCGTAGGGCAGCGCCTCTTGCGGAGGATGGCATGGACGACGAAGACATCACACGGCTCTACCTCTGGGCCACCGGCTCATGCTTCAGGTGCGCACGGAGCCGGGTGGAAACCACGAGCCTGAACCAGATCGACACCCCGGCCGGCGTCCGCTACGACGTCCGCGCCTGCCGTGCCTGCGTGATTGATCTTGAGTACGAAAGGATGCGCCGAGCTGACCGCCTCGGTACGCGGTACGTGCCGGGAGGGCTCGGCTCCTAGTGCCGCGACACTTTGCCGCTCTCCGATTCGCGGAGGGCGGCTTCTGTCGCATCAGGGCTGCTCACGGTCCTGTTCCTGGGGAGCGCGTGGGGAGAATCCGGGACTGGGGAGCGCCTGGGGAGAACCAGTTCTCACACTGTCAGAACTCATCGACTCCGCATCGTCCCTGAACCGGCTCACCATCGGACCAGTTCAGAGCAGGGAGAGCGCAGTCGCCGACTGACGAGGAAGCGGCGCCGTGACCCCACCTCGACACCCAGATTTACCGGCGACAGAACCCGGCGTACAGCTCGACTCGTCTGCCGCCACCGCCCCCTTGGGCTCGCCCGGGGCGCGAGCGCGGTCGGGTGAGCCGTGTCGTGCGTCCTTGATGTGCTCCTGGGTGCCGCGAGGGCTCTTGCCGGGAGGCGCGCGGCACGCGGACCGCAGGTGGGGGCGTGCGGGTCCACCGGGAGGGGCTGATCGCGCGGCCCGTACACCGTGTGAGTCATGGTGAACAAAGAGTCGCTTTACCTGCTCTTTATGTTTTTATTGGCTAATTGTCCGTAATGTCTGAAATCAACCGTTGGCGGATGATCGGACTTTGCCGTGATGACCAGCCCCAACTCCAGCCACGCTTCTTCCGAGGGTGCGTCCGGCGCGGGCGGCCGGGTCGGTGCCGTGCTGACGGAGATGATTCCGCAGCAGCCGCCCAGTGCGCTGAGCGCGCCGTCGGGGGCGGGGTCGGACGACACGCTCGGCATCATCGTCGTCGACGAGCGGCTGACCGTGCTGGAGGCCGATCTGGCCGGGACCTGGCTCGACGGGGTGGTCGACGGATCGGGCGCGCGGGCGACCGACCTCTTCCCGACCGAGGACGCGGCGGCGATCGCCGCCCGGGTGGAGCGGGTACTGGCCACCGGCCGCCCGCTGCTGGCGCGGGTCCAGCGCATGATCCGGCCGGACGGAACGCCCGCGGTGGTGTCGCTTTCGGTCCTCCCGGCGGCTCCGGGCCGGGTGGTGATCAGCCTGATCGACGTCAGCGCCCAGCTCGACGTCTTCGCCGCCTCCTCGACCCTGGGCACCTCCCTGGAGATCGAAACGACGGCGCGCCAGCTCGCCGAAGGGCTGCTGCCCTGGGGTGACGCCGTCACGGTGTCGCTGGCGCAGTGCCTGTGGAGCGGGGACCTGCCCGATCGGACCGAGCCGCTGTGCCGCGCCGCGTACGCCCGCGCGGGGAACCGGCCGTGGCCGCGCGGCTTCCTCCGCCTGGGCGAGCGCCTGCCGGACCTGCTCGCCCACCCCGCCTCCGACACCACCGGTCACCCCGGCGTCACCGTGCTGCCCGACCGCGCCGCCATCGAGCGGGCCCTGGGCGACGACCCGGACCTGATACGGGCCCTGGTGCCGGACCACGGCCCGCTCGCGGTGGCCTTCGCGCCGCTGACCGTCCCCGACGCCGACCGGCGGCAGCGCGTACTCGGTACGGTCGCGGTCTGGCGGCGTGAGGACAACCCCCGCGGGGCCTTCGACGGCGACGACCAGCTCGCCGTCCAGGAACTGGCCTTCCGCGCCGCGATGAATCTGGAGCACGGGCGCCGTCATCAGCGGGAGCACCGGCAGGTCCTGGCGCTCCAGCGCAGGCTGCGCCCGCCGCACTCGCCCAGCCGGGCGATGCACACCGCGGGCGCCTACCGGCCCGCCGCACCCGACAGCGCCGGCCTCGGCGGCGACTGGATGGACGTCATCGGCCTGTCGGGCGGCCGGATCGCGCTGGTGATCGGCGACGCCGTCGGACACGGCCTGGCAGCCGCCGCCGTCATGGGCACACTGCGCCAGGCCGCCCAGACCCTGGCCGCCGCCGACCACCCGCCGGTCGAGGTGATGACCCACCTGGACACCCTCGTGGGGAGCCTGCACGCGACCGCCGAGACCGACGGCGAACTGGGCGCCGCGGCGGCGGCGCTGGGCACGACCTGCTGCTACGCCGTGTACGACCCGGCCGCCCGGCGGCTCACCGTGGTCAGCGCCGGGCACCTGCCGCCGGTGCTGGTCCACCCGGACGGGGCCGCGGAACTGCTCGCCCCGCCGCTGCACCCGCCGCTGGGCACGGCCCGCGAGGAACCGTACGAGGCCCTGGAGGTCACCGCCGAGCCGGGCGCCCTGATCGGGCTCTACACCGACGGCCTCGTGGAGCACCCGGGCCGCGACCTCGACGACGGGATGACCGCCCTGCTGGAGGCACTGTCCTGGCACTACGCGACCGGCGACCTGAGCGCCGTCGTCGGCCCGGTCGTCGACCATGTCACCGGGCCGCCGCCGCAGCACGACGACCTCACGCTGCTCCTGGCGCGCATGGACGGCCTGCCCGCGGCCGACATGCCCGCACTCCGCCTGCCCGCGGGCGATCTCACGGCGGTCGCCCGCGCACGGGCGTGGACCGGCGCCCGCACCGCCGAGTGGGGCATCGCCGACCCCCACGGCCGCAGCGCCCTGGTGGTGTCCGAACTCGTCACCAACGCGCTGCGGTTCGGCACCGGCGGCCCGGTGACCCTCCGGCTGCTGCACCTGTCCGACCGTCTGATCTGCGAGGTCACCGGCCCCTCGCACGGCAGGCCGCGGGCCGCCCGCCCCGCGGTGTCCGAGACCAGCGGACGCGGGCTCCTCGTCGTCCAGCACACGAGTGCCGCGTGGGGGACGCGGCTCGGGGAGACCGCGGGGGAGCGCACGGTGTGGGCACAACTGGCCGTCACGGGCGGGCAGTTGTGACCAGGGCCGACTGTCGGCGGCGGGTGGGCGTGATCCGCACTGACGGTCGGCGGCGGGCAGCTGTGCCCCGGGCTGAACGCTGGCGGCGAGTAGGTGCAACCCGGACTGACCGTCGGCGGCGGGCAGTTGGGCCCGGACCGGCCCTGTGATCCGCGCGTCCCGTACGGCGGGCTAGAGCCACACTCCGTCCATCGCGGTGGCCGTCAGTCCCGGCGCCGCTCCGTACAGCACGGTCCGGGCTCCGGCGGGTACGCCCGCGCTGAGGGCGCGGTCGAGGACGTCGAATACGGCGGCGCCGCCGCGGTTGCCGGTGACGATGCTGCTCCAGGAGTGGTCCAGCAGGTGGTCGGGCCAGGGCCCCGGGACGTCGGGCCAGGAGCTCGGGACGCTCTCCTGGATGAGTTCCAGGACGCGGGTGCCGCCCGGGTGGGCCACCAGCAGGTCCGGGTGCCAGTCCGGGTCGGTGTGACGGCCGCGCACCCACTCCCACATCGGCGGGAGCGTCGACTGCACCCACTTGGGCCCCGAGCGGTCCATCTCGTAGTGCACCCCGTCGGCGCGGGTGTGCAGCCGGTGGATGTCGGCGGTGCCGGGCACCGTGCGGTGCCACGCGGCGTCCAGCCGCAGGAACGCGCCCTGGTCCGGCCGGCCGCGGACGACGGCGGCGACCGCGGTGTCGGCGAACAGCAGCCGCATCAGCAGTGAGTCGATGCCGGTGTCGTCGGGCTGGTAGGTGGTGCTCAGCGCCTCCGCGATGACGATCAGCACCGTCGCGCCGGGGTCGGCGGCCAGCAGTTTCGAAGCGGTGGCCAGCGACCGGGTACCGGCGATGCAGGCCCACTGCGAGAACGGCAGCAGCAGCACGTCCTCGCGCAGCCCGAGCCGGTTGAACAGGGCGATGTCCAGGCCCGGCAGGGCGGGGGTGGTCGAGTTGCTGGTGACCACGTAATCCACCTGGTCAGGGGTGACTCCCGCGGTCTCCAGCGCCTGGCGGGCCGCCCGCTCCGCGCAGTCCTGGACCGTCACCCACACCGACGCGGTGCGCTCCTCGACGGTCTGCGGCACCGGCGGGCCCGCCTCTGCCGTCTTGCCGGTCTCGCCCGTCTCGCCCGCCGCTGAGGCCGCGGGCCCGGGGAAGCCGCTGCGGCTCGGCGCCGTGATCGCCTCCAGGGGCTGCATCCACCGCCGCTCCCCGATCCCGGTGTTCTTGGCCATCCCGTCCGCGCGCTTCAGCCAACTCGCCCCCGGGTGACGGCCGTTGACCTCGGCGAGGATCTCCTCGGTAGTGATGGTGTACGGCCCCGGCACCACGGCGGGAGGCCACATGTACACGCTCATCCCGCACCCCCTTCCCGGCGCCCGGACGGCGCCGTATCACCGTATTGTCCCTCTCCCCGAAACGGAAGTCCGGATTCCACATTGACCGTTTCGACCTCTATGTTGAGGAATTCACCGATCTGACCGGTCAACTCGGCCGGATCCAGCGGCCCGTGCGGACCGGTCGTTTCCGTGGGTGCGGCGATATGTCTAGAACAAAGGGAGTTGGCCGGGAAAGTCGGGGATGGTGTAGCCGTCCAGGGTGCGTTGGGCGGCGGTGGGGGCGGCGGGGGATTTGGAGCCGGGGCAGGAGACGAGGGTGGCGGTGCGGGGGCCGGGGGGTGGGTCGTGGCGGGCGATGCGGCCCGCCACGACGGCGATCTCTCGGCCGCACTGGGGGCAGCGGCGGCGGGGGGATGACATGGGGACAAGTCTGGTGGGCCGTGGCCCGGGGGCGCGGGAGGCGGCCCGGTCGACGTGTCGCGGATTAGCCCGCGAGGGCGGGGTCGGTGGCCGCGTCCTCCGGCGCGGCAGCGGGGGACGAGCGGGGCGCGGTGGGCTCGGGGAGGGAGCGGAACAGCAGCCAGCTCAGGGCGGGCATGACGATGAGCGGGGCGAGAGCGGTACGCAGCGAGGTGGCGTCGGCGACCGCGCCGATGACGGGGGTGGCGAGGCCGCCGATGCTGACGGTGAGGCCGAGCGTGATGCCGCTGGCGGTGCCGACACGGGTGGGGAGGTAGTCCTGGCCGAGGGTGACCTGGAGGGAGAAGGGGACGTAGAGCCCGATCGAGGTGAGGGCGACGAAGAGGTAGAGGGCCGGTCCCGGGACGAGGACGACGCCCGCGACGGACGGGATCGAGACCAGATACGACCAGCGGGTGACGGTGACGCGGTCGTAGCGGCCGGCCAGCGAGCCGCCGAGGACGGAGCCGATCGCGCCGCCGATGTAGAGGACGAACAGCGCGGCGGTGCCCGCCACTTCACTGCCGCCCATGCGCTGCTTGGCGTACAGCGAGATGAAGGTGCTCAGGCCGATGAAGACGATCGAGCGGAAGACCACGGCCACGGAGAGCTTCACGAAGGACGCCCTGTCGTCGCGCCCGACGGCGACGGCGGCCGAGGTCCCGGTGGAGCGCCGCCGTTCCAGCTCGCGCAGCACCGGCAGGCACAGCACGCTGCCGACGAGCGCGGGCAGCACCAGCAGCGGGGTGAGGCGCAGGCCGCCCGTCGCGACGACGGCGGCGACCATGAGCGGGGCCAGCGCGAAGCCGATGTTGCCGCCCACCGAGAACCACCCCATCGCGCTGTGGCTGCCCCCGCTCGCGAGGCGGGCGACGCGCGCGGACTCCGGGTGGTACGCGGCCACGCCGACGCCGGAGACCGCGACGAAGACGAGCGTGAGCGCGTACGAGCCGCTGACGCCGCTGAGCGCGATGCCCGCACCGCCGAGGACGGTGCTCACCGGCAGCAGCCACGGCATCGCCCACCGGTCGGTGAGCAGGCCGAACAGCGGCTGGGCCACGGAGGACAGGACGGACGCGGCGAGCACGATGCCGGAGGCGGCGGCGTAGCTGTAGGCGCGTTCGGCGACGAAGTAGGGGACGAGGGCCGCGACGGCGCCCTGGTAGATGTCGACGCAGGCATGCCCGAAGGACAGCAGCGTGATCGAGGTGTTTTTCGGCACGTCACCCATGGTCTTCAGGCGGTGATATGTCGGGCTTCCGATAAACTGCCAACCAATGACGAAAATCCGCCATGAGCCGGTCGCGCCGACCCGTACCGAGCGGCTGGCCCCCGGCGCGGAGATCGACCCGCACCGGCACGACGACCACCAGATCGTCTACGCCGGACGCGGAGTGCTGGCCATCACCACGAGCGCGGGCTCCTGGGTCGCCCCGGCCACCCGCGCCATCTGGGTCCCCGCCGGTACGGTCCACGCCCACCAGGCCCACGGCGAACTCGAACTCCACCTGGTCGGCCTCCCGGAGAACGAGAACCCGCTCGGCCTCGACACCCCGACCGTCCTGGCCGTCGCCCCGCTGCTGCGCGAACTGCTCCTCGCCCACACCCGCACCCCCGACGACGGCAGCCCCGAACGGGCCCGCCTGCGCGCGGTGTTGCTCGACGAACTGCGCGCCTCACCGCAGCAGCCGCTCCACCTGCCCTGGCCGGCCGCGCCCCAACTCCGGTCCCTGTGCGCGATCCTGCGCGCCGACCCGGCCGACGACCGTACGCTGACCGCCCTCGGCCGCCAGGTCGGCGCCAGCGACCGTACGCTGTCCCGGCTCTTCAAGAGCGACCTCGGCATGACCTTCCCGCAGTGGCGCACCCAACTCCGCCTGCACCACGCTCTGGTGCTGCTCGCCGAGAACACCTCGGTCACCGCCGTGGCCCACCGGTGCGGCTGGTCGTCCGCCAGCGCCTTCATCGACGTCTTCCGCCGCACCTTCGGCCATACGCCGGGCGCCCACCAGTCGCGGGACCAGGCCGGATAGCTCCTGCGCGGACGGTCAGGGACCGGCCGTCGCCAGGCGCAGCGTCTCCTCGACGGCCGCCGGAATGTCCTCGACGGGGAAGAGGACGTGCCGCACGGTGCGGTCGGGGGCGAGGACGAGGATGAGCCGTTTGAGGCGGAGCCGCCCGGCCCCGCGGAAGGTCGGCAGCCGCAGGGCGGCGGCCAGACGCTGCTGGGCGTCGGAGAGCAGCGGGTACGGGACGGCTTCGGCGGTGGCGAAGGCCGCCTGTTCGTAGGGAAGTTGGGTGCTGACGCCGTGGACGGCGACGTCGGCGCGGCGGAAGTCGGCGTAGGCGTCGCGGAAGAGCCGGTTCTCCAGTGTGCAGCCGGGCGCGCCGGGGATCGGGTCCTCGCCCCAGTCGACGCCGGTGCCGGGGTAGGTGAACAGGACGGTGGCGGCGGCGTCCGGGGCGACGACGGGGCGCTCGGCGCCGTCGCTCGCGGGCAGTCGGAGATCCGCGGGCAGCCGCGCGCCCGTACCCGTATCCGTACCGCCGCCCGCCAGGGCGTGCACGCGTGCGTGCTCCGCCCCGTCCGGCGGCGCGGTCGCCGTGGCCGACCCGTCGCCGAGGACCCAGCGGTCGCCCCAGTCCTGCATCGCCACCAGCAGCGGGAGCAGGGCGAGCCCTGAGTCGGTGAGCAGGTATTCGTAGCGGACCGGGCGGCGCTGGTAGAGGCTGCGCCGCAGGACGCCGCGGGCGACGAGCGCGCCGAGCCGTTCGGTGAGCACCTTGCGGGAGAGGCCGAGTTCGGAGGCCAGGGCGTCGAACCGCACGTGGCCGCGCGCGATTTCGCGCAGCACGAGCACGTTCCACCAGTCGGCCATCACCACGGCGGCCTGGGCGATCCCGCAGTCCTCGTCGGCGTTGTGCATCCTCATCCGCACAGAGTACATTCACTTTCTGAACTCACTTTGTTCTCGCTCGGAACTTAATCGTCGCCGTCCGTGTCATCGTCATCCGCGCCGTCGCCGTCCGCGTCGTCGTCATCCGCGTCGTTGTCGTCCGCACCGCACGTGAGGAGCACCACCGCCATGGCCGCCAGAAACACCATCATCCGCGTCGTCGCCCGCGAGATCATCGACAGCCGGGGCCATCCGACGGTCGAGGTCGACGTCGAGCTGGCCGACGGTTCCACCGGCCGCGCGGCCGTACCCTCCGGAGCCTCGACCGGCGCCCGCGAGGCGGTGGAACTGCGCGACGAGGACCCGGCCCGCTTCCACGGCAAGGGAGTTCGGCGGGCCGTCGACGCCGTCAACGAGTCGATCGTGGACGTCGTCGTCGGCCTGGAGGCGGAGGACCAGGCCGCCGTGGACGCGGCGCTGATCGAGCTGGACGGCACGCCCGACAAGTCCCGGCTCGGCGCGAACGCGATCCTCGGCGTCTCCCTGGCCACCGCCAAGGCCGCCGCGCACGCGCACCGGCTGCCGCTCTACCGCTACGTCGGCGGCGTGGACGCCCGGCTGCTGCCGGTACCGATGATGAACATCGTCAACGGCGGCGCGCACGCCGACAATCCGCTGGACTTCCAGGAGTTCATGATCGCGCCGATCGGCGCGGCCACCTTCGCCGAGGCCGTACGCATCGGCTCCGAGGTCTTCCACACCCTGCGCGGCGACCTGCTGGCCGCGGGGCACAGCACCGCGGTCGGCGACGAGGGCGGCTTCGCCCCCGACCTGCGGACCGCCGAAGAGGCGCTGGACTTCGTCGTACGCGCCGTCGAGCGCAGCGGGTACAAGGCCGGCACCGACATCACCGTCGTCATGGACCCCGCCGCGTCGGAGTTCTTCCGTGACGGGGTCTACGACTACACCGGCGAGGGCGTACGCCGCAGCGTCGAGCAACACGCCGAGTACCTGGCCCAGTTGGTGGCGAACTACCCCGTGGCGTCCATCGAGGACCCGATGGCCGAGGACGACCGCGACGGCTGGCGGCTGCTCATGGCGCGCCTCGGCGACCGCTGCCAGCTCACCGGCGACGACGTCTTCTGCACCAACGAGACGCTGCTGCGCGAGGGAATCCGCGACGGCGTCGCCAACTCCGTTCTGGTGAAGGTCAATCAGATCGGCACGCTCACCGAGACGTTGGCGACCGTCGGCACCGCGCACCGCGCGGGCTACACCGTCGTGATGTCGCACCGCTCCGGCGAGACCGAGGACACCACCATCGCCGACCTGGCCGTCGCGACCGGCTGCGGTCAGATCAAGACGGGTTCGCTGTCGCGCTCCGACCGCACCGCCAAGTACAACCAGCTCATCCGGATCGAGGAGGAGCTGGGGACGCAGGCGCGGTACGCGGGCCGCGAGGCGCTCGGGCTGCGCCGCTAGCGGCACGCCGGGCCCGGGGGTGTGGCCGGGGGGTCGAGCGGGTCCAGGGAACGGTTTTCGTGGGGCGCCCGGCGAATGCGAGGCGAAAGGGCCGGATGCCGCCGCATGTGATAATCGTTAACGGTGTCTGGCCTCGCATGAGCGGACGCCTGATCTCCTCGCACCACCGGATTCCAGCGCGCCGCTGGAACTCCACCGCACCACCGGATTCCAGCGCGCCACTGGATCTCCACCGCACCACCGGGACCGCCGCCGTGCCATCGACCCGCATCGACCCGCAGGGAAGGACGATCACCCAGTGGGAAACGACGAGCTTCCCCCGGGACAGCGCAAGGTCAGGGGCTGGCCCGTCTCGCACTACGGACCCGTGCCCAGATTCCGGGCGGACCGGTGGAGCCTGAAGGTGTTCGGCGCCACCGCCGCCGGCGGCGAACACACGTGGACCCTTGAGGAGTTCAGCGCGCTGCCGCGCGCCACGGTCGCCGCCGACCTGCACTGCGCGTCCGGGACGACCTCGACCGGCCACGAGTGGTTCGGCGTCACCGCCCGCACCCTGCTGGATCTGGCGCCCCCGGCGCCGCACGCCACCCACGTCATGGCCTGGGCGGAGTACGGCTACAGCGCCAATCTCCGGCTCGCCGACTTCACCGCCGACGGCACCCTGCTGGCCACCCACCACAACGGTGACCAGCTCACCGCGGAACACGGCTTCCCCGTACGCCTGGTCGTACCGCATCTGTACAGCTGGAAGGGGCCCAAGTGGCTCCGTGCCATCGAGTACATGACGACGGACCGGCGCGGCTTCTGGGAGGAGCGCGGCCACCACAACCTCGCGGACCCCTGGAAGGAGCAGCGCTACACCCACCAGGAGGAGGACGGCGACGGCCCGGCGGTGTGACGACCGGCCTGACGCGTCCCCCGAGCCCCGTGCGCGGAGGTCAGCGGCCCAACTCGGCGGCCCTGGCCGCGCGCAGGGCGAAGACGTGTTCGCGGCGGTCGGCCATCTGACGCAGCGCCTCGCGCCGGTCGCGCCGTGAGAGGCGGTCGAGGTAGAGGCGGCCGTCCAGATGGTCGGTCTCGTGCTGGAGGCAGCGCCCGAACTGGCCGTTGCCCGCGATGACGACCGGCTCGCCGTACTGGTCGAAGCCGCGCGCCACGGCGTGGTCCGTGCGCGGCACGTCCACCGTCGCGCCCGGCACCGACAGACAGCCCTCGGCGTCGTCGACGAGCCGCCGGTCGGCAGGCGCGGGTTCGTCGAGCACGGGATTGACCAGGTGCCCGGTGTGGTGGACGCCGTCGTCGTCCCAGCAGTCGTACACGAACAGCCGCAGGCCGACGCCCACTTGATTGGCCGCCAGGCCCGCGCCGTCGGCGACGTGCATGGTGAGCACCATGTCCTCGATCAGCTCGGCCAGTTCCGTGGTCCCGAATTCGGTCACCTCGCGGCAGGGGCGGTGCAGGATGTCGTCGCCGGTGACGGTGATGGCGCGCACGACGGCGCGCTCGGACACGTCGAAGGGGCGGGAGACCAAGGGGCTCACTCTCCTCGGAGCGGTGGCGTCGGCCAGGAGCTTGCAAAGCTCTTTGCAAAGTAGCAGGCTTTGCAAAGTGACAGAAGAAGAAGCGGAGACGGGAACCTCGGCGGACAGCGGTCTGCCCGACCACGACGTACGCCGCGACCTGCTCGGCCTGCTCGCCGAGGTCGGTACGGTCACGGCCACACAGGCGGCCGGGCGGCTCGGCTACAGCTCCGGCCTGTGCTCGTTCCATCTGCGGCAACTCGCGCGCTACGGCTACATCGAGGAGGCCCCGCACAGCGGTGGCCGCGCCCGGCCGTGGCGGATCCGGCAGGCGGGGGAGCCGGAGATGGGGGAGGGTCCCGCGACGGAATTCGTTGAGCTTGCCCGCGGGTTGGAGGACGAGAGCTACCGGCGCTGGCAGACCCAGCGCGACAGCGCTCCCGCCCCGTGGCGGCAGGACGAGGCGTTCAGCGCGGTCGCGTATCTGACCCCGGAGGAGATGGCCGCCGTGGCCGACGCGATCCGGCAGACCCTCGCCCGCTACCGCGACCGGGAGCCGAATCCGGCGGTCCGCCCCGCCGCGGCCCGTCCGGTCGCGGTCGTCGCACGGCTCTTCCCGCTGCTGCCCGACGAGGGCTAGGGCCTGAGGTCGCAGGGTGTCGATGCGGGTGTACGGGGGCCGGCGCGGGAGAACCGGCGCCGGTCACAGGGCGTTGCGCGCGCCCCAGCGTCCGCGGCGCCTTCTTGTGCGGGCCGCCGAGGTGGCCCAGCAGCACGAGCGCCGGCTGCTCTGGGCGGGAAAGCGGCGGCCGGAGCGGGCCATTGACCTCACCCATGGCGACGTCTCGTTCACGGACGCCTTTTGGCGTCGTCCGCGCGGTGAACCGCACAGAAGACAGGCGGTGTTGCGCTCGGGAAGCGACCGGGCGATCCCGGCGCCTGCGGTGACGTCCACGCGGGCCGTCCACGCCGTGAGGAGGACAGGGAGCACCCCTTCAGAACCGGCCTTCACGGGTTCCACCTCCTCGCCTGGTGTGACGGTCCTGCGGACGCTACCAACGGCGCATCGCCCGCCCAACCGGTTTTACGGCCAAGCCCGCCCCGGCTCCGGCGCGTCGGTGCGGCCGGAACGGATGGATGGGCTCCCCGCATGGACGCCCGCATGGACGCCCGCATGGACGCCCGCGTGGAGATCGTCCGGGAGATCAGCCCGGAGACCGGTCAGGAACTCGTCGACACCTTCGCCCGGCTGCTGCCGCAGCTGTCCGCGACGGCGCGGCCCCTCGCGCGGCTGGCCTTCCGGGCCCGCGAGTCGACGGTCTACCGCTTCCCTATCGACTAGCCGGGCCCCGGGCCCTTCTGTCCCACGGCGAGTGGGCTCTACGCCGAGCGGCCCCCGCGGTGAGCGGCCCGACACCGAGCGGTCCCACGCCGCGCGGCCTTACGGCGGCGGTCCCACCATGAGCGGGGTCCGCCGTTACATCGGGCTGCGGTCATTTGCCTAAAGGCTTTAGGTATGTGCATGATGGACTTAGGTAACGAGGAGGACGGCTGTGGTGCGCGTAGGACTGACACGGGAGCGTTTGGTGCGGGCGGGGGCGGAGCTGGCCGACGAGGTCGGGTTCGACGCGGTGACCGTCTCCGAACTGGCCAGGCGGTTCGACGTGAAGGTCGCGAGCCTGTATTCGCACGTGCGGAACTCGCACGATCTCCAGACCGGGATCGCGCAGCTCGCACTGGCGGAAATGGCCGATCGCGGTGCCGCCGCCCTGGCGGGCCGGGCCGGGAAGGACGCGCTCGCCGGGCTGGCGAACGTGTACCGCGACTACGCCCGGGAGCACCCCGGACGGTACGCGGCGGCCCAGTTCCGCCTCGATCCGCAGGCCGCCGCCGCGAGCGCGGGCGGGCGGCACGCGGAGATGACACGGGCGATCCTGCGCGGCTACGACCTCGACGAGCCGGACCAGACGCACGCGGTGCGGCTGCTCGGGAGCGTGTTCAACGGCTACGTCGGCCTGGAGATGGGCGGCGGGTTCAGCCACAGCGCGCCCGACACCCAGGACACCTGGGAACGCGTCATCGACGCCCTCGACGCCCTGTTGAAGAACTGGCCGGAAAAAGACGGAAGTTGAAAAGCAATGCCTACCGAGAACGACGCACGGATCGAACACGCCGACTGGACCACGACCCTGTTCACCACGCCCGAGGGCGCGGAACTGGTGCGCGGCGCGCTGGAGTTGGAGCCCACCGAACACGGCGTACTGCCGCACCGGCTGCCCGCGCGGGCCCGCGCCCAGTGCGCCGACGCCCAGCTCGCCATGGCCGAGTCCCAACCCTCCGGCGTACGGCTGGTGTTCCGCACCCGCGCCACCACCGTGGAGCTGGACACGCTGCCCACCAAGCGCGTGTACGCGGGCGCGCCGCCGCGCCCCGACGGCCTCTACGACCTGCTGGTCGACGGCCGCCCCGCGGGCCAGGGCAGCGTGGCCGGCGGCCACACCCTGACCGTCGACATGAGCACCGGAACCGCCGAGCACAAGCCCGGCGACCCCGGCACCCTCCGCTTCGCCGAACTGCCCGACGCGGACAAGGACATCGAGATCTGGCTGCCGCACAACGAGACGACCGAGATCGTCGCGCTGCGCACCGACGCGCCCGTCGGGCCGGTCCCCGACCGGGGCCGTAAGGTCTGGCTGCACCACGGCAGTTCGATCAGCCACGGCTCCGACGCGGCGAGCCCCACCACCACATGGCCCGCTCTCGCGGCCTCCCTCGGCGGTGTGGAGCTGATCAATCTGGGCCTGGGCGGCAGCGCGCTGCTCGACCCGTTCACGGCCCGCGCCCTGCGCGACACGCCCGCCGACCTGGTGAGCGTGAAGATCGGCATCAATATCGTCAACGCCGACCTGATGCGGCTGCGCGCCTTCGGCCCCGCCGTGCACGGCTTCCTCGACACCATCCGTGAGGGCCACCCGGACGCCCCGCTGCTGGTCGTCTCGCCGATCCTGAGCCCGATCCACGAGAACACCCCGGGCCCCGCCGCCTTCGACCTCGAAGCGCTCAGCACCGGAAAGCTGCGGTTCCGCGCCACCGGCGACCCGGCGGAGCTGGCGGCGGGCAAGCTGACCCTGACCGTCATCCGCGCGGAGCTGGAGCGGATCGTCGCCGAGCGCGCGGCCACCGACCCGCACCTGTACTACCTCGACGGCCGCGAACTCTACGGCGAGGCGGACTACGCCGAACTGCCGCTGCCCGACGAGCTGCACCCGGACGCCGCCACCCACCGGCGTATCGGCGAACGCTTCGCCGAGCGGGCCTTCGCTGAGAGCGGCGCCTTCGCCGCGAGCCGGTAGCAGTACCCCTGAACAGGGCGGATGTGCGTCCGGAACCCCTCCCGGCGCAGGTGGTGACAATGGGCGACGGCCGCCGCCCACCGCCCGACGAAGGGGACCGAGAGGGACCACCCGCCCCAGGCCGCACCGGACCCCGAGCCCCGGCACGTATCCGGACAGGACTGCGTGCCGAAGCCGCCGCCGGGGCCCCCGCCGGGTTATCTGCCGGGGCAGCGTCCGGGCCCCGTTGACTGGAACGAGGACGGCGGCGCGGGCCAGGCCATCGCCGGAGCCGTCAGGGGCGCGGGCGACGGCGGGCGCTCGCACGACCCGCTGGCCGTCGCCCTCGCCAACGCCTCACTCCTCAGCGCCGGTTACCTGATCCTCGGCCGCCGGGGCCCGGTCCTCCGGCAGCGGGTGATCGCGCTCGCCGTCCTCCTGCCGATGCTGCTGGTCGCGGGGCTGCTGCGGCTCGACGCCTCGCGGACCGAGGGCAAGGTGGCCGCCGCGCGCCGGAGCGGCGACTGCGCCCAGGCGCTGAGCGCCCAGGACGGTCTCTGGTTCGGCCCCCGCGTGGCCGACGCGCCGCTGACCGCGAGCGGCGACCGTACGGTACGGGCCTGCCACCGGCTCGGCGCGGCGCAGCACGAGCTGACCACCGGACTGAGCGGTGACACCCACGCGTTGACGGCGGGCTTCGACGGCCTGGCCGCCGTACTCGCGGATCTGCCGGGCCACGAGAAGATGGTCGACACCGTGCTGAACGGCTTCCTCGGCCGACTGCCCACCAAGGTGCCTTGCGACACCGTCTCGGTCACCGACTGGCTCCGCCAACACAATTCCGTCCAGGGCGACTTGGGCCGGGCGGCGGCCGTCGTCCCGAAGACCGCGCCCGCCGCGCTCGTCGGCTGCGGTGACGACCTCATGGAGGCCAAGGAGTGGGCGAAGGCCCGCGACCGCTACCAGCAGCAGCTCGACCAGTACCCCGGCGACCGGCTCGCCGCCAAGGCCCGCAGCGGCGTCGAGCAGGCCACCTTGACCATCGAGCTGGACAACGTCCGTACGCTGCTGGGCACTTCGACCGACACCGAGCCCGACTACTGCTCGAAACCGGCGAAGTACAGCGCCGCCGCGCCCTACCGCAAGGGCACCAACCACGCGCTGTTCTACGGCGACGACGAGTTCACCCGCGAACTGCCCGGCTCCTGGTCGGCCGACGACGTCACCAAGGCGGTACTCGTGGTCTGCGTCGGCGACAAGGACTACGGCACGACGGTCACGACCTGCCCGTACGAGAACAAGCTGCTGCCCGACTTCGCCCGCGAGGTGAAATTCCGCAAGATCGCGATCCCGGTGAAGGTGTTCGAACTGCGCACCGGCAAGCTCGTGTCGAGCCGTACTGTGCAGATCGGCGGCGGGAGTTGCCCCGGCTCCCTGTCGTACACCACCTACGGCACCATCGACACCGGGCCGCCGTCCGAGGTGTACGTCACGCCGTCCACGTCCGACATCCGGTCCGCGTTCAGACCGCTGCGCTGTACGCGGACTGGTCGTGGAATCGCCCGCGAGTGCGTCGCGGTGCTGCGGATGGACGGCGGCCGCGATCCCGACGATCCCGAGGTGGCCGCGCTCCGCGGGTCCCGGCAGCCGGGCGGGCGGCGCGACGACGAACCGGCCGACCGGGCGTAGGCGTACCGGGGCTGGTCGATCGGTCTGGTCAGCCGGACTGGTCAACCGGGCCTAGACGTCGGCCAGTACGCGCACCAGGGCCGCGCGCCCGGCGACTCCCCAGGTGGGCTTTCCGCCGGGCAGGCCCTTCTCGGCCGCCTGTCCGACGCTGATGAGACCCAGCGTGGCCCGGACCGCGTAGCCGCGGGCGCGGCGGATCGTGGCCGGGTCCGTACGGCCGTAGGCGGCGAAGAAGCGGGGCGCCGCACCCGTGGGCAGGAGCAGCCAGGCGGCGGCGAGGTCGTTCGCCGCGTCGCCCGCGCACAGCTCGCCGAAGTCGATCACGCCCGCGAGGGTGCCGTCCGTGACGACGACGTTCGCGGGGTGGAGGTCGCCGTGCAGCCACGTCGGCGGGGCGGTGCTCTCGGGGGCGGCGACGGCGTCCGCCCAGACCCGCCGGGCGCCGTCGGCCAGGCGCGCGTCGAGGCCGCCTTCGGCGAGGGCGGCCACGCCCTGGTCGAACCCGTCGGCCAAGGACTTCAGCGGGACACCGCGGTCCGGGTTGGCCGGTGCGTCGGCGGGTGCCTCCCGGTGCAGCGCCGTGAGGAACCCCGCGAGCGCGTCGGCCGCGTGCTCGCCCCGGCCGATCGGCGTGAGGTCCGCCGGGCTCCCCGGCACCCACCTCGTGACGGCCCACGGCCGCGGGAAGCGCGCGGACGGCTCACCGTCGCGTACCGGCGTCGGAACCGGCAGCGGCAGGCGCGGCGCCAGCAGCGGGAGCCACCGCCGCTCCTTCGCCAGCAGCGCCGGTGCGCGCGGCGTACGCGGCAGCCGTACGGCCAACTCCTCGCCCAACCGCCACAGTTGGTTGTCCCAACCGCCGTCCACCGGACGCAGCTCCAGCTCCGCCAGGTCCGGGTGCTGCTCCCGCACCAGCCACCGTACGACCTCCGCGTCGGCCGTCACGTGCCCGTGCCCGTCCACTTCCACCACGCGCCGTCCCGCCCCTTGCCGTGAGGTTCCCTCTGTGACCGTATCCCCACAGACGCGCCGTCCGCGCCGCCCGCCCCCTCCGGCGGGTGGTGAGGCGCGGGAGCGTTCCCCGCGCCCCTGAAAAGGTCGGCTCGCCGTCCGGACGAGAGACGGTGCCCCGTCAGGGGCGCGGGGAACTGCGCGGGTAACCCATCCCCGGTCGGTGGTCCGGAGGCAACCGGTTTGCCCCGCTGGGGCGGGTGGTGAGGTGTGGGAGCGCTTCGGCTGAGCGCGCAGTTCCCCGCGCCCCTGAAGAGCAGTCCCTGCGCCAGCGCGGCGCGCCTTCCCCGTGCCCCTCAGGGGCCCAAGCCCTTGGGAGGGTCGCCCCCGCCGGGGGGCCTGGTAAAGGGCCGTCTTCCTCCGCCAAGCGCGAGCGTACGGCCTTGACGGATGGGACTGTGAGCGCTAACACTTAGCAGCATCACGGAACGGAGAGCCATGTCTCGCACCGCGGACCCGGCAGCGCCCCGCAGGGCCCCCACCATGGCGGATGTCGCCCAGGTGGCGGGCGTCTCGCATCAGACGGTGTCGCGGGTGCTGAGCGATCACCCGAATGTGCGGGACACCACGCGCGCGGAGGTGCTGCGGGCGATCGAGGCGCTGGGGTACCGGCGCAACTCGTCGGCGCGGGCGCTGGTGACGCGGCGGACGCTGACGCTGGGGGTGGTGGCGTGCAATCCGACGCTGTTCGGCCCGGCGAGCACGCTGTTCGGGCTGGAGGAAGCGGCGCGGGACGAGGGCTACATGGTCTCCGCGGTGACCCTGCGGCGGCACACCCCGAAGGCGCTCGCGGACGCGATCGACCACCTCAGCGACTGGGGGGTGGAGGGCATCGTGGTGATAGTGCCGGAACGGGAGGCCGTCGCCGCACTGGCCGAGCTGAAGCTGCCGTTTCCCGTCGTCACGGTGGAGGGCGGGCACGGCCTGCCGATCCCCGGCGTCTCGGTGGACCAGGAGCTGGGCGCGCGGCTGGTCACGGGCCATCTGCTGGCCGGCGGCCACCGCACGGTCTGGCATGTCGCGGGCCCGCAGAACTGGCTGGAGGCCGAGGCCCGCGTGCAGGGCTGGCGCGCCACGCTGGAGGAGGCAGGCGTCGAGGTGCCGCCGCCACTGGTGGGGGACTGGACGCCGCTGTCGGGCTACCGCGCGGGACAGGAGCTGGCGGGCCGGGTCTCGGCGGGCTCCGGGCGCCGCGGTTCGCCCGAGGTGTCGGCCGTCTTCGTGGCCAACGACCAGATGGCGCTGGGGGTGTTGCGGGCCTTCCGTGAGGCCGGTCTCTCGGTGCCGGGCCAGGTCGCCATCGCGGGCTTCGACGACATCCCTGAAGCCGAGTTCTTCGCGCCGCCGCTGACCACCGTCCGGCAGGACTTCACCGCGGTTGGCCAGGCCAGTATCCGGCTGCTGGTCGACCAGTTGGAGTCCGGCACCACCCGCGGCGGCGAACGCGTCGTCATCGAACCGCGCCTGATCGTCCGCAGCAGCAGCAACCCGTCCTGAGGGCGGCGGTCCGTACGGGCGGCGCACGGCACCGCGGCACGGATCGCAGCACGCGTCGCCACAGGTCCGGCCACCGGACCGGCACCGAGTCCGGCCGCACATCTCGCAGCACGTCCCGCAGGACAGAACAGGACCGCACCGCCGCAGAGTTCACACCGCAGGGCAATCGGTACGCGACCGGCTGCCGGAGCCCCCGGCGCATGGGGAGACACGCATGATGACCGATCCTCCCGCCGTCACCGTCGGCATCGATTTCGGCACGCTGTCCGGGCGCGCCCTGGTCGTGGCGGTCGACGACGGCAAGGAGCTGGGCAGCGCCGTTCACGAGTACACCCATGGGGTGGTGGACGGCGCGCTGCCGAACGGCCGTGAGCTGCCGCCCGATTGGGCGTTGCAGATTCCGCAGGACTGGCGGGACGTGCTGCGCTTCGCCGTGCCGCGCGCGCTGGAGGCCGCCGGGGTGCGGGCGGAGCAGGTCGTGGGGGTGGCGACGGACTTCACCGCCTGTACGGTGCTGCCCGCGACGGCGGACGGCACGCCGCTGTGCGAGCTGCCGGACATGGCCGAACGCCCGCACGCCTACCCGAAGTTGTGGCGGCACCACGCGGCCCAGCCGGAGGCGGAGCTGATCGTGCGCCGCGCCGGGGAGTCCGGGCAGCCGTGGCTCGGCCGCTACGGCGGGCGGATCTCCAGCGAGTGGCAGTACGCCAAGGCGTTGCAGGTGCTGCGCGAGGACCCGGAGGTCTACGCGGCGGCCGACCGGTGGATCGAGGCGGCCGACTGGATCGTCTGGCAGTTGACCGGGGCCGAGAACCGCAATCCGTGCACGGCCGGTTACAAGGGCATCCACCAGGACGGCGGGTATCCGGACGCCGCGTTCCTGGCCTCCCTGCACCCGGACTTCGCCGGCTTCACGGCGAAGCTGGACCACCCGCTGTCCCAACTGGGCACCGCCGCCGGGGGGTTGAGTGCTTCGGCCGCCGCGCTGACCGGGCTGCGCGCGGGCACGGTCGTGGCGGTCGGAAACGTCGACGCGCATGTCACCAGCGCCGCCGCGCGGGCCCTGGACCCCGGCCATCTGCTGGCGATCATGGGGACCTCGACCTGCCACATCATGAACTCCGACGTGCTCGCCGAAGTGCCGGGCATGTGCGGGGTGGTCCGCGACGGCGTGGTCCCCGGCCTGTGGGGCTACGAGGCGGGCCAGAGCGGGGTGGGGGACATCTTCGCCTGGGCGGTGCGGACCGCGACACCGCAGCCGTACGCGCTGGAGGCGCGGCAGCGCGGCATCAGCCCGCACGAGCTGCTGACGGAGAAGGCCGCCGCCCAACCGGTCGGCGGGCACGGGCTGTTGGCGCTCGACTGGCACAGCGGCAACCGCTCCGTGCTGGTGGACCACCACCTGTCGGGGCTCTTGGTGGGGCTGACGCTGGACACCCGCCCCGAGGACATCTACCGGGCGCTGGTCGAGGCGACGGCCTTCGGTACGCGGACCATCGTGGAGGCGTTCGAGGGCGCGGGGGTGCCGGTCACCGACTTCACGGCGGCGGGCGGCCTGCTGAAGAACACCTTCCTCATGCAGACCTACAGCGATGTGCTGAACCGGCCGGTCAACGTGCTGTCCTCGGAGCAGGGCCCGGCGCTGGGCGCCGCGATCCACGCGGCCGTCGCGGCGGGGGCCCACCCCGACATCCGCGCCGCCTCGGCCGTGATGGGCCGCCTGCGTCGCAACGCCTATCTGCCCGACCCCGCGCGCGCCGCCGCCTACGACGACCTCTACGCCGAATACCGCGCCCTGCACGACCACTTCGGCCGGGGCGGCAGCGATGTCATGCACCGCCTGCGGGCGCTCCGAGGGCGGGCGCAGGCGGACACCCCGGCTCAGCCGTAGGGCGGCGTCTCGTGGCACCGCTCTTTGTTAGCGCTCACCCAGAATGTTAACGCTCACTCCCTGCCGAGGTCCCGTATGAGCAGTCACCCCTTTCCGCCCCCTGCCGCAGAGGCCGTCGTACGTCTGCGGCAGCAGGTCAGCGACCTGCATCAGGAGCTGGTCCGCTACCGGCTGGTCGTCTGGACGGCGGGCAATGTCTCGGCGCGCGTGCCGGGGCACGGCCTGTTCGTGATCAAGCCGAGCGGTGTGGACTACGACCGGCTGACACCGGACGCGATGATCGTGTGCGACCTCGAAGGGCGGGTGGTGGAAGGCGACTTGTCGCCGTCCTCGGACACCGCCGCGCACGCCTACGTCTACCGGCATCTGCCGGAGGTCGGCGGGGTGGTGCACACCCACTCGACGTACGCGTGCGCGTGGGCGGCGCGCGGCGAGCCGGTGCCGTGCGTACTGACCGCGATGGCCGACGAGTTCGGGGCCGAGATCCCGGTCGGGCCGTTCGCGCTGATCGGTGACGACTCGATCGGCAGGGGCATCGTGGAGACGCTGGCCGGGCACCGCTCGCCGGCGGTGCTGATGAAGAGCCACGGGGTGTTCACCATCGGCAAGGACGCCCGCGCGGCCGTGAAAGCGGCGGTGATGTGCGAGGACGTGGCCCGTACCGTGCACATTTCCCGGCAGTTGGGCGATCCGCTGCCCCTCACCCGCGCCGACATCGACCGGCTCCACGACCGCTACCAGAACGTCTACGGGCAGCAGGCGGCGGCCGATCGCGCTGATGCCGCCGATAGCGCCGATTCCGGCGGCCCCGCCGGGCCGCCCCCCGCCGGCCAGGAGCCGCAGGCCGTCGTGCGCGACGGTCCGGCCGCCCCCGTTGACACCGCCGATCCCGCGGATACCGCCGCCCCCGCCGACCGAGGAGCCCTGGCATGACACCGTCCGACGAGCGCGAGGTCTGGTTCCTCACCGGCAGCCAGGGCCTGTACGGCGAGCAGACGCTGCGGCAGGTCGCCGAGCAGTCGCGCGCCATCTCCGACCGGCTCGCCGCCACCCCCGGCGGCCCGGTGCGGATCGTGTGGAAGCCGGTGCTCACCGACGCCTCCGGCATCACCGGCACGGTCGTCGACGCCAACTCCAGCCGGGCGTGCGTGGGTCTGATCGCGTGGATGCACACCTTCTCGCCCGCGAAGATGTGGATTGCGGGCCTCGACCTGCTGCGCAAGCCGCTGCTGCATCTGCACACCCAGGCCAATGTCGAACTGCCGTGGTCCACCATCGACATGGACTTCATGAACCTCAATCAGGCCGCCCACGGCGACCGCGAGTTCGGCTATCTTCAGGCCCGGCTCGGCATCGCCCGCAAGACGGTCGCGGGCCATGTCTCCGATCCCGCCGTCGTGGCCCGCGTCCACACCTGGATGCGCGCCGCCCTCGGACACGACGCGCTGCGCCGTCTGAAGGTGGCCCGCTTCGGCGACAACATGCGCGACGTCGCCGTCACCGAGGGCGACAAGGTGGAGGCGCAGTTGCGGTTCGGCGTCTCGGTGAACACCTACGGCGTCAACGACCTGGTGGCCGTCGTGGACGAGGTGGACGACGCGGCCGTCTCGGAGGTGGTCAAGGAGTACGCGAGCGCCTACCGGCTGGCGGGCGAGCTGGCGGCGGGCGGCGAGCGCCACGACGCGCTGCGGTACGCGGCCCGGATCGAACTGGGTCTGCGCGCCTTCCTCACCGAGGGCGGCTTCTCCGCTTTCACGACCAACTTCGAGGATCTGGGCGGCCTTCGACAACTTCCGGGCCTCGCGGTGCAGCGGCTGATGGGCGACGGGTACGGCTTCGGCGGCGAGGGCGACTGGAAGACGTCGATGCTGCTGCGCACGGTGAAGGTCATGGGGGCCGGTCTGCCGGGCGGCACCTCCTTCATGGAGGACTACACCTACGATCTGACGCCGGGCGGTGAAGTGATCCTGGGCGCGCACATGTTGGAGGTCTGCCCGACGATCGCGGCGCACCGGCCCTCGTGCGAGATCCACCCGCTGGGGATCGGCGGCCGGGAGGACCCGGTACGGCTCGTCTTCGACGCCCGGCCGGGGCCCGCGGTCGTCGTGGGACTGGCCGACATGGGCGACCGCTTCCGGCTGGTCGCCAACGAGATCGAGGTCGTCGCGCCCGCGGAGCCGCTGCCCCGACTGCCCGTGGCCCGCGCGGTGTGGCGGCCCGCGCCCGATCTGCGGACCTCCACCGAAGCCTGGCTGACCGCGGGCGGCCCGCACCACACCGTGCTCTCCAGCGCCGTCGGCGCCGAGGAACTGGCCGACCTGGCCGACATGCTCCGCACCGAACTCCTCCTCATCGACCACGACACCCAACTGCGCCGCTTCACCCAGGAGATCCGTTGGAATCAGGCGTATTACCGGCTGGCGGGCGGCCTCTGACCCACCGTCGGAGCTGCCCTCGCCCCCGCACCCGCCCCGCGCCGTACGGCCGACCGCGTCCGCGGGCGCGGCCCTGTCCGCGCGCCCCGCCGCGGGGGAGCCGCACCGCGACGGCCACCGCGCCGGAGGCGGGTTTTTCTCTGTGCAACGTCTTGACGACCGATCAGTGAGCGCTAACACTCATAGGCGACAGCTGACGGCGCGCCTGGCGATCGGGTCAGTGGGTCCGGCCTGTTCAGCGGCGCGCTCAGCAGCCGGAACACCCGTTGGTGCCGTAAGAGATCGGCGAGTTACCGCGAGGAGAGAGCAGATGTCCCGCTCTGCGTGATTCTGTTCCTCACTAATTGTTAGCGCTCACAAAACTGGCTGAGAGGCCACTGCCCGAACAGGATGCAGCCATGCGCGACGCCCGAAAGGCCCTTGCCCGGCACGGACGATGGGGAGCCGCAGCGGTGACGCTGGCGGTGGCCCTGTCCGCGACGGCGTGCAGTAAGAGCGGTGCCGGTGACTCGTCCGCGGCGGACGCGGCGAGCGGCGGGAGCCCCGCGGCGGTGACGATCAAGGGCGACATCGCGTTCAACGACGCGAATCTCGCGAAGCTGGACGCGGCTCTGAAGGCCGCGCTGGCCGGGAAGGACCTGTCGAAGCTGCACGAGGCCATGGTGGTCAACGTGGCGGTCGACTACTGGAACGCGGGCAAGTCCGGCTTCACCAAGGGCCTGGCCGACCTCGGTGTGAAGGGCGTCTACCAGGCGCCCGCCAACGGCCGTCTGGACCAGCAGCTTTCCCTCATCCAGACATTGCGCGGCCAGGGCATCACGGGCTTGAGCGTGTCGGCGATCGACCCGACGGCGATCAAGGCGCCGATCGCGTCCGCGAAGAGCGCCGGGATACCGGTGCTGGCGATCGACTCCCCGCTGCCGCCGGAGGACGGCGCCGACCTGTATCTGGGCACGCCCAACTACCAGGCGGGCCAGAAGGCCGGTGAGGCCATGAAGCAGGCGCTCGGCGGCAAGGGCCAGGTCGTCGTCCTCGTCGGCTCGCTGACCACGTCGAACGCGGTGGAGCGGATCCAGGGCTTCGAGGACGCGCTCAAGGGCACCGGCATCAAGGTCGCGCAGAAGCTCAGCGACGGCATGGACGCGGCGAAGGCGCTCACCAACGCGCAGACCGCGATCCAGACCAACCCGAACATCAACGGCCTGTACGGCGTCTACTCCTATGACGGACCGTCAGCCGGGCAGGCGGTGCAGGCCGCGGGGAAGTCGGGCCGGGTGAAGATCATCTCGGACGACAGCGACCCGCAGACGCTGAAGTTCATCAAGTCCGGTGTCATCCAGGCCACCGTCCTCCAACAGCCCTACCAGCAGGGCTACACCGGCGCCTATCTGCTGGCCGCGTTCAAGGTGCTCGGCAAGGAGGTCACCCTCCGGATCGTCAAGCCGTATCTGGAGTCGGACGGCACCACTCTCAGTTCGGGCGTCGGCCTGGTCACCCAGGCGAACCTGGCCGCGTACCAAACCAAGCTGACCGACCTGGGCATCGGCTGATGGCTTCGGGTCCGGCCCCGTACGAGGCTCCACGGTCCCCGGCCCCGGCTCAGACCCCGGCCCCGGCCCCGGTCTCGGCCCCGGCTCAGACCCCGGCCTCCGCCCCGGACGGGGCCCCGGCCCCCGAGGTCGCCGTCCGGCTGCGGTCGGTGAGCAAGTCGTACGGGCCGGTGAAGGTGCTCGACATCCCGAGCCTGGACCTGGCCCGTGGACAGATCGTCGCGGTGGTGGGGGAGAACGGCGCGGGCAAGTCCACCTTGATGGGCGTGCTGTCCGGCACCGTCACCCCCACCACCGGCAGCATCGAGATCGCCGGTACGCCGCTCCACGCCGGACGGCCCGACCACTCCAAGGAGTTGGGCGTCGCCCTGGTGGCCCAGGAATTCCCGCTCGTCGGGCAGTTGAGCGTGGCGGAGAACCTGCTGCTGGGCCGCCGTCCCGCGCGGGCGGCGTCCCGCACCCTGGGCCGGGTCGTCTACGACCGCGCCGGTACGAGGGCGGAGGCGCGCGCATTGCTCGCCGAAGTCGGCGTCAGCGGGGTGGACGTGGACCGGCCGGTGGAGCGATTCCCGGTCCCCGTACGGCAGATGATCGAGATCGCCAAGGCGTGGGGCCACCATCCGCTGGTGCTGATCCTGGACGAACCCACCTCCTCGCTCGGCCCGGTCGAGGCCGAGCGCGTCCTCGGCCTGGCCCGTACGCACGCGGCGGCCGGCGGGGCGGTGCTGTTCATCGGCCACCGCCTGGACGAGGTCCAGGCCGTCGCGGACCGGGTGATCGTGCTGCGCAGCGGCCGGATGGTGGCCGATCTGGCCCCGGCGGAGGCGAGCGAGGAGCGGATGATCCGGGAGATGGTCGGCAGTGAGCTGGCCCGCGCCGACCTGGCCCCGCCGTCCTCCGTCGAGCGCACGACGACCCTGTCGGTACGCGGGCTGACCGCGGACGGCCTCGGGCCCGTCGACCTCGACGTGAGGGCGGGGGAGATCGTCGGCGTGGCCGGGCTCATGGGCTCGGGGCGCAGCCGCCTGCTGCACACGCTGATGGGCGCGCAGCCGCGTACCGGTGGCACGGTCGTCTTCGACGGCGCCGACTTCCGCCCGCGCCACCCCGCCGACGCGGTGGAGGCGGGGATCGGACTGGTGCCCGAGGACCGCAAGGTCCAGTCGCTGCTCCCGGCGCACTCGGTGCGCTGGAACGTCACGCTGGCCACGCTGCGCCGGATCAGCGCGCGTGGAGTCCTGCGGCCGAGGGCGGACAAGGCGCACGCGGCCCGGATCGTCCAGGACCTCGGGGTGCGGCTGCGCAGCCAGGAACAGCTCATCTCGGACCTGTCGGGCGGCAATCAGCAGAAGGTGGTGTTCGGGCGCTGGCTGGCGACCGAGCCCCGGCTGCTGCTCTTGGACGAGCCGACCCGCGGCGTGGACGTCGGGGCCAAGGCGGAGATCTACAGCCTCATCGACACCGCGGCGCAGGACGGCCTCGCGGTGCTGGTGGCCTCCTCGGAGCTGGAGGAACTGCTGTGGATCTGCCACCGGATCGTGGTGATGGCGCACGGCCGGGTGGTCGCCGACCTTCCCCGTGACCGGTTCGGCAAGGAAGCGATCATGACCGCCGCGGCCGGTACGCGGAACGGCGCGCCCGGCACGCGCGACGGGGACGGGGCCGGGGCGCGGGACGGAACCGGGGAACAGGCCGGGCAACAGGCCGGGGCGCTCGGGCCGCGGACCGGCGCCGACGCTGTCGCCGACCGTCAGGGCAAGGCACGCGCATGAACGACAACAGGCCCCTGCCGATGACCGCCGTCGGCGTCGGCACTCACGGGAAGGCGAGGCCATGACCACCAGCACCGCACCGATCGAGGCCACGGAGGACGCCGCGAGCGGCGGCCGTACGTCGCCGGTCCGCCGCCTGGCCGAGACGCCCGAGGTCGGCGTGGTCGCGGCCTGCGTCGTGGTCTTCGTCGCGCTCGCGCTGGACAAGTCGACGTTCGCCAGCGCCGTCAACCTCCAGGGCATGGGCTTCGACCTGTCCCAGTACGGGCTGATCGCGATCGGGGAGTCCCTGGTCATCCTGACCGGCGGCATCGACCTGTCGGTGGGCGCGCTGCTGGGCACCAGCGTCATCCTGATGTCCTGGTTCAACGTCCGCGCGGGACTGCCCGCGCCGCTCGCGATCCTGCTCACGCTGGCCGTCACCGGCACGGTCGGCCTCGTCCACGGCCTCGCCGTCACCCGGCTGAGAATGCCGCCCTTCGTCGTCACCCTGGTCACCTACACGGTCGCGCAGGGCGTCACGCTGGCCATCACCTCCGGCACCTCCATCACCGGCATCGACGGCACTTTCGGCGACCTGGGACAGACTTACGTGGCGCAGATCCCCCTCCCGCTGATCGTCTTCGCGGTCGTGGCCGTGACGGCGTGGTTCTTCCTGGAACGCACCTACACCGGCCGCCAGGTGTACGCGGTCGGCGGCAATCCCGAGGCGGCCCGGCTGGCGGGCATCCGCGGTGACCGCCGCATCGTCTCGATGTACGTGACCAGTTCGCTGCTGTCCGGCTTCGCCGGGATCTTCGTGCTCGGCCGGATGGGCGTGGGCTCGGCCAGCGGCGTCGGGGTCGGGTGGGAGCTGTCGGCCATCGCCGCGGCCGTCATCGGCGGGGTGAGCCTGGTCGGCGGACAGGGCCGGATCCTCGGCATCGTGGCGGGCACGATCCTGCTCGAACTGATCAACAACGGCCTGACGACGCTTCAGATCAACTCCAACTACACCAATATCGTGCTGGGTTGTGTGCTCGGGCTGGCCATCACCGCCGACCGGCTGCGGGCGAGAAGCGTGGCCCGCCGCGGCTGACCCGGCATCCAACCGACCGCTGACCGGCCACCGCCCCGCCGCCGCCCGCCCGTCGCCGGGCCACTGGCCGCCCGCCGCCACGCCGCTGACCGACCGCCGCCCGCCCGCCGGTCAGCCGCCGATCAGGGACTGTTCCGCCCCCGGACGCACGGCCGTCCGGGGGCCGCGCCGCGTGGCGCCGCCCTCCTTCGAATCCGGCTGAATCGTTTCGGCCCGAATGGTTGCGTTACCCATCGGAGACTGCGACACTTCCCGTCGCTATGCGACTCGTTCGCACATATATCAACAGGGAATCTGCTCTTTCCTGGCTGTTCATGAGCGACCGCTGAAGCTCGCGACCACTCCCGCACGTGACGTGGAGGTAGGAATGGCTGTTCATCGCACGTACCGATGGGTGCTGCGGCGCTGTCTGGCCCTGGGGGTCACCGCCGCGCTCATGGTCGGTCTCGGCGTCGGCGTGGGGGCCGCCGCCGAACCGCCGGGGCGGGCTCCGGACACGGCACACGCGGGCGCCCCGCACGCCACCCACTCGGTCACCTACGACGGCTATTCGTTCATGATCGACGGAAAGCGCACCTACCTGTGGGGCGGCGAGTTCCACTACTACCGGCTGCCGAGCCAGGATCTGTGGCTGGACGTGCTCCAGAAGATGAAGGCGGCCGGATTCAACGCCGTCTCCCTCTACTTCGACTGGGGCTACCACTCGCCCGCCCCGGGCGTCTACGACTTCACCGGCGTCCGCGACGTGGACAAGCTCCTCGACATGGCCGACGACCTCGGCATCTACGTGGTCGCCCGACCCGGCCCGTACATCAACGCCGAGGTGGACGGCGGCGGCTTCCCCGGCTGGCTCTCCACCAAGGCGGGGGACACCCGCACCGGCGACCCGGCGTATCTGAAGTACAGCGACGAGTGGCAGACGCAAATCGACCGGATCATCGCCCGGCACCAACTCACCGACGGCAAGGGCTCGGTGATCGAGTACCAGGTCGAGAACGAGTACTACAACGGCAGCGCGGCGGGCCGCGCCTACATGAAGCACCTGGAGGACAAGGCCACCGCGGACGGCATCAAGGTGCCGCTGGTCGGCAACAACAACGGCACCTTCAACTCCGGTGACGCCGAACTGGCCGTCGACGCGGCCGACTCCTACCCGCAGGGCTTCAACTGCTCTAACCCCACCCGGTGGAACGGCGTGCCTGACATCAGCTACGACCACGTCCCGGGCAAGCCGCTGGCCACCGCCGAGTTCCAGGGCGGCGCCTTCGACCCGTGGGGCGGCCCTGGCTACGACAAGTGCGCGCAGCTCATCAACGACCAGTTCGCGGACGTGTTCTACAAGCAGAACATCGCCGTCGGCGCCACCTCGCAGAGCTTCTACATGCTCTACGGCGGCACCAACTGGGGCTGGCTGGGCGAGCCGCAGAACTACACGTCGTACGACTACGGCGCCGCGATCCGCGAGAACCGGCAGCTCGACCCGAAGTACGACCAGGACAAGCTGATCGGCTACTTCACACAGGCGCTCGCGCCGCTCACCAAGACCGACGCGCTGCCCGCCACCCCGACCGACAACGCGAAGATCGTCGACACCGCGCGCCGCAACCCCGACACCGGCACGCAGTTCCACGTGCTGCGGCACTCCGACTCCACCGCGACGACCACCGACAGCGGGCACGTGACGATCGACCTCGGCGCGCACCCCGGCTACACGTACGACGACGTCGACCCGGCGCTCGCGTACACCGGCGCCTGGTCGCACGTCGGCGCGGAACAGAACTACACCGGCGGCGACTACCAGCACACCGAGTCGTTCTCCGACACCGCGGGCGACAGCGTCTCGGTCGGCTTCACCGGCACCGGCGTGAAGTGGGTCACCAACCTCGACGGCAACCACGGCATCGCGGACGTCTACCTCGACGGCGCCAAGGTCAAGACCGTCGACCTGTACGGCGCGACCAAGCAGAACCAGTACGTGGCCTACCGGGCGACCGGGCTCGCCGCCGGGGCGCACACCCTGAAGATCGTGGCCACCGGCACCAAGAACACCGCCGCGTCAGGGCAGTTCGTCACCATCGACGCGATCGACGTCGACAACGGCCAGGGCTCCACCGCCCCCGTCTACACCGTCCCGCAGCAGCCCGGCACGGCGCTGACCCTCAACGGCCGCCAGAGCAAGATCATCGTCGCGGACTACAGCCTCGGCGGTAACCAACTCCAGTACAGCACCTCGGAGATCATGACGAACGCCACCATCGGCGGCCGTGATGTCGCGGTGCTCTACGGCGACCACGGCTCCGACGGCGAGACCGTCCTGCGCTACGCGACCCGCCCGACGGTCACCGCCACCGGCGGCGCCGTCACCTCCGCCTGGGACCCGGCCACCGGCGACCTGCGGCTCAACTACGCCCACACCGGCCTGACCCGCGTGCGGATCAGCGGCGGCGCGCACCCGCTGCTCCTGCTGCTCGCCGACACCGACACCGCCAAGACCTTCTGGCGGCAGGACACCGCCGCAGGGCCCGTGCTGGTGCGCGGCACCCACCTGCTGCGCGGCGCGGTCTCGAACGGCTCGGCGCTCGCCCTGACCGGCGACGTCGCCACCGACGGCGCGATCGAGGTCTTCAGCACCGCCGACTCCGTGACGTGGAACGGCAAGAGCGTCCGTACCGCCACCACGGCCACCGGCAGCAGGACCGGCACCGTACCGACCGCGGCGGCCGTCAGCCTGCCCGCGCTGACCGGCTGGAAGCACATCCAGGAGTCGCCCGAGTCGGCCGCCGGCTTCGACGACTCGACCTGGCAGGTGGCCGACAAGACCACCTCGAACAGCCGCACCACGCCCGCCACCTTGCCGGTGCTGTTCGCCGACGACTACGGCTTCCACACCGGAAGCACCTGGTACCGCGGCCGGTTCACCGCCACGGGCAAGGAGACCGGCATCACGCTGTCCGCGCAGAGCGGCGGCGGCGCCGCGGCCTCCTCGGTCTGGCTCAACGGCACCTTCCTCGGCAGCGCGACCGCGGACGGCCAGAAGACGTACGCGTTCCCGGCCGGAGTGCTCAAGACGACCGGCGACAACGTCGTCTCGGTGCTCACCGTCAACATGGGCCACGAGGAGGACTACAACCCGCCCAACGGCAACAAGGCCGCCCGCGGTCTGACCGGCGCCTCACTGGCCGGCGCGCCGCTGGACACGATCACCTGGCGGCTCCAGGGCGTACGCGGCGGCGAGACCCCCGTCGACACCGTGCGCGGTCCGCTCAACTCCGGCGGCCTGTACGGCGAGCGTGCCGGATACCCGCTGCCCGGCCACCCCACCGACGGCTGGACGCCGGTCACCCTGCCGACCACCGACACCACGCCCGGCGTCTCCTGGTACACCACCGACGTCAACCTCGACCTCCCCAAGGGCCAGGACACCTCGCTCGGCCTCACCTTCACCGACGACCCGTCCCGCAAGTACCGCGTCGAGATCTACGTCAACGGCTGGAACATGGGCAACTACGTCAACTACGTGGGCCCGCAGCACAGTTTCCCGCTGCCCAACGGCGTCATCGACCCGCACGGCAGGAACACCGTCAGCCTCGCCGTGTGGAATCTCGACGGCACGACCGGCGGACTCGGCAAGGTCGCGCTGACCGACTACGGCAGCTACGCCTCCTCGCTGACCGTCGCCCGGAACCAGAGCCCCCGCTACGACAAGGCCCGTTACGCCATGCCGGGCGCCCCGGCCTCCGCGGTCTCCCTCCAGGTCCCCGGATCGGTGGGCGGCGGCGCGACGTTCACCGCGACCGCGACGGTCACCGTGCCCAAGGGCGGCCCGACCGCCACCAAGGTCACGGCGGCACTCGACGTACCGCCGGGGTGGAACGTGAGCCCGCGGTCCGCGCCCGCCGTCGTCGACCGGATACGCGGCGGCTCCTCGGCCGCCTTCACCTGGAAGGTCACCGCGCCGCAGAGCCCCGCCAAGGTCAACTCCCTGACGGTGAAGGCCCGTCTGACGCAGGGCCGGTCCACCACGGCCCCGCGTGACGTACGGATCGTCGGGGCGGTGCCCGCGCCGCCGCCGGCCGGGGACAACCAGGTCAGCGACCTGGAGTTCCTGTCCGCGACCAACGGCTGGGGACCGGTGGAACGCGACCAGAGCGTCGGCGACACCGCGTCCGGCGACGGCACCCCGCTGAAGCTGGGCGGCGTCACCTACGCCAAGGGCCTGGGCACCAACTCGCCCAGCGACGTGCAGATCTACCTCGACGGGCGCTGCACCAGGTTCACCGCCCTGGTCGGCGTCGACAACGGCGATCCGGGCACGGTCACCTTCTCCGTGACCCTCGACGGCAAGGCGCTCACCACCACGCCCGTGCTGAACGGCGGTTCGGCGCCGGTCGCGATCGACGTGCCGGTCACCGGCGGCCAGGTCATCGACCTGGGCGTCGGCGACGGAGGCGACGGCAACGGCAACGACCACGGGGACTGGGTCAATCCGACCCTGACCTGCACGGGCTGACCGCGGCCGACAGCGGCGACGACGAGCCCGCGCCACCGCGACCGCGGTGCGCGGGCTCGTCGTCGCGCTGCCTCTTCTCCGTGGAGCGGCTACTCCTCCAGCGGGCCGAGGTCCGGGGCGTCGCGCGGGTCGTCCTCCTGCGCGCAGTTGAGGCGAGGATTCACGGCCCCGACGGGGCGGGGCTCCCGTCCTCCGAGGCCGGGCGGCGGGGGGTGAGGTGGTTGGGGAGCCAGTCGAGGCGGGTGGCCTCTTGGTGAGGACCACCGCCCTCGTGACCGTTGAAGTCGTAGATCTCGATCTGCTTGTCGGCGTGCGCGTAGGCGTTGAAGGCGGCGAAGACGGTGGACGGCGGGCACGTCTGGTCTTCGAGCGCGGTGGAGAAGAGGGCGGGGGCGTTGGCGCGAGCCGCGAAGTGGACGCCGTCGAAGTAGGACAGCGTCCGGGTGACCCGGTCGACACTCGCGCGGTGGGTGTTGAGGTAGCGGCCCACCTCGCGGTACGGGTCGCGGTCGGTGAGCCGGATCGCGCGCGGGAAGTCGCACAGGAAGGGGACGTCGGGGGCGACGGCCGCCAGGTCCGGTACGAGGCCCGCGACGGCCAGCGTGATCCCGCCGCCCTGGCTGGTGCCGAGCGCGACCGTACGCGCGGCGTCGGTCAACGGGTGCGCGCGGCCCGCCTCGACGGCGCGCACCGCGTCGGTGAACACCCGGCGGTAGTAGAAGGATCGCGGGTCCTCGATGCCACGGGTCATGAAACCGGGGACGGCGGGCCCGCTGCCCGCCTCGTCGGGGGTGTCACCGACGGACCAACCGCTGCCCTGGCCACGGGTGTCCATCACCAGGTGCGCGAAACCGGCCGAGGCCCACAGCAGATGGGTGTGCGGCAGGCCGCGCCCACCGCCGTAGCCGACGAACTCGACCAGCAGCGGCAGGGGTTCGGCCGCGTGGGCGGGCGCCACGAACCAGCCCTTGACCGGCTGGCCGCCGAAGCCCGCGAAGGTGACGTCGTACACGTCGACCGTCGAGAGCCCGGTCCGTACCGGCTCGAACCGCGCCTCGAGCGGGTGCGCGCGGGCCTCCTCCAGGGTCTGCGACCAGAAGGCGTCGAAGTCGGCGGGCTCCGCGGACCGGCTGCGGTACGCGCGGAGTTCGTCGAGGGGCAGGTCGAACAGGGCCATCGGGTCCGCCTTCGTCAGTCAGGGCTTCGCTGTGAACGTCGTTCGGGGCGTGGCTACTTGTAGACCTTGCCGGGCTGCGGTGTGCCCGGCGCGAGGAGTTGGGAGACGGTGACGAAGGTGTAGCCGCGGGCCTGGAGCGTGGAGACGATCGGCGCGATCGAGGCGACCGTGCCGTTGTAGCCCTTGTTCGTCGGGTCGACCAGATCGTGCAGCAGGATGATGCCGTCCGGCTTGGTCTGCTGGAGGATGCGCTTGGCGATCAGCGCGGAGTCGGTGGTCCGGTAGTCCTGGCCGTTGGCGCTCCACACCACCTCCGCCATGCCCAGGTCCCGCGCGATGGCCGTCACCTTGCTGCTCGTACGACCCTGCGGCGGGCGCAGCAGCGTCGGCCGGACGCCGGTCACCTTCTGCACCGCGTCCCGCCCCTCGGTGATCTCCTTGCGGATCTCGGACGAGCTGATCTTGGTGAGGATCTGGTGGGACCAGGTCAGCGTCTCCACCTCGTCGCCCTGCGCCACCATGTCCCGCACCATCTGCGGGTGCTTCATCACGTGGTTCTTGCCGAGCGTGAAGAAGGTCGCGTGCACGTGGTACTTCCGCAGAATGCTCATGATCTGCGGCGCCCGCACGCTCGGCCCCGCGTCGAAGGTCAGCGCCACGCACTTCGCCTTCCGGCAGTCCACGGGCCCGTCCGCACCCTGCGCGAAGGCGGCCGTCGTGCCGTCCGCCGCCACATGCTTGCGCGCGGCCGACGGCGACGTGCTCTGGTACCCGTTGCACCCGGCCAGCCCGAGCCCCAGCGCCGCCGTGACCACGACCGCGGCCCCGAGCCGCACCCGCCGCCCGGCCTCGGCCCCGATTCCGGCCCTGCGTGCCCCGGTCGTGCTGCGCATGCGCGAGTTCCCCCTCGTCGTGACGGACGCCCGCTCGCGCGGACCGTCCAGCACTCTATCCACGCCGTATCCGCCCACCTCACGGCCCCCCGGCCAGGACAGCGCGGGCGGCCGGGGCGGCGGAGCAGGCCGGAGCAGGCCGGTGCAGGCCGCGGTGGCCGGGAATAATCGGGCGCGGCCGTCCCGGGGATCGGGTTAGCGTCCGGCGCGTGAGCAATGACGACGGACACCACGACGGACATGACGACGGGTACTTCGGCGAAGACGTGGCCGGGCGGTACGACGCGGACACGAGTGAGGAGTTCGATCCGGGCGTGGTGCGGCGGACGGTGGACTTCCTCGCGGACCAGGCCGGCGGCGGGCGGGCGCTGGAACTGGCCATCGGGACCGGCCGGATCGCGGTGCCGCTCGCCGAGCGCGGTGTGCCGGTGGCGGGCATCGACATGTCGCGCGCGATGGTGGCCCGGCTGCGGGCCAAGCCCGGCGGACGGGACATCCCCGTCACGATCGGGGACATCGCGACGACGACGGCGGAAGGGTACGCGGCGGGGACCGCGGACGGGAACGCGAGCACGGACGGGATCGCGGGCGGGAACGCGAGCACGGACGGGACCGCAGACGGGAACGGGAACGGTGACGGCGGCGGATACGCGCTGGCCTACCTGGTGTTCAACACCGTCATGAACCTCGCCACGCAGGAGTCACAGGTCGCCTGCTTCCGCAACGCGGCGGCGCACCTGCGCCCCGGCGGCCGGTTCGTCGTGGAGGTCATGGTCCCCGAGCTGCGGAAGATCCCGCACGGACAGAACGTCGTGCCGTTCCACACCGGCCCCGACGGCTGCTCGTACACCGTCTACGACACGGTCACGCAGGACGCGACCTGCCACTACGTGACGGTCACCGAGGACGGCAGGGGACAGGTCACCTCGACGCCGTTCCGCTACGTCTGGCCCGCCGAGCTGGACCTGATGGCCCAACTGGCGGGCATGCGGCTGCGGGAGCGGTGGGCGGGCTGGTCGCGCGAGCCGTTCACGCAGGACAGCACCCGGCACGTCTCGGTATGGGAGAAGGAAGCGGTCTGACCCGCCGGGACGGTGGCCTTACGCCGGGATCGGGACGGCCGTGCCCGTGACCTGGATGTACGGGGTCGCGGACGGCGGGACGGTGACCGTGAGGGTGGCCGGGCGGCCGAGGTCGTGGCCCTGGTGAAGGGTGAGGGTGGCCGGCGGGGCGACCAGGCCGAGGTCGCGCAGGTACGCGCCCAGGGCCAGCGCGGCGGCGCCGGTCGCCGGGTCCTCGACCACACCGCCGACCGGGAACGGGTCGCGGACGTGGAAGACCGACGGGCTCTCGCGCCACAGGAGTTGGACGGTGGTCAGGTCCACGGCGGTCATCAGCGCGGCGAGCCGGTCGAAGTCGTAGGCGAGGTCGGCCAGCCGCTCGCGGGTGGCCGCGGCCAGCACCAGATGGCGGGCGCCCGCGTACGCGACCCGGGGCGGGAAGGCCGGGTCGAGGTCCGCGGCGGGCCAGTCGAGGGCGGCCAGCGCCTCGGCGAGGGCGTCGGGCGCGATGTCCTCGACGTACGGCTCGACGCTGGTCATCGTCGCCAGCGGCGTACCGTCCGGGCCGGTCGAGACGGTGACCGGGACGTCGCCCGCCCGGGTGCGGAACAGCAGGTCGCCCGCGCCGAGTCGGTCCGCCACCGCCACGGCGGTGGCGAGGGTGGCGTGGCCGCAGAAGGAGACCTCCGCCTTCGGGCTGAAGTACCGCACGGTCAGCGTGCGGCCGTCCGTCGCCGTGACGAAGGCGGTCTCGGAGTAGCCGACGTCGGCGGCGACGGCCAGCATGCCGGGGGCGTCGAGCGCCGAGGCGTCGAGGACGACCCCGGCGGGGTTGCCGCCTTCGGGGTCGTCGGAGAAGGCCGTGTAGCGCAGGATGTCGGGCCCCGAGGGTGTCGTCATGACCGCTCCAACCCGGCGCCGTCCCGCGCGTATTCCCGTGGCTGTCGCCGCCGGGCGCGGCGCGCCCTCAGCCGCGTCCGATGAACGGCATCGTCGTCGCCGTCACCGTCGCGAACTGCACGTTGGCCTCCAGCGGCAGCTCGGCCATGTGCCGCACCGTACGGGCCACGTCGGCGACGTCCATCACCGGCTCGACGGCCGTGGTGCCGTTCGCCTGGAGAATCCCGGTCCGCATCCGGGCCGTCATCTCGGTCGCCGCGTTGCCGATGTCGATCTGCCCGCAGGCGATGCGGTACGGGCGGCCGTCCAGCGACAGCGACTTCGTCAGGCCGGTCATGGCGTGCTTGGTCGCGGTGTACGCGATGCTGTGCGGGCGCGGGACGTGGGCCGAGACGGAGCCGTTGTTGATGATCCGGCCGCCGGACGGGTCCTGGTCCTTCATCCGCCGGAACGCCGCCTGCGCGCACAGGAACGCGCCGTGCAGATTCACGTCCACGACGGCGCGCCACTCGTCGTACGACAGGTCCTCGACCGGGACCGGCGGGCCGAACATTCCGGCGTTGTTGAACAGCAGGTCCAGGCGGCCGGGGGCGGTGTCCCGCGCGAACAGTCGCTCCACGTCCTCCGGACGGGTGACGTCGGTCGGTACGGTCAGAGTGCGTCCGGGGCCGGCCGCCGCCAGCTCCGCCGTCTCGGCCAGCGCCTTTTCGCGGCGGCCCGCCAGCAGTACCGTCCAGCCGGCCGCCGCCAGTTCCACCGCGACGGACCGGCCGATGCCCGAACCCGCACCCGTGACGACCGCGACTCGCTCGTTCTCGCTCATGGCACCGCAGGTTATGCGCTGGGCGGTGCGAGGATGAATTCGCCCGCCCGCCCGCCCACCCGCCCGCCCCTTTTCCGTGGAGGCCCCCGGATGCCCTACGCCGAACCGCTCTCGTCCGACCAGGTGGCCGCGCGGCTCGCCGGGCTTCCCGGCTGGGAGGTGCTGCCCGGTGGTGACGGGGCCGACGCCGCCGCCTCGCTCCGGCGGGTCTACCGGTTGGCGCACCTTCCCGCCGCGATCTTCGCGCTGCACATCGCGGGGATCCAAGCCGAGCTCGACCATCACTCGGAACTCACCCTCGGCTACGACACCTTGACGGTGGCCCTCACCACCCACGCCGCCGGTGGGCGCCTCACCGCCAAGGACTTCGACCTCGCCGCCCGCATCGAGGCCATCGCCCCGGCCCACTCCGCCGCCTGAGCCGCGGCGCTCCCGCGGGTCACCACCCGCCCCGGCGGGGCAGTCCGGTGGTCTCCGGACCACCCGCCGGTGACGGGTTGCTCGCGCGGTTCCCCCCCCCCGGCCTTCGGCCGGGAGGTGCCCCCGGCGCCCGTGACGGGGCACGTCCCGGACAGGCCCTAGTCGATGCCGGGGTAGGTGACGCCGGTGTGTTCGCGGATGGTGTCGAGGGTTCGCATGATGGAGAGGGAGCCGGCGAGGGGGACGAGGGGGGACTCGAGTTCGTCGGCGCGGAGGCAGCGCATGACTTCGGCGGCCTCGTAGGCCATGGTGCCGCGGGTGAGGCCGTCGGCGACGACGTCGGAGAAGAGGACGGTGCGGGGCTCCTCGCCCTGGCGGTGGACGACGAAGCGCTCGGGGTTGAAGAAGCCCTCGGGAAGCTCGATGCGGCCGGCGCTGCCGGTGACGACGGCGCGGGCGCCGGTGTCGGCGGTGATGGAGCAGGTCAAAGTGGCGACGGCGCCGTCGTTCCAGCCCAGGACGATGCCGGTGTTGTCGTCCACGCGCTCGGGCGTGAGGTGGGACCACGCCCGGACCTCGTCGGGCTCGCCGAGCAGGAGCTGGGCGAAGGAGACCGGGTAGACGCCGAGGTCGAGCAGGGCGCCGCCGCCTTGGTCGGGGTCGCGCAGCCGGTGGGTGGCGGGGAAGTCCCCGGAGAAACCGAAGGCGGCCGAGACGTCCCGCACCTCACCGATCAGCCCCTCGGCGATGAGCGCGAGCATGTGCCGGATCAGCGGGTTGCAGTACATCCACATGGCCTCCATGAGGAACAGGCCGCGGTCGCGGGCGAGGTCCACCAGCTCGTGCGCCTCACGGGCGTTGATGGTGAACGCCTTCTCGCACAGCACGGCCCGCCCGGCCTCCAGACAGATCCCGGTCGCCTCGCGGTGCGCGGAGTGCGGCGTGGCGACGTACACCACGTCGACCCCGTCGTCCGCGGCCAGCTCCGCCCAGGAGCCGTACGCGCGCGCGATCCCGTACCGCTCGGCGAACGCCTTCGCGCCCTCGAGGGTGCGCGAGCCCACGGCGACGACCTCCGCGTCCGGCAGCGTCAGCAACGCCTCGGTGAAGGTCGCGGCGATCCCGCCGGTCGCCAGGATGCCCCAGCGGATGGTCCGTACGCCGTCGTCGCTCATCGGTCGGTCTCCCACTCGTCGGTCAGGGTCAAAACGTGGTCTCGGTCGTGCGCGATCACTGGAAGGATAGAGAACGGTTCAACTACCACCTACGGAGAGTGCCGTGCAGGACGCCGGGCCGCCCATACCCGCGCACACCGCTGACATCACCGATGTCACCACCACCCACACCACCACCCCTACCCCGACCATCGGCACGCAGCGCCGTACCGGCCTGCTCGTCACGCTCGTTCTCGGCGGCCTCACCGCGGTGCCGCCGTTGTCGATGGACATGTATCTGCCCGCGCTGCCCCAGGTCACCGACGCCCTGCACAGCACCGCGGCGACGGCGCAGCTCACCCTCACCGCCTGCCTCGCGGGCATGGCGCTCGGCCAGCTCGTGGTCGGGCCGCTCAGCGACCGCTGGGGACGCCGCCGTCCCCTGCTGACCGGCATGGTCATCTACATCCTCGCCACCGCCGTCTGCGCCTTCGCGCCCTCGGCGGGCCTGCTGATCACCTTCCGGCTGATCCAGGGCCTGGCGGGCGCGGCGGGCATCGTCATCGCCCGCGCGGTCGTCCGCGACCTCTACGACGGCGTGGAGATGGCCCGCTTCTTCTCCACTCTGATGCTGATCTCCGGCGTCGCCCCGATCGTCGCCCCGGTGATCGGCGGCCAGATCCTGCGGATCACCGACTGGCGCGGCGTCTTCGCCGTCCTCACCGTGATCGGCGTCCTGCTCACCCTGGTGGTGTGGCGCTGGCTGCACGAGACGCTGCCGCCCGAGCGCCGGCACTCCGGCGGGCTGCTGGGCACCTTCGGCGCGGTCAAGCGGCTGCTCGGCGACCGGATCTTCACCGGGTACGTGCTCTCGGGCAGCTTCGCCTTCGCGGCGCTGTTCACCTACGTGTCCGCGTCCGCCTTCGTCATCCAGGACATCTACGGCGCCTCGCCGCAGACCTTCAGCCTGCTGTTCGGGCTGAACTCCATCGGCATCGTCGGCGTGGGCCAGCTCAACGGCAAGGTGCTGGTCGGCCGGGTCGCGATGGAGAAGATCCTCACGATCGGGCTCGCGCTGATCACCGCCGCCTCGGTGGCGCTGGTGCTGCTGACCACCGGCGTCTTCGGCCGGGCGGGACTGCCCGCCGTCTCCGCCGCGCTCTTCGTGCTGATGGCGTCGATGGGCCTGACCCTGCCCACCGCGAACACACTGGCGCTGCTGCGCGTCAAGCGGGACGTGGGCTCGGCGTCCGCGCTGGTGGGCACCTCGTCCTTCCTGATCGGCGCCCTCGCGTCGCCGCTGGCCGGAGTGGCCGGTGACGGCACCGCGGTGCCGATGGCCCTCGTGCAGTTGACCTGCGCACTCGTGGCCGTCGCCTGTTTCGTCGGGCTGTGCGTGCGCGGGCGTCGTACCGTGGAGGGACCCTAGGCGGCACGCGGGCCATCAGGCGGCTCGCGGCGCGGACCATCAGGAGGCCCGCGGGCCATCAGGAGGATGCGATGTCCGATACCGCGGACGAGAGCCCCGGAAAGAGCGTGGGCGCGCGTACCGACCGGCTCGCCGAGCCGGGCGACGACGAGCGCACATGGGCGTTCAAGAGCGCCGACAGCTCCCTGCGCACGGGCGCGGAGGGGGCGGCCGACGGCTCGGTGAGCCCGGAGGACCTGGTACTGCTCTCCGGCCGTGAGCCCACGCCGGAACGGATCGAGAAGGCCCGCAGAGCACTGGAGGAACATGGCGCCGCCGCTGTCGAGAGGTACCTGCCCTGAGGCGGGTCTCGACGCCGCAGAGCTGAGCCGTATCGTCCCCGCGCTGGCCGCGTACACGCGCCCGGCGCCCGCGCACCCCTGGTGCGCGGGCGCCGTCGTGCTGGCCGGCCGGGGCAGGACCGTCGCGTTGCACGAGGCGGTCGGCTGGGCGGTGCGCTACGGCGCGTACGACGAGAGCGCGGACGTCGGCGTCGAGCTGCCGCCGGGGCAGTGGGTGCCGATGCGCGAGGACACCGTCTTCGACCTGGCCTCGCTCACCAAGCTCTTCACGGCCACCGTCGCGGCCACCCACCTCGACCAGGACCGGGAGGTCGCCGCGTACGTGCCGGAGTTCGGCGCGGCGGGCAAGGGCGCGATCACCGTACGGCAGCTCCTCGACCACACCTCGGGCCTGCGCCCCGAACTGCCCTTCTACGACCGGCCGACGGCGCAGGGCCGGGCGCGGATGCTGTGGGACGAGGAGCCGGTGCACCCGCCGGGCACCCTGCGGGTCTACTCCGACCTGAACCTCATCGCGGTCCAGTACGCGCTGGAGGCCGCCACGGGCCGCCCGCTCGCGGTACTGATCAGCGAGGAGGTCACCGGCCCCCTCGGCATGCTCGACACCGGCTTCAACCCGCCGTCCGCCGCGCTGTCGCGGATCGCGGCCACCGAGGACCAGCGGCGGCCGTGGGGCAGGCTCGACCGCGGCATGGTGCGCGGGAGCGTGCACGACGAGAACGCGTACGCGATGGGCGGGGTCAGCGGGCACGCCGGGCTGTTCTCGACGGCCTGGGACCTGGCGCTGTTCTGCCGGGCGCTGCTCGACCGGGGCGGGCCCTGGGGCGGCTTCGAGACCGACCAGGCGTGGTTCATGGGCGAGTTGGCCGGGCGCGGCGCGTACGGGCACACCGGTTTCACCGGCACGAGCCTCGTGGTCGACCCGGAGAGCGACAGCTTTCTCGTGCTGCTCGCCAACTCCGTCCACCCGACCAGGACCTGGCGCGACGGCAGCGCGCCACGCGCCGCCGCCGCGACCGGACTGGCCAGGGCGATCCTCAAGGCCGGAACCGCGGGGCCGGTGTAGCGGGCCTGCTCAACGCGGGGCCGCCCGTGCGGCCGTTGAACATGAGACGCCCGTGCGCCCGTGCAACGCAGTTCGCGCGTGCGGCCGTCCAACGCAGTGCGCCGTGCGGCCGTTCAACGGACGACGCCCGTGCGGCCGTTCAGCGGAAGATGCCGGTGTGGCCGAGCGAGTAGCGGCCCGGCTGCGGGTAGACGGCCAGGCCGTGCGGTCCCGAGCCGACCGGGATCTTCGCCAGGGTGCGCCCGTCGGCGGTGTCGATCGCGTACACCTCGCCGTCGTACCGCCCGGACAGCCACAGCACCTTGCCGTCCGCGGACACCCCGCCCATGTCGGGGCTGCCGCCGCCCTCGATGTGCCACTTGCGGACCAGCTTGCCGGTGGCGAAGTCGAGCAGCGAGATCGAGCCCTCGCCGCGGTTGGAGATGTACATCACCTTCGAGTCGCGCGAGACGTACAGGCCGTGCGCGCCCTTGCCGGTGCGCAGCAGCGTCGGCTTGGAGAAGGTGTCGCCGTTCATCACCCACACGCCGTCGGCCATCATGTCGGCGATGTACCAGGTCTTGCCGTCCGGCGAGATCTTCACGTCCTGCGGCATCGCGCCCTCGAACGGCAGCCGCTGCTGGCCGACGACCTTCATCTCCGCCGTGTCGACCTTCAGCAGTTCGCCGGAGAACTCGCAGGACACGATGAAGTACCGGCCGTCGGGCGAGAAGTCCGCGTGGTTCACGCCGTAACAGCTCACCGGCACGGTCTTCTTGACCGCCATCGTGTGCGCGTCACGGAAGACCAGCTCGCGGTCGAGCGACGCCATCACCACCGCGTACTTGCCGTCCGGCGTGAAGTACAGGTTGTACGGGTCGTGCACGTCGACCGTCGGACCCGCCTTGCCGGTGGCCGGGTCGAGCGGGGTGAGGGTGTTGCCGACGTCGTTGTTGACCCACAGCGTCTTCAGGTCCCACGACGGCACCACGTGCTGCGGCTGCTCGCCGACCGGGATCGTCTCGATGACCTTGTACGTCTTCGGGTCGATGACCGAGACCGTGTTGGAGTCGGTGTTCGGCACGTAGACCCGCGAAGGGAAGTTCCGCACCACGGGGGACAGCGCGTTCGGCCGGTCGGCGGCGTAGACGTCCTTCGGGTCGAGCGGCGGCGGCATGCCCGGCAGGCCCTGCCCGGCGGCCGGGACGCGCGGCGCGGACTGCGGTGTCGCCCCGGCAGCGGCTTTGGCGGCCTTGGCGGAGGCGGTCGCGTGCGGGTGCCCGCCGGTGGCCGTCGTACCGCAGCCCGCGGTGAGCACACCGCCCGCGAGTACGGCGACGGTGGCGGCGCCCGCCACGAGGAGCGTGCGGGCGGAGACCGCGGGCGGCCGGGAGTGGCCGGGGGCCGGGTGCGGGGAACGGAACGGGATGCGGCGCATCAGGTCAGCAGCTCCGAGGTCGTGACCGCGCGGAGGCCCCGGCGGTGCAGGTCGTCGAGGATCCCGGGCAGCGCGGCGACCGTGCCGGAGTGCCCGAAGTGCAGGGAGACCACCGAGCCCGCGCGGGCCCGGGCGGCCACCGCGGCGCGCACCCGGTCGGCCCCCGGATCGGTGTAGTCGAGCGGGTCGACGTCGTACGACAGCACGTGGTAGCCCGCCTCGCGGGCGAGTCTCACCACCAGCGGGGTCGCCATCCGCGCCTGGGACGGGCGGAACCAGCGGCCCCGCGAGCCCGTGAGCTCGGTCAGCCGCCGGGCGCAGCCCTCGATCTCCGCGGTGGCCGCGGCGGCGTCCATCGCGCCGATGTCGCCGTGCGTCTGGGTGTGGTTGCCCAGTTCGTGACCGCCGTCCAGAATCCGGCGGGCGAGCCGCGGATACGTGTCGAGCCAGGCGCCGACCGCCAGCACGGTCACCCGCGCCCCGGCCTTCTCCGCCTCGGCCAGCAGCGCGGTGGCCAGCGCCGGTTCGCCCTGGCCGTGGAAGGTGAGGGCGAGCCGCTCGCGGTCGCGCGGGCCGTGCTCGATCTGGTCGGGCAGGCCGGGCGGCAGCGGCGGCGCGGACGTGGCGGGCTCCCCCGCGGGCGCGTGCGGCGGGGACGAGGGCGCGCCGGTGGGGGCGGGGGACGCGGGGGACGAGGGCGAGGACGACGTGCCGGGCGCGGGGGCGGGTGCGGCGCCGGACGGACGGCCGTCGGAGCACCCGGCCAGCAGCGCCCCGGACGCGGTCACTTGCAGCAGATTTCGGCGGGAGATGGACATCGGGCATCACCTTATGACGTAACGCCACTTTCGGCCCATGTCGCCGGGCCCGCGTCGCGCGGAGTCGCACGGATGAGTCAGTCCGCTGGGCCGCCTGCCATCATGGGCCGACGAAGGCACCGCGCCGCGGTGACCGGGGGGTGGACCGCGGGTGACCGCGAAGAGGTGCGTGGGGGGCTGCGTGGCCGGGACAACGGCGGGGACGGGTGCCGGGACGGACGACGGCACGGATGCCCGTGCGGGCGACGGCGCCGACACGGGCGCCGCCAGCGGCGTCGGCATGGACGCGGGCAGTGCCCCGGGCGCCGGGACGTCCCCGGGGACATACGGCGACGCGGGCGAAGGTCCGACCCCCGCGACGAACGGCGGCGCGGGCCCGGTGGTGGCGCGCGGCACGCGTACCGCGCCTGTCCGCGACGCCGGATTCCTGACCGCCGTCCGGCGGCTGCGCGCCGCGCAGAAGACCGCCAAGGGCGTGTCGCTCTACTCCCGTTACGTGAACCGGCCGGTCGGCCGGGTGCTCGCCGCGGGGGCGTACCGGATCGGACTGACGCCCAATCAGGTGACCCTGGTCAGCGCCGTGTTCAGCGGCGCGGCCGTCGCCGCGCTCGCGCTCGGCCGCCCCTCGTGGCCGCTGGCCCTCGCCGTGTGGGCGGGCCTGGTGGTCGGCTTCGCCTTCGACTCCGCCGACGGACAGCTCGCCCGGCTGCTCGGCGCGGGCAGCCCGGCGGGGGAGTGGCTCGACCACGTCGTCGACTGCGCGAAGATCACCGCCGTGCACGCGGCCGTGCTGATCACCTTCTACCGGCACTTCGACCTGCCGGGCGACGGCTGGCTGCTGCTGCCGCTGGGCTTCCAGCTCGCCGCCGTCCTGATCTTCTTCGGCGGCCTGCTCACCGACAAGCTCAAGCCGAAGGAGCCGAAGAGCCAGGGGGCGGCCCCCGCGCCGTCACCCGCGCCCTCACGGCTGCGCGCGGTCGCCCTGCTGCCCGTCGACTACGGCGTCTTCTGCCTGGTCTTCCTGCTGCTCGGCAGCCAGAGCGCCTTCAGGACCGGATACCTGGTCCTCTTCGCCGTGCACGCGCTCTTCCTCGCGGCCTTCCTCACCAAGTGGTTCAGAGAGCTTCGGAGGGTCTGACCGAGGGCTGCGCCGGCTCGGTCAGCACGTCGAGCGCCTTGCGGAGCTGGGTGCTCGACGTGTGCACGGTGTACGGGAAGTAGACGATCTCCACGCCCACCGTCGCGAAGTCCCGCTCCAGACGGCGCCCCTTGTCCGTACCGCGCCAGTCATCGCCCTTGAACAGCACGTCGAAGCGGACCTGCTGCCAGGTCTCCAGCTTGTCCGGCACCGTCTCGACGAAGGCCGCGTCCACGAAGCGCACACTGCGGACGATCTCCAGCCGCTCCACCAGCGGCACCACAGGACTGCGGCCCTTGGCGAGCTGCGCCATCTCGTCCGAGACGACGCCCGCGACCAGGTAGTCGCACTGGCTGCGGGCGTGCCGCAGGATGTTGAGATGCCCCACGTGGAAGAGGTCGTAGACCCCAGGCGCGTAACCGACCCGATGTGACATAAAACGACCCCCCGGTCGTACGGTGAGCTGTGCGACGCTCCCCAGCGTCGCGGAGTCTCAGACGATAGCCGTGCCGTGTTGCGGTCAAGCGGCGATTAGCGAAAGTACAACCGATGGTAAGCGGGCGTGTGCTCTCCTGGTGAACAGCTAGGGTGGGCACTTGTTCGTCATTGGCGGTCTCTGGGGGGTCTGGGGACGCCGGGGGAAGGGAACACTCCGTGGCTGAGTCCGGCGCGCGCCGCCGTCTGCTGCTGGTCTCCACGAATTACGCGCCTGAGCACGCCGGGATCGGTCCGTACGCGACCCAGATCGCCGAGCACTGGGCGGCGAACGGCGACGAGGTGCACGTCCTGGCCGGTATGCCGCACTACCCGGCCTGGCGGCTCGACCCGGAGTACGCCCGGGTGTGGCGCACCGAGGAGCGGCGCGCCGGGGTCAGCGTGCACCGCCGCAAGCACCTCGTGCCGCCGCGCCAGAGCGCCGTCACCCGCGCCCTGTTCGAGGCCACCGTGCTCGGCCACGGCCTGCTCGCGCCGCCCGCGATGAACCGCCCCGACGCGGTGATCGCCCAGATGCCCAGCCTCGGCGGCGGCCTGGTCGGCGCCCGGATCGCCCGGCGGCACGGCGTCCCGTACATCCCCGTCGTGCAGGACCTGATGGGCGCGGCGGCGGCGCAGAGCGGCATACGCGGCGGCGGCAGGGCGGCCTCCGCGGCCGGCGCGGTCGAGGCGTACGCGCTCAAGCGCGCCACGCTGGTCGGCGTCATCCACGAGAGCTTCGTCGCCAAGGTCGCCGCGATGGGCGTGCCCGAGGAGCGAATACGGCTGGTGCCCAACTGGTCGCACGTCAAGCGCCCGAGCAGGCCGCGCGAGGAGATGCGCGCCAGGCTGGGCTGGCGTCCGGGCCAGACGGTGCTGCTGCACTCCGGGAACATGGGCCTCAAACAGGGCCTCGAAGTGCTCGTCGAGGCCGCGCGCCTCGACCCGGCGCTGCGCGTGGTGCTGATGGGCGACGGCAACCAGCGCGAGCACCTGCGCTCGCTGGCCGGCGGCCTGCCCAACCTGGAATTCGCGCCCCCCGCCGATGACGACGACTTCCCCGACATGCTGGCCGCCGCCGACGCGCTCGCGGTCACCCAGCGCGCCTCCGTGCTCGACATGAGCATCCCCTCCAAGCTCACCTCCTACTTCGCCGCCGGGCGGCCGGTCGTCGCCTCCGTCGCGGCCGAGGGCGGCACCGCCCAGGAAGTGGAACGCTCGGAGGCGGGAATCGTCGTCCCGCCGGAGGATCCGCGTGCACTGCTGGACGTAGTACGCGCTCTGGCCGATGATCCTGGTAGGGCCGACGCGCTGGGGGCGCGCGGGCCCGAGTACGTGGACGCGCATCTCAGCCGCGAGGCGGGTCTCGCGCGGATCGACGCACTGCTCGCGGAGGCGCTGGGGGCGCCCCGCGAGACGCCTCCTGAGGACGGGGAGGCCCGGGAGCCCGGGACGGCCGGGGGAACCGGGGAGATCGAGGGGGCAGTGGGCAAGTGAGCGACACGACGCGCGCCACCGAGGCGCAGGACGAACCGGATCTGCTCCGCGACCAGTTCCGCCAGCTCATCCGCTACCGGGCGCTGATCGTGGCCGGTGTGCTGGTCGGCCTCCTCGGCGGCGCCTGGCTCGCGCTGACCGGCGCCGACTCCTACGCGGCCACCAGCGAGGTACGGATCAGGGCCGCCACCGTCGACCCGTTCGCCACCGGCGCCTCCGCCGACAAGGGCATCGACATCGGCTCCGAGCGGCAGACCGCGGTCAGCAGCACCGTCTCCGACGCGGCGGCGAAGATCGTCAAGGCACCGGCCGACGCCATGGAGCACTGCCTCCAGGTCACCAACCCGCCCAACACCCTCGTCCTGCGCTTCACGTGCAGCACCGGGAACGCGGCCAAGTCCGCGCTGTGGGTCAACGCCTTCACCAAGGCGTATCTGGAGAACCGGCAGGCGCAGACCAAGTCCACCATCAACACGATGGTCAACGGCTACAAGGCCCAGCTCGACCCGCTGAACAAGCAGCGCGACGACCTGCTCAAGCAGATCGACAACACCGTCAACGCCCAGGTGATCAGCGCCCTGACCACCCAGCAGACCAACCTGCTCTCGCGCATCCTCGAACTCAACGGCAACATCAGCGGCCTGCGCGCCCTGGACACCACGCCCGGCTCGATCATCAGGCCCGGTGTGGCGCCCAAGGCCCCCGCGGGTCCCGGACTGCCGATGATGCTCGGCCTCGGCGGCGGCGTCGGTATCGCGCTCGGCCTGCTGGGCGCCTGGGTCAGGCTGGTCTTCGACCCGACCGTCCGCTCCGAGGGCGAGGTCACGCGCACGCTCGGCGCCCCGGTGCTCGGCACGCTGCCGCGCGGCCGCCGCCGACGCGGCAGCGGCCCCGCGTCGCTGCTCGCCGAGGGGCAGAGCGGCGGACGGCTCGCCGAGGAGTACCGCGCGGTCGGCTTCCGGCTCGCCCACGACAAGCGCTTCGCCGACCGGCGGCGGCTGCTGGTCGTCGCGCCGCGCGGCAGCAGCGACACCGCGGCGGGCGTCGCGGTCAACCTGTCCGCGTCCTTCGCCGAGATGGGCATGGAGGTGCTGCTGGTCGAGGCCGATCTGCGCACCCCGTCGCTGTCGGCCCGGCTGCGCACCGCCGACGGCGGCGCGCGCCCCGGCTGGGCCCGCTCGCCGGGCCTCGGCGAGGGCGGCTGGCCCGCCGGGCTGCAAGTCTCCATCGACGCGGGCGAGTCCGGCTCCTTCGACCTCGTGCCCGGCCGCCGGGTCCGCAATGTGGCCCGCGCGCTCACCTCGGCCCCGGCCACCAGGCTCTTCTCCGAGGCCGACACCCCCGGCGCCGCCGTGGTCGTACTGGCCCCCGCGGTCCTCGCCTACGCCGACGCGCTGGCGCTCGCCGACCGGGTCGACGGCGTGGTCGTGGTCTGCGACCCGCGCGAGGTGCACCGCGCCGACCTCGTCCGCGTCCGCGAGCTGGTCAACGCGGCGGGCGGCGCCGTGCTCGGCGTGGTCCTGCACTCGGCCGCGGAGACCGGCGGCGGGCGCCGCTTCCGCCTCGGCCGCCGCAGGACCGCCACCGGCCGCACCGGGAGCGGCGGTTCCGGCGGTGGCGGCGGGATACCGCAGCAGCCCCGGCACCACGACGGGGAGCCGTCCGCCCAGTCCCACAGCCCGGCCGCTCCGGAACGACACCCGGTCCCTTGACGGGCCCCGACCCGCGGCGCCCCGTCACCCACCCGGTCACGACGGCGGCCGTGGGCCCCGGGGCCGAGTTCGCGTACGGCGGCCCGCCCGATCCCCCGGGCGGCTCAGCGCCGTCCGGCCCGACCGACGCGTCGGCGGACGGCGAGGACGAGTCCGGCGACCCGGCCGGGTCCGGCACGTCCAAGGGCGGTCCCGGCACCAAGGCCGCCATCATCAGCTCGGTGGCCGACCAGGGCGTCGCCGCCTTCACCAACATCATCGTGCTCGTCGTGGCCGCCCGGCTGTCCAGCGCCGCCGGATTCTCCGTGTTCTCCATGGTCTACATGGTGTTCACGGTGCTGCTGGGCGTCGGCGTCTCCTACGTGGGACAGGCGCTGGTGCTGGAGCGCGGCGCCGCGCAGGTGCGGGCGGCCTGCCGCAGCGCGGCCACCTTCACCGCCGTGGCGTCCACCGTGATCGGCTTCTCGATGGCCGCGGGGCTCGCCTTCGTGCCCGGCGGCACCGCGCGGGGCCTGGCGGTCCTCGGCCTGGTGCTGCCGATCGTGCTCACCCAGGACGGCATGCGGTACTGCTTCTCCGCCCTGCGGCTGCCGCACTACGCGCTGGCCGCCGACACCGTACGACTGGCCGTCGCCGTACCGGCGCTGGCCATGCAGCCGCACGGCGCGGGCGCGGTCCGGCTCGTCGCCGTCTGGGGCGTGTCCGCCGTGCCCGCGCTGCTCGTGGGCGCCGCCCTGCTGTGGCCGAAGGTCAAGGGCGCGCCGGTGGACCTGCGCAAATTCGTCCGCCGCGGGCACCTCGGGCAGCGCTTCGTCATCGAGTTCGGCGTCGGCAACGCCACCAGTCAGCTCGCGGTCGTCGGCCTCGGCCTGTTCGCCGCGCCGCTGGCCGTCGGCGCCCTGCGCGGCGCCACCACGCTCTTCGGCCCGATGAACGTGCTCTTCAACTCCGCGACCGCCTTCGGGCCGCCGCTGCTCAACCGGGTCCGCGGCTCCGACGACAAGGTGCGCGCGACCGCCGTCCTCGCCACCGTCCTCGCCTGGATCGCGGTGTCCTGGACGGTCGTGCTGATGCTGCTGCCCGCCCATGTGGGCCGCCAACTGCTCGGTGACACCTGGGCGTCGTCGTCCGCGCTGCTGGCCGCCTCCGGCAGCCAGTACGCGTGCATCGCGCTGGGCACCAGCGCCCTGCTGACGCTGCGCGTGCTGCGGCCCCGCGCCACGCTGCCGATCCAGGTGGTCTTCTCGCTCGCGTCCGTGGTCTTCATGCTCGCCGGCTACCAGTGGGACGGCGTGATGGGCGCCGCCTGGGGGCTGGCCCTGGGCTCCGCGCTCAAGGCGGTGGCGCTGTGGCTGCGGATCGTCGCCGTCAAGCGCGCGCCCGCCGCCGCCACCGACCCTCAGGCGCCGGACGCCTCGGCGGAGGGCGTCACCGCAGGATCTTCCGCCGGTCCGCGCTGAAGGTCGTCACCAGCAGCAGGCATACCGCCGCGATGCCGATCCGGCCCGACGCCTGGAGCAGCGGGCCGCGCAGCAGGATGAAGGAGTAGCCGCACACCAGCGGGATCACCACGGCCATCACCGTGCCGGGGCGGCCGTCCTCCAGCGTGCGCTGGGCGTATCTGCGGTCGCCGCGGGCGCAGAAGTAGCCCAGCAGCAGGAAGCCGCCGGTCATGCCGACCGGGCCGAAGTCCAGCCACAGCTCCGCCCACAGCGGCGACGACAGGTTGGTGTTGGTCATGCCCATCCACTGGCCGACCTGCACACCGGAGTCCAGCGGCTTGCCGTGCCAGATCGAACGCGGCACGAAGAAGAAGACGTCCGCCGCGAGCTGCCGCCCGTGGGAGTGGCCCTCGCCGGACTGCACGAAGGTGATGGTGTTCGCGAACATCCCGATCTGGTCGTAGTCCTTGAGCGTCAGCGGCTCCAGCGCCGACGTCGTCTCCACCGGGTGGTAGCCGCCCGAGTCGTACCGGAAGCGGTCGAGGAACGGGAAGAGCAGCAGCGCCGCCACCACGCCCGTCACCAGGGCCGTGCGGTACATCACCGGGCTCTTGGGGAAGGCCGTGAACAGCAGCGAGAACACGACGGTCAGGAACCAGTACCGCGGGTTGGAGATCGGGTTGTTCACGATCACGTTGATCAGCACCAGGCCGGTGAGCGCGGCGATGGCCAGCGGCCTGCGGCGGGCGATCCGGGACGTGATCATCCAGCGGATCAGGAAGAGCATGGCCAGCAGCGCCGGTACGGTGCCGAAGCCGCGGATGAAGGCCGAGCCGACATGGCTGTCGCCGCCGTTGCCCGCGAGACCGCTGGCCTGCACCGACTCGCTGATGCCCTGACGGCTGGAGAAGAAGACGGTCGGGCCGCCGAGCTTCATGATGCACAGCGCGCTGCCGAGGTACGCGACCACGATCAGCAGCCACAGGCGGCGCCGCGACACGGACGCCTGCGGGCGGGCCTTGCGGATACGGGCCGCCGGGCGGTGCCGGGCCAGCAGCGCGCCGACGTCGAAGGCCACGCAGCCGATCAGGACGAGCGTGATCGCCGTCGTCGTGTCGGAGCGCGGGCCCACCACCGGCGTCGGGACCTGCCCGATGACCGCCTGCGCCAGCGGGGCCACGCCCATCGCCACGTACACGAACAGCCAGAACGCGCCCTGGATCAGCCGCCGTCGCCGGGTCAGCACCATCGCCGCCAGCCGGCCGCCGCCGTACACCGTCAGCGTCAACTGGAGCCAGTACGCGGTGTCCCGCACGCCCGTGCCGGGCTGGGCCGCCACGTACGCGGGCAGGAACCCCACCAACGCGATGACCAGCGGCACCGCCAGCGCCCGCGACAGCGCCGCCCGCGGCACCGACGTCGTGGCCTGCGCCTCGTCCGGACCGGGCCGCTCTAGCGGCCCGCCCGCACCGGCCTGGTCCTGTGCCACGTCCAGGGCCATGGCCCACCCCCTTCATGCTCCCCGCGCCGAGTCTATGGCCTCCGGCCGGGAGGATCAGGGCGTCCGGGGCCGGAAGTGCCCCGATGAGGGTTCGGTGTCGATAATGTGAACCCGAGGCGCGGGGGCGCCGAAAAACAGGGGTGGGGAGTCATATGAAGGTGCTGCATGTCGTCACGCTGCATACGCCGACGAACGACTTCGGCGGCCCGACACGGGTGGCGCTGAATCTGTCCAAGGGCCTGCGGGCCCAGGGTGTCGACGCCCGGATCGCGACGCTGGGCGACGGCTTCACGGGCCCGCTGCCGACGGAGCTGGAGGGCGTGCCGTCGTTCGTGCACCAGGCGCGCCACGTGCTGCCGTTCGAGGTGAGCGGCATCACGTCGCCGGGGCTGCTGGCGAAGGCGCGCCGGATGGTGAAGTCGGCGGACGTGGTCCATGTGCACCTGATGCGGGACCTGATCACGCTGCCGTTCGCGCTGGTCGCGCTGGAGGCCGGGGTGCCGCTGGTGATCCAGACGCACGGCATGATCGACCCGACGGAGAAGCTGTTCGCGAAGGCCGTCGACATCCTGGGCATGAAGCGGGTGCTGCGCAAGGCGGACGCGATCTTGCACCTGACGCGGATGGAGCGCGACGGTGTGCAGGCGGTGGTGCCCGACACTCCGCTGACCACCTTCCACCGGCTGGTCAACGGCGTGACGTTGCAGGACCGCAGGCCCGCGCGGGCCGACCGCCCGCCGACCGTGCTCTATCTGGCGCGGGTGCAGAAGCGCAAGCGCCCCGAGGACTTCGTGTCGGCGATGCCCGTGGTGCTGGCCAAGTACCCGGACGCGCGCTTCGTGCTGGCGGGCCCCGACACCGGCGATCTGACCGGCCCCATGCGGGAGCTGGCGGCGAAGCTGGGCGTGGCGGACTCGCTGGAGTGCGTCGGCGCGCTCGGCCACGAGCAGGTGCTGGAGCAGCTCAGGAAGTCCGATGTGTACGTGCTGCCGTCGGTGGTCGAGCCGTTCGCCGTCTCGATCCTGGAGGCGATGTCGGTCGGCCTGCCCGTGGTGGTGACCCGGACCGGCGGCCTGTCGCCCGACGTCGAGGCGGCGGGCGCGGGGCGGATCACCGACAGCGACCCCGACGAGGACAACGGCCCGCTGGTCGGCCAGGCGATCCTGGAACTGCTCGACCCGGCCGCCAACGAGGAGGCGTCGGACGCCGCCTGGCGGCTCATCGGCGACCGCTTCTCCATCGGCGCCGTCGTCGACACGCTCATGGAGGTGTACGGGGGCGTCACCCGCGCCGGGTGACGCCCCCGCGTGCGCTTCCGGACCCCGGGTCCCGGAGCGCGGTCCGCGGGGCGGCCCCGGGAGGACCGGGGCCGGCCTCGGGCGGCGCGATCAGCGACCGCGGGTCACGGCCGACCGCGGGTCACGGCTTGCGCCCCTCCCGCGTCTTGAGGCCGATCTGCCAGCGGTAGAAGCTCATGGCGAGCGCGTAGTCGAAGCCCGCCCGGCCGTCGAGGAAGCCGCGCTTGTAGACGTAGGCGTAGGTGAAGGACACCAGCGGCTTGAACGGCGCCTTGTGGAAGAGCTGGCCCTGGCGGGTCTTGACCTGCCGGATCTCTTCCTTCACCCGGGGGTTCAGCTCCAGCCACGCCTCCCAGTCGGAGTAGCGGTTGTGCCGCTCGAACCAGGTGCGCACCGGGTCGAGATCCTCGTGCTCGATCGGTGAGCGCAGCCGGGCGGCCGACGGCGCGACCGGCTGGTAGTGGCCCTCCTGCTCGCCCATGCCGGGCGCTTCGAGGTCGCCGACCTCGGGGAAGTGGCAGCGGGTGCGGTCCAGCAGCGCGCGCTTGACGATGGTGTAGCCGTGCCGCAGCCGCCGTCCCGCGAACCAGTAGCCCAGCGGGATGTCGAAGGCGGCCACCGACGGCGGCCCGGCCGCGAAGGCGGCCTTCAGCTCGGCCAGCAGCTCGGGGCTCGGCGTCTCGTCGCCGTCGAGGAAGAGCAGCCAGGGGATCTCGGTGCGCACATGGTCCAGACACCACTGCTTCTTTTTGGGGTACTTGCCGTCCCACGCGTACTCGACGATCTCCGCGCCGAGGCCCTCGGCGATCTTGCAGGTGTCGTCGGTGCTGGCCGAGTCGACCACCACCACGGCCTCGACGTGGTCGATGACCGACGACACCGTACGGGCGATGTTCTCCGCCTCGTTCTTGGTCGGTATCGCCACCACGATCGGGAGCTTGCTCATGCGGTCCCTCCGTTCATCTCGGTCTCGTCCTGCGGCTCACGGCGCATCGCTCACCCCGTGCCCGCGAGCCACACGTAGCAGCCGCTGGAGGTGACGCCGCGCGCGGCGGCGGGGACGGTCATCCGGGCGCCGCTGCCGGCCGACAGGGTGCCGTTCGAGCTGGTCACCCGCCAGGTGCAGTGCGTCGACGGGTGCGGCGCGCGGTAGGTGCCGGGCGCGACCGACGTGCCGGGGACGGCCTTCGCCGCCACCGTGAACGTCCCGTCGGCGAAGCCCCGCGCGGCGGCGTCGATCACCGGCTGCTGGTCGGGGCAGAGGCTGCGGACGGCCGCCGCCGCGCCGGACCCGCTGATGTCGCCGGTGACGATCGCCCCGGCCGCCGCGTCCTTGTCGATCTTCGCGGTACGGGTCAGCCGGTCGCAGATCTCCTGGCCGCCCTCGAGGACGGCCACCGGGTCGGTGCCCTTGGGCACCCGCCCCGACAGATACGACTTCTGGGGCTTGCTGAAGGTCCCGCCGCCGGGCGGGGTGAGCTGCGCGTCCGGCACCTTCGGGGCGTCGGCCGCGGACCCCGGCGCCTCGGTGCTGTCGTCCGAACCGGCACCGGCGTCGGGGCTCGTGGTCGCGGACGGTCCCGAAGTGCCGCCCGTGGCCGTCGCGGAGACGCCGGGCGACGCCTTCGCGTCGTTCTTCGCCGTGTCGTGACCGCCTCCGCCACCCCCGCCGCCGCAGGCGCCGAGCAGCACCGCCGCCGCCGTCACGAGGACGGCGGCGGCAGTGGCGGAACGGTGTTTCCGGGTCACCCGGCGGTCCCGAGCGCGTACTGGTTCGCGATCTGGGCCGGGCTGAGGACCGTCGGGAAGACGGCCGCCTCGTCGATCGAGCCCGCGAAGAACTGGCTCTTCGGCTGGGAAGGCCAGCCGTTCAGGTTGTCGCCGCCGACCCGCCAGAAACCGTCGTAGTTCTGGCTGGTGGTGACGGTGGCGTCACTGCCCTTGAGGACGCCGTCCACGTACAGCCGCATCCCGTTCGCCCCCTGCGTGGCGACGACCTGGTGCCAGTTGCCGTCGTTGTAGCCGCCGGTGGGCGTGGAGACGATGCGGGTGCTGCCGGTGTAGGCGCCGAAGATGAGCTGACCGCTGTCGGTCATGTAGACGTGCTTGTCGTAGTTGCCGCTGGTCTCGGTCGCCAGGTTCCCGAAGCCGATCAGCTTGCCGCCGGAGGTCGTGGTGGTCTTGAACCACGTCTCGACGCTGTACGCGGACGGTGTGGGGTGCGAGCGGTCGCTGTACGTCCACTGGGTGGAGCCGTTGAAGGTGTACGCCTTCGAGCCGGGCACCGCGCCCGGCGAGACGGCGTGCACCGGGCCGCCGACGCTGATCCCGCTGTCGTCGGCCGCGGAGGCGTCCGCGTTGTACGAACCGGCGGCGGCGTCGTAGCGCCAGTACAGATTCGCGCCGTCGGCGAGGACCTGCGTGGCGTACGGCTCGGCCGTGGCCGGGACGGTGGCCGCCGCGTTCGGCGACTGGGCGCTGGTGTTGACGCCGTCACTGGCCGACACCCGGTAGGTGTACTTCACGCCGGGCGTGACATTGGTGTCGGTGAACGTGATCTGCGGGCGGATCCAGGGCTTGGAGTCGCCGCTGACCGTGTAGACGGGGGTGGCCGCGCCGTTGCGGTACACGTTGTAGATCAGCGTGCCGTCGTCGTTGTCGGTGCTGGACTGCCAGGTCACCTTCACCGCACTGGGGTCGATGCTGCTCACCGCGGTCTGCGGCAGCGTCGGGGCGCCGGTGTCGGGGCCGTCGGCGAAGCGGGTCAGGCCCTGCTGCGCGCCGCCGTTGACGGTGGTGAACTCGCCGCCGACCCACATGTAGTCGTGTCCGCCGGACGACGAGATCGCCATCACGCGCGGGCCGATCTTCTCGCCGATCCCGTCGTTGGTGTCGGGGTACCACGACAGCAGGTGCGGGTCGGTGACCGACTCGGCGACCAGGTGCTTGCGCGTCGAGTTGGGGAATTCGCCCATGCTGGAGCAGTCGTGGGCGTGCGAGCCGCTGTAGAGCACGGTGCCGTGGACCACCAGGCTCTGCGTGGCGCCCAGGCAGGTGTCCCGCCAGATCTGGTTGAAGTCGGTGAGGCTGAGCGCCACCCGGCCGTCGAACACGCCGCCGCCGGTGCCCTCGTTGGCGGTGTAGAAGGCGTTGCTCGCCGGGTCCACGATGATCGACTTCGTCACCGAGGTCGCGTCGAGGAACCCGGGCGGGTACGCCTTGGTCAGCGCGCCGGTCGTGGTGTCGACCACGGCGAGCGAGTGCGAGTAGGTGCCGCCGACGTAGTTGAAGTCACCGCCGATGATGGCGTTCTGGCCGTCCGGGGTGATCGCCAGCGCCCGGCCCGGCAGGTCGGCGTTGGGCGACCACGGCAGCAGGGCGCCCGCGGTGTTCACCGCGGCGAACTTGCCACGGGACTGGCCGCCGACCGACGTGAAGTCGCCGCCGAAGTACACGGCGTCCGAGGTCGCGGCGATGGTGCGCACCGTGCCCGAGGCCGCCGGGTGGAAGGTCGTGCTGACCGCGCAGGTGGCCAGGTTGATCGCGGCCAGGCTGCTCACCCCGACGCCGTTGACCGCGCCGAAGAAGCCGCCCGCGTAGAGCGTCTGGCCGTCGGGCGAGACGGCCAGCGCGCGCACGGTGGCGTTGTTGGAGCCCACCGTGAAGTTGAGCTGGCAGCCGGTGGGCGCGCCGGTCGCGGCGTCGAAGGCCGCGAAGTTCGCGACGGACGTCTCGTTGGTCCCGGCCGCGGACCCGGCGGGCCGGATCGCGGAGAAGGTGCCCCCTGTGTAGACCACGCCGTTCGCCTGGGCCATGGCCCACACGATCCCGTTGGTCTGGTACGTGCTGAGATTGTCGGCGGTGATGCCGACCGGTGGTTGGAGCGCGGTCGCCGATGGCGACGACATCACTCCCAGCGTCGCGGCTGCCAGCAATATGGCAGCCGAGAACACCGGCAATTTACGCATGAGTTGCCCCCCAGGCCCCTGATGTGTTGCAACGGCCGATACGGCCGTCGTGATGCACGGCAGAGTAGGGGGTTCCGCTTAGCCCGGTCTGCCTTTTTGACGAATAAAGTGACATCACATCATCTGTCGATGCGAATCGTGGCCCCCGACAACTGGTCCGCCACCTGTCGGATGTCCGCGTCGACCATGATCCGGGCCAGCTCCGCCACCCTGACCTGCGCCTTCCAGTCCAGCAGGTCCCGTGCCTTGCTCGCGTCGCCGATGAGCGCGTCGACCTCGCTGGGCCGCTCGTATTTCGGGTCGTACCGGACATGCTCGGCCCAGTCCAGACCCGCGTGCTCGAAGGCCACCTCAAGGAACTGCCGCACGGTCGCGGCCTCGCCGGTCGCCACCACGTAGTCCTCCGGCTCGTCGCGCTGGAGCATCCGCCACATCGCGTCCACGTACTCCGGCGCGTAGCCCCAGTCGCGCACCGCGTCCAGATTGCCCAGGTAGAGCCGGTCCTGGAGGCCGGCCTGGATACGCGCGATGGCGCGGGTGATCTTGCGGGTGACGAAGGTCTCACCGCGGCGCGGGGACTCGTGGTTGAACAGGATGCCGTTGACGGCGTACATCCCGTACGCCTCGCGATAGTTCACCGTCGCCCAGTAGGCGAAGACCTTCGCGCAGCCGTACGGGCTGCGCGGGTGGAACGGGGTGCGCTCGTTCTGCGGCGGCGGGGCGGCGCCGAACATCTCCGAGGACGACGCCTGGTAGATCCGCGCCTCGATGCCGCTCGCCCGCAGTGCCTCCAGCAGCCGCAGCGCGGACAGCCCGGTGACGTCCCCGGTATACAGCGGCGCGTCGAAGGAGACCCGCACATGGGACTGCGCGCCCAGGTTGTAGATCTCGTCCGGCCGCAGGTCACGCAGCAGGCTCACCAGCGCGATGCCGTCGGTGAGATCCGCGTGATGCAGCACGAAGGAGCGGTTCTTCTCCTGGGGGTCCTGGTAGATGTGGTCGATCCGTTCGGTGTTGAACGTCGACGAGCGGCGCACGAGGCCGTGCACGGTGTAGCCCTTGGACAGCAGCAGCTCCGCGAGATACGAGCCGTCCTGGCCGGTGACGCCGGTGATGAGCGCGGTCTTGCCCATGTGAGTCCCCCCAACTGGTCGGGTTGTGCTGTATTTCGTACGTAAAGATGGGTTGGCACCCGATCGGGTGAAGTGTGCTGGCAGAATGCCGTTCCATGACAGACCTACTGCCGGACGCGGCCCGGATCTTCGTCGCGGGCCACCGCGGCCTCGTCGGCTCCGCCGTGGCCCGCCGCCTCACCGCCGACGGCCACCAGGTGCTCACCCGGGGCCGCGCGGAACTGGACCTGCGGGACGCGGCGGCGACCGCCGCGTATCTGCGCGACATCCGGCCCGACGCGGTGGTGCTCGCGGCGGCCAAGGTCGGGGGGATCATGGCCAACTCGACCTACCCCGTGCAGTTCCTTGAGGACAACCTCCGGATCCAGCTCAGCGTCGTCGCCGGGGCCCACGAGGCGGGCGTCGCCCGCCTGCTCTTCCTCGGCTCCTCGTGCATCTACCCCAAGCTGGCCCCGCAGCCGATCCACGAGGACGCGCTGCTCACCGGCCCCCTGGAGCCGACCAACGAGGCGTACGCGCTCGCCAAGATCGCCGGCATCGTCCAGGTGCAGTCCTACCGCAAGCAGTACGGCGCCTCGTACATCTCCGCGATGCCCACCAACCTCTACGGCCCCGGCGACAACTTCGACCTCGCCACCTCGCACGTGCTGCCCGCCCTCATCCGTCGCTTCCACGAGGCCGAGCGGGACGGCGCGGCCGAACTGACCCTGTGGGGCAGCGGCACACCGCGGCGCGAATTCCTGCACGTGGACGACCTCGCCGCGGCCTGCGCGCTGCTGCTGCGGGTCTACGACGGCGCCGAGCCGGTCAACGTCGGCTGCGGCGAGGACCTGACCATCCGCGAACTGGCCGAGACCGTCAGGGACGTCGTCGGCTACCGCGGCACGATCGGCTGGGACACCACAAAACCCGACGGCACGCCGCGCAAGCTGCTCGACGTGTCCCGTCTTCAGGCGCTCGGCTGGCGGCCGGAGATCGCGCTGCGGGACGGGATCGCCGCGGTGTACGCGGACTGGCGGGCGACCGCCGGGTCTGTGGCCGGAACAGTGACTCACTAGTACGCCCCGCGTCCGTCGACCACGGCCCGCAGGGTGCGGGCCATCACATCCGCGTCGCCCGAGAGCGACCAGTTGTCGACGTACCGCAGATCGATCGCGAGGGTCTCGTCCCAGGACAGCTCCGACCTGCCGCTGACCTGCCACAGACCCGTGATGCCCGGCTTGACCGCGAGGCGCCTGACCTCCACCTCGTTGTACCGCGCCACCTCGTCGGGCAGCGGCGGACGCGGGCCGACCATCGACATCTCGCCGCGCAGCACGTTCAGGAGCTGCGGCAGCTCGTCCAGCGACAGCCGCCGCAGCAGCCGCCCGACGCGGGTGACCCGGGGGTCACGGCGCATCTTGAACATCAGGCCGTCGTTCTCGTTCGACCCGTGCAGATCGGGCTTGCGCTGCTCCGCGTCGACCACCATCGTGCGGAATTTCCACATGGTGAACGGCACACAGCCCTGCCCGTACCGGATCTGCCGGTGGAAGGCCGGGCCCTGCGAGGTCAGCCGGACCGCCGCCGCCACCAGGCCGAAGACCGGGGAGAGCAGCAGGAGTCCGAGCCCCGCGCCGACCCGGTCGAGGGCCGACTTGAGCACCGGCTGGACGCCGCGCCTGGACGGCGGGGCGATGTGCAGCATGGCCAGGCCCGCGGGCGCGTCCAACTGCACCCGGCGCACGGCCACATCGATCAGCCCCGGCAGCACCGCGAGCGGCAGGCCCGCGTCGTGCAGGGACCAGGACAGCCTGCGCAGCCGTTCCGCGGACAGCCGCGGTCCCGGCGCCACCAGGACCAGCTCCGCCCCGTGGTCGCGGGCGGCGCCGAGCACGATGCCCGCGTCCTCGGCGAGACCGGACGGCGCGACCGCGCCGAGCCGTGCGGTGACCGGGGCCCCGCACTCCAGCTTGGCGTTGCCCACCGGGACCACCCCGACCACCACATACGCGTGTTCGGTACGGGCCGCGAGGTGGCCCACCACATGGTCGGCGGAGCTCGGCTCGCCGATGACCAGCACCCTGCGCACGGCGTGGGCCTCGCGCCGGGCGGCGATCAGGTGGTGGTGGGTGAGCATCCGGCAGGCCGCCGTCAGCACGGGACCGGCGGTCAGCCCGGCCAGCGCGTACGACGGTTCCGCCACCTGATCGAAGGCGGTCCTGAGCACGGCGAGCACCCCGAGCAGCATCAGCCAGTCCCGGAGCACCGCCCCGGCGCCGCGGTGCTCGCCGAGGACGTCCGCCGCGTAACGCCGCCTGACCGCCTGGACACCGACCCAGGCGAGCGCCGCCACGGCGGCGCAGACCAGCGGGTGCGGCTGGCCGGTGGCATGGAAGATCGCCGCGACCGGGAACGCGATCCCGAGCACGTCGACGGTGAGCGCGAGCGGCAGATACCACCGCGCCTTGTCACTGAACCTGCCGTGCCCGCCGTAAGGGCCGGGCGCAGCGAGGGCACCGGTGGAACCCGATGCCCTCCTGCCGAACGCGTGCGCGGCTTTCGCGCGCACGGGTCTCGTATCGGCACTCATGGGTATGACCGGTAGAACCCGGTTTGCTTCGACACGCCGCATGGACCCCCCTGGCACATCGCGACCGACGAGGCGCTCTACCACTTCCCCAAGGGGTAGTGCGCCTGGATAAGAGCGAACGCTAGGCCAACACGAGGGCTTTCCGCTGCGGTTTACGCAGATTCGAGCCGTTGTTATGACCGAGTTAACACAAGTATGGATATCGAATGGCCACAGAGTGTAAGGAGGCCGTTACGGGTGTGCACGACCCTTACCCTTGGGACTTGTGTCCACTGTGCACCTACCCGACGACCTGCGTACAGCCCTGTCGGCGCGACTGAGCGCCACGGCCCCCACCAGGGCTTCCGCCGAGGTGGAACGCCTCATCGAAACATATCGTGGCAAGTCGCCGACGTCAGCGCCCATTCTGCGGGACGCGGCGTCGGTGGCGGCTTACGCGGCCTACCGTATGCCCGCCACGTACGCGGCCGTCAGGGCCGCGCTCGAGGCATTCCGTTTGCAGGCCGGGCAGTGGTCGCCCGCGACCCATCTCGACCTCGGCGGCGGGACCGGCGCGGCGACGTGGGCGGTGGCCGACGCGTTCCCGGGCGATCCCTCGGCGAGCGCGCACACCTCCACCGTCCTCGACTGGTCGCAGTCCGCCCTCGACCTGGGAAGTGAACTGGCGCGCACCGCCGAGTCGCCCGCCCTGCGCGCCGCGCGCTGGACCCGGTCGCCGCTCGGCGGCGGACCCGCGCTGCCCGCCGCCGACCTGGTCACCGTCTCGTACGTGATCGGGGAGTTGACCGCCGCCGACCGCACCGCGCTGATCGACGCGGCCGCGGTGGCCGCCACCGGGGCGGTGCTCGTCGTCGAGCCCGGCACCCCCGAGGGGTACGCGCGCACGATCGCCGCCCGCGACCGGCTGCTCGCCGCCGGGCTCACCGTCCTCGCGCCCTGCCCGCACGACGCGGCCTGCCCGGTCACCGGCGACGACTGGTGCCACTTCGCCGCCCGCGTCCAGCGCAGCTCGCTGCACCGGCAGGTCAAGGGCGGCTCACTGCCCTACGAGGACGAGAAGTTCAGCTACGTGGCCGCCGCGCGGTTCCCCGCGGCCCCCGCCCCCGGCCGCGTCGTGCGCCACCCGCAGATCCGCAAGGGCCTGGTCCTGCTCGACCTGTGCACCGCCGACCGCGGCCTGGTCCGCGACACCGTCAGCAAACGGCACGGCGACACCTACCGCGCGGCCCGCGACGCCTCCTGGGGCGACCCCTGGAGCTAGCGCCCCCGCCCTCCGGGCGGACGACGCGACTTTACGGACACGCCCTGGTGCCCTACAGCCAGCCGTAGCGGTGGAAGGCGCGGTAGCACAGGAAGGACAGCGTTGCCATCACGCCCACCATCAGCGGGTAGCCGAAGGACCAGCGCAGCTCGGGCATGTGGTCGAAGTTCATGCCGTAGAAGCCCGCGATCATCGTCGGGACGGCGAGGATCGCGGCGCCCGCGCTGATCCGCCGCATGTCGACGTTCTGTTGCACGGCGAGTTGGCTGAGATTGGCCGCCAGCAGACCGTCGACCAGCTCGCCGTAGCCCACCAGCCGCTCGCGGACGTGGGTCAGGTGGTCGGCGACGTCGCGCAGATAGCGGGCGACCTCGGCGCCGATGAGCCGGTCCGGCTCCTCGCTCAGCCGCTGCAAGGGCCTGGCCATCGGGTGCACGGCCCGCTTGAACTCGATGAGCTCCCGCTTGAGCTGGTAGATCCGCTCGGCGTCGTCGCGGTGCGAGTCGGCGAAGACGTCGGCCTCCAGGTCGTCCACGTCCAGCTCGACCTCGTCGGCGACGTCCAGGTAGTCGTCCACGACCTGGTCGACGATGGCGTGCAGGACCGCCGAGGGGCCGTGCGCCAGCATCTCCGGGCTGCTTTCGAGGGCGTGCCGTACGCGGGTCAGCCCCGGCGCGCTGCCGTGCCGCACCACCACGACGAAGTCCGCGCCGAGGAAGATCATCAGCTCACCGGTGTCGACCACCTCGCTGGTCGCGGTCAGCTTCTCGTGCTCGACGAAGACGATCGTCTTGACCACCATGAACAGCGAGTCGCCGTACCGCTCCAGCTTGGGCCGCTGGTGCGCGGTCACCGCGTCCTCGACCGCCAGCGGATGCAGCCCGAACACCTCGGCGATCTCGGTCAGATGCTCCGCCTCCGGCTCGTGCAGCCCGATCCAGGCGAAGCCGCCGGTGTGCTTCCTGGCCTCCGCCAGCGCCTCGCGCGGCGGCAGCGACGCCACCCGCGAGCCGTCCGCGTACACCGCGCAGTCGACCACCACGTCCGCGGTGCGGCGGCGCTGCTCGGGCACCGTGCCGTCCTCGCCGAGGGTGTGCCAGGTGCCGCCGCGCCGCCACTGCCTGCGGCCGCCCGTGCGGCGGGCGAGCCGCCTGGGGTCGATCAGCCGCGGGTCCAGACGCCGGCCAGGGGTGATGCCGCGTTCGTCGGTGGTCATCGTGCCTTCTCCAGTACCGCCATGGCCGCGTTGTGCCCGGGAACGCCGCTCACCCCGCCGCCGCGGGCCGCGCCCGCGCCGCAGAGGAAGACGTTCTCATGCGGGGTGCCGACGCCCCAGCGGCCTGTGGCGTACGTCACCTGGTCCGCGTCCGGCGCGGCGTACGGCCACGACAGGTCGCGGTGGAAGATGTGGCCGCCGGGCAGGCCCACCTCGCGCTCCAGGTCCAGCGGCGACTTCGCCTCCAGACACGGCCTGCCGTCGCCGTCCAGCAGCAGGCAGTCCGCCAGCGGCTCGGCGAGCACCGCGTCGAGCTGCGCCAGCGTCGCCTCCAGCAGCGCGTCCTTCGCCCCCGCCGGGTCCGCCGCGAACAGCCGCGCGGGCGTGTGCAGTCCGAACAGGGTCAGCGTGTGGACGCCCCGCCCGGCCAGTTCCGGCGAGAGGATCGACGGGTCGGTCAGGCTGTGGCAGTAGATCTCCGACGGCGGCGCGTCCGGCAGCCGCCCCGCGGCGGCCTGCTCGTACGCGGTCGCCAACTGCTCGTAGCCCTCGGCGATGTGGAAGGTCCCGGCGAACGCCTCGCGCGGGTCCACCGAGGTGTCGCGCAGCCGCGGCAGCCTGCGCAGCAGCATGTTGACCTTGAGCTGCGCGCCCTCGGGGGCCGGACCCGGCGCCGCCTCGCCCAGCAGCCCGGCCAGCGTGTGCGGCGCCGCGTTGACCAGCACGTCACGCGCCCCGACCGTCACCTGCCGCCCCTCGCGCTCGTACGTCACCTCCGCGCGTACGCCGTCCGCCGCGATGCCCGTGACCTCGGCGCCGGTGACGATCTCGGCGCCCGCCGCGCGGGCCGCGTCCGCCAGCGCGTCGGTGAACGCGCCCATCCCGCCCACCGGCACGTCCCAGTCGCCGGTCCCGCCGCCGATCACGTGGTAGAGGAAACAGCGGTTCTGCCGCAGCGACGGGTCGTGGGCGTGCGTGAAGGTGCCGATCAGCGCGTCGGTGAGGACCACGCCCCGCACCAGGTCGTCCGCGAAGGCCGCTTCCACCGTCTCGCCCAGCGGCCGCTCGAACAGCGCCTCCCAGGCCGCGGAGTCGCCGATCGCGCTCTCCAGCGCGGCCCGCGAGGGCAGCGGCTCGGTCAGCGTCGGGAACACCGCCTGCGCGACCCGCCCGGTCATCGCGTAGAACCGCTGCCACGCCTCGAAGTCCCGGTCGTCGCCGGTCAGCGCGGCGAACTGCTCCCGCGTACGGGCCGCGTCGCCCGCGTCCACCAGCAGGCCGCCGGTGCCGCGCGGGGTGTACGAGGAGATCCGGCGGCGGCGCACCGCGAACCGCAGCCCCAGCTCGTCGGTGATCCGCGCGGGCAGCAGGCTCACCAGGTAGGAGTAGCGCGACAGCCGCGCGTCCACCCCGGCGAAGGCCCGGGTCGACACGGCCGCGCCGCCGGTCGCGGGCAGCCGCTCGAGCAGCAGCACCCGGCGGCCCGCGCGGGCCAGATAGGCGGCGACCAGCCCGTTGTGGCCGCCGCCGACGATCACCACGTCATGCCGTGCCCCGCTCGAAACGTCCATCCCCGCACCCTATGACGCGGCGGCGCACGGCATGGGGCGGTCGGGACCGGGCGGTTCAGCTGGTCGGCGGCCGAGCCGCCACCACGCCGAGGCCCCCGGCCGGGAGGACCCGCGGCGTGGCGTGCGCGGGCTCGGGCCGCGCGCCGGTCAGCCGACGGCCGGGCGCAGCTCCATCGTGCAGCACTTCACGCTGCCGCCGGCCTTGTGCAGCTCCGACATGTCCACCGGGACCGGCTCGAAGCCCCGGTCGCGCAACGGCCCGAGCAGGCCGGTGGCGGTACGCGGCAGCAGGACGTTGCGGCCGTCGCTGACCGCGTTGAGGCCGAGCGCGGCGGCGTCCTGCGCCGTCGCGAGCAGCGCGTCGGGGAAGAGCCGGGCCAGCACGGCGCGGCTGCCGGGGGAGAAGGCGCCGGGGTAGTACATGATCTCGTCCCGCGCGTCGTCGAGCACGGCCAGCGCCGTGTCCAGGTGGTAGTAGCGCGGGTCGGTCAGCTCCAGGCCGATCACCGGACGGCCGAAGAACTCCTGCGCCTCCGAGTGCGACAGCGGGCTGCTCCGGAAGCCCTGGCCCGCCAGGATCCACGTCGCCGTGACCGCGAAGTCGCCCTCCGCCTCGTTGATGTGCACCGGCTCGCGCGGATCGGGAAAGCCGTTGCTCCTGAACCACGCCAGGTGCGCCGGGGCCTCGGCCTCGCGCTCGGGGTTCGCGAACCTCGCGCCCAGCACCTTCCCGTCCACGACGGTCGCGCCGTTCGCCGCGAACACCATGTCCGGCAGGTCCTCCACCGCGTCCAGCAGCTCCACGGTGTGGCCCAGCGCCCGGTACCTGTCGCGCAGGTCCTCCCACTGGAACAGGGCCAGTGCCGGGTCCACCGGCTTCGTCGGGTCCATCCACGGGTTGATCGAGTACGTCACTCGGAAGTGCGCCGGTGGACACATCAGGTACCGGCGGGGTGTCGCAGTGCGCAAAGAGGGCTCCTCGGGGGGTGGTGAAGGGCCGCCTCCGGCGGACGGTCGGCCCCCCGGAGTTCGTACGTACGCCCCGATTCTGCGCCTCCCGCTGGGGTCCCGCACCACCAAGTACCCCAAAGGGTTCCCCCCTTTCCCCCGCGTACGGTTCCTTCGCGTCGGGCGGCGCGCCGATTTTTTAGGGGCGCGGGGAACTGCGCGCTCGGCCACGATGCTCCTGCGGGTCACCACCGGTCCCGGTGGGGTGGTTCGGTGGTGTTCGGGCCACCGGGCCGGTGGGGGCGGGCCGCGCAGTTCCCCGCACCCCTGGCGGGGCGGGCCGTCTCTCGTCCGGGCGGTGAGCCGATCCTTTTAGGGGCGCGGGGAACTGCGCGACAAGCCACGACGCTCCCGCACGTCACCACCGGGCCCGGTGGGTGGGGGGTCAGCGGAGGGGGAGGATCAGGGGGGTGCCGCTGCGGGGGTGGGGGAGGACTTCGACGGGGTGGCGGTAGACGGCGGAGAGCCGTTCGGCGGTGAGCACCGCCGCAGGCGAACCGTTGGCGGTGACGCGGCCGGAGGACAGGACGGCGACACGGTCGGCATGGGCGGCGGCGAGACCGAGGTCGTGGAGGACGACGACGACCCCGCGCCCGAGAGCGGCCTGCTCGCGACAGACGCGCAGGACGAGCTCCTGGTGGTGAAGGTCAAGGGCGGCGGTCGGCTCGTCGAGCAGCAGCAGCGGCGCGCGTTGGGCGAGCACCCGCGCGAGCGCGACGCGGGCCCGCTCGCCGCCCGAGAGCGCGGGATAGGCCCGCTCGGCGAAGCCCGTGACCTCGGTGGCGCGCATGGCCGCCGCCACCGCGGCCTCGTCCTCGTGGGCGAGGACGGTCCCGGCCCACGGCGCGCGCCCCATCCGTACGACCTCGTCGGCGGTGAAGGGGAAGGCGAGCGGCGAGGACTGCGGGAGCACGGCCCGGCGCAGGGCGAGCTGCCGGGCGGTCCAGCGGCCGAGGGGCGCGCCGCCGACCCGCACCTCACCGGAGTCGGCGGGCACGTCACCGGCCAGCGCCCCCAGCAGCGTGGACTTGCCCGCGCCGTTGGGCCCGACCAGGGCGAGCACTTCGCCCGCGTGGACGGCGACGCCGACCCCGTCGAGCACGGGGCGCCCGCCGAGCCGTACGACCAGATCGTGGGCCTCGGCCAGGACGTCGCCGGGGGCGGGCGGCGGCGGGAGGGACGTACGGGCGCGGCGTCGTACCGCGAGCGGCCTCATGCCCAACCCCCCTGCCGGCCGCGGGTCCTGCGCAGCAGCCAGAAGAAGAAGGGGCTCCCGACGAGGGCGGTCAGCACGCCCAGCGGCAGCTCCGCGGGCGAGGCGAGCGTACGGGCGGCGAGGTCGGCCGCGACCAGGACGAGCGCGCCGCCGAGGGCGCTGCCCGGCACCAGGAAACGGTGTCCCGGCCCCGCGGCCATCCGCAGCAGATGCGGCACTACGAGCCCGACGAAGGCGACGATCCCCGCGACCGCGACGGCCGCGGCCGTCAGCAGCGCCACGATCAGGATCACCGCGATCCGCATCCGTTCGACGTCCACGCCGAGGTGCTTGGCCTGGCGTTCGCCGAGCGCCAGCAGGTCCAGGCGGCGGGAGAAGAACGGCGCCACGGCGAGACCCGCCAGCGCGCAGGGCAGCACCGCGAGCACCTTCGGCCAGCTCGCCTGGGCCAGCGAACCGAGCTGCCAGAAGGTGATCTGGGTGAGCTGCGAGTTGTCCGCGAAGAAGACGAACAGGCCGATGAGGGCGCCCGCGAAGGCGTTCACCGCGATGCCGGTGAGGACGAGGGTGACGACCTCCGTCCGGCCGCCGGACCGGGACAGGCCGTACACGAGGAGGACGGTCAGCAGCCCGGCGACGAAGGCGCACACCGTCACCGACCAGGTGCCCGCGAAGGTCAGGCCGAGCGCGATCGACCCGACGGCGCCCACCGCGGCGCCGGACGAGATCCCGATCACCCCCGGCTCGGCCAGCGGATTCCCGAACACGCCCTGCATCAGCGCCCCCGCGCACCCCAGCGAGCCGCCGACCAGCAGCGCCAGCACGATGCGCGGCAGCCGTACGTCCCACAGCACCGACTCCGCCACCCGGTCCAGCCGGTGGCCCCCGAGGCCGCAGCGGTGCGCCACCGACGCCAGCACGTCCGCCGCCGGAATCCCGTACGCCCCGATCCCGGCCGACACGACGCTCAGCACGACCAGCCCCGCGGCCAGCACCGCGATCAACACGGTTGCCCGGCCACGCCGGTTGGCCTGACGGCCGGTCGGCCGCGGCCCGTCGTCCGCGATCCCCCCGGGCCCGCTCGCTTCCTTGGGCCCCGTGCGCGTATGCGCCGCGTCATCGTGCGCCGGTACCGAGTCCTGGGCTCCTGGGCCGGCGTCCCGAGCGGGAGCCGCAGTCGTGGTCGGCCGGGTGTCGTCGTCCGTCCCGGCGGGCGCGGTGTGTTCCTCGTTCGGGGAGGCCGTGGTCGTCATGGGCCGGGTCACCGGGCCTTTTGGTGGATGCCGGTGGTGAGCCGGCGCAGGACGGAGTCGGTGCGGGGGCCGAAGTTGAGGAGGGTGCCGTCGTCGATGGCGACGACACGGTGGTCGAGACCGGCGGGCGTCTGGGCGACGCCCGGGACCTTTTCGAGGCCGCTGACCCCGCCGACGGAGTCGAGCCCCTTGGTCATGACGAGGATGACGTCGGGCGCGGCCTTCACCAGGGCCTCGCTGGTGATGGGGGTGAAGTCCTTGTCGAGGCCGGAGGCGGTCCCGGCGTCGACGCCGCCCGCCGCCGCGATGAGGGAGTCGGCGCCGGAGCCGCGCCCGCCGATCAGGTAGACCGACGCGGTGCCGCGCAGGTAGAGGAAGGCGACGCGCGGTTTGTCGGCCGTGCTCGGAATCGTCGCGCGGACGGCGTCGATCCGTTGCGCCGTACGCGCGCGCAGCGTGTCACCCGCGGCCTTCACGCCGAGCGCGGCGGCCACGGCGTCGATCCGCGGGCCCACGTCGTCGAGCGAGGTCGCCGTCTTGACGACGACGAGCGGGACGCCCGCGTCGCGGATCTGGCGGATCGCCTCGGCCGGGCCCGTGGTGTCCTCGGCGAGGACGAGGGTGGGGTGCAGGGACAGGACGCCCTCGGCGGAGACGTCGTGGGCGCGGGTCACCACCGGCAGCTTCGCCGCCTGCGCGAAGGTCGCCGTGATGTCGCGCGCGACGACGTTCTTGCCGAGGCCCAGCGTGAAGACGATCTCGGACAGCCCGCCGGTGAGCGGCACGATCCGGTCGGCGGCGGTGACGGTGACCTTCCGGCCGTCCGCCGAGGTGACGGTGGCGGGCAGTACGGGCACGGGCGCCGCACCGGCCAGCGGTTCGATCCGGTCGGCGTCCGCTCCCGCGCTCGACGTCGCCCCCGAACCGCTCGCGGACGGCCCCGCCTTCCCCGCCGAGCCGCCGCACGCGGTGAGCGCGAGCGCCAGCAGCCCGCCGAGCAACGAGAAGGCCACACCCCGCGCGGCGCACGCGTTCCGCCGCACGGAAGCGCGGCGCCGCGAGCGACCGCGCCCCGAGCCGCCGGCTTCCGGGGCGGCTCGGACGGCGGTCGGTGGTGAACCGGCGGGGGACGAAGGCGGGGTTGGTGACGCGGCGAGGTCCGGGGCGGCTCGGACGGCGGTCGGTTGTGAACGGGCGGGGGACGAACGCGGGGTTGGTGACGCGGCGAGGTCCGGGGCGACCCGGACGGCGGTCGGCTGTGGACCGGCGGCCGGTGGGCGGGTGGGTTCCGGCGCGGTGCGGTCGCCCAAGTCGGGCCGGGTACGGCCGCGTTGCGGAGTGTCGGCGTCCGGGGCGCCCAGGAAGCGCCCGGCCTGCGAGCCCGTCGTCGGGAAGCCCGCGGCATGCGGCTCGGCATCCGCTCGGTCGGGACGTCGTTCGGAACCTGTTCGCACTGCCAACCCGTCCCTTGCCGTGGTGCCGTCATGTCGTGATGCCGCTGTGCCCGCGCGCCAGCGCGTTCGGCGACGTCGCGGGAGGGTTCCCCGCCGGTCGGTGATTAGCTTAGGTTAGCCTTACCTGAGTTTGCCAGTCCTGGAGGGGTCCATGCCGTTGTTCCGTCATGCCCGCGTGCGCCGTACCGGCGGCCGGGCCGTCTCGCTCACGGCCGTGAGCACCGCGCTGCTCGGCGCTGTCGCGCTGACCGCGCTGACCGCGGTGCTGCCCGCGTCAAGGGCGGACGCCGCGACGAGCCGTACGCTCGCCGGGGGACGGCTGGACTGGGGAATCAAGGCGTCGTTCCAGAGCTATGTCACCGGGCCCATCGCGAAAGGCAGTTGGGCGATGACCGGCGGCGCGGGCACCTTCGGCAGCAACCAGTTCCGCTTCCCTTCGGCGCGGGGCTCGTACGATCCGGGCAGCGGCGCGCTGACCGCCGCCTTCGCGGGCGGCGTCCACTTCCTGGGGCACCGGCAGGCCAGCGGCGGCTATCAACTCGACCTCACCATCAGCCGTCCCACGGTCAAGATCTCCGGCGGCCACGGCACGCTCTACGCCGACATGCGCAGCAAGGACAAGAACACCGGTCGGGTCACCACCACCGCCCAGGTGCCGCTCGCCTCGCTCGCCGTCGGCGGCGTCAACACCCGCGGGGTCACCGGGTCGCAGATCACCCTCAGCGGCATCCCGGCCACCCTCACCTCGCAGGGCGCCCGGGCCTTCGCGGGCTACTACACCACCGGCACCCCGCTGGACCCGGTCAGCCTCTCGGTCGACCTGCGCGCACCCGCCTCGCCGACCACCGCCCCGCCGCGGACCCCGACCGGCGGCGCGAGCGACAAGGCGTCGGGGAAGCCGACCGCCACCTCGACGGCCGTGCCCGGCACGGTCGTTGACGCCGCCGCCGACTGGGGCGTACGCCGCACCTTCCGCGAGTACGTGACCGGCGACATCGCCAAGGGCCGCTGGGCGGTGGCCGACGGCGCGCGGGACGGCGGCGCCCTGTTCCGCTTCGGCGCGGGCCGCGGCACGTACGACGCCTCGCACCACTCGCTGGACGCCCGGTTCGGCGGGACGGTGCGCTTCGTCGGGATGAGGGCGGCGGACGGCACGTACGGGCTCGACCTGTCGATCAGCGCGGTCCGCGTCACGGTCACCGACGGCAAGGGCACGCTGTACGCGGACGGCGAGCCGTTCATCACCTTCGCCGCGCCCGCCGCGCTCGCGCCGAAGAACGGCCTGATCTCCCTGACCGAGGTCCCGACCACGCTGACGGCGCAGGGCGCCAAGGCGTTCAACGGCCTCTACACCGCGGGTACTTCGATGGACCCGCTCACCCTCTCCGTCGCCCTCGACAAGGCGGCGGCCCTGCCCGCGCTGCCCGACATCGGCTCCGACCCCACGGCGTCCGCCACCCCGGCGGCGTCCCCGGCGCCGAGCACCGCACCCGCCGCGCCGCGCACCGAGTCCGCCGCGGACAGCTCGCACGACGGCGCGCCGGTCGGCCTGCTGGCCGGCGGGTCGGCCGCGGTCCTCGCCGCGGCGGCGGTCGTCTTCACCGTCGTACGGCGCAAACGCCGTACCGAAGACGGTGGCTGACGGCGCGTCACCCAGACGTCGGCTGACGGCGCGTCACCTCCCCCCGCACCTCGCACCACCCGCTCGAACCGCAGCACCGCAGGACGCGTACGGCCGCAGGGTCCGTACGCCCTCCGTACGGCCGCATGCCCGCACCGGGCACCACCGCACCGAGCACCACCTTCCGAGGAACACAAGGAGCACACCACCCCATGACCGCCCGCCTCAGCTCCCGCGCGCTCGCCCTGGCCATAGCCACCGCCACCGCGGGGGCGGCCACCGCCCTGCTGGTCCCGGCGTTCGCCGCCGCCGACTCGCCGTCGTCCCCGGCCGTACCGCTCACCGGCGGCACCTTCGACTGGGGCGTCAAGCAGTCGTTCCGCTCGTACGTGACCGGTCCCGCGGGGGGCACCATCACCACCGCGGACGGCGCGACCGCCAACTCCAACGGCACCTTCCACTTCACCAACGGCCAAGGCTCGTACGACACGTCGACGCACGGCGTGACCGTCGGCTTCGACGGCAGCGTCGAGTTCGCGTCCACGCTGCACGGCTTCGACATCAAGCTGGCCGACCTCAAGGTCGTCACCGTCGGCACCACGGGCAAGATCACCGCCGACGTGACCGCCGCGGGCAGCACGTCGAACGACGTGGAATTCGCCACGCTCGACCTGTCGAACGTCAGGCCCGGCGGCGGCGCGGGCGGCGCGATGACCTTCAACGGCATCCCGGCCACGCTGACCGCCGACGGGTCGAGCGCCTTCAACGGCATGTACCAGCCCGGTACGGCGCTGGACGCCGCGGACCTGTCCGTCACTCCGGGCGCCGCCCCGACGACGACGCCGCCCACCACCCCGCCGACCACCGCCCCCACCACGCCGCCGACCACCGCGCCGACCACCAACCCGCCGACCACCAACCCGCCGACCGGCGAGCCCACCGGTGAGCCCACGGGCGAGCCGACCGCCACGCCCACCACGACCGCGCCCGGCGGGCCCGCCGCCGTCGTGGACGGCAACCTCGACTGGGGCGTCAAGCAGTCCTTCCGCTCCTACGTCACAGGACCGATCGCCGACGGCAAGGTGGAGCTCACCGACGGCGCCACCGGCACCGCCTCCGGCTACCGCTTCCCCAAGGGCGCCGGCACCTACGACGCCGACACCAAGACCCTCAACGCCTCCTTCTCCGGCGGCGTCCGCTTCCTCGGCCACCTCCAGCAGGGCACGTACGCGCTCGACCTGAAGTTCGGCAACTTCACGGTGGCCACCAAGGGCGCCACCGGCACCCTCACCGCCGACGTGTCGGCCAAGGACATGGCCTCGGGCAAGGTCACCGACTACAAGGGCATCGCCGTGGCCACCCTGAGCGGTGTCGCGCCGACCGCCGACGGCGACGTCGTCACGGTCTCCGGCGCCTCCGCCGTGCTCACCGAGGACGGCGCGAAGGCGTTCAGCGGCTTCTACAAGGCGGGCGACGCGCTCGACCCGGTGACGGTCGCCGTCTCGCTGGACGACAGCGCCACCCTGCCGACCGGTTCGCCGAGCCCGTCGGCCGGTTCGTCGGGCGGTTCCTCCGACGGCGGTACGACGGGCGGCTCCACCAGCGGCGGTACGACCGGCGGTTCCGGCAGCACGGTCGGCGGGACCGGCAACGACTTCACCACCGACGGCGAGCTGGCCTCCACCGGCTCCGGCACCCCGTCCGCCGCGCTGCTCGCCGCCGCGGGCGCCCTGCTGGTGACCGGCGCCGCCGCGACCGTCACCGTGGCCCGCCGCCGCAACACCGTCTGACGCAACACCGTCCGACGCGAAGACGCCTGACGCAACCCCGTCCGACGCGGCACCGTCCGCCGCGAAGACCTCAGGCACAGCCGAAAGCCGGGCGGCCCACCGTGAGTTCAGGTGGGCCGCCCGGCTTCGCGGGGGTCGTACGGACAGCGCGCCCTCACGCGGAGAGCGGGAAGGCGTCCCCCAGCTCCCGGAAGACCGCGATGTTCAGCGCGAAGGCGGTCCTGCACTCCTCGACCACCCGCTGCTTCTCCAGGTCGTCGACCGCGAGGCCGTCCAGCAGTTCGCGGTACTCGCGCTTGAAGGCGGCCGGGTTGTCGATGCCCTCGAAGACGTAGAAGCGGACACCGTCGCCCTTGCGGGCGAAGCCCCAGGTCTTCTCCGCGACACCGCGGACGACCTGGCCGCCGGAGAGGTCGCCGAGGTAGCGGGTGTAGTGGTGCGCGACATAACCGGCGGGCCACTCGCGGGCGACCTCGGCCACCCGGGCCGCGTACCGGGCGGTGGCGGGCAGCGCGGTCGCGCGGTCCTTCCAGCCCTCGCCGAGCAGGTGGTCGAGATCCTGTTCGAGGGAGGCGACGCGCAGCAGCTCGGTGCGGGTGAAGGGCGCGGCCACCGAGTCGTCGGCCAGCAGGTGCGCGCCCTCCTCCAGCGCCCGGTACACGAACCAGAGCTGCTCGGTGTAGCGCGCGTACGCGTCCACGCCGAGCCGCCCGCCGAGCAGATCGTCCATGAAGGTCGAGTCGTGCGCCTCCTGGTGCTGGGCCCGGGTCGCGGCGCGGATCACGGCGGAGAAGGGGGATGCGGCGGACGGTGCGTCCGGAGTGGCCGACGTGTCCGAAGTGGCCGACGGAATCGACGTGGTCAAAGGAACCTCCTGGTCAAGGCTGTGCGCCGACCTCGATCCTCCCAACTTAGGCTTACCTAAGTCAATAGGTTGCCGACATGATGTCGGAAACGGCCGCCACGGGAACACTTCCACCCCGGGTGGGTGTTCATTCCTGGCAAGAGGGAGGATGTGCTCCACCGTCCGCGTACCGTGGTCCGCGGGACGGGAGTGGCGAGGAAAGGAGCCCGATGGCAGGCAAGAGCAGGGTGTCCGACTGGTTGCGCCGCCGTACGGAGAGCGCTTCGGGCAACAGCCGGGCGGCCAGGGCGGCAGCCGCCGCTGCCGCCGACGACCTGCGCCGTGACGAGCTGATCCAGGCGGCCGTCGCCGCCTCGTATCCCGTCGCACCGGCCGTGCACCCCGAGGGCTTCGGCTGTTCGTGCGACCGGATCGGCTGTCACATCCCCGGTGTGCACCCCGTCTCGCAGGCGTGGCAGACCCAGGCGAGCACCGACCCGCAGCGGGTCGCCCAGTGGCTCAGCGGCCAGCCGCTCGCCAACTTCATCACCGCCACCGGGCTCAACCACGACGTCCTCGACGTCCCCGCGGAAGCGGGCCGCGTCGCGCTGGAACGGCTGACCGCCGACGGCGCCACCATCGGCCCGGTCGCCCTCCAGGGCGAGGACCGGATGCTGTTCTTCACCGCCACCCGCGGCACCCCCGCCGACGAGGACGAGTGGTGGCCCTGCGCCCTCGACTGCAACCCGGAGACCGCCGACGAGCACCCGGGCATCCGCTGGCACTGCCGCGGCAGCTATGTGCTGCTGCCCCCGGCCCGGCTGCCGTCCGGCGGCACGGTCGTCTGGCTCCCCGACCTCGGCCCCGACCTCCCGCTGCCCGACCCGCTCCCCGTCCTCGACATCCTCACCGACGCCTGCGCCCAGTTCGCCTACGAACCCGAGCCGGAACCGGTCGCCCGCACGCGCTGAGCCCGTCCCCGCAGAGCCCGTTCCCGCTGAGGCCCGTCCCCGCAGAACCCGTCCCCGCTGAGTCCCTACGCGCCCGTCGCCGAGACCAGGCCCGCCAGGCGGCTGAGGACGGCCGTTTTCGCGTCCGGTCCCGCGCTGCGGGCGGGGACCGTGGCGGCCTGCTGGGACATGCGGGAGAGGGTGACGGAGGTGCGGGGGGTGCCGGTCATCAGGGCCTTGGTGTCCTGGTCGATGCTGAGCTGGTAGCCCTCGCGGTACGTGGCGCGGGTCTGATGGCGACTGGCGAACAGCACGAGCGCGCCGCCGGACCTGGTACGCAGCGCGACCGGGGTGAAGTCGCCGCCGTCGGCGGGCTGATCGGCGTACTGCGTCACGGAGTTGGCCGTACGCCGGTTCTTGTCGCGCCCGGCCAGCAGCTCGGAGGTCGCCGGACCGTCGGCGAACACCGGTGCGGCGGGAGCCTGTTGGAGATACGAGGTGTACGCCGTGCTCAACCGGCCCGGCTGCACGAGCAGATCGGTGCCCGCGGCCGGCAACGCCTCGACCAGACCGTCCTTGTCGGTGGCGAGGGCGGGCAGCGCGTCCGGTGCCATGACGGCAAGGAAGGACGCCTTCCACGGGTCGCCCGCGGTGAACCGGCGGAAGACCAGCAGCCACCGCGAGTCGCCGCCGCGGTTGGTCGCGGTGTCCGCCACGAAGAACTTCGGCCAGCCGCGCTGCCTCGGCACCAGGAAGCGCGAGTCGGAGAAGGCCAGCGGCGTGAACGACGCGTTGCCCTCGGGGTGGTTGGCGTGCTTGGCCCGCACCCCCGCCTCGTCGATGGCGCCCAGCGCGCCCGCCTCGATCTCGGCGACCAGCGACTCGTCGTACGCCTTCGTCGCCGCGTTGTTGACCTTCGCGAAATTCGCCAGCACCTCGGCCGCCTCCGCGGGCCGCACCGACGCGATGTCCGCGCGCTCACCGTGCACGGTGACACAACCGGCCAACGGCACCGCCAGCGCGGTCGCCGCCGCCGCCAGACACAGGCTCCGACGGTTCATGGCAGGGTCAGCACCTCCGCGCCGTCCGCCGTGACCACCAGCGTGTGCTCGAACTGGGCGGTGCGCTTGCGGTCCTTGGTGACCACGGTCCAGCCGTCGTCCCACATGTCGTACTCGTGCGTGCCCAGCGTCAGCATCGGCTCGATGGTGAACGTCATGCCGGGCCGCATCACCGTCGTCGCCCGCGGGTCGTCGTAGTGCGGGATGATCAGCCCCGAGTGGAACGCGGTGTGGATGCCGTGCCCGGTGAAGTCCCGCACCACGCCGTACCCGAAGCGCTTCGCGTACGACTCGATGACCCGGCCGATCACATTGATCTGCCGCCCGGGACGTACCGCCTTGATCGCCCGGTCGAGCGACTCCCGTGTGCGCTCCACCAGCAGCCGCGACTCCTCGGCGACGTCGCCCACGAAGTACGTGGCGTTGCAGTCCCCGTGCACCCCGTGGATGAACGCGGTCACGTCCAGGTTCACGATGTCGCCGTCGCGCAGCACCGTCGAGTCCGGGATGCCGTGGCAGATCACCTCGTTCACCGACGTGCACAGCGACTTGGGGAAGCCGCGGTAGCCCAGGTCAGAGGGGTACGCCTGATGGTCCACCATGTACGCGTGCGCGATCCGGTCCAGCTCGTCGGTCGTCACCCCCGGGGCGATGGCCTTCGCGGCCTCCTCCATCGCGCGCGCCGCGATCCGCGAGGCGGTCCGCATCTTCTCGACCGTCTCCGCGTCCTGCACCTCGGGCCCGGTGTACGGCGCCGGCCCCGGCCTGCCCACGTACTCGGGGCGCGGGATCGAGGCCGGCACGTGCCGGGTGGGGGAGAGCTTGCCGGGAACGAGCAGCGACTGACCAGACATGCCGACGAGTGTATCCGCGCCCGATCGGGGAACATGGCCGCAGGCGGCCACCCGCGGCACCCCCGACCACAGGAGACGATCATGGCGCTGTTCAGGGCGAAGAAGCCGGCCGGAAAGCCCGGCGAATGGTTCTACTGCATCGAGCACCACAAGGTCGAGGAGGGGCCCGAATGCCCCGCCAAGGACCGCTTCGGCCCTTACTCCACCCGCGAGGAGGCGCAGCGGGCGATGGACACCGCCGCCGAGCGCAATCTCCAGTGGGACACCGACCCGAAGTGGCACGACACCGCCGACGGTGACGGCCAGGACGCCGGGAACGACAGGCCGGGGGGCTCCTGACGGAGCAGTCGGGCGGAGCCGGTCGTCAGGACGCGGTCGCGGGTGCCGTTTCCGTACCGCTTTCCGTGCCGCCTTCCGCTCCGCTCTCCGTCCCGCTCTCCGTCTCCGCCGCCGCAGGGTGCTGCCGCGCGTCGTACGACATCAGCTTCGGGAGAGCGGCGGCCAGGGCGACGACCGCCGCCGCGCACGCGACACCGCCGGTCCAGACGGAGGTACGGGCGGTGGTGAGGGCGGCCACGCCGCCGCTGCGGAGCTGACCGAGCTGCGGGCCGACCGAGTACGACAGCAGCTCGATCCCCGCCAGGCGTCCGCGCAGCTCGTCGGGGATCGTCTGATTCCACATCGTGGAGCGGCCGACGCCGCTGATCATGTCGCAGCCGCCCGCCGCCGCCAGGCACAGCAGTACGAGCCAGATCCGGCCGGTCCAGCCCGCCGCGGCCATGGCCAGGCCCCAGCCCACGGCCGCGTACACGACCATCCGGCCGTGCCGGTGGATCCGGGTGGTCCAGCCGCTGGTCAGGCTGACCGCCAGGGAGCCGACCGACCCGGCCGCGTACATCAGGCCCAGCGACCACGGCGCGTGCAGGTCGTCCGCGAGGAACGGGAAGATCGCCGCCGGGTACGCGAAGAACATCGCCGCCAGGTCGATCGCGTACGTGCCGAGGAGTTCCTTGCGGCTCCACGCGTAGCGCGCGCCCTCCGCGATCGAGCGCAGCGAGGGCGGCTTCGCGTCGTGCGCGGCCGGTGAACGGCTCAGCCCCAGGCCGAGCGCGACGGAGAGCGCGAAGGTCGCCGCGTCGGCCGCGTACGCCCACGAAAGGCCCGCGTACGCGATCACCAGGCCCGCGACGGACGGGCCCGCGATGGCCCCGACCTGCCAGCGCAGCGCGTTGAGCGCCGCAGCGGCGGCGAGTTGGTCGCGCCGGACGATCCTGGGCACGATCGCGTCCAGGGCGGGCCGCTGGAGTCCCGTCAGCGCGCTCGACAGTGCCGCCACCACGTACAGCGGCCACACCACCGGGTGCGGCACCACCGTGTTGACCAGCAGCCCCAACGCCAGCAGGCCCTGCGCCGCCTCGGTCGCGTTGATCAGCAGCTTCCGGTCCATCGCGTCCGCGAGCGCCCCGCCGTACAGCCCGAACACGATCAGCGGCACCAGCTCCACCGCGCCGATCGCTCCCACCGCGACGGCCGAGCCCGTCAGCTCTTTGATCTGCACCGGCAGGGCCACGAACGTCAGGAAGCTTCCGAACGTCGTGATGGCTCCCGCCAGCCACATTCGCCGGAAGTCCGCCGAGGTGCGCCACGGCGTCATGTCGGGGAGCAACGCCCTCTTCCGCTTCCGCGGGGGTGGGGGGTCATCGGTCACGGTCACTGTCACGTAGGGCGATGCTCCCCGGCCCGGCCTCCCCCCGCAAAGCCTTTTCCTCCCGCCCGGCCCGCCCCCCACCGGCCGGTGGCCCGGCGACAACCGAATTGCCCCGCCGGGGCGGGTGGTGTCGTGCGGGAGCGCGGTGGCTGGGGGCGCCCACGCGGCGGCAGCCGAGAACCGCACCGGGGCCGCGCCCCCGGGGGCACCCACCTGGGCGAGGTGAACGGGGGGTGGGGTTACCAGCGGGGAGGTGGGGTGGAGAGGTGGTCGGCCAGGCGGGAGAGGGGGTCGCGGAAAGGGGGGCGGCGAGGGGCCGTGGCCTCACCCGCAGCGGAGCTGACAAGGTGCTGGAGGACGTCGAGGGAGAGCGCGGGCGCGTCGGGCGAGGGCAGGCTCAGGACGTCGTGGGCGACGCCGTCGAAAGAGTGCCCCTCCGCGGAAGCGGACAGGGCGAGGACGGTGGCGCCGGAGCGCCTGGCGTCGTGGACGCGTTCGAGGATGCCGGCCCCCGGCCGGTCGGGGGCGACGAGCAGCACGGTCTCGCCGCGCCCGGCGGCGGCCAGCCGCCGCAGACCGACGGCGAGATGCGGCGGCGCGCCCGGCGGCACGCGGAACCGCAGGAGCGTGGGGGAGAGTTCGGGCACCCCGCTCCAGGCGGCCTCGTCGTCGAGGTGCGCGGCGAGATGCCACGGCTCGTACGCGTCGGTGCCGACGAGCAACAGCGGTCCCGGCCCGCGCTGGACCGCGGTTCTGAGCGTCCCGCCGAAGGCGCGGGCGGCGCGCGGCCACTCCGTTCCGTCGAGCACTTCGCGCAGCAGCGCGACCCGTACGGCGTCCATGGCACGGCATCCTTGCGCCCCCGGAGTGATCCGCGCCACCGAACGCCGTCGAACACCGCCCGCACCTGGCAGGATCGCCGGTATGACTACCCCTGAGGACGTGAAGACCCCGGCCAAGGCACCGGCCAAGGACCCCTGGGAGCTGCCCGACGTGTCGGGCCTGGTGGTGGGAGTGCTCGGCGGCACCGGTGACCAGGGCCGCGGGCTCGCCTACCGGCTGGCCAGGTCGGGCCAGAAGGTCGTCATCGGCTCCCGCAACGCCGAGCGCGCGCAGACCGCCGCCGCCGAACTCGGCCTCGGCGTCGAGGGCGCGGACAACGCGGAGTGCGCCCGCCGCAGCGACATCGTGATCGTCGCGGTGCCGTGGGACGGCCACGCCAAGACCCTGGAGTCACTGCGCGAGGAACTGGCGGGCAAGCTCGTCGTGGACTGCGTCAACCCGCTCGGTTTCGACAAGCAGGGCGCGTACGCCCTCAAGCCCGACGAGGGCAGCGCCGCCCAGCAGGCCGCCGCCCTGCTCCCGGACTCGCGGGTCACCGCCGCCTTCCACCACCTGTCGGCGGTGCTGCTCCAGGACCCGGAGATCGCGGAGATCGACACCGATGTGATGGTTCTCGGCGAGGCCCGCGCCGACACCGACATCGTCCAGGCGCTCGCCGCCCGTATCCCCGGCATGCGCGGTGTCTTCGCGGGCCGGCTGCGCAACGCCCACCAGGTCGAGTCGCTGGTCGCCAACCTCATCTCGGTCAACCGCCGTTACAAGGCCCACGCGGGCCTGCGCCTCACCGACGTCTGAGCCGCATCGAGCCGTAGCCGCGCCGTAGCCGCGCCGAAGCCGGGCCGGCCACCCGGGCCGGCCACCCGAGCCGTACGTCCGAGACGTACGAGCCCGTTCCGAGCGGTCCGGGGCATGGGGGACAATGGCGGACGACCGTACGCGTCCGCCCGGACAGGAGCCGCACCCCATGCCCCGCCTCGCCCTCTACGCCCTCATCGCGTGCCTGCTCGCCGTCGCCGCCGCGGTGGTGTCCTTCGCGCACGGCAGCTTCCTGGGCATCGTGTGGGTGCTGCTCGCCGGGCTGACCAGCAACATGTGCTGGTACTACTTCCGCAAGGCGAAGATGGACGCCGCCGCTGCCGCCGACGCGACGGGCCAGCCGCAGAGCTGACGTCACTTCCGCCAGAACTGGAACAGCGTGTAGCCGTAGTCCACGTAGTCGCGCGGCACGTGCAGCCAGCCCATCACGGTGTCGATGGCGTGGAAGAACTTCACGTTCACCGCCGGAATCCACAGCACACCGAAGACCGCCAGCAGGCCGAACTGTGAGAAGGGCTCGAACTGGCGGCGGGCCGCGGGCGAGAGCCACGGCTCGATGATGCCGTAGCCGTCCAGGCCCGGGACCGGCAGCAGGTTCAGGATCGCGGCGGTCACCTGGAGCATCGCCAGGAAGGCGAGCGCGCACAGGAACTCGGTCGGCCAGGAGTCCAGCGCGCCGAGCGCGAACGGCAGCATCAGCAGCACCGCGAAGGCGACGTTGACCAGCGGGCCCGCCGCCGAGATCAGACTGTGCCGCCAGCGCCCCTGGATGCGGCCGCGCTCGATGAAGACGGCCCCGCCGGGCAGGCCGATGCCGCCCAGGATCACGAAGACCACCGGCAGCACGATGGACAGCAGCGCGTGCGTGTACTTCAGCGGGTTGAGGGTCAGATAGCCCTTCGCGCCGATGGAGATGTCACCGCTGTGCAGGGCGCTGCGGGCGTGCGCGTATTCGTGCAGGCACAGGGAGACGACCCAGCCGGACACCACGAACAGGAAGACCGCGAAGCCGTGGTCGGAGGCGAACTGGCTCCACACCGCCCAGCCGGACACGGCCATCACCGCGACGATGGCGAGGAAGACCGGGCTGATCCTCCGGTCGCTGTCGCCGCGACGGTCGGCCCTGCGGATCGATGTGACGCTCATGGACGGGCTCCTGGCGTGGGCGGTGGGGCGCTGAGGCTACGGGAGGTCGTGCGCGGGCCCGGCGGCCCGACGGCGGGGGGACCGACGGTGGTGGGGACGGACGCGGCCTGAGGCAGCCGCCCGATCATGCCATCCGGGACGGAAACGACACAGGCCGTGCCCGGGAAACGTCCGGCGGCGTGACCAGGTTCCAACGCCGCGTCACCCCGGGCCACCGCTGTACGGAGGCGCGCGAGCGGACGCCACGCCTCCGCCCCCGCGTGGACCGTACGCCCTCGCCGCCGCGGGCGGACCGGGGCCGACCGGGGCGCGGTGACCGTGCGGGCTCCGTAACAATGGGGCCGTGCGATACGCGATTCTCGGCACCACCCAGGCTCTGCGCGACGACGGCACGCCCGCCGCACTGGCGGGCGGTCGGCTGCGCGCGCTGCTGACGGCGCTCGCACTGCGGCCCGGCCGGGTGATCGGCGCGGACGCGCTCATCGACGAGGTGTGGGACGGCGACCCGCCCGCCGGGGCGACCGGCGCGCTGCAAGCGCTGATCGGTCGGCTGCGCCGGGCCATCGGCCATGACGCGGTCGGCTCGGTCGACGGCGGCTACCGGCTGGAGGCGGCGCCCGAGGACGTGGATCTGTACCGGTTCGAGCGGCTGGCCGACGAGGGGGCGCGGGCGCTGGCCGACGGCGACCCGGTCAAGGCCGCCGGGCTGCTCGGCGACGCGCTCGCGCTGTGGCGCGGGGCCGCGCTCGCGGACCTGCCCGACCGGGGCACGGCCGCCGTCCGCAGCGAGGCGCTGCGCCGGGACGCCCAGCGGCAGCGGCTCACCGCGGAACTGGCCCTCGGCAGGGCAGGTCCGATCCTCCCCGAGCTGGCGGAGCTGGCCGCCGCGCACCCCCTGGACGAGCCGCTGCGCGCCCTCCACATCCGCGCCCTGCGCGCCGCGGGCCGTACCGCCGACGCCCTGGCCGCGTACGAGGCGGTCCGCCGTGATCTCGCCGACCAGCTCGGCGCCGACCCCAGCCCCGAACTGCGCGCCCTGCACGCGGAACTGCTGAACCCCCCGCCGCTGCCGGGTGACCGTCCGGTCGGGACTCCGCCCGGCCCGGGCGGTTCCGCGGCCGGAAGGGCGCAGAGCCGGGCCCGCGGCACCCGAACGCCCACCCCCGGATCCGACACCCGCGGCCCGACCGCGGCCCCGGGCCCACGCCCGGCCGATCACGGACAGGACGGCCAGGACCACCGGACCGGACCCGCTTCGGGCGGAGACGGGCAGGGCGGCCCGGCCGAGTACGGTCCCGGCGGGGCCGTCATGGGCGCCGCCGCGGGCGAGGCGGCTGACGGCGGTGCGTCCGGGCATCGGGGCGCGGCCGTTGCGGGCGGGGCCCGGCCCGTACCGGGGAACGCCCGCGCGCGGCTGACCAGCTTCGTCGGCCGCGAGGCCGACCTGGCCGCGGTGCGCGGCGACCTGTCGCGCGCCCGGCTCGTCACGCTCACCGGACCCGGCGGCACGGGCAAGACGCGGCTGTCGCAGGAGGCCGGTGACCTGGTGGCGCCGCGCTGGAAGGACGGCGTCTGGTACGTCGAACTGGCGCCGGTCAGCGATCCGCGGACGGTGCCCGAGGCGGTGATCAGCTCGCTGGGGCTGCGCGAGACGCTGCTGCACTCCGGCAGTGCCACCGAGGCCGCGCTGTCCGTCGAGACCAAGACCAAGGACCCGGCCCGGCAGCTCACCGACTACTGCGCGAGCCGCGAGCTGCTGCTGGTGCTGGACAACTGCGAGCACGTGATCGGCGCTGCCGCGACCCTGACCGAACAGCTCCTCGCGCACTGCCCGCGCGTCTCGGTGCTCGCCACCAGCCGCGAACCCCTGGGCGTACCGGGCGAGTTGGTACGGCCGCTGGACCCGCTGCCGGACCCGACGGCGCTGCGGCTGCTCGCCGACCGGGGCGCGGCGGCCAGGCCCGGCTTCTCGGTGGACGAGGACCCGGTGGCCTGCGCCGAGCTGTGCCGCCGCCTGGACGGGCTGCCGCTGGCCATCGAGCTGGCCGCGGCCCGGCTGCGCAGCCTCTCGCCGCGCCAGCTCGCCGACCGCCTCGACGACCGCTTCCGCCTCCTGACCGGCGGCAGCCGTACGCTGCTGCCCCGCCAGCAGACGCTGCGCGCCGTCGTGGACTGGAGCTGGGACCTGCTGGACCCGGCCGAACGCGTCCTGCTCCGCCGCCTGGCCGTCTTCCGCGGCGGCTGGACCCTGGAGGCCGTCGAGGCGATCTGCCCGGACCCCGAAGGGACCGGCCCCGCGGAAGCCGGCCCGGCGAAAGCGGCGGACGGCGCCCGCGAGGGCGTCCGCATCGACGCCCTCGACGCCGCGGCGCTGCTCGCCTCCCTGGTCGACAAGTCCCTCGTGCTGGCCGACCTCACCGACGACGGCGTACGCCACCGGATGCTGGAGACGATCTCGGAGTACGCGACCGAGCGCCTGGAGGAGTCCGGCGAGCGCGCGGCCGTCGAGCGGCGGCACCTCACGTACTTCAGGGAGTACGTGCGCACCGCCGACCCGATGCTGCGCGGCGCGGGGCGCGGTCAGCACCGGGGCGCGGGCGAGGAGGGCGTGGGCCAACTCGTATGGCTGGAACGGCTGGAGCGCGAGCACGAGAATCTGCGGGCCGCGCTGCGCCGGGCGGTGGAGACCGGCGACGAGCAGGACGCGCTGCTGCTGGTGCTGAGCTGCTGCTGGTTCTGGGAGGTCCGCAACTACCAGTCGGAGCGCCGCCATTGGCCCGCGGCGGTGGCCGCGATGGGTCCCGACCCGTTCGAGACGCCGCCCGCCCTCGAACCGCTGGACCGCGGCCCGCTGGACGATCCGCCGCCGCTGGAGGGCGAGCGGCTGCTTGAGGCCAGGCGCTGGGTGCGGATCGAGGACATGGCGTCCATGCAGGGCGAGACCGACTGGTGGGAGCACCCGAAGCTGGCCCGTATCGGCCGCGCGCTGATAGAGACCTACCCGCCGCATCTGCCGCAGTCCGCCCGCTTCCCCGGCATCCTGCGGCCCTACGGCGCCTTCTTCTCCGGCGACTTCTCCCGGCTCGGCCCGCTGATGGACGAGACCGTGGAGAGCTGCCGCGTCCACGGGCGGCAGTGGGAGCTGGCCTTCGCGCTGCAACTGCGCGCGAAGATCAACAACGACATCAGTGAACGGCTCGCCGACGCGCTGGCCGACATCGCGGAGAGCCGCGGGCTCTTCCAGCGGCTCGGTGACGAGTGGGGCACCGCGGAGACGCTGTCCGCCGAGGCGGAGGCGGCCTCCAACGGCGGTGAGTGGGCGCGCGCCGCGCAATGCTGCCGCGAGGGCATCGCGCTGGCCCGCAAGATCGGCTCCCACCAGCACGTACCGGTGCTCACCGTCCGGATGGGCGAGGCGCTGTTCCACTCGGGCGAGGAGGACGAGGGCGAGCGACTGCTGCGCGAGGGGGTCGCGGACGCCGACAAGTACGCGGCGGCCAGCGAGGGCGCGGGCTTCTTCGGCCGGGTGCTGCTCGCCCAGGTGCTCAGCCGCCGCGGCAGGTTCGACGAGGCGCTGGAGCTGATCGACGACGCCCTCGACGCGACGGTCCGCCACGCCAACGGTGTGCCCGGCTTCATCAAGGGGCTGCTGCACGCCATGCGCGGCTCCCTGATCGGCCGGGCCGGCGACCCGGAGACCGGGCTGCGGCTGATCGACGACGGTGTCGCGGAGCTCAGCCGCCACCCGCTGGCCACCGTCATCACCCCGCGGCTGGCGATCATGCTCTCGCCCGGGGTGGTGGATCTGCTGACGATGCTCGCCACCGCCGACGGCGCCGAACAGGAGCGCGCGCTGCGCAGGGCGCGCCGCGCGGTGGCGCTGCTCAACGCCAACGGCCGCCTGCGGCCGTCCGTGATGGCCCCGGCCGAGCGGCAGGACATGGAGCAGGCGGAGGGCCGGTTGCGGGAGTTGCTCACCGACGCCGGGTACGAGGCCGCGCACGCGGAGAGCGACGGCCTCACCCTGGAGGAGGCCGTCGCTCTCATGCGTGACGTGGACTGACGCGAACCGGTACCGGGTGCCCGGCGGCCGGGTCAGGTCTTCTTGCGGAAGCGCGCCACCGCCAGCGGCATCGTCACCGCGGTGATGCCGACCGACCAGGCCAGCGTGATCAGCACCGGGTGGGTGACCGAGCCGCCGTTGATCAGCCCGCGGGCCGCGTCGGCCAGGTTGGACAGCGGGTTGACCTTGGTGAAGCCCTCCAGCCAGCCGGGCATGGTGGTCGGCGGCGCGAAGATCGAGCTGCCGAACTGAAGGGGCATCAGCACCAGCATGGCGACGCCCTGGACCGCCTGGGGCGTCTTCATGGCCAGGCCCAGCAGGATGAAGATCCACATCAGGGAGGCGCCGAACACCGCCGACAGGGCGATGGCCCCGAACAGGTGCAGGACATCGGTGTGGATGGACAGGCCGAGCGCGAAGCCCATGCCCAGCAGGATCGCGATGGCGATCATCATCCGGCCCATCTCGACGACGATCTTCGCGATGAGCACCGAGGACCGCGCGATCGGCATCGTGCGGAAGCGGTCCATGACCCCCTTGCGGAAGTCGTCGTTGACTCCGCTGCCGACGGCCATGGAGATGTTCATGCCCATCATGGCCATCAGGCCGGGGATCACGTAGTTCACGTACTCCTGCTGGTTGCCCTTGCCCGCCACCGCGCCGCCGAAGACGTACACGAACAGCAGGGTGAAGATGACGGGCATCAGGACCGCGTCGAACATCGACTCCGGGTCCTGCTTGATCTGGAGCATGTTGCGGCGCGCGAGCGCGCCGATGTGCCGGAGGTTGGCCCGCAGGCCGATCCGTCCCTCGCCGGTGGCCGCTGCCTTCGCGGGCGCGGTGACCGTCGCCGTAGCCGCGCTCATGCCGCGACCTCCACTTCGTTCTTGTCGTCGATCCGGGTGTCCTCGTCCGGCCGGGCGTCGGGCTGGCCCGCGCCGTCGTCGGACTTCTTGCCGGTGATGGCGAGGAAGACCTCGTCCAGGCTGGGCAGGTGGGTGCCGATGTGCGCGATGGAGAAACCGCGGGTGCCCAGCAGGCCGACCACGGCGGTCAGTTGCTCGTCGCTGAGGATCGGCACGCTCACCACGCCGTCCTCGCGGTCGGCGGTGGCGCCCGCCACCCCGTCGAGTCCGGCGCCGGAGATGGCCTCGGCCATCGCCGCCACCATCGAGGGCTCGCTCGGCCGGATCACCAGGGTGCGCCCGCCGACCTTCGCCTTCAGCTCCTCCACCCGGCCGTTGGCGATCACCCGGCCGCGGTCGATGACCGTCAGCTCGTTGGCGAGCTGCTCGGCCTCCTCCATGTACTGGGTGGTGAGCAGGACGGTCGCGCCCTCGGAGACCATCCGCTGGACCTCGGCCCACACCTCGTTACGGGTGCGGGGGTCCAGGCCGGTGGTCGGCTCGTCCAGGTAGAGCACCGCCGGGTTGCCGATCATGCTGGCCGCCAGGTCGAGGCGGCGGCGCATGCCGCCCGAGTACTCCTGGGCCGGGCGCTTGGCGGCCTCGGTGAGCGAGAAGCGCTCCAGCAGCTCGTTGGCGCGGGCCTTGGCGTCCTTGCCGGACAGGTCGAGCAGCCGCCCGATCATGTACAGGTTCTCCCGGCCCGACAGCTTCTCGTCCACCGAGGCGTACTGGCCGGTCAGGCCGATCACCCGGCGGAGCTGCCGGGGCTGCTTGAGCACGTCGTATCCGGCGACCCACGCCGAGCCCGCGTCGGGCTGGACCAGCGTGGACAGCACGCGCACCAGGGTGGTCTTGCCCGCTCCGTTCGGGCCGAGCACGCCGAGTACGGTGCCCTGGCGGACATCGAGGTCCACCCCGTCGAGGGCCTTGGTCTCACCGTAGTGCTTGACCAGACCCCGTACCTCTACGGCGGAGTGCCCGCCGCCGTCAGTCAGTCGCTTCGTCATGCCGACAACAATGGCGGGCGCCGCTGACACCGCGCCGACATCGCGCCGACAGCCGGAGACCGACCGTATCGGTGGCGTGTCAGCGACCGGTCACCGATCGGTCGGTAACGCTAGAGCGGCACGCTGACCAGCAGCGTTCCGTCCGCCGCCCGGATCTCGAAGCGGCTGATCGAGTCCTTGTGCAGTCCTGCGGCGCCGTGCACGGTCAGCGGTCGCGGCTGGGCGTCCGTGCCGTAGCCGGTCTCCGGCACCGCCCAGGTGGCCACCGTCTGGCCGCTGCCGTCCAGCGCGACCGCGACCAGGCGGCACGTCTGCGGGCCGCGTACGCCCGTCAGCCGCAGGTCCACCACGCTGCCCCAGCCCTTGTCCGCGATGCCGACGGTCGCCCTGACGCCGGTCTCCGGGTTGGTCGCGGAGCGCTGGTCGGACGCGAAGGCCCCGGCGGCCGGGCGCCCGCCGCCGTCGTCGGTGGCCAGCACCGCGACCAGCGGTCCGCCGACCACCAGCACCGCCACGGCGGCCACCGCGGCCAGCCGCCGCCGCTTGCGCGCCCCGCGCTCGCGCGCGACCTGGTCGAGCAGCCGCCCGAGCATCGCGTCACCGCCGGGCGGGTGCGCGAAGGCGACGCCGTCCTCGCGCATCTCGTGGAGCACCGGCAGCAGCCCGCTCAGCTCGTCCAGCTCCCGGCCGCAGCTCTCGCACTCGGCCAGGTGCTCCTCGAAGCGGGTCATCTCCGCTTCGTCCAGCGCCCCGAGCAGATAGGCGCCCACATCGACGTGCGGTGTCATGAAGTGGTCACCCCTCTCTCCTCCAGCGCGTTCCGCAGGGCCCGCAGCGCGTAGAACACCCGCGACCGTACGGTGCCCTGCGGCAGTCCCAGTTCGTCCGCCGCCTCGTTGACCGTACGGCCGCGGAAGTAGGTCTCGACCAGCACCTCGCGGTGCGCGTCCGACAGGTCCCGCAGGGCGTCGGAGATGGTCATCAGCCGCAGCGACCGTTCCAGCTCGTCCCTGGCGGGGAGCAGGTCGAGCGCGGCGGGCGAGGTCTCCGGCGGCCGGGAGCCGCGGCTGCGGTGGCCGTCGATCACGATCCGCCGGGCCACCGTCACCAGCCAGGGCCGCAGTGAACGGGCCGCCGGGTCGAGCTTGGCCGCGCTCTTCCAGGCCCGCAGCAGCGTCTCCTGCACCACGTCCTCGGCCAGGAACCGGTCGCCCGCGACGAGCCGCAGCACATAGGCGTAGAGCGCGCCCGCGTGCTCGCGGTACAGCGCCCGCATCAGCTCCTCCTCCGGAGCCGACACCGGCGGTTCCGGCGGTTCCGGCGGCCCGGGGGCGCCGGGAGGTGGTCCGTCCACGGCGGCATCCTGCCGTACCCGCTGCCGTGGGTCGAGTTCGCCCGTGCCGGGACCCATGCCGACCTCCTCCCGTTCCGCGCCGCTCCCCCCCCGTATACGGACGCCGGGCCCGGATGACTCATGCCGTTCCGGACAAAACCGTTCCGGACGGGAACGCGGGCAAGAACGCGGGCAGGAACGCGGACAGGTCTTCGGACGGAAACGAGAAGGGCGGCGCACCCGGCAGAACCGGGGCGCCGCCCTGCGCTGACGGGCGCGGGGATCAGGGGAAGGGGATCAGTGGAAGGGGATCAGTGGAAGGTGTGCTCCTCGGCGGGGAAGGCGCCGCCCACGACGTCCTCGGCGAAGGACTTGGCGGCGTCGCCGAGCACGCGGCGCAGATCGGCGTACTGCTTGGTGAAGCGCGGCACCTTGCCGCCGGTGAGCCCGGCCATGTCGGTCCAGACCAGCACCTGGGCGTCGGTGTCGGGGCCCGCCCCGATGCCGATGGTGGGGATCTGGAGCGAGCGGGTGACCTCGGCCGCCACCTCGGCGGGGACGAGTTCGAGGACGACGGCGAAGGCGCCGGCCTCCTGCGCGGCCTTGGCGTCCTGGACGAGCCGGTGGGCGGCCTCGTCGCCGCGGCCCTGCACGCGGTAGCCCATGGTGTTCACGGACTGCGGGGTCAGGCCCAGGTGCGCCATGACCGGGATACCGGCCCGGACGATCGCCTCGGTCTGGGCCAGGGAGCGCTCGCCGCCCTCCAGCTTGACCGCGCCGACCCCGGCCTCCTTGATCAGCCGGGTGGCGCTGCGCAGGGCCTGCACGGGACCTTCCTGGTACGCGCCGAAGGTCAGGTCGCCGACGATCAGCGCGCGGCTGGTGCCGCGTACGACGGCGGAGGCCAGGATCGTCATCTCGTCCATGGTGACCGGGACGGTGGTCTCGTAGCCGAGGTGACAGTTGCCCATCGAGTCGCCGACCAGCATGACCGGGATACCGGCCTCGTCGAAGACCGACGCGGTCATCGCGTCGTAGGCGGTGAGCATGGGCCACTTCTCGCCGCGCTCCTTGGCCAGGGCCAGGTCGCGGACGGTGATACGACGGGTGCCGGTGCCCCCGTAGAGCGCCTTGGGGTGGTCGGCGGGCTGGGCGCCGGGCGTGCCGGTCGCGGTCGTGCCCTGGCCGGCCTGGGCGTCACGGCCCTGCGCGCGGGCAGCCGAAAGCTGCGTCATGGTGACGGCTCCTTCAGTCATCTCGAGGCGCCCTGACGGCGTCCCCGGATCCCTTCCATGCTGGCACGGCTCGCCCGGTCCGGAAAGAGGGGGCACGTTTTTGCCGCCCCTTTACGATACGAGACGGGATCGTATCGAATAAGACCTTAGGCTGACCCCCATGGCCGACAACTCGATAACCGCCCCGCCGTCCCACGTGCCGGAGGCGATCCACCGCCGCCGCTGGGCGATTCTCACCGTGCTGCTGTTCAGCCTCCTCGTGGTGGTGCTGGACAACTCGATCCTCAACGTGGCGATGAAGACCATCGCCCAGCCCTCACCCACCGGCCTCGGCGCCTCGCAGAGCCAGCTCGAATGGGCGATCAACTCCTACACCCTGGTCTTCGCGGGCCTGCTGTTCACCGCCGGCCTGCTCGGCGACCGCCTCGGCCGCAAGAAGGTCCTGCTCTTCGGCATGGTCGTGTTCGGCGCCGGCTCCGCGCTGTCCGCGTTCTCCGGCTCCGCGGGCGAACTGATCGGCTACCGCGCGGTGATGGGCCTCGGCGGCGCCTTCATCATGCCCGCCACCCTGGCGATCATCATGAACGTCTTCGAGCGCAAGGAGCAGCCCAAGGCGATCGGCATCTGGACCGGCGTGGTCGGCCTCGCCATCGCCATCGGCCCGATCACCGGCGGCGCGCTGCTCGAACACTTCTGGTGGGGCTCGGTCTTCCTGATCAACGTGCCGATCGTGATCGCCGCGCTCATCGCCATGTTCATCCTGGTGCCCGACTCGCGCGACCCGCGCCCCGGCCGCCTCGACCCGGTCGGTGTGGTGCTCTCCATCGTCGGCCTGGTCCTGCTGATCTACGGCATCATCAAGGGCGGCCAGTTCGGCGACTTCACCAAGCCCGAGGTGTGGGCCACGATCGTCGGCGGCCTCGTCGTCCTCGGCGCCTTCGTGCTGTTCGAGAAGCGCAGCGACCACCCGGCCTTCGACGTCACCTACTTCAAGGACCGCCGCTTCTCCGCCTCCGTCGCGGCCATCGGCCTGGTCTTCTTCGCCCTGATGGGCGTCACCTTCTTCATCGTCTTCTACACCCAGACCGTGCGCGGCTACAGCCCGCTCAAGACCGGTCTGCTGCTGCTCCCGCTGGCCGCCGCGCAGATGGTCTTCGCGCCGCGCGCCCGGCTGGTGGTCGACCGCTTCGGGGCGCGCGCGGTGTGCACCGCGGGCCTGACCCTCACCGCGATCTCCTTCCTCGGCTTCCTGCTGCTCGGCCAGTCCACGCCGATCTGGGTGCTGGAAGTGCTGTTCTTCCTGATGGGTACGGCGATGGCGCACGTCATGCCGCCCGCCACCGTCATGATCATGTCGTCGCTGCCGCGCGAGAAGGCGGGCTCCGGGTCCGCGGTCAACAACACCTTCCGGCAGGTCGGCGGCGCGATCGGCGTCGCGGTCCTCGGCTCGGTGCTGTCCACCGTCTACCGCAACGGCATCGACGACCACCTCGACGTCCTGCCCGCCGGCGCGCGGCACTCGGCGGGGGAGTCCATCCAGGCCACCATCGGGATCGCGGAGAAGCTCGGCCCCAAGGGCCAGTCGCTGATCCAGCCCGCGAACGACGCCTTCATCCACGCCATGCACATCACCGCCGCGTGCTCGGCCGCCGTCGCCCTGGTCGGCGCCGTCGTCACCCTGGTCTTCCTGCCCGCCAAGGAGCGGGTCGGACAGGCGCCCGACGCCGCGGCGGAGCCGGAGAAGGTGGGTGCCGAGCAGTGATCGACCCTCCCAGTACGTCGGCCGCGCGGCGCGGTCGCCCGCGCTCCGCGGCCGTCGACGGCGCGGTCATCGAGACCGTGCTGCGGCTGATCGCCGAGGGCACCTCGCTGTCCGAGCTGTCCATGGAGGGCATCGCGCGGGAGGCCGGGGTCGGCAAGGCCACGGTCTACCGCCGCTGGCCGGGCAAGGAGGCGCTGCTGATCGACGTGCTCGCCACGGTCGACTCCCACCCGCTGCCCGAACTGCCCGGCACGTCCTTCCGTGACGATCTGATCGTCGCGGTCGAGTCGATACGGCGGCGCGGTGTGGCCAAGCGGGAGTCCGCGCTGATGCGGACGATGCTGACCGAGGCGCAGAGCAGCCCCGATCTGTGGCGCTGCTACCACGACACGGTCATCGCCACCCGCCGTGAGGCGCTGGCCCAACTGCTGCGGCGCGGCATGGCCGACGGCGACATCCGGCCGGAACTGGGCAGGGACGTCGAGCTGCTGGTCGACTTCGTGACCGGACCGATGCTGGCGCGCTCCACGCTCCGGCCGGACGCCGAACTGTCGCCCGACCTCACCGAACGGCTGGTCGATCTGCTGCTCGACGGGATGCGCCCACGCGGCTGACCAGCGGCGGGGCGTACGGGAGTACACGGGGGCGCGGGGGATCTCCACCGCGCCCCCCACATATGTCCTCCGTGTCCCCGTCGTGTCACAGGTGGGGCCGATGCGGTGGGTGAAGGAACCCGCCGCACCCCGCTGTCCGTCGGTTCTCATAACGATCCCCTAAGGTCGGCAGAGCACCCGGCAAGGCAGTGAGGACCCTCATGACCCAGGCGCAGAGCGGCACGGACGCGACCACGGACGGCAGCGCCATGCCGCCCAGGAACGCCTCCGGAGCCCGCGCCCGGTTCCGTCACTGGTGGCAGCCCGACGGCATGTGGCGGCGCGGCGTCATTCTCGCCGTCGTCGCCGTCCTCGTGGCCGTCCTGCTGCTCGTGCACGCCGACCTGCCCAACCGGATCGGCAACCTCGGCAGTCTGCTGGAGACCTTCCTGCCCTGGATCGGCCTGGCCGTGCCGCTGCTGCTGGTGGCCGCCGTGCTGCGGCGCTCCACGACCGCGCTGATCGCCCTGCTGCTGCCGTCGGTGATCTGGCTCAACCTCTTCGGCGGCCTGGTCACCGACAAGACGTCCTCCGGCGGCGATCTGACGGTGCTCACCCACAATGTGAACGCCGAGAACCCGGACCCCGACGGCACCGCCAAGGACGTCATCGCGGCCGGCGCCGACATCGTCGCCCTGGAGGAACTGGCCGAGAGCCAGGCGCCCCGCTACACCCGCGACCTCGCCGCCGCCTACCCGTACCACTCGGTGCAGGGCACGGTCGGACTGTGGAGCAAGTACCCGCTGTCCGGGGTGCGCACGGTGGACATCAAGATGGGGTGGACCCGCGCCATGCGGGCCGCGGTGAAGACCCCGGACGGCCAGGTCGCGGTGTACGTGGCGCATCTGCCGTCCGTGCGGGTGAAGTTCAACGCCGGATTCACCGCGGGACAGCGCGACAACGCGGCCGACGCTCTCGGCCGGGCCATCGCGGACGAGAACCTGCACAGCGTGGTGCTGCTCGGCGACCTCAACGGCACCATGAACGACCGGGCGCTGGCCTCGGTCACCTCGCAGATGCGCTCCACGCAGGGCGCGGCGGGCAACGGCTTCGGCTTCAGCTGGCCCGCGTCCTTCCCGATGGCCAGGATCGACCAGATCATGGTCAAGGGCATCGAGCCCAAGGCGTCCTGGACCCTGCCGAAGACCGGCAGCGACCACCTCCCGGTCGCCGCCCGCCTCCAGGTGCCGTAACCCCTCCGCACACGGCTTTCCCGCGGCTCGGCGCGCTCCGCCGGATGGCGCACCGAGGTGGCGGCCCGGCGGCGGTTGCGCGAGCGTGACCCGCAGGTGCTCGTCGCCGGCGCCCGGTCCGCTGCCGTGAGGGTGTCGCCATGCAAGAACCGATGTCCGCCGCCGCGCGCAGACGCGGGTGGCGTGAGTGGCTTTCCCCCGCCCGGGCCGCCGTCGCCGCCGGGTGGTGCCTGCTGTCCGTCGCGGGCGTGTGGCTGGTGCAGCGCCTGGTGCGGGTCTCGATGATCGACGTGATGGTCTACCGGGCGGCGGGCTGGACGGTACGCACCGGCGGCGACCTGTACTCGCTGCGCGCCGACGGACTGCCGATGACGTATCCGCCGTTCGCGGGACTGCTGTTCGTCCCGCTGACCTGGCTGGACGTGGGCGCCATGCGCACCGCCGCGACCGTGGCGAATCTGCTCCTCGCGGTGGCCTTCGCCGCCCTGTCGCTGCGGCTGGTCGACCGGCGGCCGACCGTGGCGTCCGCGCTGCTCCTGACCGCGCTGGTGGTGTGGTGCGAGCCGGTCTGGGCGACCCTGCGCTACGGGCAGGTCAATCTGCTGCTCGCCGTGCTGGTGCTGGCCGACCTCACCTGCCGGGCCGACCGCAGGTGGGCGGGGGTCGGCATCGGCATCGCCGCGGGCATCAAGCTCACCCCGGTGCTGTTCGTCGCGCTGCTCGCCCTGGCCGCCTTCACCACCCGCGGGCGCGGCACCCCGTATCTGCGCCGCGCGTCGGTCGCGGCCGGGACCTTCGCGGCCACCGTCGGAGTCGCCGCGCTGGCCCTCCCGCACGACTCGGTCCGCTACTGGACCCAGGACGTCTTCTCGCCCGACCGCGCCGGTTACGCCGAAGAGGTCGCCAACCAGTCGCTGCGCGGCGTCCTGGCCCGGCTGACGCACAGCGGCGACCCCGGCACGCTCTGGCTCTGCGTCGCGCTCGCCGTCGCCCTCGCGGGACTGGCCGTCGCGGTGGGCGCGCTCACGGCCGGGGACCGGCTGCCGTTCGCCGCCGCCTGGGCCGCGGTCTCCTGCGGTGTGACGGCTCTCCTGGTCAGCCCGGTGTCGTGGACCCACCACTGGGTCTGGGCGGTGCCCATGGCCGTGCTGCTCGTCGCCGAGGGGGTACGCCGCCACGACCGGCGGTGGGTCTGGGGCGCGGCGGCGGCCGTCCTGGTGTTCTGCTCGTACGCGCTCTGGGCCCTCCCGCACGGCCGGGGACGCCCCGAACTGCGCGAGAACCCCGCCCAGATGCTCCTCGCGGCCTGCTACCCGCTGGCCGGGCTCGCCTTCCTCGCCGTCGCGGGCCGCGTGGTGACCACGGCGCTGCGTACCGAGTCCCCGCCCCCGGCCCGCGCGGCGCGCTCCCGCGGAGCCCGCCTCAGGTCCCGTACAGCCGGCTCACGTTCGCCCGCGGGGCGGGCCGGGAAGCGGCGGCCCGCCCCGCGGCGAAGCCGGTCAGCAGATTCTCCGTGACCTTGGTGACGAACGTCCGGGTGCGCTCGTCCATGCCGTGGTCGCGGCCCATCAGACCGGTGCCCGCCATCAGCCCCTCGACCCAGCGCATCGTCCCGGTGGCGAAGACGCCCGCGCCGCCGGGCACCGTGTAATACGCCGAGTCCGAGTGGCTGGCGCGGCCGTCGCACACCAGCGGCGAGTGGGCGACGACCTCGATCGGCGCCGGAGTCGGGTAGCCGGGGTCCACCCGGTCGTACTCGACGCCGACCAGGTGCGCGAAGCGGTCGCCCCGCGCGGCGCCGGTGCCCGCGAAGAGCCAGTGGTCGGCGCTCTCCACCACGTACGGGGCGTCGGTCGGATACCCCTCGTAGATGACGCCGGTCAGCGAGGACTCGGGGTCGGGGGCGGGCCGGGCGCGGAAGTCGTTGGTCGGCTTCGCCGGGTCGCGCGCGAGGCCGGGGTCGCTCTGATAGTCGGTCTTGTAGCAGACCACGGTGCGCGGTTCGCCGCCCCGGACGGCTTCGAGGCGGATCCGCCGGAAGCAGGTGTTCGCGCCGAGGAAGACCAGATTGGTGCCCGCGTCCCGCGCCGCCGTGACGTGCGCGCGCTGCTCCGGCGTCCAGTACTCGTCGTGGCCGAGCGCCACGGCCGTGGTCGCGCCGCGCAGCACGCCGGGGTCGCGGTGGACGTCGATCCCCGTCGTGTACGCCAGCGGCAGCCCGAGCCGCTCGGCGAGGACCACCAGGGCGCGCTCGTACACCAGGAACTTCTCGGCGCCGTTCTTCGCGTACGGCCGGTCGAACGACACGGCCAGCGACCGGTCTCCGTAGCCGCCGTCCCGGCCGTTGTAGAGGCTGTAGCCGCCCCAGTCGTTGTACGCCTGCCAGGTCGCGGGCGCGTGCATGATCAGGGTCCGGCCGGTGGCCGCGGCCGAGCGGACCACGAGCGGGACGTACCGCTGATGGCCGTCGTCGGAGGTGAGCAGCAGCAGGTAGGCGCCCTCGGGCCAGCCGTCGGTGGGGACGTCGAGGCCGCGCTCCCAGCCCGCCGTCACGGTCCTGGTGGACCCGGACGTCCTGGGCCCCGGCTGCCGGTGCCCCGCCGTCCGCGGCGACGTCCACACCCGTGTGGCCTGCGACCCGCCGTACCAGCCGACCCGGTAGGCGGCGACGCGGAAGCCGGGCGCGGTCGTCGACACGTACAGCCCCACGCGCTCACCGGGCCGGACGCTGACCCTGTCGGCGTACCCCTCGATCGCGTCCGGCGGTCCCAGCGAGCGGATCCGCCAGTCGTCGGTGCCCGCCCGCCGGACGGGGGTGGGGCCGCTGGTGGGGGTGCGGCGCACCGCGGCGGAGCCGCTGTCGCACCCGGCCGCCGCCGCGCCGACCACCCCGGCGACGGCCGCGTGGAGCACGCGCCGCCGGGCCGGACCGGGCGGCGCGCCGTCGTCCGCGGGACGGGCGTACGGGCCGGGCGGCGGGCCCTGGGCGCCCGGCTGGGGCGCCGGGCCCTTCGCGGCCGGGTGCTCGCGTTCGTCGTCCACTTCCGCGTCCCCTTCCCGGTGCGCCGGGCGCTGGGGCGCGGCTCGGCTCCGTCAGGACGATCCTGCGCGTGATCCGGCCGCCCGCGGCTCCGGCGCGCCGAACGCGGCGGTCACCGGGCGGTGTTGGTCAGCTCTGCTCGCCCTCGCGCCAGCGGTTGGTGATCGGCAGCCTGCGGTCCTTGCCGAAGCCCTTCGCGGAGATCTTCGTGCCCGGCGGGTACTGCCGCCGCTTGTACTCGGCGGTGTCGGTCAGCTTGAGGATACGCGTCACCAACTCGGCGTCGAAGCCCGCCGCGATGATCGCCTCGCGGCCCTGGTCCCGGTCGACGTACATCTCCAGGACCCGGTCGAGGACGTCGTAGTCCGGCAGCGAGTCGGTGTCGACCTGGCCGGGGCGCAGCTCCGCGCTCGGCGGCTTCGCGATCGAGTTCTCCGGGATCGGCGGGGTCTCGCCGCGCGCCTCGGCGTCGGCGTTGCGCCAGCGCGCCAGCCGGAAGACGGTCGTCTTGTAGACGTCCTTGATCGGGCCGTACGCGCCGACCGAGTCGCCGTACAGCGTCGAGTACCCCACCGCCAGCTCGCTCTTGTTGCCCGGCGCGAGCACGATCTGGCCCTCCTGGTTGGAGATCCCCATCAGCGTGACGCCGCGCAGCCGCGACTGGAGGTTCTCCTCGGCGAGGCCGGTCAGCGACAGCGACGCCATGTAGGCGTCGAACATCGGGGCGATCGACACCGTACGGAGATTGAGGCCGGTCCTGCGGGCCAGCTCCGCCGCGTCGCCCTTGGAGTGGTCCGAGGAGTACGCCGACGGCATCGACACGCCGTACACGTTGGCCGCGCCGATCGCGTCGACCGCGATGGCGGCCACCAGGGCCGAGTCGATGCCGCCGGACAGACCGATCAGCACCGAGCGGAAGCCGTTCTTCTCGACGTACGCGCGCAGGCCGGTGACCAGCGCGCCGTAGATCTCGGCGTCGTCGGTCAGCCGCTCGGCCTCGCCGCCGGTGAACTCCGCCGGATACGGCTCGACCGGCGCCTCGGAGAGCGTCACATGGCGGATCTCCAGGCCGTCGGCCACCCGCCCCGACGGCGCCCGCCCGGGCGCGGCGGGCAGGTCGAGGTCGAGCAGCACGCACTCCTCGGCGAACTGCGGGGCCCGCGCAATCACCTCGCCGTCCTCGCCGACGACGATCGTGTCACCGTCGAAGACCAGCTCGTCCTGGCCGCCGACCATCGCCAGATACGCCAGCGTGCAGCCCGCCTCCCGCGCGCGCCTGCGCACCAGGTCCAGACGCGTGTCGTCCTTGTCCCGCTCGTACGGCGACGCGTTGACCGACAGCAGCAGACCGGCGCCGGCCGCGCGGGCCGCCGGGACCCGGCCGCCGTCCTGCCACAGGTCCTCGCAGATCGCCAGCGCCACGTCCACGCCCCGCACCCGGATCACCGGCATGGTGTCGCCCGGCACGAAGTACCGGAATTCGTCGAAGACCCCGTAGTTGGGCAGGTGGTGCTTGGCGAAGCGCAGCGCCACCTCCCCGCCGTGCAGCACCGCCGCGCAGTTCTGCGGCGCCCCCGCGGGCTGCCCGAACCTCGGCCGCGCGTTCTCGCTGCGGCCCAGATACCCCACGACCACCGGCAGCTCGCCCAGGCCCTCGTCCGCCAGCCGCTTCGCCAGCGCCACCAGGGCCGCGCGGCTCGCGTCCACGAACGAGGCGCGCAGCGCCAGATCCTCCACCGGGTACCCGGTGAGCATCATCTCGGGAAACGCCGCCAGGTGCGCTCCGCGCGCGGACGCGTGATGGGCCCAGCGCACGACGGTCTCGGTGTTCCCGGCGATGTCGCCGACGCGGGAGTCGATCTGATTCAGGGCGAGGCGTAGTTGAGGCATGGCCTCATCTTAATCGTCAATGCGACGAGATGTCGCCCGGGGTGCCCGTGCCCAGGGGGTCGGCCCCGAAGGGGCGCGGGAACCGCGCGGCCACCGCCCGGCCACCTCGCGGTGCAGGGCAGACCCCAAGGGGCGCGGGGAACCGCGCGGCACCGCCCGGCCACCTCGCGGTGCAGGGCAGGCCACAAGGGGCGCGGGGAACCGCGCGCTCAGCCACCGTGCTCCCGCAGGTCACCACCGGCCCCCGCGGGGCGGATCGGTTGTCTCCGGGCCACCGGCCCGTTGGTGGCTGGCCGCGCGGTTCCCCCGCGCCCCTCAAAAATTCGGCGTACCGCCCCGGTCAGGGAACCGGCCGGGGCCGCGCCCCGGAGAAGATCGGCTTACCGTCCCTCGCGAGAAAATCGTTTCAGCGGCGCAGCCAGACGGCGGTGTCGGCGGGGATACGGCCGTCGAGGAGAGGTCCGCTGGTGAGCAGGAGCTCACTGTGCGCGGGCAGCTCCGCGGGAGTGTCGGCCAGGTTGACGACGCAGACGAACGCGTCGGTGCGGCTGAAGGCGAGGACGCCCGGGTCGGAGTCGAGCCAGTGCATGGGACCGTCGCCCAGACCGGCCTCGGCGCTGCGAATCCGCAGCGCCGCCCGGTACAGCGAGAGCATCGACGCCGGGTCGGCGGACTGGATCTCGGCGGTGCGCCCCGCCCAGTCGGCCGGCTGCGGAAGCCACGGCTCCGCCGAACCCTCGGGGCTGAAGCCGAACGGCGAGGAGTCACCGGACCAGGGCAGCGGCACACGGCAGCCGTCCCGGCCGGGGTCGGTGCCGCCGGACCGCAGGTACATCGGGTCCTGGAGCTTGGCCGCCGGAATGTCCTCGACCTCGGGCAGCCCCAGCTCCTCGCCCTGGTAGAGGTAGACGGATCCGGGCAGCGCCAGGGTCAGCAGCGCGGCGGCCCGCGCCCTGCGGGTGCCCAGCTCCAGGTCGGTCGGGATGCCGAACGCCTTGGTCGCGAAGTCGAAGCCGGTGTCGACCCGCCCGTAGCGGGTGACCGTACGCGTCACGTCGTGGTTGCACAGCACCCACGTGGCGGGCGCGCCCACCGGCTCGTGCGCGGCCAGCGTCGTCTCGATGGACTTGCGGAGCTGCTCCGGCGCCCAGGGGCAGGCGAGGAAGTCGAAGTTGAACGCGGTGTGCATCTCGTCCGGCCGCAGATAGTGCGCGAAACGCACCGCGTCCGGCAGCCACACCTCGCCGACCAGGATCCGCGTGTTGTCGTATCCGTCGGCGATCCGCCGCCAGCCGCGGTAGATCTCGTGCAGGTCGTCCCGGTCGATGTACGGGTGCGGGGCGGCCGGGTCGCTGCTCAGGTCGGGCAGCTCCGGGTCCTTGGCGACCATCGCGGCGGAGTCGATCCGTACGCCGCCCGCGCCGCGGTCGAACCAGAACCGCAGGATGTCCTCGTGCTCGGCCCGGACGTCCGGGTGGTTCCAGTTGAGGTCGGGCTGCTCGGAGTCGAAGAGGTTCAGGAACCAGTCGCCGGGCGTGCCGTCCGGGTCGGTCGTCCTCGTCCAGGCCGGGCCGCCGAACTGCGAAGGCCAGTTGTTCGGCGGCAGCTCGCCGTCGTCACCGCGGCCGGGGCGGAACCAGAAGCGGTCGCGCGCGGGCGATCCGGGACCGGCCGCCAGCGCCTCGCGGAACCACGGGTGGGCCGCCGATATGTGGTTCGGCACGATGTCGATGATCGTCCTGATGCCCAGCGCCAGGCCCTCGGAGATCAGCTTCTCGGCCTCGGCGAGCGTGCCGAAGACCGGGTCGATGTCCCGGTAGTCGGCCACGTCGTATCCGCCGTCGGCCATCGGCGACGGGTACCAGGGGTTGAACCAGAGGGCGTTGACGCCCAGCTCGGCCAGGTAGGGCAGCCGGGAACGCACCCCGGCGAGGTCTCCGGTGCCGTCGCCGTTGCTGTCGGCGAAGCTCCGCGGATAGACCTGGTAGATGACCGCGCCGCGCCACCAGTTCTCGTCGGCCTCGGGCTGAGGGGTGTCTGCCACGTCAACGTCCTTTCGGGCAGGTGGGACCCCGCCGCCGGCCCCGGAGGCGGGGATGTGGGCATAGAGGCCGGCGGCGGAGTGCTTGGGGGTGCGTTACGGAAGGCTTGCGGTCCGGTGACCCGTCAGCCCTTGAGGCTGCCCGCGGTCAGGCCGGACATGATGTTGCGCTGGAAGAGCAGGAAGATCAGCAGGGTCGGCACCGCGGAGATGGCCAGCGCGGCGATCAGCACGTTCTGCGGTACGCCCTGCGAGAGCGAGTTGATGCCGATGTTGATCGGCTGGTTCTTCGGGTCGGGCTCCACCAGCATCGGCCAGAGGAAGTCCTTCCAGACGTTGACCACCGCGAAGATCGACACGACGCCGAGGATCGGACGCGACATCGGCAGCACGATCGACCACAGCGTGCGCAGCGGCCCGGCGCCGTCGATCTTCGCCGCGGACATCAGGTCCTCGGGAATCGAGTCGAAGAATCGCTTCAGCAAGAAGATGTTGAAGCCGTTGGCCACCGTGGGCAGCCAGATCGCCCACGGGGTGCCGATCAGGTTCACGTGCAGCAGCGGCAGGTCGAGGACCGTCATGTACTGCGGGACGATCAGCACCGCCGCCGGGATCATCAGCGTGGCGAGCATCATGCCGAGGATCAGATTGCCGAGCACCGGCCGGAGCTTGGAGATCGCGTACGCCGCCGCCACGTCGAAGACGAGTTGCAGCAGCAGCGCGCCGAACGCGTAATAGAAGGTGTTGAAGAGCAGCCGGGCGATCTTCAGCTCGCTCCAGGCGTCCGAGTAGTTGCTCGCCTTCGGGTGTTTCGGGAAGAGCGTCGGCGGATTCGCCAGGACTTCCTGGGCCGACTTGAAGCCGCCGGTCACCATCCAGTAGAGCGGGCCGAGGAACACCAGGGTGAAGACCAGGATGACCAGGCTCAGCACGGTCCAGTAGACGAATTTCGCCCGCGGTCGGCTCAAAGCGGCCGACGAGATCAGGGTCCGGTTTTGCTGGGTGAACGCTGCCATGTCCGTCTTCCGTCCTAGTCGCTGTTCCGGCTCAGCCGCGCGTACACACCGGAGAATCCGGCCAGCACCAGCAGCAGGAAAAGGCCCAGCGCCGCGGCGCTTCCGAAATTGTTGTAGCGGAACGCGTACTGGTAGACCATGTACACGACCGTCGTGGTGGAGTTCTCCGGGCCGTTGCCGCCGGTCAGCAGATAGACGTTGGTGAACTCCTGCATGGTCGCCACGATCTGGAGCAGCAGCATGAGTGAGAGCACCATGCGGGTCTGCGGGATCGTGACGTGCCAGATCTTGCTGAACAGCCCGGCTCCGTCCAGGTCGGCGGCCTCGTACAGCTCGCCGGGGATGTTCTGGAGCGCGGCCAGATAGATCAGCGTGGCGCTTCCCATGCTCATCCAGGTGGCCGCGATCACCACCGAGATCATCGCCGTGTGCGACGAGTCCAGCCATGCGGAGGTCGGCAGGTGAAGGGTCTTCAGAATGTGGTTGAAGAGCCCGTACTCCGGGTTGTAGAAGTACTTGAACAGCAGCACACCGGCGACCGGCGGAAGCATCACCGGCAGGTACACCAGAATGCGCAGGTACGCCTGTGCGTGCCGCAGTTCATTGAGCAGGATCGCCACGAAGAACGGCACGATGAAGCCGATCACCAGCGCGTACACCGTGAATTGCAGGGTGTTGCGCCAGGCCGTCCAGAAATACGGGTCGTGGTAGACCTGCTTGAGATTGTCGAAGCCCACCCAGGTGGTGACACCGCGCTTGGTCTTCTGGAAGCTCATGATGAACTCGCGGACCATCGGGTACCACGAGAAGAACCCGAAGCAGAGGACCGCGCCGATCAGGAAGCCGTACGCCTGGACGTTCTGCCGGACTTTACGGCTCAGGCCGGAACGGCGCTGCGTTCCATCGGGCTGACCAACGGGACGCCCGGCGTGGCGCCTACTCGATTTCTCGGGGACGGTTGTCGCCGCCATGGGTGCTCCTCGACTGAAGTGATGCGTCGGGCCGGTACCGCTGAGCGGGGGCCGGTCGCCGGACCGGCCCCCGCGGGCTGTCGTTACTGAGAGGCGGCCAGGAGGCTGTTGACCTGGGACTCGGCAGTGGAGAGCAGCTTGGAGATGTCAGCGTTCTTGTTGGTCAGAACACCGGACATCACCGTGTCGAGCACGGTGTAGATCTTCTGGGCGTTCGGCGGCTCGGGCTTCACGGGCACCTGGGCGTCGACGTACGTCTTGAAGTTCTCGACCGGGACGGTCGCGTTCGCGGCCTTGGTGGAGTTGTCCTTCTCCTTCGACGCGCCGGTGAAGAAGAAGGGCTGCGGGAGACCGACGGGCAGGCCGTCCGTCTTGTTCCGCGGGTAGTTGAACTGGCCCTTCTCGAGGGTCAGGTACTTGAAGTTGATCCAGGCGATGCCGGCCTTGATCTGGTCCGGGGAGGCCGACTTCTTGAACATGTAGTCGGCGCCGCCGAACAGCGAGGTCTTGCCGCCGGGGATCGGGGCCATGCCGAGGTCCTCGAACTTGGCCTTGTACTGCTGGACGACCAGCGGGATGTCGTCGGGAGCGCCGACGTACATGCCGACGACGCCGGTGCCCATCGCCTTCTGGACGTCGCCCCACTCCTTGCCCGGGGTGGCGGGCATGCTGTTGTCCGTCCAGCGCATGTCGTGCAGCGTGGTCAGCAGGGTCTTGGCGCTGTCGTCGTTGAACGTCGCCTTCTTGCCGTCCTCGGACACCATGGTGCCGCCGAGGCCGTACAGCTCGGACGTGAAGTGCCAGCCGCCCTGGTTGCCGCCGGCGTTCTCGATGAAGCCGTGGATGCCCTTGCTGCCGAGCTTGTCCTCGATCTGCTTGGAGGCGGCGCGGACGCCTTCCCACGTGGTGGGCGGGTTGTTCGGGTCCAGACCGGCGTCCTTGAAGATCTTCCGGTTGTAGATCAGGCCCATCTGGTAGTTCGAGGTGGGCAGACCGTACAGCTTGCCGCCGTCCTTGAGGACGTCGAGGACACCGGGGTCGATGTCCTTGAGGTTCGGGACCGTCTTGTCGTTGACGTATTCCGTGATGTCGGCCGCCTGGCCGGCGTCCAGCACCTGCTGGAGGTCGGTCATGTACGTGTAGAACGCGTCGGTCTGGCTACCGCCCTGGAGCTGGGCGGTGAACTTGGCCGGGTCCTCGCAAGGGAACGCGTCCTTGCTGTTGACCGTGACGTTCGGGTACGTCTTGTTGAACTCGGCGACGTCGTCGATCCACTGCTGGCGCTCGGCCTTCTTCGTGGTCGGCGGCTCACAGTCGACCGTGATCGACACCTTGGTCTTCGGGTCCAAGGGGGTGCCGGCGCTGCTGGAGCTGCTGCTGGCCTTCGTTCCCGGGTCATCCTTCTTGTCGTCGCTGCTGGAACACGCGGCAGCGGACAATCCGATGCCCGCGACCAGCGCGACCGCCACCAGTCTGCGGTAGCCGATTCTGCTCATGTTCAAAACCCTTTCCCCTGAACCACTGCGCGTCGTTGGACTGCGATCTGGGACCCCCGCGGCACATGGTGCACGTGATGCTCGGCGCAGTTGCACGCCGCCGTTTCGGGTTGGCTCAACGTACTTAACCCGATAGATGTCCGCAAGATGTCGCGCGAATTTCGCAAAGACACGACTTGGTTACGACGTCGGACGGCTCGCAAGTGGAAGCGGGGTCACCGGCCGTGTGCTCGCGGACGGCCCGTGACGGCCCCTCCGCGGGCCCGGCGCGGGCCGGGCCGGAGGGGGTGCCCACGGGCCCGGGAGGGTCGCCCGGCGGGCCCCAGGGGGCCGCGGCCGGCGGGTCGCCGGGGGAGCGGACGGCGGCGCCGGGGCGGGAGCACGGCTCTCCGCCCCGGCGCCGCGGTGGCATGGCTGAGCTCGGGCCGAGCCCGGGACGGGCTCAGCCCAGGTCCTGGCCCTGATCCTGGCTCGGGCCCTGGTCAACCCGGACCCGGCTCTGGCTCCGGCTCGGGCCCTGGCTCAGGTCCGGGTTCGCGGGTGACTCGTGGTGCGGGGTCAGACGTTGGCGCGGGCCTCCGGGTGGGGGAGGCGGGAGGGGTGCGGGGCGGGACCGGTGGAACCGCGTACTACCAGTTCCGGTTCGAAGAACAGCTCGTCGTGGTCGACCGACGCCCCGCTGATCTCTCCGGCCAGCAGGTCCACGGCCGCCCGGCCCATCGCCTCGATCGGCTGCCGGACGGTGGTCAGCGGCGGCTCGGTGCAGTTCATCAGCGAGGAGTCGTCGTAACCGATTACCGACACGTCCTCCGGCACCGAGAGCCGCCGTCTGCGAGCCGCCCTTATGGTGCCGAGCGCCAGCAGGTCGCTCGCGCAGATGAAGGCCGTGATGCCGCGCGCGAGCAGCCGGCTGGCCGCCGCCTGGCCGCCCTCCAACGTGAACAGCGCATGCTCGACGGTCACCGACGGGTCGACCCGGCGGGCGGCGGCGAGCTTGCGGCGCGACGGTACGTGGTCGGGCGGGCCGAGCACGAGGGCTATCCGCTGATGGCCGAGCGAGATGAGGTGGTTCATCGCCTGCTCGACCGCGACCGCGTCGTCACAACTGACGCGCGGGAAGTCGAGATGGTCGATGGCCGCGTTCATCAGCACGGTGGGCAGATTGCGCTCGGCCAGCCGCGCGTAGTGGTCGTGCGGTGACTCGGCCTGGGCGTAGAGCCCGCCGAAGAAGACCACGCCGGAGACATGCTGCTGGAGCAGCAGTTCCACGTAGTCGGCCTCGGAGACGCCGCCCGCGGTCTGGGTGCACAGCACCGGGGTGAAGCCCTGCTGCGCCAGCGCGCCGCCGACCACCTCGGCGAAAGCCGGGAAGATCGGATTTTGCAGCTCGGGCATGACCATGCCGACCAGCCGGGCGCGTTCCCCCCGGAGCTGGGTGGGCCGTTCGTAACCGAGCACGTCAAGAGCGGTGAGGACCGCTGCCCGGGTTCCGTCGGAGACGCCAGGCTTCCCGTTCAGCACGCGGCTGACGGTGGCCTCACTCACCCCGACCTTCTTTGCCACCTCGGCAAGTCGTCGTGTCATGGCGTCGATTCTAGTACAGGTGGCGCAAGTTTCTTGCGGTGAATTTGCGAGATCTCTGCAAGCCATCCAAATTTTGCGAAATCCAATCGACATCTTGCTGTCTCATGCATGACATCTCTAGGGTGTGCGTCACCTCTGTGACTCCAGTCAGAAGGGACACCCCCCACCCCATGGACAACAGACGTCGTTCCACGGCCTGGTTGGCTTCCGCCACCGCGGCGGCGGTCGTCGCGGGCGGGCTCGCGCTCGCCGTGACGGCCCAGTCGGCCAGCGCCGCCCCCTCCGTATCGACCGTCTCGCCCTTCGCCGTGAGCGGAGGCGCGAGCGTCCCGTTCACCGAGTACGAGGCCGAGGCCGCCGCCACCAACGGCTCGGCGGTCGGCCCCGACTACACCCAGTCCACCGTCGCCTCCGAGGCGTCGGGCCGTCGCGCGGTCAGCCTCAACGGCCAGGGCAAGTACGTCGAGTTCACCCTGACCGCCCCGGCCAACGCGGTGGATGTCGCCTACAACCTGCCGCGCGGCGCCTCAGGCACCGTCTCGGTCTACGTCAACGGCACCAAGATCAGCCAGAAGCTGGCGGTCACCGCGCAGTACAGCTACGTCGACACGTCGTGGATCGCCGGTTCCAAGACCCACCACTTCTTCGACGACTCGCGGATCAAGCTGGGCCAGAATCTGGCCGCCGGCGCCAAGGTCAAGCTCCAGCTCGACGCGGGCGACACCGGCCAGGCCACCATCGACGTCGCCGACTTCGAGCAGGTGGCGGGGGCGGCGAGCGCGCCGGCGAACTCCATATCCGTCGTCAGCAACGGCGCCGACGCCACCGGGGGCGCCGACTCCACCAGCGCCTTCAACACGACCATCGCCCAGGCGAAGTCGCAGGGCAAGGAGGTCTGGATCCCGTCCGGCGACTTCAAGCTGGGCTCCACCATCCAGGCCGACGGCGTCACCATCCGCGGCGCGGGCAACTGGTACTCCGTCCTGCACAGCTCGCACCTGATCGACCAGACCAGCGCGAGCGGCAACACCAAGCTGTACGACTTCGCCGTCTTCGGCGAGGTCAGTGTCCGCAACGACGGCTCGCCCGACAGCTTCATCACCGGCAGCCTCGGCCCGAACTCGGTGGTCTCCGGGATCTGGGTGCAGCGCGAGAAGTGCGGTCTGTGGCTGACCGGCAACAACAACAACCTCGTGGTGCAGAACAACCGCATCCTCGGCACCACCGCCGACGGCCTCAACCTGGACGGCAGCGCCAACGGCGTCCAGGTGAAGAACAACTTCCTGCGCAACCAGGGCGACGACAGTCTCGCCATGTGGTCGCTCGGCGCGCCCGACACGGGCAACACCTTCAGCAACAACACCATCGTGCAGCCCAACCTGGCCAACGGCATCGCGATCTACGGCGGCAGCAACAACACCGTCTCCAACAACGTGATCGCCGACACCAACGCGCTCGGCGGCGGCATCGCCATCTCCAACCAGGCGTTCCTCCAGCCCTTCAACCCGCTGTCCGGCACCGTCACGGTCTCCGGCAACACCCTGATCCGTACCGGCGCGCTGAACCCCAACTGGGGCCACCCGATGGGTGCGTTGCGCGTCGACAGCTACGACTACGCGATCAACAACGACATCCGGATCAGCAACACGACCTTCATCGGCAGCCCGTACAGCGACTTCGAGTTCGTCTCCGGCGGCGGCCACGGCTACACCATCAACGGCGTCACCGTCAGCGGCGCGACGGCCAGCAACACCGGCACGGTCGTGGTGCAGGCCGAGACGCCCGGCTCCGCGACCTTCACCAATGTGACGGCCACCGGCACCGGCGCGACGGGTACGTACAACTGCTCCTACCCGGCGAACCTGCCCGCCTTCACCATCAACCGCGGTGCGGGCAACAGCGGTTGGGACAGCAACTGGAACGACTGCTCCACCTGGCCGCAGCCGGGCTCGGGCAACCCGACCACCCCGCCGACCACGCCCCCCACCACCCCGGCCTCCGGCAACCTGGCCCAGGGGCACCCGGCCTCCGACACCGGTCACTCCGATGTCTACGTCGCGGGCAACGCGGTGGACGGCAACGCCAACAGCTACTGGGAGAGCACCAACAACGCCCTCCCGCAGTCGCTGACCGTCGACCTCGGCGCGGCCAGGACCGTCGGCCGGGTCGTCCTCAAGCTCCCGCCCGCCACGGCGTGGGCCACCCGTACCGAGACGCTGAGCGTCCTCGGCTCCACCGACAACAACACCTACAGCACGCTGAAGTCGTCCGCGGGCTACACCTTCAACCCCGCGAGCGGGAACACCGTCACCATCCCGGTGACTCCCGCGAGCGCCCGCTACGTACGGCTGACCATCACCGGCAACACCGGCTGGCCCGCGGGCCAGATCTCCGAGTTCGAGGTCTACTCCTCGTAACGTGAGGGGTCGCGCGCCGGGCGGCGGTCCTCCGACAGGAGGCCGCCGTCCGGCGTTTCGCCGTTCTCCTGGAGGTGCAGCGCGCGCAGCGCGATCTCGGTGGCGAACCGGTCGTCGGGGCGGGCGAGTTGGTCGCCGAAAGCGCGGTCGAGGATACGGATCCGGTAGCGCACGGTCTGCGGGTGCACGCCGAGCTGGTCGGCGATCTGCGCCGCGGTGCCTCGGGTGGTCAGCCAGATCCGCAGGGTGTCGATCAGCCGGGCGCGCTGGGTGGCGGTCAGCCCGACCAACGGCCCCAGGTAGCGCTTGGCGATCTGCGCGACCAGCGCGGGATCGCCCAATAACCACAGCGGCAGCAGATGGTTCTCGCTCATCGCCACCGAGTCGTCGTCGATGATCCCGGCGTCGGCCAGCGCCAGTGTGTGCCGGGCCCAGCGCAGCGAATCCGCGGCCTCGCTCAGCGAGGTGGTCAGCCCGATCGCCGCCCGGCAGCCGTTGAGCGCCGCGTGCAGCCGCTCCCGCCGCTCGTCGGTGAACGGTCCCGGCACCAGCAGATGCGGCTCCGGGTCCGCGAAGTCCATCAGGATGTCCTTGTCGAGCGCCGCCCCGGCCGGACGCGTGTCGGGGGCGACCGCGATCAGCGTCACCTCCTCCGGCAGCGGCCACGCCGAGTGCTCGGCCAGTTCCGCCAGCGCGCTGCGGGCCACGGAGGCGCCGTTGAGAATCCGCCGCAGCAGTCGGCGGCGGCGATTGTCGGGCTCCTCGCCCAGTTCCGCCATCGCCTGCACATAGCCCTCGCGGGAGAGTTCGGCGAGATCGCCCATGTACGCGAAGAGCGCGTCGGCGAAGGTCAGCATGAAGGACGCCGACAGGTTGTAGCGGCGGCCCACGCTGCGCACCCGGCGCAGCGCCACCTGGCAGCCGATGCGGTACGCGGCCTGGAGGTTGTCCAGGCTGCGGCCCTCGTACGCCTCGAAGCGGCCGAACTGGCGGCACAGGTCGTCGCGGAGCGCGGTGGTCGCGGTCGGCGCGGCCACCCGGTCGACGAAAGTGGCGATGCTCTGCTCGATACCGATTTTGATCACCCGGGCGTTCGGGCCCTCCAGCAAGTGGCCGTATTCGGGGATCGTGGTGACGATTTCCGTGGCCATCTCTTTTAAAAGGCTGGGGAGTTCCGGCCGCATGATGGCGGCGAACTCCCGTGGAATCGGACCGATTGATTCCGCCTGCTCCGGCGTCTGCCGCGTTACGGTCATGTCCGTACCCCCCTCCCGCGACGGCCCTGCTGGCCGGTGAACCGGTGAAGTGGTGTGCCACGCATGGTAGCCGCGGGCAACCTCGCTGCAACATAGACCAATCGCGTACGGAACGCAGCACCTTGCACACGGAAACGTGTCAGGCCCGCGACGGTGGGCGACGGCGACCGATGGCCATGGTTGCACTCCGGGTGATCGCCCGTCGGGCCGGCCGATGCGCGCACCGTGCGGCCGACTTGCTCACTTGCTTATAAAAAATCCCGGCGCACTGTTGCTTCCGTGACAGAAAAATACCCGAGAGTAGGGTCCGCCGGAGAATCTTGGCCGGGATTATTGCGCCTCCGGGTTACCCGTGCGTAACGTCCTGCTCCGCAAGGGCAACCGAGCGGAATCGGTGCCACGTTCCAGGTAGTGAGTCGTAACCGAATTCCCCTTCCCGCCACACATGGAAGACGCGGAAGCCGGTTTATCAGGTACGTCATCTCCCAGGAAGGATCAGCCCGTGCACAAGCTCTCCAGGACCGCCAAGGGAACCATGGTCACCGGTGCCGCGATGGCGGCGGCGCTCGGCCTCGCGGTCAGCCCGGCCTCGGCCGTCACGTACACCGTCTCGGGCAGCTCGTCGACCGGTGCGATCACCGCGACGGCCACCACGCCCACGCTGACCGACACCACCACGGGCACCAAGCTCACCTGCACCTCGTCGGCGGCCACCGCCACCGTGACCAACGGTTCGCACGGCGGCACCCTCGGCACCATCAACACCGTCTCGTGGAACACCTGCAAGGTCGGCGGCATCACCTTCTCCGTCGCCGCCCAGGGCACCCCGTGGACGCTGACCGGCACCGCCGCCACCACGTCCGCGGGCGTCACCACCGGCACGCTGACCGGCGTCAAGGCCACCCTGTCCGGTCTGTGCAACGCGACCTTCGCCGACCCCAGCGGCGTGGGCAACGGCGCCACCCTCAACGCCACGTACACCAACTCCACCCACACGCTGGCCATCACCGGCGGCACCCTCAAGGCGTACAACGTCTCCGGTCTGTGCCTCGGCCTGATCAACAACAACGACCTGGCCACCTACTCGGCCGGCTACGTCGTGACCCCCACGACGCTGAAGGTCGTCTCTCCCTGAGCCCCGCCCCTCGCGTAACACCGGCCGCCGCGACCGCTGAAGCCCGCGCCGGCCGAACCGGGACCCCGGACCGCCGCAGTGGCGGCCGGGGTCCCGAACACGCACTGGAGGACAAAACTCCGCTTGTGTTTTGTCATTCGGTGACAGGAAATCCGCCCCGGTCCACGCCGTCGAATATTCGTCCGGTCGATCACTTGTGGGGCCTTATTACTCGACCGTAATGTCCTGCGTCGCCGACGCCTTCCTGAGGAGTTCCGTAATGAGGGGTGCCGTGAAGCCGCGCCGCGCGGTGCGGTTCGCCGCTGTCGCAGCGGCGGCGCTCCTGGCCGGACTGCTGCCAGGACCCGACTCCGCGGCCAGCGGCCCGGACGGCAAGGTGACCCTCGGATACGCGTGCGCCTTCCCCGCCGGTACGGCCGCCGACGGCTCCGGCGGCACCGACAAGGCCGTCGTCCAGGACGTCACCGTCGCGCTGGTGCAGAACTACCCGGACACCGCCGTGGTCGGAAAGCCCATCCAGCCGGGCGACCTGACGGCGACGGTCACCATGCCGCGGGCCGGCGCCGAGGCGCTGCTGCCCGCCGGCACCACAGCCCTGACCGGCGCCGCGAGCCTCACCGCCCATGTCGCGCAGGGCACTTCGCGAGCGGACGCCGTATGGCCGGGACTGACCGCCCCCTCGACACCGCTCAAGGGCGACGGGGACCTGGTGCTCACCTTCGGCGGCGCGGTGCCGCCGCTGACGGTCACCGCCTCCGGCGAAGTGCGCTTCACCGCAGGGGAGTTGGGCCTCAAGCTCAGCCCCGTGACCGACCCCGCGTCCACACCGCCCGACTCCCCGAGCACCGGCACCGACAGTGCGACCGGCACCGACAGCGACAGCGCGTCCGGCGCCGGCAGCGCGACCGGCACGGCCGCGGACTCCGCCGGTACGGGCCAGGCCGCCAAGGACGCCGCCGACATCATCGGCACCTGCGCCCCCAAGCCCGACCAGGGCGACCTCCTCGGTACCGTCTCCGTCCCCGGCACCCCCGGCGGCTCCTCGGGACCCGGCCACGCCACCGCGCCCGGCGGCTCCTCGGCCGCCGCCCCCACGCCGCGCACCGGCTCCCGCGCGGGCGTCGGCAAGACCGGCGAGGGCGCGGGCGACGGAGCCCCCGACGCCGCCCGGTCCGACGGCCGCAACACCATCACGCTGGCCTCGCCCCCGCACTCCGGCGTGCACGACTGCGAGGACCCGCCGGAGGGCGACACCGACCCCGCGGTCATGGACTCCATTCCCCGGCCGCCCAACGCCGTCCGCAGCCCCGGCCCCGGCGACCCGCCGTTCCCCCCGTACTCCCAGTGCGGTTACGTCACCGGCTACTCCAACGTCTTCAAGCTCAAGGGCGCCGCGGTCATCAACGACCTGACCAAGAAGCCGACCCGCGTCACCGTCGTGCAGAAGAGCATCTGGACGGAGTTCACCGACCCCGACCCGCTCAAGCAGTACTTCGAGATCGACTCGATCGCGAAGCTGGCCCTGCCGCCGTCCGACACCACCTTCCTGACCTTCGGGTTCGTGCCGGTCACCGCCCGGATGGAACTGCTCCCCAAGGGCCTGATGACCGTCGTCACGGTCGGCACCAGCAACCTCGGCACGATCACCACCAGCACCATCTACGGCAAGCAGGAACTGCGGCTGTCCGACGTCAAGGTCAACGGCGTACCGCTGGACGTCGGTGCCGACTGCCGCGCCTCGGCGCCGCTGGACATCAAACTCGTCGGCTACGACCGCAGTTCACTGACCGGCCGCCCGACCGGACCCACGGACTACGGAGTGCAGGACGGCGGGCCGCTGGCCCAGGACGACCTCTACATTCCCCCGTTCACCGGCTGCGGCAGCCACGGAGAGAACCTGAATTCCCTCTTCACCTCGGCGATATCGGGGCACGGCAACTCACTGAATCTCATCCAGGGACCGCTGTGCGTGCCCATCGCGGCCTCGGGATGCGATCCGGAGATCGCCTTTCCCGAACCGCCCCACCACTGATCAGCTCCGGGAGGTGCAATGGGAATCGAAGTGATCGTCGAAGGACTCACCAAGTCCTTTGGTACGCAGAACGTCTGGCAGGACGTCACGCTCACACTGCCGCCCGGTGAAGTCAGCGTGATGCTCGGCCCTTCCGGAACCGGCAAGACGGTATTCCTGAAATCGCTCATCGGCCTGCTCAAGCCCGAACGCGGCCGGGTGCTCGTCGGCGGCGTCGACATGGTGAACAGCCCGGAGCGCGACATCTACGAGGCGCGCAAGATGTTCGGCCTGATGTTCCAGGACGGCGCGCTCTTCGGGTCGATGAACCTCTTCGACAACATCGCCTTCCCGCTGCGCGAGCACACCAGGAAAAAGGAGTCAGAGATCCGCCGCATCGTCATGGAGCGGGTCGACATGGTCGGCCTCCTCGGTGCCGAGGGCAAACTGCCGGGCGAGATATCCGGCGGCATGCGCAAACGCGCGGGACTCGCCCGCGCCCTGGTGCTCGACCCGCAGATCATCCTGTGCGACGAACCCGACTCCGGCCTCGACCCGGTCCGCACCTCGTTCATCTCGCAGCTCCTCATCGACCTCAACGCGCAGATCGACGCGACGATGCTGATCGTCACCCACAACCTCGACATCGCCTCGACCGTGCCCGACAACATGGGCATGCTCTTCCGCCGCGAACTGGTCGCCTTCGGCCCCCGCGAGCTGCTGCTCACCAGCAACGAGCCGGTCGTACGGCAGTTCCTCAGCGGACGCCGCGACGGACCGATCGGGATGTCGGAGGAGAAGGACGAAGCGGCCCTGGCCCGCGAGCAGTTGAACGGCCGCGAGCTGCCCGCGGCCCCGCGCCGCGTCGCGCCGCAGCTCGAACCGTCACCCGGACTGCCGCCCCGGCAGGCGGTACAGCGCCGCAGGGCCCGCGTCCTGGCCATGTGGGACCAGCTCCCGGCCGCGACCCGCGAAGCCGTACAGGCCGGACTCGTCCCCGTCCAGGGGGAGCCCGCATGACCGCGCCCGTACGGGTCCCGGGACCGGGACCCGAGCCGACCCCGCCGCGCCCCGAACGCGTCACCGTGCCGCGCCGCCCGATCCCCGGCACCGGCGCGCTGCGCGAGACCGGGCAGCTCATGACGCTCGCCGCCACCACCGTGCGCGACACCTTCCGCAGGCCGTTCCAGATGCGCGAACTCATCGAGCAGTTCTGGTTCGTGGCCAGCGTGACGATCCTGCCCGCCGCCCTGGTCTCGATCCCCTTCGGCGCCGTCATCGCCCTGCAAGTCGGCTCACTGGCACAGCAGTTGGGCGCCCAGTCGTTCACCGGCGGCGCCAGCGTGCTGGCCGTCATCCAGCAGGCGAGCCCGCTGATCGTCGCCCTGCTCATCGCGGGCGCGGGCGGCAGCGCCATCTGCGCCGACCTCGGCTCGCGCAAGATCCGCGAGGAACTGGACGCGATGGAGGTGATGGGCGTCTCCCCGGTGCAGCGGCTGATCGTGCCGCGCGTCCTGGCGACGATGCTCGTCGCGGTCTTCCTCAACGGCGTGGTCTCGGTCGTCGGCACCGCGGGCGGCTACTTCTTCAACGTCATCGTCCAGCACGGCACCCCCGGCGCGTACCTGTCCAGCTTCTCCGCGCTCGCGCAGCTCCCCGACCTGTACATCAGCGAGATCAAGGCCGTGATCTTCGGTTTCATCGCGGGCATCGTCGCCGCCTACCGCGGCCTGCACCCCAAGGGCGGCCCCAAGGGCGTCGGCGACGCGGTCAACCAGTCCGTCGTCATCACCTTCCTGCTGCTGTTCCTGGTGAACGTCGTCCTGACCGCGATCTACCTCCAGCTCGTCCCGCAGAAGGGAGCCTGAGCGATGGCGCTCCTGGACAAGGACACCCCGCAGGCCGAGCCGCCGCCCGAAGGACCACGGCCGGGCCGACGCCGGAACACCGGCCGCTGGCTGCACTGGCTGGACGAGACCGGCGACCACTTCATCTTCCACATCACCGCCGTGCTGTGGATACCGCGCACCCTGCGCCGCTACCTCAAAGAGGTCCAACGCCTGCTCGCCGAGGTCGTGTTCGGCAGCGGCGGCCTCGGCGTCATCGGCGGCACCGTCGGCGTGATGATCGGCATGACCCTCGCCACCGGCACCGTCGTCGGCCTCCAGGGCTACGCGGCGATGAACCAGCTCGGCACCGCCGCGTTCACCGGCTTCATCTCCGCCTACTTCAACACCCGCGAGATCGCCCCGCTCGTCGCGGGCCTGGCCCTGTCGGCCACCGTCGGCGCCGGATTCACCGCCCAGCTCGGCGCGATGCGGATCAACGAGGAGATCGACGCGCTGGAGGGCATGGGCCTGCGCAGCATGCCGTACCTGGTCACCACCCGGATCATCGCCGGGGTCGTCGCCATCGTCCCGCTCTACGGCATCGGCCTGCTCAGCAGCTACGTCGCCTCCCGGATGGTCACCGTCATGTTCAACGGCCAGTCCGCGGGCACCTACGACCACTACTTCAACCTCTTCCTGTCCCCGCAGGACGTCCTGCTCTCCGGACTGAAAGTGCTGATCTTCAGCGTCATCGTGATCCTCGCCCACTGCTACTACGGATTCACCGCCAAGGGCGGCCCCGCGGGCGTCGGCATCGCCGTCGGCCGCTCGGTGCGCAACGCCATCGTGATCATCTCGATCACCGACTTCTTCCTCAGCCTGGCGATCTGGGGCGCCACCACGACGGTGCGGGTGGCGGGATGACCACCACCGACACCCGTCCCGCCGGAGCGCCCCCGGCCCCGCGCCGCCGCCCGACCGGCGGCGCCACCGCCCGCCGCAGGACCGCCGGCGTCGTCTTCCTGCTGGTGCCCGCGCTGCTGGCCTGGCTCGCGGTCGCCGTCTACGACAAGACGTTCAGCGACACCGCGACCGTCCACCTGGAGACCGGCACCGTCGGCAACGAGATGCACCAGGGCGCCGACGTGAAACTGCGCGGGGTCGTCGTCGGCCGGGTCGCCTCGATCAGTGCCGACGGCGACGGCGCCCGGCTCAACCTCGCCATCGACCCCGGCCAGCTCAAGCGCATCCCCGCGGACGTCACCGCGCAGATGCTGCCCACCACGCTGTTCGGCGAACGCTTCGTGGCCCTCGTACCCCCCGCGGGCACCGACACCACCGGCGGCGGCCCCACCCTCGCCGCCGACAGCACCATCGCCCAGGACCGCTCCAGCGACGCCATCGAGCTCCAGCAGGTGCTCGACAACGTGCTGCCGCTGCTCACCGCCGTCCAGCCCCAGAAGCTCGCCGCGACCCTCAACGCCGTCGCGACCGCGCTCGACGGCCGCGGCACCCAGCTCGGCACCACCCTCGTCCAGCTCGACCGCTACCTGACCAAGCTCAACCCCGAACTGCCCGTGCTGAACGACGACATCAAGCAGCTCGTCACCGTCAGCCACGTCTACAACGCCGCCGCGCCCGACATCGTGCAGGCCCTCACCGACTTCACCAGGACCAGCGGCACCATCGCCGAGGAACAGGCCGACCTCAACAGCGTGTACGGCAGTACCACCGCCACCGCGCAGGACCTGACGACGTATCTGCGGCAGAACAAGGACACCATCATCCGGCTGACCGCCGACAGCCGCGGCACCCTCGGGCTGCTCGCGAAGTACTCCCCGTCCTTCCCCTGCACGCTGCGCACCCTGGCCGCCTTCGTCCCCGTCATGGACAAGGCGCTCGGCAAGGGCACCCACGAGCCGGGCCTGCACGTCGACCTCACCAGCGTGCCGTCCCGCGGCAAGTACGTCCCCGGCAAGGACACCCCGGTGTACGACGCGAGCGGCGGCCCGCAGTGCTACCCGGTCCCGTACACCGGCCGCGGCGGCGCACCGGCCGCGACGCACTCCACGAAGTCCGCGACCTCGCCGACCGCCACGACGTCCACGGCGTCCACGGCGTCCACATCGAGCGTGACCACCACCGACTCCCCGGCCAACTCCCCGCAGGAGAACGAGCTGATCAACGAACTCCTCGCGCCGGGCATCGGCACCGACCCCGGCTCGCTCCCCGACTGGAGCAGCCTGCTCACCGGTCCCGTCTACCGAGGGGCGGAGGTGACGGTGCGGTGAAGCGCCGCAGCCTCGTCGGACCGATCGTCAAGTCGCTGATCTTCATCCTGGTCACCGCGCTGGCCACCACCGTCCTCGCGGTGAGCATCGCGGGCGGAACCGACGTCGGCGACACCTCCGGCTACAACGCCCGGTTCACCGACGCCACCGGCCTCACCTCGGGCGACAGCGTCCGGATCGCCGGGGTCAAGGTCGGCCAGGTCGACTCGATCAAGGTCGTCGACCACCGCGTCGCGCAGGTGCACTTCTCGGTGCAGCGCGCCCGGAAGCTGCCCGGCTCGGTGACCGCCACCATCAAGTACCTCAACATGGTCGGCCAGCGGTACATCGACCTCCAGCAGGGCACGGGACCGGTCGGCCAGGCGCTCGCCCCCGGCGACACCATCCCGCTCCAGCGCACCACCCCGGCCCTCGACCTCACCCAGCTCTTCAACGGCTTCCAGCCGCTGTTCCAGGGCCTGTCGCCCAAGGACGTCAACCAGCTCGCGGGCGAGATCGTCCAGGTGCTCCAGGGCGAGGGCGGCACCGTCGACAGCCTGATCAGCAACGTCGGTTCGCTGACCACGACGCTCGCCGCCAAGGACAAGGTGATCGGCCAGGTCATCGACAACCTCAACTCGGTGCTCACCACGGTGAACACCCGCGAGGCCGGGTTCAACGACCTGGTGACCTCGCTCCAGCAACTCGTCAGCGGCTTCGCCTCCGACCGCGAACCGATCGGCCAGTCGATCACCGCGATCTCCCAACTCACCACCAGCACCGCCGGGTTGCTCACCGACGGCCGCCAGCCGCTGAAGGACTCCATCGCCCAGCTCGGCCGGCTGTCCACCAACCTCGCCGACAACACACCGCAGGTGGAGAACTTCCTCACCAAGACCCCGGCCAAGCTCCAGACCATCGGCCGGCTCGCCTCCTACGGCTCCTGGCTCAACCTCTACCTCTGCCAGGCCACTGTCGCCGGGGTCACCACCTCCGACGGCAGCAAGCCGCCCACCGGCATAGCGATCACCGAATCGAGGTGCCGGTCATGAACCGCCCCCGCATACCGACCCCGCGCCTCCGCTTCCGCGCCCCCGCGCGCCGGGGCCGCCCCCTCTTCCGGCCGCTGCGCGAACGCAGCCCCGTCCTCGTCGGCACCGTCGGCCTGCTCGTGCTCGCCCTGGCCGGCCTGGTCGCGTACAACGCGGACGCGCTCCCGCTGATCGGCGGCGGCACCACGTACAGCGCGAGCTTCACCGAGGCCGCGGGGCTCAGGTCCGGCAACGAGGTGCGGGTCGCGGGCGTCAAGGTCGGCAAGGTCACCGGGGTGTCGCTGGACGGCGCCCAGGTCAAGGTCACCTTCCGCGTCAAGGACACCTGGATCGGCGACGCCAGCACCGCCGCCATCGGCATCAAGACGCTGCTCGGCGAGAAGTACCTGGCCGTCGACCCGCTCGGCAGCCGCGCGCAGAACCCCGGCCAGCGCATCCCCAGGACCCGCACCACCTCGCCGTACGACGTCACGCAGGCGCTCGACGGCCTCGGCAACACCCTCGGGTCGATCGACACCACGCAGCTCGCCGCCAGCTTCCAGACCCTCTCCGACACCTTCAAGGACACCCCGGCCTCGGTGCGCAGCGCCGCCACCGGCCTGTCGTCGCTGTCGCGGACCATCTCCAGCCGGGACGCCCAGCTCGCCGACCTGCTCGCGGGCAGCAAGCAGCTCACCAAGACCCTCTCCGACCAGAACAGCCGCTTCCAGACGCTGATCTCGGACGGCAACCTGCTGCTCGGAGAGATCCAGAAGCGCCGCGACGCCATCCACGCGCTGCTCACCGGCACCCAGGACCTCGGCACCCAGCTCAACGGCCTGGTCGCCGACAACAACCGGCAGCTCGGCCCGACCCTGGACGCCCTCGACCGGGTCACCGGCGTACTGCTCGCCAACCAGTCCAGCCTCGACAAGGCGCTCGCCCTGGCCGGGCCCTACTACCGGCTGGTCGGCAACACCCTCGGCAACGGCCGCTGGTTCGACAGCTATCTGTGCGGCCTGGTCCCCAAGAGCTATCTGCCCCCGGGCACCCAGCCGACGACCGGGTGCGAACCGCCCAAGGCGACGGGAGGCACATCGTGAAGGCATCCATCGGCCGCGCCGCGCGAGGGCGGCGGGCCATCGCCCTCGGCACGGTGCTCGCCGTCGTCCTCGCGGCCCTCGCCTACGGCGGCGTACGCCTCTTCGGCGGCCCCGACGGCACCAGGATCACCGCCTACTTCGACCACGCCGTGGGCGTCTACGCCGGATCCGACCTGCGCGTGCTCGGCGTCAAGGTCGGCACCGTCGACTCGGTGAAGCCGCAGGGCAAGCAGGTCAAGGTCGTGCTGGTCCTCGACCACGGGGTGAAGGTCCCGGCGGGAGCCGGCGCCGTCGTCGTCGCGCCCAGCGTCGTCGCCGACCGCTACATCCAGCTCACCCCGGCCTACACCGGCGGCCCCCGGATCACCGCGGGCACCGTCATCCCGGCCACCCGCACCGCGACCCCCGTCGAGGTCGACCAGCTCTACGAGAGCATCACCCGGCTCAGCGACGCCCTCGGCCCGAACGGCGCCAACGCCACCGGCGCCCTGTCGAACCTCCTCGACACCGGCGCGAAGAACCTCGACGGCAACGGCAAGGCCATCGGCGACAGCATCGACCAGCTCGGCCAGGCCACCAAGACCCTCAACGGCCACAGCGACGACCTCTTCGCGACCCTGTCCTACCTCCAGTCCTTCACCACCATGCTGAAGAACAACGACGGCAAGGTACGGGCCGCCACCGACCAACTCTCCACCGTCAGCGGCTTCCTGGCCGAGGACAAGGAGAACCTGGGCGGCGCGCTGCACCAACTGTCCACCGCGCTCGGCCAGGTGAAGACCTTCATCCAGGACAACCGGGCCCGGCTGAAGACCAGCATCGGCAAACTCGCCCCGATCACCCAGACGTTGGTCGACCAGCGCGCCTCACTCGCCGAACTCCTCGACACCGCGCCGCTGGCCGCCGACAACCTCCTCAACGCCTACGATCCGCAGCACGGCACCATCGACGGGCGCGCCAACATCAACGAACTGAGCATGGGCGGCGACATCTCGCCCGCCGCCGCCAAGGACACCGCAAGGACCGGCTCCGACTTCACGCCCGCGGCCAAGGACGCCAAGACCCTGCCGCTGCCCCTGCCGGCGGTCGGCACCGTCTACACCAAGGGGGCGGCCCGATGAAGCGTTCGCACACCCGGGGGAGCGCCGCCACCGTCGGCGGGACCGCGCTGCTCGCGCTCGCCCTCGCCGGCTGCTCGCTGAACGTCCAGAACGTGCCGCTGCCCGGCGGCGCCGACCTCGGCGGCCACCCCTACACCGTCAAGGCCGACTTCGCCGACGTCCTCGACCTCGTCCCGCAGGCGTCCGTACGCGTCAACGACGTCGCCGTCGGCCGCGTCACCAAGATCGGCCTCGGCGCCGACGGCTGGTCCGCGACCGTCACCATGAAGGTCAACGGCAAGGTGCGACTGCCCGCCAACGCGTACGCGCACCTGGAACAGTCCAGCCTGCTCGGCGAGAAGTACATCCAGCTCTCCGCGCCGCCCGGCACGCCGGCCGCCAGCGGCACCCTGCGCGACGGCGCCGTCATCCCCGCCTCGCGCACCAACCGCAACCCCGAGGTCGAAGAGGTCTTCGGCGCACTGTCCATGCTGCTCAACGGCGGCGGCGTTGCCCAGCTCAAGACCATCTCGGTGGAGCTGAACAAGGCCCTGACCGGCAACGAACCGCAGATCCGCTCCATGCTCCACCAGGTCGACACGCTCGTCAGCGACCTCGACGCCCACAAGCAGGACATCACCGACGCGCTCGACGGCGTCAACGAACTGTCCGCCACCCTCGCCGCCCGCGACCAGAAGGTCGGCACCGTACTGACCGGCCTCAGCCCCGGACTGAAGGTGCTGGAACAGCAGCGCGGCTCGCTGGTCACCATGCTGCGCTCGCTGGACACGCTCTCCGGCGTCGCGGTGGACACCGTCAACCGCAGCAAGGACGACATGGTCGCCGACCTCAAGGCCCTCGCGCCCACCCTGCGACGGCTCGCCGACGCGGGCGACGCGCTGCCCGACTCGCTCCAGGTGCTGGTCACCTACCCGTTCACCGACGAGGTCCTCAACGGCGTCAAGGGCGACTACCTCAACGTCTACCTCGACCTGACCGCCGTACCCGGCACGCAGCTCATCCCCGAGATGCCCGCGTCCGGGAACGTCTACCCGCCCGACCCCGAGAACCCGATGTCCGCGCACGCCAAGGCCGACCGGACGACGACCGTCGACAAGAAGCTGCGGGAGGCGGGCATCCCGCTGCCGCTGCCGTCGGTCACCGGCTCGACCAGGACCGGGGGCCGCTGATGCTGACCCGCGTCACCATCGCCAAGAACATCGCCTTCCTGCTGATCGCCGTGCTCGTGCTCGGCTTCATCGGCGTCCGCTACGCCGACCTCGGCCGGTACGTGGGCCTGCGCGGCTACTACACCGTCAAGGTCGAACTCCCCGAAGCGGGCGGCCTGTTCGAGCACGCCAACGTCACCTACCGCGGTGTCTCGGTCGGCCGGGTCGGCCCGATCAGACTCACCGACGACGGTGTGGAGGCGTCGTTGCGGATCAACGACTCCGCGCCGCACATCCCCTCCCACCTCAAGGCCGTCGTCGCCAGCCTGTCCGCCGTCGGCGAGCAGTACATCGACCTGCGGCCGACCACCGACCAGGGGCCGTATCTCACCGACGGCTCCCGCGTCGAACGCGCCGACACCACTATCCCCGCGCCCGTCACCAACCTGCTCACCAGCGTCAACAGCCTGGCCGGATCGGTCCCGTTGAAGTCCCTTCAGACCGTCGTCGACGAATTCGGCAAGGCGTTCGCGGGACAGGGCGACAACCTCCAGTCGCTGCTCGACACCAGCGGCGAGTTCATCTCCGCCGCGGACATGAACCTGCCCGGCAACATCACGCTGATGGCCGACGGGCGGACGGTGCTGCGCACGCAGGCTGACGAGGGCGACGCCATCAAGTCCTTCGCCAGCAGCGCCAGTCAGCTCGCCAAGCAGCTCAACGACTCCGACACCGACCTGCGACGGCTCATCGCCGCGGCGCCCGACGCGGCCGGACAGGTCAGCGCGCTGCTGCGGGACGTCGGACCCCAACTCAGCGTCGTCCTCGCCAACTTGCTGACCACCTCGGACGTGGCCGTCACCCGGCAGCACGGCATCGAGGAATTCCTGGTCAAGGTGCCCGCGGTGGCCGCCGCCGGATCGACGGCGGTGGACGGCAAGGGCCTGCACTTCGGCATGGCCGTCACCTTCTTCTCCCCGCTGCCCTGCACCTCCGGATACGGCGGCACCACGTACCGCAACGGCCTCGACACCAAGGCGCCCGCCACCGCCCTGAACACCGCGGCCCGCTGCACCGCCCCCGCCTCCTCCGGCACCGACGTGCGCGGCTCGGCCAACGCCCCGAGCGGCGGGGGCGTCCCGAACCCCGTGCAGCCCGGCTCGGTGCTGCCGACCGGCGCCGGGACCCCGTCCGCCGCGGGCCCGTCCACCGGGACGACGACGTACGGCACGAGCGTGCTGCCGGGAGCGCTGGGCCTGCCCTCGCTGCCGACCGGGCCCAGCGGCGGCACGATGGCGGATCTGCTCGGCCTCGGCGACACGCGGTTCGGTGACACGCGCTCCGGGGGCACGGGCTTCGGGAACACGGGCTTCGGGGGCACCCGATGAGCGCCCGCCGGTCCACCCTGGTCTGGGTCACCGCGTGGGCGGTCGCCGCCGTGGTGTGCGCGCTCGGCGCCTGGTCGTACGCGGACACGCGCGGCGACGGCACGCTCAATTACGCCAAGGCCCGCGACGCCGTACTGACCGACGGGCAGCGGGACATCACCCGGCTGAACACGGTGGACGCGGCCCACCTGGACCGCGACCTCGCGGCCTGGCTGGACACGACGACCGGGCCGCTGCACGACCGCATGAGCCGTACGCACACCGCGGACGCCGCCGCGCTCAAGCAGTCCGGCACCTCCACCCGGGGCACGGTCACCGACGCGGCGGTCACCGAACTCGACACCAGGGCCGGTACGGCGAAGCTCATCGCGACCGTGCAGGTCCGGGTCATGCCGCGCGGCGGCGCGGCCACCACCGACCGCAAGCGGTTCGAGGCGGGCCTGTCCCGTACCTCGGACGGCTGGAAACTCACGGCGCTCACCGCGGTGCCCGTCGGCGCGAGCTAGGAGAGGCGGCCCAGTGAGCACCACGCATGAGCCCGAGGCCGAGGCGGCGGAGGCCGAGGCGCCGCAGACCGACGCATCGGGGGCCGCCGCTCCGGACGAGGCGGAGGCCAACGAGGCCGCCGCCGGACGGCGTTGGCGGTGGCCGTACGGTGCGCGGCGTACGGCGGCGGTCGCCGCGATCGTGCTGCTGCTCCTCGGCGGCGGCGGATTCGGTTACGCGGCCCACCGGTTGACCGACCCGGCCGCGACGGACAACCGCGCGCTGACCGACACCGAGGCGACCAACCGGGTCGTCGGGGACGTCAGCAACGCGCTCGGCAAGATCTTCGCGTACACGCCGGAGGACACCGGGTCGACCGAGCGGGCCGCCCGCGACCTGCTGGACGGCGCGGCGGCCGACCAGTACCAGGCGCTGTTCGGGCAGATCCGGCAGCGCGTCGCCGAGCAGCAACTCACCCTGACCACACGGGTGGTGCGCGCCGGGGTCGTCCGGCTCACCGCCGACCACGCCCGGCTGCTGGTCTTCCTCGACCAGACCGCCCAGCGCAAGGGCGCCGCGGCCACCAGCGCGGCGGCCCAACTCTCGGTCACCGCCAGGCTCGACGGCGACCACTGGCGGATCACCGATCTCAAGGCCCGGTAGGAGGAGGACGGATGGCACGGATGCCCTTCAAGGGTGGCGGCGGGTCGCGGGACCGGCTCGGGGCGCGGCTGCGCGCGCCGGGCCGGTCGCTGCTCGCTACGGCCGTCGCGCTCGCCGTCGCCGCGGCGGTCGCCGCCGCCCTGACCGGCTGGTCCTGGTACGGGGCCGCGCACGACGACGACGCGGCCTTCGCCCGGACCCGCGACACGGTGCTCGCGGCGGGGGAGCAGGCGGTGCAGAACATGAACACCCTGGACCACTCCGACGTCGACCACGGGCTCGACATCTGGGAGAGCTCCACGACCGGCGACCTGCACAGCCAACTGGTGCAGGGGCGGGCCGCGTTCGAGAAGCAGGTGCAGCAGGCCCAGACGGTCAGCACCGCGAAGATCCTGTCCGGCGCGGTCACCGAACTCGACACCAGGACCGGCAAGGCCAGCGTGATGATCGCGCTGCGGATCACCGTCGAGGCGCCCAAGGCCAAGCCCGCGGTCAAGGAGAGCCGGATGCTCGGCGAACTCACCCGCACCGACACGGGCTGGAAGCTCAGCGCCCTCGGCCAGGCCCCGATGGGCGACAGCGCCGCGGACCCGTCCGCGTCCTCGCCCCCGAGCGGCGGCACCGCCACCGCGAGGCCGTCCCCGTCCACCACCGACGGCCAGTAAGCCGCCCCGCCGTCCGCGAGAGGACCGCCGCCCATGTCGACCACCCGCCACCTCATCAACCGCCAACGCCGCCTGGCGGCCACCGCGCCGCCGCGCGAGCGCGTGACCCGCACGGCGGAAGCCGCCACCGACCCCGACTCCGACACCGACACCGCCACCGCCACCGACACCGGCCCGGAGGCCGAGGCGGAGGGCGGCGGCCGTTCGGAGCGCCCCGCCCGGGGCCGCGCCGCGACCGCCGTCCGCACCCGCCCGGCCCGGCCGCCGCGTACGTCCGACAAGGCCGCCGACGTCACCGCCGACGTCACCGCCGGGGCTCCCACCGGCACGGCAGCCGACGCTGAACCCGAGGCCGGGAGCGGCCCGCGCACGTGGCGCCCGCGCCCCGTCACCGTCCTCACCGTCGGCCTCGCCCTGCTGACCGTGCTGCTCGGCGGCCTCGCCGCCTGGTCCGCGGGCAAGGCGTCCGACCTGCGCGACTCGGTGGCCTCCGGCAACACCGCGCTGACCGACACCGCCCGCACCAGCGAGGTCAAAGGCACCGTCGCCCAGGCCGTGAACGCGGTCTTCTCCTACAACTACGCCGACACCGCCCGCACCGACGACGCGGCCAAGCGCGTACTGACCGGCAAGGCCGTCCAGCAGTACGCGACGATGCTCGCCCAGGTCCGCGCCCAGGCACCGGCGCAGAAGCTCGTGCTGACCACGACCGTCACCGACACCGGCGTGGAACTGCTCGACGGCGACCGCGCCCGCGTCCTGGTCTTCGCCGACCAGAGCAACACCAGCACCGCCAAGTCCGCGAACGCGGCGACCACTTACGCGGCGGCGATGTTCGCGGTGGACGCCGTGCACCAGGACGGCACCTGGAAGATCGCGAGCATCGACACCTTCGGGTAGCGCGGACCCCGCGGTCAGCGGTCGCGATCAGCGGTTGCGGCCAGCGGTTGGTGAGGCGCCAGTCGGCATCCAGCAGATCGCCGACGACGGCGGGCCCCGCGACGGCCGCCGCCACGCGTGCGTGTGCCCACGGGTACGGCTCCTCGTACGGGTACGCAGCTGTGGCGAACAGACGTACGTCTTAGGCAAGGCTACCCTTATTAAAACGCCGGCCGTTTCGCGCCGTCACCGATCAGGCGCCGCGATCAGGCGCCGCGCGATGATGAAGGACTCGTCGCGGGCAGGCACTATGGGGGAGAGGGCCCCCGCAACGCGCCGGAAATCGCGTGATGGGATGCTCGGCTCGCAATCCCGGATGTGCGTCCCCGATATGGCCAGTGGCGGGGAGCAGGTGGCCTGACCGGCAAGGATGGATGGATATGGACAAGCAGCAGGAGTTCGTTCTCCGCACCCTGGAGGAGCGGGACATCCGCTTCGTCCGCCTGTGGTTCACCGACGTGCTCGGCTACCTGAAGTCGGTCGCCGTCGCACCGGCCGAACTGGAGCAGGCCTTCGACGAGGGCATCGGCTTCGACGGCTCCGCCATCGAGGGCTTCGCCCGGGTGTACGAGTCCGACATGATCGCCAAGCCGGACCCCAGCACCTTCCAGATCCTGCCCTGGCGCGCCGAGAGCCCCGGCACCGCGCGCATGTTCTGCGACATCCTCATGCCCGACGGCTCCCCGTCGTACGCCGACCCGCGCTACGTCCTCAAGCGCGCGCTCGCCAAGACCTCCGACCTCGGCTTCACCTTCTACACCCACCCCGAGATCGAGTTCTTCCTGCTCAAGGACAAGCCGATGGACGGCGGGCGGCCCACCCCCGCCGACAACTCCGGCTACTTCGACCACACCCCGCAGAACGTCGGCATGGACTTCCGCCGCCAGGCCATCACGATGCTGGAGTCCATGGGCATCTCGGTGGAGTTCTCGCACCACGAGGGCGCCCCCGGCCAGCAGGAGATCGACCTGCGCTACGCCGACGCGCTCTCCACCGCCGACAATGTGATGACCTTCCGGCTCGTCATGAAGCAGGTCGCCCTCGAACAGGGCGTGCACGCCACCTTCATGCCCAAGCCGTTCTCCGAGCACCCCGGCTCCGGCATGCACACCCACCTGTCGCTCTTCGAGGGCGACCGCAACGCCTTCTACGAGTCGGGCGCGGAGTTCCAGCTCTCCAAGGTCGGCCGCTCCTTCATCGCGGGCCTGCTCCGGCACGCCGGTGAGACCGCCGCGGTCACCAACCAGTGGGTCAACTCCTACAAGCGGATCTGGGGCGGCTCCCAGCGCACCGCTGGCGCGGGCGGCGAGGCCCCCTCGTACATCTGCTGGGGCCACAACAACCGCTCGGCCCTGATCCGCGTCCCCATGTACAAGCCCGGCAAGACCGGCTCCACCCGCGTCGAGGTCCGCTCGATCGACTCCGGCGCCAACCCCTACCTCGCCTACGCCGTCCTCCTCGCCGCGGGCATGAAGGGCATCCAGGAGGGCTACGAACTCCCGGCCGGCGCCGACGACGACGTCTGGGCCCTGTCCGACTCCGAGCGCCGCGCCCTCGGCATCGAGCCCCTCCCGCAGAACCTCGGCGAGGCCATCACCCTCATGGAGCGCAGCGAACTCGTCGCCGAGACCCTCGGCGAGCACGTCTTCGACTTCTTCCTGCGCAACAAGAAGCAGGAGTGGGAGGAGTACCGCTCCGAGGTCACCGCCTTCGAGCTGCGGAAGAACCTCCCGAACCTGTAGCCGAGAGGAGCTGCTCGGCCTGCGGGGTGCGGCGGTAGTAGACGCGGTGGCCGTGGCGGGTCCGGGTGAGGAGACCCGCCCGGTGCAGGCGCGTGAGGTGGTAGGAGACGGTCGACGGGTCCAGGTGGTGGAGCTCGGCCAGCTCCGTGGTGGTGAGGGGGCGGCCCAGCGACAGCAGCAGGCTGTGCCGGGTGGCCCCCAGGACGTCGGCCGCCGGGTGGCCGCCCTGTGCGGCGCGGCGGCCTGACGGAGCGCGGGGCACCGGATAGCAGAGCATCGTGTCGTGCTGGAACATCGGGTCGAGGCCCGGCGTCAGGTCCCCGGTGACGGTGGGGATCATGACGACGGCCGGCGCGTGCGCCACCGTGGTGCGGAACGGGCTGCGGACGGTCAGTGTGCCGTCGTGCCAACCGGTGTCCGGATGCAGGGAATCCAGGACCGCGCCGGTTCCCTGCCGGGCCATGAGCTGGGAACGGGCGTTGATATCGGCTTCGAGGCGGCCACGGATCACCGGCCAGCGCGCTGCGAGTGTGTGGTTCCACAAAGCGTGCAGTTCCTGAGCCGCTTTCTGGACGAATGCGGTTTCCCCCCGGTCGAGTTGGCTCAGGACCGGCGCGGGCAGCTCGGTTCCGGGGAAGCCCTGACCGGCGAAGCCCGTGGTGAACACGGTGATTTCCTGCACCAGCCGGGTCGGCGCGAGGGTGGCTATCCGGTGGAGTTCGTCATCCAGGCTGGGCGCGAACCGCGCGGGCGCGGGGCTGATGAAATCCGGCAGCCACACCTCGCCCTGGAAGAACCCCGCCAGCAGGGGCATCTGCCGGTCGTGCAGCAGCCGCGGCAGCGCACCGAGCCGTTCCCCGCGGCGGGACGACCTCATGGCGGTGGACAGGACACCGAACAGTTCGACCATCGGTGAGATGGCGAACCGGGTCCTGGCCAGCTCGGCCGGGCCCAGCGACAGACGCAGCATGATGCCTTCCCGGACGGATCGGGTGGACGTCCGAACCGCCAGCCAAACATTGGAACCTCATCCAATCAATGGCAATCCCGGCCAACGTCGGCGTCTACTTGGGGCTGCCCGGAGAATCGGTGCGCGTTTACGCGCGACCGTGAACGGCAATGCGTCGGCACGGCTCCGGGTGCGGAATTCGGTCAATTCCTGCGAACAAGGAGGCCCTTGAGTATGCGTATCGGAAAGCGGACGGTCACCCTCGCGGTAAGCGGCGCGCTGCTCGCCGGCACGGTCGGCTTCGTGGCCGCGTCCCCCGCCCAGGCGGTGGACTGCAACCTCCCCCCGGTGGGCGACATGTGCCTGCACATCCACAACACGGACACCAACACGTGGTACTGGCTCGGCCCGTGGAACGCCTGCGCGGTCCACAACATCGCCATCGACGAGCAGGCCACCTGGATCAACAACAACCAGGTCGGCGGGGTGCGCACCACCTTCTACTACGGCCGCGACGGCAAGAACCCCATCGGCAGCGTCGCCCAGGACTACTCGGGCCGCCCGCCCGGCTACACCGACAGCGACCTCTCCTCCGCACAGTCCGTCCGCGTCTGCTGACCCGCGCCCCCCGAGGCGGGGCCGCCCCGGAGGACGTCACCTCCGGGGTCAGGGCAGCCAGGCGGGGGCCAGGGCCGAGAGGGTGAGGAGGCGGGGGGCGCCGGTGCCGTCGGCGGGGGCGGTGTACAGGTCGGAGCCGTAGTCGCCGGGGAGGGAGTACACGACGGTCGCGTTGTCGGACCACACGGCCTGGTCGTCGACGCTGCGGGTCTCGGCCAGCGGCCACTCGCGCGAGGTGGCCAGGTCGAGGACGTAGAGGCGCCAGGGGGCGTCGGCGGGCAGGCCGGGCACGCGTTTCTTGAAGGCGATCCGGGTGCCGTCGGGGGAGAGCGACGGGCACTCGACGTTGGTGCGCAGCGTGGTGACGGTACGGGCGGCGACGTCGCCGCGCACGAGGTAGGTGTGGCCGCCGGTGGCGAGCGTGGCGTAGAAGTGCCGGTCGTCGGCGAAGGTGACGCCCCAGAAGTTGATATCGGCGGCGCGCACGCGGTGCCCGTCGCGGGTGACGGCGTAGTCCTCGAGGGACGACTGGAGGGTCCCGGTGCGGGTGTCCAGGATCGAGGTGCGGGTGGAGAAGTCGGTGCCCGCGTACGAGTCGCCGCCGACGAAGACGGTCCAGGCGGCCATCCGCCCGCTGGGCGAGACACGGGCGCGGGTCGGGATGCCCGCGAGCGGCACACGGCGGGTGGCGCGCAGCGCCGAGTCCAGGACGACCGCGTCGTACGAGTCGTTGACCGCGCCGCGCTTGGCCTGGAGGCAGATGCCGGTGCCGCCCGCCGCGTAGAAGCGCAGGCACTTCACGCCGGACGCGACGCGGGGCCCGTCCGGCGCGGAGGCGGGCACCGAGGCCAACTCGTCGCGGTGCGGCCCCCACGCCATGGAGCGGAAGACGATACGGGGGCCGCCGGCGGCCAGCGAGACCGTACCGGCGCGGACGGCGGGGCCGCCCGCCTGCACCTGGTTCTTCCGGTCGGCCCGGTCGGCGGCCCGCCACACCGCGACCCCCGCCACGCACGCCAGCACGGTGATGCTGGCCATCAGCACCAGCAGCCGGTTGCGCATGCTCATACCGCCCTCGACCCGCCCGCTCATGCCGTCGCCTCCGGCGCCGTGGGAGTCCGTGACGGCCGCAGCCGGACCGACAGCGCGACGCTCGCCGTCAGCGCCAACGCGGCCCCCGTCAGGGCGGATTGGTCGCCCCACGCGGTCCACGCCGCCCCGAAGGCTATGGAGCAGAAGAAGCGCGCGGCGGCCTGCCCGGTCTGTACGAGCGCGAGCCCGCTGGAGCGCAGCGCCGCCGGTACGGAACCGGCCGCGGCCGCCATCAGCACGCCGTCCGTGGCGGCGTAGAAGGCCCCGTGCAACGCCAGTACGGCGTACGGCAGTACGCCCGCCCGCAGGTGGGCGAGGAGCAGCCCGTACGCCAGGAGCAGCGCGAAGTGGCCGCCGACGAAGACCCGCCAGCGGCCGAACCGGTCCGCCCAGCGGCCCAGCGGCACGGCGAGCAGCAGGAAGGCGGCGGCGGTGCCCAGCGGGAGGAGCGCGAACCACCGGTCGGGGACGCCGAGTCGGCGTTGCAGCAGCAGATAGACGAAGGAGTCGCTGACGGTGGCGAGCCCGAGCGCCACCGCGCACAGCGCCAGCCCGCGCAGCTCCCGCCGCCCGAGCAGCCCCACGGCGGCCCGTAAGGACGGCCGGTCAACGTCCTTGTCAGGCACGGGAGTTGACCGCCGTACGCCCGACGGCACGAACAGCAGCAGCACGACCACGCCGACAGCCGCCACGCAGAAGCTGACGGTGAAGACCGCGTCGTATCCTTCCGCCGCCTGACGGAGGATCAGGAAGGCGGCCAGCGGCCCGAGAAGCGCCCCGGTGGTGTCCATCGCGCGGTGCACACCGAACGCCCGGCCCCGCGACTCCGGCGGCGCCGACAGCGAGATGAGCGCGTCGCGCGGCGCGGTCCGCAGACCCTTGCCGGTGCGGTCGACGGCGAGCACCGCGCCGATCAGCGGCAACGTGTGCACGGCCAGCAGCAGCGGCTTGCACAGCGCGGACAGCCCGTACCCGAAGGCGGCCACCGCCTTGGGCCGCCCGCCGCGGTCGGCGAGATGCCCGCCGACCAGCCGTACCACCGCGCTGAATCCGTTGTAGACGCCGTCGAGCAGACCGAAGCCGAGCGGGGAGAGCCCGAGCCCGGTGACCAGGTACAGCGGCAGCACCGCGGTGACCATCTCCGACGACACATCGGTGATGAGGCTGACCGCGCCGAGCGCGAGCACCGTCGAGGTGACCGCGGACGACCGCCCGGGATGCGGGCCCCGGGCGGTCGTCGGCGCTGTCGTCGGGCTGTCCGCCGCGCTCGTCGGTGCGGGTGTCGCGGGCGTGCTGCCGCGGCTCTCGCTGACGTACATCGGTCAGTTGGTCCAGATGCCGGTGATGTCCGCGGCGGACGCGGCGTTGCCCGCGTGCCCCGAGGTACCCGCCAGATCCTCCAGCGTGCGCAGCAGGTTGTAGTGGTTGTAGTTGGTCGCGGACGAACTGCCCGCGGTGACCGGCTGACCGTAGAAGACGGTCGGAATCCGGTTGCCGCTCAGCGAGTTGTCCTCGTCGAAGGTCACGACCAGCACGCTGTTGTGGGTCTTCGCCCACGTCGCGTACGCGCCCAGGTTGTTCTTGATCCAGGTGTCGCCGGTCGCCACCGAGCAGTCGTGCATGTCGCTGCACAGGTTCGGTACGACGAAGGACATCCGCGGCAGCGTCGAGTAGTCCGTCGGGAACTGCGCGAAGGTCTTCGCGGTCGACGTCGGGACATTGCCGAAGCCGAACCACGGGTTGTGCTTCTGCGCGTAGTTGCCGCTCTTGCAGGTCGTCGAACCCTGGCTCGGCAGCGTCTCGTTGTAACTGCCGAAGGTCTTGCCCGCGGCGATCACCTCGGAGCCGAGATTCGCGGCCGAGCTGAAGCCGATCTTCACGCAACTGTCGTCCGTCACGCCCTGCGTGGACCCGGAGAACAGCGCGTAGTAGTTCGGCTGGCTCGGGTGCGTGATCGCGTGGCTCTGCGTGAGATTCGCGCCGCCGGTCGCCAGCGAGTTGATGTACGGCGCGCTCGAACTGCCGATGACCTGGCTGTACGCGTGGTTCTCCATGACCACCACGAGGGTGTGGTCGGGGGTGGGCACAGAACCGGCCGCGTGCGCCGAGCCACCGAGACCGGTCCACAGACCGGCGGACGCGGCGGCGAGGCCGACTGCGGACAACAGAGCGGTGCGGCTGCGGCGGGGCAGAGTCCAGCCGTGCACGGCGTACCTCCGGTAGTGGGGGGAAGGACGAGGAACCGCTGTACATGACAAATTTTAGGAGCCGGGCCGCGTCAGGGCGAGCGGGCGCCGGGTGAAATGAAGGCGAACACCGAGGTACGGCCTGCCGCCGGCTCCCACAACCCTCCTGCCGGGGACACCGCGCCCCCAGCCCCCACCGGGCAGCCCCGCCGCCACGCGCCACGTCCCGCGTGGCCAAGCCCGCGATGTCCGCCCGCACGGCGGGGGCCTCCGGCCGTGCGGCCAGGGTGGTGCGGTTGCTGGGGCGGCGCTGCGCGCGCCGTGCGGTTCCGCCCGCGCCGTGCGGGGCCTCCGGCCGGGGTGTCGCGGTCGGTGGGGCGGTGCTGCGCGCGCAGCGCGGTGCGAGCTATGCGGTTGCGCCCTCACCGTGCGGGTCGTGCGGTTGCGCCCGCGCCGTGCGGGCCTCCTGCCTTGGCCGCTTGCGGCAGCTTGGACGACTCGGTCGCGTGCACGCCCGTGCGGGGCTCTTGGTCGCTGGGGCGGGGCGGTGGATGGGGTCGTGTGCGGGGCGCGGGATCGGGGTCGGGTGGGCTGGTGGCCGCACTCCGGCTACCGAGCCCCCCGCAGGGGGTTACGCTCAAACCGAAGCCTTGATCGATCCGGGCTTGCGCGGGACCGTTCCGGGGTACGGGACACGCGCCACCGCGAAGCCAAACCAAGCCAAACCAAACCAGGCCAGTCGAGCGTCACCCCGCCACACCACATGACCCGCCGGGAGGGCCGATGCAGGGACGCCGGAGCAGTACGTTCACGCGGCTGCTGCGGCACGGCTTCACGGACCCGGCGGCGGCCGAGCGGCTGCTGGAGCTGCCCGAGCTGTCGACGGTCAGGACGGACCCGGTGCTGCTGGAGGCGCTGGGCGCGACGGCCGACCCCGACCAGGCGCTGATCAGCCTGGTACGCCTCACGGAGGCGCTGGACCCGGCGGAGCGGCGGACGCTGCTGGACACCGTCATGACGGCGAAGCCGCTGCGCGACCGCCTGCTGGGCATCCTCGGCGCCTCCGAGGCCCTCGGCGACCACCTCGCCCGGCACCCCGCCCACTGGCACGCGCTGGTGATGTACGAGTCCGCCGACCTGCACCCGGGCGTCGCCGACTTCGTCCGGGCCCTCTCGGGCGCCGACACCCCCGACGCGCTGCGCGTCGCCTACCGCCGCTGCCTGCTCGGCATCGCCGCCCGCGACGTGTGCGGCACCAGCGACCTGGTGCGTACCGCCGCGGAACTGGCCGACCTCGCCACCGCCACCCTGCGCGCCGCGCTGGCGATAGCCGCAGCCGAGAGCCCGCAGGACGCCGCCGTCTGCCGGCTGTCCGTCATCGGCATGGGCAAGTGCGGCGGCCACGAGCTGAACTACGTCTCCGACGTCGACGTCGTCTACGTGGCGGAACCGGCCGAGGAGACGGCGGGCCAGGAGGACGCGGAGGGCACCGCCGTACGCGCCGCCACCCGGCTGGCCGCCCGGATGATGCGGATCTGCTCCGACACCACCGCCGAGGGCACGATCTGGCCGGTCGACGCCAATCTGCGGCCCGAGGGCAAGAACGGGCCGCTGGTCCGTACGCTCTCCAGCCACCTCGCCTACTACCGGCGGTGGGCGAAGACCTGGGAGTTCCAGGCGCTGCTCAAGGCCAGGCCGGTCGCCGGGGACGAGGCGCTCGGCGAGGAGTACCTGGCCGCGATCCGCCCGCTGGTCTGGCAGGCCGCCGAGCGCGAGAACTTCGTCACCGACGTGCAGCAGATGCGCCGCCGCGTCGTGGAGAACATCCCCGCCGCCCAGATCGACCGCGAGCTGAAGCTCGGCCCCGGCGGCCTGCGCGACGTCGAATTCGCCGTGCAGCTCCTCCAGCTCGTGCACGGCCGCACCGATCCGTCGCTGCGCAGCGGCACCACGCTGACCGCGCTCGCCGACCTCGCCGCGGGCGGCTACGTCGGCCGTACCGACGCCGCCGCGCTCGACGACGCCTACCGCTTCCTGCGGCTGATGGAACACCGTATCCAGCTCCAGAAGATGCGCCGCACCCACCTCGTCCCCGACGACCAGGCGGGACTGCGCCGCCTCGGCCGCGGCCTGGGCTTCCGCGCCGACCCGGTCGCCGAGCTGAACCGGGAGTGGAAGCGGCACGCCATGGAGGTACGGCGGCTGCACGAGAAGCTGTTCTACCGGCCGCTGCTGGACGCGGTCGCCCAGCTCGGCGGCGAGGAGACCCGGCTCAGCACCGACGCGGCCCGCCAGCGCCTCCAGGCGCTCGGATACGCCGACCCGGCCGCCGCCGTCCGCCACCTGGAGGCGCTGGCCAGCGGCGTGAGCCGCAAGGCCGCCATCCAGCGCACGCTGCTGCCGGTGCTGCTCGGCTGGTTCGCGGACTCCGCTGACCCCGACGCCGGGCTGCTCGGCTTCCGCAAGGTCTCCGACGCGCTCGGCAAGACCCCCTGGTACCTGCGGCTGCTGCGCGACGAGGGCGCGGCGGCGCAGCGGCTGGCCCGCGTCCTCTCCTCCGGGCGGCTCGCCCCCGACCTGCTGATGCGCGCCCCCGAGGCGGTCGCGCTGCTCGGCGCCGCCGACGGTCTCGTGCCGCGCGACCACGCCGCCCTGGAGCAGGAGGTGCTGGCCGCCGTCGGCCGCGCCGACACCCCCGAGCAGGCCATCGCCTCGGTACGCGGAGTACGCCGCCGCGAGCTGTTCCGTACCGCCGCCGCCGACCTCATCGACACCTACGGCGACGACGAGGAGGACCAAGAGGAGACGCCCGACGAGCCGCCGGACCCCGCCGCGCTGGTCGACCGCGTCGGCACCGCCATCTACGGGCTCACCGCCGCGACGCTCGCGGGCGCGCTGCGCGCCGCCGTCAACCACGTCACCGGCAACGACGCGCACCCGCTGCCCACCCGTTTCGCCGTCATCGGCATGGGCCGCTTCGGCGGCCGGGAGCTGGCCTACGGCTCGGACGCCGACGTGCTCTTCGTCCACGAACCGCTCGACGGCGCCGACGAGGGCGAGGCCACCCGCGCCGCGCTCGCCGTCGCCGACGAACTGCGCCGCCTGCTCCAGATCCCCACCGCGGACCCGCCGCTGCTGGTCGACGCCGATCTGCGGCCCGAGGGCAAGAGCGGGCCCATGGTCCGCAGCCTCGCGTCGTACGCCGCCTACTACCGGCGCTGGGGGCTGATCTGGGAGAACCAGGCGCTGCTGCGCGCCCTGCCGGTCGCGGGCGACGTGGATCTCGGGGCGCGGTTCACCGCCCTGGTCGACCCGCTGCGGTACCCGGAGAACGGCCTCGAAGAAGAGGCGGTCCGCGAGATACGGCGCCTGAAGGCCCGGATGGAGACCGAGCGGCTGCCGCGCGGCGCCGACCCCACGACGCACGCCAAGCTCGGGCGCGGCGGGCTGTCCGACGTCGAGTGGACGATTCAGCTCGTGCAGCTCCAGCACGGGGGGCGGCTGCCCGCCCTGCGCACCACCGGCACCCGCCCGGCCCTCGCCGCCGCCCGCGAGGCCGGGCTCATCGACCCCGAGGACGCCGCCGTCCTCGACGACGCCTGGGTTCTCGCCACCCGCGTCCGCAACGCCGTCATGCTCGTCCGCGGCCGCCCCGGCGACACCTTCCCCAGCGACGGCCGCGAACTCGCCGCCGTCGGCCGCTACCTCGGCTACCCGCCCGGCCACGTCGGCGACATGCTGGAGGACTACCGCCGCCGCACCCGCCGCGCCCGCGCCGTCGTCGAACGCCTCTTCTACGCCTACGAGTAGCCCGCCTCGGACTGCCTCGCGTCGGGCGGGCTCGGGTCGTGCGTGGGTCGGGGGCCGGGGGCTGCGGGAGAGGGGTTCGAAATCGGTATATTTACGGCGCTTCTGGTACTCCCTATCCGGTGACCTCTCCTGCGCCACAAATATCCGGCAGCATTTCGAACCCCTCTCCCTCCGCCCCCGACCCCCTCCACCCCCGGATGTGGGGAAGGGGGGCAGAACGGCGGGGCGCCCTCACGGTCTTGGACACCCGTCCACCCGCGCGGGCCGTGTGAGGGTGCCACCCGCCCAGCCCCCGGGCGGAGGACGCTCGGGGCGCCCTCATGGTCTTTGACTCCCACCCCGGCCACCCCCACCGGCGGGCGGACGCCGACGTACCGGGAGGGGACGGGCCGGGGTGCCCCCGCAGAAATACGTTGACGGCCGGGTACCGAATGCGGAAAGGCCAGGTGGTACGGATTTCGAGGAGGTGCCCCGGCCCGGCACCGACCAGGCACAAGCGGCACCCGCAGACGACAAAGCACCCGCACGGGTGGGCGGGCGGGCAAGAACACCCTGCCTAGTCGGAAAGCGTCTCCGCCCACATACGAGACCAGTGATCCAACGGCGCGATGGCCTCGGCCAGCCCCGCCCCCAGAGGCGTGAGCCCGTAACGCCCCTGATCCCCCTGCGCGAGCAGCCCGGCCGCGGCCAACTCCCGCAACCGCTGATAAAGAACGCTGGGCGACATCGCGTCGCACCGTTCACGCAGGTCACGAGCACCGACCGGCCCGTCCCGCAGCTCCCAGAGAATGCGCAGCGCCCAGCGCCGCCCCAGCAGATCGAGCGCGGCCATCAGGGGCCGCCCGGTGCGCGAGCCACGGACCTCGCCGCCCGGCCGGGGGCCACCGCTGCCACCCTCCATCCGACCCTCCTTGACGCTTCTGATTCCGAAATCATACGGTGGTGCCAGGCGTTACGGAATGCGAAACGTACACGAGCCGGAGGAGCAGGGATGGGCGAACCGACCGCTTTCTACGAGCCCGACCCGGACGGGTCCTTCGTGGCGACGGACGCCACCCAGGGGCCCTGGTCGCCCGACCTCCAGCACGGCGGCCCGCCCAGCGCGCTGCTGGTCCGCGAGTTCGAGGCCCTGATCGCGGCGACGGCACGGGACGGCGACTCCGACAGCGACTCCGAGGGCCACCCCGACGGCCACCTCGCGAAAATCGCCATGGACTTCCACGGCCCCGTCCCCGTCGGCCCGGTCCGCGTCCGCGCCTCCGTCCTCAAGCCCGGCAGGCGCGCCCAGCTCCTCGCGGGCGAGCTGAGCGTCGACGGCCGGGTCGTCCTGTCGGCCCGCGCCTGGTGGCGCCGCCGCTCACCCGGCCTCGTACCGGACGTCCCCGTCCAGGCCGCGCCGCTGCCGGACCCCGACGACGTCGTCCCGGCCGACCCGCTCCCCGGCCACTTGGACCATGGCTGGATCGCGTCCATGGACTACCGCTACCTCGCCGGATTCGTCACGACGCCGGGACCGGCCACGGTGTGGGTGCGCCCGAAGTTCCCGCTCGTCGCGGGCGAGACGACCTCCGGCACCCAGCGGGCCGTCCTCGTCTCGGACGGCGCCAGCGGCTTCAGCGCCGCGCTGGACTTCCGCACCCACCTGTTCAGCAACCTCGACCTCGTGCTGAGCTTCCTGCGTCCGCCGGTCGGCCCCTGGGTGGCACTGGACGCCGTGTCAGCCCTGGACGGGGCGGGCGGGGGTACGACCAGCACCCGCCTCGCCGACACCGCCGGTTACCACGGCTTCGCGCTCCAGACGCTGTACGTGGCGCCGCATCACGCCGTCTGAGGGTCCGACGCCCGGGCCGACACCGCGTCCACCGGCTGGCGCGGCATCCGGTACAGCCAGCGCCCGTAGACCAGGTACGAGATCCCGTAACCGACCGCCAGGCACACCACACCGCCGACCGCGTCCAGCCAGAAGTGGTTGCCGGTGGAGATGATGACCGTGAGGGTGAACACCGGGTACAGCGCGCCCAGCGCCTTCGCCCAGGTGTGCTTGGCCAGTATCGCGATGGTGATCCCGCACCACAGGGACCAGCCGATGTGCATCGACGGCATGGCCGCGTACTGGTTCGACACATGCGCCAGATTGCCCGAGGACAGCGAGCCCCAGGTGTGGTGCACCTCGACGGTGTCGATGAAGCCGCCGCCCGTCATCAGCCGGGGCGGTGCCAGCGGGTAGAAGTAGAAGCCGACCAGAGCCATGGCGGTGGTCACGAAGAGCACCAGACGGGCCGGGCCGTACCGCCCCGGATGGCGGCGGTAGAGCCACACCAGCACACCGATGGTGATGATGAAGTGCAGCGTGGCGTAGTAGTAGTTCATGATGACGATCAGCCAGGTCGCCGAATTCACGGCGTGGTTGACGGACCGTTCGATCGCCAGACCGAGGTGGTTCTCGAAGGACCACACCGACGCGGCGTGTCGCAGGGCGACGGTCTTCTGCTCCGGAACCGCGTTCCTGATCAGCGAGTACACCCAGTAACTGACGCCGATCAGCAGGATCTCGAACCAGAGCCGGGGTCTGCGGGGTGTGCGGATGCGCCTGATGAGGGTGTGGCGCGGCTCCGTGCGGGCCACGCCGGTCGCTCCATCCGGGGGAGTGGAACCGGTGGAGCGCGGCGAGGCGGTCGTACGGCCGCCCATAGTCTTCGCAGTCGGTTCCCCCATGGGACACCAGTCTGCCAGATTCGCCCCGTATCGCAGGTCAGCCTTCGGTCGGATCCTGCGCGCCGCCCGTCCCCCTTGAGGAGGGTTTCTGTGCGGGCACGGGCGTGTTCCGCGCGGCCGGCGCGGCGGCTGTTGAACCTCGAACGACCAGCTCGGGCAGGAAGACGAATTCGCTGTGCGGCGCCGGTGTGCCGCCGATCTCCTCCAGCAGCGCGTTCACCGCGGCCTGGCTCATCGCCGCGACCGGCTGCCTGATGGTGGTCAGCGGCGGATCGGTGAAGGCGATCAGCGGCGAGTCGTCGTAACCGACCACCGAGACGTCCTCCGGCACCGACAGGCCCTGCTGCCTGGCCGCCCGGATCGCGCCGAGCGCCATCATGTCCGACGCGCAGACGATCGCGGTGCAGCCCGAGGCGATCAGCGCCGTGGCCGCCGCCTGACCGCCCTCCAGCGTGTACAGCGAGTGCTGGACCAGTGTCTGCGCCTCGTCCTCCGCCATGCCCAGCACGTCCGCCATGGACGCCGTGAAGCCCTCGATCTTGCGCTGTACGGGGACGTACCGTTTCTGCCCGACGGCCAGGCCGATCCTGCGGTGGCCGAGCGCCGCGAGATGGGTGACGGCCAGCCGGACCGCGTCCCGGTCGTCCGGCGACACGAACGGCGCGTCGACCTTCTCCGAGAAGCCGTTGATCAGCACGAACGGCACGCCCTGGCCCTGGAGCCTGGCGTAGCGCTCCATGTCGGCGGCCGAGTCGGCGTGCAGACCGGAGACGAAGATGATCCCGGCGACCCCCCGCTCGACCAGCATCTCCACCAGTTCGTCCTCGGTGGACCCGCCGGGCGTCTGGGTGGCGAGCACCGGGGTGTACCCCTGGCGGGTCAGCGCCTGTCCGATGATCTGCGCGAACGCGGGGAAGATCGGATTCAGCAGCTCGGGGGTGATCAGCCCGACCAGTCCGGCGCTGCGCTGGCGCAGCCGGACCGGCCGCTCGTACCCCAGGAGGTCGAGCGCGGCCAGTACGGATTCACGGGTGGTCGTGGAGACACCGGGTTTGCCGTTGAGTACCCGGCTGACCGTCGCTTCACTGACCCCCGCCTGGGCTGCGATGTCAGCGAGCCGCGCGGTCACAGCACCGGATGCTAGGGGACGGAACGCCACCACGTCAGATCGCCCACCAAATTGCCGTGTCTGCGGAGATAGTCAGCTCAATGCTGCCATTCTCCGTGTTCGGGACGCCCGCCGTCGAGTCGCCGCTGACATCGCTGTCACCGCTGACGTTACCGCCGCCGCCGCCGCTGCTGGAGCTGGAGCTGGAGCTGGAGCCGGAGCCAGCGCCAGCGCCCGCGTGCAGGCCGCCGTCGCTGGACAGCAGCATCCGCCCGGGGCCGGGAAGCGTCACCGTCACCGGCTCGCGGGTCAGGTTGACCGCGCAGACGAAGCTCCCGGCGCCGGGCTCGTCCCCGCCTCCCCTGCGGAAGGCCAGTACGCCCTCGGGCGCGTCCAGCCACGTCACCGCGGCGCCCGCGCCCAGCGCCGGGTGCTCCCGGCGCACCGCCAGGGCCGCCCGGTACAGCTCGAGGGTCGACGCCGGGTCGCCCGTCTGCGCCTCGACGCTCAGGCCCGCCCAGCTCTTCGGCTGCGGCAGCCAGCTCGGCCCGCCCGCCGGACCGAAGCCGTACGGCGCCTCGTCGCCCGACCACGGGATCGGCACCCGGCAGCCGTCGCGGAAGCCGTCCTGCCCGGCCGCGCGGAAGAACGACGGGTCCTGCCGTACCTCGTCCGGCAGGTCCGTCACGTCCGGCAGGCCCAGCTCCTCGCCCTGGTAGAGATACGCCGAACCCGGCAGCGCCAGCATCAGCACGACCGCGGCCCGCGCCCTGCGCAGCCCCAACTCCCGGTCGCCCGGCTCACGTTGCTGCGTCCCCAGCTCCGGCGGGTTGCCGAAGCGCGTCGCGTGCCGGGTCACGTCGTGGTTGGACAGCACCCACGTGGCGGGCGCGCCCACCGCGCTCATCGCAGTCAGCGACTTGTCGATGACCTTGCGCAGCTCCGGCGCGTCCCAAGGGGTGCTCAGATACTCGAAGTTGAACGCCTGGTGCAGCTCGTCCGGGCGCAGGTAGAGTGCGGCCCGCTCGATCGTCGGCGTCCACGCCTCGGCGACCGCGATCCGGTCTCCCGCGTACTCGTCCAGGATGCGGCGCCAGCCGCGGTAGATCTCGTGCACACCGTCCTGGTCGAAGTACGGCATCGCCGCCGTGCCCAGCAGCGTGAGCTGCTCCGCGTGCCCGATGTCCGGCAGGCCATCGGCCTTCACCAGGCCGTGCGCGACGTCGATCCGGAAGCCGTCGGTGCCCAGGTCCAGCCAGAAGCGCAGCACGGAGCGGAACTCGTCGTGCACCGCCGGGTGGTTCCAGTTGAAGTCGGGCTGCTCGGGCGCGAACAGGTGCAGGTACCACTCGCCGGGCGTGCCGTCCGGGTTGAGCGTACGGGTCCAGGCCGGGCCGCCGAAGATGGACTCCCAGTCGTTGGGCGGCAGTTCGCCGTCCACGCCCTTGCCGGGCAGGAAGTGGAAGCGGTCCCGCAGCGGCGAGCCCGGTCCCTCGTGCAGCGCCCGCTTGAACCACTCGTGCTGGTCCGAGCAGTGGTTGGGCACCAGGTCCACGATGACCTTCAGGCCCAGCGCGTGCGCGGCCCTGATCAGGTCGTCGGCGTCGGTGAGGCTGCCGAACATCGGGTCGACGGCCCGGTAGTCGGCCACGTCGTACCCCGCGTCGGCCTGCGGGGAGGCGTAGAACGGCGACAGCCACACCGCGTCCACACCCAGCTCGCGCAGGTACGGCAGCCGGGCGGTGATCCCGGGCAGGTCGCCCATGCCGTCGCCGTTGCCGTCGGCGAAGCTGCGCGGATAGACCTGGTAGATGACCGCGTCGCGCCACCAGTCTCTGCGCTCCGCCCCGGCGTCGCCAGCGGCGTCGGCAGTGGCGGAGCTGGGCGCGTGGGTGAGGTGCTGGCTCATGGCTTCCTTCATTGTTCCGGGCCTTCGGCGGCGGGGGAACGACAACTGGCTTACGTACGTGGTGCGGTGCGGACGGTCGGGCCCTCGCGGGGCCCTCGCGGGCCTCAGCCCTTGGTGCCTCCGGCGGTGAGGCCGGCCACCAGGTGGCGCTGGACGAGCAGGAAGACGATGCCCGCGGGGATCGCGATCACGACCGAGGCGGCGGTCATGCTGCCCCAGTCGGCGCGCTGGTCGGAGGCGAAGGTGCGGATGCCCGCCGCCAGCGTGGAGTGCTTGTTGCTCATGAACTGGCTGGAGTAGGCGACTTCGCCCCACGCGGTGAGGAAGCTGTAGAAGGCGGTGACCGCGAGGCCCGGCCGGGCCAGCGGCACGATCAGCCGCCAGAAGGTGCCGAACGGGGTCAGGCCGTCCACCCGGCCCGCCTCGTCGATGTCGCGCGGGATCGTGTCGAAGTACCCCTTGAGCATCCAGGCGCAGAAGGGCACCGAGATCGTGCAGTAGACGAGCACCAGGCCGAGGTAGGTGTCGATCAGGTCGAGCTGCGCCATCAGGTTGTACAGCGGCACGATCAGCACGGCCACCGGGAACATCTGCGTGATCAGGAAGGTCCACATCAGCGACTTGTGCCCGGGGAACTTCATCCGGGAGATCGCGTATCCGGCGCTGGAGGCGATCAGCACGCCGAGCACCGTGGTGGCCGCGGCCACGATCACCGAGTTGAGGAACCACTTGGGGAAGTTGGTGTGGAAGAGCACGAACCGGTAGTTGCCCAGGCTCAGATGGCGCATGACCTCGCCGGGCTGCTGCCACGAGGTGCTGGGGCCCAGCGAGATGAAGACGATCCACAGCACGGGGAAGACCGCGACGGCGCTCGCCACCAGCAAGGTGGCGTGCAGGGCGAGCGAGGCGCCGCGGCTGCGGGTGCCGCGCGGGCGGTACTTGCGGCGCGCGGCGGACCCGGGGGCCGCGCCGGTACGGGCGGCGGGGGCGGTGGCGGCCGGGCCGCTGTGGGTGGTGGCACTCATGGTGATCCGGCTCCTATGCCTGCTCGGACTTCAACTGGCGGCGGTAGAAGGTGGAGAAGGCCACAAGGATGAGGAGGATGACGATGCCGTAGGCCGCGGCGCCCGAATAGTCGGACACTCCGGTGAACGCCTTCTCGTAGGCGTACGTCACCAGGATGTCGGTGTCCCCTGTGGTGTTGTTGCCGAGCAGCAGGAAGATGATCGGGAACATGTTGAACGTCCACACGGTGCTCAGCAGGATCACCGTGCTGGTGACCGGCCGCAGGCCCGGCAGCGTCACGTTGAGGAACCGCTGCAACGGCGTCGCGCCGTCCATCTCGGCCGCCTCGTACAGCTCGCTGGGTATGGACTGGAGGCCGCCCAGGGTCGCCACCATCATGAACGGCACGCCGCACCAGACGTTGACGATGATGACCGCGATCTTCTGCGCGAAGGGGGTGCCCAGCCAGTCCTGGGCGGGCATTCCCATGTGCGTGATGATGTCGTTGAAGACGCCGTACTGCGAGTTGAACATCAGCCGCCAGGCGAAGACGCCGATGAAGGCGGGGACCGCCCACGGCAGGATCAGCGCGAGCCGGTAGAAGAGGCGGAAGCGCACCGGGCGGTTGAGCAGCATCGCCATGCCGAGGCCGATGGCGTACGTGATCGCGACGCAGGACACGGTCCAGATGACCGTCCACTGGAGCCGCGGGTAGAAGTCGCCGTCCTTGCCGGAGATGATCTGCCAGTAGTTGTGCAGGCCCACGAAGTCGTACGTGGCGCCGATGTGGACCGGGCCGATGTCCTTGGCGACGTTCATCTCGGTCGCGTTGGTGAGCGACAGGTAGATGCCGTACACCAGCGGGTAGAGGACGAGCACGCCGATGACGATGAGCACCGGGGCGACCATCACCCAGGCGTACCAGTACTTGTCCCAGGACCGCCGCAGCGACATCCTGAGGCCCGGCCGGGGGGCCTTGCCCCGGGCGGGGGTGTCCATGGTGGCGGTGGTCATCGCTCCTCGGCTCTGTCGGGTCTTGTGGCTGTTCAGGAGTGGACCGGACCGGCCGGCCGGGCGCGTGGGCCCCGCCTGTTCAGGTGGCGGGGCCCCGGCCGGCCGGCCCGGAGAAAAGGGGGCTACTGGACGGTGAATCCGGGCAGCAGCTTGCCGAACTCCTTCGCCGCCGTGTCGAGCCCGTCCTTCACGGAGGTCTCACCCTGAAGGATCTTGATGTACTGCTGCTGGAGCGGCGTGAACAGGCTGCCGACCTGGGGCAGCGCCACCCGCGGCCGGGCGGTGTCCATGATCGGCTTGAACCCGGCGATCTGCGGGTTCTTGGTGACCTCGGCGGTGTACGCGGACGTCCGCGTCGGCAGCGTGCCGTTCTTCAGCGCGATCTGCTGCTGGCTGCTGGAGGAGGTCATGAACTGCGTGAACAGGTACGACGCGTCCAGGTTCTTCGAGCCCTGGTAGACCGCCAGGTCGTGACCGCCGGTCGGCGCCAGCGCCTTGCCGGTCGAACCGGCCGGGACCGGCGCGTACCCCAGGTTGCTCTCCTTGCCCTGGAAGGCGCTGCCCGCCAGGTCGTCGCTGACCGACCAGGGGCCCTGGATCAGCATCGCGACCTTGCCGGTCTTGAAGGACGTCTGCATGTTGTCGTACGCGCTCGCGAAGTCGACCTTCAGCGAGGAGGTGTCGTAGACCTCCTTGGCCTTGGTCACCGCCTTGACCGCCTCGGGCGAGTTGATCGTGATCTTCTTGCCCGCCGGGTCCGCCAGGTCGGCGCCCTCGCCGAACAGCAGCGGGAACAGGAAGTACGAGTCCGGGTTCACGTACGTGCCCGCGACCCCCGGCACCTTCTCCTTGATCGTCTTGGAGTCCGCGATCAGCTCGTCCCACGTCTTCGGCGGCGCCGCGATCCCCGCCTTCGCGAAGATGTCCTTGTTGTAGAGCAGCCCCAGCGTGTCCGTCACCGACGGCACCCCGTAGGTCTTCCCGTCGTACTTCGTCGTGTTCAGCGGCCCCGCCAGGAAGTCGTCGGCGTCCGTCAGCGCGGCCGTGCCGTCCAGCGGCGCGATGTAGTGCAGCGACGCGTACTCCGGGATCAGGCCGACGTCCGCCCTGATCACGTCCGGCGCGCCCTTGCCGCTCTGCGCCGCCGCCTTGAACTTCTGCTCCACCGTGGTGAAGTCCACGTTCTGGTAGTTCACCTTGATCTTCGGGTACTTCGCCTCGAAGTCCGCGATCAGCGCCTTGTACGTCGGAGCCTCGTTCTTCGCGTCCGAGGTGTCCCAGTACGTGATCGACCCGGTCACCGCCGCCGGGTCCTTCGCCGCCGACGCCTTGTCATCCTTGCTGTCACTGCTACCGCCACAGGCGGTCACCCCGAGAACGATGGCCGCGGCCATCGCCACGGCGGATATGCCGCGTCGCATACCTGACTCCTTGAAGAGGGAAGTGCCCGTTCGCCCAGATCCGACTGGCTCCACTGCTCGGGCTGGGCAGGAACGTAACAGCGATGCAATCCCTTGCGAAAGTCCTTGCAAGCAACTTTCTGCAAGAACCCTTCCGATGTGACGAACGCGTTACCACCGTGCGACACCCGCTCGGGGAGGCGGAACGCGGTGCGGACCGCGGACGGCCGGGGGGTGCCGGACGGCGGGAAGACCTGTACGGAAGGGGAGTTGAGGAGCGTTACCCGGCGTATCGCATGCTGGAATCCCTTACAAGGTCTTGCTGTAAGCCTCCCCGCGGGGATACGGTCCCGGTCAAGTTCGTTCCGGCGCCGATGCCGGAGCTGCACCGGGTTTTCATGCGCGTGGGGCCCCGGCGCGAGGCTGTCCCCTTTCCGCCGTCAGGCGGAGTAGTCGCAAGGAGAACCGCCCGTGGCCCTGCCGTTCAGGCTGCCCGCGTACCGGTCGCGGACCGGTAGACGTATCAGAAGCACCGCCGTCGCCACGGCGCTCGCCGCGCTCGTGGCGCTGGCCGTACCGGCCGCGTCCGCACACGGCGTGCCCGCCCCGCCGCCACCGCCGTCGGACAAGGCGCTCGCCGGGCAGGCCGCGCGGCACGACGCCACGCGTGAGCAGTTCTACTTCGTGATGCCGGACCGCTTCGCCAACGGGGACAAGGCCAACGACAAGGGCGGTCTGACCGGCGGCAGGCTGACCACCGGGTACGACCCCACGGACAAGGGGTTCTACCAGGGCGGTGACCTCAAGGGCCTGACGCAGAAGCTGGATTACATCAAGGGCCTGGGCACCACCGCGATCTGGATGGCCCCGATCTTCAAGAACCGGCCGGTGCAGGGCACGGGCACGGACGCCAGCGCCGGGTACCACGGCTACTGGATCACGGACTTCACCCAGGTGGACCCGCACTTCGGGACCAACGACGACCTGCGCAGGCTGATCACCGCGGCGCACGCCAAGGGCATGAAGATCTTCTTCGATGTGATCACCAACCACACGGCCGACGTCATCGGCAACGCGGAGAACACGTACACCTACCTGTCCAAGGGCGCGTTCCCGTACCTCGCCGCGGACGGCACCCCCTTCGACGACAGCACCTACGCCGACGGCGGGAACGGCGCCGGGAAGGCGACGTTCCCGAAGGTCACGACCGCGTCGTTCCCGCGCACGCCCATCGTGCCCGCGGACCAGAGGAACGCGAAGGTGCCGGCCTGGCTCAACGACCCGACGATGTACCACAACCGCGGCGACTCGACCTTCGCGGGCGAGAGCGCGGACCAGGGCGACTTCAGCGGCCTGGACGACCTGTGGACCGAGCGGCCCGAGGTCGTCAGCGGCATGGAGCGGATCTACGAGAAGTGGGTCAAGGACTTCGCGATCGACGGCTTCCGGATCGACACGGTCAAGAACGTCGACCTGCCGTTCTGGACGCAGTGGGCGACCGCGCTGGACGACTACGCGGCCAGGCACGGCCGGCCGAACTTCTTCATGTTCGGCGAGACGTACTCCGCCGACCCGGCGATCACCTCGCCGTACGTCACGCGGGGCCGCCTCGACGCGACGCTCGACTTCCCCTTCCAGGACGCGGCCCGCGCCTACGCCTCGCAGGGCGCGGCGCCCGCGAAGCTCGCCGGGGTCTACGGCCAGGACTACCGCTACACGACGGACAAGGCCAACGCGTACGAGCAGGTCACCTTCCTCGGCAACCACGACATGGGCCGGATCGGCTCCTTCCTGAAACAGGACAACCCGGCGGCGGACGACGCCGAGCTGGTGCGACGGGACCGGCTGGCCAATGAGGTGATGTTCCTCGGCCGCGGCAACCCCGTCGTCTACTACGGCGACGAGCAGGGCTTCACGGGCGCGGGCGGCGACAAGGACGCCCGGCAGACGATGTTCGCCTCCCAGGTCGCCGACTACCTCGACGACGACGAGATCGGTACGGCGCGCACGCACGCCGACGACGCGTACGACCCGACGCACCCGCTCTACCGCGCCATCGCCGCGCTGTCGAAGCTCACCAAGGACCACCCGGCGCTGCGCGACGGGGTCCAGACCGAGCGGTACGCGGAGCCCGGCACGGCGGCCGGTGTCTACGCGTACTCCCGCACGGACGCGAAGACGCGTGACGACTACCTGGTGGCGGTCAACAACGCGACGGCCGCGAAGACGGTCACGATCCCGGCTGCGGGCGCGGCGAAGGCCGCGTACCGGGCGCTGTACGGGACGACGGGGACGCTCACCACGGGCGCGGACGGTTCGCTCAAGGTGACGGTGCCCGCGCTGAGTTCGGTGGTCTACCAGGCCGCGGGGCCGCTGCCCGCGCCCACCGCGAAGCCGACGATCACGCTGACCGCACCCGAGGCCGGCGCCACCGGCACCGTCGAGCTGACGGCCGACGTCAGCGGCGGCGGCCTCAACCGGGTCGTCTTCGCCGCCCAGACCGGCAACGGCACGTGGCAGGTGCTCGGTTCTGCCGACCACGCCCCGTACAAGGTGACGCAGACGATCGACCCGAAGACGGCGGCCGGAACGCCCGTACGCTACAAGGCCGTTGTGGTGGACGCCGCCGGACGTACGGCCGCGGCCACCGCCGCGACCAGCACCGGTACGACCCCGGTCACCCCGCCGCCCACCGCGATCAGCCACGACTACGCGGTGGTCCACTACCAGCGGACCGACGGCGACTACGCGGACTGGGGCCTGTACACCTGGGGCGACATCGCCGACGGCGAGGCCACCACGTACCCGGCGGGCCACGCCTTCACCGGGCGTGACGCGTACGGCGCCTTCGCCTATGTGAAGCTCAAGCCCGGCGCGTCCGATGTCGGCTTCATCGTCGTGAACAAGGACGGCGTCAAGGACACCGACGGCGACCGCGCGATCGACCTCACCGCGACCGGCGAGGTGTGGATCAAGCAGGGCAGCCCGGACGTGGCCACGGCCGCGCCGGACGGCGCCTACCCGCCGCAGGACACCGGCAAGGCCGTCCTGCACTACCACCGCGCGGACGGCGACTACACCGGCTGGGGCCTGCACGTCTGGACCGGCGCGGCCACCCCCACCGACTGGTCCTCGCCCGTCAGGCCGGCCCGGATCGACTCCTACGGCGCGGTGTACGAGGTCCCGCTCGCCGCGGGCGCCACCTCGCTCAGCTACATCCTGCACAACGGCGACGCGAAGGACCTGCCCAGCGACCAGTCGCTCGACCTGACCGGGACCGGCCACGAGGTGTGGCTGCTCGGCGGCACGGAAAAGTATCTCCTGCCGCAACCCCAGGGATCAGGAGCTGACTTGGACCTCACCAAGTCGCAGGCCCAGTGGATCGACCGTGACACCGTCGCCTGGCAGACCTCCGCCGCGGCGGCGTCCCAGCAGCTCGTCTACGCGCCCGACGGCGGCATCACCGTCAAGGACGGCGCGCTGTCGAGCGAGGGCAAGTGGCTGCGGCTGACGAAGGCCGCGACCGGTCTCACCGCCGCCCAGCTCGCCAAGTACCCGCAGCTCAAGGGGTATTCGGCCTTCACGATCGACCCGCGCGACCGGGCCCGCGCCACCGACGCGCTCAGCGGCCAGATCATCGCCACCCAACGCGCCGCCAACGGAGCCCTGTTGGCCGCGACGGGCGTCCAGACCCAGGGCGTGCTCGACGCGGTCTACGGCGCCGCCGCCGCGAAGGACACCCTCGGCCCGGTCTTCACGCACGGCACCCCGCGGCTGTCGCTGTGGGCGCCGACCGCGCACCGGGTGAGCGTGGAGATCGACGGCAGGACCGTACCGATGCGCCGGGACAAGGCCAGCGGCGTCTGGTCGGTGACCGGCAGCCGGTCGTGGACCGGGAAGACGTATCTCTACGACGTCACCGTCTGGGCCCCCAGCGTCCAAAAGCTCGTGGTCAACAAGGTCACCGACCCCTACTCGGTCGCGCTGACCACCGACTCCGAGCGCAGCCTGCTGGTCGACCTGGACGACCCGAAGCTCGCCCCCAAAGGCTGGGAGCGGCAGGCCAAACCGGCCGCGGCGCCGATCGGCCGGGCGCAGATCCAGGAGCTGCACATCCGCGACTTCTCGGTGGCCGACAGCACCGTCCCGGCCGCCGACCGCGGGAAATACGCCGCCTTCACCGACACCTCGTCCGCGGGCATGACCCACCTCAAGGCGCTCGCCGCGGCAGGCGTCAACTACGTCCACCTGCTGCCCGCCTTCGACTTCTCGACGGTGCCCGAACGCGAGCGGGACCAGGCGAAGCCCGCCTGCGACCTGGCCTCGTACGCGCCCGACAGCGAGCGGCAGCAGGCGTGCGTGACCGCGGCGGCGGCGAAGGACGCCTACAACTGGGGTTACGACCCGTACCACTTCACCGTGCCCGAGGGCTCCTACGCCAAGAACCCCGACGGGCCGCAGCGCACCACGGAATTCCGGCAGATGGTGCAGGGCCTCAACAACGCGGGCCTGCGCGTGGTCATGGACGTCGTCTACAACCACACCTCGGCGGCGGGCCAGGCCGACACCTCCGTCCTCGACAAGATCGTGCCCGGCTACTACCAGCGGCTGATGCCGGACGGCTCGGTCGCCACCTCCACCTGCTGCGCCAACACCGCGCCCGAGAACACCATGATGGGCAAGCTCGTCGTGGACTCGATCGTCACGTGGGCCAAGGAGTACAAGGTCGACGGCTTCCGCTTCGACCTGATGGGCCACCACCCCAAGGCGAACATCCTCGCCGTCCGCAAGGCGCTGGACGCGCTGACGCCCGGTCACGACGGCGTGGACGGGAAGAAGATCATCCTCTACGGGGAGGGCTGGAACTTCGGCGAGGTCGCCGACGACGCCCGCTTCGTCCAGGCCACCCAGGCCAACATGGCGGGCACCGGCATCGCGACCTTCTCCGACCGGGCGCGCGACGCCGTACGCGGCGGCAGTCCGTTCGACGAGGACCCCGGCGTGCAGGGCTTCGCCTCCGGCCTCTACACCGACCCCAACTCCTCGGTGAACAACGGCACTCCGGCCGAGCAGAAGGCCCGGCTGCTGCACTACCAGGACCTCATCAAGGTCGGACTCACCGGCAACCTCAAGGAGTTCGGCTTCACCGACTCGGCGGGCAAGCGGGTCACCGGAGCCGAGATCGACTACAACGGCGCACCCGCCGGATACGCCGACGCGCCGGGCGACGCCCTCGCCTATGTCGACGCCCACGACAACGAATCCCTCTACGACGCCCTCGCCTTCAAGCTCCCCGTCGGCACCTCGGCCGCCGACCGCGCCCGTATGCAGGTCGTCGCCGAGGCGACCGCCGCGCTCTCCCAGGGGCCCGCGCTCTACCAGGCGGGCTCGGACCTGCTGCGCTCCAAGTCCCTCGACCGCAACTCCTTCGACTCCGGGGACTGGTTCAACGCGATCCACTGGCAGTGCGCCGACGGCACCGGCTTCGGCCGGGGACTTCCGCCCGCGGCCGACAACCAGGCCAAGTGGCCTTACGCCAAGCCGCTGTTGACGCAGCCCCAGCTCAGCCCCGGCTGCGCGCAGATCACCGCGGCCTCCGCCGCGTACCAGGATCTGCTGCGGATCCGCACCGCCGAGCCCGCCTTCCGGCTCGGCACCGCGGCCCAGGTCCAACAGCAGGTCTCCTTCCCGCTGTCGGGCCCCGACGAGACGCCCGGCGTCATCACCATGAAGGCCGGCGACCTGGTGATCGTCTTCAACGCGACGCCGACGACGCAGAAGCAGCGGGTGGAGGCGGCGCGCGGAACCTCGTACGCCCTGCACCCGGTGCAGGCGGCCGGGACCGACCCGGTCGTCAGGACCTCGACGTACGCGGCGGGGACCGGGACCTTCACCGTGCCGGGCCGGACGGTGGCGGTGTTCAGGACCGGTCGCTGAGGACCGTCGGGCGCCCGTGAGGGGAGCCCGCGATCCGGCCGTTTCCGCACTGAATCGCGGACGGCGGGAACCGCGGGCTCCCCTTGGCGCGTCAAGTTTTACGGCCGGGTCGTACGCCGGAGGGAACCAATGTTGCCCTGGATGCGTCCACGCCCATATGAGCTCCCCGCACATCAGGGTCCGCCCTGCCACGCCCGAAGACCTGAGCGCGATATCGGACATCCACGCCCGCGCCCGCGCCAGCTACTACGCGGGCCACCTCCCGGCCGAGGAGTACAGCGGCCCCGCGGAGCTGGAACGACAGCGCGTGGGGACGGCCAGGGCCATCTCCTCGGACGACCGGACCGTGCTGTGCGCGGTCAGGGACGACCGGGTGGTCGGCTTCGCCGTGCTCGCCGCCCGGCACGACGAGGACACCCTCTTCCACTTCCACATCGACCCCTCCGTCTGGCGCACCGGCACCGGCACCGCCCTGCACCGCGCCTGCGTCGCCGTCTGGCAGGCCGCGGGCCTCACCACCGCCCGCCTGGAGGTCTTCGCCCCCAACGCCCGCGCCCGCGCCTTCTACACCCACCAGGGCTGGCAGGAAGACGGCCGCACCGGCGACCACGTCCGCATGCGCCTCACCGTCCCCACCCCGGCCCCCACCCCCCAACCGGCCCACGAATAGCTCCGGCGGCGCCGGGCGTTACGAGGCGGGGAGGGGGGTCAGGGTGGCGCCGGTGGTGAGGTGGGCGGTGAGGGTGGCGCGAGTGCCGCGGGGGGCGCGAGTGGAGAGGTAGGGGCCGTCGGCGGAGGCGTGGACGCCCGCGGTGGCGGTGATCCGGGTGACGTCGCGGCTGCCCGCGGCGACGAGGTACCAGTGGGAGCGGGGGGACTGCCACATGACGCCCGCCATGACGTGCTGGCCGAAGCGGCTGCACGCGTTGCCGTCGGTCTGCCGGCCGGCGACGGTGCCGGGCGCGGCGGCGGGGGAGGACGGCGGGACGAAGGTCACAGTGGCCTGCCCCGGGCCGCGCCAGGTGTCGGCGCGGGCGCAGGTCCAGGACGCCTCGCCGCCGCCCTCGGGCAGCGGGGTACGGGCGAACTCCCAGTTGTTGACGGCCTTCACGCCCTGCCCGCGCAACTCGCCCAGATAGCAGGCGTTGTGCGCCCAACTGACCAGCGCCTGAGCCCCGGTGGCCTCACGCGGCTGCCGCGCCGGGACACCGCCGCCCGGAGGCGGGGTGTACGTGAGGTGGACCGGCGACAGGTCGCCGAGGTCGGTCAGCAGGAAGGTGTGGCTCTCCACGATCCTCGAGGACGACTTGAGCTGCACCACCGGCCAGGCGCTGCCGCACGCACCCGCGGCGGCCCCCGCGCCCGGCATCCGTACCGGATCGGTCACCCCGTCCGCGTCGCGGTGCAGCGGCGCGCCGAGGACGTTGGGCCGCATCAGATCGCGGGTCTGCGCGTCCGCGATCCACGGGGCGGTCAGGAAACGGGTGTTGCCGTCCACCCGGTCGACCACGACCGCCGCCGCCGTCGTCACATCGGCGTCCTGCACCTGCGCGAAGTCCAGCGCGGCGCGCCCCGAACCGCTGCGCGGCTGCGCGTAACGGACGATCCGCAGACCGTCGTAGAAGATCACCACCGCCGCCGCGTCGACATTCCCCGCGAAGAGCAACTGCGGCGGCTGGGCAGGGGCGTTGCGCGGAGTGCCGGGCGTCGAGGAGACGTCCACGTCCGCGCCGGGGCGCGCCCACACCGCGAGCGCCCGGCCGAGCAGCGCCTTGTCGTCGGCCCGGCCGCCGCGCGCGGGCCACGCCGTGAAGTCCATCCGCGCGGTCGACGCCCACAGCGCCGCGTCCGGCCGTACGAGAGCGGCCGGATCGAGCGCGCGGGCCGCGTCCCCCGCACCGGACGCGGGAGAGCCCGGCGCCGCGTAGGACGCCGTACCGCCGTCGCCGCCGCTGCCCCATACCGCCCAGCCGGACACCAGCACGGCGGCCACCGCGACGGCCGCCCCGGTCACCAGCCCCGCGCGCCTGCGCTGCCTGCGCCGCAGCAGGTCGGTCGGCCCCACCTGGAGCGTGCAGGGATCGAACTCACCGGCCGTCAGCAGGTGTTGGCCGCCCTTCACGGCCGCCGCCGCCCGCATCGCGCCGCGCGGATCGGCCGCGCCCGCGGACCTCAGCACGGCCAGTACCTCGGCGTCGGCCAACTCCTCGACCCCGCGCAGCGCGAACGCCGCCCGCGCCTCGGGCGCCAACTCCGCCAGCGCCCGGTCCAGCGCCAACTCCTCGCTGCCGCCCGCCCGCGGATGCAGCCGCAAGCCGACGACCTGCGGCAGCGCCGTACCACCGGCGGCGGCCGTACGCACACGCTCCCGCCAGCCCCAACGGCCGCCGCCGTGCCGCCCGTAGGCCAGCGCCTCGCGCAACACCTCGTGCCGCAGCAGTGCGTACGCCTCACCGCGCGGCCCGTCCGTCGCACCCGCCGTCCCCGGCGGATACCGCCGGTCGCGCGGCAGCGACCGCTGCACCAGGCGGTGCGCGGTCAGCACTCTGCGATGCGTGCCGAGCGCGGTGGGCAGCGCCAGATACGCCAGCCGTACCAGGCGCGGGTAGTGCTCGACGAGCGCCGCCTCCGCCTCTTCCACAGCGACCGGGCCGGGCTCGTCATCGGCGGAATCGCTTTCTGCTGAGCGCGTGTTCACGCCCCGTCAAACGAGTGGATCATCCGATGGTCACGAGATACCGCTCGCGCGCGGCGGTCCCGACGCGCCGGGGCGCCCGTCACCTGACCGTGACGGGCGCCCTGTACAACGGAGTTGACGCAGGTCAGACCAGTCCGGCCTTCTCCAGCGCCGTACCGCACGTGTCCACCATGAGCCGCGTCACCACGTACGGGTCCATGTTCGCGTTCGGGCGGCGGTCCTCGATGTAGCCCTTCTGGTCCACCTCGACCTGCCACGGGATACGCACCGAAGCGCCGCGGTTGGAGACGCCGTAGCTGTACTCGTTCCACGGAGCGGTCTCGTGCGCGCCGGTCAGCCGCGCCTCGACGCCGACGCCGTAGTTCTTGATGTGCTCCAGCGGCTTGTCGTCGCGGCCCAGCGACTCGGCGGCCTCGATGATCGCCTCGTAGCCCTCGCGCATCGCCTTGGTGGAGAAGTTCGTGTGCGCGCCCGCGCCGTTCCAGTCGCCCTTGGCGGGCTTCGGGTCCAGCGTCGCCGAGACGCCGAAGTCCTCCGCCGTGCGGTACAGCAGCCAGCGCGCCACCCACAGGTGGTCGGAGACCTCCAGCGGGCTCAGCGGCCCGACCTGGAACTCCCACTGCCCCGGCATGACCTCGGCGTTGATCCCCGAGATGCCCAGGCCCGCGGCCAGGCAGTTCTCCAGGTGCTTCTCGACCACCGGACGGCCGAAGATCTCGTCCGCGCCGACCCCGCAGTAGTAGCCGCCCTGCGGCGCCGGGTACCCGCCCTCGGGGAACCCGAGCGGACGCGAGCCCTGGAAGAACGTGTACTCCTGCTCGATGCCGAACAGCGACTCCTGCGCCGCGAACTTCTCCGCCACCTCGCGCAGCGCGGCCCGCGTGTTGGACTCGTGCGGCGTCCCGTCGATGTTGAAGACCTCGCACATCACCAGGACGTCGTCCCCGCCGCGGATCGGGTCGGGGAACGAGGAGACCGGCTTGAGTACCCGGTCGGACGCGTGGCCCTCCGCCTGGTTGGTGCTGGAACCGTCGAAGCCCCAGATCGGGAGCTCGGCGCCGTCGGCCAGGATGCGCGTCTTGGAACGCAGCTTCGCGGTCGGCAGGGTGCCGTCTATCCAGATGTACTCAGCCTTGTAGGTCACGGGACGCCATCCTTAACGAACAGTCTTCGCGGGTGCTGGCCGAGCTGCGCTGATCGAGCCACCCGCAGCGTCGCAAAATCCCTTTTCCCGACTGTTGCCCCCGTGTTAACCCACTGTGAACGCCCCTACGTGACCAGCGGCAACGCCCCAGGAGCCCCGCCTGTCACCGCTGCGCGGTGGGCTTCGCCGCTGGGGTGCGTTTGCACGAGGGGCTGCGCCCTTGCGGCGGGGCTGCGCAGGGGGGGTTCGCCGCTGGGGTGTGTTTGTGCGTGGGGCTGCGCCCTTGCGGCGGGGCTGCGCAGGTGGGGTTTGCCGCTGGGGTGCGTTTGTGCGTGGGGCTGAGCCCTTGGGCCACGTTTGCGCGAGGTGGGTTCGCCGGTAGCCATGGAGCCGAAGGGCGCGCCGGTGTTGAAAAGGAGAACGCGCACAGTGACCGAGGAACGAGGGAACGAGCACGATCGACTGTCGACACCGGGTCTAAGCGCCCGGAGGCGGAAGGGCGGCAAAAAAAGGGGATCGGGGTGCGCATAGAAAGGACGGCTCCCCCGCAGGGTGAGGATGCGCGAGACGGTTCGCACGACGATGAACTGGTACGAGTCGGCACCCACCACGGTCAACTGACCCCGGAGGCACGCACCCCACGGCGACCTCACGCGAGACGGCACCCACCCACGTTCACCCGCAACGCTCAGCCGCGCGAGAGGGCACCCACGCACGGTGAGCTGGTACGAGACGGCACCCACCATGGTGGCCCCACGGGAGACGGCACCCCCAGGGCGAGATTGCGCGAGGCGGTTCGCACGACGGTGAACTGGTACGAGTCGGCACCCACCACGGTCAACTGACCCCGGGGGGCAGGCACCCCACGGCGACCTCACGCGAGACGGACCCACCCACGGCGAACACGTGCGTGGGAGCCGTCCTGCGTGAGCCCACCGTGCGGGGAACCGCCTCGCGCATCCTCACCGTGCGTGGGAGCCCTCTTGTGTCAGCTCACCGCGATCCCCTTTTTTTGCCGCCCTCTCGCCTCCGGCGGCTTAGATCCGGTGTCGACGGTCGATCGTGCTCGCTCCCTCGTTCCTCGGTCGCTGTGCGCGTTCTCCCTTTCAACACCGGCGCCGCCTTCGGCTCGCTGGCTACCGGCGAACCCACCTCACGCAAACGCACCCCACCGGCGAACCCCACCGCGCAGCGGTACCGGAGGGGCGCAGCCCCCCGCGCAGGGGCACCCGTGCAGCGAACCCCGGCGCGTGGCGGTGACCTGGCGGCGAACCCCACCGCGCAGCGGTACCGGAGGGGCGCACCCCCCCCGCGCAGCCGCACCCCAGGAGCCCAGCCCCCCTCGCGCAGCCGCACCCCGGCGGCGGACCCCGCCGGGTAGCCGTGACCGGGCGGGACGCCGGTAGGCTCGGCCTCATGACCATGCGCTTCGGACTTCTCGGCACCGGCCCCTGGGCCCGGCTCGCCCATGGACCCGCTCTCGCCGCCCACCCGGAGGTGGAATTCGTCGGGGTCTGGGGCCGGAGGCCGGAGGCGGCGGCTGAGGTGGCGGCGCAGTTCGGTGCGCGGGCGTACCGGGACGCGGAGGCGCTGATCGCGGATGTGGACGCGGTGGCGGTCGCGCTGCCGCCGCATTTGCAGGCGCCATTGGCGGTGGCGGCGGCCCGCGCGGGCCGTCACGTGCTGCTGGACAAGCCGGTGGCGACGACCGTGGAGGACGCGAAGGCGGTGGCCGAGGCCGTCACGGCGGCCGGAGTCGGGTCGGTGGTCTTCTTCACCCTGCGCTTCGACCCGGCGACAGCCGGGTGGATCGAGGAGCAGGCGGCGCGCGGCGAGTGGTACACCGGCCGCGCGGACTGGTACAGCGCCGTCTTCACCGGAGACGAGAACCCCTTCGCGGACTCGCCGTGGCGGCGGGAGAAGGGCGGCCTGTGGGACGTCGGCCCGCACGCGCTGTCCGTCCTGCTGCCCGTACTCGGGGACGTCACCGCCGTCACCGCGGCCAACGGCCCCGGCGACACCGTACATTTGACGCTCCGTCACGAATCCGGTGCCTCCAGCACCTCCACCCTCACGCTGACCGCGCCGCCGGCCGCCGCGGGCGTGGTCGTCGAACTGCGCGGCGGCCAGGGCGTCGTGGCCTACCCCGACGGCGTCGCGGGCGAGGCGACGGCTTCCCTGGCCCACGCCATCACCGCGCTCACCTCCGGCACTCCGCACGCCTGCGACGCCCGCTTCGGCCTGCGCGTCACCGAGATCCTGGCGGCGGCGGAGTCGGCCCTGGACAGGTCCTAGGCCAGCGCCGACTCCGCCGCCGGACGGTCACCGCGGCCGGTAGACGGTGGCCAGGACGGAGACGGTCACGTGACCTGGCAGCGGGCCGCTCCCGGCGTCCGCGCGGCTCACGTGACGGGCGCTCGGTGACATGCCCACCAGGTCCAGGGCGTCGGACCCGGTGAGCGGGGCGAGGTAGTCGACCCGCTCGGTCCTGGCGGCCATGAAGTGGGGGTCGAGGGCGTGGTGCAGGCGTTGTTCCTTGGCGGGGTCGACGGTGACCATGGCCCGTACGCGGTGCCGCAGTTCGGCCAGGTGGCGGTCGGTCGGACGGACGACGATCAGACGGCCCGTCGGGCGCAGGACCCGGCGGAATTCGGCCGGGTTGCGCGGCGCGAAGACGTTCAGTACGAGGTCGGCCGCGCGGTCGGCGACCGGGAAGCGGCGGGAGACGTCCCAGCTCGCCGCGGCGGCTCGTTCGTGGGCGCGGGCGGCCGAGCGCAGGGCGCGTACCGAGGCGTCGAGCCCCAGGCCGCGGGCGTCGGTGAGCCGGGCGAGCACGCCGGCCAGGTAGTAGCCCGTGCCGCAGCAGACGTCCAGGACGGTGCCCGGCCCGGCGTCGGCGGCCAGCCGGGCCACGGCGTGCCGGATGGGGAGGTAGGCGCCGGTGGCCAGGAAGCGGGCGCGGGCCTGTGCCATGGCGGCGTCGTCGGCGCTGACGGCGCGGGTGCCGGTCAGCAGGCCGACGTAGCCGTGGCGGGCGAGGTCGAAGGTGTGGCCCGCGGGGCAGCGCAACGCGCCCCGGTCCGGCCGGAGGGGGCCGCGACAGATCGGGCAGCGCAGGACATCGAGGATCTGTGCGAGGGCAGGCGGAAGCGGCACGGGCATGGAGAGCACTCCTGGCAACGGTGAAGGGAAGGGACCGCGCCCGCGCGCGCCCGGATTCCCGCTCCGCGGGCGGAACGAGCCAGAAGGCGGCGTTATGGGCACGCCGAGGAGGGCGACGCCGTCCGGCATCGCCCTCGAAGGCTCCCGGTCACGGGAAGCAGCGGTGCGGGGTGCTCATGAATGCCACGCCTTCAGTTTACGAGCAGAGGTGAACCCTCGTGTCCACCGAAGGCGTCAGCGGAGCCGAGAGAATGACGGCCCATTCGCCGGAGTCGGAATCCGAGCTGGAACCCGAGCTGAAACCGTAGTCAAGAACCCGAGCCCGAACCGGAAACCCACAGTTCGCTGGCGCTGTTGATGATGAACGACTGCACCGGGCACCCTGACGGCCGTGACAACCGCAGTTTCGGGAAGTGCTCGAACAGGACGCTCAACGCGATCTCGCCCTCCAGCCGCGCCAGTCCGGCGCCAATGCAGAAGTGCTGGCCGTTGCCGAAGGAGAGCTGGCGGGAATTGGGGCGCGCGACGTCGAAGCTGTCGGCGTCGGGGAACTGCTGGTCGTCACGGCCGGCCGCGGCGTAGGAGGCGAGCATGGCCTCGCCGCGCCGGATCACCACGTCGCCGACCGGGATGTCCTCCAGGGCGTAGCGCAGCGGGAAGTGGCCGACCGGGCAGTCGTAACGCACGACCTCCTCGATGACGGAGCCCCAGGAGACCTCGCCGGACCGGGCCCGTGCCAGTTGTCCCGGGTTGGCGAGCAGCGCCCTGACCGCGTTGGTGATCAGGTTGACGGTGGTCTCGTGGCCGCCCACCAGCACGGTGAGCATGATGACCACGACCTCGTCCTCGCTCAGCCGGTCGCCTTCCTCGCTGGCGGCGATCAGCGCGCTGGTCAGGTCGTCGCCGGGGCTCTCGCGCTTGGCCTGTGCCGCCTCGGCGAGCAGGACAAGGAGCTGGTCCTGGGCCTCCTGCGTCTGGTTGCCCTTGGCCGCGGGGTGGCTGCTGAGCACGGCGTCGGAGAGCGTACGCAGCCGCTCGCCGTCCATCGGCGGCAGGCCCAGCAGTTCGGCGATCACCTTGACCGGCAGCGGGAGCGCGTAATCCTCGCGCAGGTCGAACTCGTCGCCGCGCGCGGCCGCTTCGTCCAGCAGGCGGTGCGCCAGCTCCTCGATCCGCGGGCGCAGCGCGGCCGTTCGGCGGGGCGTCATCGCCTGGCCCGCGAGCGCGCGCAGCCGCCGGTGCTCGGCGCCGTCCCGCGTGAGTATCCCGGGGAGGCTGACGAAGTTCAGCAGCGGCCAGTCCTCGGGCAGCCGCCCCTCGGTGTTGCGCGGCCACTGCCGCGGGTCCTTCGACACCCGCGGGTCGACCAGCAGTTGCCGCAGCGTCTCGTGGTGCGTGACGGCCCAGGCCGGTACCCCGCCGGGCAGTTCCACCAGCGCCACCGGGCCGAGCGCGCGCAGCTTGACGTTCTCCTCGTGCTGGTTCTGGCCGAAATGATCGAGCAGTAACGGTGTCAGCGTTTCGGAGGTTTTCATGCCCGGCACCATAACAAGCGCGCTCGCCGGGCGAACAGCTGCCCAAAAGGGCTACGACTCCGAACTCAGCCGCCCCGTAAAGGGGTTGAGCGGTGAATACGCAAACGTCCACCTGCCGATTCCCGCCGGGGAGAATTTCGGACGGTGCTATTCCGAATATGCCCGCCGGAGCCGGCGGCGACGAATTTTTACTCACGGAATACCCGGACTACCGCGCCAGCCCGTCCCAGCCCCAGTGCGGTACGGGACCGGGGTCGCCGAGATCGGAACTCTCCTGGTGGGAGACCGACATGGCGATCCGCGTGCCCCACTCGATGTACTCGGCGAAGCGCTGCCGCAGCAACGCGTCGGCGGGCAGCTCCTTCACGGCGGTCGCGAGCATCAACTCCACCCAGCGCGCCCGCTGTTCCTCGGTGATCCGCAGGTCCAGGTGCTGGGAGAGCAGGGCCTGGTGGCCGCCGAGGCGGGCGGTGTACTCGGCGGGGCCGCCGAAGACCTCCGTGAGCCAGACGACGACATGGTCGACATGGGCCCGGGTGAAGTGCACGAAGACCGGGGCGAGGAGCGGATCGACGAGGACCTGCTCGTAGAAGCTGTCGATGAGGCGGCGCAGGGCGTCACTGCCGCCGACCGCCTCGTAGAAGGTGCCGGTGCGGTCGACGGGGGAATCCGGAGTGGTCATGGGCGCTCCAGGTCGTGCCGGTGGTCGCGGCCGGGGATGTCCCGGCCGCCTCATAGCCGCGGCCAGGGGGCAGCCCGGCCGGTGGTCCCGGCCAGGGTCGGCCTGGCCGGTGCTTTGCGGCCAAGGATCACCCGGCCGCCCGGCGGGCACCGGGATTTACGCGGCGGGCGGATCAAATGGACCAGTGGATTCCGGCCACGGGGAAGAAACGGGCGGGCACGTCACTTGTACGCGGCATGAAGGCGATCACTTACACCAGCAACGGCGGCCCCGACGTCCTCACGCTCACCGAGCGCCCGGTTCCGGAGCCGGGACCCGGCGAGGTACGGGTCCGCGTCCACGTCTCCGGCGTCAACCCGACGGACTGGAAGTCGCGGCGCAACACCGCCCCCGCCTCGGCGCAGGTGCCGAACCAGGACGGCTCCGGCGTCATCGACGCGGTCGGCTCCGGCGTCCCCGAGACGCGGATCGGCGAGCGCGTCTGGATCTGGGAGGCCGCGTACGGCCGCGCGGACGGCACCGCGCAGGAGTACGTGGCGCTGCCCGCGGGCCAGGCCGTCGCCCTGCCCGACCACGCCTCCTTCGACCTCGGCGCGAGCCTCGGCATCCCCGCCCTCACCGCGCACCGCGCCCTCACCGTCGCGGACGGCGGCCCCGAGCGGCTCGCCCCCGGCGCCCTCGACGGATGTACGGTCCTGGTCGCGGGCGGCGCGGGCGCCGTCGGCAACGCCGCGATCCAGCTCGCCCGCTGGGCCGGGGCCACCGTCGTCAGCACGGTCAGCGGACCCGCCAAGGGTGACCTCGCGCGGGCCGCGGGAGCCCATCACGTCGTGGACTACCGCGCCCAGGACGCCGCCGCCGAGATCCGCCGGATCGCCCCGGACGGCGTCGACATCGTGGTCGAGGTCGCCCCGGCCGCCAACGCCGCCCTCGACCGGGCCGTCGCCGCCCCCGACGCCGTCATCGCCTTCTACGCCGACGACGACGCCTCGGCCGCCGTGCCGGTCCGCCCCTCCATGGCGCTCAACCTGCGCTGGCAGGGCGTCCTGGTCTACACGGTCCCGCCCGCCGCCAAGGCCCACGCCGTCGCGGCGGTCACGGCCGCCGTCGCCGACGACGCCCTCCACGCGGGCCCCGACGCCGGGCTGCCCTTCCACCGCTTCCCGCTCGCCGAGACCGCCCGAGCCCACCAGGCGGTGGAGGACAGCGTCATCGGCAAGGTGCTCATCGACGTGGCCGCGCCCACCGGCTGACGCCTCGTCACACGAGCAGCCCGGTCGAACCGGCCTGGGCCCGCCGTCCGTTGCGCGGGCCCGGGCTCGGGGCCGAAGGACGGTTCCCGCCGACGGTCGAACCCGAACCGACGGCCGTCCCCGAACCGACGCCCGTTCCCGTAGCGACGCCCGTCCCCGAACCGACGCCCAACCCCGTATCTACGGCCGTCCCCGTACCGACGCCCGTCCCCGTACCGCCTCGGACCCCGCGCCCTCCCGCCCCCGGCCTTTCGGTGGCCGCCGAAACGTCGCGGGGCGAGGATGGGGACATGACCACCCGCACCAGGACCCCGGGGGCGCCGAGGACCGGCGACCCCCGTACCCCCGCGCTGGCCGACCCCGCCGTCCCCCGGCTCGCGGCCCTCGCCGCGCTCCTGGCCGACGAGACCAGGGCCGCGGTCTGCCTGGCGCTGCTGGACAAGCGGGCCTGGACCGGCGGGGAGCTGGCCCGGCACTGCGGGGTCGCGCCGTCCACCATGAGCGAGCACCTGACCCGCCTGGTCGACGGCGGGCTGCTGGCCCGCGAACACCAGGGGCGGCACCGTTACGTACGCCTGGCCGGCCCCGAAGCGGCCCGATTCGTCGAGGACATGGCGGAACGGGTGGCCGTCGCCGTACCCCGGACCACCGGCGCCGGGCTGCGGGCGCACAGCGCGGGCCGGGCGATGGCGCGCGGCCGTACGTGCTACGACCACCTCGCCGGCCGGCTGGGCGTGGCCCTCACCGACGCGCTGACCGGCAACGGCCTGCTCCGGCAGGACACCGGCTTCGCCCTCACCGACGACGGCGTGGCCTGGTTCACCGGCCTCGGCGCGGATCTGTCCGGGCCGCCCTCGTCCCGCCGCCCGCTGGCCCGTCCCTGCCTCGACTGGACCGAGCGGCGCCCCCACCTGGGCGGCACCGCGGGCGCGGAACTCTGCCGCCTCGTCCTCACCCGCGCCTGGGCCACCCGTATCGGCACCGGCCGCGCGGTGAAGGTCACGGCGCTCGGCGAGCGCGAACTCCACCGGGTCCTGGGCATCGCGCCGCACGATCTGGCTCCGGCGGAGGCGTAGGACCGCCCGGCGGCGGTGGGCTCAGCAGCCCGCCAGGCGTTCGCGGACGGTGGCAGGGTCGAGGTCCAGGGCGCTGAGCAGCGTCGCGGCGGGGTCGGGGTGCGGGGCGGGCAGGAGCGCGAGCAGCAGATGGCGGGGCTCGATACGGCGTCCGCGCCGCTCGCGCTCGGCCTCGCGCTTGGCGGCGACGACGGTCGCGCGGGCGGCCGAATTGAGGGTGATACGCCGCCGGCCGCGGACCGGCGGCGGGGCGAGGGGGATGTCGAGGTGGATGCCGAGCGAGCCGAGGGCGGCCCGGTCGAGCGCTTCGAGGGCCGCGTGCCCCTCGGCGAGGGTGACGCCGAGGGCGCGGGCGGGCTGGGCGGACTCGTCGCGGAGCAGCGCGAGCAGCAGGTGATCGGTGCCGATCCGGCGGTCGCCGCGCCGGGCGGCCTCCTCGCCCGCCTGCTCCATGACGAGCTTGAACCGGGCGTGAGCGGTGTTCTCCGGCATCGGGGGCCTCACTTTCCGTACTTCGCGTGCACCGACTGACGCGACACCCCGAGGGCGTCGCCGATCTGCTCCCACGACCAGCCCTTCCGGCGGGCCAGCGCCACATGCGCGGCCTCGACCTGTTCGGCGAGCCGGTGCAGCGCGCCGACGGCCCGCAGGCCGACCGCGGGGTCGTCCGAGTTCACGGCCGCGGAGACACTGTTGGTATCCATGGGTGTCAGGCTAGGCTGACGCGCGATGTCGCGTCAATCCAAACTGACAAACCCGTCCGGTCGGATGCGCGGAATGCCAGAATGACCGCATGGCCCCAGCGACGCCCGGCACCTCCACGCCCGTCACGCTCCGCATCGAAGGCACCGGCCTTCCCGGTCGCGCCTGCGCCGCCGCCCCCGGCTTCCCCGGATACACGGACATCCACGTCGCCGTTCAACGGCGCGCGAAACCGGGGGAGTTGCTCGACCCGACCCCCGGCGACGCGGACCGCGCCGTATGGACGCTGGAGTGCGTCGCGCGGACGGTCGCGGACGGCACCGAGCTGACCGGCCCTTACGTGCAGGGCGGGCCGGGCGGGCGCTTCGTCTATCTGTCGTGGGGCGGGGTCGGCGCGGACGGGTCCTTCGCGGTGTTCCGCCGCGCCAAGCTGCTGCTCGAAGCCGTCGAGCCGGACGTGCTCGCCGCCGCCGTACGCTCCGGGCGGCTCACCGGGCGCCTCGGCCTCACCGACCCCAAGGGGCACCCGCTGTGCGCCCGCGTCGTACCGCCGGTCATCGCCTGGTCAGCGGGCTGAGCGCCGGAGTCCCGGGCACCCCTGGGCGGCTTCCTGGCTTCCTGGCTTCCTACGGGACGGGCCTTCTCCTTACGTCACGGCCTTCGCCGCCGCCTCCGCGACCCGTTCCACCAGCGCGATCCCGTCCTGCTCCGACACATGGCCGCCGGAGAGCACCGCGACCAGCAGCGTATGGCCGTCGTGCTCGACCTTCCCGATGCTGTTGACGTCCCACAGGCCGGTGGCGCTCCGCGGCAGCCAGCCGTTCTTGAGCGCGTAGTCGCCGCCGTCGGAGTCGGCGGCCGACACGCCCCACCGCTGGTCGGCGGTGACCGCGTGCATCAGGTCCGAGATGTAGTCGCGTGAGGCGGCGCTGAGCGGGGAGTCGTCGCCGTCTCCGTAGACCGCGCGCAGCAGGGTGATCTGGTCGGCGGCGGTGGTCTGGGTCAGGCCCCACAATTCGCCGCTGCCGGGGGTGGTGTGGCTCAGGCCGAGCGAGGCGTTGGCGGACGCCAGCCCCGGCCCGCCGCCGATGGCCTCCCACAGCGCGAGCGCCGCGTCGTTGTCGCTCTGCTCGATCATGTCGGTGGCCAAGTCGCGCTGCCCGGAGGTCAGTTGGGTGCCCGCGCGCTGATGCCGGAGCAGCAGCGCCGCCAGGATGTCGACCTTGACGATGCTCGCGGTGTCGTACGCCGTCGTGTCGCCGCTGTCGTACGTGGCGACCGTGCTGCCGCTGTCGTCGCTGTCCCCGCCCAGTTCGGTCACGGCGACCGAGAAGTGCCCGGAGCCGGTGTCGGACAGGGCCTTGATCGCCGCGCGCAGCTCGGCCTGGGTGTCCCGCGCGGGTGTGGCCGTCGTCTTCTGCGGGGGAGCGGCCGAGGGGGAGGGCGGCGTGGTGGTCGGCGGCGTGGTGGTCGAGGGCGTGGCGGTCGAGGGCGCCTGCGCCGGGGTGAAGGGCTTCGCGGTGGTGGGGGCGGGGGAGGGGGACGCCTTGTCCGTCGCGCCGCTGGTCGCCTTTCCGTCCGCCCCGGCCCGCGCGGACGGCGACTGGATGACGGTGGCCAGCGTCAGCACCGCGATCACCGCGAGTGTCGTGGTGGACACCACGAGGGGCCGCCGGGTCCACCAGTGCGCGGCGGCCCCGCTCCCCGTCTCGTTCCCGGCATCGTCCCAGGCTGTGTCCGCGGCCACGTCTCCGGCCACGTCTCCGGCCACGTCTCCGGCCCCGCTCCCGGCGTCACCCCCAGCTCCGCCGGACGTCTGTTCGTCATCCATGCGGAGGACCGTATGAATCGTTTCTTGGATTCCGCTGAGATCCCGGTTCCAATCTTGTGAACCTTTGCGCCCATCCCGCGCGGCACCACCGAAAACCACGACAGAACGGTTCTTGCGTCATCTCTGTCAATTATTTCGCCTGCTGCGCGATCTATTGCGCTCACGTAACCCTGTCGTTACGATCCCCCGCACCAGACTTCCGGCCCCTGCCGCAGAGCACTCGCCCGAGCACTCACCCGAGTGCCCGACGGCCGCGCGGGCGGCGGGAGTTGACAGCCGATCGGAGGAGTCCAGATGGGTGTCACACGCCGGGTCTTCCTGCAAGCCGCCATAGCGGCCACTGCGGCAGGAACCCTAGGTGTCGCGGAGACCGCCGCCGCGGGCAGCGCGACAGCGGCCAGCGGGCCGGGAGACGTGGTCGGGAAGGTCACGGTCGGCTATCAGGGCTGGTTCGCCTGCATCGGCGACGGCGCCCCGATCAACGGCTGGTGGCACTGGACGCAGAACTGGGGCCAGACCCCGTCACCGTCCAACACCGGCATCAGTAGCTGGCCGGACATGCGCGAGTACACCCACACCTACCAGACGGGATACGCCGCCCTCGGCAACGGCCAGCCCGCGACGCTCTTCTCGTCCTACGACCAGCAGACCGTCGACACGCACTTCCAGTGGATGCAGCAGTACGGCATCGACACCGCCGCGCTCCAGCGCTTCAACCCCACCGGCGGCGAAGGCCCGACGCGCGACGCGATGGCCACCAAGGTGCGCAGCGCCGCGGAGTCGCACAGCCGGAAGTTCTACATCATGTACGACGTCACCGGCTGGACGAACATGCAGTCCGAGATCAAGACGGACTGGACCAACAAGATGAAGGCCCACACGGCCTCCTCGGCGTACGCGACGCAGAACGGCAAGCCGGTCGTCTGCATCTGGGGCTTCGGCTTCAACGACAACAACCACCCGTTCAGCACCGACGCCTGCATCGACGTCATCAACTGGTTCAAGGGACAGGGCTGTTACGTCATCGGCGGGGTGCCGCGCGAGTGGCGCACCGGCGGCGCGGGCACCCGCACCGGCTACTCGGACGTCTACCACGCGTTCAACATGATCTCGCCGTGGATGGTCGGCGCGATCGGCAACGCGGGCGACTCCGACAACGCCTACAACACCTACACCGTCGGCGACGAGGCCGACTGCGCCGCGCACGGCATCGACTACCAGCCGTGCGTCCTGCCCGGTGACGTCTCCGGACGGCAGCGCGCGCACGGCGACTTCATGTGGCGGCAGTTCTACAACGTCTGCCGGGCCGGGGTGCAGGGCATCTACATCTCGATGTTCGACGAGTACAACGAGGGCAACCAGATCGCCAAGACCGCTGAGTCCCAGGCGTGGACGCCCACCAACTCCGGCTTCCTGGCGCTGGACGAGGACGGTACGGCCTGCTCGTCGGACTACTACCTGCGGCTGACCGGCGACGGCGGCAAGATGCTCAAGGGCCAGATCGCCCTCACCGCGGTCCGCCCCACCCAGCCGCTGGTCTCCGGCGGCGGCGACACCGTACCGCCGACCGCGCCCGGCACGCTGCACGTCACCGGGCACACCGACACCACCGCCGCGCTGGCCTGGACCGCCTCGACCGACAACGTCGGCGTCACCGGCTACCGGATCATGCGGGTCACCGGCTCCACCAGCACCCAGGCGGGCAGCGCGGCGGGCAACGCCACGACCGCCACCGTCACCGGGCTCAGCCCGTCCACCGCCTACGCCTTCACCGTCCAGGCCGTCGACGCGGCGGGCAACGTGTCCCCCGCGTCCAACCAGGTCAGCGTCACCACCGACGCGACGACCGTGCCGCCGGGCACCAACCTCGCCCTGGGCAAGGCCACTTCGGAGAGCAGCCACACCCAGGTCTACGGCTCGGGCAACGTGGTCGACGGCGATCCCAACTCGTACTGGGAGAGCAACAACAACGCCTTCCCGCAGTGGATCCAGGTCGACCTCGGCCTCACCACCACCGTCAAGCGGCTGGTGCTCAAGCTGCCGCCGCCCACCGCCTGGAGCACCCGCTCCCAGACCATCTCCGTACAGGCCGGCCCCAGCGTCCCGCTGACCACCCAGATCCCCGCGCAGAACTACACGTTCAACCCCGCGTCGGGGAACTCCGTGACGATCAACCTGCCGTCGGCGGTCACCGCGCGCTACGTGCGGCTGAACTTCACCGCCAACACCGGCTGGCCCGCCGGGCAGCTCTCCGAACTGGAGGTCTACAGCGCCTGACCGGAGTGCGACCCGCGCCGTTCGTGATGCCGTCGGCGCGGGTCACGGCGCCTGACGGTCGCACAGCGCGTCGTCGGTGAGCGCCTCCACCGCGCGATTGACCTTGTCCTGGTCGATCAGCGCGGTGGTGGTGGTCACCGACACCGTCACCGCGCGGCGGCCGTCGGCGCTCACGGCGGGCCGGGTGTACACGCCGAAACCGTCGCCCTCGTGCAGGTAGGAGACGCCGCCGCAGCTCAGCGGGACCACGCGCAGCCCGAGCCCGTAACCGCCCTGCCTGCCGGACGGCGGCACCGGCAGATCGTCGTACGGCACCGTCTCGCGCATCTCCCGCCACTGCTCGGCGGGCAGCAGTTCGCCGGTCGCGAGCGCCCGGAAGAAGGTGTTGAGGTCGCCCGGCGTGCTCACCACCCCGGAGTCCGCCGTGTGCTGGAAGCTCAGCTCGGTCGCGTCGAGCACTCCGCCGTCGGGAGCGTCCACGGTCACCCGCTCGTGCGGCCCGACCAGGAACGGATTGTCGCCGGGGATGTACGTGTGCCGCAGCCCCAGCTTCGCGATGACGCGGTGCTCGACCAACTCCCGCCAGGTGGCGCCCGATCCGCCCGCCGTCCGCTCCGCCCTGTCGTTCGCCTTCTCCGCGATCATCGCGGCCAGCAGGTAGTTGGTGTTGGAGTACGCCCACTGCCGGGCCGTACCCGCCGGTCCCGGTGTGAACAGCGGCGGGTGGCTCATCGCGAGGGCGACGAGCTGCGGGGCGGGCGTCACGTCGTAGCGGTTCTCGTCGAAGTGGTGGAAGAGCCGGTCCTGGACGGACGGGTCGGCCACGTAGTCGTAGAGCCCGCTGGTCTGCCGCAGCAGGTCCCGCACCGTGATCCGCGAGCCGTCGTTGCCGTGGCCGCGCACCACGCCGGGCAGCCAGTGCTCGACGGTGTCGTCCAGCGACAGCTTGCCCTCGGCGGCCAGTTGGAGCACCACGACCGCCGTGAAGGTCTTGGTGGTGCTCGCCGCGCGGAACTCCGGTTCCCACGGGACGGGTTCCTTGGAGCCGCGTCCCGCCGTGCCGAACCGCGCCCGCAGCGGCCCGTCCGGGGTGTCGACCCGCGCCACGACATTGACCTGGCCGTCCCCCGCGGCCCGCACCGCGGCGAGGTCGCCGCGCAAGTCCCCCTGCCCGTAGTGGTGTCGGCCGCCCGAGCCGTGCGCGGGCACCGCCGCCAGCGCGGACGCGGCCAGTGCCACCGACCACGCCGCCACGATCGTGCGCTTCCCCGACAACGACACCCTCATGACGGCTCCCCGTTGGACGACCCAGGTCCGCCCCGTGCGGACTGCGTCCATCCAACCCGCGCCGCGCACCATGATCGATGGAGCTGTCACCCGAACGCCCGGTGGGGACAACCCCCGGTCCGGGCCGCCGACAGCGGGTCAGCGGCGCGGGCAGATCACCAAGTGGTAGGCGGGCAGGGCGGCGACGGGCCGGTGGCAGTCGAACCGGGCGCGGATCGTGTCCGCCGCCTCGGGCGCGACCTGGCCCAGCGGGAACCAGAAGGTGTCGAGCACGGCGTAGCGCGAGGCGGGGTCGCTCAGGCAGCGCAGATTCTCGCGGTAGCTGACCTGACTGGTGATCGACCGGTCGTAGCGCGTGCGTTGGAGGAAGTCGGGCGTCGGGTAGCGGCAGTGCGTCGGGTTGCCGAGCAGATAGCCGATGTCGCCGAACGCCAGGTACGTGACGGGGGTGTCCGCGCCGATACGGTGCCGGACGCCGGTCAGCCACCGGGTCAACTCGTGCCGGGTGGCGGCGCGTTCGAGCGAGGTGAAGGTCGAGTGCCGGGTGTCGTACGAGTACGGCGTCGTCGGCCACACCGGGATCGCCAGCGCGAGGAGCAGGGCGAGGGCCGGGACGGAGCGGAGGAGGAGGCCGGGGGAGGGGGCGCGTACCGGCACCTGTCCGGGTACCCGTGCCCGTACTCGTCCCCGTACCCGTGCACGCCCGTGCAGCGAGGCCGTGAGCAGCGTCGCCACGACGACCGCCGAGACCAGCGTGTACGCGGCCGTCTCGTGCGCGTGCCGCCAGTTCCAGGACTGCCCGGCGATCAGGGGGACGGCGACGCCGAGCAGCAGGGCCCCGGCGAGCAGCGGCAGGTCGGGGCGGCGGGCGACGGCGAGACCGCACAGGGCGGCGGCCAGCACCGGGAGCGCGGCCAGGTGGTACTGGAACCACTGCCCCTGCACCACCAGCGCGGCCAGCACGCCCGCGACCCCGGCCGCCGTCAGCAGCGGCCACGCCCAGCGGGCGGCGCGGGACGCGCTGCCGCGCGCGAGCAGCACCACGGCGGCGGGCAGCAGCGCCACCACCGGATTCATCAGCGCCTCGGTGCCGACCGTGGTGATCAGCGCGTGCACGTCGGCGGAGTGCAGGCCTTTCTGCAAAGGGGTGTTGGGGTTCAGCGCCGACAGTTCGTTGAACCAGCGCCACTCGCGCGGCTGCACGAGGATCGCCAGCGCGAAGCCCGCGGGGGCGGCGACGGCGGCGGCTGCCGTGGTCAGCCAGCCGCGCCTCCGGTCCAGGACGAGGAGCGCGCCCAGCGGCAGCAGCGCCGTGGGCGCGGTCGTGTACTTCACCAGCACCGCGAGCGCGACCAGCACGCCGCCGAGGCCGACGGCCACCCAGGTGCGGCGCGGCGCGAGCGCGGCGGCGAGACCGGCCACCGCGCACAGCACGGCCACCCACTCCGGCTGGAGGAAGTCCCAGGCGGGCGCGAAGAGCAGCGCGAGCCCCACGGCTCCCGCCACCGCGTTCGCCTCGCGGCGCGGCAGGTGGCGCGCGAGGCCCTGGCGCAGCCACCACACGACGGCCGCCGCGACGACGATCACCAGCAGCCGTATCGACGCCTCGCGCACGGCGACCGGCCCGGCGGTGAGGTGGTCGAGCCACGACAGCGGCCAGCGGTACGCGAGCGGCCGGTGCACGAAGGTGCCGGACGCCGGAATCCCGCCGCGCCCGCTCGCCCGCATGCCGCCGAGGACGTACCGCACGTCGTGGTTGAGCCCGCTCCAGCACATGGCGGCGACGGCGGCGAGGCCGAGGAGGGCCGCGGCGAGGCGGACGGGGAGGGGGTACGGGGTGGTCGTGCGGTCGCCGTCGCGGTCGCCTTCGTCGGGGCCGCGGGGTGTCGGGACCGCTTCCGGGCGGGCGTCGCGGCCCGGCGCCCAGTCGGTTCCGGGGGCCGGCCGCGCGGAGGTCCCGGCGCCGTCGTCGATGTCGGGAACGGAGGTCACGGCCGCTGACACTAGCCGCGTGCCCGCGCGGTACGGCGGGGTTGGCCGCCTCGTACGCCGAATGTTCAACGGAATTTACGCGGGTGTTCGCGGCGGGCGCGTGAGGTGAGCCGTTGGGGCCTGCGGCCGGGCGAGGTGGGCGCGTGCGGCCGCCGCTCGTTTGGTTGGTGCCGGTGCCGGTGCCGTCTCCGCTCGTACGGCCCGCGCCCGCGCCGCCTGTGGCCGTAGCGCCGCCCGCGCCCGTACGGCCCCTGTCCGTACGGGCTCACGTCTCACGCGGGCGGGCGCAGCCGTCAGTTCGCGGTGTCCGCCAGCGTCGCCTCGTCGACCAGCCCCATCCTGATCGCCTTGACGACGGCGCTGGTCCGGTTCGTGGCGTCGAGCTTCAGCAGGACGCTGCTCACCAGCCGTTTGGCGCCGTGCTCGGAGATCAACAGACGCCTGCCGATCTGCTTGTTGCTCAGGCCGCGCACCAGCAGCACCAGCGTCTCGTTCTCACGTGACGTCAGCGCCCCGCGCCGCTTCACCGGGGCCGCTGCCGCCGCCTGTTGGATGAGGCTGCGGCCCAGCTCCACCGGAATCGCCATCTCCCCGGCCGCCAACTGGTCGAGAGCGCGGGCCATTCCGGCCGCCGACAGGTCCTGCCGGATCAGATAACCGTCGGCGGGCAGCCCCGCCAGGTCCCCCGTCTGATGCTGCTCGATCACCAACAGCAGCCGTGGCGACGGGTTCTCGCCCCCGGCGCTCCCGACACCCCCGGCGGCCCCGACCCGTCCGGTCGCCCCGGCCCTCCCGGCTTCCCCGACGACCGTCCACAGCCGCCGGTTGGTCGCGGTCAACACCGCCACGTCGGGGGCGTGTTCGCGCACCTTGCCGATGAAGTCGAACTCGTTCGCCGCGAAGTACGTCTCCACACCGGTCGCGAGACCCGACATGATCGCCTGCACCCCGAGGCGCAGGATCTGGTCCTCCATGAACAACACCACGCGGAGCCGCGCGGGAAACGGCATGCGACGCGAATGGTGGAGAATTTCCGAAGTCATAAATCCGCCCGTGTCTCTTCCGAGTAAGAACCACATCGGCGGCCTGCCCCCGAGCGGGCGCCTTTCCACAACGCGACGCCACCCCGATTGGCCGAAAATGGCCAACGAGGGCGACTGCGGGAGCACTTACGGGCCTGAGCGTTCCCCATCGCGTTCGATCACACCTGGTACTCCCCTGGTATCCACCCGGCATGGCAGGAGCCCACACCCGGTAGCAGGTGATCACATTTTTGCCTCATTACGCTACCAACGGTTAACGTCACCGGTCAACCAACTCGGAACCCCGGCGTCCGCCGAACCGGAGCGGGGCGTACCGCACTTGAGCGGGCGAGACCTCGACGCGGGCCCGTGCGACGCCAGTTGACGGGCCGCTTGGGCAGCCGCGTGAGCAAGCGCCTGAGCGCCTGCCTGAGCGATTGCCTGAGCGCCTGCTTGAGCGGCTGCTTGAGTGATCGCGCGAGCTCACGTGTGCGCCTACTTGAGCAGCCGGGACATCCGCCGGTCCGCCAGCGGCTTGCCGCCGGTCTGGCACGTCGGGCAGTACTGCATCGCCGAGTTGCTGAAGGACACCTCGCGGATCGTGTCCCCGCACACCGGACACGGCTCGCCCTTGCGCCCGTGCACCCGCAGCCCGCTCTTCTTCTCCGACTTCAGATCGCGCAGCGGCAGCCCGCGCGACCGCTCGACGGCGTCGGCCAGCGTCGTACCGACCGCGTCGTAGAGCGTGGCCACCTCGTCCTCGGTGAGCGTGGCGGCCAGCTTGTACGGCGACATGCGCGCCGCGTGCAGGATCTCGTCGGAGTACGCGTTCCCGATCCCGGCGATCACGCTCTGATCGCGCAGTACGCCCTTGATCTGGCTGCGCTTGCCCGCCAGCAGTTCGGTGAAGGCCGCGAGGGTGAAGTCGGCGGCGAAGGGGTCGGGGCCGAGGCGTGCGACGCCCGGAACGTCCAGCGGGTCCCGTACGACGTAGACCGCGAGGCCCTTCTGGGTACCGGCCTCGGTGACGTCGAAGCCGGTTCCCTCGCCGCCGGTCGTTCCGGGCCCGCTTCCGGCACCGGTTTCGGTGTCGCTTCCGGCCTCGTCCCCGGCCCCGTTTCCCCCTGCCGGGGCGAGCCGTACGCGCAGTGCCAGCGGTCCCTTGCCGGGGCGCGGCGGCGCGTCCGCCATCTTCTCCGTCCACCGCACCCACCCGGCCCGCGCCAAGTGGATCACGAGGTGCAGCTCCCCGGCCGTGAGGTCGAGGAATTTGCCGTGCCGCCCCACGGCGTCGAAGGTCCGCCCCTCCAGCGCTCCGATCGGCGGGTCGTACGTCTTGAGCGCGTGCACGGCGACCGGGTACACCCGCTCGACCGTACGGCCGACCAGCTGCTCGGCCAGGAACCTGCTCAGGGACTCGACCTCCGGCAATTCAGGCATACCCCCAGTCTGCCCTGCCGCCGCCCGACCCGCCCCGGACAGACCGCCGCCCCGGGGCGTACGGCCCCGGGGCGGCGCGGGACAGCCGGGATCAGGCGGGCTGGAGTACGGCGAACGTCGCGCCCGAGGGGTCGGCGAACCAGGCGATCCGGCCGATGCCCGGCACGTCCACGGTCGGCACCAGCACCGTCCCGCCCGCGCCCTGGACGCGGGTGACGATGTCGTCCGCGTCCGCCACGTCGAAGTACGGCACCCAGCGCGGGCTCACACCCTCCTGCGCGGCCGTGATGCCGCCGAAGGCCGTGTTCCCCTGGTCGCCCTCCGAGGTCGAGACGAACGTGTACGGCGCGTCACCCACCTGCGTGTCCGCCCCCCGCCAGCCGAACAGCCCGCGGTAGAACTCCAGCGCCGCGGCCGGGTCCGCCGTCTGGAGCTCGACCCACCCCAGCGACCCGTACACCGACGTGGTCTCCAGCCCCTTCAGGGCCTTCGGCTGGAAGAGCGCGAATTCCGCCCCGCCCGGATCGGTGACCGCCGCCATCCGCGCCGCGTCCCGCGCGTCGAACGGCTCGGCCCGCACCGCCCCACCGGCCTGCGCGACCGCCTTCGCGGTGGCCTCCACGTCCGGCGTCTCGAAGTACACCGTCCACGCCGGGGTCGCCCCCTCGTCCACCAGCGGCCCCAGCGCCGCCACGATCTTCCCGTCCTTCTGCAAGGTCCCGTAACTCCCGGCGTCAGGCCCCGCCGGGTGGAACGTCCAGTCGAACACCGCCCCGTAGAACCCGGCCGCGGCCACCGTGTCCTTCGCCGCGATGTCGATCCATGTGGCCGATCCGAGAATGGAATCCGTGGTGAGCATGCTGACGTGCCTGCCTTCCGTCATCAGTTCAAACCCATGGGCCAGAAGCCCCACCCCATCGTATACACGGTATACACCCCCTCGCCCGCCTTCCCCCCAACCCCACCCCGCCGCCACGGACCGTGTCCTGCGGCGTGGGGAGCCCCCTACGAAGCGTCTCCCGCGGATCGGAGGCGACCTTGGTCGGTATCAACCTCGTCGTCGCGGACATGCGAAGGTCATGACGGATGAGCCGGGCACCACCCCCGCCGAGGACAAGACGCTCTACCAGAGGGAGACCCTGGAGGACGAGGTGATGGACGAGGTACTGGCCTCATACAGCGAAGCCGTCGACGAGAAGAAGCCGCCGACGCCCAGCGAAACAGCGGACACGGACGCGGACTGAGCCTTCCGCCGGTCTCGCGGTGGAGATCGGCGGCGCGCTCCTGGCCGCCTCTCCTCGAATCGCGGGCGGGCGATGAGTTCCGGCACGCGGTGAGGTCTTCCTGGGGACGTATGAACTCGGCCGAGCACGACCGGTAGGGAGACCCCAGCGTGAGCGACATCGTGGTGCAGAACATCGTGCGGCCCGACCGCGTGCTGTCAGGCTCCTGGCTGGAGGTGATCGCCTCGAATCTCGACTACCACCGGGCGACCTTCCTGTGGAAGTGCGAGGGCCTTACGGACGCCCAACTGCGCCAACGCCCGCTGCGATCCTCGGCGTTGACCCTGCTGGGGCTCATGCGCCACCTGCAAGGAGTCGAACGTGCCTGGTTCCAGCGGACGTTGGCCGACACCGTGCCTCGCTTCTTCCCCTACCGGACCTACACCACCCCCGACGGCGACGAGTGGTACGACGAGTCGGACGCCACGTCCGCCGAGGACGTCTACGAGGACTACCTGACGTCGTGCGAGGAGTCGCGGCAGCTCTTCACGAAGGTGACCGCCGACCTCACCCGCATCATGCCGAACCCGGAATTCGGCGCCGCCGACGTGCGCTTCGTCCTCGAGCACGTGATCGAGGAGTACGCCCGCCACCTCGGCCACGCCGATCTCCTCCGCGAGGCCATCGACGGCGCCACCGGCGAATAACCGACGCCCCTCGCGCACACCACCATCAGCAGAATCCGCCCGGCCGACCACGGCCACGGGCGGCGCGGCCCGATGCCCACGCGGACGTCATCCTCGCAGCCACCTGGCCTTCTCCGGCCTGACGGGAGCTGTCCTGGGGATCGATCCCACCGCCGACGCGAGGGAGCCCCGTCACGCTCCGGGAGGGAGGTGGCGGGGCTCCGGTACATCTGGTGGGGGTTGCCGCACGGGGCGTAACCCCGGGCTTAGATGTCGAAGTACAGCTCGAACTCGTGGGGGTGCGGGCGGAGCTGGATCGGGGCGATTTCGGCGGTGCGCTTGTAGTCGATCCAGGTGTCGATCAGGTCGGAGGTGAAGACGCCGCCGGCCTGGAGGTACTCGTTGTCGGCCTCGAGGGCGTCGAGGACGGCGGGGAGGGAGGTGGGGACCTGGGGGACGCCCGCGTGCTCCTCGGGGGCGAGCTCGTAGAGGTCCTTGTCGATCGGCTCGGCGGGCTCGATCTTGTTCTTGACGCCGTCGAGGCCCGCGAGGAGGAGGGCGGAGAAGGCGAGGTACGGGTTCGAGGACGGGTCCGGGGCGCGGAACTCGACGCGCTTGGCCTTCGGGTTGGAACCCGTGATCGGGATGCGCATCGCGGCGGACCGGTTGCGCTGCGAGTAGACCAGGTTGACCGGTGCCTCGAAGCCGGGGACCAGGCGGTGGTACGAGTTCACCGTCGGGTTGGTGAAGGCGAGCAGCGACGGCGCGTGCTTGAGGATGCCGCCGATGTAGTAGCGGGCGATGTCGGACAGGCCCGCGTAACCCTGCTCGTCGTAGAAGAGCGGCGTGCCGCCCTGCCACAGCGACTGGTGGACGTGCATGCCGGAGCCGTTGTCACCGAAGATCGGCTTGGGCATGAAGGTCGCGGTCTTGTTGTTGCGCCACGCGACGTTCTTCACGATGTACTTGAAGAGCATCAGGTCGTCGGCCGCGGCGAGCAGCGTGTTGAACTTGTAGTTGATCTCCGCCTGGCCCGCGGTGCCCACCTCGTGGTGCTGGCGCTCGACCTGGAGGCCGGAGGCCTCCAACTGGAGGGAGATCTCGGCGCGCAGGTCGGCGAAGTGGTCGACCGGCGGGGCCGGGAAGTAGCCGCCCTTGTAACGGACCTTGTAGCCGCGGTTGTCCTCGACCGCACCGGTGTTCCAGGCCGCGGCCTCGGAGTCGATGTGGTAGAAGGACTCGTTCGCCGACGTCTGGAAGCGGACGCTGTCGAAGACGTAGAACTCGGCCTCGGGGCCGAAGTACGCGGTGTCGGCGACGCCGGTGGAGGCGAGGTACGCCTCGGCCTTCTTCGCCACGTTCCGCGGGTCACGGCTGTACGCCTCGCCGGTGATCGGGTCGTGGATGAAGAAGTTGATGTTGAGCGTCTTGTCCCGGCGGAACGGGTCCACGCGGGCCGTCGAGAGGTCGGCGCGCAGCGCCATGTCCGACTCGTGGATGGCCTGGAAGCCGCGGATCGACGAGCCGTCGAAAGCAAGCTCATCGGTCGGGTCGAACGTCGAGACCGGGACCGTGAAGTGCTGCATGACGCCGGGCAGGTCACAGAACCGGACGTCGACGAACTTGACGTCCTCGTCCGTAATGAACCGGTTGACGTCGTCGGCGTTCTGGAACATCCCACTCCTCCTAGGCCCGGCCCCACGGGTCGGGTTGACAACTCGAGGCGCGCCAGTGCGGTGGCGCACACTGCCCCGACCATAGGGATCAGGGATTTCTCCAGCATGACCCATTTGTTTCCGAGGCGTTAACCGCGACGCCGGGGCGGCACCCGGGCAGCGCCGTACGGGTGGGCGTCCGGAAGGCCCCGTCCGCGACCGCGCTGTAGGGCCGCGGACGGCGCCGGGTTACCGTGGTCGGGTGGACAACAGGGATGCAATCGGATCGTGGCTGTCGGGCCCGGGTGCCGCCGCCGAGCAGATGGGCGTGGAGTTCGGCTACCGCGGGCAGCGCCTCGGACTGCCGGAGAACGGGCCGGGTTCCATCGCGCCGGTGGGGCGCCGCGTCGTGGCGCTCTTCATCGACTGGTTCCTCTGCCTGCTGATCGCATACGGCCTGATCGCGCACCGTGACGCCGGCAAGTCCAATACCTGGACACTCGTCGTCTTCGGCGTGGTCAGCGTCGTCCTGCTGCTGACCGTCGGCACCACCTTGGGCAAGCGGCTGATGGGCCTGCGCGTCGTACGCCTCGACGGCGGCCGTCTGGGAGCCGTCGCCGTCGTCATCCGTACGGCGCTGCTGTTGCTCGTCGTCCCCGCCGTCATCTGGGACCGCGACACCCGCGGCCTGCACGACAAGGCCGCCAAGTCCGTACAGGTACGGATCTGACCCAGCCGGGACGCAGAAGAAGACACGGAAGAAGGCACAGAAAAAGGGGGTCCGGGGACGCTGTCCCCTGACCCCCTTCGTACAACGACCTCCGTGCCCCGACCGCCTAGCGGCCCTTCGGCATCCGCATCCCCTTGGGCATCGGGCCCTTCGGGATCGGCATGTTGCTCATCAGATCCCCGAGCGCCCGCAGCCGGTCGTTCACCTCGGTCGTCTTCGGGCCGGACAGCACGCGCGGCAGCTTCAGCAGCGTGGTGCGCACCTTCTTCAGCGACAGCTCGTCCGGGCCGTTGCCGACGATGAAGTCGTGCACCGGCACGTCGAAGACGACCCGGTTGACCTTCTTCTTCTCGGCGGCCAGCAGGCCCTTCACACGGTTCGGGTTGCCTTCACCGATCAGGACGACACCGGCCTTGCCGACGGCGCGGTGCACCACGTCCTGGCTCTTGTTCATCGCGACGGCCGGGGTGACGGTCCAGCCGCGTCCGACATTCTGCAGAACGGCCGCGGCGGCGCCCGGCTTGCCTTCGAGCTGCCCGAACGCGGCCTTCTCGGCCCGGCGGCCGAAGATGACCGCCATCGCGAGGAAGGCCAGCAGGAAGCCAAGGATGCCTGCGTAGATGGGGTGACCGATCAAGAAGCCGAGGGCGAGGATGACACCGAAGGTGACGATTCCCACAGCCGCAACGACAAGCCCGACCTTGGGGTCGGCCTGCCTGGTCATCTTGTAGGTCTGGACGATCTGCTTCAGTCGTCCAGAATTCTCGGGGTTCTCGGGTGTTTCCTTCCTCGCCATGCCGCTCAGGATACGCGAGGGGGGTGCCCGCTCAGTCGTTGAGGGCGCTTCCCCGTGCGGCGCTCACAAGGGCGTCCATCTCGTGCTGCGCCTCCCGCCGGTCCCGGGCCCTGCGGCGGTCCTCGACGACGGCTGCCCAGGCGTTACGGCGGGCTGTCTGCTGCCCGCCGCGCAGCAGAAAGGACTCCACGGCGCGCAGCGCCACGGCCGGACGGATGTGCACGGACTCGGACGGCATGGCGTCCCCCTCATATGCGGCTGAGAGCTGAGAGCTGAGAGCTGGGAGCAGGAAGGTGCGGGGCGGTACGTAAAGCGGGGCGGTACGTGATGACGCGCGTGGTGCGGGCAGCGCCGGTGACTCGAAGAGCCCCGTGCGTGACACCAGGGTCGCCACAACGTGTTACCAGTCGGTGACCACTCGGTCAATCTCGCATGAAAGCATCGGTCCGGCAGCACGGCGCCCCGCCAGGTCACTCGCCCGGCGGGGCGTCGTCGGCGGTGAGCGGACTCACACGACGAGGGTCGGAACCGAGGGTCGGAACGGGCCATGACGGGGGTCACGGCCGGGGTCATACGGAGGGCGCCGCCACCGGGCCCACGGCCAGCCGCTCGCCCTCCCGCAGCCGCTTGTCCACGGCCTGCTGGAAGAGCCGTCCGGCGCGGTACGAGGAACGGACCAGCGGCCCGGACATGACGCCCGCGTAGCCGAGCTCCTCGGCCTCCTCCTTCAGCTCCACGAACTCCGCGGGCTTCACCCAGCGCTCCACCGGGTGGTGCCGCACGGACGGCCGCAGGTACTGCGTGATGGTGATCAGCTCGCAGCCCGCGTCGTGCAGGTCCTGGAGCGCCTGGCTGATCTCCTCGCGCTCCTCGCCCATGCCCAGGATGAGGTTGGACTTGGTGACCAGACCGGCCTCGCGGGCGCGGGTGATCACTTCGAGCGAGCGCTCGTAGCGGAAGCCGGGACGGATCCGCTTGAAGATCCGTGGCACCGTCTCGACGTTGTGCGCGAGCACCTCGGGGCGGGAGCCGAAGACCTCGGCGAGCTGCGCGGGCTCGGCGTTGAAGTCGGGGATGAGCAGCTCGACCTTGGTGTGGCCGCCCTCGCGCGCCGCCGTCATGGCGTGGATCTGCCGGACGGTCTCCGCGTACAGCCAGGAGCCGCCGTCCTCCAGGTCGTCGCGGGCGACGCCGGTGATCGTGGCGTAGTTGAGGTCCATCGTGACGACGGACTCGCCGACGCGGCGCGGCTCGTCACGGTCGAGCGCCTGCGGCTTGCCGGTGTCGATCTGGCAGAAGTCGCAGCGCCGCGTGCACTGGTCGCCGCCGATGAGGAAGGTCGCCTCGCGGTCCTCCCAGCATTCGTAGATGTTGGGACAGCCGGCCTCCTGGCACACCGTGTGCAGCCCCTCGCTCTTCACGAGTTTCTGCATCTGGGTGTACTCGGGGCCCATCTTGGCGCGGGTCTTGATCCACTCGGGCTTGCGCTCGATGGGGGTCTGGCTGTTGCGGACCTCCAGGCGCAGCATCTTGCGTCCGTCGGGTGCGACTGCGGACACGACCGGCTCCCTAAAGCTTCGATTCTTCGGCGAACACCAGAGTACGCCCGTGATTCGTACGGCTTGATCCGTGCGGCTTCCTCTGGAAGCAACCAGCCGTGTCGTAGCCGCATTCCCGGCCGGATACCTGCTACCGCCGAGGCCCGGCGGTACGGCCACCGGCCCCGGCCGTCAGCCCCCGGTCGTACGGCCGGCGATACGGCCCGTGAGCCCCCGTCGTACGGCCCACCGCCCCGGCTATACGGCCCGCGGCAGCGGCACGACCGCGCCCAGGACGTCCGCCAGGTGCCGTTCCAGCACCGGCAGCACCTCGGTGACGCCGATGTCGCGGCCCAGTTCGTTGGAGAGCGAGGTGACGCCCGCGTCGCGGATGCCGCAGGGCACGATCCGGTCGAACCAGGTGTTGTCGGGGTCGCAGTTCATCGCGAAGCCGTGCATCGTCACGCCCTTGGCGACGCGGATGCCGATCGCGGCGAGCTTGCGGTCCTCGCGGCGCTGCCCGGCGTTGGAGGGCGCGTACTCGGGGCCGTTCAGCCGCGGGTCGAACTCGCTGTCCTCGCCCCCCTTCGACGAGGAGCCCGCTCCCACCCGCGGGTCGAGGTCGAGGGTCAGGCCGTTGACCGCCGGGCGGTCCGCCACCGGGTCACCGAGCACCCACACCCCGCTGCGGCCCTCCACGCGCGTGGTCTCCAGACCGAATTCGGCGCAGGTACGGATCAGCGCCTCTTCCAGACGGCGTACGTGCGCGACCACGTCGACCGGGCGCGGCAGCTTCAGGATCGGGTAGCCGACGAGCTGGCCGGGGCCGTGCCAGGTGATCTTGCCGCCGCGGTCCACGTCGACCACGGGGGTGCCGTCCAGGGGGCGCTCGCTGTCGGTCGTACGGCGTCCCGCCGTGTAGACCGGCGGGTGTTCGAGGAGCAGGCAGGTGTCGGGGATCTCGTCCTCGACGCGTGCGGCGTGCACCCGGCGCTGTTCCTGCCACGCCTCGGTGTACTCGACGGCGTCGGCCCCGAACCCCAGGTGGACGAAGCGCAGCTCGTCCGTCCGCGCGGCGTCCTGCGGAAACCCCATGACCACTCCTCTGCGTGCCCGGCGGTGCTTGTTTCGCGCCTCTGCCACTGTACGGCGGCGGGTCCGTGGGGCCCGAGCGGGGCCGAAGCTTCCCGTCCTGTGGGGGCGGGGCTTGAGAACGGCGCAATAGCACGGTGTCTCCGACCGACCGGGGCGGTTTACCGACCCTTGAGGGTCCTTATCGCCCATTCGGGCGAATAACGAGGTCTTACGGTGAGCTTCCCGGTACCGACCGTTACATTCACGCCGTTCCGGTTACCTCCCCAGTCCCAGGAAGTGGACCGCACTGCCGATGACGGACCGTTCCACGCAGCGAACCCCGACCCGTCCCAACAGCAGACTCGCCTCGTTGATCGCGGAGGCAGGCTTCTCCAACGCGGGGCTCGCCCGCCGGGTCGACCAGCTCGGCATAGAGCACGGCCTCGACCTGCGGTACGACAAGACCTCGGTGACCCGCTGGCTGCGCGGCCAGCAGCCACGCGGCACCACACCCGCGCTGATCGCCGAGGTCTTCACCCAACGGCTCGGCCGCCGGCTCTCCGCCCAGGACCTCGGGCTCGACGCGTGCGCGCCGGTCTACGCGGGCCTCGAATTCGCCGGGTCGCCCGACGAGGCGGTGGACATCGTCAGCGGCCTGTGGCGCAAGGACACCGGCAACCAGACGGAGCTGCGGAAGATCGCCTTCACCGCGGCCGGGCTCGTCGTGCCCAGCCGCGACTGGCTGATCGGCCGCGCCGACGAGAGAGTCGCGCGGGGCGCCGACGCCACGCCGGTACGGGTGCCCGCGCAGAGCCGCGGCCCCGGCCCCCTGGGGCTCCCGCCGTCCGCCGCGCCCGGACCCGCGCCGGGGCCGGGGCTCGCGGCCAAGGCCGGGCCGCCCCGCGCCAAGGTCGGGGCCGGTGACATCGCCGCCCTGCGCGCCGTCGGCGACCTCTTCCGGGGGCTCGACCACGCGTACGGCGGCGGCCACGCCCGCCAGGCCCTCGTCCGTTACCTGGAGCACGAGGCCGAGCCGATGCTGCGCGGCAGTTACGGCGAGGCACTCGGCCGCCGCCTGTTCTCCTCCGTCGCCGACCTCACCCGGCTCGCCGGATGGACGTCGTACGACATCGGCGCGCACGGGCTCGCGCAGCGCTACTTCGTCCAGGCGCTACGGCTCTCGCAGGCCGCGGGGGACCGGGTCTACGGCGGCTACGTGCTCGTCACCATGAGCCGCCAGGCCGTCTACCTCGGGCACGGCCGCGAGGCCGTCCAGCTCGCCCGGGTCGCCCAGCAGGGCGTCGGCTCCGGCGCGCCCGCCGTCGTCCAGGCCCTGCTGCACAGTGCCGAGGCGCGCGGGCACGGGCTGCTCGGTGAGATCCGCGCGTGTTCCGCGGCGCTCGCGCGGGCCGAACGCTCGCTCGGGGCGGCCCGCTCCGGTGACGAGGTGCCCTCCTGGGCGCGCTTCTTCGACGAGGCCCAGCTCGCCGACGAGTTCGGGCACTGCCACCGGGACCTCCAACTGCACCGGGCCGCCGCGCAGCACGCCGAGCGCTCCCTCCAGCTCCGCGCCCCCGCGTACGCCCGCAGCCGGCTCTTCTGCCGCACCGTGCTCGCTTCCGCTCGCCTCGGGCTCGGGGAGGTGGACGGCGCCTGTGCTCTCGGCATCGAGGTCATGCAGCAGGCCACCGAGATGCGGTCGGCTCGCGCCGTCGAGTACGTGCGGGACTTCGGGCGGCGCCTTGAGCCGTATCGCGATGCCGCGGCCGTTCGCGCCTTTCGCGACCGCGCCGTCGCCTTGGGGCTGGTCGCCCCATGACGACCTCCGGTCACGGTCCCTTACCCACCTCCCGCAGGTGGGTCCCCCCCAGGGGTGCGGTCCCCTGACGTTCCCCCCGCCCCGCCGGGGCGGTTCGGTGGTGTTCGGTCCACCGGGCGGGTGGGGGCGGGCCGCGCAGTTCCTCGCGCCCCTGGCGGGGCGCACTGTCTTTCGTCCAGACCGCGGGTCACCACCGGTCCCGGTGGGGTGGTTCGGTGGTTCTTCGGTCCACCGGGCCGGTGGTGGGTTGCTCGCGCAGTTCCTCGCGCCCCTGGCGGGGCGACTGTCTTTCGTCGGGGCGGTGAGCCGGTCTTTTGAGGGGCGCGGGGAACTGCGCGCTCAGCCATGATGCTCCTGCGGGTCACCACCGGCCCCGGCGGGGCAGCTCGGCGGTGTTCGGTCCACCGGGCCGGTGGTGGGTTGCTCGCGCAGTTCCTCGCGCCCCTGACGGGGCGCACCGTCTTTCGTCCAGACCGCAGGTCACCACCGGTCCCGGCGGGGCAGCTCGGTGGTGTTCGGGCCACCGGCCGGTGGTGGGTTGCTCGCGCAGTTCCTCGCGCCCCTGGCGGGGCGACTGTCTTTCGGCCGGGCGGTGAGCCGGTCTTTTGAGGGGCGCGGGGAAGTGCGCGCTCGGCCACCGACGGTGGCGCGGGCGAAGAACCGGCCCCGGTGGGGCAGGGGCTAGGCGGCCTGGGGGGTGGGGGTGTCGGCGGGGTGGGGGACGGCGTCGCGGAGGATGCTGTGGGCGGCGCGGCGGGCGGAGAGAAGGGCGCCCTGGGGCGTGCTGGTGGTGCGGTGGGCACCGCAGATGTAGAGACCGTCGAGGAGCCGGGCGGGACGCCGCAAATCGTGGGGCGCGGGCATGGCCGGCACGGCCTCGGGATCGTTGTGGACGGCGAGCAGCTCCCACGCGTCGGTGGAGGTCTCGTACAGCTCGGCGAGGTGAGCGCGGACGGTCTTGTCGCCCGCCCCGTCGGGCGGCGGCCCGAGGACGACGGACGTGACGAGGGCGCGCCCGGCCGGCGCCCGGCTCGGGTCGATCTCACTGACCGGGAGAGTGTGTGAGACGGGCCCCATGCGGTCGGCGTCGAGGACGAGCACCGGCTCGCGTACGGGTGGGACGGGCGCCGCGTGGTGCAGGACGGTGACCTCGTGGAAGGACGGCACCCGCAGCCCCGGCAGGAGTTCGGCCGCGGCCCGCGCCCCGGTGGCCACCAGCACGGCCCGGCAGGGCAGTTCGGTGCCGTCCTCGGTCTGCACGCAGTTGACGGCGACCCGCACCGCGCGCGTGCCGAGCCGTACCGCGCCCGGCGGGAGCCCCGCGGCGAGCCGCCGCGGTACGGACGCCGCGCCCGTCGCGGGCAGGCACGTACGGCCGCGGGCGAAGCCGCGCAGTACCAAGTCGGCGCAGCGGCTGGAGGTTTGCAGCTCCGGGTCGCACAACAGGGCGGCCAGCAGCGGCCGTACGAAGCCCTCGACGGTCCGCGGCGCGAAACCGCGTGCGCTCAGCGCCCGCGCGGCGGTCGTCTCGGGGCGGCTGGCGAGCCGTGAGGCGGGCGTCGCGGCAAGGCGGTTGAGGGTGGTGCCGAGCCGGGCCCGGTCCAGCGTGGAGCCGATCGGGGCACGGGCCGAGCCGCGAACGGTACGGGAGCCGCGCGCGTCTCCGACCCGGTAGCCGCGCCCGTCGGCTCTGACCAGGGCGCCGGGCGCGAGCGGCGCCAGCGGCAGCCCCCGCAGCCCCGGCGTGCGGCGCAGTTCCGGATAGGACGTGTTGAGCAGGTGAGCGCCGCGGTCGAGCCGGAAGCCGTCCACCACGTCGGTGGCCATGCGGCCGCCGACGTGGTCGGCGGCCTCCAGGACGGTGACCGACAGGCCGCCGCCGATGAGTTGATGCGCGGCGGACAGCCCGGATATGCCTGCGCCGATCACGACGACGTCCACGATTCCCGCGACGTCACGGCGTGCTGGTGAGAGCACTGTGCCCCTCCCCGAGGTCGGGTTCGAATCCCCGCTCACGTCGGCGTCACGCCCGAGGCGTCGCAGAACGCTGGTAAAGGTCATGCCCTCATCAAAGCCATCTGATGCCGGGGCAACCCGCCGATTCCAGCCCTTATCCAGCGCTTTTCGGCACCCCCGGCCGAATGTCTCCGGCCCGGTCACCCATCCGGCCCGGTCGCCAATCCGCCCGCCGCCCGAGAGCCGCCCCGCCCCGCCGTCGTAGGCGCCGCGGCAGCGGCTATTCGGCGAGAGCCGCCGTCACGGCCTGCGCGAATTCGGGAAAGGCGAAGCGGAAGCCGGAGTCCAAGAGGCGCTTGGGGCGGACCCGTTGGCTGCCGGTGACGTCCTGGGCCAGTTCGCCGAGGACCAGGCGCAGGACGGACTCCGGGACCGCGGCCACGGTGGGGCGGTGCAGGACGCGCCCCATCTCGGCGGTGATCTCACGGTTGGTCAGCGGCTCGGGCGCGGTGAGGTTGACCGGCCCGGACAGATCGGCCGTGTCCAGCGCGTAGCGAATGGCGGCCACCTCGTCGTGCAGGGCGATGAAGCTCCAGAACTGCCGTCCGTCGCCCAGGCGTCCGCCGAGCCCGGCCTTGAACAGCGGGAACAGCCGCGCCCACGCGCCGCCGCCCTTGGCGACGACCAGGCCCGTACGGGGGTGGACGGTACGGATGCCGGCCGCGCGGGCGGGATCGGCCGCGGCCTCCCACTCCTGGCACAGCTCGGCCAGGAAGCCGCTGCCCACCGGGCTGTCCTCGTCGACGGCCGTGTCGCCGGTGTCGCCGTAGATGCCGATCGCGCTCGCGCTGACCAGGACCCGAGGCGGGGTGTCGAGCGCGGCGGCGGCCTTGGCGACGGCGCCGGTGCCGAGCACCCGGCTGTCCACCAGCTCCTTCTTGCGGCTGTCGGTCCAGCGGCGGTCGCCGATCCCGGCGCCCGCCAGGTGCACGACGGCCTCGCAGCCCTCGAGACCCGCGGTGTCCACCGTGCCGCGCGCCGGATCCCAGCGCACCTCGGCGGGACCGACGGGCGCGCGCCGCACCAGCCGTACGACGTCGTGGCCGTCCGCGGCGAGCGAGCGGGACAGGGCGGAGCCGATCAGACCGGAGGAACCCGTGACTGCGATACGCATAGTCGCATTGTGCCCGCCGACGGCCCGGGACGTCCGATGCCGGCGCGCGGCGCGCCATGGCACAGTGACCGGCATGACCTCAGCGACCGTCCGGCCCGCGACCCGCGCCGACGACTCCGCCCTCGCGGCCCTCGACGCCCGTACCTGGTCCCCGCTGCACTCCGTACAGCCCGCACCGGCGCCCGGCGCCGCCTTCTACGGCTCGCCCGACGGACACCGGTACGTCCTGGTCGCCGAGGCCGAGGGCCGGCTGGCCGGATATCTCAAGCTGGTCCCGCCGACCGCCCTGGCCTGCAACGCGCATGTGCGGCAGATACAGGGTCTGGCCGTCGACACCTGGGCGCGCGGGCGGGGCATCGCGCGCACGCTGATGGACGCTGCCGTCGCCGAGGCGCGGCGGCAGGGCGCCGTCCGGATCACCCTGCGGGTGCTGGGGCACAACGCCCCGGCCCGGCGGCTCTACGAGTCGGTCGGCTTCGCCGTGGAGGGCGTGCTGCCGGGGGAGTTCCTGCTGGACGGCGCCTACGTGGACGACGTCCTGATGGGCCGGGCGGTCGACCTCACGGCGGTCTGAGCCGACAGAACCGAGCCGACAGTGCCCCGTCGACAGAACCGAGCCGACGGTGCCCCGCCGACAAAGCCGAGCCGAGCGACAGAGCCGCGCCGACAGAACCCGACAGAACCGCGCCGCCAGAGCCGGCTCAGCCGAAGCGCGACCACAGCTGCGGATACCGCTCCGCCATCGCCCGCTCCTCGTCCATGTCCAGCGACTCGCCCTCCGGCTGCTCCGGCTGCGCGAGTTCGAGGTCCGGCAGCCGGACCCCGGTGAGCTGTTCGTACGCCTCGTCCGCCGCGTAGCCCAGATCCTCCGCGTCGCCGTCCGTCTCCGGGTCGAACTCGGTGACGAGGAAGGCCAGGTCGTCGGGGGCGGCCAGACCGCCCTCGAAGACATGGCGGCCCTGGCCGATCAGCCAGCAGCGGAAGTAGTCGAAGGACTCGTCGTCCGCGCCGCCCAGCATGATGTCGGCGGCGCCCCACAGATCCCAGCGGAAGGCCCGGACGAACCGGGTCTCGAAGTGCCGGGCGAAGTCCACCACGGAATCCGGGTCGAGCTGGGCCAGCCGCTCGATCAGCAGGTCGGCATGCTCCTCCGGATCGCCGTCCGCCGCCTCTCGCGTACGGTCGACGATCTCCCAGAACTCCGTCTCGTCCATCACTGGTCCAGCTTCCCGGTTGCCGCGCGCACCCGCACGCGGAGTGCCCCGGATGCGCCCGTGTCGTTACGGACTCCATCCGTGCGGGGTGGGTCGCCCACTGTACGAGGTCCGGGGGGTCAGCGCCGACCGAGGGTGAGCTGGTACTCGACCGTGCGGCGCAGCGGCCGGAAGCCGAGCGCGGTGTTGAGGGCCAGCATGTGCCGGTTGTCGTCGGCGTTGTCCGTCTGCACGGCGGTGAGCTGCGGGAATTCCTCCCGTACCCGGCGCAGCATCTCGGCCTTCACCCACAGCCCGAGGCCGTGGCCGCGGTGCGCGGGGAGGACGGCCGTGTCGTACTGCTGGGCGGTGCCCGCGCCCTCCGCCGGGATCACCAGCTCGGTGTAACCGGCGACGGAGCCGTCGAGCGCGTCCACCGCGGCGACCGTCAGCAGTTGCTCGCCGCGCCGGGCGATCACCTCGGCGGCCTCGCGGACCGCGGCCACGTCCCAGCGCACCTCGCCGAAGTCCATGGCGCCGGTCGGCATGTCGTCCATGGCGCGCCGGGCGTCCGCGAAGCTCTCGGCGAGCGCGTCGGGGACGACCCCGTCCCAGGACGTCAGCCGGTAGCCGGGGTGCGGGACGTCGGGGAGCTTGTGGATACGGTCGGGTACGTCGTCGAGCGCGAGCCGCTGCCAGGTCAGCCGCAGGACCGGATGGAAGTCGCGGGTGGCCAGAAATCCCTCGTGCGGGGTACCCGCCATGACCTCGGTGACCACGCTGCGGCAGCCCGCCTCGGCCGCGGCCTCGGTCACCGTGGACAGCAGCCGCGAGCCGGTGCCCAGCCGCCGGTAGGCGGGGTGGACGGTCATCCTGACCTCGGCGAGGTGGCTGCGCCCCGGTTCGCTGAACAGCCGCAGGGTCGCGGTGGCCACCGGCTCCTCGTTCGCGTTGCGCACCAGCCACAGCAGCAGCCTGCTGCGGTTCCCCGTCGTCGTCAGCTTCGCCTGGAGGGCGGTGGCGGACAGCACGGGCTCACCTGGCCGGTCGTGTGCGAGAGCGGCCGACTGCACCCGGTGCCAGGCGCGGAAATCCTCGGCGGTCGGAGCCGTCAGAGGGCTGGGATTTGGTGGCATCCGAGGGAACGTAGCCGGTAGCTGTATGCGCCCGCAATCTCTTTCCGGCCAGGACGGGAGCGGGCGGTAGCCGATTCACGCACCTCTCGCGTTCCACAGGGCCGCACCCGTACCGCCGCACATCCCGTACGGTACGGGCCGCGCGCGGTTTCGCGGGCTCTGCGGAGGGCCGCCGCGGCCGGTGGCACGGGGTGACTCGCGGGTGGCCGGAAACGTCTGCTGAAACCTATGAATATTCTCTGAGGCGGATACGGCCGCGCGGGGTGCGAAGGTCCGCGCGCGGCCGTACCAGGGCTGTTCGGGGCGCGGACGGGACGCGTACCGCGCCCGTCCGCCATCGGCCTTACAGGCCGTACCGCTCGGCGGCCTCCTTGACCGTCTCGGGCTTGATGTCGCCGCGCCGGGCGAGCGCGGCGAGCGCCGCGACCACCAGCGACCGCGGGTCCACCCCGAAGTGGCGGCGGGCCGCGTCGCGGGTGTCGGACAGGCCGAAGCCGTCGGTGCCCACCGACGTCCAGTCCTGCTCCACCCACTGCGCGATCTGGTCGGGCACCGCCCGCATCCAGTCGCTGACCGCGACCACGGGACCCGGCGCGCCTTCCAGCGCCCGCGTCACGTACGGCACCCGCTCCTCGCCGCGCAGCCGGGCCGCGTCGCACTCCAGCGCCTCGCGCCGCAGCTCGGTCCAGGACGGCGCGGACCACACGTCGGCGGCCACACCCCACTCCTGCGCCAGTATCCGCTGCGCGTCCAGCGCCCAGTGGATCGCGGTGCCGGACGCCAGCAGTTGCAGCCTGGCCGCGTCCGCCGCCGGGTCCTGCGCCTGCTGGAAGCGGTAGAGGCCCTTGAGGATGCCGTCCTCGACGCCCTCGGGCATCGCGGGCTGCACCTTCGGCTCGTTGTAGACCGTCAGGTAGTAGAAGACATCCTCGGCGTCCGGCCCGTACATCCGCCGCAGACCCTCGCGGACGATCACCGCGACCTCGTACGCGAACGCCGGGTCGTACGAGAGCGCCGCCGGGTTGGTGGAGGCGATCAAGTGCGAGTGGCCGTCGGCGTGTTGCAGGCCCTCGCCGGTCATCGTGGTCTTGCCCGCGGTGGCGCCGATCACGAAGCCGCGGCCGAGCTGGTCGGCCAGCGCCCAGAACTGGTCGGCGGTCCGCTGCCAGCCGAACATCGAGTAGAAGATGTAGAACGGGATCATCGGCTCGCCGTGCGTCGCGTACGCGGTCGCGGCGGCCGTGAAGTCGGCGAGCGAACCGGCCTCGGTGATCCCCTCGTTGAGGATCTGACCGTCCTTCGCCTCCTTGTAGTACAGGAGTTGGTCGCGGTCGACCGGGTCGTACGTCTGCCCCTTCGGCGAGTACAGACCCGCGGACGGGAACAGCGACTCCATGCCGAAGGTGCGGGCCTCGTCGGGGACGATCGGCACCCAGCGGCGGCCGGTCTCCTTCTCCCGCATCAGGTCCTTGACCAGCCGCACGAACGCCATCGTGGTGGCGATCTCCTGCGTGCCCGAACCCTTCTCCAGCGCCTTGTACGCCTTGTCCGGCGGCAGCGGCAGCGGTTTGGCGACCACCTTGCGGGCCGGGGCGAGACCCCCGAGCGCCGCCCGCCGCTCGCGCAGGTACCGCACCTCGGGCGAGTTCTCCCCGGGGTGCCAGTACGGGACCACGTCCGCGTCCAGCGCGCTGTCCGGGATCGGCAGCTCCAACAGGTCGCGCATCGTACGGAACTGAGCGCCCGTCAGCTTCTTCATCTGGTGGTTGGCGTTGCGCGACTCGAAGCCCGCGCCCAGCGTCCAGCCCTTGACGGTCTGCGCCAGGATCACCGTCGGCGCGCCCTTGTGCTCGACGGCCGCGCGGTAGGCCGCGTAGACCTTGCGCGGCTCGTGCCCCGCGCGCGAGCTCTGGAACAGCTCGGTCAGCTTGGCGTCGGTCAGCCGGGCGCCGATCGTGCGCAGCGAGGGGTCCGCGCCGAAGAAGTGCTCGCGCAGATAGGCCGCGTCGCGCGTGGCGTACGTCTGGAACTGCGCGTCCGGGACCTCGCGCAGCCGCTTGAGCAGCGCGCCGTCCACGTCCTGGGCGAGCACGTCGTCCCAGGCCGCGCCCCACAGCGACTTGACCACGTTCCAGCCCGCCGCGCGGAACTGGGACTCCAGCTCCTGCACGATCTTGAAGTTGGGGCGGACCGGGCCGTCGAGCCGCTGGAGATTGCAGTTGATGACGAAGGTGAGGTTGTCCAGGCCCTCGCGGCCGGCCAGCGCCAGGGCGGCGGTCGACTCGGGCTCGTCCATCTCGCCGTCACCGAGGAACGCCCACACGTGGGAGTCCGAGGTGTCCTTGATGCCGCGGTGCTCCAGATAGCGGTTGAACCGCGCCTGGTAGATCGCCGACAGCGGGCCGAGGCCCATCGAGACGGTGGGGAACTCCCACAGCCAGGGCAGCCGCCGCGGGTGCGGGTACGAGGGCAGGCCGTCGCCGTTCGCCTCCTGGCGGAAGCGGTCGAGCTGGCCCTCGGTCAGCCGCCCGTCGAGGAACGCGCGGGCGTAGATGCCGGGGGAGGCGTGGCCCTGGAGATAGAGCTGGTCCCCGCTGCCCGCGCCCTCCTTGCCCCTGAAGAAGTGCTGGAAGCCGGTCTCGTAGAGCCAGGCCGCCGAGGCGAAGGTCGCGATGTGGCCGCCGAGGCCCAGGCGGCTGCCGCGGGTGACCATGGCCGCCGCGTTCCACCGGTTCCACGCGGTGATCCGCGCCTCCAGTGCCTCGTCGCCCGGGTAGGCGGGCTCGGCGGAGGTCGGGATCGTGTTGATGTACTCGGTTTCGAGCAGCGACGGAAGCCCGACGCCCGCCCCGGCGCTTTCCAGGGTGCGACGCATCAGATACGCGGCCCGGTGCGGACCGGCCGCCTTGGCGACCGCCTCCAGCGACGCGAGCCACTCCGAGGTCTCTTCCGGGTCGCGGTCCGGGATCTGGTCGAGCTGGCCCCGCGGGGGGCGTACGTCGTCGGGCATGGGTGCCGCCTTCGAACGGAGGTTGGGGGTGGGGAATGCGCTTGTCGGCACGACAGGGCTGTTCCCCACCGACGACGATACGCCGACGATCGATGATCGATCAATGGCTTCCGGGCCAGTAATTCCAAGACGGCACGGGGTGCCAGACCTTAAGGCACGGGGTGCCTCGGCCTTGTGGCCTTGCATGTCACGGAAACCGCCGGCCGCCGGGGCCGCGGGGGATGTCGTCAGACCTGGGGAGCGCAGCTCAGGACGTGGGACTTGATGAGACCGCAGATGTCCGGGTCACGGCGTACGAAGGCGTCGACTATGTCCTGGTGCTCGGCCGCGTACGGGCGGGGCTCCGGGCTCAGCCAGCGGATGGACAGCGTCGTCCAGACCTCGATGCCCAGCGACTCCCAGGCGTGCAGCAGCACCGCGTTGTCGGCCGCGCGCACCAGCTCGTGGTGGAAGGCGACGGTGTGCCTGACCTGGGCCTCGCTGTCCAGGGCGGCGTCGGCGTCGCGCAGGGCGGCCACCTCGCGTTCGAGGGCGGCGGGGTCGGCGGCGAGCCGGGCCGCGGCCAGTTCCGCGGCGACCTGTTCGAGCCCGGCGCGCACCGGATAGCTCTCCTTGAGGTCTGCGGCGGTCAGGCTCCGTACGCGTACGCCCTTGTTCGGCGCGGACTCGATCAGCCGCAGCGTCTCCAGCTCCCGCAGCGCCTCCCGCACCGGCGTCTGGCTGACCTGGAGCTCCACCGCGATCCGGCGCTCCACGATCCGCTCGCCCGGCTTCCAGCGCCCGCTCACGATGCCTTCGAGGATGTGCTCCCGGATCTGCTCACGCAGGCTGTGGACGACCAAGTGCTGGACGACGGCAGGGGCCATGGGGCGCTCCTTCACGGTTTGCGTGACATAGACGATACGACCAGGAAGCGGCGCTGCCTCCCCGCAGGCAGCTGCGGGGGCCCGCCGGGACGCGAAGGAGCCCCCGTCCCGGAAGAGGGACGGGGGCTCCGTCATACACGCCGTACAGGCCCGTGTGCGGCCTTACAGGCCCAGCTCGACCTCGAACTCGCCCGCTTCGAGGATCTCCTTGACCGCCGTCAGGTAACGGGCGGCGTCCGCGCCGTCCACCAGCCGGTGGTCGTAGGAGAGCGCCAGGTACGTCATGTCCCGGACGCCGATGACCGTGCCGTCGGGGGTCTCGACGACCACCGGGCGCTTGACGGTCGCGCCGACACCGAGGATGGCGGCCTGGTTCGGCGGCACGATGACCGTGTCGAACAGCGCGCCGCGCGAACCGGTGTTGCTGATCGTGAAGGTCGCGCCCGCCAGGTCGTCCGGGGTGATCTTGCTGGCCCGCACGTTGCCCGCGAGCTCCGCGGTCTTCTTGGCGATACCGGCGATGTTGAGGTCGCCCGCACCCTTGATGACCGGGGTCATCAGACCGCGCTCGGAGTCCACCGCGATCCCGATGTTCTCGGAGTCGAAGTAGGTGATCGTGCCCTCGTCCTCGTTGATCCGGGCGTTGATGACCGGGTGGGCCTTCAGCGCCTGGGCCGCCGCCTTGACGAAGAACGGCATCGGGGACAGCTTCACGCCCTCACGGGCCGCGAAGGCGTCCTTCGCCGCGTTGCGCAGCCGCATCACACGGGTCAGGTCCACCTCGACGACGCTGGTGAGCTGCGCCTGCGAGTGCAGGGCCTTCATCATGTTGTCGCCGATGACCTTGCGCATCCGGGTCATCTTGACCGTCTGGCCGCGCAGCGGCGACACCGAGGGCGCCGCCTTCTGGGCCGCGGCGGGCGCCGGCTTCGACGCGGCGGCCTTGGCGGCCTCCGCGGCGGAGATGACGTCCTGCTTGCGGATGCGGCCGCCGACGCCGGTGCCGCGCACCGAGCCGAGGTCCACGCCGCTCTCCGAGGCGAGCTTGCGGACCAGCGGGGTGACGTAGGCGCCGTCGTCACCGCTGGTGGCGACGGGAGCCGGGGCGGCCGGGGCCACCGGAGCGGGCGCCGGAGCCGGAGCGGCGGGCGCGGGTGCGGCGGGCGCGGGAGCCGGTGCGGCGGCGACAGGCGCGGGGGCCGGTGCCGGAGCGGCCGGAGCGGCCGGTGCGGCGGGGGCGGGAGCCGCGGGGGCCGGAGCCGGAGTCGGGGCGGGTGCCTCGGCGGGAGCCGGGGCCGCGGGCGCGGGTGCCGCGGCCGGGGCGGCACCAGCGGCGCCGACCACGGCCAGCTTCGCGCCGACCTCCGCGGTCTCGTCCTCCTGGACCAGGATCTCCAGCAGGGTGCCCGCCACCGGCGACGGGATCTCGGTGTCGACCTTGTCGGTCGAGACCTCCAGCAGCGGCTCGTCGGCCTCGACGCTCTCGCCGACGGCCTTCAGCCAACGGGTCACGGTGCCCTCGGTGACGGACTCACCGAGCGCGGGCAGGACGACGTCGGTACCGCTCGCGCCGCCGCCACCGCTGGCCGCCTCGGCGGTCGGGGCGGGCGCGGGCGCCGCCTGCTCGGTGGACGGAGCCGCCTGAGCGGGCTCGGGAGCCGCAGGTGCCTGGGCGGGCTCGGGAGCTGCCGGCGCCTGGGCGGGCTCGGGCTCGGCCGCCGCAGCCGGGGCAGCCGCGGGCGCGCCGCCGCCGCTGCCGTCGTCGATGACGGCCAGCTCGGCGCCGACCTCGACCGTCTCGTCCTCGGCGACCTTGATGGACGCGAGCACGCCGGACGCGGGGGAGGGGATCTCGGTGTCGACCTTGTCGGTCGAGACCTCGAGCAGCGGCTCGTCGGCCTCGACGCGCTCGCCCTCGGCCTTCAGCCAGCGGGTGACAGTGCCCTCGGTCACGCTCTCGCCGAGCGCCGGCAGGGTTACGGAAACCGCCATGGTTGCGGTTACTCCTAACGATCTGTGCGGATGGGGTGGCGTGGAGGAGGGTCAGTCGTGCGAGTGCAGCGGCTTGCCCGCGAGGGCCAGGTGGGCCTCGCCGAGCGCCTCGCTCTGGGTCGGGTGCGCGTGGATGAGCTGCGCGACCTCGGCGGGCAGCGCCTCCCAGTTGTAGATGAGCTGGGCCTCGCCCACCTGCTCACCCATCCGGTCACCGACCATGTGGACGCCGACGACGGCGCCGTCGCGCACCTGGACGAGCTTGACCTCGCCGGACGTCTTGAGGATCTTGCTCTTGCCGTTGCCCGCCAGGTTGTACTTCAGCGTGACGACCTTGTCCGCGCCGTACAGCTCCTTGGCCTTCGCCTCGGTGATACCGACGGAGGCGACCTCCGGGTGGCAGTACGTGACGCGCGGGACACCGTCGTAGTCGATCGGCACGGTCTTGAGGCCGGCCAGCCGCTCCGCCACGAGGATGCCCTCGGCGAAGCCGACGTGCGCGAGCTGGAGCGTCGGGACCAGGTCGCCGACGGCCGAGATCGTCGGCACGTTGGTGCGCATGTACTCGTCGACCAGGACATAGCCGCGGTCCATCGCGACGCCCTGCTCCTCGTACCCCAGGCCCTGCGAGACCGGGCCGCGGCCGATGGCGACCAGCAGCACCTCGGCCTCGAAGGTCTTGCCGTCCGCCAGGGTGACCTTCACACCGCTGTCGGTGTACTCAGCGCTCTGGAAGAAGGTGCCCAGGTTGAACTTGATGCCGCGCTTGCGGAAGGCGCGCTCCAGCAGCTTGGAGCTGTTCTCCTCCTCGACCGGCACCAGGTGCGGCAGACCCTCGACGATGGTCACGTCGGTGCCGAAGGACTTCCACGCCGAGGCGAACTCGACGCCGATCACGCCGCCGCCCAGGATGATCGCCGACTGCGGCACCCGGTCCAGGACCAGCGCGTGGTCGGAGGAGATGATCCGGTCGCCGTCGATGGTCAGGCCCGGCAGCGACTTCGGTACGGAACCGGTCGCGAGCAGGACGTGCCGGCCCTGGATCCGCTGGCCGTTCACATCCACCGAGGTGGGGGAGGACAGCTTCCCCTCGCCCTCGATGTACGTCACCTTGCGCGAGGCCACCAGGCCCTGGAGGCCCTTGTACAGGCCCGCGATCACGTCGTCCTTGTACTTGTGGACGGCCGCGATGTCGATGCCCTCGAAGGTGGCCTTCACGCCGAACTGCTCGCTCTCGCGAGCCTGGTCCGCGATCTCACCGGCGTGCAGCAGCGCCTTGGTGGGAATGCAGCCGTTGTGCAGACAGGTGCCCCCGAGCTTGTTCTTCTCGATCAGGGCGACGTCCAGTCCCAGTTGCGCGGCACGCAGCGCGGCTGCGTAGCCGCCACTGCCGCCGCCGAGGATCACTAGGTCGAAAACAGTGCTGGCGTCGTTCGCCACGTCACGTCCTCCATGCATGGGTTCGCCGGAGCCGGTCCACCATGACCGGGCGGCGGCTTTGGTTCGGCCGCTTTGTCTAAAAGGGGGCCCTGTCGTGCCGAACCACATCTTCGCACTTGTTCGCGGCGGACGGGTCATCGGCCTGTGGGGTGAGACCCGTCGAATACGGCCCCGGACGCGCCGTCCGGGGCCGTAAGTGACCTATCTCACCTGTTCGGAGCAGGGTGCGGCGCGGCGGTCAGAGGAGATCGCCGTCCGCGGCCTGGTGGGCCAGGCTGAGCAGGGTGCGGACCGCGGTGCCGGTGCCGCCCTTGGGGGTGTAGCCGAAGGGCGCGCCCTCGTGGAAGGCGGGGCCCGCGATGTCGAGGTGGGCCCAGGTGATGCCCTCGCCGACGAACTCCTTCAGGAACAGCCCCGCGATCAGGCCGCCGCCCGGCCGCACACCCATGTTGGCGATGTCGGCGGTGGGGGAGTCGAAGGTCTTGCGCAGCTCCTTGGGGAGCGGCATCGGCCAGGAGTCCTCGCCCGCGGCCAGCGCCGCGGTGTGGATCCGGGTACGGAAGCCGTCGTCGTTCGACATGATGCCGAACCGGCCCTCGCCCAGCGCCAGCACCATCGCGCCGGTCAGCGTCGCCACGTCGACGATCGCGTCCGGGGCCTCCTCGGAGGCGCGGGCCAGCGCGTCGGCCAGCACCAGACGGCCCTCGGCGTCGGTGTTCAGCACCTCCACCGTCGTGCCGCTGTACATCTTCAGCACGTCGCCGGGGCGCGTGGCGCCGCCGCCCGGCATGTTCTCGGCCAGCGCGAGCCAGCCGGTCACATTGACCTCGAGGCCGAGCTTCGCGGTCGCCACGACCGCGGCGAACACCGCGGCGGCGCCGCTCATGTCGCACTTCATCGTCTCGTTGTGCCCCGGCGGCTTCAGCGAGATGCCGCCCGAGTCGTACGTGATGCCCTTGCCGACGAAGGCGAGGGTACGGGTCGCCTTGGCGTGGGTGTACGCCACCCGGACCAGCCGCGGCGGCGTCGCCGAGCCCTGGCCGACGCCGAGGATGCCGCCGTAGCCGCCCTTGGCCAGCGCCTTCTCGTCCAGCACCTCGACCTTGAGGCCGTGCTCCTTGCCCGCCGCCTGTACGGCGGCGGCGAACGCCTTCGGGTTCAGGTCGTTGGGCGGGGTGTTGATCAGGTCGCGCGCCCGGTTCACCTCGGCGCCCACCGCGACGGCGCGGGCCGCCGCGGCCTTGTGCGCCTTGTCGCGCGGCTTGGCACCGGTCACGGCGACCTCGCCGAGCGTGCCCTTGCCGTTCTCGGCCTGGTACGTGGTGAACGCGTACGCGCCCAGCAGCGCGCCGGTGGCGACCGCTTCCAGGTCCGCCGGGTCGGCGGCGGGCAGCGCGAACGCCGCCTTCTTCGCGCCGCCGAGCGCGCGGGCGGCGACGCCCGCGGCCCTGCGCAGCGCCTCGGCGTCGAAGCCGGTGCCGTCCTCGGGGGTGTCGCCGAGGCCGACCGCGACCACCACCGCGGACTTCAGGCCCGCGGGTGCCGGGAGCTTGGTCACCTCGCCGTCCGCACCCGAGGCGCCCAGCGTCTCCAGTACGGCGGCCAGCTTTCCGTCGAACGCCTTGTCCACCGCCTCCGCCCCCGGTGCGACCTTGGGGCCCTTGGCCCCTTTGGTCACGCCCACGACGACGGCGTCCGCACGCAACGCTGCGGCGGAGGAGGTACTGAGTGTCAGAGCAGTCACGGTGGAGGGGGTCCTATTCGGTCGAGGTCCTGTGCTGCGGCCGGTTGGTTGGCCCGGCCCGGCCCCGGGCATCGTATTCCGCCACATCAGCGGGGCGGCACGCGCCCGTTGCCCAATCCCCGACCCTACGCCTGCGGCGCGCTCCCCCACCCACCCCTCTCCCGCCACTCCTCCCCGCCCCCCACCTGCCGCCGCGTGCGCGCGCTCACCCACGACGCTTCGGCAGGTCATGACCCGCCCCGGGGGGGGCAGTTCGGTTGTCCCCGGATCACCCGCCGGTGGGGGCTGATCGCGCAGTTCCCCGCGCCCCTGACGGGGCGCACTGTCTTTTGTCCGGGCGGTGAGCCGGTCTTTTCAGGGGCGCGGGGAACTGCGCCACCAGCCACGATGCTCCCGCAGGTCGCCACCCGCCCTGGCGGGGCAGTTCGGTTGTCGCCGGGTCACCGGCCGGTGGGGGGTTGCTCGCGCAGTTCCTCGCGCCCCTTCGGGGCACGTCCTGGGTCAGGGGCGCGGGGAACGCTGTCGCGGGTCACCGCACGGCCCGGAGGGGGTCAGCGGAGGGCTAGGAGGAGGAGGGAGGTGGTGGTGGCGGTTTCGCAGAGGGCGCCGAAAACGTCGCCGGTGGTGCCGCCGAGGCGGCGGACGGCGTGGCGGAGGAGGAGTTCGGCGCAGAGGAGGGCGAGGGCGGCGGAGAGGCCGGCGCGGAGGGGGGTGAGGCCGCCGAAGGGGAGGCCGGCGGCGCAGGCGAGGGCGCAGCAGAGGACGCCGGCCGACCAGGCCCCCCGCAGGGACACGGCGGAGGCGACGGCGGCGCCGAGGCCGCCGGGCCGGGCGGCGCGTACACCCGTACGGCAGGCGAGCGTCATGGCGGCGCGGCCGAGGACGGCGGACAGCACGGCGGCGGTGCAGCCGTAACGCCAGCCGTGCGCGTAGCAGGAGGCGAGGGCGGCGGTCTGGGCGAGCAGGACGAGTACGAGGGTGAGGACGCCGAAGGGCCCGATGTCGGACTGCTTCATGACGCGCAGCGCCCCCTCGGCGGGCAGCCCGCTGCCGAGACCGTCGGCGGTGTCGGCGAGCCCGTCCAGGTGCAGGCCGCGAGTGGCGACGGCGGGCACGGCGACCGCCCCGACGGCGGCGAGCAGCGGGCTCGCGCCGAGTGCGGTCAGGACGCCGCCGCCGAGCGCGGCGCCGAGACCGACGACGGCGCCGACCAGCGGCGCGGCCAGCATCCCGCCGCGTGCCGCCGCCCGGTCCCAGCGCGTCACCGTCACCGGCAGCACGCTGAGCGTGCCGAAGGCGAAGCGCAGGGCGTCGCCGGCGGTCGCCCTGCCGCCGGGCTCGGGCAGGGGCTCGGGCTCGGGCAAAGGCTCGGGCAAGGGCCCGGACACGGGCTCGGGTTCGGGTTCGGGTTCGGTCACCGCGTGAGGCTATCGCGCCAGGTCAGCGTGGCCGCGGGCTCAGCGCACCAGGTCGGCGTGGTCGTCGCCGCCGTCCCCCGAGGGGCCGTCCCCGGAGGAATCGGTACGGCGCCGCCGCCGCGCCCACCAGGTCTCGACGGCGAAGAGCAGCAGGACGGCGATGATCGCGGTCAGGTGCTCGTAACCGGCGAGATTGGCGAGGGCGAGCACCTCGATGACCATGGACATGGCCACGGCCGCCGCCGTCCACCAGGCGTGGTACCGGCAGGCGACGTACACCCCGAGCGCGACGACCGCGGCGGAGGGCCCGGTGTCGCGGCCGATGAGTTCGACGACGGGCAGCCCGAGGAAGCCGTCGGGGCCGACCCAGTACGAGTAGCGGGCGAAGGTCGTGCCGGCCAGCGTCGTGTACAGCGCGATGGCCAGCGTCCGGCGCGCGCCCAGCGTCGTCTCGGCGATCCCGAAGACCACCACGACCTGGATGACAAGTCCCCAGATCGGCAGCGTCGGATCGGGGATGAACAGCGACAGGGGCGTGCGCAGCAGCGCCTTCCACCACGGCAGGGTGCAGTAGATGCCGCCGAGCCGGTCCACCCAGTCGCTCGGCCCCTGCGCGTGCTGGACGAGCTGGAGGCAGAGGATGCCCACGCAGGACCACAGCGTCAGCGGAATCGCCCGCAGCCCGCGCGCCCAGAGCCGGTCGCGTACGTCGTACGCCATCTGCCCCCACTCGGCGCGCGCGAACTGCCGCACCTTGTCGGACGCGCTCACCGCGCCTCCGCGGGGCCGGGCCCCCCGGCGGCCCGCGCGGGGCCCCTCACTTGGCGGTGAACCGTTCTCTGCGGCGCAGCGGCGACGGCATTCTGGGCGCTTCGAGGAAACCCTCGGCGCGGGCGCCCGCGATACCGATCCGGGGCAGTTCGCTGGACTTGCCGAAGAGCAGATAGCGGGGCTCCCAGATCGGGCGGAATTTGGCGTTCGCCCGGTACAACGACTCGATCTGCCACCAGCGCGAGAAGAACGTCAGCAGCGATCGCCACACCCGCAGGACGGGCCCCGCGCCGAGCCGTGAGCCGCGCTCGAAGACCGACCGGAACATCGCGAAGTTCAGCGAGATCTGCTCGACGCCGACCTCGTCCGCCCGCTGGACGAGTTCGATCACCGTGTACTCGATCAGCCCGTTGTCCGCGCCCCGGTCACGCCGCATCAGGTCAAGCGACAGCCCGCGCGGACCCCACGGCACCAGGCTCAGCAGCGCCCTGGGCACGCCGTCGCCGTCGTGGCACTCGACCATCACGCACTGCCCGTCGCCCGCGTCGCCCAGCCGCCCCAGCGCCATCGAGAAGCCGCGCTCGGTGCCGCCGTCCCGCCACCGGTCGGCCCGCTCCAGCAGCGCCGCCATCTCCGCGGCCGGGATGTCGGCGTGCCTGCGGATGCGTACGGTGCAGCCGGAGCGCGCGACCCGGTTGTACGCCTGCCGGACCGTCCGCATCGCGCGGCCCTCAAGGGTGAACTCGGCGGTGTCCACGATGGCTTCGTCGCCCAGCTCCAGCGCGTCCAGGCCGTGCCGGGCGTAGACCGTACCGGCCTCCTCGCTCGCGCCCATCACGGCGGGCACCCACGCGTGCCCCGCCGCCTCCGCCAGCCACGCCTCGATGGCGCCGGGCCACGCCTCGGGGTCGCCGATCGGGTCGCCGGACGCGAGCGACACACCGCCCACCACCCGGTAGGCGATGGCCGACTTGCCGCTGGGCGACCAGATGACGCTCTTGTCGCGGCGCAGCGCGAAGTAGCCGAGCGAGTCGCGGTCGCCGTGCCGGTCGAGCAGGCCGCGCAGCCGCTCCTCGTCCGCCGGGCACAGCAGCGCCCGGCCGCGCGGCGAGCGGAAGGCGACGAAGAGCACGAGCAGGAAGAGCAGGGCGCTCATGGCGTTGATGACGACGTCCACCCAGCCGGGCGTGGAGATGGTCAGCGAGCCGCTGTCGTCCGGCACCAGGGACACCAGCCGCAGGACCGCGTAGCCGAGGCAGTCGCCGAAGCCCGCGCCCTGGTCGTCGTTGGTGACCGTGACCAGCGCGGTGCCGAGCAGTGCGGCCAGCGGCAGACCGGCGGCGGCCACCAGGGCCGCGTCCCGCGGGTTGGCGGGGTCGCCCTTCGCCCGGAACTCGCCGCGGCCGACGAGCAGCGCCGCCAGGAAGGCGGCGGTGAGCGCCAGCGAGATCCAGTTCTGCGCGTGCCGGTGGATGTCGGGCCACACCATGCTGACCGACAGCGCGGCCAGGAACAGCCCGCACAGCACGAGGTTGAGGATCCACGCGGCGCGCTTGCGGCGGCGCATGGTGACGGCCAGGAAGAGGGCGAAGGCGCCGGAGGTGAAGCCCGCGCTCAGCAGGTACGGGGTGAAGTAGTCCTCGACGTTGTGGCGGCGGATGTCCTGGCCGAAGGAGACCCAGACGGCGCCGAGGAGATTCACGCACGCGACGGTGCGCAGGTAGCGGACGGCGAAGGTGGCCGCGCGTCCCGGACACGCGTGAGGGCGCGGCTGTGTGCTGGTGGTGCTGCCCGTTCCCATAGGAGGGGATTTTATGACGTAATGCCCGATTTGGGGTCGCGCCGGGCCGCTCGCACCTCGGCGGGGACGGTTCCGCCGAGGGGCTTTTCGGTTACGAGGCGGGGTCGGCTTCCGGCTGCGGCGCCGGCTCCGTCTCGGCCTTTGCCTGCGGTTCTGCCTCTTCGGGGTCCTTGGCTTCCTTGGCTTCCTCGGCGTCTTCGGTGTCCTCGGTGTCCTCGGCGTCCTTCTCCGGCTCCGGGTCCGGCTTCTCCGCCGGGTACGGGAGTTCGGCCGACAGCGCCGCCGCGGCCTGGAGGAGGGGGAGGGCCAGCAGGGAGCCGGCCGCGCCGCCGAGGTGCACGCCCTGGTCGAGCAGCGGTTCGAGGGAGATCCGGTCCAGCGCCTTCGCCTGGCCCGGCTCGCCGCTGGCGTGACCCGCCAGCCACCAGTCCGGCGCCCGGAAGGCGATCCGCTGGGCGACCAGCGCGCACGCGGCGCTGACGACTCCGTCGAGGACCACCGGGAGCTTGCGGACCGCCGCCTGGAGCAGGAAGCCGGTCATCGCGGCGAAGTCGGCGCCGCCGACCGCGGCCAGCAGCGCGAGCTGGTCGCCGAGGACCGGGCGGGCCCGGCGCAGCGCGTCACGGATCGCGGCGCACTTGCGCATCCACGCGAGGTCGTCGATGCCGGAGCCGCGGCCGGTGACGACGGAGGCGTCCGTGCCGCACAGCGCCGCGATCAGTACGGCGGCGGGCGTCGTGCCGCCGACGCTCAGGTCGCCGAGGAGTACGAGGTCCGTGCCGGAGTCCGCCTGCTCGTCCGCGACGGTCATGCCGACCCGGAACGCCTGCTCGGCCTCTTCCCGCGTCAGCGCGTCCTCGATGTCGATCCGGCCGGAGCCGCGGCGCACGCGGTGCGCCGTCACGTAGTCCGGCAGCTCGGACGGGTCGCAGTCCAGCGCCATGTCGATGACGTCGACGTGCGCGCCGTACTGGCGCGCCAGCACGCTGGCCGGTGCGGTGCCGTCCAGCACCGCCTTCACCAACTCGGTGGCCGTACCGGCCTTCCGCGCCGACACCTCCAGCGAGGCCACGCCGTGGTCGGCCGCGAAGATCAGCGCACGCGGCGCCGCGATCGGCCCGGTCGGCACCTCGCCGCGCACCGCCGCCAGCCAGTCCGCCAGCTCGGCCGGTTTCCCCAGCCCTCCCGCCGGACGCACCAGCTTCTGCCAGCGCTCCTGCGAGTCGCGTCGAACCCCAGCGTCGGGCCGCTCCACGAGGGAGCCGAAGTCGTCCAAGTCGATGCCGCTCACCCGTGGAACCCTACCGGTCGCCTCGCCGGCGTGGCCTCACGGGTTCACCCGCCACCCCCAACCTCCCCGAGGCCCCGCCCCCGCAGGCCCGGTGGTCGGGATACATCCGATCTGCCCCGCCGGGGCGGGCGGTGACGTGCGGGAGCGTTCCCCGCGCCGCTAGAAGGTCGGTTCGCCGTCCGCGCGAAAGACGGCCCGCCCCGTCAGGGGCGCGGGGAACTGCGCGGCCGGCCCCCACCGGCCCGGTGGTCGGGATACATCCGAACTGCCCCGCCGGGGCCGGTGGTGACGTGCGGGAGCGTGGTGGCTGGTGGCGCAGTTCCCCGCGCCCCTAAAGACACGTGGCTGGCGCCCGGACGAAAGACGGTGCGCCCCGTCAGGGGCGCGGGGAACTGCGCGGCCGGCCCCCATCGGCGGGTGGTCCGGGGACGACCGATCTGCCCCGCCGGGGCGGGTGGTGTCGTGCGGGAGCGTGGTGGCTGGTGGCGCAGTTCCCTGCGCCCCTAAAGACACGTGGCTGGCGCCCGGACAAGAGACGCCTCGCCCCGTGGGGGGCGCGGGGAACTGCGCGGGCGACTCACCATCGGCGGGTGGTCCGGGGACGGCCGCATTGCCCCGCCGGGGCGGGTGGTGTCGTGCGGGAGCGTTCCCCGCGCCGCTAGAAGGTCGGTTCGCCGTCCGGGCGAAGGGGTCAGCGGAGGGGGAGGGGGAGGCCGGATACGAGGAGGAGGACGGATTCGGATTCGGCGGCGACGGCGGCGTTGAGACGGCCGAGCTCGTCGCGGAAGAGGCGGCCGGAGGGGTGGGAGGGGACGACGCCGGAGCCGACTTCGTTGGAGACGGCGACGACGGTGCGCGGGGTGCGGCGAAAGGCGGCGACGAGCTCGGCGGTACGGCCGCGTACCTCGTCGAGGGAAGCCCCCGGCGCCCAGGCGTCGGCCTTGTCGAGGACGGACGTGAGCCAGAGGCCGAGGCAGTCGATGAGCAGGGGCGGGCCGGGGGCGGTCAGCAGGGGGACGAGGTCGCAGGTCTCCTCGGTGCGCCACGAGGCGGGCCGGCGCTCGCGGTGGGCGGCCACCCGGCGGGCCCACTCGTCGTCGCCGTCGCGAGACCCCCCGGTGGCGACGTAGAGGACCCCGGGGAAACCGGCCAGCCGCCGCTCGGCCTCGGCGGACTTGCCCGAGCGGGCCCCGCCCAGCACGAGGGTCCGGCGCGGGATGTCCGGCACCTCCTGGTAGTCCCCGACGGTCAGCGTCGTACCGTCGGGGACCGCGCGGGCCCCGAGGGCCGCCAGCCGTCGGCCCAGCTCCGGCCGCGGCGGCGCCCCGTGGTCGAGGTGGACGGCGACCACGTCGGTGGTCGGCCCGACGGCGCCCGCGGCGCGCAGCCGGGCGAGGGCGTCCGGCCGTCCGACGGCGTCGAGCAGGACGAGGTCGTACGGCACCTGCCCGTCCGGCGTCCCGGCGGGCGCGCCGCCCGGCGGGAGGTAGAGCACGCGCAGCCCGTCGGGGGACTCGACGGCGTACCCGGTGCCGGGCGCGTCCATGGCGACGGCCTGCACATGGTGCCCGGTGATCAGCGCGAGCCGCTGCCCGTCGGGGACGCGGGTCGGGGCGGGCAGCCCCGGCGGGATCTCCACGGCCGGGCCGTCGTGCGGGTGCGAGAGCAGCACCAGGCGCAGCCCGCCGAGCGTGTGCCCGGCCCGCGCCGCGGCCAGCGCCACCCCGGGCGTCAGGTCGAGCAGCACCACACCGTCCACCAGAACGGCGGTCGCGCCGCGCGCGCCCGCGCCGACGGCGAGCGCGCACGCCGCGCAGGGGCAGTCGGGCAGCGGCAGCCCCTCGGGGCCGCCGGTGCCGAGCAGAGTCAGTTCCACGGGACGATCGTCTCGCGTCCTGCCGCGCCGGGCGCGCGGGGTCCGCCATGCGGAGACTCCCGATACGGCGAGGACTCCCGATACGCTGCGGTGCAGGCGGCACGCGCCCGGTGATCCCCGCAGCTCGCGGCGGCGGGAACGGGAGTGCGGGCGGCACGGTGGACCGACGGGACCGAGGAGAGACACACATGGCGTGGACGTGGCGGTTCGAGAAGGCCGACGGCACCGAGGTGCAGCCCGCGGTGCAGCCCGAGGAGTTCACCACACAGGGCGACGCGGAGTCCTGGGTGGGCGAGGTCTGGAAGGAACTGCTGGAAGGCGGCACCGACCAGGTCCACCTCTTCGACGGCGACACCAAGATCTACGGCCCGATGAGCCTGCACGGCGACGAGGACTGACCTCGGGGCCTGTCCGGAACGACGGCGGTGCCGCACCCGCGCACGGGGTGCGGCACCGCCGTCGTCATGCCGTACCGCGCTCACAGCGAGCCCAGCGTGACCTCCACGGTCTTCGCCGCCCCGTCCTGCTCGTAGCCGACCCGCACCTTGTCGCCCGGCTTGTACGAGGCCAGCGCCTCGGTCAGCGTCTGCGCCGTGGTGATCGGCGTCGAGCCCAGTTTGGTGATCACGTCGCCCGTTGTGAGCCCGGCCTTCTCGGCGGCGCCCCCTTTGGTCACCGAGACGATCGCGGCGCCCGCGGGCTGGAGCCCGTTGTCCACGACGCCGCGCACGGTGATGCCGAGCGCCGCCCGGCCGGAGTCCACGACCTTGCCGTCCTTGATGATCTGGCCGGCGATCCGGGTGACCGTCGAGGACGGGATCGCGAAGCCGATGCCGGGCGCCGAGCCGCTGCCGAGCTGCGGGTCGGTCGCGGCCAGCGTCGGGATGCCGATGACCTGGTTGGCGAGGTTCACCAGCGCGCCGCCGCTGTTGCCCGGATTGATCGACGCCGAGGTCTGCACCATGTCGGGGATGGTCGCGCCGGTCCCGCCGCCCGTGGCGCCCTCGCTGACGGTGCGGCCGGTCGCCGACACGATGCCCTCGGTGACGCTGCTCGACAGCCCCAGCGGATTGCCCATCGCCAGCACGATCTGGCCGACCGCCACCTTCGAGGAGTCCGCGAAGCTCGCCGGGTGCAGACCGCTCGGCGGCGACGACAGCCTGATCACGGCCAGGTCCTCGGCCGGGTAGGTCGCCACCAGGGTCGCGGCCAGCGCCTTGCCGCCGGTGGCCAGATTGACCTGGAAGCTCTTCGCGGTGCCGACCACATGGGCGTTCGTGACGATGTCGCCCTTGTCGTCGTACACGACCCCGGAGCCGAGGTCGGAGTTCGTCGTGATCTGCACGACCGACGGCAGCACGTTCTTCACGGTGTTCTCGTACGAGGTCTGGAGGTCGTTGCTCCCCGACGAGGACGTGTCAGCCGCGGGCGCCACCGTGGCGGGGGCCGACCTCGCCGCCGAGCCGGAGTCGGAGCTGCAACCGGAGGCCAACATCGCCGTCGCGCAGACGGCGGCGGCGCCGGGCAGCAGGAACCGGGTGCGGTGCCAAGGGGTACGCGATCCACTCATGCCTGAATTGTCGCGTTTGCGGCTGCCCCTGACCCAGCCCGCACGGCCAAACGGGTCTCGCCCCCGCCGGGACACCGTCCTCCGCCCGGGCCTCCCCGCGGGACCTCACTCGGGCCTCCACGCGGCCATAACGCGGACCTCCGTACGGACACCTTCACGCAGGCGCGGTCAGCAGCGCACGCCGCACAGGTGCAGCAGCGCGGCCACCGCGCGGTACGGATCGGTCCGCCCGGCGGCCTCCTCCGCGTCGAGCAGCTGGGCCAGCTCGTGCGGGTCCTGCGGAGGGCGCGCGCCGTCCGGCGCGGTGTCGGTGAAGACCCGCACCCCGTACCACTCCTGGAGGGGCACACCGATCCCGGCGAGCGTCGCCGTGAGGCGTTCGCGCCGGTCGGCGCGGGTGGTCAGGCCGAGCCGGTTGGTGTAGCCGGTGGCGCCGACCGCGCCCAGGGCGCCCGACCAGTCGCCGAGCAGCCCCGGCCGCATGGCCAGCGCGTCGCCGTTCCGCACGAGCAGCGAGAGCAGGCCGCCGGGGGCCAGCACCCTGGCGAGCGCGGCGAGCAGCGGCTCGGGGTCGGGCACGTACATGAGCACGCCGTGGCAGAGCACGACGTCGAAGCAGGCGGGCCCGAAGTGGCGGCCGGTCTGGCGGCCGTCGCCGCGCAGCAGCGCCATCCGGTCGCGTACGTCCTGCGGCTCGGCGGCGACCGCGGCCCGCAGGGCGGTGAGCATCGCCGGGTCGGACTCCAGACCCGTCACGATGTGGCCCGCGCGGGCCAGCCGCAGCGCCTGGGTGCCCTGGCCGGGGCCGATGTCCAGCACGCGCAGCGACCGCTGGTGCCGGGCGTGGGCGCCGCCGCTGGGCGGGAAGTGCGCGGTGAGGCGCTCGTCGAGCTGGCGCGAGACCAACTCCTGCCTGACGGTGTTGCGCAGGCCGTCGAGCCCGGCCAGCCAGTTGCCCGCGCCGCCGGAGAAGCCGCCCGCGCCGGGCGGCTCCGCGGCGGGAGCCGGGGGCGGGACGGGCACACCGGCGGCCGGAGTCCCGAAGCCGTACGCGCCGGCCGGATACGCCGACCCGTACGGCGTCACCGCGCCGAAGGACCCGGCGGACGGGTCGTCCCCGCCCGGAGCGGGCGCACCGAAACCGGCGGCGTCGGCCGCCCTCGCGTCGTTCAGGATCCGCCGCCGTTCAGAGCTGGTCGCCGCGCTGCACCTGCGGCTTGGGCAGCCGCAGACGGCGCATCTGGAGGGTGCGCATCAGCCCGTAGGCGACGGCGCCCTTGTGGCTCTTGTCGGGGAGCCGCTTGCGCAACTGCTGGCGCAGCCGGAACGCGGTGACGAACGAGTCGACCACGATCGCCACAATCACGACCAGCCACAGCAGCAGCGACAGGCTCTGGAGGGAGCCGATGATGCTCATCACGAGGATCAGGACCGCGACCGGCAGGAAGAACTCGGCCACCCGGAACCGCGAGTCGACGTAGTCGCGGGTGAACTTGCGCACCGGCCCCTTGTCCCTGACCGGCAGATACCGCTCGTCGCCACCGGCCAGCGCCTGGCGCTGCTTGGCCATCTCGGTGCGGCGGGCGTCGCGGGCCTGCCGCGTGGCCGCCTTGCGGTCGGTCGGCGCGGTGACGGCCTTGCGGCGCTGGCTCTGGGCCTCACTGCGCTTCGGAGTGGGGCGACCCTTGGGAGCCTGCGGGTCACGTACCTGGTCCTCGATCACCGCGGTGGTCGAGACCTGCTCATCTTCGGAACGACGTCGGAACACACCTCCAGGTTACGTGGTTCCCGGGCCCGGCCCCAGCCCCTCACCTACTCCTTGGGCCTGAGGTCACCGAACCGTGATCGTCCCTACGGATGACCGCATCCGCACCCGAACAGTGCGGTAATGGAACCAGGGCCCGTAGGCTGGGGTCTGTAGAGGTGCTGAGGCATGCTGGAGCAGTTGCCGGAGAAGGGGGCGCGCGAGGCCCATGAGCGGTGTCATGAAGCGGATGGGACTGATTTTCCGCGCGAAGGCCAACAAGGCCCTGGACAGGGCCGAGGACCCGCGCGAGACGCTCGACTACTCGTACCAGAAGCAGCTCGAACTGCTGCAGAAGGTACGGCGGGGCGTGGCGGACGTCGCCACCTCCCGTAAGCGGCTCGAATTGCAGCTCACGGAGTTGCAGAAGAAGTCGTCGACCTACGAGGACCAGGGGCGCAAGGCGCTGGCGCTGGGCCGTGAGGACCTGGCCCGCGAGGCGCTGTCGCGCCGGGCCGCCCTCCAGCAGCAGGTCGCCGACCTGGAGACGCAGCACACCACGCTCCAGGGCGAGGAGGAGAAGCTCACGCTCGCCTCCCAGCGGCTCCAGGCCAAGGTGGACGCCTTCCGCACGAAGAAGGAGACCATCAAGGCCACGTACACCGCGGCCCAGGCGCAGACCCAGATCGGCGAGGCCTTCTCCGGCATCTCCGAGGAGATGGGCGACGTCGGCATGGCGATCCAGCGTGCCGAGGACAAGACCGAGCAGCTCAGGGCCCGCGCGGGCGCTCTCGACGAGCTGCTGGCCTCGGGCGCGCTCGACGACCCGAGCGGTCTGGCCAAGGACGACATCCAGTCCGAGCTCGACCGTCTCTCCGGCGGCAGCGACGTCGAGCTGGAGCTCCAGCGGATGAAGGCCGAGCTGGCCGGCGGCAGCGCGCCGCAGGCGATCGAGGGCGGGCAGGGCGGTCAGGCCGCCAAACCCGAGCCGCAGGACACCCCGCGGTTCGACAAGCAGTAGGTCTCACCGGCAGGAGGTCATGACCGGCGGTAGGTCGTGACCAGCGGTGGATGTGGACTGCGGTGGACGTGGACAGGACGCGCGCCGCAGGGGTACGCAGGACAGGCAGGCTCGGCCGCCGGGCGGCACGTCAGCAGGGTTACGGAGGAGGCCGTCATGATCGTACGGATCATGGGGGAGGGCCAGGTCGGGCTCGACGAGAGCCATCTCGGCGAGCTGAACAAGCTGGACGACGAGCTGCTCGCCGAGGTCAGGAACGGGGACGAGGAGGGCTTCCGGCGCACGCTGGGCGCGCTGCTCGACGCGGTCCGCCGCTTCGGGGAGCCGGTGCCCGACGACTCGCTGGAGCCGTCGACACTGATCCTGCCGTCGCCGGACGCGAGCCTCGAAGAGGTCCGTGAACTGCTCAACGACGACGGACTGATCCCGGGCTGAGGGCGGGGCACCGGGCGGGTACGGGGCGCGCCGGGCTTCCCGTACCGTTGCCTACCGTGCAGTATCCGCTTCCGCCGAGGAATCCTCTCGTGGGCCCCAGCCGTTGGCTGCGGGCGCATCAGGGGACGGCTGACGCGGGTCTCGCCGCCCTCGTCTTCGCGGTGATCCTGGCCGGCACGGTGGCCGGAATCCAGACGTACCGGCTCGGCCTGGTCGACACCGCGCTCGCGGCGCTGGCCTGCGGGTCGCTCGTCCTGCGCCGCCGCGTCCCGTGGGCGGTGCTGGTCTTCACCTGTGTGCTCTCCGCGGTCTTCATCGCGCTGCGCCCGGTGGACGGCCGGATCCCGGTGATCTTCGCGGTGGCCCTCGCCCTGTGCACCGTCGCCGCCCGCACCGACCGGCACACCACCTGGGTGACCGGCCTGCTGGTCAGCGTCGGACTGACCGCGCTGGCCATGTCCTGCGGTCCGGGGCCCTGGTACGGGCAGTCCAATTTCGGGGTCTTCGCCTGGACGGGCATGGCCGCGGCGGCCGGTGACGCGGCCCGCAGCCGCCGCGCGTACGTCGCCGCCGTCGAGGAACGGGCGCTGCGCGCGGAACGCAGCCGCGAGGAGGAGGCCAGGCGGCGGGTGGCGGAGGAACGGATGCGGATCGCCCGCGAGCTGCACGACGTGGTCGCCCACCACATCGCCCTGGTCAATGTGCAGGCCGGGGTCGCCGCGCACGTCATGGACAGCAGGCCCGACCAGGCCAAGCAGGCCCTCGCGCACGTCCGCGAGGCGAGCCGGTCCGCCCTGCACGAACTGCGCGCCACCGTCGGCCTGTTGCGCCAGTCGGGAGAGCCCGAGGCGCCGATGGAACCGGCGCCGGGCCTCGCCGTCCTCGATCAGCTCCTCGACGGCTTCCTGCGCGCCGGGCTGCGCGTCACCGTCGAATGCGCGGTCGACGGCCACGAGGTGCGCGAGGACGCGCGTGCCGGGCCGGGGGAGCGGGGCGGGGGCGCGGCGGACGACCCGGCCGTGCCGCCGCTGCCCGCCAGCGTCGACCTCACCGCGTACCGCGTGATCCAGGAGTCCCTCACGAACGTGCAGAAGCACGCGGGCCCCGGCGCGGGCGCCGTCGTCCGCATCCGCCGTGAGCCGGGCGTACTCGAAGTCGTGGTGGACGACGACGGCGCGCCCGGCGAGGCCGCCGCGCTGCTGCCGTCCGGCGCGCTGCCGGGGCCCCGGCGCGGCAGCGGTGCAGGCGGCACGGGCAGTACGGGCGGCGCGGGCGGTACGGGGGACGGCGGCCCGCCGTGTCCCGCCGATCCGCGCGACGGCGCCCCCGGCGGCCACGGCCTGCTCGGCATGCACGAACGGGCCAGCGCGCTCGGCGGCATGTGCCGCACCGGCGCCCGCCCCGGCGGCGGCTTCCGCGTCTGGGTCCGGCTCCCGCTCTCCACGCCCCCGCACCCGGCCGCCGCCCCGGCCGTCCCGCCGCGCGCCCAGGGGAGCGCCGGATGATCGGCACCGGCCGCCTCGCCGACGAGCGCGCGCGGGGACCGCTGCGCGTCGTCCTCGCCGACGACCAGGCCCTGCTGCGCGGCGCGCTGCGCGTCCTGGTGGAGTCCGAGCCCGACATGGAGGTGGTCGGGGAGGCCACCGACGGCGCGGAGGCGGTCGAACTGGCCAGGACCGCAAGCCCCGACGTGGTGCTGATGGACATCCGGATGCCCCGTACCGACGGCCTCGCCGCCACCCGCGAGATCACCGCCGACCCGGAGCTGACCGGGGTCGCGGTGCTGGTGCTGACCACCTTCGAGGCCGACGAGTACGTGGTGCAGGCGATCCTCGCGGGGGCCGCGGGCTTCCTCGGCAAGGGCGCGGAGCCCGAGGAACTGCTCGGCGGCATCAGGACGGTGGCGGCGGGCGACGCGCTGCTGTCGCCGTCCGCGACCAAGAGCCTGATCGCCCGTTTCGTGTCGCAGCAGATCGACGCCGGGGTCCGTACGGTCGCCGGTCTCGACGCGCTGACCGTCCGGGAGCGGGAGGTGCTGATCGAGGTGGCGGGCGGGCTGTCCAACGCGGCCATCGCGGCGCGCCTCGGCGTCAGCCCGCTCACCGTCAAGACCCACATCAACCACACCATGGCCAAGCTCGCCGCCCGCGACCGCGCCCAACTGGTCGTCGCCGCCTACGAGTCGGGCCTGGTCCGCCCCCACCCCCGCTGACCGCGCCCCCCGGCCGGGCCCATCGCCCGCCCCGCCACCGCCCGCCCGCAGCGGAGCCGCCTCGTCAGACTCCTCAGAGGAAGGTCTCCGAGGGGATGTACGGCATCGGCGGGCGCATGCCGCGCAGGCAGACGAATCCGGCGTTGGCGATCTCCAGGCCGGCGGCGATCCCGACGTCCAGGGCCCAGTCCTGCTCGGCGGTCAGCCGGTCGACGCGGGCGGTCTCGCCCTCGGGGACGCTCAGCAGCGCGGCGGTCAGGAGGCGGGAGGCGAGACGCCGCGAGGTGGCGGCGATCAGCTCGACGCTGCCGCCGCGCAGGTAGCAGTAGCCGCTGCCCGCGAGGTCGTCGACCACGAACAGCCGGTGGTGGCGCAGCAGTTCCTCGTGGTCGGCGCCGTGCGCGCCGCCCCGGGTCCTGCGGTCGAGGGAGTCCAGCAGGTCGCGGTGGCGGGCGGTGCCCTCGTGCACCGCGCCGTCCGGCGGCTTGAGACCGGCCGCGTCCACCGGGCCCGTGAGCCGCATCGCGGGGTGCAGCGTGAAGCCCGCCCTGCGGTACGTACGGGCCGCCACCGGGTGCCGCGAGCCGCAGATGATGCCGCGCAGGCACGCCCTGCCGTGCACCAACGCCCGCGCGAGCAGCGCCTTTCCGACGCCCTTGCCCTGCGCGCCGGGCACCACGGCCAGCAGAGACAGGCCCCAGGTGCCCTCACGCCGGGTGGACAGCGCGACCCCGACCGGGCCCGCCGTCCCGTCCTCGATCAGCCAGCAGCCGCCGGGGTCGCTGCGCGCCAGGTGCCGGGTGGTGCTGTGCTGTCTGGCGATCTCCGCGGCCGGTAACGGCCCTTGCGGCGCCTCGCCCTTCAGCACGTGCGAGGCGCCGAAGGCGGCGGACGAGATCACCCGCACGACTTCGGCGTCCTCCTCGTCGTCACGTACCGGTCGAAGGATCACGCGTCCATCATCGCGCCGCGCGTTACGGCAGGGCCAGCATCTGCTCCAGTGCCAGCTTCGCGAAGTGCTCGGTCTCCGCGTCGACCTGGATGCGGTTGACGAGCTTGCCGTCGGCCAGCGACTCCAGCGTCCACACCAGGTGCGGCAGGTCGATCCGGTTCATCGTCGAGCAGAAGCAGACGGTCTTGTCGAGGAAGACGATCTGCTTGTCGGGGTGGGAGTTGGCGAGCCTGCGCACCAGGTTCAGCTCGGTGCCCAGCGCCCACGCGGAACCGGCGGGGGCCTCGTCCAGCATCGTGATGATGTGCTCGGTCGAGCCGACGTAGTCCGCCGCCGCGACCACCTCGTGCTTGCACTCGGGGTGCACCAGGACGTTGACGCCGGGTATCCGGGCGCGGACGTCCTCGACCGACTCCAGCGAGAAGCGGCCGTGCACCGAGCAGTGGCCGCGCCACAGGATCATCTTGGCCGCGCGGAGCTGCTCGACGGTCAGACCGCCGTTCGGCTTGTGCGGGTTGTAGACGGCGCAGTCGTCCAGCGAGAAGCCCATGTCGCGTACGGCGGTGTTGCGGCCGAGGTGCTGGTCGGGGAGGAAGAGCACCTTCTCGCCCCGCGAGAAGGCCCACTCCAGCGCGCGCCGGGCGTTGGACGAGGTGCAGATGGTGCCGCCGTGGCGGCCGGTGAAGGACTTGATGTCGGCGGAGGAGTTCATGTACGACACCGGCACGGTGACGTCGGCGACGCCCGCCTCGGCGAGCACGTCCCAGCACTCCGCGACCTGCTCGGCGCTGGCCATGTCGGCCATCGAGCAGCCCGCGGCGAGGTCGGGCAGGATGACCTGCTGCCGCTCCGAGGTGAGGATGTCGGCCGACTCGGCCATGAAGTGCACACCGCAGAAGACGATGTACTCGGCCTCCGGCCTGGCGGCGGCGTCCCGCGCGAGCTTGAAGGAGTCGCCGGTGACGTCCGCGAACTCGATCACCTCGTCGCGCTGGTAGTGGTGGCCGAGGATGAAGACCTTGTCGCCGAGGCGGGCCTTGGCGGCGCGGGCGCGCTCCACCAGGTCCGGGTCGGACGGTGCGGGCAGGTCCCCGGGGCACTCGACTCCGCGCTCGCTGCGGGGGTCGGACTCCCGGCCGAGCAGGAGGAGTGCGAGAGGCGTGGGCTGTACGTCCAGCGGTTGCGTCGTGGTCACGGGCCCGTAGCCCTTTCTTTGCAGCGCAGACCTTTTCGTCTACTTGACGTTATCTATGATAGCCCGTTCGTGTCAGATTGACGATGCCGGTTTCGTCAATGTGACGCATTCGCTCTCACCGCTCCCCGCGCCCTCCCTCGCCGCCGCCGCGGTGTGCGAGCATGGAGGGGAATAAGTCGTAGCGGACCTCGACACGCACGGAATGAATCCGCGCGGTTGCCGGTTAGCAGTCGGTAGCCAGCAGTCCGTACAACCCGGGAGAGAAGCACATGACGGTTCAGGACGAGACCACCACGACGGACGGCATCCTCCTGTCCGACGCTGCCGCCATCAAGGTGAAGACCCTGCTGGAGCAGGAGGGCCGTGAGGACCTCGCTCTGCGCGTCGCCGTCCAGCCCGGTGGCTGCTCGGGACTGCGCTACCAGCTCTTCTTCGACGAGCGCTCGCTCGACGGCGACGTGGTCAAGGACTTCGGCGGCGTCAAGGTCGTCACCGACCGGATGAGCGCCCCGTACCTGGGCGGCGCCTCGATCGACTTCGTCGACACCATCGAGAAGCAGGGCTTCACGATCGACAACCCGAACGCCACCGGCTCCTGCGCCTGCGGCGACTCGTTCAGCTAACCGGTCCGCGGCCGGGCCCACGCCCGGCCGCACCGGAGCACGAAGGCGGCGGCACCCCTGCGAGGGGGTGCCGCCGCCTTCACGTGTGCCCGGCCTACGCGGTGCGCTCAGCGGGCCTTCAGCGGGTGCCCGCTGGAGGTGTCCACCACCGTACGGCCGCCGAGCGGCTTGTCCAGCCTCACCTTCTCGGTGAACTCCTTGGCGAGCGTGACGCACGTGCCGCCCTTGTCGGCCGCGGTCACCGTCACCCGCACCTCGTCCGCCGACTCCGCGGCCTTCGCGCTGTACGTGCTGCACACCCCGCCGTAGAAGGTCAGCGACAGCGTGCCGCCGTCCGCGTGGTACGTGCTCAGACCGACCGTGTGGTGCCGCTGGGCGGGCCCGCTCGGCTGCTCCGGCACGCCGGAGGGCGGCACGGCGGTACCGGGCGCGTCACGCTGGATGTACGCCGGGTCCACCGCGGGCTGCGCCTCCACGCTCGACCGGCTCACACCGGGCTGCGCGACCTCGAAGAGCCAGGACGGCACCAGCACCTGGGCGCCGGACACGTAGTCGAGCGACAGGCCGAACTCGGCGCCGCGCACGTCCATCGGATGGCCGTTGCCCGGCACGCACGGCAGCGTGTGGGGGAGCGTCCTGTCCTCGCCGGGCGTGGTCGGCAGAGCGCTCGGCTTCGGCGCGGGCGCCGACTTCGCCGGACAGGCGGCGATCCCGTGATCGGGGTGCATCACCTGCCCGTTGAGGTCCTTCAGCGCCTGCGCGGCGCTCACCACCGGATAGCTGTCGCCCTTGTCGAGCGCCGAGAGGCGGCCGTGCGCCAGCGTGATCAGCCCGTCGGAGCCGACGTCGAGGCCGGTGCTCCAGTTGTGCGTGGGCAGGCCGTCCACGACCGGGTCGGCCGTCACCGCGCGGAGCGCGCCCGCCGTCTCGTGCGCGTCGACCGTGGCGCCCGACAGGCCGAGACCGGCCAGTACGGGCGCGGCCACCGCCTTCGCGCGCTGCTCGGACACCGGCGGCTCGGGCGTCGGCGCCTGCGTCGAGGTCGTACCGCTCGCGGGGGCGGAGGACACCGGTCCGTTCGTGCCGGGGCTGCCGGGACTGCCGGCGTTGCTCGAATCGCTGGAGCCCGTGCCGGTGTCGGTGCCGGTCCCCGGTCCGCTCTTCTCCGGGCCGCCGGGGTTCACCGGCCGCGGGGGATAGGCAGGTTCCGCCGGGTTGACGGTGGTCGCGCCGTACCGGCTGTACGACCAGGTGCCCGGCGCGGCCTTGGTGACCAGCAGCGTCGGCCCCGCGCCGTCGCCCGGCCCCACCCGCCACGAGTCGCCCTGCGCGGTGGCCGGGCCGCTCATCCCGAGCAGCTTCGCCAGCCGTTCCGCGTCGGCCGCGACGACCGGACCCTCCCCGCGGTAGACCGCGGCGGAGTCGGGGCCCTTGGGCAGCGAGCCGGTCAGCGTGTACGTGCCGCCGCTCGCCGGACCGCTGCTCGTCCCGTTGTCCGCGCCGCCGCCGTCCGCGCTGCCCGAGCCTTCGCCGGGGGCGTCGTTCAGCCGCAGCGGGGCCGGCCCGGCCTTCGGGTGACCGCCCTCGTTCGCGGTCGCCGCCCAGTACGCCCCGCCGCCACCGGCCAGCAGGACGGCGGCGGCCACCGCCGCCACCAACAGCCGTGGCCGGGGCGCGGACCGCTCGGGGCGGGGCTCTTCCGTCGTCGGGTCCGCGTTGTCGTCGTCGCGTTCGGTGCTCACCGCGTGCTCCTTCGGCTCCGTACGTCAGATGCGGATCTGACGCGGCGGGCCGGATTCCGGTTCCGCCGGGCCCGTTGCGCCGTCCGGGGGAACGGCGACGCGGGCCCCGCCGAAGGGGCCGTTCGTGATACGCCGGACAGGCCCTAGTCGCCGAACTCGGCCATACCGCGCACCACGTGCGCGGAGGCGGGCGGGACGACGATGCCGTGCAGGCTGGCGGGGGCGACCACGGCCTGGGCCTTGGCGGCCGGGGTGTGCCAGTGCGCGGCCATCCGGCGGCAGTCGCCGAGCAACTGGTCGAGCGACTCGGGCTCGGCGAGCGGGAACGACGCGGACACCGGAGGCGTGGCCGAAAGGGCGGAAGCGGAGGACGGCACGGGTGCGGCGGGGGTAGACCTCATACCTCGACCCTAGGCACGGGCGGACCATCGAGAAAGCCCTACTATCGGGTAGTTTCGCCGTGTCCGACTGCTACGGCGCACCCGGTAGCGTGGGACGCCTGCTCTTCTCGTCGATCCCCCGCAGGAGCCTGCCGCCGTGCGTATCGCCGTAACCGGATCCATCGCCACTGATCATCTGATGACCTTCCCCGGCCGTTTCGCCGATCAGCTCGTCGCCGACCAGCTCCACACGGTCTCGCTGTCCTTCCTCGTGGACGGTCTCGACGTGCGGCGCGGCGGGGTCGCCGCCAACATCTGCTTCGGCATGGGCCAGCTCGGCACCTCGCCGATCCTGGTCGGCGCGGCGGGCAACGACTTCGCCGAGTACCGCGCCTGGCTCCAGCGGCACGGCGTGGACACCTCGTCCGTACGGATCTCCGAGGTGCTGCACACCGCCCGCTTCATCTGCACCACCGACGCCGACCACAACCAGATCGGCTCCTTCTACACCGGCGCCATGAGCGAGGCCCGGCTGATCGAGCTCCAGGCCGTCGCCGACCGCGTCGGCGGCCTCGACCTGGTCTCGATCGGCGCCGACGACCCCGAGGCGATGATCCGGCACACCGAGGAGTGCAGGACCCGCGGCATCCCCTTCGCCGCCGACTTCTCCCAGCAGATCGCGCGGATGGACGGCGACGACATTCGCGTCCTGCTCGAAGGCGCCGCGTACCTCTTCAGCAACGAGTACGAGAAGGGCCTCATCGAGGCCAAGACCGGCTGGAGCGACGAGGAGATCCTGGACCGGGTCGGCACCCGCGTCACCACCCTCGGCTCCCACGGCGTCCGGATCGACCGCAAGGGCGAGGAGCCCATCCAGGTCGGCTGCGCCGAGGAGCAGACCAAGGCCGACCCCACCGGAGTCGGCGACGGCTTCCGGGCCGGCTTCCTGTCCGGGCTCGCCTGGGGCGTCAGCCTCGAACGCGCCGCGCAGGTCGGCTGCATGCTGGCGACCCTCGTCATCGAGACCGTCGGCACCCAGGAGTACGAGCTGCGCCGCGGCCACTTCATGCAGCGCTTCAGCAAGGCGTACGGCGACACCGCCGCCGAAGAGGTCCGCACGCACCTCGGCGCGCGCTGAACCCTCCCGGATGAGCGCCCGTCAGGCCCTGCGCCGCACCGTGTACGCGGTGCCGCGCTCCGCCGGGCGCTCACCCAGATAGTCGTGGGCCCGCATCTCGCACCACGCGGGGATGTCGAGCCGGGCGGCCTCGTCGTCGGACAGCACGGTGACGAGGCCGCCGACCGGCACGTCGTCGATGACCCGCGCGAGGTCGATGACCGGGATCGGGCAGAGCTTGCCGAGCGAGTCCACGACCAGAGCGGACTCCCCCGGCTCCCGCCCGCCCTGTCGGCCGGGCCCGGCCGACGCGGCCGACGGCGCGCCCAGCGCCGAGCGGACCTCGGCCACGACCCCCGGCAGCACCGCGAGGAAGCGCTCGACATCCTCCGCGGCGGTCCCCGGCGGCAGCGACACCCGTACGTTCCCCTCGGACAGCACACCCATCGCCTTGAGCACATGGCTGGGCGTCAACGTGCTCGACGTGCACGACGATCCGGACGACACCGAGAAACCGGCCCGGTCGAGACCGGTCAACAGCGCCTCGCCGTCGACGTACAGGCAGGAGAAGGTGACCAGGTGCGGCAGCCGCAGCGTGCTGTGGCCGACCACCTCCACGTCCGGCACGACCCGCGGCACGCGCGACCTGATCAGGTCCACCAACGCCGTCAGCCGGACGGCCTCCCGGGCCGCCTCCTCGCGCACCGCCCGCAGCGACGCGGCGGCGGCGACGATCGCGGGCAGGTTCTCGAAGCCGGGCGCGCGCCCCGACTCCCGTTCGTCCGCGGGCCCCTGAGGCGCGAAGCGGGTGCCCTTGCGGACCACGAGCAGCCCGACCCCGGACGGGCCGCCCCACTTGTGCGCGCTCGCCGTCAGCAGCGACCACTCGCCCTCGACCCGCCCCCAGCCCAGCGACTGTGCCGCGTCCACCAGCAGCGGCACCCCGGCCGCCCGGCACAGCGCCGCCGCCTCCGCGACCGGCTGCACCGTACCCACCTCGTGGTTGGCGGACTGGAGGCAGGCCAGCGCGGTGTCCGCGCGCAGCGCCGCCGCGAAGTCCGCGGCGGCCACCCGCCCCGACCGGTCGACGCCCACCGTCACCCGTTCGTACGCCTCCGCCGCGTGCAGCACCGACGAGTGCTCGACGGCCGAGACCACCACCTGACGGCCCGTCCGACGGCGGCCCGCCATGGCGCCGGACACACCCGTGTGCACCGCGCGTGTCCCCGAAGGAGTGAAGACCAGTTCGTCGGGGCGGCAGCCGACCGCGTCCGCAGCGGCCTCGCGGGCCGCGTCGAGCAGCAGCCGCGCCCGGCGCCCCTCGCGGTACAGCCGCGCGGGGTCGGCCCACCCCTCGTCGAGGGCGGCGAGCAGCGCCTGCCGGGCGACTGGGTGCAGCGGAGCGGCCGAAGCCATATCGAAATAGGACACCTCAGCACGCTACAACCCGCCCGCGCCGACCGGCCGGGCGCACTGTCAGAAGGCCCCCGGAGTGCGGGATTCCATCCCTTCGGGGTGTGCCCCGGCGCGTTGTACCCCCTCCCCGCGTGACCTCAAATAGCGTCCAGTAGGGTTTGGTCCGCATAAACATCCACACCTAATTGCCCGTGCACGGACCGACCGACCAGCAGGCGGCCGGGCACCCGGACGCTCGGGCGAGACTCTCGGGAAGGCGCTACGTGAGTCCCAACGGCTCCGACCTCCCCCACGGCCAGAACGGCGTGGGAGGTACCCCCTCGTCGCGGCGCCCGGTGCGGCGATGGCTGCCGCGGGCGCTGGCCGCGGGCCTGGTCCTTGCGACCGCCACTGGTTGCTCGTACAAGGACTATCCCCGCCTCGGCATGCCCAGTCCTGCCACGGAACAGGCACCCCGGATCCTCGCGCTCTGGCAGGGCTCCTGGGCCGCCGCGCTGGTGACCGGCTGCCTTGTCTGGGGCCTGATCCTGTGGAGCGTGATCTTCCACCGGCGCAGCCGGACCAAGGTCGAGGTCCCCGCGCAGACGCGCTACAACATGCCCCTTGAGGCCCTGTACACGATCGTCCCGATCATCGTCATCGCGGTGCTGTTCTACTTCACCGCCCGTGACGAGTCGAAGATCCTGGACACCTCCAAGAAGCCGCAGCACGTGATCAACGTGGTCGGCTTCCAATGGAGCTGGGGCTTCAACTACGTCGAGGACGTGGACGGCAACCCGGCGACCCCCACGGGCGTGCCGAAGGAACTGTCCGAGATCCCCGCGAACAAGCTGCTGCTGCCCCCCGGCGCCGAGGGCGTCTACGACGTGGGCACGCCGGCCAGCAGGAACCCGGACACCGGCAACCCCGGTCCGACGCTCTGGCTCCCCAAGGGAGAGAGCGTGCGGTTCGTCCTCACCTCGCGTGATGTCATCCACTCCTTCTGGATCGTTCCGTTCCTGATGAAGATGGACGTCATCCCCGGCCACACCAACGTCTTCGAGGTGACTCCGAGCAAGGAGGGCACCTTCCTTGGCAAGTGCGCCGAGCTTTGCGGTGTGGACCACTCCCGGATGCTCTTCAACGTGAAGGTCGTTTCGCCCGAGGAGTACAAGCAGCACCTCAAGGACCTGGCGGCGAAGGGCCAGACCGGGTACATCCCGGCGGGCATCGCCACCACGGGCAACGCGAAGAACTCGGAGCCCAAGACCACATGAGCATTCTGAACGAACCGCAGGGCGCCGCCGCGGCGGACGACTCCTACGCGGACGAGATCCCGGCACGCCGGCGCAAGCCCGGCTCGGTCATCGTCACGTGGATGAGCACCACGGACCACAAGACGATCGGCTCGATGTACCTCATCACGTCGTTCGCCTTCTTCCTCATCGGCGGCGTGCTCGCGCTGCTGATGCGCGCGGAGCTGGCCCGGCCGGGCAACCAGTACCTGTCGAACGAGCAGTTCAACCAGGCGTTCACGATGCACGGCACCGTGATGCTGCTGATGTTCGCGACCCCGCTCTTCGCGGGCTTCGCGAACTGGATCATGCCGCTGCAGATCGGCGCCCCCGACGTCGCGTTCCCGCGGCTGAACATGTTCGCCTACTGGCTCTACCTGTTCGGCTCGCTCATCGCGGTCGGCGGCTTCGTGACCCCGCAGGGCGCGGCCGACTTCGGCTGGTTCGCGTACTCGCCGCTGTCGGACGCGGTCCGCTCGCCGGGCATCGGCGCCGACATGTGGATCATGGGCCTGGCCCTGTCCGGCTTCGGCACCATCCTCGGCGCGGTCAACTTCATCACCACGATCATCTGCATGCGCGCACCCGGTATGACGATGTTCCGCATGCCGATCTTCTGCTGGAACGTGCTGCTGACCGGTGTCCTCGTCCTGCTGGCCTTCCCGGTGCTCGCCGCCGCGCTGCTCGCCCTGGAGGCCGACCGGAAATTCGGGGCGCATGTGTTCGACGCCGCCAACGGCGGCGCGTTGCTCTGGCAACACCTCTTCTGGTTCTTCGGCCATCCAGAGGTGTACATCATCGCGTTGCCCTTCTTCGGCATCATCTCCGAGGTCATCCCGGTCTTCAGCCGCAAGCCGATGTTCGGCTACATCGGCCTGGTGGCCGCGACGATCTCCATCGCCGGTCTGTCCGTGACCGTGTGGGCGCACCACATGTACGTCACCGGCGGGGTGCTGCTGCCGTTCTTCTCGTTCATGACCTTCCTGATCGCGGTGCCGACCGGTGTGAAGTTCTTCAACTGGATCGGCACGATGTGGAAGGGGTCACTGAGTTTCGAGACCCCGATGCTGTGGTCCATCGGCTTCCTGATCACCTTCGCCTTCGGTGGTCTGACCGGTGTCATCCTGGCGGCGCCGCCGCTGGACTTCCACGTCTCGGACTCGTACTTCGTGGTCGCGCACTTCCACTACGTGGTGTTCGGCACCGTCGTGTTCGCGATGTTCGCGGGCTTCCACTTCTGGTGGCCCAAGATGACCGGCAAGATGCTGGACGAGCGGCTCGGCAAGATCACCTTCTGGACGCTGTTCTTCGGCTTCCACGGCACCTTCCTCGTCCAGCACTGGCTGGGCGCCGAGGGCATGCCGCGCCGGTACGCGGACTACCTGGCGGCGGACGGGTTCACCACGCTGAACACCATCTCCACCATCAGCTCGTTCCTGCTCGGTCTGTCGATACTGCCGTTCCTCTACAACGTGTGGAAGACCGCCAAGTACGGCAAGAAGGTCGAAGTCGATGACCCGTGGGGCTACGGCCGTTCGCTGGAGTGGGCCACCTCGTGCCCGCCGCCGCGGCACAACTTCACCACGCTGCCGCGCATCCGCTCCGAATCCCCGGCGTTCGACCTGCACCACCCGGAGATCTCGGCGATCGACTCGCTCGTCAACCGGGGTCCCGACCAGGCGCTCTCGGGCGTCAGTGGCGACCTGCACCACGACCGTAAGGAGTCCGGTCAGTGAGGGTCCAAGGCAAGATGTTCCTCGGCCTGGCCGTCTTCATCCTGGCCTCGGCCATCGTGTACGGCCTGTGGTCCAAGGAGCCCGCGGGCACCACGGCGCTCTTCCTCGCCTTCGCGCTGAGCACGATGATCGGCTTCTACCTCGCGTTCACCGCGCGCAGGGCCGACACCGGCGCGCAGGACCGGGAGGACGCGGAGGTCGCGGACGACGCCGGCGAGCTGGGCTTCTTCAGCCCGCACAGTTGGCAGCCGCTCGCGCTGGCCACCGGCGGCGCGCTGGCGTTCATGGGCATCATCTTCGGTTGGTGGCTGCTGTTCGTCTCGCTGCCGGTGATCCTGATCGGCGTGTACGGCTGGGTGTTCGAGTACTACCGCGGTGAGAACCGCACCCAGTAGCCGGGCAGGGCGGTGACGCGGCCCCCACGGGACCCGCGTCACCCGGGGAACAGAAGTACGGGCGGGCCCGGACACCGACTCAGGTGTCCGGGCCCGCCCGTTCGCGCGCCCGACCTCTTTTGCACGTATCCACCGAGCGAAATCACCCGGTTGTTCCTAACTTGAGTGCATGAGCCACAATTCTCTACGCCGTAACGCGCTGCGCTGCTCCCTGCTGGTGGCGCCCCTCGCGGTGGGGCTCACCGCTTGTGGCGGCGGCGGCAATCCGCTCGCCGCCACGCCGCACGACGCCGCCGCCAAGGTCGCGTTCGGCTCCGCGGCCGGAGGCAAGGCCGACCCGTCCAAACCACTCCAGGTGACCATCAAGAAGGACGGGAGCCGGATAACCGACGTGACCGCTACGGACGCCGCAGGGCGCTACGTACGCGGCGAACTCGGCTCCGACGGCCTGAGCTGGCACTCCACCGGCGCGCTGGCCGCAGGCGCGCACTACACGGTCCGGGTGAGCACCGAGGACTCCGACGGCCGCCCCGGCCGTAAGACGCTCGGTTTCGACACCACGCCCGCGGACGCGGGACTGCACGTCGCCTTCGGCCCCGACGCGGGTACGTACGGCGTCGGACAGCCGATCACCGCCGAGCTGAGCGTCCCGGTCAAGGACCCGGCGGCCCGCGCCGCGGTCGAGGGCAACCTCAAGGTCAGCTCGACCCCCCAGGCCGCCCCCGGCTCCTGGTACTGGGTCGACGACCGCACCCTGCACTACCGGCCCAGTACGTACTGGCCCGCGGACGCCACGATCGACGTGACCAGCACCCTGAACGGCGTACGCGTCCAGGACGGGCTCTACGGCGGCACCGACAAGTCCCTGGAGCTGCACACCGGCGACCGGGTCGAGGCGCTCACCGACGCGGGCACCCACCAGATGACCTTCAAGCGGAACGGGAAGGTGGTCCGTACGCTCCCCGTCACCACCGGCAAGCCCGGCTTCTCCACCCGCAACGGCGTCAAGGTGGTGCTCGGCAAGGAGCAGTTCGTCCGGATGCAGAGCGAGAGCATCGGCATCGCCGCGGGCAGCTCCGACTCCTACGACCTGCCGGTCTACTGGGCCACCCGGGTGACATGGAGCGGTGAATACGTGCACGCCGCGCCGTGGTCCGAGGGCTCGCAGGGGTACGCCAACGTCAGCCACGGCTGCACCGGCATGAGCATGGACAACGCCCACTGGTTCTTCGACAACGTGCGGCAGGGCGACATCGTCGAGGTCACCCACAGCCTCGGCGACACGATGACGCCGTTCGACAACGGCTTCGGCGACTGGAATCTGAGCTGGGCGCAGTGGAAGAAGGGCAGTGCCCTCGGCGCCGCGGGTCAGTCCGCGGCGACGCAGAACACCGCCACCACCGCCACCGTCTCCAACCCGGCCCGGCTGCGCCCCCAGGCGCTCTGACCGGCCGCCGCGGCGCTCAGTGCGCCGTCGTCGCCACGGCCGTGGTCCTCGGCGCCAGCCTGGCCCGCAGCAGCCCCGCCAGGGACTCGCTGAGGGCGACCGGGTCGACGGGGTGGGCGACCGCCGCGTCGGCCCGGCTCCAGGTCGCCAGCCAGGCGTCCTGGGGACGGCCGATCAGCACCAGCACCGGCGGGCAGCGGAAGATCTCGTCCTTCGCCTGACGGCACACCCCCATGCCGCCGGCGGGGGAGGTCTCACCGTCGAAGACGCAGACGTCGATGCCGCCGCGCTCCAACTCGGTGAGAACCGCGGGCATCGTCGCGCACTCCACGTACTCCACCGGCGGCAGGTCGGCGGCGGGCCTGCGGCCGACGGCGAGCCGGACCTGCTCCCGGGTGTTCGCGTCGTCGCTGTAGACCAGCACCGTGGCGGTCGCCTGCATCGTGGTTCCTCCTCGTGAAGGCGTTCTCAAGTGCGTCGGATGCTACTCCCGCCAGCGCCTTCGCGAGGAGGGTTCGTACCCCGCGAAGATCGGCGGCCCGGTCGTCCGACGCACCGTCATCCCTCCTTCGGGGGACGGCACCGCTAGGCCACGCGGGTCTCCTGCGGGCCTTGACACACCGAATGGCACCCCCCGGAGTCAGCGCCAGATAAGCGACCGACATAATGTCGGACGTGGCGACAGCAACAGCAGTAGATACCGGGCACGCGCACCCGTCGGTCAACCGGCCGAACCTCACCAGCGTCGGAACCATCATCTGGCTGAGTTCCGAGCTGATGTTCTTCGCGGCCCTCTTCGCGATGTACTTCACCCTTCGGTCGGTCACGGGTGCCGACTTCTGGAAGGAACACGCCCATGCGTTGAACGTCCCGTTCTCGGCGACGAACACGACGATCCTGGTGCTCTCCTCCTTCACCTGCCAGATGGGCGTCTTCGCCGCTGAGCGCGGCGACGTGAAGAAGCTCCGCTCCTGGTTCATCGTGACCTTCATCATGGGTGCGATCTTCATCGGCGGGCAGATCTTCGAGTACACCGAACTGGTCAAGAAGGACGGCATCTCGCTCAGCTCGGACCCCTACGGCTCGGTGTTCTACCTGACGACCGGGTTCCACGGGTTGCACGTGACGGGCGGACTGATCGCGTTCCTGCTGGTACTCGGGCGGACGTACGCGGCCAAGCGGTTCACCCACCAGCAGGCCACCGCAGCCATCGTCGTGTCCTACTACTGGCACTTCGTCGATGTCGTGTGGATCGGCCTCTTCGCCACGATCTACCTGATCAAGTAGCCGGTCGCACACCGCACACACATTCCAGAAGCATCGACGCAAGAGATCCTGACACCGGGGTAATCCGTGAAAAAGCTCTCCGCACGACGGCGCCACCCGCTGGCGGCGCTTGTCGTCCTACTCTTCGCGCTCGCGGTCACCGGGGGGCTGTACGCCGCGCTCGCGCCGGCGCCGAAGGCGCAGGCCGACGACGCGGCCCAGTCCCTCGCGATCACTGAGGGCAAGAAGCTGTACTCCGTCGGCTGCGCAAGCTGCCACGGCACTTCGGGCCAGGGCAGCTCCGACGGACCGAGCCTGGTCGGCGTCGGCTCCGCCGCCGTCGACTTCCAGGTCGGCACCGGCCGGATGCCCGCGCAGCAGCCCGGCGCGCAGATCCCGAAGAAGAAGGTCATCTACGACCAGGCCGAGATCGACCAGCTCGCCGCGTACATCGCGTCCCTCGGCCCCGGCCCCGCCGTGCCGAGCAAGGACCAGTACAACCCCGCGGGCGCGGACGCCGGCAAGGGCGGGGAGCTGTTCCGCACCAACTGCGCCCAGTGCCACAACTTCGTCGGCAAGGGCGGTGCGCTGACCAACGGCAAGTACGCGCCGACGATCCAGGGCGCCTCGCCCAAGCACATCTACGAGGCCATGCTGACGGGTCCGCAGAGCATGCCGTCCTTCCCGGACAGCACGATGCCGCAGGACACGAAGGCGGACATCATCGCGTACCTCCACGAGGTCAACAGCAGCGAGACGAAGAACCCCGGCGGTCTCTCGCTGGGCAGCATCGGTCCGGTGTCCGAGGGTCTGGTCGCCTGGGTCTTCGGCCTCGGCTTCCTGCTCGTCTGCACCACCTGGATCGCCGCCCGGACGACCAAGGCCAAGAAGTCATGAGCGAGACTGGATCTCACAAAGACGTGTCAGAGAACCTGCCAAGTGAGCACGGCGCTCACGGGAGCGAACCAGCGGTCCCCGACGACCCGTTCGCCAACCCCGGCCATCCCCCCCACGAGTACCGCCGTCAGGACATCGACGAGCGGGCCGAGAAGCACTCCGAGCGGGTCGTGGCGGGGCTGTTCGGCCTGTCGATGCTCGGCACCGTCGCGTTCATCGCCTGCTTCGTGATCTTCCCGGTCGACAAGATCGTCTTCATCTTCCCGTTCGGCAACGTGAGCGCGCTGAACTTCTCGCTCGGCCTCACGCTCGCCGTGGCGCTGCTGGGCATCGGCGCGGGCGCGGTCCACTGGGCCCGCACCCTGATGTCCGACGAGGAGTTCGCCGACGAACGCCACGCGGCGGGCGCGGACGAGGAACTGCGCGAGAACATCGAGCAGCAGTGGGCGCAGGGCGCCCGCGAGAGCGGGTTCGGACGGCGCAAGCTGATCCGCAACACGATGTTCGGCGCCCTGACCCTGGTCCCGCTGGCCGGTGTCGTGATCCTGCGCGACCTCGGCCCGCTGCCGGAGGACAAGCTCCGGCACACCCTGTGGGCCAAGGGCAAGGTGCTGATCAACCAGAACACGAACAAGCCGCTGCGCCCCGAGGACATCGTGGTGGGCTCGCTCACCTTCGCGATGCCCGAGGGTCTGGAGGAGTCCCAGGAGGACTTCCAGGAGCAGATCGCCAAGGCGGCTCTGATGATCGTCCGGATCAAGCCGGACGACATCAAGGACAAGCGCGAGCGTGACTGGGCCCACGAGGGAATCGTGGCCTACTCCAAGATCTGCACACACGTGGGCTGCCCGATCAGCCTCTACGAGCAGCAGACGCACCACGTGCTCTGCCCGTGCCACCAGTCGACGTTCGACCTGTCGGACGGCGCGCGGGTGATCTTCGGCCCGGCGGGGCACCGGCTGCCGCAGCTTCGGATCAGCGTCAATGGTGAGGGCAATCTCGTCGCTCTCGGCGACTTCGATGAGCCCGTCGGTCCGGCATTCTGGGAGCGCGGATGAGTACTACGACGGAAAGCTCGACCCGTCGGGGCAAAAAGCCGGTCGGCCAGCGGGCCGCCGAGTGGACTGACCCCCGGCTCGGTATCTACAAGTTGGCCAAGGCCAACATGCGGAAGATCTTCCCGGACCACTGGTCCTTCATGCTGGGCGAGATCTGCCTCTACAGCTTCGTCATCCTCATCCTCACGGGTGTGTATCTGACGCTGTTCTTCCACCCCAGCATGAACGAGGTCGTCTACCACGGCCCGTACGCGCCGCTCCAGGGCGTGCGGATGTCCGAGGCGTACGCCTCCACCCTGCACATCAGCTTCGAGGTGCGCGGCGGTCTGCTGATCCGGCAGATCCACCACTGGGCCGCGCTGATCTTCATCGCGGCGATGATCGTGCACATGATGCGCGTGTTCTTCACCGGCGGTTTCCGCAAGCCGCGTGAGGTCAACTGGCTGTTCGGCTGGACGCTGCTGTTCCTCGGCATGTTCACCGGCTTCACCGGTTACTCGCTCCCGGACGACCTGCTGTCCGGCACCGGTATCCGGTTCGCCGACGGCGCGGTGCTCGCCACCCCGGTGGTCGGCTCGTACCTGTCGTTCTTCCTGTTCGGCGGGGAGTTCCCCGGCCACGACATCGTCAGCCGGTTCTACTCGATCCACATCCTGCTGCTGCCGGGTCTGATGGCCGGTCTGCTGACCGCCCACCTGATCCTGGTCTTCTACCACAAGCACACGCAGTTCCCGGGTGCGGGCAAGACCGAGAAGAACGTCGTCGGCATGCCGCTGCTGCCGATCTACACCGCGAAGGCGGGCGGCTTCTTCTTCCTGGTCTTCGGCGTGATCTCGGCCATCGCCGCGACCGTGTCGATCAACCCGATCTGGTCGATGGGACCGTACCGGCCGGACCAAGTGTCCACCGGCGCCCAGCCGGACTGGTACATGGGCTTCTCCGAGGGCCTGATCCGTGTGATGCCCGGCTGGGAGATCAACGCCTGGGGACACACACTCGTCCTGGGCGTGTTCATCCCGCTGATGGTCTTCCCGGTGGTGCTGGCGGCCATCGCCGTCTACCCGTTCATCGAGGCGTGGGTCACCGGGGACAAGCGCGAACACCACCTGCTGGACCGGCCGCGCAACCGCCCGGTGCGCACCGGCTTCGGTGTGGCCTGGCTGACCGAGTACTTCGTGCTGCTGATCGGTGGCGGCAACGACCTGTGGGCCACGCACTTCCACCTGTCGATCAACTGGATCACCTGGTTCGTCCGCGTCGGCTTCTTCGTCGCGCCGGTCCTGGCCTTCATCATCACCAAGCGGATCTGCCTGGGTCTCCAGCGCCGTGACCGCGACAAGGTGCTGCACGGTCGCGAGACCGGCATCATCAAGCGGCTGCCGCACGGTGAGTACATCGAGGTGCACGAGCCGATCTCGCAGGAGCAGCGGCACATCCTCACCGCGCACGTCCAGCCGGAGCCGATCGACGCGGGCCCCGAGGTGGACGAGAACGGCGTGGAGCGCAAGCTCAACCCGATCGAGAAGGCGCGGGCCAAGCTCTCCCGCGGCTTCTACGGCGAGCACAGCCAGATTCCGAAGCCCACGGCCGAGGAGTACGAGGAGATCACCAGCGGACACGGCCACCACTGAGCCGCCGCCGCTGAGCTGAGCCACCCACGGGCCGGGCCCGGGAATCCCCCTCAGGGGAGTCCCGGGCCCGGCCCTTCGGCGTCCGCCGTCCGCAGTGCGGGCAGGGAGCCGTCGGGCCCCGCGGCGCGGATAGGCTGAGCGCGCAGTTCCCCATCCCACCACCAGGAGCGTGGACCATGAGCGTTGTGACCCCGGCAGGCGGCGAGAGTCCGGTGACGCGGTCCTGGCCGGACGTGCTGACCACGCTGCTGGCAGGGCGGAATCTGGGTGGGGACGACACCGCGTGGGCGATGGACGCGATCATGCGCGGCGAGGCGAGCGACGTGCAGATCGCCGGGTTCGTCGTCGCGCTGCGGGCGAAGGGGGAGACCGTCGAAGAGGTCTCCGGCATGGTGCGGTCGATGTACGCGCACGCGAACACCATCGAGGTGCCCGGCGCGACCGTGGACATCGTCGGCACCGGCGGCGACCGGGCGAAGACCGTCAACATCTCCACCATGTCGGCGATCGTGGTCGCGGGCACCGGGGCGAAGGTCGTCAAGCACGGCAACCGCGCCGCGTCCTCGGCCAGCGGCGCCTCCGACGTCCTGGGAGAGCTCGGCGTCAATCTGCAACTGACGCCGCAGCGGGTCGTGGAGGTCGCGGAGGAGGCGGGCATCACCTTCTGCTTCGCGATCAAATTCCACCCCGCGCTGCGCCACGCGGGCACCGCCCGGAGCCAGTTGGGGGTGGCGACCGTCTTCAACTTCCTCGGCCCGCTGACCAATCCGGCCCGGGTGCGGGCGCAGGCCACCGGGGTCGCGGACCCGCGGATGGCGCCGATCATGGCCGGGGTGCTGGCCGAACGCGGCTCGTCCGCACTGGTGTTCCGCGGTGACGACGGCCTGGACGAGCTGACCACCACCGCGACCTCCCAGGTGTGGGTGGTGCGCGACGGCAAGGTGGAGCAGACCGCCTTCGACCCGCGGGATGTCGGCCTGCCCCTGGTGCCCGTGGAGGCGCTGCGCGGCGCCGACGCGGCCCACAACGCGGACGTCGCCCGGCGGCTGCTCGCGGGCGAGACCGGGCCCGTACGGGACGCCGTGCTGCTCAACTCGGCGGCGGCGCTGGTGGCCCTGCGGCCCGGCAGCGGGCCGTTGGAGGAGCAGATCGCGGCCGGTCTGGTGACGGCGGCCGAGTCGATCGACTCGGGCGCGGCGGCGGCGACGCTGGAGCGGTGGGCGGCGGCGAGCAACGCGTAATCGCCACTGTGGCGGAATTCGGATAGGTCCCCCGGGGACCGAGCACACGACGCTGTCCAATTTCTGGACGGCGTCTTGTGCGTTCGGCGCCTTGTGGCAGAATGCTGTCCAGGTCACGAGTGACAGCGTCAAGGCCCCGGCTCGCTGTCCGGCAACCCTCCGTCCGAGGCGGGGTGCCCCGGGTGATGACCAGGCCGTGAGCAGCGAGGCTCATGGCAAGCCGGACTTGGGGAGTTCTTTCATGAGCAAGCGAATGCGATAGGGCCTGTCGGCCCGGTTCCGCCGTTCCGCCTTTCGTTCGACGTTTCCATCCCGCGCTTCTGTACCGCGAGCCATTCCTTTTCGGCTTCAGATGTGCGGTGATTTCGCCTGCCGTAATCCGGGAGATCGCCATGACTGTGTCCATCGCTGCCACCGACCGTGAGATTTGTACCCCGCTGCCCGTTCTGGGCCGGGACGTCCTCGTGCCGCTCGTGACGGGCGGCGAAGTGACGTACGCCGCGCTCGACTACGCCGCCAGCGCCCCCGCGCTCCAGCGGGTGTGGGACGACGTGGCCGCCTACGCCCCCTACTACGGCAGCGTGCACCGCGGCGCCGGCTACCTCTCGCAGCTCTCCACCGACCTGTTCGAGCAGAGCCGGGTCACGGTCGCGGAATTCCTCGGCTGTCGGGCCGAGGACCAGGTGATCTTCACCCGTTCGACGACCGACTCGCTCAATCTGCTCGCCGCCGTCATCCCGGCGGGCACCCACGTCTTCGTCTTCGAGACCGAGCACCACGCCTCGCTGCTGCCGTGGCAGACGCGGGACGACGCGCGGGTCACCGTCCTGGGCGCGCCGCGGACGCCCGAGCAGGCCGTCGCCGCGCTCGACGTGGCCCTGCACGGCGCCCCCAAGGGGCCCAAGCTGGTCTGCGTCACCGGCGCCTCCAACGTCACCGGTGAGCTGTGGCCGGTACGGGAGCTGGCCGCCGCCGCGCACCGGCACGGCGCCCGTATCGTCCTGGACGCCGCCCAACTGGCCCCGCACCACCCGGTGGACATCGCCGCGCTCGACGTCGACTGGGTCGCCTTCTCCGGCCACAAGCTGTACGCGCCCTTCGGCTCCGGTGTCCTCGCGGGCCGCGCCGACTGGCTGCGCGAGGCCGAGCCGTACCTCGCGGGCGGCGGCGCCAGCCGCAAGGTCGCGCGGCGCGCGGACGGCGGAGTCGACGTCGAGTGGCACACCACCGCGGCGCGGCACGAGGCCGGGTCGCCGAACGTCATCGGCGTCTACGCCATCGCCGCGGCCTGCAAGGCGCTGACCGAGGCCGGGTTCGACCAACTCGTCACCCGTGAGCAGCGGTTGCTCGCCCGGCTGCGGGAAGGGCTCGCCTCCGTGCCCGAGGTGCGGGTGCTCTCCCTGTTCGGCGAGGACGCGCCCCGGGTCGGCGTGCTCTCCTTCGTCGTCCAGGGCTGGAACAGCTCGCACTTCGCCGCCGCGCTCTCCGCCGAGTACGGGATCGGTGTCCGCGACGGTCTCTTCTGCGCCCACCCGCTGGTGCGTACGCTCCTCGGCGCCGAGGGCGACGACCCGGGCGAGTGCGGCGCTCCCGAGGCCGCGCCCGGCGAGCGCGTCCTCAACGCCATCCGCGTGAGCTTCGGCGCGGGCACCCCCGAGGAGCACATCGACCGCTTCGTCCACGCCGTCCGCACCCTCGTGCGCGACGGCGCCCAGTGGAACTACCGCACGGAGGACGGCCGCTGCGTGCCCGACCGCGGCTAGCGCCTCTCCGGCCGAACACGAACGGCCCCTTCGGTGCGGGACTCGATGGCCTTCAGGACGGCGATCATGTCCGCGGCCGGGTCGGTGGCGGCGGTCTCGGTGAACAGGGCGAGGCAGGTGTCGAGCAGGGGAGTGGCGGTGGCGGAGGCGCGGGCGGCCTCCGCGATGAGGCGGTTGTTCATGAGGACGTCGGCGGCGGCGGCCTGGACGGTGAAGTCGCGGGCGAGCAGCTTGGGGGACTTCATACGGGAGACGCCGCTGGCCATCGGTCCCGCATCGAGCACGGCGAGGAACTGACGGGCGTCGACGCCGTGCCGCTCGGCGAAGTGGAACGCCTCGGTGAGCCCGGTGACCACGGTGATCAGGAAGAGGTTGACCGACAGCTTCATGAGCAGGGCGCCGGGCACCGGCCCGCAGACGAAGGTCTCGTGGCACATGGGCGCCAGCAGCGGCCGTACCGCTGAGACGGCGGCGTCCTCGCCCGCGAGCATCGCCACCAGGCGGCCCGCCTCGGCCGGGGCGCGGGAGCCGGAGACCGGGGCCTCGACGTAGCGGCCGCCCGCCGCGCGGACCTCGGCTTCGAGGCCGAGCGAGTACTCGGGCGAGGTCGTGCCCATGTGGACGAGGGTGTGCCCCGCGACGTTCGCCGCGAAGGCGGGGGTGCCGCGGCCGAGGCAGGAGTCGATGGCGGCGCCGTCGGCGAGCATCACGAAGACGGTCCCGGCCCGGCGGAAGAGGTCGGCGGGGCTGTCGGCGGTTTCGGCGCCCGCCGCCCGCAGGGCCTCGGCGGCGGGCGCGCTGCGGTTCCACACCACCAGCGGGGTCCCGGCGCGGAGGAGATTGAGCGCCATGGGCCGGCCCATGACCCCGAGCCCCAGGAAACCGATGTCCACGACGCACCGCCGCCTCTCTTGCCGTTTATGACAGCCGTCATAATACTGGTCGTTATGACAGTGGTCATAGAGGGTGCGGAGCGGCGGGCGGCCGCTCCCGCCGACGGGATCGACCTGCTCAGGCCCGCCGACGCGGACGCGGTGGCCGCCCTCTTCGCGGCCTGCTCCCCGGAGACGGTCCGGCTGCGCTTCCTCGGCGGCGCGCGCGAATTCCCCCGCGCCCACCTGGACCGTCTGCTGGCAGGACCGCCCGCGGCGCACGACGCCGTGGTCGCGTACCGCGGCGGCCGGGACCGCCTGGTGGGAATCGCGGGCTTCGCGGCGGACGACACCGCCGGGCCGGGAACCGGCGGCGAGCTGGGCGTGCTGGTCGTGGACGCCTGGCAGCGCCGGGGCGTCGGCACCGCCATGGTCGGCCTGCTGCTGGCCCGCGCGCGGGCCAGGGGTGTCGAGCACGTGACGGTGAACGTCCCGCACGGCAGGCGGGGCCTGCTCGCCGCGCTCGGCCGCCGCCTGGAACCGGTCCGCGCGTCGTACACCCCGGACGGTCTGACCGCCGTCTATAAGGTGGCCCGGACGACCCGTGCGGCAGGGGTCGGAACGCAGTAGCTCCGTGGAGGTGTCGACGATGGCCGGGTCAGAACGCGGACCGCGCGAGCGGATGGTCTTCAGCGCGGCCCAGCTCATCCGGCGCGAGGGCGTCGGCGCGACCGGTATGCGCGAGGTCGCCGCCCACGCGGGCGCCCCGCGCGGCTCGCTCCAGCACTACTTCCCCGACGGCAAGGAACAGCTCGTCAACGAGGCGGTCGTCTGGGCGGGGAACTACGCCGCCAAGCGCGTCGCCCGCTTCCTGGACGCGCTGCCCGAGCCGACCCCCGGCGGGCTGTTCGCCGCGATGGTCGGCCAGTGGACGGACGAGTACGCGGCCGACGGCTTCGACGCCGGATGCCCGGTCGCCGCCGCCTCGGTGGACTGCGCGCGGACCACCGAGTCCACCCGGAAGGCGACCGCCGCCGCCTTCGCGGCCTGGACCGCGCCGGTGGCCGCGGCGCTGACCGGCATGGGCGTTCCCGAGGACCGGTCCGTACCGCTGGCGACCCTCATGATCAGCACCCTGGAGGGCGCGATCCTGATCGCCAGGGCGGAGCGCGACGTCCGCGCCCTCACCACCGCCGCACGGGAGTTGGGCCCGCTGCTGGACGCGGCCCGCGCGTGACCGCGTACCGGGAGCACAGGCCGAATCCGTAGGACGAATCCGTAGGCGGAATCCGTAGAGGGAATCAGTCTCAGGCGTCGAGGCCGATCGCGAACGCGGCCTCCAGGTCGTGCTGCGAGTACGTACGGAAGGCGACATGGGTGTCGGTGGCCTCGACGCCGGGGATCTTGGAGATCCGGCCCGGAATGATGTCGGCCAGGTCGTCGTGGCGGGCGACGCGGACCAGCGCGACGAGGTCGTACGTGCCGGTCACGGAGTAGACCTCGCTGACGTTGTCCAGCGCGGCGATGGCCTCGGCGATCTCCGGAATCCGGTCGACGGAAGTCTTGATGAGCACGATCGCGGTGATCACGGCTGGATGTCTCCTTGGGTCGACCCGACTACGACGCTCAGCTTACGACGCGGCCGGTAGCACACCCAGGCGCACAGGAACCCGAAGGCGAAGCCGACGACATGGGCGAGATACGCCACTCCCGGACCGTTGTTGCCGGTCTGGGCGGCGAGCCACTGGAGGACGAACCAGAAGCCGAGCACCATCCACGCGGGGAAGCGCAGCGGGATGAAGAAGAGGAAGGGGAACAGGCTCGTCACCCGGGCCTTGGGATACAGATAGAGATACGCGCCCAGCGCCCCGGAGATCGCCCCGGACGCGCCGACCAGGCTCTGCGTCGACTCGGGGTTGGCGAGCGCGAAGCCGTACGTCGCCAGATAGCCCGCGACCAGGTAGAAGAGCGCGAAGCGCACCCGGCCCATCCGGTTCTCGACGTTGTCGCCGAAGACGTAGAGGAAGAGCATGTTGCCGATCAGGTGCAGCCAGCTCCCGTGCAGGAACATCGCCGTGAGCACCGACAGCAGCGGCGACTTCGCGTACGCGTGCGGGGCCGCGCAGCCCGCGGGCAGGTCGAGCCGGTCCATCGGGAGCCGGCCGTGGAACAGCTCACTGGGGATGACACCCCAGTGCGCGAAGTAGACGGCCTGCGCGCACTGGAGCTTGTCGCCCGTGCCGTAGGAGGGGTTGAAGCCGGACAGCGGTCCGAGGAGGAAGACCACGGTGCACAGGGCGATCAGCGCATACGTCACGACCGGCGTGCGGCGGACCGGGTTCTTGTCGTACACCGGGATGACCATGGACCGATGATGACGCAGCGGTCGTAACGGACATAGGCCGCCTCGCCGCAGCGCGTCGCGGGTCGGAGGCCGTAAGGTGACCCCGACGTACGCCCGTCAGCACTGATACGCCCGACCGAGGAAGAGGTGCAGGACCGATGCCGGTGCCCATGCCCACCGCCACCACCCGGTGGCGCTGCACGCAGTGCGGCAATCTGACCCGGTTCGACGTGACCCGCTCCACGCGGGTCGTGGAGTACGTCCATCTCGACCTCGGCGGCGAGCCGCGGATCGAGGAGACCGACGTGCTGACCGAGACGGTCGAGTCCGTGCGGTGCCGCTGGTGCAACGCCGCGGACCAGATCGAGCTGGTCGACCGGCCGGGCGCGGCCGTGGCCGAGGGAACGTCCGAGGGAACGGCCGGGGAAACGGACTCCGGCGCGGACGCGGAGACCGGTTCGGCGCGGGACTGAGCCTCCTTACGGGGACAATGGATGCAAGAGGCGGCGGCCGGAGGGATCGAAGGGGGCCGGGGAGGCGCCGTGTAACCGGACGGGAGTGACTGGTGGACGGTATCGGCGGCTTTCCGCGGGCCGAGGCGAGGGGGTCCGAGACGGATGCCGCCGACGGGCCGGGCGCCGACGCGTCCGGCGCCGCGGCGCAGGACCCCGACACACCGCGGGCCGACGACGAACCGGGCGCCGAAGCACCGCCCGGCCGTGACGGCGGCGGCACTCCCGACGGCTCTACCGGCAGCGTCTCCGGCAGCGCTCCCGACGGCAACGCTGCCCCCGGCGCCGACGCTCCCGGTGACCCCGCCGACACCGGTGTCACTGCCGATGACGACGCCGCTCATGAACCCGCGCTCGACCGGCCGCTGCCCGAAGGCGTACGCCACCGCGTCGTCGCCATCGCCGCCGACGCCTTCGGCGGGTTCACCTTCGCCGAACTGCCGGTCTCGCTGCGGCCGTACGCCCGTTTCACCCCGTCCAGACGTGTGAAATACGCGGCGACCGCGCTGGCCACCGCGCTGGAGGGCGACCCGGCCTTCCGGCACAAGGTCGCGGGCAAACTGCGCGAGGCGCAGCCGGAGCTGACCGGGGCGCTGGACGCCGGCACCCCGCCGCCCGCCGCGGACCCGCTCGACGTGGCCGCCGCGGCCTATCTGCTGCGCCCCGCGGGCTGGGCCAAGCTTGTCACCACCGCGGGCGAGGAGGCCCAACGGGCGCACGCCGAGCGGGCCGACGAGGAGACGCTGCGCGAACTGGCCAAGCTCCGCGAGGAGGTCCAGGGCCTGCACACGCAGCTGCGCTCGGACGCCGTACGGGCCCGCGCCGAACTGGACGCCGTCCGCAAGGAGGGCGACTCGGTGCACCGCAAGCTGCGCAGCGCCCTCAGCGACGTCAAGCGCGCCGAGGCCGCCCAGCGCAAGATCCAGGCGGAACTGGACGAGGCGCGGGCCGCCGCCGCCCAGGACAAGGCCGCCGCGGAGAGCGAGGCACGGCGGCTGCGCACCCGGCTCGCCGAGGCCGAGGCGGCGGTCGAGTCGGGCCGCCGCGCCGCCCGCGAGGGCCGCAGCATCGAGGACGTACGGCTGCGCCTGCTGCTGGACACCGTCCTCGACGCGGCCTCGGGGCTCCGCCGTGAACTGGCGCTGCCGCCGCGCGACACCCTGGGCGTACGCCCCGCCGACACGGTGGACGCGGTCGCGCCCGGGGCCTTCAGCCCGCGTGACATCGCCACCCGCGCGCTGTCCGAGACCGACCCGGCGCTGCTCGACCAGTTGCTCGCGCTGCCGCAGGCGCACCTCGTCGTCGACGGCTACAACGTCACCAAGACCGGCTATCCGTCGATGCCGTTGGAGAAACAGCGGCTGCGGCTGCTCGGCGGGCTCGCGGCGCTGGCCGCGCAGAGCGGCGCCGAGGTCACCTGTGTCTTCGACGGCGCCGACCTGGACATGCCGGTGCTGCTGGCGCCGCCGCGCGGGGTGCGGGTGCTGTTCAGCAAGGCCGGTGAGACCGCTGACGAGTTGATCCGGCGGCTGGTGCGGGCGGAACCGCCCGGCCGGCAGATCGTGGTGGTCTCCGCGGACCGCGAAGTCGCCGACGGCGTGGCCAAGGCGGGCGCCCGCCCGGTCGCCTCCGTCCTGCTGCTGAAACGTCTCGCACGCGTCTGAACCGCGCCTGCCGCTCGCGCCGCCCGCGCCTCCGGCCCCCCGGCTCCCGGTCGCCGCACCGCCGCACCACCGAACAGATCACTATTCGTTCGAGTATTCGGTTCGCGAACGCGCCATCGTCGACGGAGCGTTGATCCACCCTCACTGCGCGTACGAAGGTCGTAAAGAATGTGCGAACCGGTCGAGATTTTGCCAACAAGGATTTGAACCGATCACAGATAGGTCACTAAGGTCGGGCGTCGAACCTCCGCGCAGTCGATCATCCAATCCGGATGGCGCGCCGGGGGCCGCCCGCCAGTCAACCGGTAGGCGGCTGAAGGAAGAAGGAGCTCGCCTTCGTGGCGTCCCACCGTCGTCCCAAGCCGGCAAGCCGCACGCGCGTGACCGTGCTGACCGCCACCGCCGCAGCCGCGGTGGCCCTCACCTCCCAGGCGGCCCAGGCCGCCCCCGCCAAGCCGACCGTCAAGGACGCCAAGGCGAAGGTGGACGCGCTGTACGAGCAGGCTGAGCAGGCCTCAGAGAAGTACGACGGGGCCAACGAGAAGCTGCACACCCTCCAGAAGGAGGCGGGCACTCTCCAGGACCAGGTGGCCAGGCAGCAGCAGCACCTGAACCAGCTCAGGGACGGCCTCGGCGCCATCGCCGCGTCCCAGTACCGCAGCGGTGGCATCGACCCGTCGCTCCAGCTCTTCCTGTCGTCCAACCCGGACAACTACCTGGACCAGGCGACCACGCTCAACCAGCTCACGTCGATCCAGACCGACTCGCTGCACCAACTCCAGGACGCCAAGCGGACCCTGGACCAGCAGCGCGCCGAGGCGACCGCCAAGCTGACCGAGCTCCAGACCACCCGCACCGAGCTGGCCAAGCGCAAGGCCGAGGCGAAGGACAAGCTGGCCCAGGCCCAGCAGATCCTCAACTCGCTGACGGCCGCGCAGCGCGCGTCCATCGCCGCCGCCGACGCCCGCGCCAACCGCTCCACCACCCGCGTGGACCTCGGCGACGCGAAGCCCGCCTCGCAGCGCGCCGCCGCCGCCTTCTCCGCCGCGCAGTCCAGGGTCGGCCTGCCGTACGTGTACGGCGCCTCGGGCCCCAGCTCCTTCGACTGCTCCGGCCTCACCTCGTGGGCGTACCACCAGGCCGGCGTGACGATACCGCGCACCTCGCAGGCCCAGGCGAACGCCGGGACCCGGATCTACTCCACCTCCCAGCTCGCCGTCGGCGACCTCGTCATCTTCTACGGCGACTACCACCACGTCGGCCTCTACGCGGGCAACGGCATGGTGCTGCACGCGCCGAAGCCGGGCGCCTCGGTGCGCTACGAGTCGATCGGCAACATGCCGTTCCAGTTCGGCGTCCGCATCTGACGCCTTCCGGCGTCGTTCCTCACCGATTTCACGGGTCCGCGGGAGTCTCCCGCGGACCCCGGTGCTTTCATACGGCGTTCGGACTCCTACGGCGTTCGGGTGATGAACAAGTGCCCGGTGCCGCCCGGTGCGGGTGTGTGACCTGGGCGGGAGGCGCGGCGCGGCGATGCGGGGGCCGCGCCTTCTTTGAACTCTCCGCGTCGCGCTGACTACTGTCAGCTCCCGTGGCTTCCCATCGACGCTCCCCACAGCCGGGCTTCGCCGCCCGCACCACCCGGGTCACCGTGCTGTCCGCGGCCGCCGCGGCCACCGCGGCGCTGTCCGGCGGTGCGGCGCAGGTCGCCTCGGCCGATCCCGGCGGGGGCGCACCCGACACGGCGTCCCGGCTCGACCGGCTCTACCAGCAGGCCGAGCAGGCCACCGAGAAGTACAACGCGGCGCAGGAGCACGCCAAGCGGCTCCGCGCCGACCTGACCACCCTCCAGGACCGGGCCGCCGAGGGGCAGCAGCGGGTCAACGACATGCGGCAGGAACTGGGTTCGCTCGCCTCCGAGCAGTACCGCAGCGGCGGCATCGACCCCTCGCTCGCCCTGATGATGTCCTCGGACCCCGACCAGTACCTGGACCGGGCCACCACCTTGGACCGGCTCAGCGCCCAGCAGGCCGGGCGGCTGCGCCAACTCCAGGAGGCCGAGCGGCTGTTGCTCCAGCAGCGCTCCCAGGCGGCGGGCAAGCTCGCCGAACTGGACAAGGCCGGGGCGGTGCTCCAGGACCGCAAGCGGTCGGTGCAGCGGGCGCTCGCCGAGGCCCAGCGGCTGCTCAACGCGATGCCCGCCGCCCAGCGCGCCGGATACCGTCCCGGCATGGACGCCGGGCGCGCCTCCCGCGACCGTACGACCGCCGACCTGCCGAGCATCCCGAATCTGCCCGCCGCCTCGGGGCGCGGTGCGATGGCCGTGGCCGCCGCCCGCCAGATGGTCGGCGCCCCTTACGTCTGGGGCGCCACCGGGCCCAACTCCTTCGACTGCTCGGGCCTGATGCAGTACTCGTACGCACGGGCCGGGGTCGCGCTGCCGCGCACCTCGCAGGAGCAGATGAACGCCGGGCAGCGGGTGCCGCTGGACCAGGCGCGGCCCGGCGATCTGGTGATCTACCGCGGCGACGCCAGCCATGTCGCGATGTACGTCGGCGGCGGCCAGGTCATCCACGCCCCCTACCCCGGTGCCAGGGTCCGCTACGACCCGGTCGGCATGATGCCGATCACGGCCGTGACCCGGCCGTAAGGGCGCGGCGCCCCGGCCGTGGGGGGCGTCCTCGGGGCCGTACGATCGGGCCCATGGCCGTGGCGCCCCTCCGACGTACGCCGACCGCTTCCCGTGTCCGGGCGGCGGCGCTCGGCCTGTCCCTGGCGCTGCTGGCGGCGCTCGTCGCCGGGTGCGGCGGGACCGCCTCGGGCGGGCGGCCCACGGCGGACGCCACCGACGCCGGGATCCGGCAGGCGCTCGACCGGCGGGCCTCCGCGGTGCTGCACCACGACCGGGCGGCCTTCCTCGCCGGGATCGACCCGCGGGCGACGCGCTTCCTCGACCGGCAGAAGGCGATGTTCACCGACATCGCGGACGTGCCGCTGGCCGACTGGTCCTACCGGCTGGTGCGGACCGGCGCGTTCGGCCTGCCGCCGACCGCCGACGGCACGGTACGGGCCGCGGCCGAGGTCCAACTGCGGTACCGGCTCAGCGGATTCGACGCGGCGCCGGTCGCCGCGACCGACTACCTGACGCTGTCCCGGCGGGGCGGGAGCTGGTACGTGGCCGGGGACGACGACGGCGCCGCGTCCGGGCACCGCGGCGCCGTACAGCTGTGGGACCAGGGCCGGGTGACGGTGGTGCGCGGCACGGACAGCCTGGTGCTCGGGCTCGGCGACGCCGCCGGGCTGCGCGGCTACGCCGAGGACGTGGACCGGGCGGTGCCGGAGGTCCGGCGGACCTGGGGCGGCGCCGGGTGGTCGGGCAAGGTGGTGGTCGAGGTGCCGCGCACGCTGGACCAGATGGCCGCGCTGGCCGACGCGGACCCGGCCGATTACCGCAACATCGCCGCCGTCACCACGGGCGAGGGCGGCGGCAGCGCGCGGGTCGGCTCCGACCGGGTGATCATCAACCCCGAGGCGTTCAGCGGGCTCTCCGCCTTCGGCCGGCAGACCGTGCTCACCCACGAGACCACGCATGTCGCCACCCGCGCGTGGACCACCGCCCGCACCCCGCTGTGGCTCTCCGAGGGCGCCGCCGACTGGACCGCCTACCGTACGGCGGGCCGCACCGCCCGCGAGCTCGCCCCGGAGCTGGCCGCCGCCGTCGCCGCGGGCCGCGTCCCCGCCGCGCTGCCCGCCGACGCCGACTTCCACTCCGCCGACGCCGACAGCCTCTCCCGCGCCTACGAGGGCGGCTGGCTCGCCTGCCGCCTGATCGCCGACCAGTGGTCCCCGGACGCGCTCGTCGCCTTCTACCGCGCCGTCGCCTCCGGCGGCACCGTCGACTCCCACCTGCGCACGACTCTCGGCACCACCCTCCCCGCCTTCACCGCCCGCTGGCGCGCCTACCTCCACCAGGAGCTGCCATGACCCGTGACCCCGCCGCGGAACCCCCGGCCCACCGGCCCCCGCCTCCGTCGAACGCCGCCCCAGGACGCCCCCCGCACACCACGCCGCAGCCAACAGGATCTTCGCCTGCGGCGGACGCCGGGTCTTCGGCTGCGGGGGTGGGGGACTTCAGTGCGGAGGAGGTCGGGCGGGCGCGGGCTTTGCGGCGGGGGGTGTGGCCGGTCACGCTCGGCGGGCGGGTGGCAGCGCTGGGGCTGATGCTGGGGCTGGGGCTGACGACCGGGGGAGCGGGGCTGGTCGCGGCGTTCGGCGGCGGGACGTGGGGCGGCCGGGTGGCGGGCGCGGCGGTGTCCCTGGTGCTGCTGCCCGAGGTGCTGGGGCTGCCCTTCGCGGCGCGCGGGCGCGTGGTGCGCCGCCGGTTCGGCCTGGTGACGCAGGGCTGGGGCGGGTGGTGGACGGACGTGCTGCGCGGCCTGCTGATCTCGCTGCCGCTGACCTTCGGCGCGCTCTTCGCCGTCTACGCCCTCGCCGGGGCGACCGGCCACTGGTGGGCGTGGGCCGCGCTCGGCGCCGCCGCGCTGACCGTCCTGATGTCCTGGGCGGCGCCCATGATCTTCGAGCCGCTGTTCAACCGCTTCACGCCGATGGAGCCGGGCCCCCCCAGGGACGCCCTGCTGGCGCTCGCCGCCCGCGACGGCGTCACCGTCGAGGATGTGCTGGTCGCCGACGCCTCGCGCCGTACGACCGCGCTCAACGCGTACGTGTCCGGCTTCGGCCGCACCCGCCGCATCGTCGTCTACGACACCCTGCTGACCACGGCGCAGCCGCGCGAGGTGGAACTGGTGGTCGCCCATGAACTCGGCCACGTCGTGCACCGGGACGTGCCGCGCGGCACCGCGCTCGGCGCGCTGGGCGCGGCCGTCGGCGTGTGCGTCCTGGCCGCCGTGGTGACCTGGCGGCCCCTGCTCGACCTCGCGGGCGCCGACGACTTCGCGGACCCGCGCTCCGCCTGGCTGCTGGCGGCCGTCGCCACTGTCGGCGGCGCCGTCGCCGGGCCGCTGGGCTGCGCGGTGAGCCGCGGGGTCGAGCGGCGCGCCGACCGGCACGCCCTCGAACTGACCGCGGACCCGGCCGAGTTCATCGCGATGCAGCGCCGCCTGACGGTCGCGAACATCGGCGACCCCGACCCGCCGCGCGCCCTGCACCTGATGTTCGGCACCCACCCCACCCCTGCCGAACGCATCGCCGCCGCCCGCGCCTGGCGCCCGGCCGCCCCGCAGGACACGTTCTAGCCCTTGTCGTGCACCCCGACCCGCTCGGCTCGGGTCAGCACCGCGGCCGGGGCGTCGGCGGGCTCCCCCTCGACCGCGCCGCGCGCCGCGCGGCGCGGCACGGTGGCCGCCCACAGCCGACGGCAGGCGCTCAGGGACGCCAGGACGAGCAGGCCGTTACGGGTGACGATCAGCGCCACGCCCAGCTTGTCGCTGTGGGCGATGTCCTCGAAGAAGATCGGGAACTCCAGCGTGGTGAAGAGCGTCGCGCCCAGCATCAGCGCGACCGGCCGCCGTACCACCGACTCCCGCAGCGTCATGCAGACCGCGCCGATGCCGACCAGCCACACCATGTACTGCGGGCTGATCACCCGGCTGGTGGTGGTGAAGACCAGCACCGCGGTGAAGGCCGCGTCGAAGGGCGTGGCGACCGAGTACGAGCGGGCCCGCACCCGCCACAGCAGCAGCCAGGCGAAGGCCAGCAGGGACAGCGCCATCGCCGCGGTGCTCACCAGGTGCACATGCGGGCCGATGAACTCGACCGACCCGTAGTGCATCCGCGCGGTGCCGTGCCAGCCGAAGTGCCGGGCGATGTGGAAGACGGTGGCGCCCAGCGACTCGACCTCGGTGCCGCGGTCGCGCTGGAAGGTGAGGAAGGACAGCGAGCCCGGCATGGCCAGGTGGAAGGCGAGCGCGATCACCGCCATCGTCACCGCCGCCGAGATCCACGACCGCCGGGTGGTACGGCCGCGGGGCGTCCCGATGAGCAGCAGCAGCGGCCACACCTTGAGCATGGCGCCCACCCCGGCCAGCACCCCGCCCGCCTTCGGGCGGCGCGGCAGCAGGAGCAGCCCCGCCACGGCGACGGCGGTGACCATCACGTCGTAGCGGGCGTAGATGATCGGGCCGAGCAGCGCGCCGCCGCCGACCCAGACCCACACCCCGGCCATCCGGCCGCCGCGCCTGACCCGCGAGTCGCGCAGCAGCACCGCCAGGATCACCGCGTCCGCCAGGAAGGCCAGCCAGAAGAAGGCGGCGGTGTAGCTGAGGAAGGGCAGCAGGCCGGGCGCGAGGATCACCAGCGCGGCCCCCGGCGGGTACTGCCAGGTCACGTCGTGCAGCGGGAAGCTGCCCGTGCTCAGCACCCCGTACCAGCGGTGGTAGACGGACGAGACATCGTGGGCGATGTACTGGCCGGGAAAGTGGACGACCTCGAACACGAACAACAAGAACGCGGCTCGGGTGACGACCCAGGTGAGCACGGCCCAGCCCCGACCGCTGATATGTGTGTTTGTCACGATACGCATCATGCGGTGAGCGGCGGCCCGGTCGCGGGACGGACGCGGCCGGTGGCGGCCAGCCGGGTGAACACCGCGTGAGCGGGTACTGTCGGCGGCGATGGACAAGACCCTGATCGTGACCAACGACTTCCCGCCCCGGCCCGGCGGCATCCAGTCCTTCGTGCACAGCATGGCGCTGCGGATGGACCCGGGACAGGTCGTCGTCTACACCTCCGCCTGGAAGGACGGCGCCGAGGTCGCCCGCTTCGACGCGGAGCAGCCCTTCCCCGTGGTCCGCGACCGCACCTCGATGCTGCTGCCCACCCGCAGGGTCACCCGGCGCGCCGCCGACCTGCTGCGGGAACACGGCTGCTCCTCCGTCTGGTTCGGCGCCGCCGCCCCGCTCGGCCTGATGGCGCCCGCGCTGCGCAAGGCCGGGGCGCGGCGGCTGGTCGGCACCACGCACGGGCACGAGGCGGGCTGGGCGCAGCTCCCCGCCAGCCGCTCGCTGCTGCGCCGGATCGGCGAGGGCACCGACACCCTCACCTACCTCGGCGAGTACACCCGCTCCCGGATCGCCGCCGCGCTGACCCCGGCCGCCGCCGCCCGGATGGTCCAACTGCCGCCGGGCGTCGACGAGAAGACCTTCCACCCCGGCTCGGGCGGCGCGGTGGTACGGGCCAGGCTCGGCCTCGCCGACCGCCCGGTGGTGGTGTGCGTGTCGCGGCTGGTGCCGCGCAAGGGCCAGGACACGCTGATCCAGGCCATGCCCCGGATTCTGCACGAGGTGCCGGACACCGCGCTGCTGATCGTCGGCGGCGGACCGTACCGGGGGGACCTGGAGAAGCTGGCGGAGCGGACCGGCGTCGGCCACGCGGTGCGCTTCACCGGGCCCGTGCCGTGGGAGGAGCTGCCCGCCCACTACGGCGCCGGTGACGTCTTCGCGATGCCGTGCAGGACCCGGCGCGGCGGCCTGGACGTCGAAGGGCTCGGCATCGTCTACCTGGAGGCGTCCGCGACCGGGCTGCCGGTGATCGCGGGCGACTCCGGCGGCGCGCCCGACGCGGTCCTGGACGGCGAGACCGGCTGGGTGGTCGCGGGCGGCTCGCCCGCGCAGTGCGCCGACCGCGTCCTGACCCTGCTGCGCGACCCCGAACTGCGCGCCCGGATGGGCGAGCGCGGCCGTCGCTGGGTCGAGGACGCCTGGCGCTGGGACCTGCTGGCGCAGCGGCTCACGTCCCTGCTGTAACCCCTTGGGCGCGGTCACGGCCGCCGTCCCGGCGCCGTCGTCGTACGAGAACCGGCCGCCGTAAAAGACCATGCGTCATGGGCATGGAGGGTTCACGCGGACCCGCCCATCATGCGCGCATGACATCAGACCTGACGCGCCGTCACTTTCTGGGACTCGGCGCCCTCCAGACCGCAGCAGCACTCGGCCTCACCCGTATCGCGCTCTCCGCGACCCCCGCGTCCGCCGCGCAGGCGGAGCCCGCCGCCACCACCTTCAGCCCCGCGATCGTGATCGGCTCCGGCTACGGCGGCGCCGTCGCCGCCCTCCGGCTCGGCCAGCGCGGTGTCACCACGACCGTCCTGGAGATGGGACGGCTGTGGGACACCCCCGCCGCCGACGGCAAGATCTTCTGCAACACCAGCTCGCCCGACCAGCGGTCGATGTGGTTCCGCAGCCGCACCGAGGCGCCGCTGGCGACCTTCCTCTGGCTCGACCTCGTCAACAAGGACATCACCCCCTACCCCGGCGTCCTGGACCGTGTGCACTACGGCGACATGTCCGTCTACGTCGGCCGCGGTGTCGGCGGCGGCTCACTGGTCAACGGCGGCATGGCCGTCACCCCGTCCCGCGCGTACTTCGAGGAAGTCCTCCCGCAGGTCGACTCCACCGCGATGTACTCCACGTACTTCCCACGCGCCACCAGCATGCTCGGCGTCAACACCGTCGACCCCGCCTGGTTCGAGTCCACCGAGTGGTACCAGTTCGCCCGCGTCTCCCGCGACCAGGCCCACAGCGCCGGCCTCAACACCACCTTCGTGCCGAACGTGTACGACTTCTCGTACATGAAGGCCGAGGCCGCGGGCACCGCCACCAAGTCCGCGCTGGACCAGGAGGTCATCTACGGCAACAACCACGGCAAGCGCAGCGTCGACAAGACCTATCTGGCCTCGGCGCTCGGCACCGGACACGTCACCATAGAGACCCTCAGCCGGGTCAGAGCCGTGAGAAGAGCGGCCGACGGCACGTACGTCCTGACCGTCGACCGGATCGACCTGACCGGCGCGGTCGTGGAGACCCGCGAGGTCGGCTGTCGCTACCTCTTCCTCGCCGCGGGCAGCCTCGGCTCCACCGAGATCCTGGTCAGGGCCCGCGAGACCGGCACCCTCCCGCAACTCAACGCGAGCGTGGGCACCGCCTGGGGCGGCAACGGCAACATCATGCTCGCCCGCGCCAACTACCTGTGGAATCCCACCGGGGCGCACCAGTCCACCATCCCCGTCATGGGCATCGACGACTGGTCCAACGCGAGCAACCCGGTCTTCGCCGAGATCGCGCCGCTCCCGATCGGCTTCGAGACCTGGATCAGCCTCTACCTGGCCATCACCAAGAACCCCGAACGCGGCACTTTCTCCTACGACGCCGCCACGGACTCCGCCCGGCTGAACTGGACGCTCGCCCAGAACCAGCCCTCGGTCAAGGCCGCCAAGACCCTCTTCGACCGGATCAACCGCAAGCAGGGCACGATCTACCGCTACGACCTCTTCGGCGGCAACAAAGCCTTCGCCGACGACTTCTGCTACCACCCGCTGGGCGGCCTGCCGCTCGGCCGCGCCACCGACGCGTACGGCCGTGTCAGCGGCTACGACCACCTCTACGTCACCGACAGCTCCCTGATCCCCGGCTCCATCGGCGTCAACCCGTTCGTGACGATCACCGCGCTCGCGGAGCGGCTCATGGACAGCGCCCTCGCCGAAATCAGCCCGTCCGGCGTGTGAGGACAGAACCTCAGCGCTGGTAAAGGGCCTCGATCTCCGCCGCGAAGTCCGTCAGGACGACATTCCGCTTCAGCTTCAGCGACGGCGTGACGTGGCCGGACTCCTCCGTGAACTGGGTCGGCAGAATACGGAACTTCCGCACCGACTCGGCCTTGGAGACGGCCGCGTTGCCCTCGTCCACCGCGCGCTGCACGGCCGCCAGCAGCTCCGGGTCGGCCGCCAGCTCGGCGACGCCCGCGCCCGCCTTGCCGTGCTGCTCGGCCCAGTGCGGCAGGAACTCCTCGTCCAGGGTGATCAGCGCCGCCACGAACGGGCGCCCGTCACCGACCACCATGCACTCGGCGACCAGCGCGTCCGCCCTGATCCGGTCCTCGATCACCGCGGGCGCGACGTTCTTGCCGCCCGCCGTCACGATGATCTCCTTCTTCCGGCCGGTGATCGACAGATAGCCGTCCTCGTCGAGCGAGCCCAGGTCACCGGTGTGGAACCAGCCGTCGGAGACCGCCTCCGCGGTCGCCGCCTCGTTGTTCCAGTACCCGGTGAACAGGTGCTCGCCGTGCAGCAGCACCTCGCCGTCGTCCGCGATCCGCACGGTCGACCCCGGCAGCGGCTGGCCGACCGAACCGATCTTCGTACGGTCCCAGGGGTTGAAGGCCGTGGCCGCGCAGGACTCGGTGAGGCCGTAGCCCTCCAGCACCGTGAAGCCGATACCGCGGTAGAAGTGGCCGAGGCGCTCGCCCAGCGGCGCGCCGCCGGAGATCGCGTGGGTGGCCCGGCCGCCGAGGACCGCGCGGAGCTTGGCGTACACGAGCCGGTCGAAGACCTTGTGCGTGAACCGCAGCTTCAGCGACGGGCCCGCCGTGGTGTCCAGCGCCCGGCTGTACTCGATCGCGGTGGCCGCCGCGCGGTCGAAGATCTTGCCCTTGCCGCCCGCCTCCGCCGTGGCCCGCGCGGTGTTGTAGACCTTCTCGAAGACCCGCGGCACCCCCAGGACCATCGTCGGCCGGAACGAGCCGAGGTCGTCGGTGAGGTTCTTCACGTCCGGCACATGGCCGAGCCTGATCGGCGCCATCACGGCCGCGACCTCGACCAGCCGCCCGAAGACGTGGGCCAGCGGCAGGAAGAGCAGCACCGAGGAGTCCCCGGTACGGAACAGCGGGCTCAGCCGCTCCACCACGTTGCCGCACTCCGCGAAGAAGCTGCGGTGGCTCAGCACACAGCCCTTGGGGCGGCCCGTGGTGCCCGAGGTGTAGACGACGGTCGCGGGGGAGTCGGCGCCCGCGCTCGCGCTGCGCTCGTCCACCACCGCGTCGGAGATGTCGGTACCCGCCGCGTTCAGCGCGTCCACCGCGCCGGTGTCGATCCGCCACAGGTGCTTGAGCCGCGGCAGCCGCTCCCGTACGGACTCCACCGCGCTCTCGTGCGGCTCGGACTCCACGACCGCCGCGACCGCGCCCGAGTCGCTGAGGATCCACTCGATCTGGGACGCCGACGACGTCTCGTAGACCGGCACGGTGACCGCGCCCGCGCTCCAGATAGCGAAGTCCAGCAGCGTCCACTCGTACCGCGTCCTGGACATCACGGCCACCCGGTCGCCCGGCTGCACGCCCGAGGCGATCAGACCCTTGGCCGCGGCGCGCACCTCGGCGAGGAAACCCGTCGCGCTGACGTCCTGCCACCGGCCCGCGGAGTCCTTGCGGGCGACGACGGCGGTGTCCGGATGCTGAGCGGCGTTGCGGCGGATCAGATCCGTCAGATTGGCGTCCGCGGGGACCTCGTACAGGGCCGGAAGACTGAACTCACGCAAGGCGGCTGCTCCTCATCGGTGCCACGGCGCACCCGGAGGGAAGATGTGGACGGCGTGGACGTTACCCATCGGTAAAGCTCTGGCGATAGGGGGGCCGTACAGATGTTCTCAGCGTCACACACACATCACACGCGCTTCACACACCGGGGCGGAGCGGCTGGGTTCCTGCCCGGAAGAGTAGTCCAGCGCCCGGCCGGGCCGCCGCTGACCCGCTAGGGCGTGCCCAGCTATAAAGTGTCCGCATGCGGGTCCATGTGGTGAGTGACGTCCATGGCGCTGCCGAGGCCCTGAGCCGGGCCGGGGACGGCGCGGACGCGCTGGTCTGCCTGGGCGACCTGGTCCTCTTCCTCGACTACGCCGACCACTCCCGCGGCATCTTCCCCGACCTCTTCGGCGTCGCCAACGCCGACCGGATGGTCGAGCTGCGCACCGCCCGCCGCTTCGACGAGGCCAGGGTCCTGGACCAGGAGCTGTGGGCCGGGATCGACCGGCGCACCGCCATCGAGTCCGCGGTACGCAAGCAGTACGCGGAGCTGTTCGCCGCCTTCCCCGCCCCGACGTACGCCACCTACGGCAACGTCGACATCCCGGCCCTCTGGCCGGAGTACGCGGGCCCCGGCACCACCGTCCTGGACGGCGCGACCGCCGAGATCGGCGGCCGGGTCTTCGGCTTCGTCGGCGGCGGCCTGCGCACCCCGATGCGCACCCCGTACGAAATCTCCGAGGAGGAGTACGCGGCCAAGGTCGCCGCCCTCGGCCCGGTCGACGTGCTCTGCTCCCACATCCCGCCCGCGATCCCGGAACTCTGCTACGACACCGCCGCCCGGCGCTTCGAACGCGGCAGCCAGGCGCTGCTGGAGGCGATCCACACCGGCCGGCCCAAATTCGCGCTCTTCGGCCACGTCCACCAGCCGCTGGTGCCGCGCACCCGGATCGGCCGCACCGAATGCGTCAACGTCGGGCATTTCAACCACACCCGCCGGCCGTGGGTCCTGGAGTGGTGACCGCGCCGCCGGACGCGACCGGCGGCGCCCGCAGCGGTGACGGCCGCCCCACCTGCACGCGGTAGCCTTCAGCAGCAATGGCATGCGATGTCCCGGAGGGGCTACGGCGATGGCGGAACACACGAAGTCGAGCATCACGATCGAGGCGGCTCCGGCCGCCGTCATGGGCGTCATCGCCGACTTCGGCCGCTACCCGGAGTGGACGGGAGAGGTCAAGGAGGCGGAAGTCCTCGCCACCGACGCCGAAGGCCGCGCCGAGCAGGTCCGGCTGGTGCTCGACGCCGGGGCGATCAAGGACGACCACACCCTGGCGTACACCTGGATCAGCGCCACCGAGGTGCGCTGGTCGCTGGTCAAGTCCCAGATGCTGCGCACCCTCGACGGCTCCTACGCCCTCGCGCCGCGCGACGGCGGCACGCGCACCGAGGTGACGTACCAGCTCACCGTGGACGTCAAGATCCCCATGCTCGGCATGATCAAGCGCAAGGCGGAGAAGGTCATCATCGACCGGGCGCTCGCGGGCCTGAAGAAGCGCGTCGAGTCCGGGAGCGGTGAGGGCGGGGACGCGGCCGGCGTGCCGGACTCCGCCGACGCCGCGGCCGACTCCGCCGCCAAGCCCGACGACCCGGCCTGACCCGGTGACCCGCGCCCCGCGACCGCCCCGCACCCTGCTCGTCACCGGCCACGGAGGCGCGGGCCGCACCACGGTCGCGGCGGCGACCGCCGTGGCCGCCGCCCGCGACGGCGTCCGTACGGTGCTGCTCACCGGCGACCGCGCCGACGTGGCCGCCCTGCTGCCGCTGTCCGCAGCGCCCGAGGCCGCGGGACCGCTGTCCGGATCACCCGCGCTCGGCCGCCCCAGCGCGGTGGACGGCGTGCCGGAACTGCGGGTCGCGGCCGTCGACACCGCCGCCTCCTACCGGGCCGCCACCCTCGACCTCCAGCAGCGGATCGGCACCCTGCTCGACATGCTCGGCGCGGCCCCCCTCGACCCCGAGGAGCTGACCGAGGTCCCCGGCGCCGACGCGCTCGCCCTGCTGCGGGCGCTGCGCGACGTGCACACCGTCGGCCACGACGACCGGCCGCCGTGGGACCTGGTCGTCGTCGACCTGCCGCCCGTGCGCGACGCCGTCGCGCTGCTCGCCCTGCCGGAACAACTGCGGCGCTACCTGCGGCGGTTGCTGCCCGCCGACCGGCAGGCCGCCCGCGCGCTGCGCCCGGTGCTCGCCCAGCTCGCCGGGGTCCCGATGCCCGCCGAGTGGGCGTACGAGGCCGCCGCCCGCGCCGACCGCGAGCTGTCCGCCGTGCAGTCGGTGATCGAGGACACCGGGACGACCGTGGCGGTCGTCGTGGAGCCGGGACCGCACGCCGAGCGCGTCCTGCGCGACGCCCGTACCGGACTCGCCCTGTTCGGCCACCGCCTCGAAGCCGTGGTCGCCAACCGGCTGCTGCCCGCCGACTCCGCCGACCCCTTCCTCGCCGGGCTCGGCGCCCGCCAGCAGGACCGGCTCAAGGCGATGGCCGAGACCTGCGCGGCCGACGCGGTGGCGCTGCGCGAACTGCCGCACCTGGGCGCGGAACCGCAAGGACCCGCGGAACTGGCGGCGCTGGCCGTCGGCACCTTCGAGCACCGCTCTCCGCAAGCCGGTGTCTCGGGTTCGCGGGCCGCGGACCCCTGGACCGTCGACGACCGCCTCGCGGCCGAGGGCCACTTCGTGTGGTCGCTGCCGCTGCCCGGCGCGAGCCGCGAAGGGCTCGACCTGGTCCGCCGCGGCGACGAACTCGTCCTGGACGCGGGCGGCTTCCGGCGGATCGTGCCGCTGCCGTCCGCCCTGCGCCGCTGTACGGTCTCCGGCGCCGCGCTGCGGGACGGCGTGCTGCGCGTACGGTTCACGCCCGATCCGGCGCTCTGGCCGAACTGAGCGGACGCCCCCGGCCCTCCCCGGGCTCCCCGGCGCCGGCTGCCCGTTCCCGGCTGCCCGCCGCCGGTACCCGCTGTCCCGTCGGCCGGTCGGGTACCGTCGAGGGAGCCGACGCAACCAGCCCGGAGCGCCCCTTTTGGAGCCGATCATGAGCGAATCCACGGAACGTCCCGACGCCGACGCCTGGGCGAAGGCCAGCGCCGAGGACATCGCGGCCGAGCACGCCAGACGGCGCGAGCAGGCGGGGCAGGGAGTCGGCAGCGCGGGCGAGGAGCTGCGCCGCCTCGCGGAGGCGTTCGGCGAGGCCGTCACGGACAAACTGGGGGCGCTGCGGAACCCCGCGGTACAGATGGCCGCCCAGGGCGTCATGTCCCAGGTGCGTTCAGTTGTCGAACCCATCAAGGACCGTAATCCGGATGTGTTCGACCATCTGACGGCCGCGGGAGCCGAACTGCTCGCCGCATACCGCTCTGCGGTGGCCCAACACGAGACGCGGTGGACGGGCGAGGACCGCGCTCCGAGTTCACCGACTGAACACATCGACCTCGACTGACCTCCCCTCCGGTACGGTTCTCCTAAGCGGGGATCGACCGAAAACTGAGGGACACATGGGACTCACCATCGGCGTCGACATCGGCGGCACCAAAATCGCGGCCGGCGTGGTCGACGAGGAAGGCTCGATTCTCGAGACCGTCAAGGTGCCGACGCCGCCGACTCCCGAGGGCGTCATCGACGCGATCGTGGAGGCGGTACGCCAGGTCAGCACCGGTCACCAGATCGAAGCCGTCGGCATCGGCGCCGCCGGCTATGTCGACGACAAGCGCGCCACCGTCCTCTTCGCCCCCAATATCAACTGGCGGCACGAGGCACTGAAGGACAAGGTCGAGCAGCGTGTCGGGCTCCCCGTGGTCGTGGAGAACGACGCCAACGCGGCGGCCTGGGGCGAGTACCGGTTCGGTGCCGGGCAGGGACATTCCGATGTGATCTGCATCACGCTCGGAACGGGTCTCGGCGGCGGCATCATCATCGGCAACAAGCTGCGGCGCGGCCGGTTCGGCGTCGCGGCCGAGTTCGGTCACATCCGGGTCGTGCCCGACGGGCTGCTGTGCGGTTGCGGCAGTCAGGGCTGCTGGGAGCAGTACGCGTCCGGGCGCGCGCTGGTCAGGTACGCGAAGCAGCGGGCCAACGCGACCCCGGAGAACGCGGAAGTGCTGCTCGCCCTCGGCGACGGCACGGTGGACGGCATCGAGGGCAGGCACATCAGTGCCGCCGCCCGCCAGGGCGACCCGGTCGCCGTCGACTCCTTCCGCGAGCTGGCCCGTTGGGCGGGCGCGGGGCTGGCCGACCTGGCCTCGCTCTTCGACCCGTCGGCGTTCATCGTCGGAGGCGGTGTGTCGGACGAGGGCGAACTGGTCCTCGACCCGATCCGCAAGTCCTTCCGGCGCTGGCTGATCGGCGGGGAGTGGCGTCCGCACGCGCAGGTGCTGGCCGCCCAACTCGGCGGCAAGGCGGGGCTGGTGGGCGCGGCCGACCTGGCACGACAGGGCTGACACGATGACAGTGGAGGATCTGCCGAGTTCCGCCACCGAGCCGGGGGGCTCGGCGGTCGTCCGCGTGCTCAGCTACAACATCCGTTCCATGCGGGACGACACGGCGGCGCTGGCCCGGGTGATCCGAGCCTGCGCCCCCGATCTCGTCCTCGTCCAAGAGGCTCCGCGGTTCTTCCGATGGCGTAAGGCCGCGGCCCGCCTCGCCCGTGCGTCCGGCCTGGTGTACGTGACCGGCGGGGCGACCGCCGCGGGCCCGATGATCCTTTCCTCGCTCCGCGCGCATGTGGAGCGGGTGGAGGATCCGCTCATGCCGCACCGGCCCCCGCTGCACCAGCGGGGGTTCGCGACCGCCGTGCTCAGGATCGGCGGCGCGCGGCTGGCCGCCGTCTCCACCCACCTGAGCCTGTCGCCCGCCGAGCGGTACGAGCAGGCCGGATACGTACTGGACCGGGTGGCCGCGATGGGCGAGCCGTATGTGGTGCTGGGCGGCGACTTCAACGAGCCGCCGGACCGCCCCGGCTTCTCCCGGATCGCCGACGTCCTCCAGGACGGCTACGCCACCGCGCCGTGGGGCGCCGAGATCACCAACCACCGGGCGCCGTTCCAGCGGATCGACGCCGTCTTCAGCACACCGGGCATCGAGGTGCTGGGCTGCGGGGTCCCGTTGGGCCTGCCCGGAGTCAACGAGGCCGATCTGTACGCGGCCACCGACCACATGCCGGTGCTCGCCGCGCTCCGGGTACCCGCCACCGCGATGGAGGCGGAAGCGGAGGGCGACGCGGAAACGGAGGCCGGGGCGGACGCGCGGGCCGGTGCCGAGGCCGAAGCCGAGGCGGAAGCGGCGGGATAGCCCCGCCGCCGCTCCTCGTCAGGGACGCGGGGCCTCAGACGACGGCCCCGCCGCCCGGCAGGTCGTCGTCGTCCTCTCCCGTACGCATCCGCGCGACCAGCGTCGTGAAGCCGCCGAGGAAGCCGCCGACGCCCAAGAGGATGGCCCACCAGGTGAGTTCGACCTGGAAGAGGACGAAGCCCAGCATGAGCAGCGGTCCGCCCAGGACCGCGATCCAGGCGAATTTCGTGGTGACGTCCGCGTCGGGCAGCGGCGGCGGCTCGGGCGGCACGTAATGCGCGTCCTCGTCGTCGTCGGCCAGTTCGTAGTCGCGCGGACCCTGGATGACCGGGTGCACGACGATGCTGCGGCTGGAGCCGGGCAGCGCGGGACGTCCGGCGTCCGCCTTCGTGCCGGTCCCGGCCTCGCCCTCGTCGTCCTTCTCGCCGTCCTTCTCCGCGTCCGCGGAGCCGTCCCCCGGGCTGTTCCCCGAGGCACGCCCGGAGCCGGCCCCCGAGCCGTCCGCCGACCGGTCGCCCGGCCGCTGACCCGTGCCCGACGTGGTGGGTCCCGAGGCCGTCTCCGTGACGTTCTCCGAGTCCGGCCACGCCACCGACCCCGGCTCGGGCTCGTCGTCGTATCCGGCGATCAGCGCGGCCCACGCCGCGTCCTCGTCGAGCGGCGGACGGGCCGGCTCCTCCTGCGGTGCGGTGCCCTCGTCCTCGCGGTCAGCCACCGGCCGTACCCCCCTTTACCGCTTCGTCGGCCGCGCCGCCCTCGGCGAGGTCCCCTGCGGGCTCCCCGCCCGGCCGGGACAGCCGCTGGATGAAGTCGTACGACTCCGTGAAGATCTGCTCGGCGTCGTGGTCGAGCGTGGCGACGTGGAAGCTGCGCTCCAGCACCCGCTCGGTGACATCGGTCGAGGAGACCTTGCTGAGCACCACCGCCGAATTCGACGGGTGCACCACATGGTCGACCCTGCTGTGCAGGAGCAGCAGCGGCTGGGTGACCTGCGGCAGCCCGGCGTGCACGACGGGCCAGAACTTGCTGAGCGAGTGCACGGCGTGCAGCGGCGTCCGGTCGTAGCCGAGTTCGGCGCCGCCCTCACGGGCGATGTCGCTGGCGATACCGGGCACGGACGGCACCAGGTGCCGCAGCACGGGCACCGCCTTGAGCTGGAGGCTGTCGGCCTTCACCGACGGGTTCACCAGCACGAGCCCGCTGATCGCGGCGCCGTGCCGCTCGGCCAGCCGCAGCGCCAGTGTGCCGCCCATCGACAGACCGCAGACGAAGACCTGCGAGCAGCGGTCGGACAGCGACCGCAGCTCGCGGTCGACCTCGGCGTACCAGTCCTGCCAGCCGGTGACCTGCATGTCCTGCCAGCGGGTGCCGTGGCCGGGCAGCAGGGGAACGGAGACGGTCAGCCCGCGGGCGGCCAGATATTCGCCCCAGGGACGCATGGACTGCGGTGTACCGGTGAATCCGTGACAGATCAGGACGCCGATCTCGCCGCCGTCATGGCGGTACGGCTCGGCTCCGGGCATGAGCGGCACCGTGGGTCTCCTGTTCGAGGGCGCGATCGCGGGTACACGAAGGTGAGAGGTTCAGCGTACGCGGACCGGATACCAAGCGGTAAGCCCCGTCGGTGGCCGCGGCGAGCGTGGCCCGGGCGGCCGTGGCGTGACCATGGCACCTTCATGGCGGCGGCACGACGGTGCCGTGATGTCGTCACGGCGTGGCCGCGGTGCCGGGGTGCGTGGGGAGAGACCGGGCCCGACTGGCGTTAAGGTCTTCCCGTCGGCTACAGGAGGTCCTCGGTTGTTCTACGGTGCGATGAAGATCGCCATCGGCTCGCCGCTCAAGGCTGCCTTCCGCCCCTGGGTGGAGGGCCTGGAGAACATCCCCAGGGAAGGGCCGGCGATCCTGGCGAGCAACCACCTGTCCTTCTCGGACTCCTTCTTCCTGCCCGCGATGCTGGACCGCAAGGTCACCTTCATCGCGAAGGCCGAATACTTCACCTCCCCCGGAGTCAAGGGGAAGCTGACGGCCGCCTTCTTCAAGGGCGTCGGACAGCTCCCGGTGGACCGCTCGGGCGCGCGCGGCGCGGGCGAGGCCGCGGTCAAGAGCGGCATCGCGGTGCTGGAGCGCGGTGAGCTGTTCGGCATCTACCCCGAGGGCACCCGCTCGCCCGACGGCCGCCTCTACCGCGGCAAGCCCGGCGGGCTCGCCCGTGTCGCGCTGGCCAGCGGCGCCCCGGTGATCCCGGTCGCGATGATCGACACCGAGAAGGTGCAGCCGGTCGGCCAGGTGATGCCCAAGCTCTCCATCCGCCCCGGCATCCGGATCGGCAAGCCGCTGGACTTCAGCCGCTACCACGGCATGGAGGGCGACCGCTTCATCCTGCGCTCGGTCACCGACGAGGTGATGTACGAGATCATGAAGCTGTCCGGCCAGGAGTACGTGGACATCTACGCCACCGCCGCCAAGCGCCAGATCGCCGAGGCCGCCAAGCGCGCCGCCGAACTGGAGAAGGCCGGGGGCCGCGACTCCGGTACGGGCGGGGAATCCGGTACGGACGGGGACTCCGGCACCGGGGGAACCGGCGAGGGCGGCCCCGGCGACATAAAGCAGGAGCAACCCGCAGGCCAGTGACCGGCCGCGGGGGAGGGGACCCGGCATGAGGATGTCCGTCGAACAGCCGCTGTGGCGCGCGCTGGTCGCCTACCGTGTCCTGACCCTCGGCTACGCGCTGTCGCTGTACGTCTACGCGTACAACGACCTGCTGCACCCGCTCGGCGCGGGTGCGTACATGCTGGTGCTCGCGGTGTGGACGCTGTCCACGCTCGGCCGCGTGATGTCGGCCGAGCGCTGCACCAAGCGCTTCCTGACCATCGACCTCACGGTCGCGATCACCGGCATCCTGCTCACCGCCGTGGTCGACACCCAGGCCAGGATCGACTCGGGCTCCTTCACGCTGCCGTCGATATGGACCGCGGGCTCGGTGCTGGCCTTCGCCGTCAAGGGCGGCTGGCGGTGGGCCGCGGTCGCCTCCACGCTGGTCGCCGCCGCTGACCTGATCGAGCGCGGCACCCCCAGCCGCGACACCCTGCACAATGTCGTGCTGATCTGGGTGGCGAGCATCGCCATCGGCTATGTGGTCGAGGTCGCGCGGGCCAGTGAGCGCACCCTGGCCCGCGCCCTCCAGATCGAGGCCGCCACCCGGGAGCGCGAGCGGCTGGCCCGCGACATCCACGACGGCGTCCTCCAGGTGCTCGCCATGGTGCAGCGGCGCGGCAACCAGGCCGGGGGAGAGGCCGCGGAGCTGGGCCGGATGGCGGGTGAGCAGGAGGCCGCGCTGCGCACCCTGATCACCGGCGGCCCGCTGCCCGAGGCGCGCGGCGCCGGTGACGCCCTGACGTCAGGCCCGCACGACCTCACCACGCTCCTCACGCCGTACGCCTCGGCGAGCGTCACGCTGTCCGCGCCCGGCACGCCCGTCCTGCTCGCACCGGACGCGGCGGCCGAACTGACCGCCGCCGTGGGCGCGGCGCTGGACAATGTGCGCAAGCACGCGGGTGACGGCGCGCACGCCTGGATTCTGGTCGAGGACGAGCCGGACGCGGTGCTGGTCAGCGTGCGGGACGACGGTCCGGGCATCACCGAGGGGCGGCTGGCCGCGGCGGAGGACGAGGGGCGGCTCGGTGTCGCCCAGTCGATCCGCGGCCGGCTGCGGGACCTCGGCGGCACCGCCGTGGTGGAGTCGGTGCCGGGCCAGGGCACGGAGGTCGAACTGCGGCTGCCCAGGGGGCCGTCGAAGAACACCGCGCCCGCTGCCGAGCCCGACCGCGCGCCCGTGTCCGAGCCGGAGGACACCGACCCCGCACCCGTATCCGACCCCGCGCCCGTATCCGGCCCTGACCCCGTGTCCCGGCCCGTGCCCGTACTCAGCGAGACAGAGGGAAGCAGGACCGCATGACCGATCAGTCCGTGACGGTGATGGTCGTCGACGACCACCCCATGTGGCGCGACGCCGTGGCCCGCGATCTGTCCGACTCCGGCTTCACGGTGGTGGCCACCGCGGGCGACGGCCCCGAGGCGATCAGGCGGGCGCGCGCCGCCCGCCCGCAGGTGATCGTCCTCGACCTCAACCTGCCCGGCGCCTCCGGCGTGCAGGTGTGCAAGCAGGTCATGTCGGACGACCCCGCCATTCGCGTCCTGGTGCTGTCCGCCAGCGGCGAGCACGAGGACGTCCTGGAGGCGGTGAAGTCCGGTGCCACCGGCTATCTGCTGAAGTCAGCGGGCCGCGACGAACTGGTCGACGCGGTGCGCAGGACCGCCGTCGGCGACCCGGTGTTCACACCGGGCCTGGCCGGACTCGTGCTCGGCGAGTACCGCAGGCTCGCGACCGTGCCGCCGCCCGCCACGACCGGCGAACCCGCCGCGCCCCGGCTCACCGAACGCGAGACCGAGGTGCTGCGGCTGGTCGCCAAGGGCCTGAGCTACAAGCAGATCGCGCAGCGCCTGGTCATCTCCCACCGGACCGTGCAGAACCACGTGCAGAACACCCTCGGCAAACTCCAGCTCCACAATCGCGTCGAGCTTGTCCGATACGCGATCGAGGCCGGTCTTGACGGCGACCTGGACGGCGACATGTGACCCAAGTCACGCTAGCTTGGCCGGTGTTTGTCACATCCGGCACAGCTGGCTTGCGACGAAGGGAAGAGTCCATGCGGGTCGGAGTTCTGACCGGCGGCGGTGACTGCCCAGGTCTCAACGCGGTCATTCGCGGCATCGTCCGTAAAGGCGTCCAGGAGTACGGGTACGAATTCACCGGCTACCGGGACGGTTGGCGCGGTCCCCTCGAAGGGGACATCGTGCCGCTCGACATCCCGGCCGTGCGCGGCATCCTGCCGCGCGGCGGCACCATACTCGGGTCCTCCCGCACCAACCCGCTCAAGGTCGAGGGCGGCGTGGAGCGCGTCCAGCGCAATCTCGTCGAACAGGGCGTGGACGCGCTCATCGTGATCGGCGGCGAGGACACCCTCGGCGTGGCAGCCACCCTCCACGACGAACACGGCGTCAAGGTCGTCGGCGTCCCCAAGACCATCGACAACGACCTCGACGCCACCGACTACACCTTCGGCTTCGACACCGCGGTCAACATCGCCACCGAGGCCATCGACCGGCTGCACACCACCGCCGAGTCCCACATGCGCGTCCTGGTCGTCGAGGTCATGGGACGGCACGCGGGCTGGATAGCCCTGCACTCCGGCCTCGCGGGCGGGGCCAACGTCATCCTCATCCCGGAACAGCGCTTCGATCTCGACCAGGTCTGCGCGTGGGTCGAGAGCCGCTTCAAGATCCGCTACGCGCCGATCGTGGTCGTCGCCGAGGGCGCCATGCCCAAGGACGGCGACATGGTCCTCAAGGACGGCACCCTGGACTCCTTCGGCCACGTCCGGCTCTCCGGGATCGGCGAATGGCTGGCCAAACAGATCGAGAAGCGCACCGGCAAGGAGGCCAGGACCACCGTCCTCGGCCACGTCCAGCGCGGCGGCACCCCCAGCGCCTTCGACCGCTGGCTCGCCACCCGCTTCGGCCTGCACGCCATCGAGGCGGTCCGCGACGGGGACTTCGGCACGATGGTCGCGCTGCGCGCCACCGACATCGTCCGGGTGCCGATCGCGGACGCCACCGCCCGTATCAAGACCGTCGATCCGCTGCTCTACGAGGAGGTCGGCGTCTTCTTCGGCTAGGGCTGCTCCCCGCCGGAAATTCTTTTGCCCGTCGCTTGCCCGACACCGCTTGTCACCAGCGATCTCCTCGCCCTATTCTCCCTCCACCCGGCATCGGACCTGTCCCGTCCCGCCGCTTCGTTTCCCCCCATTGAGCACATGAGGAGCGCCCGGTATGACGGGTGTGGCGAGTGGGCAGCACGTGCCCCTACTGGCGGTCGCAGGCGGCACCGCATCCGGCAAGTCCACGCTTGCCGAGGCGTTGGCGCGGCATGACCCGGAGACCGTCGGTCTCATCCATCTCGACGACTTCTACGTCCCCGCGCACGATCCTGTGCGCGGGGTACGTACGCGGAGCGCCTCGGGCGCCGACACGCTGGACTGGAACCATCCGGGTTCCATCGACGAGGGGGCCGTCACGGCGGCCGTCGACGCCGCGACCTCCGGCGGGCGGTACCGGCTGGTCGTCGTCGAGGGCCTGTTCGCCCTCACCCTCCCCGCCGTCGTCGCCCGCGCCACCTGGCGCGTCTACGTCGACACGCCGGACGACATCCGGCTGGCCCGGAAGATCCTCCGCAAGATCGACGTCCTCGGCCAGGACCCGCGGCTCTCCCTCCTCAACTACCTTCAGAGCGGACGCGAACGCCACGCGGCCTACGTCGCCCCGTCCCGGGCCCGTGCCGATCTCGTGCTCGACGGCACGGCGGACGGCGCGTCGATGCTGCGTGCGGTGACCGCGCTCATGACGCTGCCCCCGAGGAGCGCGGGGAACCGCGCGATCAGCCACAGCGTGGCGGCGCTCGCCCCGCAGGCCGAGCCGCTCGCGGTCTGATCCCTCCCACCGGCCGGTGGGACGTGGCCGCGCGGTTCCTCGCGCCCCTGAGGAACGAGGAACCGCCGCTCGCCGGGCGGACCTTCAGGCGACCGTCACCGACGTCAGCAGCTCGGCCACCACGGCGGGGCCGTTCAGGGTCAGGACGGACTCGGGGTGGAACTGGACGCCGGCGAAGCCGGGGCCGCGCAGGGCGTGGACGTCGCCGGTGGCGGGGTCCAGGCTCAACTCGACCTGGTGCATGGCCAGTTCCTCCGCGACGGCGGAACCGGGGGCGCAGCGGGCGGTGAAGGTGTTGTAGAAGCCGACGGTCTCGGGGCGCCCGAAGAAGTCGATCCGCTCCTGGGCACCCTGCGCGGGACGCGCCTTGCGGACGATGTCGAGGCCGAGTTCGGCGGCGAGCAGTTCGTGGCCGAGGCAGACCCCGAGGATGCCGTGCCGGTGCCGGGCGACGAGATCGGCCGCCAGGCCGCGCAGCAGCCGCATCTTGGGGTCGGCGGTGTCCGACGGGTCGCCGGGCCCGGGGCCGAGGACGACCGGCCCCGGGTGGCCCAGGGCGGTCTCCCGCAGACCGGGCTCGTCGAAGCGCCGTACCGTCACGGCCAGCCCCGAGGAGCGCAGGACGTGCGCGAGCATCGCGGTGAAGGTGTCCTCGCCGTCCACCACCAGCGCGTGCCCGGCCGGCGGCGCCTCGTCCGTACGCGCGGTCCGCATCCGCAGCCAGAACGGGGCGAGGTGCGCCCGCCGGGCGTCCAGCGCCGCCCGTACCCGGATGTCGTCGGCCAGCCTCGGCCGTACCCCGCTCGCCGGGGCCGCGGGGGCCGGGCGGACCCCGAGGGCGGTCAGCACCCCGGCGACCTTGGCGTGGGTCTCGGCGACCTCGCCGTACGGATCGGAGTGCCGGACGAGGGTCGCGCCGACCGGCACCTTCAGCTCCCCGGCCGGGGAGATGTCGGCGGTGCGGATGAGGATCGGCGAGTCCAGGGTCTGCGCGCCGCCCGCGTCGCGGCCGAGCAGGGCGAGCGCGCCCGCGTAGTAGCCGCGCCCCGCGCCGTCGGGCCCGACCGGCTCGTAGCGCTCGATGACCCGGCACGCGTTCTGCACCGGTGAGCCGGTCACGGTCGCGGCGAACAGCGTCTCGCGCAGCACGTCCCGCACGTCCATGGTGGAGCGCCCGCGCAACTCGTACTCGGTGTGCGCGAGATGGGCCATCTCCTTCAGCCGCGGGCCGACGACGACCCCGCCGAGGTCGCCGACGGTGCACATCATCTTCAGCTCCTCGTCCACGACCATCGTCAGCTCCTCCACCTCCTTCGGGTCGTGCAGGAACGCCAGCAGCCCCTCGGCCGACGGCCCTTCGGCCGGATAGCGGTAGGTGCCGCTGATCGGGTTCATCACCACCGCGCTGCCCGACATCCGTACGTGCACCTCGGGGCTCGCCCCGACCAGGGTGCGCTCGGGCGTGTGCACCACATACGTCCAGTACGCGCCGCGCTCGCCGCGCAGCAGCCGGGCGAAGAGCGCGAGCGCCGCGTCCGGGCCGTGGTCGGCGACCGTGCCCCGGAAGGTGCGGCGGATCACGAAGTTGGCGCCCTCGCCGCGCCCGATCTCGTCCTCGATGACCCGCTCGACGATGCCCGCGTACGTGTCGTCGTCCACGTCGAAGTCGCCGCCCTCGACGCGTACCTCGCGGTCGGGCAGCGCGGCCAGCAGGTCGGCGAGCGCGAACGCGTACGACTCCTCGGGCCGCAGGACGGTCAGCGGGGTGCCGTCGTCGTGGACGTCGAAGCCGCGCTCGCGGATCTGCCGGAACGGGACGAGGGCGAGCGCGTCGGTGGCCGGGGAGCCGTCGGCGGGCGCACCCGTCGGCAGCGGGATGTCGGCCAGCCGCTCGACGGACCCGACCGGGCCGAGCAGCACCTCCACCACGGCGTCCGGGCGGCCGGGCGTACGGCGGTGCAGCAGCGCGAACGGCGGGCAGCCGGGGGCGGTCAGGCGCTCGACGAGGGCGTGCGGGGTGGGCTGGGTGACGTGCACGGCGGTTCCTTCCAAGGGAGTTCGGAAGGGGCGGCCGGCCCGGCGGGGAAACGCCGAAGGCCGCCCCTGGAGGCGGCCTTCGCGAAGTGTCGTGCGCGCGATCAGTGGGCCGCCGGAGGAGCGGTCCACCACCAGTTCTGGTTCAGCGACTGAATCGTCGTTGTCGGCGCGTTCATACCGCCGACCTTAGCGCACGGCCCGCGGGTGGGACAGCCGGTTCCACCCGCGGGCCGGGCCCGTGGTCACGCGCGGCGGCGGTGGGTCAGAACAGCAGGTTGTACGCGTTCCAGCCGCCGCCGATCTGGGACTTGGCAGCGAAGGGTCCGCCCGTCGCCGTCCCGGTGCCCTTGTAGAACCACAAGGTGCCCGAGGCGTCCCGCGCCACGGCGTCCGGCTTCCCGTCGCCGTTGAGGTCGCTGACCCCGACGATGGTGTTGTACGCGTTCCAGCCGCCGCCGACCTTCACCCGCGCCGCGTACGGGGCGGTGGGGCTGCCGGTGCCCTTGTACAGCCACAGCACACCGGCGGTGTCGCGGGCCAGCAGGTCCGCCTTCCCGTCGCCGGTGATGTCACCCGTGCTGATCAGCATATTGAAGATGTTCCAGCCGGGACCGATCTTCACCTTGGCCGCGAACGGCGCCGCCGGGTTGCCCGTGCCCTTGTACAGCCACAGGTTGCCCGAGGAGTCGCGCGCGATCAGGTCCGGCTTGCCGTCCCCGGTGATGTCCCGGGCGCCGGTGATCATGTTGTAGACGCCCCAGCCCGCCCCGGTCTTCAGCCGCGCCTTGAACGGCCCGGACGGCTTGCCGCTGCCCTGGTAGTACCAGAGCACGCCCGAGGTGTCGCGGGCCACCAGGTCACCGGTGCCGTCCGCGCGCAGCGCGGTCATCGCGGTGACCGTGTTGAAGATCTGCCAGCCGGGACCGACCTTGAACTTCGTGTAGAAGGGCGTGGTCGCGCTGCCCGTGCCCTGGTACTGGTACAGGCCGCCGGAGGCGTCGCGGGCCAGCAGGTTGTAGCGGGTGGTGCCGGAGTCCGCCGCTGTGCTGGTCTTGAGCTGGACGTCGCTGGCCTTCACCCAGGCGATCCGGTGGTTGTACCGGATCGGGTAGAAGAGGTTCGTCTTGCCCTGCACCAGCGTGCGGTCACCGGCCGCGGTGCCCGCGAAGGTCCCCGCGAACCAGTAGTCGCCCGCCTTCTGCACACCCGCCGTCGGGTACGCCTGCCCGGACAGCACGCTGTACTTCGTCAGCGACGCGTTGTTCTGCGACTGCACCGGCACGTTGGTGCCGGTGTACGCCGCGTCCTCCGGGTACGCCCGGCCGTAGACCGGGATCGAGGTCGCGCCGGTCTTCGGGGTGATCACGCTGGTCGGCGCGACGACCGAGGTGTACTGGCCGCCGGGGTTGCGGAACCACAGCTTCTTGCCGCCGTACCAGATGGCCGTCCAGTCGTTCTGCGCCTCGGCGACGACGTAGGCGCCGCCCGCGAGGACCTTGTTCGACCAGTTGGAGCCCTCGGTCGGCAGCGGGCCCGTACCGACGTACGGGTCGGTCGGCTGCGCGGCGGTGGTGGACGGCGAGGTGTACAGGTACAGGAAGTTCGCGGGCTGCGCGGCCACCGCGGTGCCGCCGTTGGTCAGCTTCGGCTGGTTCGCCGTGCTGTACGGCGGGACGACCCGCACGAGCTGGCCGGCCTTGACCGGACCGCCCGCGCCGCCGGCGCCGTCGGGCGCGCCGAGCAGCGACATGTAGTGGTTCCAGTCGAAGAACGGTCCCGGGTCCCAGTGCTGCGTGCTGACGTTGGTGTCGAGCACGCCCGGCACCTCGTCGTGGCCGATGATGTGCTCACGGTCCAGCGGGATGTTGAACTTCGCGGCCAGGTACTTCACCAGCGTCGCCGAGGACTGGTACTCCTGCTCGGAGACCCACTGGCCGTTCTTGATCGCGTAGCCCTCGTGCTCGATGCCGACCGAGTGCATGTTCACGGTCTTGTTGGCTGCGTGCCACGCCTCGTTCTTGGTCTCCACGGCCTGGGCGACCTGGCCCTGGCCGCCGACCACGTAGTGGGCGCTGGCGTACCGGGACACGTCCTTGAACGTCGCCAGGGTGCCCGCGAAGGTGCCCTCGGCGTCGTGGATGACGATGTAGCGGATGTCCTCGCCGTTGGCGGGCCGGTTCGACTCGTTGTAGTTGCCGAAGTCGTCCGCCGCGGAACCGGCCTTGGCGTAGGCGGCCGGGTCGAAGGTGCAGTGCAGCTCGGCCGGGCACTCCGGGGTCGGGACGGCCGCCGTGCTCGCGAACGTCGCCGTCACCGGGACCTTGGCGGGCTTGACCACCCGCACCGTCGGGTCCGCGGGCAGCGTCAGCGACTGGCCGTCGGTGGTGACCCGGCTGACGCCGGTCTTCACCGAGCCCAGCACGCGCTCCGCGAAGAGCTGCGCGCCCTGCGGGTCGGTCGACTGGCTGTAGCGCGCGATGCCCGCGTACCACTGGCCGGGGTCGGCCGGCAGCGAGCCGGTGGCCTCCTTCTGGTACCGCGCGAGCAGCGCGGCGCCCGCGCGGACGCTCTGCCGCTCGTCGGTGCGTACGTCCTCTTGCGAGGTACGGGTCAGCTTGGCCGCCGCGTCCAGCGTGTGCAGCCGCGGGTCGTCGGTGTTCACCTTCGCCGGGTCGGACCTGAGCGCCCGCGCGGCGTTGAAGTGCTTGGTGACCACCGGGTCGCCGCTGAGGTTCACCTCCGCCAGCTTGTCGGCGGTGCTCGACTCCTCCAGGTCCTCGGGCTCGACCTGGGTCAGCCCCATGACGTTGTACGCGCCCGTGGTGCTCGGCTGTCCGTTGTGCGCTTCCCACAGCGTCTGCTGGTACGAAACGGCCATCAGCACGCTCTGCGGGACCTTGAACTCCTTCGCCGCGGACGCGAAGGCGTCCTGCAACGAGGTGGTGGAGCCATCCGCCTTCGCGTCCGTCCCGCCCCCGGATGACGGTGTCGCGATGGCGATGGTGCCGTAGGTGGCGACGGAGGCCAGCACGACGGCGGCGGCTCCGTAAGCGATCAGTGATTTCTTCCGGCGGTGTCTACGTGTCAACGCGCAGCCCTCGGCTATTCCGGCACGCGAGTCGCGCGCCCTCCCCTTGATGACCGCGGGGTTTGGCGGTCACCGGCCCTGAGGCCGGTCCGGCGGATCGCGAACGGCCCCTTCGGCTGCTGGACCGCTCGTGCAATCAGCCCGACGGGCCTAGGCGGCCAGACATTAGCAGTCACGGAAGGGGCAGGAGTGGACCGGGTCCGTGTCGCCCGCCGGACCTTTCGCCTCCGTTTTCGACCGATGGTGGCCACCGGGTCCGTCTCACTTCCTGAGCGGGGCCATAAGCACGTGACACGACCCCGTAATGTTGGGCCCGTGACCGTGAACGCAGATATCCACGCCGGTGACAACACCTGGCATTCTCTTCCCGCGGCGCAGCAGCCTGAGTGGCCCGACTCCGAGGCTCTGCGCGATGTGATCGCCGACCTCGCCTCGTATCCGCCGCTCGTCTTCGCGGGGGAGTGCGACCAGTTGCGCAGTCGCCTGGCGGCTGTGGCCAAGGGTGAGGCGTTCCTGCTCCAGGGCGGTGACTGCGCGGAGGCGTTCGACGCCGTCGGCGCGGACCAGATCCGCAACAAGCTCAAGACGCTGCTCCAGATGGGAGCGGTGCTCACCTACGCGGCGTCCGTGCCGGTGGTCAAGGTCGGCAGGATCGCCGGGCAGTACAGCAAGCCGCGCTCCAAGCCGACCGAGACCCGCGACGGCGTGACCCTGCCGACCTACCGCGGCGACTCGGTCAACGGCTTCGACTTCACCCCCGAGGCCCGCATCCCGGACCCCGAGCGGCTCAAGCGGATGTACCACGCGTCCGCGTCCACGCTGAACCTGGTGCGCGCCTTCACCACCGGCGGTTACGCCGACCTGCGCCAGGTGCACGCGTGGAACCAGGACTTCGTCAAGTCCTCGCCGTCCGGGCAGCGTTACGAGGCGCTGGCCCGCGAGATCGACAACGCGCTGAATTTCATGGCCGCCTGCGGCACCGACCCGGCCGAATTCCGCACGGTCGAGTTCTACGCCTCCCACGAGGCGCTGCTGCTCGATTACGAGACCGCGCTGACCCGTACCGACTCGCGGACCGGCCGGCTGTACGACGTGTCGGGCCACATGGTGTGGATCGGCGAGCGGACCCGGCAGCTCGACGGGGCGCACATCGAGTTCGCGTCCCGGATCAGCAACCCGATCGGCATCAAGCTCGGTCCCGGCACCAGCCCGGAGGAGGCGCTCTCCTACATCGAGCGCCTCGACCCGGAGCGCGAGCCGGGGCGGCTGACCTTCATCGTGCGGATGGGCGCCGACAAGGTGCGCGACAAGCTGCCGACGCTGGTGGAGAAGGTCACCGCGTCCGGCGCGCAGGTCGCCTGGGTCTCCGACCCGATGCACGGCAACACCTTCGAGGCGGCCTCCGGCCACAAGACCCGGCGCTTCGACGACGTGCTCGACGAGGTCAAGGGCTTCTTCGAGGTGCACCACGCCCTCGGTACGCACCCGGGCGGCATCCACGTCGAGCTGACCGGTGACGACGTCACCGAGTGCGTCGGCGGCGGCGACGAGATCTTCGTCGACGACCTGCACCAGCGGTACGAGACGGCCTGCGACCCGCGGCTCAACCGCAGCCAGTCGCTGGACCTGGCCTTCCTCGTGGCCGAGATGTACCGCGGGCAGTAGCGCGCGGCGGCCCCACCGGCCGTTTCGTCCAGAGGGGCGCGGATCACACCGATCCGCGCCCCTCGGCGCTTTTCCTGACCAGGGGCGCCGGGTAAGGTAAGGGTAACCTCAGCTCCTGAGGCACTCCTGGGCCCTGATCGGCGGTGACCGCGTGTACGTCTGCTCCTGCTTCGGCATCACCGAGCAGCAGGTCAAGCAGCACGCCGACGACGGCCGCTGCACCCCGCGCCAGATCGCCTCCGCCTGCAAGGCGGGCACCGACTGCGGCTCCTGCGTCAAGCGCATCCAGGGCCTCCTCGGCCGCGGCGCCGCCCCGGCCACCACCCGCACCCAGCGGCTCGCGGCGATGCTCGCGGACGCCCGCGGCGCGGAGCAGCCGACCGCGGCACGGGTCGAGCCGGACGTCCCGGCGGCGGCCCGCGCCGAGCGGATCGCCGTGCCCGGCGCCAACGAGCCGCCCGCCGCCGCGCAGGCGGCCTGACCGGGGCCGCGAAGCGCGGCTACGGAACCGCGGGGCACCGGCCGGCGGGACCGTCCGTCAGGATTCCGGCTGCTCGATGAGCTGCGCGATGTACAGCGGCTCGCCCAGCTTCTCGACCAGTTCGAGCTGGGTGTCGAGGTAGTCGATGTGGTGCTCCTCGTCCTCCAGGATCGACTCGAAGATGTTCGCCGAGGTGATGTCGCCCTTGGCGCGCATGACCTCGATGCCGCGCCGCAGGCGGTCGATCGCCTCGACCTCGACCTGGCGGTCGGCCTGGAACATCTCGGTGACCGTCTGGCCCACCCGGACATGGAAGAGCCGCTGGTAGTTCGGCAGCCCGTCGAGGAAGAGAATCCTGTCGGTCAGGATCTCCGCGTGCTTCATCTCGTCGAACGACTCCGACCGGGTGTACTTCGCGAGCTTCGTCCAGCCGAAGTTCTCCTGCATCTTCGCGTGCAGGAAGTACTGGTTGATCGCGGTCAGCTCAGCGGTCAACTGTTCGTTGAGGAACTCGATGACCTCGGGGTCGCCCTGCATGGCAACGCCGTCCTTCCGATCGGGCTGTCAGGTTCCGCGCATCTTCGCACTGCTCAGGCATCTGATCCAGTAAGTGCAGGCTTACGTTCCGGGGCCCGGCTTGCCCGGAAAGACCCCGCCCGGTCGGAAGCATCACGCCCCGTCTGTCACCATGGAGACATGGGTCAGTCCGAACGCCAGACGGGGGAGCTTCCTCCGGGGCAGCGGATCCAGCGGGGCTGGCCGGTCACGCACTACGGCCCTGTACCCCGTTTCACGGCGGACCGCTGGGAGTTCCGGGTCTTCGGCGCGACCGCCGACAACGACAAGACCTGCTGGAACCACGAGGAGTTCTCCGCGCTGCCGTATGCCACGGTCGTCGCCGACTTCCACTGCGTCACGAAGTTCTCGATGCTCGGCATCGAATGGGGCGGGGTTTCCACCGATACCGTGCTGAAACTGGCGCCGCCCGCCGACGACGTCACGCATGTGATGGTGTGGGCCGAATACGGATTCAGCTCGAATCTGCGGATCGAGGACTTCATCGACGACAAGTCGATATTCGCGACCCATAAGGGCGGCGAACCCCTCACTGCGGAACACGGATTTCCGGTCCGCCTCGTCGTCCCCGGCCTCTACGCCTGGAAGGGCCCCAAATGGGTCCGCGGGGTGGAGTACATGACGGCGGACCGCCGCGGCTTCTGGGAGGAGCGCGGCTATCACAACCTCGGTGACCCCTGGAACGAGCAGCGCTACTCGTACCAGGAGGAGCCGGGCGACGGGCCCGAGCTGTAGCGGCTCAGTGGTGGTACTGGTGCACCACCGCGTGGCCCTTGCCCCGCCCGATCAGCCACTTGTTGACCGGGGTCGTGACGGCGAAGGCCACCACGAAGGAGAGCGCCAGGCTCACCCAGAACAGGGCGTCGGCCAAGGTCGCGTCCATGGCGCCGGGAAAGACCAGGATCGTGCCGTTGTCGGCCAGCTCCATGAAGATGATCGACACGGTGTCGGCGGCGAGCGCCACCCGCAGCGCCGAGCGCGGGTCCAGGCCCGCGCGCAGCACGCCGCGCATGGTGAGCGAGTAGCCGAAGACGAAGGCGAGCACGATCGCCAGCAGCATCGTCCGCACGTTGTCCCAGCCGAGCGCCGTGCCGATCAGCATGCCGAGGACCTCGCCGATGGCGCAGCCGGTGAGGCAGTGCAGGGTCGCCTGGGCGGCCGTCCGCCAGCCCGCCCCGCCGCCGCTGCCGCCGTGGTGCGCGTGCGCCGCGTGGTCGTGGGCCGCGTGGTCGTGAGCTGCCTGGCCGTGAGCCCCCTGATCGTGCGCCGCGTGGTCGTGGGCCGTGTGCTCGTACGCCATGGGATGTCCCCGTCCTCAGGAAGTGCGTGCGGTGCCTTGCGGTCAGCACAACCACATACCCCCTGGGGGTATTCCTGAGGGGGCGGGAACAGCTCCTATCCGCGCAGCTCCTTCAGCAGCTTCACGTCCGACGCGTGCCCCTCGGGGCCGCCCGGCGTCTCGATGACCAGCGGCACGCCCTCCGTCGCCGGGTGCCGCAGCAGCTCACGGAACGGCTCCGCGCCCAGATGGCCCGCGTCGATGTTCGCGTGCCGGTCCTTGCGCGCCCCGCACACGTCCTTGCTGCCGTTGGCGTGCACCAGCCGCAGCCGCCCCTCGCCCGCCGTCGCCGCCAGTTCGTCCAGCATCGCCGTCATCCCGCCGGGCGCCGCCATGTCATGCCCCGCCGCGAAGGCGTGACAGGTGTCCAGGCACACCCCGAGCCGGGGATGCCGGTCGAGCGCCGCCATGTACGGGCCCAGGTCCGCGACCAGCGAGCACAGCGAGGAGCCCTGCCCCGCCGTCGGTTCCAGCAGCAGCCACGGGTCGTCGTCGTGCGTCAGCTCGTCCAGCAGCGGCCGTACCCGCTCGCGCACCTGCGCCAGCGCCACCTCGCGGGTCCTGCCGCCGGTCGCCGAGCCGGGGTGCACCACCACGCCCAGCGCGCCGATCGCCCGCGCCCGGCGCAGCGAGTGCCGCAGCGACTCCACCGAGCGGTCCACCGTCGCCTCGGTGTGCGAGCCGAAGTTGATCAGATACGGCGCGTGCACGTACGCGGGCAGGTCCAGCTCCGCGCAGCGCGTCCGGAACTCCTCGTCCTGGGCAGGGCTGCCGGGCGGAGTCGCCCAGCCGCGCGGATTGGCCGCGAAGACCTGGACGGTCTCCGCGCCGATCCGCTCCGCGTACCCCAGCCCCACGGTGGCCAGCCCGCCGGCCACCGGCACATGGCTGCCCACCGGATTGCGCGACCGCATCAGCCCGCCGCACCCGTCGGCGCGTCCGTCACCACGCGCATCAGCGCACCCAGATGGTGATCGTCGCGCCCTTGGGCGCCTGCCCGCCGCCGTCGGGGGACTGGCTGAAGACGGTGTCGCCGAAGAACACGGTGATCACCCGGACGTCGAAGCCCGCGTCCTGGAGGATCTGCTTGGCCTCGTCCTTCTTCTTGCCCGTCACGCCCGGCACGTCGAACTGCTGCTGGCCCTTGGACACGGTGATCGTCACCGTGTCGCCGGTGCCGACCTGCGTCCCCACCTCCGGGGACGCCAGCGCGACCTGGTCCTTGTCCGCGACGTCGGAGAACACCTTGTCCGGCGCCAGGACGACCTTCAGACCCGCGTCCTCGAGCTGCTGCTGCGCGTCGGTGACCGAGTCGCCGATCACGTCCGGCACGTCGACCGGAGCCCCGCGCGACACCTTGATCGCCACCGGGGTGTCGGGCGCCCGGCGGATGCCGCCGGCGGGGTCGGTGGAGACGACCTGACCGCGGGGCACGTCCTCGCTGAACTCCCGGGCCACCGTGCCGGGCGTCAGACCCGCGTCCTTCAGCTCCTTGCGCGCGGTCTCCAGCGGCTTGCCCCGGACGTCGGGCACCTGGACCTGCTGCGGGCCCTTGGAGACCTTCAGCGTCACCGTGCCGTTGTCCCGGACGCGCTTGCCGGGACCCGGATCCGTCGAGATCACCTTGCCGCGCGGCACCGTCATCGAGAAGTCCCGCGTCACCTTCGCGCGCAGCCCCGCCGCGTCCAGCTTCTTCTCCGCGTCCGCCTGCGACAGCGCCAGCACCGCGGGCACCTTCGTGAACTGCCCGTCGCTGATGTACCAGACGCCCGCGCCGACCCCGAGCAGCACCAGCAGCGCCAGCACCACCGCCAGCGGCCCGCGCCGCCGCGGCGCACCGTCCCCGCGGCCCCGCCGCCGCGGCTGCCGCGGACCCGCGGGCGGCTCCTCGGGCGGCGGGGGCGGCAGCAGCAGCCTGCTCGTACGGTTCAGCTCGCCGCTGTCGGCCGCCGCCGGTACCGGCGGCGCGGACGCGGGCATCGGCTCCGACGCGAAGGCCGCCGACGGATAGCGGTGGACGACGCTGGTCGGGTCCTCGGACCCGGCGCCGCTCATCTCGCCGATGGTGTCCGCGGGCTCGCGGTCCAGCTGCGCCGGGGTCAGCGCCGCCCGCACGTCGCGCACCTCGGCCAGCAGGTCCACGGCATCCGCGGGCCTGCCCCGCGGGTCACGGCAGGCGGCCCGCGCCACCAGGGCGTCCAGCGCGGGTGCCAGACCGGCGACGACCGAGGACGGGGCGGGCACGTCCTCGTTGAGGTGCTGGAACATCACCTGCGCGGGCGTCGTCCCGTCGTACGGCTTGCGGCCGGTCAGCGTCTCGTACAGCACGACCCCGCACGCGTACACATCCGTGCGCTGGTCGACCACGCCGTGCCCGATCTGCTCGGGGGCGAGGTACGAGACGGTGCCCAGCAGCGAGCCGGTCGACGCGCTGGTCTGAGTGTCCACCGCCCTGACCAGGCCGAAGTCGGCGACCTTCACGCGGCCGTCGTCCCCGATCAGCACATTCTCCGGCTTCATGTCGCGGTGGACCAGGCCCGCGCGGTGCGCGGCGCCGAGCGCCGCCAGCACCGGCTCCATGATGTCCAGCGCCGCCCGCGGCTGGAGCGCCCCGCGCTCGCGCACCACGTCGCGCAGCGTGCAGCCGGCCACGTACTCCATGGCCAGATACACGTAGGTGCCGTCGGTGCCCTGGTCGAACATCCCGACGACATTCGGGTGCGCCAGCTTCGCCACGGCTTTGGCCTCGCGGATGAAGCGCTCGACGAAGCCGGTGTCGGTCGCCAGGGCCGGGTGCATCACCTTGAGCGCGAGCACCCGGTCGAGGCGGGTGTCCACGGCCCTGTACACCGTGGCCATCCCCCCGACAGCGATGCGCGCCTCGACCCGGTAACGGCGGTCGAGCGTCTGCCCGACGAGCGGGTCCTGCACGGTCGTGTCCACGATCGCCGATTCTACGAGGCCGGAATGCCCCGAACGGCGCTGCGCGCCCGGTCTGTACCCCACCTGTTGCGTGCCGCAACGCTTCCGTGACCTCCCGTCCCCCTGCCCGGGTCGGCGCCCTTCCCCGGGGCTCCGCCCCTGTACGGCCCTTCACGGAGGGCGGCGGGCCGATCCTTCAAGGGTCGCGGTGGGCACGTCCTGTGCGCGGTGGACGCGGGGCCCTGGACCTAGAAGGCGGGGCGTTCGGGGTCGAGGGAGGGGAGACCTTCGGGCGGGGAGGAGGGGAGGGCGAAGTGGCGGCGGGGGATACGCCCGGCACGAAAGGCCAGGCGCCCGGCCGAAACGGCGTGACGCATGCCCTCGGCCATGAGAACCGGCTGCCGCGCCCGCGTGACGGCCGAGGCCAGCATGACGGCGGCGCACCCGAGTTCCATGGCGAGCGCGGCGTCGGACGCCGTCCCCGCCCCGGCGTCGAGGACGACGGGAACACCGGCCCGCTCGGTGATGAGTTGAAAATTGTGCGGGTTGCGGATTCCGAGTCCCGACCCGATCGGCGACCCGAGCGGCATGATCGCCGCGCACCCCACGTCCTCCAGCTTCCGCGCCAGCACCGGATCGTCGCTGGTGTACGGCAGCACCGTGAAGCCGTCGTCCACCAACGTCTCGGCGGCGTCGAGGAGTTCGACCGGATCGGGCAGCAACGTCCGCTCGTCCGCGATGACTTCCAGCTTCACCCAGTCGGTGCCGAGGGCCTCACGCGCCAGCCGCGCGGTCAGCACGGCCTCACCGGCCGTGAAGCACCCGGCGGTGTTGGGCAGCACACGGATGCCGTGCCGCCGCAGCACCGACAGCACCGACCCCTTCGTCGTGGGGTCGAGCCGCCGCATGGCGACGGTGGTCAGCTCCGTACCGGACGCGAGCAGCGCCTGCTCCAGCACCTCCAGGCTCGGCGCCCCGCCGGTCCCCATGATCAGCCGCGAGGAGAAGACGGCATCCCCGATCCGCAACGGGTCGCTGACGTCGACAGCGGAAGTCGTCATCCCTCAGCCCCCCTGCACGGCGGTGAGGATTTCCACGCGATCACCGTCGGACAGCGGCGTCGCCGCCCACCGGGCGCGCGGGACGACCGTCTCGTTGAGGGCGGCGGCCACGCCGGAGGCGGCCGGGGTGAGGTCGGCCACCAGGGCGTCGAGGGCGAGGGGCGCGGGCAGGGAGCGGCGCTCGCCGTTCACCAGGACCGTGATCGTCATACGGTCTGCTCCTCACGGGCGGCGGCGGCCGGGGGACCGGATACGGGGAAGACGGGCACCGGGACGGCCGCGAAGCGGGAGGCGGCGAACGGCCGCGCGTACGCGGGCAGTTCGCCCGTGACCAGCGCCTCCGCCATGATGTCGCCGGTGATCGGGGTGAGCAGCACGCCGTTGCGGTGGTGGCCGGTGGCCAGCAGCAGGCCGTCCAGCGCGCCGCGGCCGAGGAGCGGGGCGTTGTCCGGGGACCCCGGCCGCAGGCCCGCCAGGGTCTCGGTGAGCGGCAGTTCGGTGATGCCGGGCACCAACTCGTGGGCGTCCCGAAGGAGTTCGTAGACCCCGCCCGCGGTCACCGTGGTGTCCCAGCCCAACTCCTCGCTGGTCGCGCCGAGTACCAGCTCCCCGTTCTCGCGCGGCACCAGGTACACGTGGCTGCCGCGCACCACCGCCCGGACCGTACGGGACAGGAACGGCGCGTGGCCCGGCGGGATGCGCAGCCGCAGGATCTGCCCCTTCACCGGCCGTACCGGCGGCAGCGCGGCCTCGGGCACGCCCGCGATCCGGCCGCTGTCGCTGCCCGCGGCCAGCACCGTACGACCGGCCGTGACCGCCGTACCGTCGTCGAGCAGCGCGCCGACGGCCCGGCCGCCCGAGATCTCGACGCGGGCCACCGCCGAGCGGTGCAGGATCACACCGGCCAGCTCCGCGGCCCGCAGCAGCGCCGTGGCGAGACGGCGCGGGTCGACCTGGTGGTCGCCGTCCACCCGCAGTCCGCCGCGGACACCGGGGGCGAGCAGCGGTTCGAGGCGGCGGCAGTCCCGGCCGCTCAGCCACTCCGAGGGCAGGCCCAGCGAGGTCTGGAAGGCGTGCAGATCGCGCAGGTGCGCGCGGTCGTCGGCGTCCAGCGCGACGGTCAGGGTGCCGCAGGCGCGGAAGCCGACGTCGAGGCCGGTCGCCTCGGTCAACTCGGCCACGAAATCCGGGTATCGGCGCGCCGACGCCAGATTGAGGTCCAGCAGCGTCTGCTCGCCGTACTGCGATTCGGTGACCGCGGCCAGCATGCCCGCCGCCACCCGCGCCGCGCCGCCGCCGGGGTCCGGGTCGGCCACGGCGGTCCGCAGGCCGCGCTGCGCCGCCCGCCAGGCGGTGACCAGGCCGATGATGCCGCCGCCCACCACCAGGACGTCGTACGACGCCGCCGCGCGGGAACTCCGCGGCGCGGCCGTCGGAGCCGCCGGTCCGCTCGGCGCCGCCGGTTCAGGTGTACCCATCGAATACCGCCCTCCCTTCGCCGGAATGACCCGGATCAGGTTCGTACGGTCGGCGGCCGTCCAGCCGCCCTCTCAGCCCGGTGCGTCCGGGCTCCCGCGTGTTCTCTGGCCCCGACACCATATCCCCGCCCGCCGCCCGGGGGTGGCCCGGCGTCGTCGGCGGCCCGTACCGACTACCGTGAATCATGTGAACGACGTCGTGATTGTCGGGGCCGGGATGGCCGGGGTGCAGACGGCGGTCTGCCTGCGCGAGCAGGGCTGGCGGGACGGCATCGTGCTGGTCGGCGACGAGCCGCACCCTCCGTACGACCGCCCGCCGCTGTCGAAGGCGGTCCTGCTCGGCACGGCGGGCGAGGACGCCGACGTCCGCTTCGACGTCGACTTCGACGCCCTGGACGTGGATCTGCGCCTGGGCGTACGGGCGCAGGGGCTGCGGCCAGGCGACCACGAGGTCGTCACCGACAAGGGCGGCCTGCGCTACGGCCGTCTCGTCGTCGCGACCGGCGCCTACCCCGTGGCGCTGCCCGGCACGGCGGGCCTGCCCGGCGTCCACCTGCTGCGCACCCTGGACGACGCGGCGGCGCTGCGCCCGGTGCTGGACGCCCACAAGGACGTCGTGGTGGTCGGCGCGGGCTGGATCGGCGCCGAATTCGCCACCGCGGCGCGGCAGGCGGGCTGCGAGGTGACCGTCGTGGAGGCCGCGGACCGGCCGCTGTCCGGCGCGCTGCCCGCCACCATCACCGGCCACATGCGGGCCTGGTACGCCGACGCCGGGGTACGGCTGCTCACCGGCACCCCCGTCGCCGAGGTCGAACCCGGCGCCGTGGTGCTCGCCGACGGCACCCGGCTGCCCGCCGCGGCCGTCGTGGTCGGCATCGGCGCCAGGCCCGCCACCGGCTGGCTGGCCGGTTCCGGCGTCGGCCTCGGCCCGGACGGCGCCGTACTCGCCGACGACCGGCTGCGCACCACCGCGTCCGACGTGTACGCGGTCGGCGACTGCGCGTCGTTCCCGTCCGCGCGCTACGGCGAGCGGCTGCTCATCCACCACTGGGACAACGCCGTGCAGGGCCCGCGGACCGCCGCCGCCAACGTCCTCGGCGGCGACGAGGCGTACGACCCGGTGCCGTACTTCTGGTCCGAGCAGTTCGGCCGCTTCGTGCAGTACGCAGGGCACCACACGGGCGCCGACACGATGCTGCTGCGCGGAGACCCGGCGAGCCCGTCCTGGTCGGTGTGCTGGCTGCGCGGCGGCGCCCTGGCCGCGCTGCTGGCCGTGGACCGGCCGCGGGACCTGGCGCAGGCCCGCAAGCTGGTCGCCCGCGCGGCGGTGCTGGACCCGGCGCTCGCCGCCGACCCGGCGGTGCAGCTCAAGTCGGCGGCCCTGCGCTGAGCGGGGCGTCCCGCTAACGGCGCAGTGCCGCAGCGGTTGTCGGCGGCGGGTGGCACCCTTGTCCTGTGACTGTTTTCTCGTCGGTTGACGCACACATTGACGCTCTCGTCCCCTCGTGGCTCACGCTGCCCGAGGTCGCGGAGCGGCTCGGACTCGACATCACCCGGATTCGCCCCCTCATCAAGGAGGGCCAGCTCATCGCGGTCCGCCGCGGTGAGAACAAGGTGCTCATGGTGCCCGCGGACTTCGTCGGCGAAGGCGCCATCACCAAGGGCCTGTCCGGCACGCTCACCGTGCTCAAGGACGACGGGTTCTCGGACGATGAGGCGCTGGAATGGCTCTTCACGCCCGACCCGAGCCTCCCCGGCACCCCCGCCCAGGCACTGCGCGAGAATCGCGGGACCGAGGTGAAGCGCCGAGCGCAGGCGCTCGCCGTGTAACCCGTACGCCTCAGGGGGAACCGCCCGCATGACGACCATCGCCGCCGCCACCGCCGTGGGCACCGCCCGTGACCGGCTCGCCGCCGCCCGGCTCTATCTGTGCACCGACGCCAGGACCGAGCGCGGCGACCTCGCCGAGTTCGCGGACGCGGTACTGAGCGGCGGGGTGGACGTCATCCAGCTCCGGCACAAGGGCATCGAGGCGGGGGCCGAACTGGCGGCCCTCGCCGTCCTCGCCGAGGTCTGCCGCAGGCACGGCAAGCTCCTCGCGGTCAACGACCGCGCCGACGTGGCGCACGCGGCCCGGGCCGACGTCCTGCACCTCGGCCAGGGTGACCTGCCGGTCCCGGCCGCGCGCGCCATCCTCGGCGAGGAGGTGCTGATCGGGCGCTCCTGCCATGCCCCTTCCGAGGTGGACGCCGCCGCCGTGGAGCCCGGCGCCGACTACTTCTGCACCGGGCCCGTCTGGCCCACGCCCACCAAGCCGGGGCGTCCCGCCCCGGGGCTCGACCTGGTCCGGCACGCCGCCGGGCTCACGACCGACCGGCCCTGGTTCGCCATCGGCGGCATCTCCCTCGACAACATCGCCCAGGTCCGCGCCGCCGGTGCGCGCCGCGTCGTCGTCGTCCGCGCCCTCACCGAGGCCGCCGATCCCGCCGGCGCGGCCTCCGCCCTCCGCGCCGCCCTCGCCTGACACCTAGGCGGTGAGCATTCCCGGGGCCCGGCCCCTGGACGGTCCTCTCCCGCAGGCGGCAAGCCGGTCTTTCCGGGGCGCGGCCCCGAGGCGGTCTTTCTGCCAGGGCGGCTGGCCGATCTTTTCGGGGCGGGCCCCGAGGCGGTCTTTCTGCCAGGGCGGCTGGCCGGTCTTTTCAGGGGCGCGGGGAACTGCGCGACCAGCCCCCTACCGGGCTGTCAGCCCGGAAACAACAGCATCTGCCCCGCTGGGGCCGGTTCTCAAAGGCGCGCCACCGCCGTGGCCGAGCGCGCAGTTCCCCGCGCCCCTAAAAAACCCGGCGTGCCGCTCCCGGCAGAGAAACCGCCCGGGCCCGCGCCCCCGGAAAACCCGGCGTGCCGCCCCTGGCAAAGGAACCGCCCGGGGCCGCGCCCCGGGGAAGGCGCGGGCATGGGCGCCAAGCCCACCCGGTGTCCAATCCGTGGACCGCCGGTGGCCAGGAAATGGACGTACGAGGTCATATCGCCCCGTCCGGTTACGGACGGTGGCCAGCCGGGGCTAGCCTTCAAGGCATGGCTTTGGGGACACCTTCCACGCGAACAGACCGGGCGATCACGATCCGTGAGCTCCTGGCGCGGGGCGAGCGCTCGTACTCGTTCGAATTCGCCGCGCCGAGGACGGAGAAGGGCGAGCGGACGCTGTGGAACGCGATCCGCAGGATCGAGGCGGTCGGCCCCACGTTCGTGTCGGTGACCTACGGCGCGGGCGGCTCCTCGCGGGAGGGCACGGTGCGGGCCACGGACCGGATCGTGTCGGACACCACGCTGACCCCGTGCGCGCACCTCACGGCCGTGAACCACTCGGTGGCCGAGCTGCGCAACATCATCGGGCAGTACGCGGACGCCGGAATCCGCAACATCCTGGCTGTGCGCGGGGACCCGCCGGGCGACCCGCTCGCGGAGTGGGTGCCGCACCCGGAGGGCCTGACGTACGCGGCGGAACTGGTCCGGCTGATCAAGGAGTCCGGCGACTTCTGCGTCGGCGTGGCCGCGTTCACCGAGATGCACCCGCGCTCCACCGACCCGGCCGAGGACACCCGGCACTTCCTGGACAAGTGCCGCGCGGGCGCCGACTTCGCCATCACGCAGATGTTCTTCGACGCGGAGGACTACCTGCGGCTGCGCGACCGGGTCGACGCGGCGGGGTGCAGCACCCCGATCATTCCCGAGGTCATGCCGGTCACCAACGTCCGGCAGATCGAGCGTTTCGCCCAGCTCGGCAACGCCCCCTTCCCCTCCGACCTGGCAGAACGCATCCTCGCGGTGCAGGACGACCCGGTCGCGGTCCGGGCGATCGGCATCGAGTTCACCACCGAGATGTGCCGCCGTCTGATGGCGGAGGACATTCCGGGGCTGCACTTCATTACTCTTAACCACTCGACAGCGTCGCTGGAGATCTACGAGAACCTCGGTCTGCACCAGCGGACGTGACCGGCTCGGTACAGTCGGCTCGGTCCAGTTAAGGAAGTGGGCGCATGGGCTACTCGGTGCTGTACGTCGCCTTCGGAATCGTCGCGCTGTGGCTGCTCGGTGAGGTACTGCTCCAGTACAAGGCGCGGCTGCGCTATCGCGTACTGGCCTTCGCCGGGTTCCTGGGCGTGGTCGTCGGCGTGTCCCAGCGCAATGTGATCATCATCGTGCTCGGCGCGCTCGCCTTCGGCGCGGGTCAGTCCTTCGTGACGCTCTCCTACAAGCGCGGCTTCTCCACCGGCTGGGCGCTCGGCGGGCGTCCCGGCTCCAGCCGCCGCCGCAGGAAGGGCGGGGTGACCGAGCCGGTGCTGGAGGTCAGCCCGGTCGAGGAGGAGTACCCGGAGGAATTCGCCGCCGCCCGGCAGCCGGGTCCGCGCGACGAACTCGACGCGGACGAGCCCGATCTGTTCGGCGGCGGGCGGCCGTTGGACTCCGGCCAGATCTACCAGCCGGTCCCGATGCACGAGGACAGCGGCGAATACCCGGTCTACGACGGCCAGTCGACGTACACCCCCGACCCGTACACCAGCGGCGGCTACGAGGGGTACGGCGCGCAGGGCTATGCGGGCTGGGGCGGCGAACCCCAGCCCGCGGCGGCCTCCTACGCCGGTGACGGCTCCGACCAGTCCGGCTGGGGCGGCCACGAGTACGGCTACGACCCGGGCGCCTACCAGGAGCCCGCCCCCGCCCCCTACGGCTACGACACCCCGGCCGGCGGCGGCGAGCCCTACCCGTACCCGTATCCGCAGCCCCAGCCGCGGTACGAGACCTACGGCGGTCAGCAGGAGCAGGAGCAACAGCCGCTGGGCAGCGACCCGTACGGCTACCCGTACCAGCAGCAGCCCGACCCGCAGGCGCAGCCGTACATCCCCCAGCAGCAGTACCAGTCGCCGTACGAGCAGCAGCAACCGCCCCAGCAGGAGCAGCAGCCGCAGTACGCCGACCCGTACGACCCCTACCGCTACTGAGAGTTCGCCCCGCCGCCCGGCCCGCTACCCGGCCTGGGTGCGGGCCGCGTGCAGCAGTGACGGCAGCCGGGCCGCCGCCGTGCCCAGGCCGTTGGGCGCGGCCCAGGTCTGGGCGGGCAGCACGGCGGCCACGTGCGGGAAGTCCCGCCGCAGCGTCTCCTCCTCGTACCGGTGGCAGCCCTCGTGCCAGGTGAGGATGCCCGCCAGCCAGTCGCGCAGCTCCTGCGCGTAGCCGAGCAGCACCTCGCGCGCCGCGTCGTCGAGTGCGAACTCCTCCAAGAGCGTGGGCAGTTGGTTCTCGGTGATGTGCTGGAACTCCTGCATCCGCGCGGCCATCAGATCCCCGACCACGTCCATCGCCTCCTGCGGCGAGCAGTCCAGGAAATTCTGCACGACGAGCACCGCGTTGTGGATCTCCCCCTCGAACTCGATCTCCTTGCGGTACGAGAACACGTCGTTGAGCAGGCAGGCGAAGTCGGCGGCGGCCACCTCCATGGACTGCACGGGCCGCGAGCGGTAGACGGCGTCCGGCAGCGCGTCACCGTGGCCGATCCGCGACAGGCTCATCGTCAGGTCGGAGCCGAAGGTCTTGCGGCGCATCTCGATGTAGTCGACCGGGTCCGGCACCCGGTTCTGCTTCTGGTTGGCCAGCTCCCACAGCCAGCTCTCGCACATGTCCTCGACGGCGAAGCGGAATTTGCCCCGCGCGTCGGGGGACATCGGGCCCGCGGTGCGCCGCCACAGGTCCGCCAGACCCCGTTCCAGCGCGCTCACCGGCGTGGGCGCGGGCTCGTCGCCCAGCGGCATGAACAGCTTGAACCGCTCGGTGGCCAGCCGGGCCGCTCCGGTGTCGGGGGACCGGCCGAAGACCAGCGGGTAGTAGTCGTCGCCGTAGGTGCCCCAGGTCAGCCAGTCCGTGGTGAGGTTCAGCTCCTCCGGCGAGGCCGCCGGGTGGATGCCCGCCGCGCACAGCGCGAAGTCGTAGTCGGCGAGCTTGCGTTCGTTCCACAGCCCGCCGGGGACGGGGAAGCCGGGCTCCGCGCCGAGGATGCCCATCGCCCGGCCCCACTCCATGTTGTGCCGCCGGGCGGTGTCCAAGTGCGGGCTGAGCGTGGTCTCGAACGGCATGTGGATCTCGGCGCGCCGGACCGTGTCGGTGCGCTGGTGCGGGGCGTGCGAGAAGGACCGGGCGCGCTGCGGCAAGGTCGCGGCCAGCGAGTGCAGGATCTGCGCGGCCGAGGTGCCCAGGCCCGTCGGCCCGCCGATCGCGCCGCCGCCGATACCGGCGCCCGCGCCCACCGCGCGGGAACTGCCGTCCGCGCCGTTCATGTACCGGCTGGAGCGCATGTGCCACTCGTGGCCGCCCGACTGCCAGTCCTGGAGTCCCTTGACGTACGCGAAGACGCCGAGACGTTCCTGCGGGGTCAGGCCGAACTGCCCGAACAGCGGCTCCACTTCGGTGAGAGCGGTGTGCTCGAACTGGTGCAGCCGCGAGGTCAGCAGGTCGTTCACCCGGTCCGCTGCCTGCTGGGCGGTCAGATCGAGGAACCGCTCAAGGACCAGGACGGCGTTGGAGAGTTCGCCCTCTTCCTCGATCTCGCGCTGGTACGAGAACAGGTCGTTGCGCAGGTGCACGCTGTCCGCGAAGCAGTCGCGCAGCACCCGCATCGCACGGCTCCCGGCGATCCGCGCCGGTACCTCGGCGCCCGCCGCGTGCTCGATCAGATTCGCCGACCAGGGCGCGCCGCCCACCTTGCGGCGCATCTCGATGTACTCGATCGGATTCGAGACCCGGCCCGCGTTGATGTTGGACAGCTCCCAGAGCGACTCCTCCAGCAGGTAGTACGTGCTCTCGTGGAACCGCTCCCTGAAGTCCTGCGACATCGTCGGCACCGTGCGCGCCCACAGGTCCGCGAGCCCCGCCTCGACCTGGTTGGTCGGCTCCGGCACCGGCTGTCCGGGATCCACCGGCATGAAGGCGGGCAGCCGGTCCAGGTACGCTTTCGCGCCCTGCATGTCCTGGCTGCGCTTGAAGATGTCCAGGAAGTGGTCGTCGAAGAAGAACACCCACACGTACCAGTCGGTGACCAGGTCCAGTTCGGGACCCGACGCGTCGGGATGGGTGTACGCGCACAGCAGCGCGTAGTCGTGGGCGTCGTAGTCCGCCTCGTCCCAGATCCCTGAGCCCTCGATCATGTCCATCTCGCGGGCCCACGCCTTGGAGTGCTCCCTGGCCCGTTCCAGGTGGGGGTTGAGCCGCGCCGGATACGGCACGTAGAACTGCGGGAGTTCGAAGGGCTGCGGCATGCTTCGTACGGCCTTCCGCTCGGTGATCACGGGCCGCCGTTCACGCTAGGCGGCCACCGCGCGCCCCCGGAGCGCCCACCGGGCTTTTCCGTCCGATCGGTTGAATCCGGGCGGTGGTCCGCTTAAGGATCTTCGCGGCGGTAACGGGGGCGGCAAGAGGCGGACAGCGGACGGGAATCCGTCGAGCGGGCCGTCAACGAGCGCGCGGCGCACGCCCGTTCACCGGCTGCCGCCGGGCCCGCCCATGATCAGGTCGGCCACGATCGCGCCCGACATGCCCGCGTGCGGCAGTCCGCCGCCGGGGTGGGCCCAGCCGCCGACCCGGTAGAGACCGGGCAGCGCGTCGGCGTTGGGGGAGCGCAGCAGTGAGCCGTGCGCGCCCGCGAGCGCCGGGGCGGGGACCGAGCCGCCCGGTGCGCCGGTCTCGCGTTCCGTGTCCGCCGGTGTCCGCACGATCCGCCACAACTCCCGCTCCCGCAGGCCGGGTACGGCCGCCTCCGCGGCGGCCACCGCCCGCTCGGCGACGGCGTCGGCGGCGCCGGGAGCCGTCCAGTCCAGGCCGGCCCGGCCGTGCGGCGGCACGGTCACCCTCACGGTGACCGCCTCGTGCCCGTCGTCCGGGCGCAGCGCGGGGTCGTCGGGCCGCAGCACCGTCACCGTGGGGACGGCGTCCGTGGTGCCGGGGGAGTCGAATGCCCAGGTCAGCGCGCGCTCGCGGTCCGGGGCGTGCATGACCGTACGGTGCACGGCGTCGGCCGGGCGCGCGCCGCGCAGCGCCAGGTGGACGGTGAGGACACCCCGCGGGTGCCGCGGGCCCCAGTCGGGCAACTCGTCCTCGGACTCCCAGGGCAGCACGTGGTCCCGGTAGAGCGCGGGCAGCGGCGCGCCCGCCACCACGAAGTCGGCCTCCGCCGTACCGCCGTCGGCCAGTTCCACCCCGGCGGCCCGGCCGTCCTTCTCCAGCACCCCGGTGACCTCGGCGCCGAACCTGAACTCCACCTTCCGTGCCAGACAGCGCGCGTACACCGCGTCCGCCAGCGCCCGCAGCCCGCCGGGCACGTACCAGACCCCGAAGGTCTGCTCCACGTAAGCCAGTACGGTCGCCGAGGCGGGAGCGGTGCGCGGGTCGAGGCCGTAGTCGAGCGGATAGCTCTCCAGCAGCGCGGCCAGCCGGGGGTCGCGCAACTCGCCGTCCGCGACGGCGGACAGGGTCCGCGCCCGCGCCGCGCGCCGCAGCAGACCGCGCTTCCCGGCCGCCGGATACGGATCCTCGCGCAGCGCGGCGGTCGCCCCGGACACCGCGTCCTCCAACAAGGGCCTGCGAGTGGCCTCCCAGGCTTCCCGGGCGCGCAGCATGACCTCGCTCCACCGCTCGCCGCTTCCGGCGCCCAGAGCGCCGTCCAGCGCCTCCATGACCCCGGAGCGCGACGCGTTGGGCAGCGTCAGATCCGTACCGTCGGCGAAGACGTGGCGGGCGGCCGGATCGGCCTGCGCCAGACCGACGGACTGTTCGAGCGACTCCCGGCCGGTCTTGACGAACAGATCGCGCTGCACGGCGGGCAGCAGCAGGAGACCGGGGCCGGTGTCGAAGGCGAAACCGTCCCTCTCGACCCGGCCCACACCGCCGCCGTACGTCGCCGACCGCTCGTGCACCACCACCCGGTGGCCGCCGATGGCGAGCCTGGCCGCCGCCGCCAGCGAGCCCATACCCGCGCCGATCACCGCAATCCGTGCCATGGCAGGGACTGTATCGAAGGCCGCCCGGCAGGCTCTCAGGTGGGCGCCGGGGTGCCGTTCCGGTTCTTGCGCTCCCTGCGCTCCCTGCGGCGGCGCAGCGCGCGCCGGATCCGGGACAGCAGCAGGAGCACGACGGTCATGCCGAGCACCAGCAGTACCGCCGCGATGATCGCGGCGGGCAGCGGATGGAAGAGCGCGAAGGTGACGATGCTCGCGACGCCCAGGTCCTCGGCGAGGCTGACCACGATATTGCTCGCGGGCTCGGGCGAGGTGTTCACCGCCAGCCTCGTGCCCGCCTTCACCAGATGGCTGGCCAGCGCCGTGGACCCGCCGACCGCGCCCGCCGCCAGCTCCGACAGCGAACCCGACTGCCCGGCCAGCAGCGCCGCCACCACCGCGCCCGCGACCGGCCTGATCACCGTGTGCACGGCGTCCCACGCCGAGTCCACGTAAGGGATCTTGTCGGCCACCGCCTCGCAGAGGAACAGGGCGGCCGCGATCAGCAGCACATCGGTGCGCTGGAGCGAAAGCGGCACCTCGTCGGTGATACCCGCCCTGCCCATCACACCGAGCAGCAGCACGACGGCGTAGGCGTTGATCCCGCTCGCCCAGCCGCTGGTGAAGACCAGCGGAAGTACGGACATGCGCGGGACTCTAGCGAACCGCGCCCACTGTCACCGAGTGAAATCGCGCGGTCATGAGTATCCGTACCTAGACGCGCGGTTGAGTACGTTCGCGGATGGGGCGTCGGCCGGGAAACCGGAAGAGTGGGGACCGCGGACGGGCTTCGGTGCCAGAACCGCCGACACGGGGCGGCGGAAGTACACCGGTCCGTACGTGAACGGGGGGCGCACGGGGGAGGCGCTGTTCTGGCACGGACCTGCGGGGGACCGGACCCTGCCAGAACAGCGCACCCGCGGACCGCTCACTGGCGCGCCGAACGCCCGCCGACCCTGCCCTGGAGCAGCCGGGACAGCGCCGCGTGCACCTCGTCGATACCGCGCTCCGGCTGGAACGCCTGCCAGTCCAGCGCGGCGACCAGCACCATCCCGAACAGCGCGGACGCCGTCAGCGGTACGTCGATCTCGTCGTTCAGCTCACCCGCCGCCACGGCCTCGCCCAGCACCTTCTCGACCACCGCCACCGCCTCCTGACGCAGGATCATCAGCGTGTCCTGCCAGGCGCGGTTGGTGCGCCACAGCTCGGCCACGTAGAGCTGTGTGAAGGACGGGTAGCGCACGATGAAGTCGAGCCCCGCGTGGATCATCGCGTCCAGCGCGTCGACCTTGCCGCCGCCCTTGGCCTCCGCGTCCTGCGCGGCCTCGCGCAGCGAGACGGTCAGCAGACCCACGCCGTGCCGCAGCAACTCCTCGAACAGGTCGTTCTTGCTGGCGAAGTTGTAGTAGACGGTGCCCTTGGCGACCCCGGCCCGTTCGGCGATCTCGTCGACCGTGGTGGCGGAGAAGCCCTGTTCGGCGATGAGGGTGACGGCGGCCTCGTACAGCTTCTGACGAGTGGCCTGGCGTCGTGCGGTGGTCATGGTGCCGATTCTGCCTGTCCGGCGTCCGGCATGTTCACCGGGCACGTTCACCCGGCGGATTCCGGCCACCGCGCGAATGTCCCGTTTTCGGGCGTTACCCCAGGTCAGGACCGATTGTCAGTGGTAGCCCCCACTATGGGTGGCACGGAGAAAGGAGGCTCGCCATGGCAGCTCCCGTAAGCGACATCCATCCTGTGCTGCGCCGCGCCACCGCGTCACCCGCCGCCCTTGACCTGCTCACCCAGGCACACCTCGGCCTCGAAGAGGCCGCCGTCCTGGAGACTCCGAACGAGCGCTACGCCACCGCCCACCTCGCCGCCCTGCGCACCGCCGCCGCGGTGCTCGCGGTACGCGGCCGACCCGAGCCCGCCCCGCGCCGCCGCCAGCGGATACGCACCGCCTGGGAGGTGCTGCCCGAGGTCGCGCCCGAACTGGCGGAGTGGAGCGCCCTGTTCGAGGCGGGCGCGGCCCGCAGGGCCCGCGCCGAGGCCGGCATAGCCGGAGCCGCGGGCCCCCGCGACGCCGACGACCTGCTGCGCGCCGCGACCATGTTCCTGCGCCTGGTGGAGCGCATGCTGCTCCTCCAGCCCGCGCTCGCGGGCAAGCCGCCCCTGATCCCGGCCCCCGCGGCCGCGGAGCCACCCCGCAGACGCGCCAACTGACACCCGGCCGCGCGCGGCGGCCCCGTCGTCCTGGTCACGCACGAGCACCCGGACCACGACACCCGGCCGCGCGCGCGGCGGCCCCACCTCGGCCGGGGGCTCTAGAGTGGAGCCGCCCGATGTGACCAGCCCCTGCGAGGAGCCGCGCGCCATGTCCCGTCAAGGAGGGGTGGACCCGATGCGCCCCCGTGCCAGTCTGCGTACCGCCGTGGTGTGGGAGGTCCTCAAGGACGCTCTCGAACGGCGGGCCAAGACCGCGGACACGGCGGCACTCGACGTCCTGGACACCGGCGGCGGCACCGGCAACTTCGCGGTGCCCGTCGCCCGGCTCGGCCACCGCGTCACCGTCGTCGACCCCAGCCCCGACGCGCTCTTCGCACTGGAGCGACGAGCCGCCGAGGCCGGGGTCACCGACCGGGTCAGCGCCGTCCAGGGCGACACCCACGGGCTGCCCGACATCGTGCCCCGCGCGAGCTGGGACATGGTGCTGTGCCACGGCGTCCTGGAATACGTGGACGACCCGGCGGAGGCCGTGCGCAACGTGGTCGGAGCGCTCCGGCCCTCCGGCGCCCTCAGCCTGCTCGCGGCGGGCCGCGGCGGCGCCGTACTGGCCCGCGCCCTCGCCGGGCACTTCGCGGAGGCCCAGCACGCCCTCGGTGACCCGGACGGCCGATGGGGCGACGGCGATTCGCTGCCCCGCCGCTACACCGCGGACCAGCTCACCCGGCTGGTCACCGACGCGGGCCTGCGGGCCGCCGCCGTGCACGGCATCAGGGTCTTCGCCGACCTCGTCCCCGGCGTCCTGGTCGACACCGAGCCGGGCGCCCTGGAGGCGCTGCTGCGGCTGGAGCTGGCAGCGGCGGAGGAGCCCGGATTCCACTCGGTGGCCACCCAGCTCCACGTCCTCGGCGAGCGCGGCTGACGGACCCCGCGCGACCCCCGGAAGGACCTCTTCCGCTTCACCCGCCCCCGCCACCGGCCGGAGTAGTCGGTCACAGGCCCCCCGTACCGCCATTGCTGACCGTATGCTGGCATGACGTAACGGCGGACGGGGAATGAAGCCCCCGTCGGATTGGCGTAGTGGGGCGGGTTTCATGGGGGCGAATCCCTGCCTATCCTGAAAGGGTCGGACCGGTCGCCCCCCTGCGACCGACGAGTAGGAGGACTCCGTGCCGCTCTCGGAGCACGAGCAGCGCATGCTCGAGCAGATGGAGCGAGCGCTGTACGCCGAAGATCCCAAGTTCGCGTCGGCGCTTGAGGGAAGTGGGCTGCGCACGTACACCAGGCGGCGTGTCTACCAGTCGGTGGCGGGCTTCCTGGTCGGTATCGCGCTGCTCATGGGCGGCATGATCGCCAAGCAGCCCTGGATCAGTGTGGTGGGCTTCCTGGTCATGCTGGCCTGTGCGGTGCTGGCCGTCACCGGCTGGCGCAAGGCGGGCAAGCCGGGCGAGGCGGCGCCCGCCGCCGGGGTTCCCGGTGCCCCCGGCGCACCCGGCCGGCGGCTCAGCCGCCGCAACCAGGCCAAGCGGGGCAAGGTCATGGACCGGATCGAGGAGCGGTGGCAGCGCCGCCGCGACGAGCAGCAGGGTGGCCGCTAGAGGGTCACTTCCGCCAGCACGGCGCACCGTCCGAGGGTCCCGCACCCTCCCGGCGGTGCGCCGATCTTTTTGCCCCCCGTGCGCCCACCTGTCGCCGTGCGGCGAGCCGATCCCTGAGGGTCGCGGCCCCTGAGGCCGTGCCGGCGCGAGGCATGTGCCCGGAGGGGCGCTGGGGGGCGCCTCCCAGCGTTAGCTGGGGGAGGAACCGCGCGGTCCGCCGCCGACCGCGCTGAGGAACCGCGCGGTCCGCCGCCGGCCGCGCTGAGGAACCGCGCGGTCCGCCGCCGGCCGCGCTCCCGCAGGTCACCACCCGCCCCGGCGGGGCAGTCCGGTCGATCCCGGACCACCGGCCCCTGGGGGTGGGCGCGCTGCTCCTCCCGCCCCTGACGGGGCACGCCCCGCGCGGACAGCGCAGCCCCCTGAGGGGCGCCCCACCCGCGCGGTGGGGACTCACGCCTGGCGGGCCAGCCGCCTCCTCAGCGGAGCGACAAGGCGATGCCCGGCCTCGGACAGACGAAGAGTGACCGCGGACCACCGGTCAGAAAGGTGCCAGATCACCCGGGCGGAGGAACGCGGCAGAAGCACCGCCCGAAGGCGACCGCGGCGCCCGGCCGCCGCGTGCAGGCCCTCGCGGACGTGCCGGACATCGGCCGGCAACCCGGTGACCGGCTGGGGCCTGGGCGAGTAGAGCACCTGCTCCACCGCCGTGGCCAGGGCACCCGCGGAGACCGCGGCCTGGCCGGTCAGACCGCCGTCCTGGACCAGCCGGGCCATCGCCCGCCGCGGGGTCTCGGAGTCGTCCGGCGGGACGCCGTAGTCCCAGCCGGTGTCGACCACCTCGCGCCAGGCGGACAGGGCGAGCCCTTCGGCCCTGTCCCGTCCGCCGCCGAGCCGTCTGGACCGCTGTCGGCGCCGCCAGAGCATGGGCAGCAGCGGGACGGCCAGCACCAGCAGCGCGAGCAGCGTGAGCACGGCGATCCTGCCGCCGCCGAACCCGCCGCCGCCGGAACCGCCGGAAGCGGCCACCGCCGTGTTGTCGCAGGAGCTCTGCGCCCGGTTGTCGCTGCCGCAGCTCGCGCTCGCCGACGGCGTCGGGGTCGGCGTCGTCGCCGTGCCGTGCTGCCCCTGGTCGGCGGGCTCGTTGGTGCCCGAGGGCGTCGTGGTCTGGGTGTACGAGGGGGCCGTGCCCCGGTACGGGGTCGGCTCGAAACGGGTCCAGCCGATGCCCTCGAAGTACAGCTCGGGCCAGGCGTGCGCGTCCTTGAGGCCCACTGACATCGTGCCGTCCGAGCCCTGCTGCGAGCCGGGGGTGAAGCCGACCGCCACCCGCGCCGGGATGTGCAGCGTGCGGGCCATCGCCGCCATGGTGAAGGCGAAGTGGATGCAGAAGCCTTCCTTGGTGCGCAGGAACCGCGCTATGGCGTCCACGCCGGTGCCCGACTGCGCCTTGGTGTTGTAGACGAACGCGCCCGAGGTGAAGTACCGCTGGAGCGCCAGCGCCTTCTCGTAGTCGTTGTTCGCCGACTCCGTCACCTGCTGCGCGGTCTGCGCGACCACCTTCGGCAGCGAGCCGGGCACCTTGGTGTACTCCTCGGCGACCCGTCCGGTGGCCGGGGGCGCGGCGGCGAGCTGCGCGGCCGTCGGCTGCACCTGCATGCTCGTGACCGAGTACGTCAGACCCGAGGTGTTCTGCCCGCGGTCGCCGATGATCGTCCGGCCCTCGGGCTCGAACCGCCAGTGCCCCGACACGTCGACGCCCAGCGCCGGGAAAGGCATCGGCAGCCAGCCCTGCGCGTAGCCGTCGTCGACCTTCACCGTCGTCTGGACCTTGGAGTACTTCACGTCGGAGGCCATGCCCGCGGGCTGCGGCAGCACCGACGGGATGTCCTCGATCTTCCGCTTCGACGGCTGCCACTGCGTGCCGTCGAACTGGTCGAGCGCCACAATCCGCAAGTACATGCTGGACAGATCGGTGGAGTTGGTCCTGTACGAGAGGACTTCGCGGTTGTCCTGCTGGTTGAGGTTGTCCTGGAGGGCCACCACCGGGTTGACCGCGGAGATCGTGCCGCCGCGCCCCGGTCCCGTACCGGTGCCCGAGGTGTCCAGCAGGCCGCTGCCCAGCGACGGCAGCACGGCGGGCGCGACCAGGGCCAGGCCCAGCGCCATCACGCCGATCCTGCGGCCGGTGCGCACCGGGGCCAGCGCCCGGCTGCCGGAGGCCGGGTTGGCGGAGCCGCCCCAGCCGTTGGCCGGCGGACCGCCGCCGAAGACCCGGCCCCAGCGCGAGAGCCGGTCCCGGCCCTCGGCCAGGAGCAGCAGCAGGTAACCGGCGGCGGCGACCACGAAGTACAGCCACTGCGCACCGCCGTTGGACAGCCCCGCGGCCACCGAGTACAGCGCCAGCAGCGGAAGTCCCGCGGGGGCCGCGCTGTTGTACGTGACGGCCAGCGCGTCCACCGCGAGCGCGACCACCAGCACACCGCCGACCAGCAGCATCCTGATGCCGGGGGTGACCGGCGCCGGGATGGCGAACTGGCTGACGTCGGTCAGCCCGTCGCGTACCAGGTCGCTGAGGTGGACGAAGGCGTTGGGACCGGGGATGACGCCGCCCAGTGCCTGGTGCGGCGCGAACATCACGGTCAGCACGAGCAGTGAGACCACCGCCTGCGCGAGGACGGTCAACGGCCGGGCCAGCGGCACCCGTCGGGCCAGCGCGCCGACCCCGGACTGGAGTGCCACGAAGAGCACGGCCTGGAACATCCAGCCCGCGGGGGTGGCCAGCGGCAGCAGCGAGCAGGCGGCCATCACGGAGGCGGCCGCCGCACACACCGTCAGCCGGGCACGTCCGCTCATGTTGTGGCCCCTGCCTCTTGCTGTTCCTCGCGTGAGCGGTAACGGTCGGCCCGCTGCCACAGTTCCGGCAGCGAGTCCCCGGCGCGTACCGACAGCACCGTCCAGCCCGCCTCGCGGAGCATCCGCAGCGGTGTCGGGGTGTCGTCGTCGGCGGCGCCGGTCTCCCGCGCGCCGTGCTCGGCCGGGGGCTCCGACCTGGCGCCCGGCTCGCGGGCCGTCCAGTCGTCGCTGTCCAGGACGAACGCGACGGCGCCGCCCGCCCGTTGCCGCATCCGGCCGACGTTGGCCGCCTGCTCCTCGTCCAGGTCGCCGAGGAAGGCCACCAGCAGGCCCTCGTGGCTGGACCGCAGCACCTCGTAGGCGCGGGACAGGCCGTCGCTGTGCGCGGAATCGGGGCCGGAGCCGGAGCCGGAGCCGGGCGACTGCGCCAGGTCGTCGGAGTGGTCGACCACGGCGAGGGTGTCCAGCAGGACGCCCGCCATGTCCGAGGAGTCGCCGACGTAGCCGCCGGTGCCCTCGGGGCCGGGGACGCTGCTGCCGGTGTCGGTCAGCAGCCGTACCGCGAAGCCGCGTTCCAGCATGTGGGCGGAGACCGAGGCGGCGGCCGAGACCGCCCACTCGAACGCCGAGTCGGGGCCCGCGCCGTAGTAGGCGGAGCGCCGGGTGTCCAGCAGGACGGTGCAGCGCGCGCGGTGCGGCTGCTCCTCACGGCGCACCATCAGCTCGCCGTACTTGGCGGTGGAGCGCCAGTGCACCCGGCGCAGGTCGTCGCCGTGCCGGTAGCCGCGCGGGATGACGTCGTCCTCGCCGGCGAAGGCCAGCGCGCGGGTGCGGCTCTCGCCGTAGCCGTTGGCCTCACCGACCAGGCGTACCGGCGGCAGCGCCTCGACGCGCGGCACCACGGTGAGGGTGTCGAACGCGCTGAAGGAGCGGGTCAGTTCGCACATGCCGAAGGGGTCGGTCAGCCGCAGTTGCAGCGGGCCGAGCGGGTAGCGGCCCCGCAGGTCGGAGCGGACCCGGTAGGACACCTCGCGGTGGCCGCCGGGCTCCACCCGGTCCAGCACGAAGCGCGGGCGCGGGCCGAGCACGTACGGCACCCGGTCCTGGAGCATCAGCAGTCCGGTGGGGATGCGCGAGACGTTGTCGACCCGCAGGTGCACGCGGGACTCCGACATGGCGGGCACCCGCGACGGGGCGAGCCGCCTGCTGCCCGCGACCCGGTAGCGGGTGCGGTACAGGACGGCGACGCAGACCAGCGGCAGGATCGCCAGCAGCAGTCCGACCCGCAGCAGGTCGGGCTGGCCGAGCACGTAGGCGCATATCCCGGCGGCGACCCCGGCCGCGACGAAGGACCGGCCCCGGGTGGTGAGTCCGCCGAGCGCGGTACGGAATCCGCCGCTCGCCTGCTGCGGTCCCGCGGCGCCCGGCGGGCCGCCCTGGCGGCCCTGCGCCGGGCCCCGCTGCGGCTGCGGCGCGGATTGCGGCGGTCGGGTCGGCGGCGGGGTCCCGGCGCCGGGCGTCGCCATCACAGGCCCCGCAGGCCCTGCGGGCGGGCGGACGGCTTCTGCGGCCAGCCGCCGGCCGCCGGGTCGGGCACCGGGACGCGCTGCACGATCTCGGCGACCACCTGTTCGGGGGTGCGCCGGTTCAACTGCGCCTGCGCGGTGGGCAGCAGGCGGTGCGCCAGTACGGAGGAGGCCAGGCCCTGCACGTCGTCGGGCAGCACGTAGTCCCGGCCGTCCAGCGCGGCGGAGGCCCTGGCGGCCCGCACCAGGTGCAAGGTGGCGCGCGGCGAGGCGCCGAGCCGCAGATCGGGGTGGTTGCGGGTGGCGCCGACCAGCGTCACCGCGTACCGCCGTACCGGCTCCGAGACATGCACCATCCGTACGGCCTCGACGAGCTTGACGATCTCGTGGGCGTGCGCGACGGGCTGGAGGTCGTCGAGCGGCGAGACACCGCCGTGCACGTCGAGCATCTTCAACTCGGCGTCCGGGCTGGGGTAGCCGATCGAGACCCGGGCGGTGAACCGGTCCCGCTGCGCCTCGGGCAGCGGATAGGTGCCCTCCATCTCCACCGGGTTCTGGGTGGCGATCACCATGAAGGGGCTCGGCAGTTCGTACGTGGTGCCGTCCACGGTGACCTGCCGCTCCTCCATCGACTCCAGCAGCGCCGACTGGGTCTTGGGCGAGGCGCGGTTGATCTCGTCGCCGACCACGATCTGCGCGAAGATCGCGCCCGGCTTGAACTCGAAGTCCCGCCGCTGCTGGTCGAAGACGCTCACTCCGGTGATGTCGGACGGCAGCAGGTCGGGTGTGAACTGGATGCGCCGTACCGAACAGTCGATCGACCGTGCCAGGGCCTTGGACAGCATCGTCTTACCGACACCCGGCACGTCCTCGATCAGCAGATGTCCCTCGGCGAGCAGCACCGTCAGTGCGATGCGGACGACTTCGGGCTTGCCCTCGATCACGTTCTCCACACTGCGGCGCACCCGGTCAGCGGTCGTCGTCAGATCGCTCAGGCTTGCTCGTGCGTCAAAGGTCGTCACCCGGTACTCCTCGGCCATGTTCCTCGGGACACGGTCATCCCTGGACCGGCCCACCCCACTTGCGTGCCGCTCGTGCTCGCGCCGGGCGAGGCAGTGCGGTGCCGCACGATGCATTCTTCCCTTACGCGGCACCCCACGTCACTCGCCTGCCGTTACTTGTTCGTGATTTCCCGGAGTAGACCAGTGTGCACGTCGAAGACGAACCCGCGCACGTCGTCGGTGTGCGCGAGGAAGGGCGAGGTGCGCACCCGGTTCATCGACTGCCGGACATCCTGGTCGATATCGGTGAACGCCTCCACCGACCAGGTCGGCCGCTGGCCGACCTCCCGTTCCAGTTCGGTACGGAAGTCCTCGGTGATGCTCTGCAGGCCGCAGTTGGTGTGGTGGATCAGCACGACGGAGCGGGTGCCCAGCGCGCGCTGGCTGATGGTGAGGGAGCGGATGGTGTCGTCGGTGACCACGCCGCCCGCGTTGCGGATGGTGTGGCAGTCGCCCAGCTCCAGGCCGAGCGCCCGGTGCAGGTCGATGCGGGCGTCCATGCAGGCCACGACGGCGACCTTCAGAACGGGCCTGGCATCCATGCCGGGGTCTTGGAACGCGTCGGCGTAGCGCTGGTTGGCTGCGACGAGCCGGTCGGTAACGGACGCGGTGGCGGTGTCTCCGGAGCGGCCGCTGACGTCGGTCGGCGCTGGGGAACCACTGGCAGATATCGACATGTCTCTGACGGTACGGCTCCGGGTGCCGTTCCACCTGCTGTGAGTTCCCACGAAATTTCGGCTCAAAAAGGATAAGCATCGGCAATTCCACGATGTGTGAGGTAGCCCACACACCCTCCGGGGCTCACCGGAAAGGGGTGACGCGAGGGGACGTGAGGGGTGACGCGAGATGACGCGAAGGGTGACGCGGAGGCCGCGGGGGACGTGACGCGCCCGGCTCCGCTCTGCGTTGACCGTGGGGGCCGGTGGAGTAAAGTGGCGCGAAGTGGTGCCGTCTGCTGGAGGTGTGCATGTTCCTCGGGACGTACACCCCGCGGCTCGACGACAAGAACCGGCTGGTGCTGCCCGCCAGGTTCCGCGAGCAGTTCGCCGACGGACTGGTGATCACCAAGGGGCAGGAACGCTGCTTGTGCGTGTGGTCGGTCGACGGCTTCAAGGCCGCCACCAGAAGCCTGTCCGACGCCCCGCTGACCTCGAAGGGCGCGCGGGACTACCTGCGCGTGCTGTTCGCCGGGGCGCATGACGAGGTCCCCGACAAGCAGGGCCGGGTCACGGTGCCGCAGCCGCTGCGCGCCTACGCCGGGCTGGTCAGGGACTGCGCGGTGATCGGCGCGGGCAGCCGGGTGGAGATCTGGTCCGCGACGGCCTGGGAGGGCTATCTCGCGGCCCAGGAAGACACCTTTTCGGCCCTGTCCGAGGAGGTTCCGCCCGGATTACTGTGAGCGCGGCCCGACCGGTCCGCGCCCCGGCGCACCTGCGCGCACCCCACGCTTGACTCCGTACCACCGCGCGGACGTACGGCCCGGCCTCCTCCCGCTCTGCCGCTCCGCTGGCACCACTTCCCCGGTGCCAGGGGAACGTTTCCTTTCGAGCGGGCGGGGACCCGGTTCTACGTCCCTCGTACCGCCGAGAAGGGCCCCATGAGCGACACCACCCCCGCGCAGCCCGAGCCGCGCCATGTGCCGGTCATGCTCCGGCGCTGCCTGGACCTGCTGGCCCCCGCGCTCGCCGAGCCGGGCGCGGTCGTCGTGGACGCCACCCTCGGCCTCGGCGGCCACAGCGAGGCGCTGCTCAGCACGTTCCCCGCCGCCCGGTTGGTCGCGCTCGACCGTGACACCGAGGCGCTGAAGCTCTCCGCCGAGCGACTCGCGCCCTTCGGCGACCGCGCCACCCTCGTGCACGCGGTCTACGACGAGCTGCCCGACGTCCTGGACCGGCTCGGCATCGTCCGCGTGCAGGGCGTCCTGTTCGACCTCGGCGTCTCCTCCATGCAGCTCGACGAGGCCGGCCGCGGCTTCGCGTACGCCCAGGACGCGCCGCTGGACATGCGGATGGACCAGACCACCGGGATCAGCGCCGCCGAGGTGCTCAACACGTATCCGCCGGGCGACCTGGTGCGCATCCTGCGCGCGTACGGCGAGGAGAAATTCGCCCGCAAGATCGTGGACGCGGTGGTGCGCGAGCGGGAACGGGAGCCGTTCAGCAACAGCGCGCGCCTGGTGGAGCTGATCCGTACGGCGCTGCCGCAGGCCGCGATGCGCACCGGGGGCAACCCGGCCAAGCGGACCTTCCAGGCCCTGCGGATCGAGGTCAACGGCGAGCTGTCGGTGCTGGAGCGCGCGGTCCCGGCGGCCGTCGGGGCGCTCGCGGTCGGCGGCCGGATCGCCGTGCTGTCGTACCAGTCGCTGGAGGACCGGCTGGTCAAGCAGGTCCTCGCGGCCGGGGCCGCCACGACCGCGCCGCCCGGCCTGCCGGTGGTGCCCGAGCAGTACCAGCCCCGCCTGAAGCTGCTCACCCGCGGCGCGGAACTGCCCACCGAGGACGAGATCGCCGAGAACCGGCGGGCCGCGCCCGCCCGGCTGCGCGGCGCCGAGCGGATCCGCGAGGACGCGCGGTGAGCCAGGACCGGCCGGGGGACCGGCGACGGCCCCCCGGCGATGACCGGGCACGCCGGGACCGGTCACCTGAGGGCCGGCCGGGCGACGGCCGGGCACGCGAGGAACCGGCGCGCGGACGCACCCCGCGCGAGGACCCCGCCCGTGGCCGCGCCCCGCGCCAGGAACCGCCCCGTAAGCGGGCCGCCGGTCAGGAACCGTCCCGCGAGCGGCCCGCCCGCCAGGACCGGCCGCCGCGCCAGGACCGCGGGGAGCCGCGCCGCGGGACCGCGAGGGTGCCCAGGCCGCCGCGCGCGCCCGGCCTGTCCGTACGGCCGTCCGCGGGCCGCGGGTCCGCCCGGTCCGCAACCGCCGCCCGTATGCCGTTCGTCCTTCTTGTCGTGACCCTCCTCGCGGGCGGCCTGCTCTCCCTGCTGCTGCTCAACGGAGCGGTCAACCAGGACTCCTTCGAGCTGAACAAGCTTCAAAAGGAGACCAACGGTTACACGGACGAGCAGCAGCAGCTCCAGCAGGAGGTCGATCAGTACGCGGCCCCCGGCGGCCTGGAACAGCGCGCCCGGCAGCTCGGCATGGTGCCGGGCGGCAACCCGGCCTTCCTCAACCCGGACGGCAGCGTCCGGGGCACCCCCGAGGAGGCCACGGCGCCGCCCGCGCCGCCGCCGACCAGCAAGGCGCCGCCGGCCCCGACCGGCACGCCCACCGCGACCCCGCCGAGCGGCACCCCGACCGGCGCGGCCGACGCCGCCGCGACCGGGTCGCCGACCGGCGCGCCCGGCACCACTCCTTCGGCCCCCACGACCCCCGGCGGCGCGCACGCCGCCGCCACGACCACTCCCACTCCTCCCGGCAGGTGACTTCGTGAAGCCTCAGCCACCCTCCCCGACCGCCCGTTCCCCGCGCCCCGCGCGGAGGGCCGGCCGGTGAGCGAGCCGAGACGACCGCAGCCGGGCCGCGCCCCGCGCCCCGGCGCGCCCCGCCCCCGCGCGTCCGGAGCGGGCAACGCGGGCAGCGCGGCGGCCGGAGCCGCAGGAGCCCCCGCGGGCCGGATTCGCCGCCCCCGTCCCGAAGGCGCCGCGCCCCGGCCCGCCCAGCGCGCGGGCCAGCGGCTCGGCCAGCGCCCCGCCGCCCCCCGCCCGCGCCGCACCGCCCCGCCGCCGCGGGCCCCCCGCGGCCCCCGGCTGGTCAAGCTCGGCAGGCCCAAGCCCCGGCTGCGGCTGGTCGGCGTCGCCCTCACCCTGGTGATGGCCGCCTTCGTGATCCGGCTGCTCCAGGTCCAGGCCGTGGACGCCTCCACCTACGCGGCCAAGGCCGCGGTGAACCGCTGGGTGACCCACGACGTCACCGCCGACCGCGGCACCATCACCGACCGCTCCGGCGTCGACCTGGCCACGACCGTGGACGCGTACGACATCACCGCCGACCCGTATCTGTTCACCCCGGAACAGACCAAGACCAAGGACGCGCCGCTCCAGGCCGCCGAACTGCTCGCGCCGATCGTCGGCGGCGACCCGACGGCCATCGCCAAGGCGCTGGCCACCCCCAAGTCCCGCTACCAGGTGATCGCCCGCCAGCAGTCCCCGCAGGTCTGGAACCAGATCAAGGACCTGAAGAAGGCGTTCGCCGCCACGTACGCCAGGGGACAGGGCGCCAACGTGCTGGCCGGGGTCTTCAGCGAGACCCACACCAAACGCGTCTACCCCGGCGGCGACCTGGCCGCGGGTGTCCTCGGCTTCGTCAACAGCCAGGGCGTGGGCGGCGGCGGCCTCGAATCCATGCTCAACAAGGAACTCGCGGGCAAGAACGGCAAGATCCGCTACGCCCAGTCCGACGGCCGCCAGGTGCCCACCGCGGGCGTCCAGGAACACCCCGCCGTGCCTGGTTCCGACGTCGAGCTGACCCTGGACCGGGACATCCAGTGGGCCGCCCAGAGCGCGATCACCGCCCAGGTGCAGAAGTCCAAGGCCGACCGCGGCTATGTGATCGTCCAGGACTCCAGGACCGGCGAGGTGCTGGCCATGGCCGACGCCCCCGGCTTCGACCCCGGCGACCTCGCCCACGCCGACCCGCGCGCGCTCGGCAACGCGGCGATGCAGGACGCGTACGAGCCCGGCAGCGTCAGCAAGCTGATGTCGATGGCCGCGATCCTCGACACCGGCACCGCCACCCCCGACACCCGGGTCACCGTCCCCGGCACCCTGCCGCGCGCCGACCGGGTCTTCCACGACGACGTCGACCACGGCACCTGGTACCTGACGCTCAACGGCGTCCTGGCCAAGTCCAGCAACATCGGCACCATCCTGGCCAGCCAGCAGCTCGGCACGACCCAGCCGCAGGCCAACCGGGTGCTCTACTCGTACCTGAAGAAATTCGGCATCGGCGACCCCACCGGCATCGGCTTCCCCGGCGAGACACCCGGCATCCTGGCCAAGCCGCAGGACTGGAACGCCTCCCAGCAGTTCACCATCCCGTTCGGCCAGGGCCTGTCGGTCAACGCGCTCCAGGCCACCTCGGTCTACTCGACGATCGCCAACGGGGGCGTACGCGTCCAGCCCACGCTGATCCGCGGCACCACGGGACCCGACGGCCGCTACGTCCCCGCGGACCCGGCCAAGAAGACCCGGGTGGTCAGCGCGCAGACCTCCAAGACGCTCTCCACGATGCTCGAATCGGTCGTCGGCGACGAACAGGGCACCGGACTCCACGCGCGGATCGCCGGATACCGCGTCGCGGGCAAGACCGGTACGGCCAACCGGGTGGACCCGGAGACCGGCAAGTACAAGGGCTACACCTCGTCGTTCCTGGGCTTCGCGCCCGCCGACGACCCGCGCGTCACGGTCTCCTGCGTGATCCAGAATCCGACTAGGGGCAGCTACTTCGGCGGCTCCATCTGCGGCCCGGTCTTCAAGCAGGTCATGGAATTCGCGCTCAAGACGCTGAAGGTCCCGCCGTCCGGCACCAAGGCTCCCCATCTGCCGGTCGACTTCGACCCGGCCCAGCCCGCGACGCCGCCCGGCACCGCGAAGCCCGGCACGGACAAGGCGCGGTGATCATGAATTTTGGCTCGCACCCCGGCCAGCCCGGTAACCTCACCGCCGTGCCCAAAGCTGATCAGCCCACCCTCACCCAGCCGGGCGCGCCGCGCCCGACGCGTATCCGCCCCAAAACCCTGCACGAACTCGCGGAACTCACCGGACCTCTCGGTACGCGGGTGCCGGACGGCCCCACCGCGCAGGTCACCGGCATCACGCACGACTCGCGCGCGGTCCGCCCCGGTGACCTGTACGCGGCGCTGCCCGGCGCGCGCTTCCACGGCGCGGACTTCGCCGCGCAGGCCGCCGCCGCCGGAGCCGTCGCCGTACTGACCGACCCGGCGGGCACCGAGCGCGCCGCCGCCACCGGACTGCCCGTCCTGACCGTGGACGACCCGCGGGCCCGGATGGGCGAGCTGGCCGCCGCCGTCTACGACCAGCCGGGCGACGGCCTGCTGCGGGTCGGGATCACCGGCACGTCGGGCAAGACCACCACCGCCTACCTCGTCGAGGGCGGCCTGCGGGCCGCGCGCGACGGCGGCACCGGCCTCATCGGCACCGTCGAGACCCGGATCGGCGACGACCGGATCAAGAGCGAGCGCACCACACCGGAGGCCACCGACCTCCAGGCGCTCTTCGCCGTGATGCGCGAACGCGGTGTCGAGTCGGTGGTCATGGAGGTCTCCAGCCACGCCCTGGTGCTCGGCCGGGTCGACGGGGCGGTGTTCGACGTGGCCGTCTTCAACAACCTCAGCCCCGAGCACATGGAGTTCCACGCGGGCATGGAGGACTACTTCCAGGCCAAGGCGCAGCTCTTCACCCCGCGCCGCAGCCGGCTCGGCGTGGTCAACCTGGACGACGCGTACGGCCGCAGGCTGGTCGGCGAGGCCACCGTGCCGCTGGTCACCTTCTCCGCCGAAGGGCGGCTGGACGCGGACTGGCGGGCCGAGGACGTCGAGGCGGGGCTGCACGGCAGCACCTTCACCGTGCTCGGCCCCAAGGGCGAGCGGGTGGACGCCACCGCGCCGCTGCCCGGCCCCTTCAACGTCGCCAACACCCTGGCCGCGATCACCGCGCTGGCCGCCGCGGGCCTCGACCCGCAGACCGCCGCCGACGGCATCGCCGCCGTCCCCGGCGTCCCCGGCCGCCTGGAGCGGGTCGACGCGGGACAGCCGTATCTGGCGGTCGTGGACTACGCGCACAAGACCGACGCCGTGGAGCTGATGCTGCGCGCGCTGCGCAAGACCACCCGCGGCCGGATCCACGCCGTGCTCGGCTGCGGCGGCGACCGCGACACCACCAAGCGCGGGCCGATGGGCGCGGCGGTCGCCCGGCTCGCCGACACCGCCGTACTGACCTCCGACAACCCGCGGTCGGAGGACCCGCTGGCCATCCTCGCCGCGATGCTGAACGGCGCGTGCGAGGTCCCCGCGCAGCAGCGCGGACACGTCATCGTCGAACCCGACAGAGCCGCCGCCGTCGCCGCCGCCGTCGCACGGGCCGAGCCCGGCGACATCGTGGTGGTGGCGGGCAAGGGCCATGAACAGGGCCAGGACATCGCCGGAGAGGTACGCCCCTTCGACGACCGAGAGGTGCTGCGCGCCGCGATCGAGAAGGACCGACAAGCACTGTGATCCCCCTCACCCTCGCCGAGGTCGCACGCGCGGTCGGCGGGAGCACGCACGACATACCGGACACGGAAGTACGTGTCACCGGCCCGGTGGTCAGGGACTCCCGCGAGGTGGTGCCCGGCGCGCTCTTCGTGGCGTTCGCCGGAGCCAAGGCCGACGGCCACGACTTCGCCGCCGACGTGGTCGCGGCGGGCGCCGTGGCGGTGCTCGCCACCCGGCCGGTCGGCGTACCCGCGATCGTCGTGGACGACGTACAGACCGCGCTCGGCGCCCTCGCCAAGCACGTCATCGAGCGGCTGGGCGCCACCGTGGTGGCGCTGACCGGCTCCGCGGGCAAGACCAGCACCAAGGACCTCATCGCGCAGCTCCTGGAGCGGCACGCGCCCACCGTGTGGACACCGGGCTCGCTGAACAACGAGATCGGGCTGCCGCTGACCGCGCTGAGCGCCGACGAGCACACCCGGCACCTGGTGCTGGAGATGGGCGCCCGCGGTATCGGCCACATCAGCTACCTGACCGGACTGACCCCGCCGCGGATCGGCCTGGTGCTCAACGTCGGCAGCGCGCACATCGGCGAGTTCGGCGGCCGGGAGCAGATCGCCCAGGCCAAGGGCGAGCTGGTCGAGGCGCTGCCCGCGGCGGCCGAGGGCGGCATCGCCGTACTCAACGCCGACGACCCGCTGGTCCGCGCCATGGCCTCCCGTACCAAGGCGCGCGTCGTGTACTTCGGCGAGTCGGCCAGGTCGGTCGACGGCGTGGACGTCGAGGTGACCGCCGAGAATGTCCGGCTCAACGACCGGGGTCAGGCCGTCTTCACGCTGCGAACACCCACCGGGTGCGCCGAGGTGACCTTGCGCCTGTACGGTGAGCACCACGTGTCGAACGCGCTCGCCGCGACCGCCGTAGCCCGTGAACTGGGCATGCCCGTCGACGAGATCGCCACCGCGCTCTCCGAGGCCGGCACGCTCTCGCACTGGCGCATGGAGGTCACCGAGCGGCCCGACGGCGTGACGGTCGTCAACGACGCCTACAACGCGAACCCCGAATCCATGAGGGCTGCCCTGCGCACACTCGCAGCGATGGGCAGATCCACACAGGCGCGCGGGGGGCGCACGTGGGCGGTGCTCGGAAAGATGGCCGAACTCGGCGGGGAAGCACTCGTCGAGCACGACGCGGTGGGGCGGCTGGCCGTCCGGCTCAACGTCAGCAAGCTCGTGGCCGTGGGCGGTACCGAAGCCGCCTGGCTGCAAATGGGCGCCTATAACGAGGGTTCGTGGGGTGAGGAGTCGGTGCACGTGTCCGACGCGGAGGCGGCGATCGACCTGTTGCGCAGCGAAGTGCGCCCGGGGGACGTCGTACTGGTGAAGGCATCGAGGTCGGTCGGCCTGGAGTCCGTCGCCCTGGCGCTGCTCGAAGCCGACGGCTTCGACGGCTCGGCCCGTGAGGGTGCCGCCCTGTGAAGCAGATTCTCGTCTCCGGCGTCCTGGGGCTCTTCCTGTCGCTGGTCGGCACACCGCTGTTGATCCGCCTGCTGGCCCGCAAGGGCTACGGACAGATGATCCGGGACGACGGTCCGAAGGCGCACCACAGCAAGCGCGGCACGCCCACCATGGGCGGTATCGCGTTCATCCTGGCCACGCTGATCGCCTACGCGGCGACCAAGCTGATCACCGGTGACAAGCCGACCATGTCCGGCGTGCTGGTGCTCTTCCTCTTCGCCGGTATGGGCCTGGTCGGCTTCCTCGACGACTACATCAAGATCGTCAAGCAGCGCAGCCTCGGCCTGCGCGCCAAGGCGAAGATGTCGGGCCAGCTCATCGTCGGCATCGCCTTCGCGGCGCTCGCGCTGAACTTCAAGGACTCCCGCGGCCAGACCCCGGCCTCCACCAAGCTGTCGTTCACCACCGACTTCGGCTGGTCCATCGGCCCGGTGATCTTCGTGGTCTGGGCGCTGTTCATGATCCTGGCGATGTCCAACGGCGTGAACCTCACCGACGGCCTCGACGGCCTGGCCACCGGCGCCTCCACCATGGTCTTCGCCGCCTACACCGTCATCGGCGTGTGGCAGTACGGCCAGTGGTGCGGGGCCCCGGTCAGCGCCAACGGCGCGTGTTACGAGGTCCGCGACCCACTCGATCTCGCGGTGGTCGCGGCGGCCCTGATGGGAGCCTGCTTCGGCTTCCTGTGGTGGAACACCTCACCGGCCAAGATCTTCATGGGCGACACCGGCTCCCTGGCCCTGGGCGGCGCGCTCGCGGGCCTGGCGATCTGCTCCCGCACCGAGATGCTGCTGGCCATCCTCGGCGGTCTCTTCGTCCTGATCACGATGTCCGTGATCATCCAGGTCGGCTCCTTCCGGCTCACCGGCAAGCGGGTCTTCCGGATGGCGCCACTCCAGCACCACTTCGAACTCAAGGGGTGGAGCGAAGTCCTGGTCGTGGTCAGATTCTGGATCATCCAGGGCATGTGCATGGCCGTCGGACTCGGCATCTTCTACGCGGGCTGGGTGGCCGCGTCGTGACGACCGACTCCCCGGCGTCCCCGGCGTCCCCGGCGTCTCCGGCCTCCCCGTCCGCCGCCGGGCAGGGCTTCGTGAACCCCGACTTCACCGACCTGCGCGTCACCGTCGCCGGGCTCGGCGTCTCCGGCGTGCCCGCCGCGAAGGCGCTGCACGCCCTCGGCGCCCGCGTCACCGTCGTCAACGGCGTCGCGGGCGAGCGGCAGCGGGCCGAGGCGGCCGAACTGGAGGCGCTCGGCATCACCGTGCGCCTCGGTGACGGCGCGACCCTGCCCGAGGGCACCGAACTCGTGGTCACCGCCCCCGGCTGGAAGCCGAGCAGCCCGCTGTTCACGGCCGCCGCCAAGGCGGGCGTGGAGATCTGGGGCGACGTCGAACTGGCCTGGCGGCTCAGGAAACCCGGCGCGGCCCCCTGGCTCGCGGTCACCGGCACCAACGGCAAGACCACCACCACCCGCATGCTCGCCGCGATCCTCACCGCGGCGGGCCTGCGCACCGCGGCCGTCGGCAACATCGGCGTCTCCCTGCTGGACGCGGTCCTCGGCGACGAGCCGTACGACGTCCTCGCCGTCGAGCTGTCCAGCTACCAGCTCCACTGGGCGCCCAGCATCCGCCCGCACTCCGCCGCCGTGCTCAACCTGGCGCCCGACCACCTCGACTGGCACGGCTCGATGGCGGCGTACACCGCCGACAAGGGCCGGATCTACCAGGGCAACCAGGTCGCCTGCGTCTACAACCGCGCCGACCCCGAGACCGAGCGGCTGGTCCGCGAGGCCGACGTCGAAGAGGGCTGCCGGGCGATCGGCTTCACCCTCGACGCGCCCCGGCCCTCCGACTTCGGCCTGGTCGACGGCATCCTGGTCGACCGCGCCTTCGTGGACGACCGGGTCAACAGCGCGCAGGAGCTGGCCGAGACCGCCGACGTCAACCCGCCGGCCCCGCACAACATCGCCAACGCGCTGGCCGCCGCCGCCCTCGCCCGCGCCTACGGCGTCGAACCGGCCGCCGTACGCGAGGGCCTGCGGGCCTTCCGCCCGGACGCGCACCGCATCGCCGAGGTCGCCACCCGCGACGGCATCACCTGGGTCGACGACTCCAAGGCCACCAACACCCACGCGGCCGAGGCGTCGCTGGCCGCGTACCCGTCGATCGTCTGGCTCGCCGGCGGCCTCGCCAAGGGCGCGGTCTTCGACGACCTGGTCATCAAGTCCGCCGACCGGCTGCGGGCCGCCGTGCTGATCGGCGCCGACCGCGCCCTGATCCGTGAAGCGCTCGCGCGACACGCCCCCCAGGTCCCGGTGGTCGAGCTGGGCCGGACCGACACTGGGGCGATGGCCGCCGCCGTCGCCGTGGCACGCGACCGGGCCCAGCCCGGCGACACCGTTCTGCTGGCACCGGCCTGTGCGTCGATGGACATGTTCGCCAATTACAACGAGCGCGGCGATATGTTCGCGGAAGCCGTCCGGCGCCTGGGCGCCGCCGACAGCGACAGCGACGAGCCCTAGCCGCAGGTGTCGTGCGGCGCCCTCGCTCCGATGGAGGTCCCATGACGGCCACTGCGTCCCCCCGCCGCCCCGCGCACCGCCCCCGCGGGGGGCGGGTATGAGCACGTACCCGGCCCGGCAGCGCGGCAGCGCGCTCCGGGGCGCCGCCCGGCTCCCCGAGCGGGTACGCGCCGCCTGGGACCGCCCGCTGACGGCGTACTACGTCATCCTCGGCGCGGCCCTGCTGATCACCGTGCTCGGCCTGGTGATGGTGTACTCCGCCTCGATGATCCAGGCGCTGCGCTACGGCCTGCCGTCCACGTACTACTTCCGCAAGCAGCTCCTCGCGGTCGCCCTCGGCTCCGTGCTGCTCTACGCCGCCGCCCGGATGCCGGTCAGACTGCACCGCGCGCTCGCGTACCCGCTGCTGCTCGGCGCCGTCTTCCTGATGTGCCTGGTCCAGGTCCCCGGAATAGGGCAGACGGTCAACGGCAACACCAACTGGATCTCCATCGGCGGCCCGTTCCAGATCCAGCCCAGCGAATTCGGCAAGCTGGCCCTGGTCATGTGGGGCGCCGACCTGCTCGCCCGCAAGGGCGACCGGAATCTGCTGATCCAGTGGAAGCACCTGCTGGTGCCGCTCGTGCCCGTGACGTTCCTGCTGCTCGGACTGATCATGCTCGGCGGCGACATGGGCACCACGATGATCCTCACCGCGATCCTCTTCGGCATGCTCTGGCTCGCGGGCGCCCCCACCCGGCTCTTCGCGGGCGTGCTGTCCGGCGCGGCGGCGCTGGCGGCCCTGGCCATCATCACCAGCCCCAACCGGATGGGCCGGCTGCACTGCATCGCCGCCACCGACCCCGGCACCAACGACCAGTGCTGGCAGGCCGTGCACGGGATCTACGCCCTCGCCTCCGGTGGCTGGTTCGGGTCGGGACTCGGGGCGAGTGTGGAAAAATGGGGTGAACTCCCGGAGCCGCACACCGACTTCATCTTCGCCGTAACCGGGGAGGAATTGGGTCTGGCGGGGACGCTGTCGGTACTCGCCCTCTTCGCGGCACTAGGCTACGCGGGTATCCGCGTGGCCGGTCGTACGGAGGACCCCTTCGTCAGGTTCGCAGCGGGTGGCGTGACCACCTGGATCACGGCGCAGGCCGTGATCAACATCGGTGCGGTGCTCGGCCTGCTGCCGATCGCCGGAGTCCCGCTCCCGCTGTTCTCCTACGGAGGTTCAGCCATCCTGCCGACCATGTTCGCGATCGGGCTGCTCATCTCCTTCGCGAGAAACGAGCCCGGAGCGCGAGCGGCCCTGGCCATGCGGGGGCGTAGTGCTTTCAGCGGGGCAATGACACGGACGATGCGGCGGTACGTCACCAGGCGGCCGTCCGGAGAGCGGTGAATTTCGGTGCATGTCGTACTCGCCGGCGGGGGGACCGCCGGCCACATCGAGCCTGCGCTCGCGCTCGCCGATGCCCTGCGCAGGCAGGACCCGACCGTGGGCATCACGGCCCTCGGCACCGAGAAGGGCCTGGAGACCAGGCTGGTGCCGGAACGCGGTTATGAACTGGCGCTCATCCCGGCCGTCCCGCTGCCGCGCCGCCCCACCCCGGAACTGATCACCGTCCCCGGACGGCTGCGCGGCACCATCAAGGCCGCCGAGCAGATCCTGGAACGCACCAAGGCGGACTGCGTGGTCGGCTTCGGCGGCTACGTGGCGCTGCCCGGCTACCTGGCCGCCAAGCGGCTCGGCGTGCCGATCGTCGTGCACGAGGCCAACGCGCGGCCGGGCCTGGCCAACAAGATCGGGTCGCGGTACGCGCACGCGGTCGCCGTCTCCACCCCCGACAGCAAGCTGCGCGACGCCCGTTACATCGGCATCCCGCTGCGCCGCACCATCGCCACCCTCGACCGGGCCGCCGCCCGCCCCGAGGCCCGGCACGCGTTCGGCCTCGACCAGAACCTGCCCACCCTGCTGGTCTCCGGCGGCTCCCAGGGCGCCCGGCGGCTCAACGAGGTGATCGCCACCGTCGCGCCGCGGCTCCAGCAGTCCGGCGTGCAGATCCTGCACGCGGTCGGCCCCAAGAACGAACTCCCGCGGTCCGACAACATGCCCGGCATGCCGCCGTACCGCCCGGTGCCCTACGTCGACCGGATGGATCTCGCCTACGCCGCCGCCGACATGATGCTCTGCCGGGCCGGTGCCATGACCGTCGCCGAACTGTCCGCGGTCGGACTGCCCGCCGCCTACGTGCCGCTGCCCATCGGCAACGGCGAACAGCGGCTCAACGCCCAGCCGCTGGTGAAGGCCGGCGGCGGCCTGCTGGTCGACGACGCCGAACTCACCCCCGACTGGGTGCTGGGACACGTGCTGCCCGTCCTGACGGACCCGCACCGCCTGTACGACATGTCGCGCGCGGCAGCCGAGTTCGGCCGCCGCGACGCGGACGACCTGCTGGTCGCCATGGTGTACGAGGCGGTGGCCGCGGGCCGCCGCTGACGGTGGCCGCCGCGCCGAGGGCGTGTCCCGCGGCGCGGCGGACCGGGCCTGGCACGATAGGGCCCGCGGGGCGCGGACGCGCTCCGCATCCGTCGACGCGGGGAGGCCGGGTGACCGGGGTGACCGGGACGCAAGCGAAGCCGGTCGGCGCCGACCGGGACGGGGCGGCGCCCGGCGCCGGACGGCGCCCGCGCCCCCGGCTGACCCTCCCCAGCCGCCGGACGGCGATCATCGCACTGGTCGTCCTCACCGTCCTCGTCGCGGGCGGCACCTGGGCCGTCTACGGCTCCTCCTGGTTCCGCGCCACGCGCGTGACCGTCACGGGCAACGACGTGCTGACGCCGCAGCAGATCGAGCGCGCCGCGGGCGTACCGCTGGGCGGCGCGCTGGCCTCGGTGGACACCGGCGCGGTCCGCAGGCGGCTGCTCACCGCGCTGCCGCGGATCGACCATGTGGACGTGGAACGGTCGTGGCCGCACACGGTCCGGGTGAAAGTGACCGAACGAACGGCCTCCGCCGTACTGAAAAGCGGCGACAAGTTCACCGAAGTGGACCCGGGCGGTGTGCGATTCGCGACGGTCGACACCGCGCCGCGCGGTGTACCGCTCGTGCAATTGACGCCGGATCAGTCGCCGAGCCTTCGGCATTTCGGAACAAAGAGCCTGCTGCGGGCCGCCATTGCGGTCGCCGCCGATCTTCCGGAATCGCTGCACGGCCAGGCGACCGCGATCCGGGTCCGTTCCTACGACAACATCACCGTCGAACTCTCGCGCGGACGCAGCGTGATGTGGGGGAGCGCGGAACAGGGCGCGCGGAAGGCCGCGGTGCTCAATGCGCTCCTGAAGGTCCAGCCACACGCCTCCCACTACGACGTGAGTGCCCCCAGCGCCCCTGCGGCGTCAGGGAGTTGACGCCCCTTATGGCATTATTCGACCCCTGGCCCACCAGCCGGTGACGTGATCACATAGGGTCAAAAGAAAAACGGTAGGTTCGGCGTGTTCGTTGAACCACTACCGCTTGTCGACTTAGTGTCTCGTCCCAAGGAACACATGGGACATGCATACTGGTAACCCTAAACCTCACGGTTAGGGTTCGGAACGGCATCGGCGAGCGTACCGACCGTCCCACAAGATACGTAACTCGAGGCGAGAGGCCTTCGACGTGGCAGCACCGCAGAACTACCTCGCAGTCATCAAGGTCGTCGGCATCGGCGGCGGTGGCGTCAACGCCATCAACCGGATGATCGAGGTCGGTCTCAAGGGCGTCGAGTTCATCGCGATCAACACCGATGCGCAGGCCCTCCTGATGAGCGACGCCGACGTCAAGCTCGACGTCGGCCGTGAACTGACCCGGGGCCTCGGCGCCGGGGCCAACCCCGACGTGGGCCGCAAGGCCGCCGAGGACCACCGCGAGGAGATCGAAGAGGTGCTCAAGGGCGCCGACATGGTCTTCGTCACCGCGGGTGAGGGCGGCGGCACCGGCACCGGCGGCGCACCCGTCGTCGCCAACATCGCCCGCTCGCTCGGCGCCCTGACCATCGGGGTCGTCACCCGCCCCTTCACCTTCGAGGGCCGCCGTCGCGCCAACCAGGCGGAGGACGGCATCGCGGGGCTGCGGGAGAACGTCGACACCCTGATCGTCATCCCCAACGACCGTCTGCTGTCCATCTCGGACCGCCAGGTCAGCGTGCTCGACGCCTTCCGCTCGGCCGACCAGGTCCTGCTCTCCGGCGTGCAGGGCATCACCGACCTGATCACCACCCCCGGCCTGATCAACCTCGACTTCGCCGACGTGAAGTCCGTGATGTCCGAGGCGGGTTCGGCCCTCATGGGCATCGGCTCCGCACGCGGTGACGACCGTGCGGTCGCCGCCGCCGAGATGGCGATCTCCTCGCCGCTGCTCGAAGCCTCCATCGACGGCGCCCGCGGGGTGCTGCTCTCCATCTCCGGCGGCTCCGACCTCGGCCTGTTCGAGATCAACGAGGCGGCCCAACTCGTCAGCGAGGCGGCCCACCCCGAGGCCAACATCATCTTCGGCGCGGTCATCGACGACGCGCTCGGCGACGAGGTGCGGGTTACCGTGATCGCCGCCGGGTTCGACGGCGGCCAGCCGCCCACCAAGAGCAGCGCCAAGGCGCTCGACGGATACCGCGACACGACCCCCGCCTCCGGCGCCCGGATCGCCAGCCAGCCCGAACCCGCCCGCCCGGCGACCTCGTACACCGGCCTCGGCAGTGTCCCGGTCGCCTCGTCGGACCGCGACAGCGACAACGAGCCCGTCGCGGAGGCGCCGACCCCGGTCCCGCCCCCGCACGTGCCGCCGGCCCGTCCCTACCAGGACACCGCGGCCGAAGAGCTCGACGTACCCGACTTCTTGAAGTGATAGGGCACCGCCAGACAGCGAGCGGCGCGCACTTCGCCTTCACCGACCGGTGGGGCGGGGTGAGCGCCGTTCCGCACGACAGCCTCAACCTCGGCGGCGCGGTGGGGGACGACCCCGCCGCCGTACGCGCCAACCGCGAGCGCGCCGCGGCCGATCTCGGCCGCGACCCCGACCGGGTGGTGTGGATGAACCAGGTGCACGGCCGCGAGGTCGCCGTCGTGGACGCCCCGTGGGGCGACCGGCCGGTCCCGGCCGTCGACGCGCTCGTCACCACCCGCGCCGACCTCACGCTCGCCGTACTCACCGCCGACTGCGTGCCCGTACTGCTCGCCGACCCGGTGGCCGGTGTCGTGGCCGCCGCGCACGCGGGACGGCCGGGACTGGTCGCGGGTGTGGTGCCCGCCGCCGTCGAGGCGATGACGGCGCGGGGGGCCGACCCCGCGCGGATCACCGCGCTGCTCGGACCCGCCGTGTGCGGAAAGTGCTATGAAGTGCCCGCCGCGATGCGGGACGAGGTCGCCCGGGCGGTGCCGGAGGCGTACGCCGAGACGAGCTGGGGCACTCCGGCGGTCGACGTGGCTTCGGGGGTGCGCGCCCAACTCGCGCGCGCCGGAGTGAACCTCGGGCCGAGCGCCGGATCATCCGACGGGCCGGGCGCGGGTGTGTGCACCCTGGAGTCCGCCGATCACTTCTCCTACCGCCGCGACGGTGTCACCGGTCGCCTGGCGGGCTACGTCTGGCTGGACGGCGCCGCGTGACCGAGCATCAGACCGACCCCGAGGCCGAGGACGGCGCCAGGCGCGCGGAACTCGCCGCGAATCTGGACCGTGTCGAGAAGCGGATCACCGCCGCCTGCGAGGCGGCCGGGCGGGACCGCGCGGACGTGACCCTGATCGTGGTCACCAAGACCTATCCGGCGAGCGACGTCCGGCTGCTGGCCGGCCTCGGCGTCCGGCATGTGGCGGAGAACCGCGACCAGGACGCCGCGCCCAAGGCGGCGGCGTGCGCCGATCTTCCGCTTACTTGGCATTTTGTGGGGCAGTTGCAGACCAACAAGGCTCGTTCAGTGGTCCGTTACTCTGATCATGTGCACTCGGTCGACCGGCTCCGGCTGGCCGGCGCGCTGTCGACCGCGGCGACCGCCGCGGAAAAGCGGCTCGGGTGCCTCGTTCAGGTCGCCCTGGACGCGGAGTCGGGCGCTCAGGGAGAGCGCGGCGGGGTGGCACCCGACGCGGTCGCCGCGCTCGCCGACGCGATCGCGGCGGCACCGGGGCTGCGTCTCGACGGCCTGATGACCGTCGCGCCGCTGGCCGGGGCGTACGCGGGCCAACCCCGCGCCGCCTTCGATCGGTTGATGGAAATCTCATCCGGCCTGCGCGAGACCTATCCGGCTGCGACCATGGTCTCGGCAGGGATGAGCCAGGACCTCGACGAAGCCGTTGCGGCCGGAGCGACACATGTACGCGTCGGTACGGCGGTACTCGGAGTCCGTCCCGGGCTCGGGTAACGTCACCAACAAGTCGGACCACAGCATAAATATGGTGTGGCGGCCGTCCGAGCGGCGGCCGAGGACCGCAACCCCGCTGAGAGGACGCAGAGCATGGCCGGCGCGATGCGCAAGATGGCGGTCTACCTCGGCCTCGTGGAGGACGACGGATACGACGGGCCGGGATTTGACCCCGACGACGAGTTCGAGCCCGAGATGGCCGCTCCGCCCGCAGCACGGGCCAGCGCCGACCCCGAGCGTGCCCCTCGCCGTCAGCAGCAGGTCAGCCAGCACGTACCGCAGCACGTACCACAGAGCCAGCACCAGTCGTCGCAGGACGAACCGGCGCGTCTCGTACACGCCCCGGCGCCCCGTGAACCGCGGATCGCCCCCGTGGCGTCCATCACACCCGAACGTCACAGCCTGGAGAAGAACGCACCGGTGATCATGCCCAAGGTCGTGTCAGAGCGAGAGCCGTACCGGATCACGACACTGCACCCCCGGACCTACAACGAAGCCCGTACCATCGGGGAACACTTCCGCGAGGGAACGCCGGTGATCATGAATCTGACGGAGATGGACGACACGGACGCGAAGCGTCTTGTCGACTTCGCCGCCGGCCTGGTCTTCGGTCTTCACGGAAGCATCGAGCGGGTGACGCAGAAGGTGTTCCTCCTGTCGCCTGCTAACGTCGATGTCACGGCGGAGGACAAAGCCCGGATCGCCGAGGGCGGGTTCTTCAACCAGAGCTGAACGAGACGCAACCGCAGGGACCCGGCCACCGGGCCGAAGACGAGCAGGGGAGAGGGAAGCGCGATGAGTGTCGCACTCCAGGTGCTGTACATCGCGCTGTACTGCTTCCTGTTTGTGCTGATCTTCCGATTGGTGATGGATTACGTCTTCCAGTTCGCCCGTTCATGGCACCCTGGGAAGGCGATGGTGGTGGTCCTGGAGGGCACCTACACTGTCACCGATCCGCCACTCAAGCTCTTGCGGCGGTTCATCCCGCCGCTACGTCTCGGGGGCGTGGCGCTCGACCTGTCCTTCTTCGTATTGATGATCATCGTGTACATCCTGATCTCCGTCGTGGGGAACTTGATGTGAACGGTGCGGGCTCCCGATATGTCGACGATCACGTTGAGGTGAAGAGATGCCGCTGACCCCCGAGGACGTTCGGAACAAGCAGTTCACGACCGTCCGCCTCCGAGAGGGCTATGACGAGGATGAGGTCGACGCCTTCCTCGACGAGGTGGAGGCGGAGCTGACTCGATTGCTCCGCGAAAACGAGGACTTGCGCGCCAAACTGGCCGCGGCCACCCGTGCCGCCGCCCAGAACCAGCAACAGGGCATGCGCAAGCCCGAACAGCAGGACCGGCCGGTGCCCGCTGCCATATCCGGTCCGCAGCCGGTGCCGCAGCAGCAGATGGGTCCGCCGCAGCAGCAGGGCGGTATGCCGCAGTTGCCGCCCGGCCCCAGCGCCCAGCAGCAGCACGGGCCCGGCCCGATGCAGCAGATGGGGCACCCCATGCAGCAGCAGGGGCCTGGTCCGATGGGCCAGCACCCGATGCAGCAGCAGGGGCCTGGTCCGATGGGCCAGCACCCGATGCAGCAGCAACAGCAGCAGCACCACCCGATGCAGCAGCAGGGACCCGGTGGCGACAGCGCCGCCCGCGTGCTCTCGCTCGCGCAGCAGACGGCGGACCAGGCCATCGCGGAAGCGCGTTCCGAGGCCAACAAGATCGTCGGCGAGGCCCGCAGCCGCGCCGAGGGCCTGGAGCGGGACGCCCGCGCCAAGGCGGACGCTCTTGAGCGGGACGCCCAGGAGAAGCACCGCGTCGCGATGGGCTCCCTGGAGTCCGCCCGCGCCACGTTGGAGCGCAAGGTCGAGGACCTGCGCGGCTTCGAGCGCGAGTACCGCACGCGTCTGAAGTCCTACCTGGAGTCCCAGCTCCGTCAGCTCGAGAACCAGGCCGACGACTCGCTGGCTCCGCCGCGTACCACCCCCGCGGCTCCCTCCCTCCCGGCCGCGTCCACCATGGGCGGCTCGATGGGCGGATCCATGGGCAACGGCGGTATGGGCAACGGCATGGCACCGGCAGGCGCGGGCGCCGGTATGGGACACGCGGGCTCCGCGCCGTCCTACGGCGGTCAGGGCATGGGCGGCGGTCACACCCCCGGCCCGACGTACGGCGGCCAGCAGCAGATGTCTCCTGCCATGACCCAGCCGATGGCACCGGTACGGCCGCAGGCGCCGCAGCCGATGCAGCAGGCGCCGACGCCGATGCGCGGTTTCCTGATCGACGAGGACGACAACTGACCTAGCGGTCGGCTGGACTCGCACCACACAGGGCCGGGCCCCCGGGGAATCCTTTTTCCCCGCGGGGCCCGGCCCTGTTCTGTGCGACGACCACCGTGCGTAGGGGACTTCGCCCCCTACGGGGCTCAGCTCTTGCGCAGGTGGAAGGTCAGGGCCAGGGACTCGTCCGTGAACGCCGGGCCGAAGGAGGCATCGGCCGACGCGTCGGTGAAGCTGTCCGCCAGGACCTCCTCGGAGATGAGCGGGGCGTGGGCGGACAGGGCCGTCGAGACGTCGGGCTCGGCCGTGGCCCAGCGGACGTGGATCCGGTCGGCCACGTCGAAGCCGGAGGTCTTGCGGGCCTCCTGGATCAGCCGGATGGCGTCGCGGGCGAGCCCGGCCAGGCGGAGTTCGGGAGTGATCTCCAGGTCGAGCGCGACCGTGGCGCCGGAGTCGGAGGCGACCGACCACCCTTCGCGCGGGGTCTCGGTGATGATGACCTCTTCAGGAGCGAGCGCGACCTCCTCGCCGTCCACGACCACCGAGGCCGTACCGCCGTCGCGCAGCGCCGCCGACAGGGCCGCCGCGTCGGCGGCGGCGACCGCGGCCGCCACGGCCTGGACGCCCTTGCCGAAACGCTTGCCCAGCGCGCGGAAGTTGGCCTTGGCCGTGGTGTCGACCAGCGACCCGCCGACCTCGGACAGCGACGCCAGGGAGCTGACGTTCAACTCCTCGGTGATCTGCGCCCGCAGCTCGGCCGAGAGCCCCTCGAAGCCCGCGGCGGCGACCAGCGCGCGCGACAGCGGCTGACGCGTCTTGACACCGGACTCCGCGCGCGTGGCACGGCCCAGCTCGACCAGCCGCCGTACGAGCAGCATCCGCTCCGACAGGGCCGGGTCGACGTGCCTCTCGTCCACGACGGGCCAGGACGAGAGGTGGACGGAGTCGGGGGCACCGGGGACCACCGGCACCACCAGGTCCTGCCAGACCCGTTCGGTGATGAACGGCACCAGCGGGGCCATCAGCCGCGTCACGGTCTCCACCACGTCGTGCAGGGTGCGCAGCGCGGCCGGGTCGCCCTGCCAGAAGCGGCGCCGCGAACGGCGCACGTACCAGTTCGACAGGTCGTCCACGAAGGCCGACAGCAGCTTGCCCGCGCGCTGGGTGTCGTACGACTCCAGCGCGTCGGTCACCTCGCGCACCAGCACGTTCCGCTCGCCGACCAGCCAGCGGTCGAGCAGCGGGCGGTCCTCGACGGCCGGGTCGGCCGCCGAGGGGGCCCAGCCGGACGTACGGGCGTACAGCGCCTGGAAGGCGACCGTGTTCCAGTACGTGAGCAGCGTCTTGCGGACGACCTCCTGGATCGTGCCGTGGCCGACCCGGCGGGCCGCCCACGGGGAGCCGCCGGCCGCCATGAACCAGCGCACCGCGTCGGCGCCGTGCTGGTCCATGAGCGGGATCGGCTGGAGGATGTTGCCCAGGTGCTTGGACATCTTGCGGCCGTCCTCGGCGAGGATGTGGCCGAGGCAGACCACGTTCTCGTAACTCGACCTGTCGAAGACGAGCGTGCCGATGGCCATCAGCGTGTAGAACCAGCCGCGGGTCTGGTCGATCGCCTCCGCGATGAACTGCGCCGGGTACGTGCGCTCGAAGACCTCCTTGTTGTGGAACGGGTAGCCCCACTGCGCGAACGGCATCGAACCCGAGTCGTACCAGGCGTCGATCACCTCGGGGACGCGGGTCGCGGTGCCGCCGCAGGACGGGCAGCCGAAGGTGACCGCGTCGATGTACGGGCGGTGCGGGTCGAGCCCGGACTGGTCGGTGCCGGTCAGTTCGCCGAGTTCGGCCAGCGAGCCGACACAGGTCAGATGGCCGTCCTCGCAGCGCCAGATCGGCAGCGGCGTACCCCAGTAGCGGTTGCGCGACAGCGCCCAGTCGACGTTGTTCTTCAGCCAGTCGCCGAAGCGGCCGTGCTTGACCGAGTCCGGGTGCCAGTTGGTCTTCTCGTTCTCCCGCAGCAGGGCGTCCTTGACCGCCGTGGTCCTGATGTACCAGGACGGCTGCGCGTAGTAGAGCAGCGCGGTGTGGCAGCGCCAGCAGTGCGGGTAGCTGTGCTCGTACGGCAGGTGCCGGAACAGCCGTCCCGAAGCCTGGAGTTCGGCGACCAGCGCCTCATCGGCCTTCTTGAAGAAGACCCCGCCGACCAGGGGCACGTCCGGCTCGAAGGTGCCGTCGCGGCGCACCGGGTTGACCACCGGAAGGCCGTACGCGCGGCAGGTCTTGAGGTCGTCCTCACCGAAGGCGGGGGACTGGTGGACCAGGCCCGTGCCGTCCTCGGTGGTGACGTACTCGGCGTTCACCACATAGTGCGCGTCCGGGATCTCGACGAGGTCGAACGGCCGCTGATACGTCCAGCGTTCCATCTCGCGGCCGGTGAAGGACTGCCCGGTCGCCGTCCAGCCCTCGCCCAGCGCCTTGCCGAGCAGCGGCTCGGCGACGACCAGCTTCTCGGTGCCGTCGGTGGCGACGACGTACGTCACGTCGGGGTGCGCGGCGACGGCGGTGTTGGAGACCAGCGTCCAGGGCGTGGTCGTCCACACCAGCAGCGCGGCCTCGCCCGCCAGCGGGCCGCCGGTCAGCGGGAAGCGGACGAAGACCGACGGGTCGACGACCGTCTCGTAGCCCTGGGCCAGTTCGTGGTCGGACAGGCCGGTCTGGTCCTTCGGGCACCAGGGCGCCACCCGGTAGTCCTGGACCAGCAGGCCCTTGTCGAAGATCTGCTTGAGCGACCACCACACGGACTGGACGTACTCCGGGTCCATCGTCCGGTAGGCGTTGTCGAGGTCGACCCAGTAGCCCATGCGCGTGGTCAGGTCGGTGAAGGCGTCGGTGTACCGGGTCACCGACTCGCGGCACTTCGCGTTGAACTCCGCGACGCCGTAGTCCTCGATGTCCTGCTTGGTGGTGAAGCCCAGTTCCTTCTCCACCGCCAGCTCGACCGGCAGCCCGTGGCAGTCCCAGCCGGCCTTGCGGGTCACGTGGTGGCCCTGCATGGTCTTGAAGCGGGGGAAGACGTCCTTGAAGACGCGGGCCTCGATGTGGTGGGCGCCGGGCATGCCGTTGGCGGTCGGCGGGCCCTCGTAGAAGACCCAGTCGGGCAGTCCGCGGCTCTGCTCGACGGAACGGGCGAAGGTCTTCCGCTCGCTCCAGAGGTCGAGCACCTCGTGTTCGAGGGCGGGCAGGTCGACCTGGGCGGGCACCGGCCGGTACTGCGGCGGCTGCGGCTGTCCCTGCGCGGTCTGGTGGTCGCTCATCGGTGGTTTCCTCCGGCGGACACTGGTGCGTACTCCGTCGAAGGGACGAGAGCGAGCGCTCCCGCGGTACCACCCTCCTTGGCGGTGGAGGCGCCCCGCACACGGGGAAACCCACCGCCCCCTCATTGGGGCAGCGACGCCGGTTCTACTCGCCCGGGGGCCTTGAGGGGCCTCCCGCGGGCTTTCTTCCGGCGGCTCCGGGGTGATCTTCGCACCGCGCACACCCCCGGGCTTCCACCGTCCCCGGGTCGCTCATGGCTGCGTGCGGCGCTACTCGTCCCATCCACGCCTTTCGCTGCGCTCAGTGTACGGCGCTGGGAGCGGCCCGGCCGAACGGTTTACGCGGGCCGCCCACTGACCCGAATGGCCTGCTCCGCGCGCCCCGACGGCGACTGTCACGGATCGTTACCGCCAGGTACCGGAATACCTGGCGGTGAGCTGGGCACAACGGATGCAGACCTGCCCGCCCTCCGGGGCGGACCGGTCGGCCAGGCAGCGCGCCCCGTTGCCGCGGGTCCGGAGCCGATTTACCGTTTCCGGCACGATTCGCGAACAAGATCACGGATGTGAAGGGGTCGCGGCCATGGTCGTGAAGAAAAGGGGACGGCCTGCGGCCGGCTCCGACCATCCCGGTGTGACCGGGGCGTCCGTGGCGCCTGCCCGCGGGCCCGCGGCGGCGAGGAAGTCCGTGCGTACGGTCACGGTCGCCATCGATGCGGAGGAGGGCGACGCGGCCGAGGAGGCACCGCGGAAGAAGGCGGCTGCCAAGAAGGCCCCGGCCAAGAAGGCAGCCAAGAAGACGGCGGCGAAGAAGGCGGCGGCGAAGAAGACGGCAGCCAGGGAAACGGCTCCGGCAGGGAAGGCCGCCGCCGCGAAGGCGCCGGCGAAGAAGACGGCCGCGAAGAAGGCGGCGGCCGAAAAGGCGGCGACGGGCCGTACGGCGAAGAAGACGGGAGCCGGCAAGGTGGCAGCGAAGAAGACCGCGGCGGGTACGGCCGCGACCACGGGGGCCGCGTCCGCGGTGCCCGCCGCCCGCACCGCGGGCCCCGGCGGCCTGGCCGTCCTCCCCGGTGAGGACCCGTGGACGCCGGAAGAGGTCGAGGAGGCCCGCGCCGAGCTGCTGGGCGAGGTCCAGCGGCTCACGGAGGGCATCAGCTCCTCGGAGGCGGCCGTGGCGGGCCTGCTGCGCGACTCGGGCGACGGCGCGGGTGACGACGAGGCCGACACCGGCACCAAGAACATCACCCGCGAGTACGAGATGGCGCTGGCCGCCAACACCCGCGAGATGCTGGCGCAGACCAGGCACGCCCTGGAGCGGCTGGACGAGGGCACGTACGGCCTCTGCGAGTCCTGCGGCAATCCGATCGGCAAGGCCCGCATGCAGGCGTTCCCGCGGGCCACGCTGTGCCTGGACTGCAAGCAGAAGCAGGAGCGGCGCTGAGGGCTCCGCCCGCGGACGGCCCCGGTCGTACGGGTGTGCCGTACCCTCGTCATCAGTCAGGATTCGGCCTGGCGGGCACGGAGCACAAAGGCTGAGGGACTCACGTGACGGAAGCGGAGCGCACCATCACCACGCCGGAGGAGACGCCGGACGCGACGCCTGACGGCGGGACGGGCGTCGAGGAGTCGGGCGTCGCCGAGCCGTCGGAGCAGGCCGCTCCGGCGGCGGACGGGACGGAAGGGGCGGCGCGGGGCGACGAGCCCGCCGGGCCGCAGGCCGTCTCGCGGCGGCGGCGCCGGATCGTCACCCTGATCGGGGTGGCGGCGCTGGCGTACCTCCTCGACCTGCTCTCCAAGATCTGGGTGGTCACCAGCCTGGAGAACCACGAGCCGGTCAACGTCTTCGGCCACTACCTGCGGCTGGACGCGATCCGCAACGCCGGGGCGGCCTTCGGCATGGGGCAGGGCATGACGATCGTCTTCACGATGATCGCGGCCGGTGTCATCGTCGTGATCGCCCGGCTCTCCCGCCGTCTGCACAGCCTGCCGTGGGCCGTCGCGCTCGGCCTGCTCCTCGGCGGCGCCTTCGGCAACCTCACCGACCGCGTCTTCCGCGCTCCCGGCGGCTTCCAGGGCCGGGTGGTGGACTTCATCGCACCCGAGCACTTCGCCGTCTTCAACCTCGCCGACTCCGCCATCTGCTGCGGCGGCGCCCTGATCGTCCTGCTCTCCTTCCGCGGCGTCGACCCGGACGGCACCGTCCACCGCGAGGACTGACTCCCGCAGGAGGCACCCGGTCCCGCACTGGTACGGCCGGGGGCGGCGGGTCCGGCATACTCGTGTGGTGAGTACCGTTCCGGAAATCCGTTCCCTGCCCGTGCCCGACGGCCTCGAGGGCGAGCGTGTCGACGCCGCCATCGCCCGGATGTTCGGCTTCTCGCGGACGAAGGCCGCGGAGCTGGCGGCGGCGGGCAAGGTGTCGATCGACGGGTCGGCCGCGGGGAAGTCCGAGCGGGTGCACGGCGGGGCGTGGCTGGAGGTCGAGATGCCCGAGGCCGCCGCCCCGGTGCGGATCGTCGCGGAGCCGGTCGAGGGCATGGAGATCGTCCACGACGACGAGGACATCGTCGTCGTCCTCAAGCCGGTCGGCGTCGCCGCCCACCCGAGCCCCGGCTGGACCGGCACCACCGTGATCGGCGGCCTCGCCGCCGCCGGATACCGGATCTCCACCTCGGGCGCCGCCGAGCGCCAGGGCATCGTGCACCGGCTCGACGTCGGCACCTCTGGCCTGATGGTGGTCGCCAAGTCCGAGCGGGCGTACACCCTGCTCAAGGCGCAGTTCAGGGACCGCGTCGTGGACAAGCGCTACCACGCTCTGGTGCAGGGCCACCCGGACCCGATGAGCGGCACGATCGACGCGCCGATCGGCCGTCACCCCCACCACGACTACAAGTGGGCCGTCGTCGCCGACGGCAAGGCGTCCGTGACGCACTACGACCTCATCGAGGCGTTCCGCTCCGCCAGCCTGCTGGACATCAAGCTGGAGACCGGCCGCACCCACCAGATCCGGGTGCACATGTCCGCGCACCGCCACCCCTGCGTCGGCGACATCACCTACGGCGCCGACCCGACGCTCGCCAAGCGCCTGGGCCTGACCCGGCAGTGGCTGCACGCCAAGCAGTTGGGCTTCGAACACCCCTCGGACGGGCGCTGGGTGGAGTTCAGCAGCGAGTACCCGGACGACCTCCGGCACGCGCTCGACGTGATCCGCGCCGACAGCGAGTAGCCGTATCGGGGCCGGTGAAAGGCACGGCGGGGCGGCCGCGGGTCCGGCGGCGCGGAGCCGGTGTGGCATCGTGACGCCGTGGATCAGCTCGCTCTCTTCTTCTTCCTCATGCTCGCGGCCATCGTCATGGTGCCGCTCAGCGACCGGATCGGGCTGCCCTCGCCGGTCCTGATGACGCTGCTCGGCGGGGTCCTCGCGCTGCTCCCGCAGGTGCCCAACGTCCAGATCGACCCCGATCTGATCCTGCCGCTGGTGCTGCCCCCGCTGCTCTACGCGTCCGTACAGCGCACCTCCTGGCGGCAGTTCGCCGCGAACCGGCGGGCGATCTTCCTGCTCGCGGTCGCGCTGGTCTTCGTCACCACGGCCGCGGTGGCGGCGGTCGCCGACGCGGTCGTGCCGGAGATCACGCTGGCCGGGGCCTTCGCGCTCGGCGCGCTCGTGGCGCCGCCCGACCCGGTGGCCGCCACGGCCGTCGCGGGCAGCCTCGGACTGCCCCGGCGCATGATCTCCATCCTGGAGGGCGAGGGGCTGTTCAACGACGTCACCGCCATCGTGCTGTACCACGTGGCCGTCGCGGCGGCGCTGTCCGGCAACTTCTCCGCGCCCCACGCGGCCCTGGAGCTCGTGCTGTCCGCCGTGGTCGCGATCGCGGTCGGCCTGGCCCTCGGCTGGGGCGCCAACAAGCTGATGGGCGTGGTCGGCGACCCCACCTTGCAGATCGGCCTGTCACTGCTGGTGCCCTTCGCCTCCTACGCGCTGGCCGAGGAGTTCGGGGGCTCCGGGGTCCTGGCCGTGCTCACCACCGCGCTGTTCCTGGCCGAATACGCCTTCGAGGCCGACGACGTGACGGCCCGTCTGGCGGGCAACACCTTCTGGGAGATCGTCGACACCCTCGTCACCGGCATCGCCTTCGGCCTGATCGGCCTCGAACTGCACAATGTGTTCCGGGTCGGCGCGGGCGACTGGGGCCCGATGGTGCGGCACGCCGCCATAGTGGTCGCGGTGGTCATCGGCGTGCGGCTGCTGTATCTGCTGCCCGCGACCTGGGCGGCGCGCAAGATGCACAAGCTGCGCGACCTGGACGAGGACATCCCGATGAGCTGGCGCGAGAGCGTCATCATGTGGTGGTCGGGGATGCGCGGGGTGGCGTCCGTCGCGCTGGCCCTGGCCATCCCGCTGACCACCGACAGCGGTGACGGCTTCCCGGCCCGCACGGAGATCTTGTTCATCGCCTTCGCGGTGGTGCTCAGCACCCTGGTGCTCCAGGGGCTGACGCTGCCGTGGCTGGTGAAACGGCTCGGGGTGCGCAGCGACATCGACGCCGAGCACGACCTGGAGAAGATGCTGGCGCTGCGGGCCATGACGGCCGCCAAGGCGCGGCTGCGCGACATCGAGTCCGTCGAGCCGCTGAGCGACGACCTGTCGGAGCTGCTGCACCGCCGCGCCTTCGACCTCGGCGCGCGGATCTGCCCGGACATCGTGGACGACGAGCGGCGCGAGAGCCACGCCAAGCGCGTCAAGCGGCTCAAGTCGGTCCGCCGCATCCAGGACGAGATGATGTCCGCCGCCCGGCACGAGGTGCTGTCGGCGCGCAGCGAGGCGGGGTACGACCCGGAGGTCGTCGACCGGGTGCTGCGCCAGCTGGACCTGCGCTCGATGCGCGGCTGACAGGTGAGAGCCTCTCACTGCCGTAACGCCCCGCAGCGTGAGGGCCCCGTGGGGGCGTAAGAGCCTCTTACCTGGTGCCCGGTCCCGGGCCCAGGTCGCCCGATTCCGGCGCCGGGGCCGCCTCCCGGCCCGGGTCCTGCTCCTGGCCGGGCGCGGGCGCGGTGCTGAGCCGGGGCAGCGCGTACGGGTGCTCGCAGCGCAGCCAGTCGATCAGCTGCTCGCGGACGATGCAGCGCAGGTTGAAGATGTCGTCCGAGTCCTTCGCGGTGGCCAGCGCTCTGACCTGGATCGTGGTCGGGGTGGAGTCGATCACGACGAGCCCCCACGCCCTGCGGTCCCACTCCGCGCAGCTCTCCAGGATCTCCAGCAGCCGCTTGCGCATCAGCGCCACCGGCGCCGAGTGGTCCAGGTGCAGCAGGACGGTGCCGGTCATCCGCGGGTCGCCGCGCGACCAGTTCTCGAACGGATTGCTGGTGAAGTACGACACCGGCATCGTGATCCGCCGCTCGTCCCAGGTGCGCACGCTCAGGAAGGTGAGGGTGATCTCCTCGACCACACCCCACTGGCCCTCCACGACCACGGTGTCGCCGATCCGCACCATGTCGCCGAAGGCGATCTGGAGACCGGCGAAGAGATTCGCGAGCGTGGACTGGGCGGCCACACCGGCGACGATGCCGATGATGCCCGCGGAGGCCAGCACCGACGCCCCGACCGTCCGCATCGCGGGGAAGGTGAAGAGCATCGACGCGACGACGATGACCGTCACGATCGCGGTGAACACCCGCTGGATCAGCGTGAGCTGGGTGCGCAGGCGGCGGATCTTGGGCACGTCGTGGCTGACCGCGACATAGCGCGCGTACGAGGAGTCGATGACCGCGGCGGCGACCCGTACCACCAGCCAGCCGGACGCGGCGATCAGCACCAGCACGAGGAACTGGCCGACGGCCTCCGCGTGGTCCTTCGCCAGATGGGCGGACCGGTAGCCGCCGCGCAGTATGGCGGTGCAGATCACCACCTGGAGGGGTATGCCGCAGCGGCGCAGCAGATGCCACAGCGGGGTCTCCGGGTGCCGGCCGTCCACCTTGCGCAGGGAGCGGTCGACGGTCCACCCCACGACCAGCGAGACCCCGACCGCCACACAGACGACGAGAACCGGGCGCAGCGCGCTGTCCATCACCATCCCGCGTCCACCTCGGCTTTCTTGTAGGAAACCCGGATCATCGGGTCTTCGTATCGCGGCGCTCCGCCCAAGGAGGGTAGCTGGCACCATGGTCGCGTACCGAACCCGAACAAAGGCAGCACTGTGACGATCGTCCTGTTCCACTCCGTCTACGGACCGCGTCCCGCCGTGCACGCCGCCGCCGACCGGCTGCGGGCGGCCGGGCACGAGGTCGTCGTGCCCGATCTGTACGACGGCCGGGTCGTGGACACCGTCGAGGCGGGACGGGCGATCCGCGAGGAGATCGGCAACGAGGAGCTGCTGCGCCGGGCGGTCCTCGCGGCGGCGCCGTACTCCGAGCGGGAGCTGGTCTACGCGGGCTTCTCGCTGGGCGGGGCCCTCGCGCAGACCGTGGCGCTCGGCGACGAGAAGGCGCGCGGGCTGCTGCTCCTGCACGGCACCTCGGACATCGCCGACGACGCGGCCACCGACATCCCCGTACAGCTCCATGTCGCCGACCCCGACCCCTTCGAGCCGGAGGACTGGCTGAACTCCTGGTACCTGGGGATGCGCAAGGCCGGCGCCGACGTCGAGGTGCACCGCTACCGGGGCGCCGGCCACCTCTACACCGACCCCGACCTGCCGGACCACGACGCCGAGGCCGCCGAGAAGACCTGGGCGGTCGCGCTGGACTTCCTGGCCGGGCTGTAGGACCGCGGGGCCGCAGGAGACCGGGCCGCGCGAAACGGCGGGAGCCGGTCCCCTACGCGTACGGGACCGGCTCCCGCCGTTCGGAGCGGTGTGCCGCTACTTCAGGGCCGCCGTGATCTGGTCCATCACACCGTCGGCGGTCAGCTCCTTGCCGTTGAGCCTGATGGTCGGCGTGGACTTGATGCCCGCCGCGTTGAACGCGTCGGAGGAGTCCAGCGCCCACTTGTCGTAGGTGCCCTCCTTGACCGCGGTCTGGAACGCGGCGTTGTCCTTGAGCGCCGGGACCAACTGCGCCAGCTTGATCATGTTCGCGTCGTCCGCGAACAGGTCGGGGCCGGACTCCTCCGGGTGGTGGTCCTTGGAGTAGAGCAGCGTGTGGTACGCCTCGAAGGCGTCCAGGCTCACGTTGGCCGCCGCGCCGACCGCGCTCAGCGCGTTCTTGGAGCCGGTGCCGCCGAGGTTGCCGTCCAGGAACGTGCCGAAGTGGTACGTGATCTTGTACTTGCCGTCCTTGGCGCCCTTGAGGACGTCCGCGCCCGAGGTCTGCTCGAACTGCGCGCACGCCGGGCAGCGCAGGTCCTCGAACAGGTCGAGGTTGTTCTTGTTCTTCGGGTCGCCGACCACGATGGTCGAGCCGTTGGTGCCCGAGGTGTTCGCGGGCTTGACCAGCTTGTCCTTCTTGGCGGACTCCCAGTAGCTGGGCTTGTTCGCCGCGTTGACCGCGACGGCGACACCGCCCGCGATGGCCAGCACCGCGACGACGCCGACGCCGACGAATATCTGGCGGCGGACCTTCGCCCGCTTCGCCTCGCGCTCGCGCTCCGCGCGCAGCCGCTCGCGGGCGGCCTGCTTGCTGGCCTTGCTGTTCCTGCTGCTCATGGGGATCTCCGTGATGACGCGTGGTGGTATGAGAGGAAAGTGCCGGTACGACGGTCAGACTGCGACCGCGACGGGCGGACCACGGCGTACGACGGAGTGCAGCAGCGGGCGCGCGGCGAGCGGGCCCGCCGAGGCGCGGGCGGCCGGGCGGAACCGGCGCGGCGGCACCGCGAGCCCGGTGCGGGCGGCCACGGCCAGCAGCAGCGGCCGGAAGGCGGCGGCGGCCATCACGCGCAGCACCCGGTGCAGCGCGGCCTCACCGCGCCGCAGCCACCAGGACGCGACCAGGCCGACGGTCACATGGACGGCCAGCAGCAGCCACGGCAGCGCGGTGGACGGCATCTGCGCCGCGGCGGCGCCGCCCGGTACCGCGGACAGCCCCTGGCCGCCGACCTGGCCGCCGTTGCACAGGAAGGTCTCGTGGAACGACCACCACGAACCGGTCACCGGGCCGCCCGCGGGCCCGTAACAGGCCTGCTGGCCCGCGGTGAAGACGGTGTCGACGGCCAGTTCCAGCGGGACCATCAGGCCCGCGATCGGCCAGAAGCCGCGCTCGTGCCGGCCGCCGAGCAGATACGCCAGCGCGAAGACACCGCCGAACGCGCCGCCGACCACGGTCAGCGGCAGCGGGGTGTGCGACATCAGCACATGGGAGGTGGAGGAGAGGGTGACGCACAGCGCGGCGAAAAGGGCAGCGCGCAGCGCCCTCAGCCTCGGCCGTATGTCGTCCATGGCGACAGAGTGTGCCATGCGCGAGCGTATGTGTGACCTAAAGGCGGGTAACGGATGGGACTACAGAGGGCGGCAGGCACGCGGCGGACTCCTCCGGCGGACCGGCGCGGGTGGCGGTACGGGTGGCGGTACGGGGAGCCGCGCCGCGTTGTCGGACCCGAGTCGTAGACTCGCAGCGCCGCCAGAATCAGCCAGCGACGCACCAGCAGTCCGCCCCCTCTCGCCGGAGGTATCGCCGCCCGTGACCGACCAGCCCTTCACCCATCTCCATGTCCACACCCAGTACTCGCTGCTGGACGGAGCGGCGAGATTGAAGGACATGTTCAAGGCGTGCAACGAGATGGGGATGAGCCATGTGGCCATCACCGACCACGGCAATCTGCACGGGGCGTACGACTTCTTCCACCAGGCCAAGGACGCCGGTGTCACGCCGGTGATGGGCATCGAGGCGTATCTCGCGCCCGAGTCGCGGCGGTACAACAAGCCCGTCAAGTGGGGCGCGCCGCACCAGAAGCGGGACGACATCTCGGGTGCGGGCGCGTACACCCACATGACCATCTGGGCGCGCAACGCCGTCGGGCTGCACAATCTCTTCCGCGCCCAGTCGCGGGCGGCCTTCGAGGGCTACTTCCGCAAGCCCCGGATGGACCGCGAACTGCTCAGCGAGTACGCCGAGGGCCTGATGGGCACCACGGGCTGCCCCTCCGGCGAGATCTCCACCCGTATCCGGCTCGGGCAGATGGACGAGGCGATCAAGGCCGCCGGCGAGTACCAGGACATCTTCGGCAAAGAGAACTTCTTCGTCGAGATCATGGACCACGACATCGACATCGACCGCCGGGCCCGCGCGGGCCTGGAGGAGATCGCCAAGAAGATCGACGCGCCCTTCGTCGTCACCAACGACTCGCACTACACGTACGCCAACGAGTCCTCGGCGCACGACACCCTGCTGTGCATCCAGACCGGCTCGAACATGTCGGACCCCGACCGGTTCAAGTTCGACGGCAGCGGTTACTACCTGAAGTCCGCCGCCGAGATGTACGCGATCGACTCCTCGGACGCGTGGCAGGAGGGCTGCCGCAACAGCCAGCTCCTGATCGCGAACCGGATCGAGACCGAGGGCATGTTCGAGACGAAGAACCTGATGCCCAGGTTCGACGTCCCCGAGGGCTACACCGAAGTGACCTGGTTCCGCGAGGAAGTGGCCCGCGGCATGGCCCGGCGCTTCCCCGCCGGCATCCCCGAGGACCGGCAGAAGCTCGCCGACTACGAGATGGACACCATCGTCCAGATGGGGTTCCCCGGCTACTTCCTCGTCGTCGCCGACTTCATCATGTGGGCGAAGAACAACGGCATCGCGGTCGGCCCCGGGCGTGGTTCCGCGGCCGGTTCGATCGTCGCCTACGCCATGGGCATCACCGACCTCGACCCGGTCCCGCACGGCCTGATCTTCGAGCGCTTCCTCAACCCCGAGCGCGTGTCCATGCCCGATGTCGACATCGACTTCGACGAGCGTCGGCGCGGCGAGGTCATCCGCTACGTGACCGAGAAGTACGGCTCCGACAAGGTCGCGCAGATCGCCACCTACGGCACCATCAAGGCCAAGGCCGCGATCAAGGACTCGGCCCGCGTGCTCGGTTACCCCTTCTCCATGGGCGACCGGATCACCAAGGCCATGCCCGCCGACGTCCTCGGCAAGGGCATCCCGCTCTCCGGCATCACCGACAAGGACCACCCGCGCTACAGCGAGGCGGGCGAGGTCCGGGCGATGTACGAGAACGAGCCGGACGTCACCAAGGTGATCAACTCGGCCAAGGGCATCGAGGGCCTGGTCCGGCAGATGGGCGTGCACGCGGCGGGCGTGATCATGTCCGCCGAGCCGCTGATCGACCACGTGCCGATCTTCTCGCCGAAGAACGACGGCGCGGTCGTCACGCAGTGGGACTACCCGAGCTGTGAGTCGCTCGGCCTGCTGAAGATGGACTTCCTCGGCCTGCGCAACCTGACGATCATGGATGACGCGGTCAAGTCGATCAAGGCCAACAAGGGCATCGACATCGACCTGCTGTCCCTGCCGCTGGACGACCCCAACACGTACGCGCTGCTCGGGCGCGGCGACACCCTGGGCGTCTTCCAGTTCGACGGCGGCCCCATGCGCGCCCTGCTGCGCATGATGAAGCCCGACAACTTCGAGGACATCTCCGCCGTCTCGGCCCTGTACCGGCCGGGCCCGATGGGCATGAATTCGCACATCAACTACGCGCTGCGCAAGAACAAGCAGCAGGAGATCACCCCGATCCACAAGGAGCTGGAAGAGCCGCTCCGCGAAGTCCTCGACATCACCTACGGCCTGATCGTCTATCAGGAGCAGGTGCAGAAGGCCGCCCAGGTGCTGGCCGGTTACTCGCTCGGCCAGGCCGACCTGCTGCGCCGCGCGATGGGCAAGAAGAAGAAGGAAGTCCTCGACAAGGAGTTCATCCCCTTCCAGGCGGGCATGCGCGAGCGCGGCTACTCCGACCAGGCCATCCAGGCGGTCTGGGACGTGCTGGTGCCGTTCGCCGGATACGCCTTCAACAAGGCGCACTCCGCCGCGTACGGCCTGGTCTCCTACTGGACCGCGTATCTCAAGGCCAACTACCCGGCCGAGTACATGGCGGGCCTGCTGACCTCGGTCAAGGACGACAAGGACAAGATGGCGCTCTATCTCAACGAGTGCCGCCGGATGGGCATCAAGGTGCTGCCGCCGGACGTCAACGAGTCCAACGCCAACTTCACACCGCGCGGTGACGACACGATCGTCTTCGGCCTCACCGCCGTGCGCAACGTCGGGACGAACGTGGTGGAGTCGGTGGTCCGCAGCCGCAAGGCCAAGGGGCGGTACGCGACCTTCCCGGACTTCCTCGACAAGGTCGAGGTGGTGGCGTGCAACAAGCGGACCGTCGAATCGCTGATCAAGGCCGGCGCGTTCGACACGATGAAGCACACCAGGCGCGGTCTGACCGAGCACTTCGAGACGATGATCGACAACGTGGTGCAGGTCAAACGCAAGGAGGCCGAGGGCCAGTTCGACCTGTTCGGCGGCGCGGGGGAGGAGGGCGACGACACCCCGGCCTTCGGGATGGACGTGGTCTTCTCCGACATCGAGTGGGACAAGACGTATCTGCTCGCGCAGGAACGGGAGATGCTCGGCCTCTACGTCTCCGACCATCCGCTCTTCGGCATCGAGCACATCCTCAACGACAAGACGGACGCCGCGATCGCCGCGCTGGCCGGTGACTACTCCGACGGCGCGATCGTCACCATCGGGGGCATCATCTCCGGGCTCCAGCGGAAGATGACCAAGCAGGGCAACGCGTGGGCGATCGCCACCGTCGAGGACCTGGCGGGCTCCGTCGACTGCATGTTCTTCCCCGCCACCTACCAACTGGTCTCGACCCAACTCGTCGAGGACGCCGTGGTCTTCGTCAAGGGGCGGCTCGACAAGCGGGAGGACATCCCGCGGCTGGTGGCGATGGAGCTGATGGTCCCCGACCTGTCGGACGTGGGCACCAACGCGCCGGTGATGATCTCCATCCCGACGGTCAAGGTGACCCCGCCGCTGGTGGCCAGGCTCGGCGAAGTGCTCTCCAGCCACAAGGGCAACACCGAGGTACGGGTGAAGCTCCAGGGCGCGCGCACGACCACGGTGCTGCGGCTCGACCGGCACCGGGTGACCGCGGACCCCTCGCTCTTCGGCGACCTCAAGGCCCTGTTGGGCCCCGCGTGCCTGGGCGCCGCGCAGCAGCAGGCGGGCTGATCACCGGCGCGGCGGGCGGGTCGACCGCCGGAGCGGCGCGCACGTTGACCGCCGGAGCGGGGGCGCGTTGACCGCCGGGGCGCGGGCCGTACGAGCCCGGCGCGCGTGATGTGAGTGCGGGGGCACCCCTGGTGGAGGGTGCCCCCGCGACCACGCGGTGGGACTAGTTGTGGCCGAACTTCTGCTTGTTCTGCTTGTGCGAGAAGTCCTGCGCGGGCGCCATCTCCGGCTGGTTCTCGTCCATCGGGCGCTGCGTGCGCTCCCGCTCCTCGGTGGCGGCGGCGCCGCGCTGCTGGTTCTGGTTCTCGCGCTGACGGTTCTGGTTCTTGTTCTTAGCCACGATCGTCTCTCCTAGTGGGGGATGTCGGCCGTTGGCCTGGTGGCCCATCGGCCGCCATCAGATTTGCATGGGAGTACGAAGCGCGCATTTCGGGCAGTTGACGGAGTGGGGCGGCCGGAAAAGTGACCACCGCCACGCCGATGATCGGGTTCGAGGTCATAACCCCCGAGCATTCGGGCAGACTCGGGGGAAATCCGTGCCGGGGGGCGACCGGAAGAGGTGCAACATGGACCGCTGCGTCGTCCTGGTGGACGCAGGCTACCTACTGGGTGCTGCGGCGAGTCTGTTGGCGGGTGAACCCTCCCGGTCCCGGATCACCGTTGATCATGCCGCCGTCGTCGCTGGCCTGCGCGAACGTGCTGAGTTGGAGACCGGTCAGCCACTGCTGCGGATCTACTGGTTCGACGGCGCACCCGACCGGGTTCCGCAACCGGAACACCGTCGGCTGCGGGTGATGCCCCGAGTGACCGTACGACTGGGCGCACTCACCCGGACGGACGGCCGGTGGGCGCAGAAGGGCGTGGACGCCGCCATGCACGCCGAGCTGTCGGAGCTGGCCCGCAACCGCGCGTGCTCCGACGTCGTCCTGGTGACCGGTGACGGCGATCTGCTGCCCGGCATGATGTCCGCCAAGGAGCACGGCGTCGCCGTCCACCTGTGGGCCGTCCAGGCCGCCGACGGGGACTACAACCAGTCGGAAGACCTGGTCGCGGAGGCCGACGAGCGGCGCGTGCTGGACCGCCAGTGGATCACCGCGGCGATCAGGGCCCGCGAGATCCCCGGCGTCTGTCCGCCGCCCGGCCCGCGCCCGGAGATCGCCGCGATCCTCTCCGCGCCGCTGCCCGAGTCGGCCTCGGGCGGCGAGCGGCTGGCGCCCCCGGAGGAGCGGCCGGGCAAGAACGGCACCGCGCCGGAACCGGCGGCGGCCGAGAGCACACCGCCGGGCAAGGTTGCCCCGCCGGAACCCGCCGGTCCCACCGTGCCCACCCCGAAGGATCTCGCCGATCTCGGCCGCAGCCACGCCGCCCCCGCGCCGCCGCCGGCCCAGCCGGCCCCCAGCGCCACCCTGCGCTGGTCGTCGGACAAGGGCTGGACCGACCGCGGCGCGGGCGCCGACCTGCCCGACACCAGCGGCCTGCCCACCCTCGCCCAGCTCACCTCCGCCGAGCAGCGCTGGGCGGACCGCGAGGCCGACATCACGGCGGTCAGCGGCGACCCTTTCGAGGTCGGCCAGGTCTTCGCCCGCCGCTGGATCGCCCGCCTCACCGACACCTCCCAGCTCCAGCAGCTCTCCACCCACTACCCCCGCGTCCCGCACCGCATAGACGGTGAGCTGCTGCGATACGCCGCCCGCTTCGGCCTGCTCGCCCACAAGGACGACCAGATCGACGAGCACGACCGGTACGCGATCAGGGCCGGATTCTGGCGCGAGGTCGACGCCCACGCGGTCGCCGAGCACGCACCCGCGGGGGAGTGAGCGGCCGGGCCCGCGCCCTCCCGCGCCTCGGGCGGGTCCGAGGGGAAAGCGGGTGAACCGGGCCCCCCTTGCGCCGGATGCCGCGTGCGGCGCGTACTCTCGATCCTCGTGAGTACGGGCACGGAGGAGACGGCGCCCCCAGCGGTCGCCACAGCCCGCGACACGGTGTGCACCGTGCGCGGTCTGGTCAGAACGTACCCGGCCGGTTCCGCGGCCAGGGGCCGAGGGCTGCGCCGCCGCCGTACCGCCGCCGACCAGGCACCCGAGACCGCCGCCGCGCCCAGGCCCGGTGTCGTACGCGCCAACGACGGCATCGACCTCGACGTCGGCCGCGGCGAACTCTTCGGCATCCTCGGCCCCAACGGCGCGGGCAAGACCACCCTGGTCCGCCAGCTCACCGGCCTGCTGCGGCCCGACGCCGGATCGATCGACCTGCTCGGCCACGACCTCGTACGCCACCCGGACCGGGCCTCCCGGCTGGTCGGCTACCTCGGCCAGGAGTCGTCCGCGCTGGACGAGCTGACCGTCGCGCTCGCCGCCGAGACCACCGGACGGCTGCGCGGCCTGGACGCGCGCGCCGCCCGCGCCGAACGCGACGCCGTCCTGGACGAACTCGAACTCGGCCCGATCGCGGGACGCCCCATCAAGCGCCTCTCCGGCGGCCAGCGGCGGCTGGCCTGCTTCGCGGCCGTCCTGGTCGGCCAGCGGCCCGTTCTGGTCCTCGACGAGCCCACCACCGGCATGGACCCGGTCGCCCGGCGCGCGGTGTGGGCCGCGGTCGGCCGCCGCAGGACCGAGCACGGCGCGACGGTGCTGCTGGTCACCCACAACGTCATCGAGGCGGAGAACGTCCTGGACCGGGTCGCCGTGCTCGACCACGGCAAGGTCATCGCCTGCGACACCCCCACGGGCCTGCGGTCGCTGGTCGCCGACGAGGTCAGGCTCGACCTCGTGTGGCGCGACGAGCCGCCGATGTCGCTGCCCGCCATCGCCGCCCTGCACCCGCTCGCCGACATCTCGGGCCGCCGCTGGACGCTGCGGCTGCCCCAGGAGCGGGCCCGCGCCGCCGTCGCCGAGGTCACCGGGGGACCGGCCTTCGCCGCCCTGGACGACTTCACCCTGGCGATGCCCAGCCTGGAGGACGTCTACCTCGCGCTCGGCGGCAGGGGAGAGGGCCTGGTGAAGTCATGAGACGGCTCCCCCCGCGGTCCGCGCCGCCCCGACCGGCGGTCGCGCCGTACGCCCCCGCCCTCCGGCCGTACGCACCCGCCCTCCGGCCGTACGCCCCCGTCCCCCGGCCGTACGACCCCGTGCTTTCGCCGTACGACACGGCCCCGCCGTGTTCCGCACCGACGCGTGGAGCCTGCGTATGAGCGTGCTCACCCCAACCGTTCCCGCGCCCCGGGGCGTCGCCGCGCAGCAGTCCGGCGCCGCGCCGCTCGCGCCGCGGGCCCGGCTGTGGCCCGCCTTCGGCGCGGTCTACCGCGCGCAGCTCTCGCGGGCCCGGGTGGCCCGGATACCGCTGCTGTTCGTCGCCACCTTCCAGTCCGTCGGGATCATGGTGATGATGCGCGGAGTGGTCGACGGCGGGGACGGGGAGGCGGCGCGCTCGGTCGTCGCGGGCTCCAGCGTCCTGGTGGTCGCCTTCGTCGCGCTCAATCTGCTCGCGCAGTACTTCGGACAGCTCAGGGCGTCCGGCGGACTCGACCACTACGCGACGCTGCCGGTGCCGCCGGCCGCCGTCGTCCTCGGCGCGGCGGGCGCGTACGCGTCCTTCACCGTGCCCGGCACCCTCGTGACCGCCGTGACCGGCTGCGTCCTGTTCCATCTGCCGCTGGCCAATCTGTGGATCCTCGCCGTCGTGATCCCGCTGGCCGGGGCCGCGCTCTCCGGCCTCGGCGCGGCCCTCGGGCTGCTCGCGCCGCGGCAGGAGATCGCCACGCTCTTCGGCCAGTTGGGCATGTCGGCGGCGCTGCTGCTCGGCGTGCTGCCCGCCTCGCACATGCCCGCGCCGATCTCCTGGGCGCGCGATCTGCTGCCCTCCACGTACGGCGTCGAGGCGTTCGCCCGCACCTTCGGCGGGCATCCGCACTGGGCCGCGGTCGTCGGCGACCTGTCCGTGTGCGCGGCCGTCGGCGTCGGCTCGCTGGCCGTCGCCACCTGGGCCTACCGCAGGGCGGCCTGCCGATGAAGCGACGGACAGGCAGACCTGGCACGATGGGCGGGTGACCGCACCCCTGACGCCGCATGACCAGCCGCCGCCGTTCCCGCCGTACCCGGGCGCAGGCCCCGGTGGAGGCGACGGCAAGGGGGACCGGCCCTCACCGGTCGCCGAGTTGGGCCGCGCCGCGCTCGTCGCGGTCGCCGTCACGGTGTGCGGGGTGTTCCTCGGGCTGCTGTGGGCGTGGCTGTCACCGCGCGTCCCGCTGATCTCGGACGGCAAGTACATCTACCTCAAGGACACCGAGGGCGAAGAGGCGATCGGCGGCGACGGCACCTTCGTGCTGATCGCGCTGTGCCTGGGCGCGCTGACCGCCCTCGGCGTCTTCCTCTGGTACCGCCGCGGCGGCGTCGCCGTGGTCCTCGGCCTCGCGGTCGGCGGCGTCCTCGCCTCCATCGTCGGCTGGCGGCTGGGCATCGCCCTCGGACCGACCGTCCACATCAAGGCACACGCCAAGGAGGTCGGCCCGAACGTCGTCTTCGACGGGCCGCTGAAGCTGCGCGCCAAGAGCGCGCTGGTCGCCTGGTCGGCGGCGGCGATGCTGGTGCACCTGGGCCTGACCTCGCTCTTCGGGCCGCGCGACCCGCAGCCGGTGTACGTGGCGCCGCAGCCGTGGGGCGCGCCGCCGCCTCCGCCGCCGCCCCCGGCGCAGTGACGCTCTCCCGCTCAAGGCGAGGTCGAGGCGTCCCGGTCAGATACGGGAGATCCGGGCCGTCACCGCTGAGGTGAGCGTCACCAGGTCGGCGGGGGACAGCTCCAGCTCCAGGCCGCGCTTGCCCGCGGAGACGAAGACCGTGGGGAAGCCGAGCGCCGAGGCGTCCAGAGCCGTGGGCAGGCGCTTGCGCTGGCCCAGCGGGGAGATCCCGCCGAGCACGTAACCGGTGCTGCGCTCGGCGTCGGCCGGCGCCGCCATCGTGGCGCGCTTGCCGCCGACCGCCGCGGCCAGCGCCTTGAGGTCGAGCGAGCCCGCGACCGGGACGACCGCCACGGTCAAAGCGCCGTCCACCTCCGCGACCAGCGTCTTGAAGACCCGGCCCCGGACCTCGTCGGGGGGCACCCCGAGCGCCGCGCCCAGCGCCGCCGCGGCCTCGGCGCCGTAGGAGAGTTCGGACGCCGGGTCGTGCGCGTAGGCGTGCACGGTGAACGGCAGGCCCGCCTTCTCCAGGGCGACCGTGGCCGGGGTGCCTCCGGCCGCACGCGCCTTCTTCGCCATCGCCGACCCCCTGATACGCGCTAGTTGGCGCTGATCGCCTGGTGGGTGAGTTCCACCGCGGGCAGTGACGGCAGCTTGTCGATCACCGCGCTCTCGCGGCGCAGCAGCCGCAGTTCGGCCGTCAGCCGGGCCGCGGTGTCCGCCGCCTCCAGCAGCTCCTGCTTCACCGAGGTCTCCACGACCACCGCCGCCGCGACGAGATACGACAGCACCGTGGCGTCGTCGGGGAACTCCTGCCCCGGCGCGAGGGTGCGCTCGCGCGCCCCGGCCAGCCGCTTCTGATACGTGCCGAACACCCGTGAGACCTCGGAGGCCAGCGCGCCCGCGCCCGCGCCGGGCTCGTCCGGCAGCTCCTCGTACTCGGCCGTCAGATAGGGCCCGCTCGCGTCCACCGACAGCAGCTTGAACCGGATCAGACCCGTGGCCACCAATTCGTACCCGCCGTCGTCGCGCTCCGCGATGCCCGCCGCGTCCGCGATGCACCCGTAGCCGTACAGCGCCGCCTCCGGGTCCTCGCCGAGACCGGCGGCCGGACCGGTGTCCCCGCCGTCCTGGCCCGTCGGAGCGACCTCCTGGCCGTTCTTGATCGCCACCACGCCGAAACGCCGCGGCGCGTTCTCGGGGAGCGCCAGCAGATCGCCCACGAGCGCGCGGTACCGCTCCTCGAAGACGTTCAGCGGCAGCACCAGGCCGGGAAAGAGCGCCGTACTGAGCGGGAAGAGCGGAAGACGATCGGTCACAGTGAGCAAGGGTACGGGCAGTACGCCCGCCTTAGGCATCCGCTGCGCCCCTCGGGGCCGCGGCGGGCCCCGAAACGCCGCCGATCGGTTGAGCGGGGGTGACGCACCTCATGGCTGCCGCCCGGCTCTCCCGCACACGGCGCCCGCCCGGCCCTGACGGCTGTCGTCCGGCTCGACCGCGGCCGAGGGCGGCCGCCCGTGATCAACCGCGGCTGAGCATGCGGGAGGCGCCCGCGGCGACCGTGGTGGCGAGGGTCCAGCCGAGCAGGGTGAGCAGGGAGGCCACCCACTGGCTGACGCCGACCTCCCGCCACGCGTTGTCCTGGCCGAGGTCGATCACCGGCAGGAGCAGGTCAAGGGCGTAGAGCGCGGGGCTCCAATGCGGCCGGTAGTCGTTCCCCGCCGGGGGCGGCGTCTTGTGGAGGGCGAAGTACAGCGCTCCCAGCGCCCACAGCACCGCCATCCACACCGCGGCCCGGCCGGGCCGGTAGCCGTATCCGACCGTCACGTCCTGGAGCCACCCCCACGCCCGCCCGGCCGGCGGCAGCGACTCGCGGCGGCGGCGCTGCTTGGCCAGCAGCACCTCGCGGGCGTGCGCGTCCTCGCCGCCCGCCCGCAGCGCGGCGGCCAGCCGCTCGTACGGGCCGGGACTGTATTCCGGCGTCGCCGCGTTCAGCCACGCGACGCGCTCGCGCAGCGGGAAGGCGGTGCGCGGGGTCAGCGCCTCGTACGAGAAGTCCGTCAGATCGACCTGCCCCGGGCCCGGCCAGCTCTGCGGCGCGTCGGTCAGCCGCCCCACCCGCGCGCCCGCCAACGACATCGGCCCGCTGGGCGGCGTCCCCAAGGTGATCCGCAACTCGGGCGTCTGCAACCGCCGTAGCGAGAGCTGCTGCCCTTCCCCCAGCCGGAACCGCGCCCGGTCGATCACCACGGCGTTGCCCACCCGGGCGTCGTCCAGCCGCACCCCGCCCTCCGCGCTGAACTCCCTGCGGGCCGCGCCGGACGGCTCGCCGCCGCCCGCGGGGGCCGTCCCGCCGGGAGCCGCGGTCGTGTCGGGCGAGCGGTTCGCGGGCCAACTGGTGGTGAGGTAGACGGTGTGCTCGACCGTCGTGCGGGCGGCGTTGAGCGCGTCGCGGCCGTACGGATTGCGCAGGGTGGCCCCGCGCAGGTTGAGACGGCCGCCGACGCGGGCGCTGCGAAGGCTGAACTCGCCGCGCAGGTCGAGGAGTTCGGCGTCCAGGTCCTGGCCGACGGTGAGACCGTCGGCGGCGATGGCGCGGCCGTGGCGGTCGCGGCGGACGGTGAGCTGGTTGAGCAGGAGGTCGGTGCCGATCTGGGCGTCGGTCAGGCGGATGCCGCCGGTCACGACGCACTGCGGCAGATGCAGGTCACCGGTGATCTGGAGCCGGGCGGCCTCCAGCCGCGGGAGGTGGCAGCGCACCAGCCGGACACTGCCCGCCCGGCACTCCGGCAGCAGCACCTGGTCCTCGAAGCGGCAGTCGTCGAACTGTACGTAGGGGGCGACGGTGCCGCCCGCCAGCGACAGACGGCCGGTGATCCGCAGGCCCGCCAGTTTGAGCGCCGCCACCCGCCCCGGCTCCGGCGGCGGCCCGTCCAGCAGCAGCTGCGCGACGGCGTCGGCCCGTACCGCGGGCGTCCCCCCGGCCCCCGCCCCGAAGGCCGCACCGAGCCGGAAGGCCCGCCACATCCCCTGCTCCACAGCCGTCCAGTCGCCCGGCGGCCCCTCACCACGACGCTCGCTCACCCTTCCCCCTCCCACGACCCGCCGCCACGCTAGGCCATGCCCGCGACAGCGGCGGGCCCGCCTCGGGCGGCGTATCACGGAGTGGAACCGCGGAACGTCCCCCATGCCCGGGTCTCTACACTTGGCAGGGTGATCTCCCGAATCGATCTGCGCGGTGCCGCCTTCCCCGAGGGCGGGATCGACCGCGACCTGCTGCCCCGAGCCGAGTTCGACGTGGAGGCGGCGCTGAACACCGTGCGGCCGATCTGCGAGGACGTGCGCCATCGCGGCACGGCGGCGGTCATCGAGTACGGAGAGCGGTTCGACGGCGTCAGGGTCGACCGGCTGCGGGTGCCCGAGCGGGCGCTGAGCGACGCGCTGGCCGCGCTCGACCCGGCCGTGCGCGCCGCGCTGGAGGAGTCGATCCGCCGCGCCCGCCTGGTCCACCGCGAACAGCGCCGCCAGGACGTCACCACACGGGTCGTGCCCGGCGGGACCGTCACCGAGAAGTGGCTGCCCGTCCAGCGCGTGGGCCTCTACGTGCCCGGCGGCCTCGCCGTCTACCCGTCGTCCGTCGTGATGAACGTCGTGCCCGCGCAGGAGGCCGGGGTCGAGGGCATCGCGGTGGCCTCCCCGCCGCAGAAGGACTTCGGCGGCTCCCCGCACCCCACCATCCTCGCCGCCTGCGCCCTGCTCGGCGTGACCGAGGTGTACGCCACCGGCGGCGCGCAGGCCGTCGCGATGTTCGCGTACGGCACCGACGAGTGCCGCCCGGTCAACCTCGTCACCGGCCCCGGCAACATCTACGTGGCCGCCGCCAAGCGCCTGCTCAAGGGCCGGATCGGCATCGACGCCGAGGCCGGGCCCACCGAGATCGCGATCCTCGCCGACGCCGCCGCCGACCCCGGTTACGTCGCCGCCGACCTGATCAGCCAGGCCGAGCACGACCCGCTCGCCGCCGCCGTCCTGGTCACCACCTCGCCCGAGCTGGCCGACGCGGTCGACAAGGAGCTGGAGGCCCAGGTCGAGGCCACCCGGCACACCCAGCGGATCACCGCCTCGCTCACCGGCCGCCAGTCGGCGACCGTGCTGGTCGACACCCTCGACCAGGGCCTGGAGGTGGTGGACGCCTACGCCGCCGAGCACCTGGAGATCCAGACCGAGGACGCCGCCGCCGTCGCGGCCCGCGTGCGCAACGCGGGCGCGATCTTCGTCGGCCCGCACGCCCCCGTCTCGCTCGGCGACTACTGCGCGGGCTCCAACCACGTCCTGCCCACCGGCGGCTGCGCCTGCCACTCCTCGGGCCTGTCCGTGCAGTCCTTCCTGCGCGGCATCCACGTCGTGGACTACACGCGCGACGCGCTCGCCGAGGTCGCCCACCACGTGGTGACGCTCGCCGAGGCCGAGGACCTGCCCGCACACGGCGCCGCGGTCAAGGCCCGCTTCGGATGGGACCTCCCGTGACCGGCATCGACGACCTGCCCATCCGCGACGAACTGCGCGGCCAGTCCCCGTACGGCGCGCCCCAGCTCGACGTGCCGGTGCGGCTGAACACCAACGAGAACCCGTATCCGCTGCCCGACGCGCTGGTCGCCCGGATCGCCGAGCGCGTCACCGAGGCCGCCCGGCAGCTCAACCGCTACCCGGACCGGGACGCCGTCGAGCTGCGCACCGAGCTGGCCGCGTATCTGTCCAGGACCGCGGGCCACCGCGTGGGCAGCGACCAGGTGTGGGCGGCCAACGGCTCCAACGAGGTCATCCAGCAGCTCCTCCAGACCTTCGGCGGCCCCGGCAGGACCGCGATCGGCTTCGAGCCGTCGTACTCGATGCACGCGCTGATCTCGCGCGGCACCGGCACCGGCTGGATCTCCGGGCCGCGCGACGCGGAGTTCCGGATCGACGTGGACGCGGCGGTCCGCGAGATCCACCGCCGCCGCCCCGACGTGGTGTTCGTCTGCTCGCCCAACAATCCGACCGGTACGGCCGTGGACGCCGCGACCGTACTGGCGCTGTACGAGGCCGCGCAGGCCGCCAAGCCGTCGATGGTGGTGGTGGACGAGGCGTACGGCGAGTTCTCGCACCGCCCGTCGCTGCTGCCGCTGATCGAGGGCCGCCCGCACCTGGTGCTGACCCGCACCATGTCCAAGGCGTTCGGCGCCGCCGGGCTGCGGCTCGGCTATCTGGCGGCCGACCCCGCCGTGGTGGACGCGGTGCAGCTCGTCCGGCTGCCGTACCACCTGTCCTCGGTCACCCAGGCGACCGCGCTGGCCGCCCTGGAGCACACCGACACACTGCTCGGCTACGTCCAGCAGCTCAAGGACGAACGGGACCGGCTCGTCGCCGAGTTGACGGCGATCGGCTGCGCGGTCACCGAGTCCGACGCCAACTTCGTGCAGTTCGGCCGCTTCGCCGACAGCCACGCCGCCTGGCAGGCGATCCTCGACCACGGCGTCCTCGTCCGGGACAACGGCGTCCCCGGCTGGCTGCGGGTCTCCGCGGGCACCCCGGCGGAGAACGACGCGTTCCTCGACGCCGTCAGGACCGTGGTCAAGGAACACAGCGACCAGCAGCACATCAGGCACCACCGTACGGAGGAGTCCGCATGACCCGCGTGGGCCGCGTGGAGCGCAGCACCAAGGAGACGTCCGTCGTCGTCGAGATCGACCTGGACGGTACGGGACAGGTGGCCGTCTCCACCGGTGTGGGCTTCTACGACCACATGCTCGACCAGCTCGGCAGGCACGGCCTGTTCGACCTGTCGGTGAAGACCGAGGGCGACCTGCACATCGACACGCACCACACGATCGAGGACACCGCGCTCGCGCTCGGTGCCGCGTTCAAGCAGGCGCTCGGCGACAAGGTCGGCATCTACCGCTTCGGCAACTGCACGGTCCCGCTGGACGAATCCCTCGCCCAGGTGACCGTCGACCTGTCGGGCCGCCCCTACCTGGTGCACACCGAGCCGGAGAACATGGCGCCGATGATCGGCTCCTACGACACCACGATGACCCGGCACATCCTGGAGTCCTTCGTCGCCCAGGCGCAGATCGCGCTGCACGTCCACGTGCCGTACGGGCGCAACGCGCACCACATCGTGGAGTGCCAGTTCAAGGCGCTCGCCCGGGCGCTGCGCTACGCCAGCGAGCGCGACCCGCGCGCCGCCGGAATCCTGCCGTCGACCAAGGGCGCGCTATGAACACGTACTCGACCCTCTTCATCCTGCTCGGGCTCTTCCTCGCCGGAGGCGTCTACTCCTTCTGGCAGCAGAAGCAGTCCAAGAGCATGATCGCGGTCCTGGCCATCGGCTCCGTGATGGCGCTGGCGGCCGGGCTGCTCCAGCTCTAGCGGGAGGAGCCGACATGACTGGACTGAGGCACAAGAGCGTGGTCGTCCTCGACTACGGCTTCGGCAACGTCCGTTCGGCCGAGCGGGCGCTCGCGCGCGCCGGGGCCGAGGTGGAGATCACCGCCGACTTCGACCGGGCGATGAACGCCGACGGGCTGCTGGTGCCCGGCGTCGGCGCCTTCGCCGCCTGCATGGCGGGCCTGAAGGGCGTACGCGGCGACTGGATCGTCGGCCGCAGGCTGGCCGGCGGACGGCCGGTCATGGGCATCTGCGTCGGCATGCAGATCCTCTTCGCCCGCGGCATCGAGCACGGCGTGGAGACCGAAGGGCTCGACGAGTGGCCCGGCACGGTCGAGCCGCTGAAGGCGCCCGTCGTCCCGCACATGGGCTGGAACACCGTACGGCCGCCCGCCGACTCACGGCAGTTCGCGGGCCTGGACACCGACGCCCGCTTCTACTTCGTGCACTCCTACGCGGTGCGCGAGTGGGAATTCGACACGCACAACGCGGCGATCCGCGCGCCGAAGGTCACCTGGGCCACGCACGGCGAGCCGTTCGTGGCCGCGGTGGAGAACGGCGCGCTGTGGGCCACCCAGTTCCACCCGGAGAAATCCGGCGACGCGGGCGCCCAGTTGCTCACCAACTGGCTGGACACCCTCTAACGCGGTCTCACGCGTCAACCGCTCGACCCGTTAGACCCTCTCACTCGCCGCCCGGCCCCCTTCTACCGTCCGCTTTCACCTCCTCCCTTCTACGACGTAGGACGCACCCGATGAACAGGCTCGAACTCCTCCCCGCCGTCGACGTCCGGGACGGCCAGGCCGTACGCCTCGTGCACGGCGAGTCCGGATCCGAGACGTCCTACGGCGACCCGCACGCCGCCGCGCTGGCCTGGCAGGCGGCGGGCGCGGAGTGGCTGCACCTGGTGGACCTCGACGCGGCCTTCGGCACCGGCGACAACCGGGCGCAGATCGCCGAGGTGGCCCGTTCGATGGACATCAAGGTCGAGCTGTCCGGCGGCATCCGCGACGACGACACGCTCGCCGCCGCGCTCGCCACCGGCTGCACCCGCGTCAACCTCGGCACGGCCGCGCTGGAGACCCCGGAGTGGGTCGCCAAGGTCATCGCCGAGCACGGCGACCGGATCGCGGTCGGCCTCGACGTGCGCGGCACCACGCTGCGCGGCCGGGGCTGGACCCGCGACGGCGGCGACCTCTACGAGACGCTGGCCCGGCTGGACTCCGAGGGCTGCGCGCGGTACGTCGTCACCGACATCGCCAAGGACGGTACGCTCCAGGGCCCCAACCTGGAACTGCTCGCCGGGGTCTGCGCCGCCACCGACCGGCCGGTCGTCGCGTCCGGCGGCGTCTCGTCCCTCGACGACCTGCGCGCCATCGCGACTCTCGTGCCGCGGGGTGTCGAAGGCGCGATTGTCGGAAAGGCGCTCTACGCCAAGGCGTTCACCTTGGAAGAAGCCCTGGAGGCGGTATCACGATGACGGAGACCCCCGCAGTACGGCGCGACCAGTCCGAAAGCCCGCTGGAGGAGACCATCGGTTTCGCCCGCGCCGTCGCGGCGGGGGACCTGGTCCTGGTGTCCGGCACGATGCCCCTCGTCGACGGCGAGGTGCGCGGCGAGGGCAGCCCGTACGAACAGGCCCTGCTCGCCTTCGGGAACGCGCTGGCGGCGATCGAGCCCTTCGGCCTCGGGCCCGACAGTGTGATCCGCACCCGCATGTACATGAGCCACGCCAGGGACGCCGACGACGTCGGGCGTGCCCACCGGGAGCTGTTCGGGGCCGTGCGGCCCGCCGCCACCATGGTCGTGGTGGCCGGTTTCATGGACTCCCGCGTCCTGGTCGAGGTGGAGATCGAAGCCTACCGAGGAGCCGGCAGATGACCCTCGCGGTCCGTGTCATCCCCTGCCTCGACGTGGACAACGGCCGCGTCGTGAAGGGCGTCAACTTCCGGAATCTGCGGGACGCGGGCGACCCGGTGGAGATGGCCAAACTCTACGACGCCGAGGGCGCCGACGAGTTGACCTTCCTGGACATCACCGCGTCCTCCGGCGACCGGGAGACCACGTACGACGTCGTCCGCCGTACGGCCGAGCAGGTCTTCATCCCGCTCACCGTGGGCGGCGGTGTGCGGACGGTCACGGACGTGGACCTGCTGCTGCGCGCGGGCGCCGACAAGGTGGGCGTCAACACGGCGGCCATCGCCAGGCCCGAGCTGATCCGGGAGATCGCCGAGCGGTTCGGCCGGCAGGTGCTGGTGCTGTCGGTGGACGCGCGGCGCACCCCCTCGGGTTCCTTCGAGGTCACCACGCACGGCGGGCGGCGCGGCACCGGCATCGACGCGGTGGAGTGGGCGCAGCGCGCGGCCGAGCTGGGCGCGGGCGAGATCCTGCTCAACTCGATGGACGCGGACGGCACCAAGGACGGCTACGACACGGAGATGATCGCGGCCGTCCGCAAGCTGGTGACGGTCCCGGTGATCGCCTCCGGCGGCGCGGGCCGCCTCGCCGACTTCGCGCCCGCGGTGGCGGCGGGCGCCGACGCCGTACTGGCCGCGTCCGTCTTCCACTTCGGCGACCTGCGGATCGGCGAGGTCAAGACGGCGCTGCGGGAGGCCGGGCACCCAGTGCGCTGAGCACGGGGTTTCCGTCGGCCGCCGCCCTCCATGTGCGGCGGCTCCGCTATTTCGGCGGCTCAGTCCTGGCGGCGGGTGCAGACCAGCGCCGCGAGGTCCGGCGCGAGCGGTATCTCCACCGAGCGCAGCGCCGGGTGCTCCAGCCAGTGCAGCCTGGCCAAATCGGGGCTGCCCTCGTGCAGCGGCGGCCACCGGTCGGCGGGCGTGAAGTCGTCCACGACGAGGACGCCGCCGGGGCGCAGCAGCTCCACGGGATCGGCCGCCTCGTCCCCCTTCCCCTGGCCGCCGCCGTCCAGGACCAGCAGGTCGAAGGGGCCGTGCGCGGCGATGTCCTTCCAGTCGCCGCATTCGACGGTGACCTGCGGCGCGAGGTCCGAGAACAGCCAGGCGGCCGTTTCCGCGCGCCCCGGATCGCGCTCGACGCTCACCGCGGTGGCGTCGTCCCGCATGCCCGTGACCAGCCAGCCGAGCCCCACTCCGAGTCCGGTACCGGTCTCGCCGATACGGGTGGCGCCCGCGGCGAGCGCGCGCAGCAGGCGGCCCTGCTCGGGGCGGCAGGAGTGGGGGAAGCCGAGCTGCTGTGCGGTGCGGGCGGCGCGTTCGACCAGCGGGGGCAGGTCGCCGGGGCCGCGGAGGTGCGCGCGGGTGCCGTCGAGTGACATGCCCGACATCCTGCCGGGGGCGCCCGGTCCACGGCCGGTGAACAGATGAGAAAGAGAAGTTGCGCAAATCAGATTGCGCAACTTTTCTTTCCTATCTAGGCTGGTGGTCGTGCCAGAAAAAGACGACGCCCCCCGGCCCCAGGCTCAGCGCATCACCGACCTCGACGCGCTGAAGGTCTTCACCCACCCGTTGCGCATCCAGCTCTACCGCCACCTGGTCACCTCGGGCGCCGCCACCGCCTCCCACCTGGCCGACCAGGTGGACGAGGCGGTGTCCCTGGTCAGCTACCACCTGCGCAAGCTCGCCGCCCACGGCTTCATCGTCGAGGCCCCCGAGAAGAGCACCGACGGCCGCGAGCGCTGGTGGAAGGTCTCCGCCGAGCGCGGCTTCTCCTTCCGCAGCGGGGACTTCACGGACCGGCCCGAGGGCGCAGCCGTCGTCAACGAGGTCACCAGGCAGCTCCTGGCCAGCCGCTACGAGCGGTACGAGCGCTACCTGGCCCAGCAGGCCGCCTGGGCGGGGGAGTGGACCGACGCCTCCTTCAGCTCCGAGTACATGCCGCGGCTCAGCGCCGCCGAACTCCACGAAATGGACGAGGAGATCACCGCGCTCATGCGCCGCTGGATCGACCGCGGCAAGGCGGCGGTCGAGGCGGGCGACACCGAGGGGCGGGAGCTGGTGGCCGTGCAGATGTACGGATTCCCGTTCCGGGAGTGACCGCGGAAGGCCCCTGAGACCGCGCCCGACCCGACGTCGAGACCAGAGGAGGGCCGCCACCATGACGGCGACCGCGATATCCGCAACACCGCACGGCAGGCCCGCGCACAAGGACGGGAACGTGCTGCGCTGGCTGATCGCGTACACCGCGTCCATGCTCGGCGACTGCGTCTACTTCCTCGCCCTCGGCTTCGCCGCCGCCAAGGTGGCGCCGCCGACGCAGGTGGGCCTGGTGATGGCGGTCGGCGCGGTGCCGCGCGCGGTGCTGATGCTCGGCGGGGGAGTGATCGCCGACCGGTTCGGGCCGCGCAAGGTGGTGATCGGGAGCGACGCGGTGCGCTGCGCGCTGATCCTCGGCGCCGCGGCGACGCTGGCGCTCTCCTCGCCCGGGCTGTGGCTGCTGGTCGTCGTCTCGCTGCTCTTCGGCGTCGTGGACGCGCTGTTCATGCCGGCCGTCGGCGCGCTGCCGCCGCGGATCGTCGCCGCCGACCAGCTCACCCGCTTGCAGGGCATGCGGTCCCTCACCATCCGCTTCGGCACCATCGTCGGACCGCCGGTCGGCGGCCTCGCGATGGGGCTCGGCGGCGCCACGGCCGCCTTCGCCCTGGCGGGCGCGCTCTTCGCGGTCTCCGTACCGCTGCTGATCGCCACCCGCATGAGCCCGCTGCCCGAGGCGCCCGCCGGGAGCGACGGGCCCGAGGAGGGCGCGAGCGCCTGGCGGGATCTGCTCGACGGACTGCGGTACGTCCGCCGCCACCGGCTCGTCGGCCCGCTGGTCCTGTCCGCCGCCATCTGCGAACTGGGCCTGGTCGGCCCGTTGAACGTCGGCATGATCCTGCTCGCCGAGCACCGCGGCTGGGGCTCGTCCGGCTACGGCTGGATCATCGCGGGCTTCGGCGCGGGCGCCGGGTGCGGCGCGCTGCTGCTGACCGTACGGGGCCGTCTGCCGCGGGCCGGGGCCGTCCAGATCGGCGCCCTGTTCGCGGGCGCCGCGGGCGTCGGCCTGATCGGCGTGGCGCCGTCGCCGGCCCTCGCGGTCGCCGTCGCCGCGCTGAGCGGCCTGTTCTGCGGCATCTGCGGCAGCCTCGCGTACGCCCTCATCCAGTCGGCGGCCGACCCCGGCTACCTCGGCCGCGTCACCTCGGTGATGAGCCTCAGCAGCTTCCGCCTCGCCCCCCTGGCCTACCCCCTCTTCGGCGCCGCCGTCGCCGCCTGGGGCCCGGCCCCCGTCTTCCTCACCAGCGCCGTCCTCACCATGACCGGAGGCGTCGTCGGCCTCGCCACCCCCGCGATCCGCACCGCGGAACTTCCCCGCGGGAAGCGGTCGCCGCGCCCGGCGGCGGACGTGACGGCTCCCGCCGAGCCGGTGGCCGCGGGCCGGGACTGACGCCGAGAAAATGCTGTGACGGGTGCGGGGGCCTCCTGTTAGCTTCGCGCTCATGGACCCGCTCGGTGATGCAGAGATTCGCGGCTCGTTCGTCAATTGCTCCAAGGGGGAGGCGAAGCGGATCAGCCTGCCCAGGGATCTGGGCGACCTGCCGTGGAGCGACCTGGACTTCCTGGGCTGGCGCGACCCCGGCGCCCGCGACCGCGCCTATCTGGTGCGGCCCGGCGACGAGCCCGTGGGCATCGTCCTGCGGATCGCCCCCGGCGCCCGGCGCAATCTGATGCGCAGCAGCCTCTGCTCCCTCTGCCTCACCGGTCACTCCGGCGGCGGCGTCGACCTCCTGGCGGCCCCGCTCGCGGGCGCCGCCGGCCGCCAGGGCAACACCGTCGCCCTCTACATGTGCGCCGACCTCGCCTGTCCCCTCTACGTCCGCGGCAAGAAGAGCTCCGTCCTGGTCAAGCGGCTCGAGGAGACCCTCACCCTCGACGAACAGATCGCCCGCACCCTCCGCAACCTCGACGGCTTCCTCGCCAAGGTCGTCGCCTAGCCGGACGAACGGCGGTGCGCCGGAGAAGCGGGGTCACGCGGTCGGCGTGAGGACGAGCCGGCGGCCCGGCTCGACGGGAGCCGTCCAGGCGCGCTCGACCTCGCAGAGGGATACGGCGTCGGCCGCGACGGAGAAGACCCCGGCCGTGAGCCGAGCGACCAGCGAAGGAAGTTCGGCGACGATGCCCGCGGCGGTGACGGAGCCCTGGCCACTGCCCATGACGCGGAGGTTGGCGGCGCGCAGGACGAAGGACGGCAGGGTGATGTCGGGTCCGGCCGTGGAGCCGATCTGGATCCAGTCGAGGGCGGCGGCACGGTCGGTGCGGCGGGTGAGCAGCGCGGGGAGGGCCCGCTCGGTCGGCGCGCCCCAGGTGTAGTCGATCACGACGTCCACGTCCGCCGCGGCCTCGCCGAGCCGGTCGGCGGCCTCCTCGGGGTCGCCCGCGAGGGAGACCACGTCGGTGGCGCCGAGGCCGCCGAGCAGGGCGAGCCGGTCGGCGTCCCGCCCGGCGGCCACGACCCGCTCGGCGCCGAGGTGCCGGGCGATCTGGACGGCCATCTGCCCGGCGTTCCCCGTCGCGCCGAGCACCAGCACGCTCTGGCCCGCACGGAAGGAGATCCGGCGGCGCAGCGCGACCCACGAGGACAGGGCGGGGTTCATCGCCGCCGCGACGACCACCGGGTCGGCGTCCGCGGGCAGCGGTACGGCGCGCCGCGGGTCGACCAGCGCCCGCTCGGCCATGGTGCCGGGCACGTCGTCGTCGGCCACGAAGTACACCGCGCTGCCGTCGGCCAGCCGCCCGACGCCGTCCACGCCGCACCGTCCGCACGAGCGCCCGACGAACCGCCCGCGCACGCGGCTGACCTGGGAATCGTCGACGCTCTGGCGCAGCTCTCGTTCCTCGTGCAGAACGCGCTGGGGAAGGTCGCGGCCGAGTTGGGCCTGTCGGTCATCCAGCTGCGCCTGCTGGGCGTGCTCAGGGACCGGGAGCCGGGCATGCGGGAACTCGCCCGCCATCTGGAGCTGGACAAATCCAGCATCACCGGCCTGGTCGACCGGGCCGAGCGCCGCGGTCTGGTCCGCCGCACCCCCGCGCCGCACGACGGCCGCCCCGTACAGGTGTCACTGACCGACGAGGGGCGGGCGGCGGCCCGGGCGCTGGAGGCCGACGCCGACCGGCGGATCCGCGCGCTCGCGGCCGGCCTCACCGACGAGCAGCGCGCCGCCCTGTCCGTGCTGGCGAGCGCTGTGGTGTCCGGCAACGGCGCGCTGTGAGAAGCCCGGGGCCGACGGGGCCGAGGGGCTGTCGCCCGCCGGGGCGGCGGACGCGCTGCCGCCTACCGCGTCACAGTCCGAGCTTCGCCGCGTACAGCCGTGCCACCGCGTCCTTGTCGCCGTCCACCTCGACCTCGGCGGCGTCCTGGCGGCCGAAGACGAAGATCGTCAGCTCGGACGGCTCACCGGTCACGGTCACCACGGGAGAGCCCTTGCGGGCGACGGCGGTCTGGCCGTTCGGACGGCGCAGCACCAGGCCGACCGGGGAGCGGCGGCCCGCGAGCCGGGCGGCACGCTCCAGCCGCGCCCACAGCGTGTCGGCGAAGACGGGGTCGATGGCACGCGGCGTCCAGTCGGGCGTGGCACGCCGGACGTCCTCGGCGTGGACGTAGAACTCGACGGTGTTGGAAGCCTCGTCCACCTGCTTGATGGTGAAGGGCGACATTCGCGGCGGGCCGGTCCTGATGAGCTGGATCAGCTCTTCGTACGGCTTTCGCGCGTACTCCTTGCGGACCCGTTCCGCACGGTCCTTGAGCTGCGGGATGACCAGCCCCGCCGCCGCGTCACCGCGCCGTTCGCGTACCACGACGTGCGCGGCCAGGTCGCGGGTGGACCAGCCCTCGCACAGCGTCGGGCCGTCGGGTCCTGACTGCTCCAGCAGATCGGCGAGGAGCAGACGTTCGCGCTGGGCATGTGTCGACATGACCCCAGATTAACGGCCCCTTGGCCGATACGTCCGCTCCCCGCCCCTGCCGCCCCCGTGAGGCGTCAGCCCAGCGGAGCGTAGAGCTTCTTGCTGTTGGTGCCGTTGTTGAGCGTGAGCGAGCAGGTCACCGTCTTGCGGCCCTGGAGCTCGTAGGTGGTCAGCTTCGGGAAGAGCGCGTACGGGTAGTACAGCCGCCCGTCCGCGGGAAGGTGCTTCTTGGCGTCGGCCGTGCACAGCTCCAGCGCCTTCGACTGGATCTCCGAGTCGGTGCTGAAGGTGCCGGACAGCGTCTCGTTGGCGACGACCTGGCCGTCGTGCGCGGAGCTGCACGACTTGGTGGTCACCGTGTCGACGGTCGGCGTGAGGGTCGGCGCGTCGAAGCACTTGCCCGGCGAGAGCACCACGTACGGCACGACCTTCTCGGTCGGGGTGATGCTCGGGAAGTCGGTGAACGGGTCGTCGGTCGGGGTGTCGAACGTCGGGGTGTCCGACGGCAGCGTGAAGCTGGGCGTCGGCTCCGTGAAGGACGGCATGGACGGCAGTCCTGACGGCAGACCGCTGATCGACGGCGTCGGCTTCGCGTCGTTCTTGCTGTCGCTGCCGCCGGAGACGGCGACCGCGGTGCCGATACCGCCGATCACCACGACCGCGGCTATCGCGATCAGCACATTGCGCTTGGTGTTGTTCGGCGGCGGCGGGGGCGGCGGGTAGCCGCCGGGGCCCTGCGGGTAGCCGTAGCCACCGGGCGGGGCGGGCGGTCCGGGCGGGCCCGGCTGGCCGTAGCCGCCCTGCTGACCGTAGCCCTGCTGGCCGTAAGGACCCGGCGCGGCCTGCGTCGGCTCCTGCGGATAACCGTAGTTCTGACCGCCGCCTTGTTGCGGATAGCCATAGCCGCCGTCAGCGGGCGGCGGGGGAGGAGGGGGGCCGAAGCCCTGCGGTGGCCCGAAACCGCCTCCTTGATCCGGAGGCGGCGGCGGTCCTTCTTGCGGCGGTGGTGGAAAACCCATGCAGGCAGGATGCCCCATACGGGTGACATGAGCGAGCGACAACCGGATGGTGGTCAACTCACTTGCCCTCTTTGCCGGTTATTGACCCTTTTCGAGTTCTTGATATTCGGCGGCAGAATGGTCACCATGCCCGCCACCGCACTCGACCCAGCAGTCGCCGCCCGCCTCAAGCGCACGGCCGACGGACTCGTACCCGCCATCGCCCAGCAATACGACACCGGTGAAGTGCTGATGCTGGGGTGGATGGACGACGAGGCCCTGCACCGCACCCTCACCACCGGCCGCTGCACCTACTGGAGCCGCAGCCGCCAGGAGTACTGGGTCAAGGGCGACACCTCGGGCCACGTCCAGCACGTCAAGTCCGTCGCGCTGGACTGCGACGGCGACACCCTGCTGGTGAAGGTCGACCAGGTCGGCGCCGCCTGCCACACCGGCGACCGCACGTGCTTCGACGCCGACGTGCTGCCGCTCGGCCAGCCGGTCCGCCCTTCGCCGTACCGGCCGCTCCCGGCGCCCGGCCGTGACCACTAATCTCGGCCCATGGACCTTGAGACCTTCCGCAAGCTGGCGGTCGACCGCCGGGTGATTCCCGTGACGCGCAGGCTGCTCGCCGACGGCGACACTCCGGTCGGGCTGTACCGCAAGCTCGCGGGGGAGCGGACGGGAACGTTCCTGCTGGAGTCGGCGGACGGAGGCACCTCCCAGGCCGAAGGCTCCGGGGGAGACCGTACGTGGTCGCGCTACTCCTTCGTCGGCGTCCGGTCGGCCGCCACGCTCACCGCGCGCGACGGCCAGGCGCACTGGCTCGGCACACCGCCGGTCGGCGTCCCGGTCGACGGCGACCCGCTGGAGGCGCTGCGCGTCACCGTCGACGCCCTGCACACCCCGCGCGACCTGGCGGCGGGGATGCCGCCCTTCACCGGCGGCATGGTCGGCTACCTCGGCTACGACATCGTGCGCCGCCTGGAGCGGATCGGCGAGCGGACCCGCGACGACCTGCGGCTGCCGGAACTGACCATGCTGCTCACCTCCGACCTCGCCGTCCTCGACCACTGGGACGGCACGGTCCTGCTGATCGCCAACGCGATCAACCACAACGACCGCGACACCGGGGTGGACGAGGCCCACGCGGACGCCGTCGCCCGCCTCGACGCCATGCAGGCCGACCTGGCCAAGCCGGTCGAATACGTCCCCGTCGAGCTGCCGCCGTCGGAACTGCCCGAATACACCGCCCTGTGGGGCGGCGCCGCCTATCAGCGCGCGGTCGACGACATCAAGGAACGTATCCGCGCGGGTGAGGCCTTCCAGGTCGTCCCCTCGCAGCGCTTCGAGACCCCGTGCACGGCCAGCGCGCTCGACGTCTACCGGGTCCTGCGGGCCACCAACCCCAGCCCGTACATGTACCTCTTCCGCTTCCCCGGCGGCGAGGGCGGCGACTTCGACGTCGTCGGCTCCAGCCCCGAGGCCCTGGTCAAGGTCGAGGACGGCCGCGCCATGGTCCACCCGATCGCGGGCACCCGCCCGCGCGGCGCCACCCCGCGACAGGACACCGCGCTCGCCGAGGAACTGCTGGCCGACCCCAAGGAACGCGCCGAGCACCTGATGCTGGTCGACCTCGGCCGCAACGACCTGGGCCGCGTCTGCGAACCCGGCAGCGTCGAGGTCGTCGACTTCATGTCCGTCGAGCGCTACTCCCACGTCATGCACATCGTCTCGACCGTCACCGGCCAGGTCGCCGAGGGCCGTACCGCCTTCGACGTGCTCACCGCCTGCTTCCCCGCGGGCACCCTCTCCGGCGCCCCCAAGCCGCGCGCCATGCAGATCATCGAGGAGCTGGAGCCGTCCCGGCGCGGTCTGTACGGCGGCTGCGTCGGCTATCTCGACTTCGCCGGTGACTCCGACACCGCCATCGCCATCCGTACGGCGCTGCTCCGCGACGGCACCGCCTACGTCCAGGCCGGGGCCGGTGTCGTCGCCGACAGCGATCCGGTGGCCGAGGACACCGAGTGCCGCAACAAGGCCGCCGCCGTCCTGCGCGCGGTGGCCACGGCCAACCGCCTGTGACGGTCGCCTTCCGGAGGCGGTCAGCCGGTCTTCGACAGGCGTGAGCGACGAGCCACGACGTGCGTGCGCGTCGTGGCTCGTCGCGCGGTTCCTCGCGCCCTTGTGGGTGCCGTCAGCCCGCGAAGGCCGCCGTGCCGTTCGGCGTGCCGAGGCCCGTCGGGCCGTCGAAGCCGCCCACGCCGGTGCACAGGTACGAGCCGCCGCACGAGCCGTTCGAGCCGCTGGCCACGTCGTTGAGCGCGTCGGAGTGCGCGTAGGGGAACGAGGCGGGGTAGGACCCGGCCGAGGGCGCCCCGGCGAGGGCGTAGACGGCCGCGATCAGCGGCGACGAGGCGCTGGTGCCGCCGAAGACCTCCCAGCCGGTGTCCGAGCCGTACGTGTCGTGGACGGCGACGCCCGTCGCGGGGTCGGCGACCGCCGAGACGTCGGCGATGGTGCGCTTGCCGCAGTCGGCGTCCGTCTGCCAGGACGGCTTGGCGTCGTAGGAGGAGCAGCCGGAGCCGGTGCCCGTCCAGACGGACTCGGTCCAGCCGCGGCTGGAGGAGTCGCTGGTGAGCGAGGTGCCGCCGACGGCGGTGACGTACTGGGAGGCGGCCGGGTACTCGGCGCCGTAGCCGCTGTCACCGGCGCTGACGGTGATGGCGACACCGGGGTGGTCGAAGTACGAGCTGTCGTACGACGGGTCCGAGGAGGACTCGCCGCCGCCGTAGCTGTTGGAGACGTACTTCGCGCCCAGCGACACCGCGGTGTTGACGGACTCGCCCAGGTTGGTCATCGAGGAGTCGTCGGCCTCGACCAGGAGGATGTGGCAGTCGGGGCAGGCGGCGCTGACCATGTCGAGGTCGAGCGATATCTCCTCGGCCCAGCCCGCGTCGGCGCTCGGCAGCGAGGAGGCGCTGCCGGACTGGCCGACCTTCGAGAAGCAGCCGTTGTCGGTGGTGCAGGCGGGCAGGCCGTATGTGGAGCGGTAAGTGGCCAGATCCGCTTCGGCGTTGGGGTCGTCGTACGCGTCGACGATCGCCACGGTCGCGCCGGACCCGCCGGAGGAGGGCAGGGCGTACGCGCTCTGGAGATCGGCCGGGCCGAGGCCGGAGGGGGCCGCGGCCGGGTTCACCGAACCGGTGGACTTCTTGAGCGTGTTGACGCCCTGGGTGACCTTGAGCGCCTTGCACGCCATCACGTCCGGATGGGTGCTGACGGCGCAGGAGCGCGCGGTGCTGACGCCGTGCGCGGCGGGGGAGGCACCGGCGTACGGCGCCAGGGCCAGCCCTGACAGGGCCAGTCCGGCGGCGGCGGTGACCGCGAGCGCGGTGCGGCGGGCGGTGGGTGTGAGGGTGATCGAACGCAACTATTGCCTCCTGTGGGGGGTGAACCGGGGGCTTGTGGGATGCGTGACAGGTGGTGCCATTGGTGCGAGTTGACATCAGTGGGACGGCCGAGAACGTATGGTGACGAGCGCACGCCAACAAGGAGGGGGCTGGAAGCTATACCTCCGCTTTACTTGTGGCATAAGGGAGTTGGGCAAGGCATTGCCTGGTGCTGACCTCCCGGCAGGTGTGAAATCGAGTCGTCCCGGTGTGGTGTGCGACGGCCGTTCCGTACCGCTTCGGTACCATTCGGGACCGATCGCCACGGCGTGTTTTCAGCCGCGCGCCGCGACCCCCGGTCCGGCCGCCCGGTGCCCCCGCCGGACGGCCCGCCGCACCGACAGGCGATAGTGGTGGGGTGAGTGCCGTCCCTCAGCCCCGCGCTGACCAAGCCGTCGAGACCGAAGCCGCGACCGACCGCGAGACCGGGGTCGAACCCGGCCGGGCGACCGAAGCCGGGCCCGAACGCGGGACCGGCCCCGGTGCCGCGCCCTCGGCCGCGCGGCGCACCGCCACGCGCGTCCTCGCCGTCGCGCTCGCGTGCGGCGTGATCGGCGCCAGCGTCGTGCTGCTCGCGGCGGGCAAGACCTGGGCGCGCGGCACCGTCGCCTTCGGCCAGGGCACCCTCCCGGTGCACGCCACCGGCAGCCAGGCCACCGCGCTGCCCGGTGCGCTGGCCCTGGTCGGCCTGGCCGCGCTCGTCGCCGTCTTCGCCGTACGCCGGATCGGCCGCTACGTCGTCTCCGGGCTGCTCGCGCTCTCCGGCCTCGGCGTGGTCGTCGTCGTGCTCGCCCGCCGCGCGGCCACCGGCGCGCTCAACGAACGGGCCGCCGCCGCGTCCGGCCTCACCCGCGCCACCGCGGGCCACACGAGCACCACCGGCTGGCCGCTGGTCGCCGTCGCGGGCGGCGTCCTGCTGCTCCTCGCGGGCCTGCTCGCACTGCGCTACGGCCACGCCTGGCCCGCGATGTCCAGCCGCTACGACCGGCCGGGCAGCCGCCCCTCGCTGCGCGGCCGTGCCGCCGCCGCGCCCGCGCCGATCGACCCCGACCGGGCCGAGGACCTGTGGAAGGCGCTGGACCGGGGCGAGGACCCCACGCAGGCCCCCGGCTGACCGGTCCCGCGCGTGCCGCGACCGCCCGTTCCACCCCCGTGCACGGCAACCCCGGAACACGCGCAACAATGGAAGACGAAGTCGGCGGCGAAAGGACGCCACCGACCGATAGGATTCAGGGAGCACTCATGGCGGTCCATCACGACCACGGCCACACCCCCGCCGCGTGGACCGGCTCGATCATCTCGTTCATCGGCTTCTGTGCCGGAGGCGTGTTCATGGTCGCCGCCCAGCCGGTCCCCTTCTGGGCGAGCATGGGCGTCATACTGCTCGGCCCCGTCGTCGGCGGTGCGATGAAGCTCATGGGCCTGGGCAGCAAGGAGTCACCCGAGGTACGGGTCGCCCGCGCCCACGCCGCGCAGGAGGTCCGCACCCCGGAGGGGACGACGCACACGGAGTCGCCCGCTGAGGCGCCCGCCAGCGCCTGACCCCACCGGTCCCGCCCGCCGGGCGCAGCCGCCGACCTCCGGGTCCGCGCGCTGCGCCTTCGTGCGTCCGGGGGCAGAATCGGCGATGTGATTCACGACACAGCAGGTCGGGCCGCAGGCCGCGCCCCCGCGGCGGCGCGCGGGACGGCTCCCGGAGCGGCCCTCGGCGCCCTCGCGCGCGCCGCCGTACCGCTCGCCCTCCTCGGCGCGGTGGCGGGCGCCTTCGCGTACGTCGGCGCCGTCGACCCCAACACGCCCGGCCACTACCCGGCCTGCCCGCTGCTGCACTACACCGGGATCTACTGCCCCGGCTGCGGCGGCCTGCGCAGCGCCCACGCCGTCGCCCACGGCCACCTCGGCACGGCGCTGGGCTGCAACGCGCTCGCGGTGGCCGGATACGTCGTCTTCGCCGTCGTGTGGGCCGTCTGGTTCACCCGCAGGCTGCGCGGCCGACCGTTCGAACCCGTGCCGCGCCCGGTGTACGGGAAGGCGCTCCTCGCCCTGGCGCTGGTCTTCACCGTTGTCCGGAACCTGCCGTTCGGCGCGGCGCTGATCCCGTGACCCGCCCGCCTTCCGGGGCATGCTTGTCCAGGTGGTGGGACCGCGAATCCCCGGATGCGGGCGCTGCGCCCGGCGCCCGATACCATCGGAGTGTCGGTGGTTCCCACCATTGGCTTGATCATTTCGCTGTACGAACCCGGTCCGGAAGGGGAGCTCTCGCGTGAGTGTGCTCGACGAGATCATCGACGGAGTCCGCGCTGACCTCGCCGAGCGGCAGGCCCGCGTCACCCTCGACGAACTCAAGGAGCGGGCCACCAAGGCGCGCGACGCCAAGGACGGGGTGGCCGCCCTGCGCGGCGACAGCGTCAAGGTGATCTGCGAGGTCAAGCGGTCCAGCCCCTCCAAGGGCGCGCTGGCCGCCATCGCCGACCCCGCGGGGCTCGCCGCCGACTACGAGGCGGGCGGCGCCGCCGTCATCAGCGTCCTCACCGAGGAGCGGAAGTTCGGCGGCTCCCTCGCCGACCTCGAAGCGGTCCGCGCCAAGGTCGACATCCCGGTCCTGCGCAAGGACTTCATCGTCACCGCGTACCAGCTCTGGGAGGCCCGCGCCTACGGTGCCGACCTCGCCCTGCTGATCGTCTCCGCGCTCGACCAGGACGCCCTCGTCTCGCTCGTCGAGCGCGCCCAGTCGATCGGCCTCACCCCGATCGTCGAGGTGCACGACGAGGAGGAGGTCGAGCGGGCGGTGGACGCCGGGGCGAAGATCATCGGGGTCAACGCGCGTAATCTCAAGACCCTTGAGGTCGACCGCGGGAACTTCGCCCGCGTCGCGCCCGAGATTCCCGACCACATCGTGAAGATCGCCGAGTCCGGGGTGCGTGGTCCCCACGACCTGATCGCCTACGCCAATGACGGCGCCGACGCCGTGCTCGTCGGCGAGTCGCTCGTCACCGGCAAGGATCCGCGTGCCGCGGTCGCCGATCTCGTGGCTGCCGGCGCCCATCCCGCCCTCCGCTTCGGCCGCTAACCCCCCTCCGGGGGAGGGCCCCACACCCCTTACGGTGCCCCGTCAGGGCGCCCGACCGCGCTTTGCACGGCGGTTCTTCGCGAGAGACGGTGCCCCGTCAGGGGCGCGTGAGCCGCACGTCGCGGGGCGGTTCCTCGTCAAGGACGTGCCCCGTCAGGGGCGCGGGGAACTGCGCGGCCAGCCGCGATGCTCTCGCAGGTCACCACCCGCCCCGGCGGGGCAGTTCGGTGGTGTCCGGTCCACCGGCCGGTGGTGGGTTGCTCGCGCAGTTCCTCGCGCCCCTGACGGGGCGACCGTCTTTCGTCCGGGCGGTGAGCCGGTCTTTTGAGGGGCGCGGGGAACTGCGCGGCCAGCCGCGACGCTCTCGCAGGTCACCGCCCGCCCCGGTGGGGCAGTCCGGTTGTCGCCGGGCCACCGGCCGGTGGTGGGTTGCTCGCGCAGTTCCCCGCGCCCCTGATGGGGCGCACCGTCTTTCGTTCGGGCGGTGAGCCGGTCTTTTGAGGGGTGCGGGGAACTGCGCGGCCAGCCGCGACGCTCTCGCAGGTCACCACCCGCCCCGGTGGGGCAGTTCGGTGGTGTCCGGACCACCGGCCGGTGGTGGGTTGCTCGCGCAGTTCCTCGCGCCCCTGGCGGGGCGACCGTCTTTCGTCCGGGCGGTGAGCCGGTCTTTTGAGGGGCGCGGGGAACTGCGCGGCCCGCCGCGACGCTCCCGCTGGTCACCACCGGCCCCGGTGGGGCAGTCCGGTTGTCGCCGGACCACCGGCCGGTGGGGGCTGAGCGCGCAGTTCCCCGCGCCCCTAAAAGCGAGGCCCTGCGCGGTACCGGGGTCCTCAAGGCGAGGCGCTGTGTTGGCTGAACGCGCGCGGGGGCCGGGCATGGAGTGGGGGGACCTGCCCGGAGGGCTAGACTCGGGCGCATGTCCCTCGCCGCGCGTCTCGCCCCCGGCTGCCGCCCCCGCGGCTGCCGCGCGCCGGCGCGCAAGGTGCTGGGGCGCCGGGTGCGGTATGTGATCGGGTGCGAGCCCGGCCAGGTGAACGGCAGGCGATGGCGCCGCGGCTGAGCCGCGAGCAGAGCCGCGTACGCACGACACGGACACGCGTACGCGTCCCCCCTTTCACCCGCGCCTGACGGCGCACAGCCAGGGATGCCCCATGTCAGAAACGCACGACTTCTTCCATCCGGATCCGGACGGATCCGTCCCCACCCCCGCGGGCTACTTCGGCGCGTTCGGCGGCAAGTTCATCCCGGAGGCGCTGGTCGCCGCCGTGGACGAGGTGGCCGTCGAGTACGAGAAGGCGAAGACCGACCCCGCCTTCGCGGCCGAGCTGAACGACCTGATGGCCAACTACGCGGGCCGTCCGAGCGCCCTCACGGAGGTCCCCCGGTTCGCCGAGCAGGCGGGCGGGGCACGGGTCTTCCTCAAGCGGGAGGACCTGAACCACACCGGCTCGCACAAGATCAACAACGTGCTGGGCCAGACGCTGCTGACCAAGCGGATGGGCAAGACCCGCGTGATCGCGGAGACCGGCGCGGGCCAGCACGGCGTCGCCACCGCGACCGCCTGTGCGCTGTTCGGCCTCGACTGCACGATCTACATGGGCGAGATCGACACCCAGCGCCAGGCGCTCAACGTCGCGCGGATGCGGATGCTCGGCGCCGAGGTGGTCTCGGTGACCTCCGGCAGCCGGACGCTGAAGGACGCCATCAACGAGGCGTTCCGCGACTGGGTCGCCAACGTGGACCGCACGCACTACCTGTTCGGCACGGTCGCGGGACCGCACCCCTTCCCCGCGCTGGTCCGCGACTTCCACCGGGTGATCGGCGTCGAGGCGCGCCGCCAGCTCCTGGAGCGCACCGGCCGGCTGCCCGACGCCGCCGTCGCCTGCGTCGGCGGCGGCTCCAACGCCATGGGCCTCTTCCACGCCTTCCTGCCCGACACCGGGGTCCGGCTGGTCGGCTGCGAGCCCGCGGGCCACGGCGTGGCCACCGGAGAGCACGCGGCCACCCTCACCGAGGGCGAGCCGGGCATCCTGCACGGCTCGCGCTCCTACGTCCTCCAGGACGACGAGGGCCAGATCACCGAGCCGTACTCGATCTCGGCGGGTCTGGACTACCCCGGCGTCGGCCCCGAGCACTCGTACCTCAAGGACATCGGCCGCGCCGAATACCGCGCGGTCACCGACGACGAGGCGATGCAGGCCCTGCGGCTGCTGTCCCGTACCGAGGGCATCATCCCCGCCATCGAGAGCGCGCACGCCCTGGCCGGGGCCCTGGAGATCGGCCGCGAGCTGGGCCCCGAGGGCCTGGTGCTGGTGAACCTCTCCGGCCGCGGCGACAAGGACATGGACACGGCGGCCCGCTACTTCGGGCTGTACGACGCGACCGCCGAGGTCGACGAGGACAACGAGGTGGCGGTCAAGTGAGCGGGAACGTAGAGCTGTTGGACCGGGCGCTGGCCGACGCCAAGGCCGAGGGGCGGGCCGCGCTCGTGGCGTATCTGCCCGCCGGTTTCCCGACCGTGGACGGCGGGATCGAGGCCGTGAAGGCCGCCTTCGAAGGCGGCGCGGACATCGTCGAGGTCGGGCTGCCGCACAGCGACCCGGTGCTGGACGGGCCGGTCATCCAGACCGCCGACGACATCGCGCTCAACAAGAACCACGTGCGGATCGCCGACGTGCTGCGCACCGTACGCGAGGCGCACCAGGCCACCGGCAAGCCGGTGCTGGTCATGACGTACTGGAACCCGGTGGACCGCTACGGCGCCGAGCGGTTCGCGACCGAGCTGGCCGAGGCGGGCGGCGCGGGCTGCATCCTGCCCGACCTGCCGGTCGAGGAGTCCGAGGGATGGCGGAAGGCGGCCGAGCAGCAGGGCCTGGCCACCGTCTTCGTCGTCGCTCCTTCCAGCCGTGACGAGCGGCTGGCGAAGATCACCGCGGCGGGCAGCGGCTTCGTCTACGCGGCCTCCCTGATGGGTGTCACCGGCACGCGGGAGAGCGTCGGCGAGCAGGCGTCCGACCTCGTGCGCCGCACCCGCGCCAGCACGGACCTGCCGGTCTGCGTGGGCCTGGGCGTGTCGAACGCGGTGCAGGCCGCCGAGGTCGCGGCCTTCGCCGACGGTGTGATCGTCGGCTCGGCCTTCGTCAAGCGCATCCTCGACGCGGACGGCGACCTGCCCGCGGCCCTCACGGCCGTACGGGAACTGGCGGCGGAACTGGCCGCGGGCGTCCGCAAGCGCGGCTGACAGCACCGGTCGCGACCGTACGAAAGGAACCGGCCGCGCCCCGTACGACCGGCCCCGGCGTAACACGATGGGGCGAATCGCGGTGCGGGAAGGCGCTGAAGTGCCCTCCCGCACCGTTGGTCAGGGATGTGAGCCAGAAGAACCGAGACGGAAAGCGCAGCGCCCGCGAGGCCCTGTACGAACAGCGTGAGAAAGAGAAGGCCAGCGCCCGACGCAGGCGCACCATGGTGGTCGCGGGCGCGGTGGTCGCCGTGCTGGCCATCGCCGCCGTGATCGGGGTGGTGGTCGCCGACCACAAGGACAGCGGCGGCGGCTCCACCCCGGCCGCCGCGCCCAAGGGCGCCATCGGCAAGGACAATCTCGTCATCCCCGTCGGCGCCGCCGACGCGCCCTCGGTGCTGACGATCTACGAGGACTTCCGCTGCCCGGCGTGCGACGCCTTCGAGAAGGCGTTCACCCCGACCATCCACAGCCTTGAGGACAGCGGGCAGATCCGCACCGAATACCACCTGGTGACGCTCATCGACGGCAATCTCGGCGGCTCCGGCTCGCTGAACGCCGCCAATGCCGCCGCCTGCGCCCAGGACGCGGGCAAATTCCGCGCCTACCACGATGTGCTGTACGACAATCAGCCGGAGGAGCAGAGCGACACCTTCTCCGACAAGAACCACCTGCTCGACCTGGCGGGCAAGGTCAGCGGTCTGAAGACGCCGACCTTCACCGCGTGCGTCAACGGCGGCACCCACAACAGCTGGGTGAAGGCGTCGAACAGCGCCTTCGGGAAGTCCGGCTTCAACTCCACGCCGACGATCCTGCTCAACGGCAAGAGCGTCTACGGGAGCGGCAGCAATCTCACGCCCGACTCGCTGAAGCAGATGGTCACCGACGCGAACAAGGGCAAAAAGGCGGGTGCGGTGACCACCGCTCCGGCCTCCTGACAGGCCCGCTGAGGGGCCTGCCGAGGCTTGATTCCGGGCCTTTCGGCGTCCGCGGGGATTCCCCCGGAGGGGCCGGAGGAGTCCCGGCCGTTATCCATACGTAGCCGGGCGGGTTGCCGCACTTCCCGCCCGGCAAGGTAGCGTCGGTCATTGCCATGGAACTCGCATTCATTCCCAGCCCGTCGCACGGAGTCGTCCACCTCGGACCCATTCCGCTGCGCGGCTACGCGTTCTGCATCATCATCGGTGTCTTCGTAGCCGTATGGCTCGGCGGCAAGCGCTGGATCGCCCGCGGCGGCCGGGCGGGCACGGTCGCGGACATCGCCGTGTGGGCGGTGCCCTTCGGTCTGGTCGGCGGCCGGCTGTACCACGTGATCACCGATTACGAGCTGTACTTCACCAGTGGCAAGGACTGGGTCGACGCCTTCAAGATCTGGCAGGGCGGCCTGGGGATCTGGGGCGCCATCGCCTTCGGCGCGCTCGGCGCCTGGATCGCCTGCCGCCGCCGGGGGATCGCGCTGCCGGTCTACGCCGACGCCATCGCGCCGGGCATCGCCTTCGCCCAGGCGATCGGCCGCTGGGGCAACTGGTTCAACCAGGAGCTGTACGGCGGCCCGACCACGCTGCCCTGGGGCCTGAAGATCGACCCCGCGCACCGGCCGGAGAGCACGCCGGACATCGCCACGTACCACCCGACGTTCCTGTACGAGTCCCTGTGGTGCGTCGGCGTCGCCCTGCTGGTCATCTGGGCCGACCGCCGCTTCAAGCTCGGCCACGGGCGGGCCTTCGCCCTCTACGTCGCCGCGTACACGGTGGGCCGCGCCTGGATCGAGCACATGCGCGTGGACTACGCCCACCAGATCCTCGGCATGCGGCTCAACGACTGGACCGCGATCGTCGTCTTCATCGGCGCCGTCGTCTACCTCGTCGTCGTCGGCCGCAAGCGGCCCGGCCGCGAGGAGAACATCGAGCCTCTCGCCTCCGGCGAAGGCCCCGACGACGCCTCGCCGCCGTCGTCCGACCCGGAAGCGGAAGCGGACGCGGACGACGCGGTCGACTCCTCCTCCGTCGAGGACGAGGCTTCCGTCGGTTCCGTCGACCCGAAGCGAGCCTCCGAGGCGCTCTGATCTCGCGCCCCTGAGAAGCCCGTCACGCGCAGTGGCGGCGCACCTTCTCCAGGAGGAGAAAGGGCAGGTCAGGGCAGGCTTTCCTTGCTGGCGGCGCGTCGCATTCGAGCGTACGGTCGAATGGATTCGTGGTCGTGCGGCCTCGCGGGAGGCTGCCTGGGGAGGGGTGGGGACGGATGTCAACGGCTGTCGAGGAGACGACGGCGGCGCCGTATCACGTACCGCACCACTCGCACCGTGACGTGAGCGGCGGCTGGCTGCGCCCGGCGGTGTTCGGGGCGATGGACGGCCTGGTGTCGAATCTGGCGCTGATGACGGGAGTGGCGGGCGGCGACGTCTCGTCACGCACCATCGTGGTGACCGGGCTCGCGGGCCTGGCGGCGGGCGCCTTCTCGATGGCGGCGGGGGAGTACACGTCGGTGGCCTCCCAGCGGGAGCTGGTCGAGGCCGAGCTGGAGATCGAGCGGATCGAGCTGCGCCGCCACCCGGAGGCGGAGCTGCGGGAGCTGGCCGAGCTGTACGTCTCGCGCGGTGTGGAGCCGAAGCTCGCCCGCGAGGTGGCCAGGCAGCTCTCCGTCGACCCGGAGCGGGCGCTGGAGATACACGCCCGCGAGGAACTGGGCGTGGACCCGACCGACCTGCCGTCGCCGCTGGTCGCGGCGGCCTCCTCCTTCGTCGCCTTCGCGCTGGGCGCCCTGCTGCCCGTACTGCCGTATCTGCTCGGCGGCGACTCGCTGTGGCCCGCGGCCGTCCTCGCGCTGGCCGGACTGTTCGGCTGTGGTGCGGCCGTGGCCCGGGTGACCGCGCGTTCCTGGTGGTACAGCGGGGTTCGGCAGCTGCTGTTGGGCGCGGCGGCCGGCGGGGTTACCTTCGTATTGGGCGCGCTTATCGGCACAGCGGTCGGCTGACCACTCCGAACGGTCTGAACGGCCGACCGGTGCGGTCGGCCCACTGGTCCGATCGGGTGATCGGCGATGTGCCGTGCGCCCGCTCCACCGGACTCGGGAAACCCACAGGAAACCAGCGGCCACAAGCCTCATGTTTCCCCGTCGTTTCAGTAGCCGTCGCACGGGGCATTACCCGGTGGCGCACCGGCAGAAAGCGGCCCGGTGGCGCGCTGGACCCGGCCGGAAAACCTCCGACACGGCGCTGGCCTGATCTGTTCGCTCCACCCCTCATTATGTCCACATGCTGGAACTGAGTATCCGCTTCTCGAACACTCGTCCATCATGTAACCTGCACGAAATCGCAGAGGGCCAACGTCGTCCCTGTTGCGCATGCCTGGGAACAGGCAATGCATACAAGCCAAAGACGACGACGGGAGAGCCATGCGTTCGCGTTCCGCGTTCATGGACGGGCGCCCCGCCCCGCAGGGGATGTACGACCCCCGCAACGAGCACGACGCCTGTGGCGTCGGTTTCGTGGCCACCCTCACCGGCGAGGCGAGCCATGGGCTCGTGGAGCAGGCGCTGACCGTTCTGCGCAATCTGGAGCATCGTGGTGCCACCGGCGCCGAGCCCGACTCGGGTGACGGCGCGGGCATCCTCCTCCAGATCCCGGACGCCTTCCTGCGCGAGGCCGCCGGCTTCGCGCTGCCCGACCAGGGCCACTACGCGGTCGGCCTCGCCTTCCTCCCGGTCGAGACCGAGGACCGCGCCAAGGCCGTCGACGCCATCGAGCGGATCGCCGCGGAAGAGGGCCTGACCGTACTCGGCTGGCGCGAGGTCCCGGTCGCCCCCGAGCTGCTGGGCACCACCTCCCGCTCGACGATGCCGTACTTCTCGCAGCTCTTCGTCGCCGACAGCGCCGGCGCCGCCTCCGGCATCGACCTCGACCGGCCCGCCTTCGTCCTGCGCAAGCGCGCCGAGCGCGAGGCCGACGTGTACTTCCCGTCGCTGTCCGCACGCACGATCGTGTACAAGGGCATGCTGACCACGGGGCAGCTCGAACCGTTCTTCCCCGACCTGTCCGACCCGCGGTTCGCCACCGCCATCGCGCTGGTCCACTCGCGCTTCTCCACCAACACCTTCCCGAGCTGGCCGCTCGCCCACCCGTACCGCTTCGTCGCGCACAACGGTGAGATCAACACCGTCAAGGGCAACAGGAACTGGATGCGGGCCCGCGAGTCGCAGCTCGCCAGCGACCTCTTCGGCCCGGCGGGCGGCGGCCAGGGCGGCGACCTGGAGCGGATCTTCCCGATCTGTACGCCCGGCGCCTCCGACACCGCGTCCTTCGACGAGGTGCTGGAACTGCTGCACCTCGGCGGCCGGTCGCTGCCGCACAGCGTGCTGATGATGATCCCCGAGGCGTGGGAGAACCACGAGTCGATGGACCCGGCGCGGCACGCCTTCTACCAGTACCACTCCACGCTGATGGAGCCCTGGGACGGCCCGGCCTGCGTCACCTTCACCGACGGCTCCGTCGTCGGCGCGGTCCTGGACCGCAACGGCCTGCGCCCCGGCCGCTACTGGGTCACCGACGACGGCCTGGTCGTGCTCGCCTCCGAGTCCGGCGTCCTGGACATCGCCCCGGAGAAGGTGACCCGCAAGGGCCGCCTCCAGCCCGGCCGGATGTTCCTGGTCGACACCGTCCAGCACCGGATCGTCGAGGACGACGAGATCAAGGCGGGCATCGCCGCGGAGAACCCGTACGCCGACTGGCTGGAAGCCGGGCTGATCAACCTCTCCGACCTGCCCGAGCGCGAGCACATCGTGCACACCCACGCCTCGGTCACCCGCCGCCAGCAGACCTTCGGCTACACCGAGGAAGAGCTGCGGATCATCCTCGCGCCGATGGCCAGGACCGGCGGCGAACCGCTCGGCTCGATGGGCACCGACTCGCCGATCGCGGCGCTCTCCGAGCGCCCCCGGCTGCTCTTCGACTACTTCACCCAGCTCTTCGCGCAGGTCACCAACCCGCCGCTGGACGCCATCCGCGAGGAACTGGTCACCTCGCTGATCTCCACCATCGGCCCGTCAGGCAACCTGCTGGAGCCCAGCCCGGCCTCCTGTCGCAACATCACCCTGCCGTTCCCGGTGATCGACAACGACGAGCTGGCCAAGCTCATCCACGTCAACGCCGACGGCGACCTGCCCGGGCTCAAGGGCGCCACCCTGTCCGGCCTCTACCGGGTCACCGGCGGCGGCCAGGCACTGGCCGCCCGGCTCGCCGAGATCTGCGCCGAGGCCGACGCCGCCATAGAGGACGGCGCCCGCCTGATCGTGCTCTCCGACCGGCACTCCGACGCCGAGCACGCGCCGATCCCGTCGCTGCTGCTCACCTCCGCCGTGCACCACCACCTGATCCGCACCAAGCAGCGCACCCAGGTCGGCCTCCTCGTCGAGGCGGGCGACGTGCGCGAGGTGCACCACGTGGCGCTGCTCATCGGCTACGGCGCCGCGGCCGTCAACCCCTACCTGGCCATGGAGTCCGTCGAGGACCTGGTCAGGGCGGGCACCTTCCTGCCCGGCGTGGAGGTCGAGACCGCGCTGAAGAACCTGATCAAGGCGCTCGGCAAGGGCGTGCTGAAGGTCATGTCCAAGATGGGCATCTCCACCGTCGCCTCCTACCGCGGCGCGCAGGTCTTCGAGGCGGTCGGCCTGGAGTCCGACTTCGTCGACAGCTACTTCCACGGCACCGACACCAAGATCGGCGGCGCGGGCATCGACGTCGTCGCGCAGGAGGTCGCCGCCCGGCACGCCAAGGCGTACCCGCTGTCCGGCATCGCCGCCGCGCACCGCAGGCTCGACATCGGCGGCGAGTACCAGTGGCGACGCGAGGGCGAACCGCACCTGTTCGACCCCGACACCGTCTTCCGGCTCCAGCACGCCACCCGCACCCGGCGCTACGACATCTTCAAGCAGTACACGCAGCGGGTGAACGAGCAGTCCGAGCGGCTGATGACGCTGCGCGGCCTGTTCGGGCTGAAGAACGACCGCGGCCCGGTCCCGATCGACGAGGTCGAGCCGGTCTCCGAGATCGTCAAGCGCTTCTCCACCGGCGCCATGTCGTACGGCTCGATCTCGCGCGAGGCGCACGAGACGCTGGCCATCGCCATGAACCAGCTCGGCGGCAAGTCCAACACCGGTGAGGGCGGCGAGGACGCCGACCGGCTGTACGACCCGGCCCGGCGCAGCGCCATCAAGCAGGTCGCCTCCGGCCGCTTCGGCGTGACGTCGGAGTACCTGGTCAACGCCGACGACATCCAGATCAAGATGGCCCAGGGCGCCAAGCCCGGCGAGGGCGGTCAGCTCCCCGGCCACAAGGTCTACCCGTGGATCGCCGGCACCCGGCACTCCACCGCGGGCGTCGGCCTGATCTCGCCGCCGCCGCACCACGACATCTACTCCATCGAGGACCTCGCCCAGCTCATCCACGACCTGAAGAACGCCAACCCCAAGGCGCGCGTTCACGTCAAGCTGGTCTCCGAGGTCGGCGTCGGCACCGTCGCGGCCGGTGTGTCCAAGGCCCACGCGGACGTCGTCCTGATCTCGGGACACGACGGCGGTACGGGCGCCTCGCCGCTCACCTCGCTCAAGCACGCGGGCGGCCCCTGGGAGCTGGGCCTGGCCGAGACCCAGCAGACGCTGCTGCTCAACGGCTTGCGGGACCGTATCGTCGTGCAGACCGACGGCCAGCTCAAGACCGGCCGGGACGTCGTCATCGCCGCGCTCCTCGGGGCCGAGGAGTTCGGCTTCGCGACCGCGCCGCTGGTGGTCTCCGGCTGCGTCATGATGCGCGTCTGCCACCTCGACACCTGTCCGGTCGGCGTCGCCACCCAGAACCCGGTGCTGCGCGACCGCTTCACCGGCAAGCCCGAATTCGTCGTGAACTTCTTCGAGTTCATCGCGGAGGAGGTCCGCGAGATCCTCGCCGAGCTGGGCTTCCGCTCCATCGAGGAAGCCGTCGGCCACGCCGAGCTGATCGACGCCGACCACGCAGTCGAGCACTGGAAGGCGCAGGGCCTCGACCTCGCCCCGCTGCTGTACGTGCCGGAGCTGCCCGAGGGCGCGGTGCTGCACCGTACCGTCGAGCAGGACCACGGCCTGGACCGCGCCTTGGACAACGAGCTGATCCGGCTCGCCGCCGAGGCGCTGGAGTCCGGCGCCCCGGTCCGCGCGCAGGTGCCGATCCGCAACGTCAACCGCACGGTCGGCACCATGCTCGGCCACGAGGTGACCAAGAAGTACGGCGGCGCGGGCCTGCCCGACGACACCATCGACGTCACCTTCACCGGCTCCGCCGGCCAGTCCTTCGGCGCGTTCCTGCCCCGGGGCGTCACCCTGCGGCTCGAAGGCGACGCCAACGACTACGTCGGCAAGGGCCTGTCCGGCGGCCGGGTCATCGTCCGCCCCGACCGCGGCGCCGACCACCTCGCCGAGTACTCCACCATCGCGGGCAACACCATCGCGTACGGCGCGACCAGCGGCGAGCTGTTCCTGCGCGGCCGTACCGGCGAGCGGTTCTGCGTCCGCAACTCCGGCGCGACCGTCGTCTCCGAAGGCGTCGGCGACCACGGCTGCGAGTACATGACCGGCGGCCGGGCCGTCGTCCTCGGCGCCACCGGGCGCAACTTCGCGGCCGGTATGTCCGGCGGCATCGCCTACGTCCTCGACCTCGACCCCGGCGCCGTCAACTTCGGGATGGTCGGCGTCGAGTCGCTGGACGCGGGCGACATCACGTGGCTGCACGATGTCGTGCGCCGCCACTTCGAGGAGACCGGCTCCACCGTCGCCGAGCGGCTGCTCGCCGACTGGGGCGGCGCCCTCACCCGCTTCGGCAAGGTCATGCCGAGGGACTACAAGGCAGTGCTCGCCGCCAAGAACGCCGCCGAGCAGGCCGGACTCTCCGAGTCCGAGACCACCGCGAAGATGATGGAGGCGGCAAATGGCTGACCCCAAGGGCTTCCTCACCACCCCGCGTGAGACCGCTCCGACCCGCCCGGTCGAGGAGCGCCGGCAGGACTGGAAAGAGGTCTACGTCCCCGGCGGCCTGCTGCCGATCATCAGCAAGCAGGCCGGACGCTGCATGGACTGCGGCATCCCGTTCTGTCACAACGGCTGTCCGCTGGGGAATCTGATCCCCGAGTGGAACGACTACGCCTACCGCGAGGACTGGACCGAGGCCAGCGAGCGGCTGCACGCCACCAACAACTTCCCGGAGTTCACCGGGCGGCTGTGCCCCGCGCCGTGCGAGTCGGCCTGCGTGCTGGGCATCAACCAGCCCGCCGTCACCATCAAGAACGTCGAAGTCACCATCATCGACAAGGCGTGGGACAACGGCGACGTCACCCCGCAGCCGCCGGACCGGCTGTCCGGCAAGACCGTCGCCGTGATCGGCTCGGGCCCCGCGGGCCTGGCCGCCGCCCAGCAGCTCACCCGCGCCGGGCACACCGTCGCGGTCTACGAGCGCGCCGACCGGATCGGCGGACTGCTGCGCTACGGCATCCCCGAGTTCAAGATGGAGAAGCGGCACATCAACCGGCGCATCGAGCAGATGCGCGCCGAGGGCACCAAATTCCGCACCGGAGTGCAGATCGGCGTCGACCTCGACGCGGCCAAGCTCGCCAAGCGGTACGACGCGGTGGTCATCGCGGCCGGCGCGACCGTCTCCCGCGACCTGCCCGCACCCGGCCGTGAGCTGGGCGGCATCCACTTCGCGATGGAGTACCTCCCGCTGGCCAACAAGGTGCAGGAGGGCGACTTCGTCTCCCCGCCGATCACCGCGCAGGGCAAGCACGTCGTCGTCATCGGCGGCGGCGACACCGGCGCGGACTGCGTCGGCACCGCCCACCGGCAGGGCGCGGCCTCGGTCACGCAGCTCGAGATCATGCCGCGGCCGTCCGACGACCGGCCCGCGGGCCAGCCGTGGCCGACGATGCCCGCCGTCTACAAGGTGACCTCGGCGCACGAGGAGGGCGGCGAGCGGGTCTACGCCGTCAACACCATGAAGTTCGAGGGCGACGAGAACGGCAACGTCAAGGCGCTGCACCTGGTCGAGGTGGCCTTCCAGGACGGGAAGTTCGTCCCGCGGGAGGGCACCGAGCGGGTCATCCCCGCCGAGCTGGTCACCCTCGCGATGGGCTTCACCGGCACCGACCAGTCCAACGGCCTGGTCGACCAGCTCGGTCTCGCGCTGGACGCCCGCGGCAACATCGCGCGCGACGCCTCGTACGCGACCAACGTCGACGGTGTCTTCGTCGCAGGTGACGCCGGGCGCGGCCAGTCGCTCATCGTCTGGGCCATCGCCGAGGGCCGCTCCGCCGCGAAGGCCGTCGACTCCTACCTCACCGGCCTGGCCTCGGCCCTGCACGCCCCCATCCGCCCGACCGACCGGCCCCTCATGGTCTGACGTCGCGTCCGGACGGTCCCGACTGTCCCACCCCGCTCCGCACAATGGCGTGCGGAGCGCGCAACACCGCAGCGCCCGCCACTCCCCGACCAAGGAGGCGGGCGTTGTGCTTTTCCCCTCGCGGCGGGGCGGTGCCGCGTTCTTTGGGGCACGAACCCGCCGTGCGAACAGCGCGCCCCCGGCAGGGTCACGTGTCGACGTCCAGCTCCGTCTTGCACAGGGCGCACCGGGCGCGCAGGCGCCCCCGGCAGGGGACGCGGATGCGCTGGAAGCAGGTGGGGCACGGGAAGGAGACCCGTACCGTGCCGGAGGGCGCGGCCTCGAACGTGTAGTCCGGGCCGGAGGCCAGCGCGCGGCGGTCCTTGGCGTACCGGCGGCGGGCCGCCCAGCCCGACGCGGCCAGGGGAGCGCGGCGCACATCCTGCTGGGCGCGGGCCAGCCCCGCGCGATAGGCGTCGCGGGCCTGAGCGCTGCGGAACCACGGCTCGATGTCGTCGCCGAAGGCCGCCGCGCGCTTGGCCAGCACGTAGCCGAACTCCTCCGGCGTGAGATAGCCGAGCTTGTACGCCGACATCATCAGCCGCTCGCCGCGGATCGCGGCCTCCTCGCGGTACGCGTCCAGCAGCAGCCAGCCCGCGCCCAGATACGCGGTGGCGGTGTCGGTCAGAATCTCGTTGTCCCGGGTGCCGGGGAACTCCAGACCGAGCCGGTGCAGGTAGACGTGCATGACCTCGTGGGCGAGCGCCGCCCCGACATCGCGCCGGTCGGTCCTGAACCGCGAGTGCAGCTCGATGAAGTACTCGGGCCCCGCGGCCAGCTCCACATTGCCCGCGTGCACCATGTCGCGGAAGCTCACGACCATCCGCGCGTCCGGCAGCCGGAAGTGCTGCACCATGACGCGGGCCACCCGCTGCGCGCCCAGATACAGGTCCTCGTCCGCGGGGAAGTCCACCAGTTCGGGATGGACGCTGGTGGCGAATCTGGCCACCCCGTCGCCCGACAGCCGCCGGTAGAGCGCGGTGAGCGCGGACCGCACCGTGTCGATGTGCGGGAAACCGTGCACGATGGCCCCGCCACCGGCCGTCGACGACGCGCTGGGTCCAGCCTGCTCGGCCATGAACACCTCCCCGTACCCACCGAGCCTACGCGTCGGCCCGCGCCGTTGTCGCCGCCATCGGCGGCCTCGGCGTCCCGCGGCGGCGGCCTCGCGGGGGTACCAGGTGACGGAGCCGCCGACGTGCGGCAGCATGTGCGACATGCCTGCTCTGACCCGCGCCGAGGCCGAGACCCGCGCCAGCGATCTGACCGTCCGCCACTACGCGATCGACCTCGATCTCACCCGAGGGGAGGACGTCTTCGGCTCGACCTCGGTGATCACCTTCACCGCCGACCGCGCCTGCGACACCTTCGCGGAACTCAAGCCCGCCGCACTGCGCCGCGTCGTGCTCGACGGCACGGAACTCGACCCGGCCACGCTGGACGACAACCGCCTCCCGCTGCTCGGCCTCGCCGCCGGGGACCACGAACTGCGGGTCGAGGCCGACATGCGGTACTCGCATACCGGCGAGGGCATGCACCGCTTCACCGACCCCGCCGACGGGGAGACGTACGTCTACACCCAGCTCTTCATGGAAGACGTGCAGCGCGTCGCCGCCGCCTTCGACCAGCCGGACCTCAAGGCCGTGTTCGAGGTCACGGTGACCGCGCCGCCGCAGTGGACGGTCCTCGGCAACGCGCTCACCTCCCGTACCGGCCAGACGCCCGCGGGCGACGGGCGCTGGACGATGGCCGCGACCCCGCCGATCTCCACGTATCTGCTCGCCGTCGCCGCGGGACCCTGGCACTCGGTACGCACCGAGCACGCCGGGCTGCCCTTCGGCCTGCACTGCCGCCGCTCGCTCGCCCCGCACCTGGACCGGGACGCCGACGAGCTGTTCGACATCACCCGCCGCTGCTTCGACCGCTACCACGAGCTGTTCGCGGAGCCGTACCCCTTCGACTCCTACGACCAGGCGTTCGTCCCCGAGTTCAACGCGGGCGCGATGGAGAACCCCGGACTGGTCACCTTCCGCGACGAGTTCGTCTTCCGCTCGGCCTTCACGCCCACCGAGGCGCAGTTCCGGGCCGTCGTCATCGCGCACGAGATGGCGCACATGTGGTTCGGCGACCTGGTGACGCTCCGCTGGTGGGACGACATCTGGCTGAACGAGTCCTTCGCCGAGTACATGGGCTTCCAAGTCCTGTCCGAGGCCACCGACTTCACCGGCACCTGGACCGACTTCGCCGTCGCCCGCAAGGCGTGGGGCACCGACGCCGACCAGCGGCCCTCCACCCACCCGGTGGCCCCCGACCCCGAGGCCGTCCCCGACACCGCCTCCGCGCTCAACAACTTCGACGGCATCTCGTACGCCAAGGGCGCCTCCGCGCTGCGCCAACTCGTGGCCTGGCTCGGCCAGGAGGACTTCCTCGCCGGGATCAACGAGCACTTCGCCCGGCACCGCTTCGGCAACGCCAACCTCGCCGACTTCATCGACTCGCTGGCCGGCGCCACCGAACGCGACGTGCCCGGCTGGGCCGCCGCCTGGCTGCGCACCAGCGGCGTCGACACGCTGACGCCCGCCACCGTGGCCACCTCCGACAGCGGCTGGCGGCTGGAGATCAGCCACAGCGGAGACCGCCCGCACCGGATCGCCGTCGGCTTGTACGACCGGGCCGCCGACGACCCCGCGCGGCTCGTGCCGCGCGACCGGCTCACCGTCGACATCGACGCGAACGCCGCCGTCAGCGCGCACGAACTGCCCGGCTCCCGGCCCGATGTGGTGCTGCTCAACGACGGCGACCTCTCCTTCGCCAAGGTCCGCTTCGACGAACACACCTGGGAGACGCTGGAGGAGACGCTCAGCGGGCTGCCCGAACCGCTCAGCCGGGCCGTCACCTGGTGCGCGGCCCGCGATCTCGTACGCGACGCGAAGATCGCCCCGCGCGACTATCTGGCCCTGGTCGCACGGCAGTTGCCCGCCGAGACCGACCCGGCGCTGGTCGAGGCGGTCCTCACCTTCGCGCGTACGCAGGTCGCCGACCGCTACCTCGACCCGGCGCTGCGCCCCGACGCCCTCGGCAAGCTCGCCGCCACCAGCCGGGCGCTGCTCGCCGACGGCGGCCCCGGGGTCCGGCTCACCGCCACCCGCACGCTCATCGACAGCGCCGTCACCGCGGGCGAGGCGGCCGTACTGCGCGAGTGGTACGACGACGGCAAGATTCCCGGCGCCGCGGACCTCGACGCCGAGCTGCGCTGGAAGGCGCTGCTGCGGCTCGCCGTCCTCGGGCACGCCACCGCCGCCGACATCGACGCCGAGCTGGCCCGCGACCCCAGCGGCACCGGCCGTGAGGGCGCCGCCCGCTGCCGGGCCGCCCTGCCGGACGAGGCGGCGAAGGAGGCCGCCTGGGCGTCGATGTTCCACGACGACACCCTGTCCAACTACCTCTTCGCGGCCACCGCCCAGGGCTTCTGGCACCCCGAACAGGACGCCCTGCTCAGCCCGTTCGTCCCGCGCTTCTACCCCGACGCCATCGCCGTCACCGGCCGTCGCGGCGCGGCCATCGCCGAGGCCATCAGCCGCTACGGCTTCCCCTCGGAGGTCGTCACCGAATCCGCCCTCGAACTCGGCCGCACCGCCCTCTCCGACTCCACCCTCATCCCCGCTCTCCGCCGTGCCCTCACCGACCGCCTCGACGACCTCTCGCGTGCCGCGCGCATCAGGTCCACCTGGTAGCCCAGCCCCCCGAGACGGCTCCTTCACCGGGCCCGGTGGGCCGATCTTTTAGGGGCGCGGGGAACTGCGCGGCCTCGCGCCCCAGGACGGTTGTTTTGCCGGGGCGCCGGCCACGTGTTTTTAGGGGCGCGGGGAACTGCGCGGCCTCGCGCCCCAGGACGGTCGCTTCGCCTGGGGCGGTGGGCCGGTCTTTTAGGGGCGCTGGGGGCACCTCCCAGCGTTAGCTGGGGGAGGAACTGCGCGCCCAGCCTGCGCGGTGGCGCGGGTGAAAACCGGCCCCAGCGGGGCAGTTGCGGTTGTTTTCGGGCTGAAAGCCCGGTGGGGGCTGGTCGCGCAGTTCCCCGCGCCCCTAAAAGCAGGCCCTACGCAAGGTGGACGCGGGGGGGGGCGCCCCCCAAGAGCAGCGTCCTGCGCGAGGTGGGCGCACGGGGGCGCGGCTGGAAACAGGGGCCTGCGCAGGGCGAAGGTACGGGGGGCGATACCCGTTGGCGTTCGGCGTCGTTGAGTACGGAGAGGTACCGGCGACGACAGGCGGCAACGACTCATGGCGAAGCCACAACTGGCCGGGGGCCGCCAAGGACCCGCAGAACTCGGGCCGTTGCTCGAAACGACCCGCGCGGCCCTCGCGGAAGGCGCGGCGACCCGCGGCGGCCCCCTGCCCAGTGGCGGCCCCGCCGCGGTGGCGGCGCGGCTGGCCCGGACGGGCCCGCCGCTGCCCCGCACCGGCACCGGAGCGGAAGAAGCCCTGCGCACACTGGTGCGCGCCGTCGCGGAGGGCGCCGCCGACCCGGCGGAACCGGGCTGCGTCGCGCATCTGCACTGCCCGCCCCTGGCCATGGCCGCGGCGGCGGACTTCGCCGCGTCCGTACTGAACCCGTCCATGGACTCCTGGGACCAGGCCCCCGCCGCCACGGCGTTGGAGGCCCGCGTCACGGCGGCACTGGCGGCCCTGGTGTACCCCGGCCACGACGCTCCCGACGCGCTGGTCACGACCGGCGGCACGGAGTCGAACCAGCTCGCGCTGCTGCTGGCCAGGGAGCGTGCGGCGCGTGCGGGCCGCCGCCCGGTGCAGGTGGTGTGCGGGTCGAACGCGCACCACAGCGTGGCCCGCGCGACCTGGCTGCTCGGCCTGCCCCGTCCGGTGGTGCTCGCCACACCCGGCGGCGTACTGGACCCGGCGGCTGTGGAGTCCGTCCTGCGCGGCCTCGCGCCGCACGTGCTGCTGGTCGCGACCGCGGGCACCACGGACACCGGTGCGATCGACGCGCTGCCCGCGCTGGCAGCCGCCGCCGCCCGGCACGACGCCGAGTTGCACGTGGACGCCGCGTACGGCGGCCCGTTGCTGTTCAGCGACCGCGAAGCGGCCAAGCTCGCGGGCCTCGACCAGGCCGTCTCGGTCACCGTCGACCTGCACAAGCTCGGCTGGCAGCCGGTCGCCGCGGGCCTGCTGGTCGTACCCGACGCCGCCGCGCTGCGCCCGCTCGACCACCGCGCCGACTATCTGAACGCGGCCGACGACACCGAGGCCGGGCTGCCCGACCTGCTGGGACGTTCGCTGCGCACCAGCCGCCGCCCCGACGTCCTGAAGATCGCCGTCACCCTGCGGGCGCTCGGCCGCGAGGGGATGGGGCAGCTGGTCGACGCCGTCTGCGCGTCGGCCCGTGAGCTGGCGGAGCGGATCGAACGCCACCCGGACCTGACGCTGTACGCGCACCCCGCCATCAGCACCGTGCTGTTCCGGCCGCGCGGCGCCACCGACGAGGCGATCGCCGCGCTGCGCCGCCGCCTGCTGTACGACGGCCGGGCGGTGCTGGGCCGCGCCCACGTCGGCGGGCGGCTGTGGCTCAAGGCGACGCTGCTCAACCCGTACCTCACCGCGGCCGACCTCGACGCGCTCGTCGCCCTGGCCGCCGAGCCCCCGGAGCCCGCTGCGCTCACGGAGCCCGCTGCGCCCGCCGAGTCCGCCGAGCCACCGGCCCCCGAGGCCCGCTTGCCGCACCCGACACCTCCCCTGACCACGGAAGGCACCACCCCCCGATGACGCCCTCGCACGACGACGCCTCGCACGAGGCCCGCGGAACGGCGCGACCAGCCGGCGCCCCGGCCCCCGCGCCGGTCCCCCACCCGACGACGGTTCCCGCACAGGCGCAAGGACCCGACCGCGCCCCGGCCCCCGCCGCGCCCCCCGCCGAATCGCAGCCGCCCCCCTTCGACCTGCTCGGCATCGGCATCGGCCCGTTCAACCTCTCGCTCGCCGCCCTCGCCGACGGCGTGCCCGACCTCACCGCCGCCTTCTACGACCAGCGGTCCTCCTTCCAGTGGCACCCCGGTCTGCTGATCGACGGCGCCACCCTCCAAGTCCCCTTCCTGGCCGACCTGGTGACCCTCGCGGACCCCGCGAGCCGCTGGTCCTTCCTGAGCTGGCTCAAGACCCGCGAGCGGCTGTTCCCCTTCTACTTCGCCGAGCGCTTCCATGTGCACCGCGCCGAATACGACGCCTACTGCCGGTGGGCCGCCGAGGGGCTGCCCAGTACGCACTTCGGGCAGCAGGTCGACGCCGTGCGCTGGAACGCGGAGCGCGGCCACTTCGAGGTCGACCACACGCACCTGGACGAGCACGGCGAGGCCGAGGCGCTGGGCCGCACGTACGCCCGGCACCTGGTGGTGGGGATCGGCACGGCCCCTTACGTACCGGAGCCGCTGCGCCCGCTCGCGCAGGCGCCGACCGTACCCGTCGTGCACTCCGCGGACTACGTCAAGCAGCGTGAACGGCTGCTGGACGCCGAGCACATCACCGTCGTCGGCTCCGGACAGTCCGGCGCCGAGATCTTCCTCGACCTGCTGCGGGCGCGTCCCGCCGGCCGGGAGCGGCTGACGTGGCTGGCGCGTACGCCCGCCTTCGCGCCGATGGAGTACAGCAAGCTGGGCCTCGAACACTTCACCCCGGACTACACGCGGTACTTCCACGGTCTGCCGGAGCCGGTGCGCGACCGACTGGTGCCGCGGCAGTGGCAGTTGCACAAGGGCATCGACGACGCCACGATCACCGCGATCCACGACGAGCTGTACCGCCGTACGCTCGACGGCGGCTGGCCGGACGCGGTGCTGACGCCCGGCGTCACCGTGCGGACCGCGGGCCGGATCGGCACCCAGAGCATCGAACTGCACCTGGAACACGTCGAACAGGGCACCCGTACCCGGCTGATGACCGACGCGGTGGTGCTGGCGACCGGCTACCGGGAGCGCCCGCTCGACCAGTTGCTCGCGCCGCTCGACCCCTACCTGAAGCGGGACTCCGCCAACCGGCCGCGGATCGACGCGCGGCACCGGCTGGAGCTGGACCGGGCGGTCACCGGCCGGATCTACGTGCAGAACGCGGAGCGGCACAGCCACGGGATCGGCGCGCCCGACCTGGGCCTGGCGGCCTGGCGCTCCGCGGTCATCCTCAACGACCTGACCGGCCTCCTGACCGGCGCGGAGCACTACCCGCTGCCGGCCAGGACGGCCTTCACCACCTTCGGTCTCGACGGCGCCGCCGCCAGCGACGTCCCTACGCGAACAGCGGCACTCCGGCGCGGGTGAGGCGCCACTCGTCGCCGCCGAACGTCGTCGGGTCGATCGTGCCGTGCGCCTGCACCCAGGCGATGATCGTGTTGCGGATCTCGTCCGAGTTGGACCACACCGACTGGGCGGTGGCCACGTGCGGGTAGTTGCTGCCGCCGCCGGAGCGGTAGTTGTTGACCGCGAGCACGAACCGCGCGGCCGGGTCGACCGGCGCGCCGCCGTGCGTGAGGTTGACGATCCGGGAGCCGACCGGCTGCGCGATGTCGATGTCGTACGACACGCCGCTGAGGATGTCGTAGCTGTAGTCGGGGGTGTTGTTGGCGTTGGTGATCTTGGTGACGTCGACGGGCGCGTCCGGCGCGGTCTGCGTGTAGTACGCCGCCGACCACTCCAGGTAGTCCTTGACCTGGGCGCCGGTGAGCAGCTTGGCGTCCAGGGTGTTCTCGTAGACGTACAGCCCCGCCACGTCGCGCAGCGAGACCTGCCCCGCCGGGATCGCGGCGGTGCGGGAGAACGGCGACGCCTCGGAGAGCACCGGCAGGTCGGCGTACGCGGTACCGGCGAGCGCCGCCTTCACCGTGTCGGCCTGCACCAGGTTGAGGAAGTCGATGATCGGCGTGTCCTTGTACGTGGACTCGGCCGCGGACATCGTCGCGGTGCAGGTGCCGATGATCTGGTTGACGTACGCGACGACCTTGTTGTGCTCGTCGCGCACCAGCTTGGCGACGACCGGGTCCTCGGCGACGGTGTTGGCGTTGCGCACCTCGGCCTTGACGGAGGTGACCTCCCACCGGCCGCGGCTGAACTCCAGGTCGATGTCGAAGACGCTCAGCCGCATGCCCCACATCAGGGGCTCGGACAGCACGACGGTCTTGCCGGTCTTCTCGTTGACGACGAGCGTCTGCGGGCGCTCGACGTGGGTGTGGCCGACCAGGATCGCGTCGATGCCGGGCACCTGCTGGGCCACCAGCGAGGAGGCGTTCTCCGGGTACGGGATCGCGTCGCCGTAGGAGGTGCTGCCGTCCAGGCCGGAGTGGTCGGTGCAGATCACCACGTCGCAGCCGAGGGCGCGGAGCTTGGGCACGTAGATCTTCGCCTGCTCGACCAGGCCGGGGAAGGCCATCTTGCCCTGCACGTTGGCCTTGTCCCAGATGGCGATGCCGGGGTTGGTCAGGCCGAGGACGCCGACCTTGACCGGGGGGCCGCCCTGGACGCGGATCTCCTTGACCAGGTAGGGCGGGAAGGCGGGCTTGAGGGTCTTGGCGTCCACCGCGTTGGCGGCGAGCAGCGGGAAGTCGCACTGGTCCTGGAAGGCGCGCAGCAGCGGGATGCCGTAGTTGAACTCGTGGTTGCCCAGCGCCGCCGCGTCGTACTTCATGTGGTTCATGGCCAGCGCCATCGGGTGCTTGGGGCCGCGGCGCGCCCCGGTGATCGGCTCGACCCGCGCGTAGTAGTACGAGAGCTGCGTGCCCTGGATGATGTCGCCCGCGTCGATCAGCAGCGTGCGGTCGTGGCCCTTCTCGGCGCGGGCGTGCGCGACGAGGGTGGAGACCTTGGCGAGGCCGATGTCGTTGTGGGTCGCGTCGTCGTACTCGGCGTTCGTGAAGTAGTCCCAGTTCAGGGCGTGTCCGTGCAGGTCGGTGGTGCCCAGCACCCGCAGGCTGAACGTCTTGGGCTTCCCGTGGCCGTGTCCGTGGTGCCGGTCGGCGGCCTCCGCGGGGCTCGCCCCCACGACCGCCCCGGCGGTGCCCGCGAGCGCCACGCCCGCCCCCGTGGCGGCCGAGCGGTTGATGAAGTCCCTGCGGTTGAGCGCCATCTGTCGTCTCCTCGTTCCCGTCTGCTCCCGGTGCGGGAACAACGCGCGTAGATTCTGCACCGCCCGCCCCACCCGGCGACACCCCCCACACGTAACCGGAAGATGTCCCGCGCGTGACACGCACGGTGCGGCCGATGCGCGATTCCGGGCGCGTAAGACGTGCTCAGCGGGTGCGGGGGTGACAGGAGTGCTCATCGGAGCGGGGGGCCGCACACTTCGACACTTGTCAACAAGCGTTAATCCAGACGTCGTTGGGCAGTTGCCGTGAGCGTGTTCCCTACCAACGAGTAGGTCATACTCTCGACACATGCGCCGAGCCAAAATTGTCTGCACACTGGGCCCCGCCACCGACTCCTACGACCAGATCAAAGCACTGGTCGAGGCCGGAATGGACGTGGCACGACTGAATCTGAGCCATGGAGCGTACGCGGAGCACGAGGACCGCTACCGACGAGTCCGCAAAGCCGCGGACGAGACCGGTCGCAGCGTGGGCATCATGGTTGACCTTCAGGGCCCGAAGATCAGGCTCGGACGTTTCGCCGAAGGACCTGTACTACTCGAACGCGGCGACGAGTTCACGATCACCGTGGACGACATCGAGGGCGACCAGCAGATCTGCGGGACGACGTACAAGGGACTGTCCGCGGACGTCGCCCGCGGCGAGCGCATCCTGGTGGACGACGGGCGCGTCACCCTGGAGGTCACCGACGTCGAGGGACCGCGGGTGCACACCATGGTCATCGAGGGCGGGATGGTCTCCGACAACAAGGGGCTGAATCTCCCCGGTGTCGCCGTGTCGGTGCCCGCGCTGTCCGACAAGGACATCAGGGACCTGCGCTGGGGCCTGCGGATCGGCGCCGACATCATCGCGCTGTCCTTCGTCCGCACCGGCCGGGACGTCGAGGACGTGCTGCGGATCATGGCCGAGGAGGGCCGCCGGGTCCCGGTGATCGCCAAGGTCGAGAAGCCGCAGGCGGTCGACGCCCTCGAAGGGATCGTCGACGCGTTCGACGGGATCATGGTCGCGCGCGGCGACCTCGGCGTCGAGATGCCGCTGGAAGCCGTCCCGATGGTGCAGAAGCGCGCGATCACGCTCGCCAAGCGCAACGCGAAGCCGGTCATCGTCGCCACGCAGATGCTCGACTCGATGATCGACAACTCCCGCCCCACCCGCGCCGAGGCCAGCGACGTCGCCAACGCCGTGATGGACGGCACGGACGCGGTGATGCTCTCCGGCGAGACCAGCGTCGGCAAGTATCCGATCGAGACCGTCAAGACGATGTCGCGGATCGTGTCCGCGGCCGAGGACGCGGTGCTCGCCACCGGCCTGCCGCCGCTCACCGACCAGAACAAGCCCCGTACCCAGGGCGGCGCCGTGGCCCGCGCCGCCGCCGAGATGGGCGACTTCCTCGGCGCCCGCTTCCTGGTCGCCTTCACCCAGTCCGGCGACACCGTCCGCCGGCTGTCCCGCTACCGTTCGCCGATTCCCCTGCTCGCCTTCACCCCGGAGCCCGCGACCCGCTCGCAGTTGAATCTGACCTGGGGAGTGGAGACCTTCCTCGGCCCGATGGTGCAGACCACCGACGAGATGGTCCAACAGGTGGACGAGCAGCTGCTGCGGATCGGCCGCTGCAAGAAGGGCGACATCGTGGTGATCACGGCCGGTTCGCCCCCCGGCATGCCGGGCACCACCAACATGGTCCGGGTCCACCACATCGGCGAGGACGATTCGCCGAAATCCTGACCTGTACGGCGCGGATTCACCCGCCGCGCACATCACGCCCCGTTCGGCATTCGCCGGGCGGGGCGTCGTCGTCGGCCGCCTTTGCCGCCGATTTCGGCAGCGGCAATGGCGGGGCCTTTGGCCGGCGAATCGAAAAACTTAACGCTATGTAACGCGAACGCAATACGGAATCAGGGCGGTACTCCGACAGGTGCTTACCCTCTGAATCTCCTGACATTCCTGCCGCGGTCACATCGCCTCCTGGCCGCCCCCAAGTCCCCTACCCTTGGCCGGAAGTGCGCGTTCTCATCATGCGGACGCCGGAGCAAAGCACCCAAATCCCTCCGCCAACCTCAGCAGAACCTCAAGAGTTTCCTTCCGGCATAACAAGACAGTCACACTCTTCCCTTCACCTCTGCCTGACTCAGCTCCACGCGCCTAGAGTCACGGCCAGTCACCGCGCCTCCGGATTTGTCAGTTCGGGTTCCAGCGCGCGACTCGGCGTCTCATCAGAGACGGCCGCGCCAGGGGAAAGGACTGATCGTGCGACACCGTTCCTTGCTTGTACTGACCGCCGTACTCACCACTGGAGCCCTCACCCTCACCGCCTGCGGATCGCGGAGCGACGACAAGAAGGGCAGCGGGGACAGCAGCGGCGCCGCCAAGACGACCGTTGTCATCGGTGTCGACGCTCCGCTTACCGGGCAGAACTCGGCCACCGGCCTCGGCATCCAGTACGGCGTGCAGATCGCTGTCGACGACGCCAACAAGAACAACCTCGTCCCCGGGGTGACCTTCAAGATCAAGGCCCTGGACGACAAGGCGCTGCCCGCCACCGGCCAGCAGAACGCCACGGCCCTGGTCGCGGACAGCAGCGTGATCGCCGCCGTCGGCCCGCTGAACTCCGGCGTCGCCCAGTCCATGCAGCAGGTGTTCACCACCGCGAACATGGTCGAGATCTCGCCGTCCAACACCAACCCCACCCTGACCCAGGGCAAGGACTGGAACACCGGCACCAAGGTCCGGCCGTTCAAGACCTACTTCCGTACCGCCACCACCGACGCCCTCCAGGGCGGCTTCGCGGCGGACTACGCCTACAACACCCTGAAGAAGACCAACGCCTTCGTGGTGGACGACAAGCAGACCTACGGCGCGGGTCTCGCGGGCATCTTCAAGGACAAGTTCGGGTCCCTCGGCGGCAAGATCGCCGGCACCGACCACGTCAACACCGGTGACAACGACTTCTCCACGCTCGTCACCAAGATCAAGAACGCCAAGGCCGACATGGTCTACTACGGCGGCCAGTACGACGAGTCGGAGCAGCTCACCAAGCAGCTCAAGGCGGCCGGCGTGAAGATCCCGCTCATGGGCGGCGACGGCATGTTCTCCGACACCTACATCAAGACCGCGGGTGCGGCCTCGGAAGGCGACCTCGCCACCTCCGTCGGCGTCCCGGTCACCACGCTCCCGGCGGCCAAGGACTTCATCGCCACGTACAAGGCGAAGAACTACCCCGGTGACTACGGCACCTACGGCGGCTACTCGTACGACGCCGCCACCGCGATCATCAAGGGCGTCAAGGCCGTCATGGACGCCAACGGCGGCAAGCTCCCCGCCATGGCCGACGCCCGCTCCAAGCTCGTCGACGCCGTCCAGAAGAGCGACTTCGACGGCATCGCCGGTCACGTCTCCTTCGACCAGTACGGCGACACCACCAACAAGCAGCTCACCGTCTACCAGGTCAAGAGCGGCAAGTGGGAGGCCGTGAAGAGCGGCACCTACAGCGGCTGACCGACTCCGTAGCACCCAGGGCCGCGCGGCTGGTCACCCCGACCGCGCGGCCCCCCGCTTACCCCCCGGCGTACCTTCCCCCCTGCTCCCTCAGTGACATGGAGGCCATGCGGTGCACACCCTGCCGCAACAGCTGGCCAACGGGCTGTTCATCGGCTCGATGTACGGGCTCATCGCCATCGGCTACACGATGGTGTACGGCATCGTCCAGCTCATCAACTTCGCCCACGGCGAGATCTACATGACCGGAGCCTTCGGCGCGCTCGCGGTCTGGACGAATCTCCCCGACAGCACGTCCATCTGGCTCGCACTGCCCCTGATGCTGCTCGGCGGCGCCATCGTGTCCGTGCTCATCGCCGTGGCCGCGGAGCGATTCGCGTACCGGCCGCTGCGCGGCGCACCACGGCTGGCACCACTGATCACCGCCATCGGCCTCTCCCTCGCACTTCAGCAGGCGATCTTCCTCTGGTACCCGGGCGCCGACAACGCCAAGAGCTTCCCGCAACTGCCCGGCGGCCCCTTCCACGTGGGATCGATCAACATCCAGAGCGGTGACATCTTCCTGGTCTCCGCCGCCGTGATCTGCATGGTCGGCCTCGCCGCCTTCGTCCGCACCAGCCGCACCGGCCGCGCCATGCAGGCCACCGCGCAGGACTCGGACACCGCCCAGCTCATGGGCATCGACACCAACCGCATCATCGTCATCGCCTTCGCCATCGGCGGCTTCTTCGCCGCCGTCGCCGGACTCGCCTCCGGCCTCAAGTACGGCCAGGTCAAGTACGACATCGGCTTCCAGGCCGGACTCAAGGCGTTCACCGCGGCCGTTCTCGGCGGCATCGGCAACATCTACGGCGCCATGCTCGGCGGCCTCGTCCTCGGCATCGCCGAGTCCTGCGCCTCCGCCTACATCTCCAACATCCCCGGCATGCAGCAGCTCGGCGGCGGAAGCTGGGCGAACGTCTGGGCCTTCGTGCTCCTCATCGTCGTCCTGCTCGTCCGGCCGCAAGGTCTGCTCGGCGAGCGCGTCGCGGACAGGGCGTGACACCGATGACCGACATCCCCGTAAGCGCCGCGGAGTCCATCGCCGTCGACACCGCGAAACCGGCCGGACGCAGGGTCGCCCCCTTCGTACCGCTGCCGCGGACCGCCGCCCAGGCGGTCACCCTCGTCGGCGCCGTGGCGACCATCGCCTCCACCTTCATGTCCTGGACGTACACCACCGAGTTCCCCGGCGACCTCACCGTCTCCGGCTACCCCGGCGGTCTCCAGGTCCTCACCCTGGTCGGCGCCATCGTCACCGGCCTGTTCGCGCTCGGCGCCTTCGGCCTCAAGGGCCTGCGCTGGCTCACCCCCAACCGCTCCAACAACCCGGTGCTGCTGCTCGCCCTCGGCACCCTGGGCACCACCTGGTACACGGTGATCGCCATCGCCGAGAAGCTCGGCGGCCTGGCCAACCTCGACCCCGGCGGCTTCGTCGCCGCGATCGGCAGCCTGGTCCTGGTGATCGGCGCCCTCGCACTGCCGATCCACCGGCACCCGCGGGAGACCCACGACACCGAGTACTTCGAACTCGGCCGCTTCTCCACGGTCGGCCCGGTCGTCGGCACGTACAAGTGGCTGCGCGAACTGCGCCCCCACCACAGCGATCTCCCGGTCGCCGACCCGACGAAGCTGCCCGGCTGGGTCCAGCGGCTGATCATCACCGTGGCCGCCGCGATCGGCCTCGAGGTCTTCACCTACGGCCTCGCCACCGGCTACACCGAGATCTTCCTCGGCTTCCTCATCGTCGTGGTCTTCACCATCTGGGCGCTGAGCGCGGCCGGTCTGCTCCGGCAGTTCTCCGGACTCACCGCCGCCCACCGCTCGTTCGCCAACACGATGGGCTTCCTGGCCGCGCTGGCCTACCCCTTCGCGCAGAACGACGAGCACTACGCCAACCTCGGCGTCAACATCCTGATCTTCGGCACCGTCGCCCTCGGCCTCAACATCGTCGTCGGCCTCACCGGCCTGCTCGACCTCGGTTACGTCGCCTTCCTCGGCGTCGGCGCGTACGCCGCCGCCCTGGTCTCCGGCTCGCCGTTCTCGATCTGGTCCGGCGTCCAGTTCCCGTTCTGGGCCGCCGCCCTCACCGGCATGGCCGCCTCGCTGGTCTTCGGCGTCCTCATCGGCGCCCCCACCCTGCGGCTGCGTGGCGACTACCTGGCCATCGTCACGCTCGGTTTCGGTGAGATCTTCCGCATCGTCGTCAACAGCCTCGACGGCGTATCGGGCCCGAAGGTCACCAACGGCCCCAACGGCATCTCGCAGATCCCCGACCTGTCGATCTTCGGGTACAACCTCGGCGCCTCGCACGACATCGGCTCCGTCACCCTCGGCCGGTTCGCCAACTACTACCTGCTGATGCTGCTGATCACGGTCATCGTGGTGCTGATCTTCACCCGCGCCGCCGACTCCCGGATCGGCCGGGCCTGGGTCGCCATCCGCGAGGACGAGACCGCCGCCACCGCCATGGGCATCAACGGCTTCCGGGTCAAGCTGATCGCCTTCGCCCTCGGCGCCTCGCTCGCCGGACTCGCGGGCACCGTCAGCGCCCACGTCACGTACAACGTGGTGCCCAACCCGTACCAGTTCGCGGGCGCCGCCCCGCCCAACTCGGCCTTCCTGCTCGCCGCCGTCGTCCTCGGCGGCATGGGTACGGTCAGCGGCCCGATCCTCGGCGCGGCGCTGCTCTACCTGCTCCCCGAGAAGCTCGGCTTCCTGGAGCGGTACGAACTCTTCGCGTTCGGCCTCGCCCTGATCCTGATCATGCGCTTCCGGCCCGAGGGCATCATCCCCAACCGGCGCCGCCAGCTCGAATTCCACCAGGACGAAGTGCTCATCCCCGAGCAACGCCCGCTCGGCGACGACACCGTCCCGGCCAGCCCGGCAGGGGCGTGAGAGACACATGACCATCATCAGCCAAGAGCAGCCGACCCCGGCAGCGGCCTCCGACGGCGGCCCGCTGCTCCAGGCCAGCGGCGTCGTCATGCGGTTCGGCGGCCTCACCGCCGTCCGCGACGTCGACCTCACCGTCAACAGCGGTGAGATCGTCGGACTGATCGGCCCCAACGGCGCCGGGAAGACCACCTTCTTCAACTGCCTCACCGGCCTGTACGTCCCCACCGAGGGCAAGGTCACCTACCGAGGCGAGGTGCTGCCGCCCAAACCGCACCTGGTCACCCAGGCCGGACTCGCCCGCACCTTCCAGAACATCCGGCTCTTCTCCAACATGACCGTGCTGGAGAACGTGCTGGTCGGCAGGCACACCAGGACCCGCGAGGGACTGCTGTCCGCCCTCATCCGCGGCCCCGGCTACCACAAGGCCGAAGCCCGGTCGCGGGCGCGGGCCATGGAGATCCTGGAGTTCATCGGCCTGGCCGGCAAGGCCGACCACCTCTCGCGCAACCTCCCCTACGGCGAGCAGCGCAAGCTGGAGATCGCCCGCGCGCTGGCCAGCGAGCCCGGCCTGCTGCTGCTGGACGAGCCCACGGCCGGTATGAACCCGCAGGAGACCAGGGCCACCGAGGAGTTGGTCTTCGCCATCCGCGACCAGGGCATCGCCGTCCTGGTCATCGAGCACGACATGCGGTTCATCTTCAACCTGTGCGACCGCGTCGCCGTCCTCGTCCAGGGCGAGAAACTGGTCGAGGGCACCTCCGACGTGGTCCAGCAGGACGAACGGGTCATCGCGGCCTACCTCGGTGAACCCTTCGAAGGCGCGCCCACCGGTGAGGGCGACGCCGCAGTGGAAGCGGCCGCGGCCGAAGCCGGGGCCGAGGAGCAGGAGAACGACCGATGACCGCACTGCTCGAAGTCGAGGACCTCCGGGTCGCCTACGGCAAGATCGAGGCCGTCAAGGGCATCTCGTTCACCGTCGAGGCGGGCCAGATCGTCACCCTGATCGGCACCAACGGCGCGGGCAAGACCACCACGCTGCGCACCCTCAGCGGGCTGCTCAAGCCGATCGGCGGCCGGGTCAGCTTCGACGGCAAGGTGCTCACCCGCGTCCCGGCGCACCGGATCGTCGCCCTGGGCCTGGCGCACTCCCCGGAGGGCCGGCACATCTTCCCCCGGCTCACCATCGAGCAGAATCTCCAGCTCGGCGCCTTCCTCCGCAAGGACACGGCGGCCATCGCCAAGGACATCCAGCGCGCCTACGACCTCTTCCCGATCCTCGGGGAGCGCCGCAGGCAGGCCGCGGGCACGCTGTCCGGCGGCGAGCAGCAGATGCTCGCCATGGGCCGCGCGCTGATGTCGCAGCCCAAGCTGCTCATGCTCGACGAGCCCTCGATGGGTCTGTCGCCGATCATGATGCAGAAGATCATGACGACCATCGTGGAGCTGAAGGCCCAGGGCACCACGATCCTGCTGGTCGAGCAGAACGCGCAGGCCGCGCTCTCGCTCGCCGACCAGGCCCATGTGATGGAGATCGGCACGATCAAGCTCTCCGGCACCGGCCAGGACCTGCTGCACGACGACGGCGTCCGCAAGACGTACCTCGGCGAGGACTGAGGCTCGCCCGACCGGGCCCGGAACACGGCGCAGGGCCCGCACCCCGACCGGGGTGCGGGCCCTGCGCCGTGTCCCGTCCGCGGGCGCCTACTTCTCGGAGACCTCTTCGATCACGGCCTGCGCGACCGCCTGCATCGACATCCGGCGGTCCATCGACGTCTTCTGGATCCAGCGGAAGGCGGCGGGCTCGGTCAGCCCGTACTTGGTCTGGAGGACGCTCTTGGCCCGGTCGACCAGCTTGCGGGTCTCCAGCCGCAGCGACAGGTCGGCGATCTCCGCCTCCAGCGCCTTCAGCTCCTGGAACCGGCTCACCGCCATCTCGATCGCGGGCACCAGATCGCTCTTGCTGAACGGCTTCACCAGATACGCCATCGCGCCCGCGTCCCTGGCCCGCTCCACCAGCTCGCGCTGCGAGAACGCGGTCAGCATCAGCACCGGCGCGATCTTGTCCGCGGCGATCCGCTCGGCCGCCGAGATCCCGTCGAGCACCGGCATCTTCACGTCCAGGATCACCAGATCGGGACGCTGCTCCTCGGCGAGCTTCACCGCGGTCTCGCCGTCCCCGGCCTCCCCGACGACGGAGTAGCCCTCCTCCTCCAGCATCTCCTTGAGGTCGAGGCGGATCAGCGCCTCGTCCTCGGCGATGACCACGCGGGTCGTCAGGGGAGGGACGTGGGACTTCGACTGCTCGTCGTCGAGCGGGGCGGCGGACTCGTCGGGCGCGCTCACGGTGCTCCTCGTATCAGGCGGGGTACTGCACACCTGAGCCTACCTAGCTGCGACGGCGCGCACCTACACGGTACGCTGTGCACGCGACCTGGCCGGGTTGGCGGAATGGCATACGCGGATGTCTCAAACACATCTGTCCGAAAGGGCGTGCGGGTTCGAATCCCGCACCCGGCACCTCTGAAATCCCCCCGTATCCCCTCAGTTCGCCGGGGGAGCGGTCGTGCCCGTGGGAGTCGCCGGGCGCAGCATGCAGGTCAGCCGGGCCGTACAGACCCGCTTGTCCGCCTCGTCCGTGATGACGATCTCATAGGTCGCCGAGGAGCGGCCCCGGTGGACCGGGGTCGCGGTGCCGGTGACGAGACCGGAGCGCAGACCGCGGTGGTGGGTGGCGTTGAGGTCCACGCCGACGGCCATCTTGCTGGGACCGCCGTGCAGCATCGCGCCGACCGAGCCGAGGGTCTCGGCGAGCACCGCGGACGCGCCGCCGTGCAGCAGCCCCATCGGCTGGGTGTTGCCCTCGACGGGCATCGTGCCGACCACCTTCTCCGGCGCCGCCTCCAGGATCCGGATGCCCATCCGCTCACCCAGGTGACCGCCGGAGAACAGACCCCGCAGATCGACGCCGAGCCCGGCGTACTGCTCCAGGATCTCCGGCGGGAAGTAGGTGGTGGTCCGCTCGCCCATGGGGTGGTGCTCCGATCGTCCTCGTCCGGCCTGATCCGGTGTGCCCGTACGCGTTTTTCCGTGTACTGATCAGTTTTCTACCGGACGGCCCGCGTCGGCCGTGCGTCGGGGGGCGTCCGTCGCGGTCCGCTCCAGCCGGATGACCACCGACTTCGAGGCGGGGGTGTTGCTGGTGTCCGCGGTGTGGTCGAGGGGGACCAGCACATTGGTCTCCGGGTAGTACGCCGCCGCGCACCCGCGCGGGGTCGGGTAGTGCACGACCCGGAAGCCCTCCGCGCGCCGCTCCGTGCCGTCCTTCCACTCGCCGACCAGGTCGGCGTAGTCGCCGTCGGCCAGACCGTTGGCCGCGGCGTCCTCGGGGTGCAGCAGGACGACGCGGCGGCCGTTCTTGATGCCGCGGTACCGGTCGTCCAGACCGTAGATGGTGGTGTTGTACTGGTCGTGCGAGCGCAGCGTCTGGAGCAGCAGCCGCCCCTCGGGCACCGCCGGGTACTCGACGGCCGCGGCCGTGAAGTTGGCCTTGCCCGTCGCGGTGGGGAAGGTGCGGCTGTCGCGCGGGGCGTGCGGCAGCGTGAAGCCGCCCGGGCGCCGCACCTTGGCGTTGAAGTCCGCGAAGCCGGGGACGACCCGCGAGATACGGTCGCGGATCGCGTCGTAGTCCCGCTCGAAGTCCGCCCACGGCACCATGCTGCGGTCGCCGAAGACGGCGCGGGCCAGCCGGGTCACGATCGCGGGCTCCGACAGCAGATGCGGCGAGGCCGGGTCCAGGCCGCCGCGCGAGGCGTGCACCATGCCCATCGAGTCCTCGACGGTGACGAACTGCGGGCCGCCCGCCTGCCGGTCCTTCTCGGTACGGCCCAGCGTCGGCAGGATCAGCGCGCGGGCGCCGGTGACGGCGTGCGAACGGTTCAGCTTGGTCGACACATGAACGGTCAGCCGCGCCTTGCGCATCGCGGCCTCCGTGACGTCGGTGTCGGGGGACGCGGCGACGAAGTTGCCGCCCATCGCGAAGAACACCTTCGCCGTCCCGTCGCGCAGCGCCCGGATCGCGCGCACCACGTCGAAGCCGTGCTCGCGCGGCGGCGCGAAGCCGAACTCCTTCTCCAGCGCGTCCAGGAACGCCGCCGGGGGCCGCTCGAAGATGCCCATCGTCCGGTCGCCCTGCACATTGCTGTGCCCGCGCACCGGGCAGACCCCGGCGCCGGGGCGGCCGATGTTGCCGCCCAGCAGCAGGAAGTTGACCACCTCGCGGATGGTCGGCACCGCGTGCTTGTGCTGGGTCAGGCCCATCGCCCAGCACACCACGACGCTCTTGGCGTCCAGCACCAGGGCGAGCAGCCTGTCGATCTCGGCCCGCGCCAGACCGGTGGCGCGCTCCACCTCGTCCCAGTCGGTGGCGAGCGCGGCGGCCTCGTACTCCGCGAAGCCGTGGGTGTGCTCCGCGATGAAGTCGCGGTCCAGCGCGCCGGCCTCGATCAGCAGCCGGCCCAGCGCGCGGAACAGCGCCTGGTCGCCGCCGAGCCTGATCTGGAGGAACAGATCGGTCAGCACGGTGCCGGAACCGGCGAGACCCGAGGCGTTCTGCGGATTCTTGAACCGCTCGAGACCCGCCTCCGGAAGCGGGTTGACCGACACGATCGTCGCCCCGCCCTGCTTGGCCTTCTCCAGTGCGGACAGCATCCGCGGGTGGTTGGTGCCCGGATTCTGCCCGGCGACGATGATCAGGTCCGACCGGTACAGATCCTCCAGCAGCACACTGCCCTTGCCGACGCCCAGCGTCTCGGTCAGCGCGGAACCCGACGACTCGTGGCACATGTTGGAGCAGTCCGGCAGATTGTTGGTGCCCAGCTCGCGGGCGAAGAGCTGGAAGAGGAACGCCGCCTCGTTGCTGGTGCGGCCCGAGGTGTAGAAGACCGCCTCGTCCGGGGTGTCCAGGGCGGTCAGTTCGTCCGCGACGATCGAGAAGGCCCGCTCCCACGGCACCGCCTCGTAGTGGTCGGCGCCCTCCGCCAGATACATCGGCTGCGTGATCCGGCCCTGCTGGCCCAGCCAGTAGCCGCTGCGCCGCGCGAGGTCGGAGACCGGGTGCGCGGCGAAGAAGTCCGGGGTCACCCGGCGCAGCGTCGCCTCCTCGGCGACCGCCTTCGCGCCGTTCTCGCAGAATTCGGCGACATGCCGGTGGTCCGGCTCGGGCCAGGCGCAGCCCGGACAGTCGAAGCCGCCCTTCTGGTTGACCTTCAGCAGCGTCAACGTGGCCCGCCGCACCCCCATCTGCTGCCCGGCCATCTTGACCGTGTGCCCGATGGCGGGCAGCCCCGCCGCACTGTGCTTGGGCGCGGAGACCTGCGGAGCGTCCTGGACGGGGTCACCTGAAGGGGGCTTCTTTGCCATACGTCCTTTGTACCGCCTTTGCGCGGCGGGGGAGCCGGCGGGCGGCGCCCGGCTTGATCGGCCCGCCGAGCCGCCCGCCCGGCTCCCGGCCCCGCCGCCCCCCGCACGGCGTGCCCCCGGCGGGAGGCGTCCTTCGTTGTCGTACCCGCGTGGGAGGATCGGAGACGTGGCAGACAACGCATCCGCATCGAAGACGACCGACCGCCCCCGCCTGCTGCTGCTGGACGGGCACTCGCTGGCGTACCGGGCGTTCTACGCGCTGCCCGTGGAGAACTTCAACACCGCCACGGGCCAGCCGACGAACGCGATCTACGGCTTCACGTCCATGCTGGCGAACACGCTGCGTGACGAGCGGCCGACGCACCTGGCCGTCGCCTTCGACGTCTCCCGCAAGACCTGGCGGTTCGACGAGTTCCCCGAGTACAAGGCGAACCGCTCGAAGACGCCGGACGAGTTCCGCAGCCAGGTCGAGCTGATCGGCGAGCTGCTGGACGCGATGGGCGTCAGCCGCTTCGCGGTCGAGGGCTTCGAGGCGGACGACGTGATCGCCACGCTCGCCACCCAGGCGGAAGCGCTCGGTTACGAGGTGCTGATCGTCACCGGCGACCGGGACTCGTTCCAGTTGGTCACCGAGAACGTGACGGTGCTCTACCCCACCAAGGGCGTCTCCGAGCTGACCCGCTACACCCCGGAGAAGGTCGAGGAGAAGTACGGCCTGACGCCCCAGCAGTACCCGGACTTCGCGGCGCTGCGCGGCGACCCGTCGGACAATCTGCCCGGCATCCCCGGCGTCGGCGAGAAGACGGCGGCCAAGTGGATCACGCAGTTCGGGTCGTTCGCCGACCTGGTCGAGCGGGCCGACGAGGTCAAGGGCAAGGCCGGTGAGAATCTGCGGGCGCACCTGGACGCGGTGAAGCTCAACCGGCGGCTGACCGAGATGGTGCGCGACGTGAGCCTGCCCTCGGGCCCCGAGGGCCTGGCCAGGGAGCCGTACGACAGGACGGCCCTGGTCGGCGTGCTGGACGTGCTGGAATTCCGCAACTCCAACTTCCGGGAGCGGCTGTTCGCCGTCGATCCCGGCGCCGAGCAGGAAGAGGCGGAGATCGCCGAGGGCGTCGCCGTGGAGGGCACCGTGCTCGCCGCGGGCGACCTGCCCGGCTGGCTCGACGAGCACGGCGGCGCGCCGCTCGGCCTGGCCAGCGTCGACACCTGGGCGCTGGGCAGCGGCAGCGTCACCCAGATCGCGCTCGCCTCACCGGAGGTGGCCGCCTGGTTCGACCCCGCGGAGCTGGACGAGGCGGACGAGAAGTCCTTCGCCGCCTGGATCGCCGACCCCGCCCGCCCCAAGGTGCTGCACAACGCGAAGAACGTCGAGCGGGTCTTCGCCGAGCACGGCTGGAGCGTCGCCGGGGTGACGATGTGCACGGCCCTGGCCGCGTATCTCATCAAGCCCGGCCGCCGCTCCTTCGCGCTCGACGTGCTGTCGGTGGAGTACCTGGGCCGCGAGCTGGCCCCGGCCGACGCCGCGGGCGGACAGCTCGCCTTCGGCGAGGAGGGCGAGGACGAGGGCGCCGCCGCGGCCGACGCGCTGATGGTGCAGGCCCGTACCGTCCTCGACCTCGCCGAGGTCTTCGGCGAGCGGCTGCCCGAGGTCGGCGCCACCGAGCTGCTGCACGAGGTCGAACTGCCCACCTCGGCGCTCCTGGCCCGGATGGAACGCTCCGGGATCGCCGCCGACCGGGCCCATCTCGAAGGTCTGGAACAGCAGTTCGCCGCGGCCGTGCAGCACGCGGTCGGCGAGGCGCACGCCTCGGTCGGCCACGAGTTCAACCTCGGCTCGCCCAAGCAGCTCCAGGAAGTCCTCTTCGGCGAGCTGGGCCTGCCCAAGACCAAGAAGACCAAGACCGGTTACACCACGGACGCCGACGCGCTGGCCTGGCTGGCCGCGCAGACCGAGCACGAACTGCCGGTCATCATGCTGCGCCACCGGGAGCAGGCCAAGCTCCGGGTCACCGTCGAGGGGCTGGTCAAGACGATCGCCCCGGACGGACGTATCCACACCACCTTCAGCCAGACCGTCGCGGCCACCGGACGCCTGTCGTCCACCGACCCCAACCTGCAGAATGTGCCGGTCCGCACCGACGAGGGCCGGGCCATCCGCCGCGGCTTCGTCGTCGGCGAGGGCTACGAATCGCTGCTGACCGCCGACTACAGCCAGATCGAACTGCGCGTGATGGCCCACCTGTCGCAGGACGAGGGACTGATCGCAGCCTTCGCCTCCGGCGAGGATCTGCACACCACCGTCGGCTCCCAGGTCTTCGGCGTCGCACGGGACGCGGTGGACGCCGAGATGCGCCGCAAGATCAAGGCGATGTCGTACGGGCTGGCGTACGGCCTGTCCGCCTTCGGCCTGTCCCAGCAGCTCAACATCGAGGCCGCGGAGGCGCGCGGGCTGATGGAGACGTACTTCGAGCGGTTCGGCGGCGTGCGGGACTATCTGCACCGGGTGGTCGAGGAGGCCAGGAACACCGGCTACACCGAGACGCTGCTCGGCCGCCGCCGCTACCTGCCCGACCTCAACAGCGACAACCGGCAGCGCCGTGAGATGGCCGAGCGGATGGCGCTCAACGCGCCGATCCAGGGCTCGGCCGCCGACATCGTGAAGATCGCGATGCTCAAGGTCGACCAGGCGCTCACCGACGAGAAGCTGGAGTCGCGGATACTGCTCCAGGTGCACGACGAAATCGTGCTGGAGGTCGCGCCCGGCGAGCGGAAGAAGGTCGAGACGCTGGTCCGCCGCGAGATGGCGGGCGCGTATCCGCTGCGCGCCGCGCTGGACGTGTCGGTCGGCGACGGCACCGACTGGGAGTCGGCCGCGCACTGACCCCACCCCGCCGCCCGCGCGACCGCGCGAGTCTGTGACCGGGCTGTGTGAACGAGTCGCGACCCCTCGGTGAAAGGTCCGCCGAGGGGCCGGAAACCTTGGCGGATTGCCGGGATTTGCCCTGGATCGCGTCTTCCCCGACTGTGGTCGGGGGGCTGAAGTTGCCGTAGGGTCAATCGAGTTGTGGCGCGGCCACGCGCCCATCTCGCACCTGGGGAGGACCGCGGACATGTCAGCGCGGCGGTACGGCCGAAGGCTACGCAGGGGAGCGGCGGGTACGGCGGTCGCCGCCGCCGCGATGGCGGCGCTGGGCGCCTCGCAGGCGCCGGGACTCATCCCGGTGGCGCACGCCGCCGCGCGGCAGACGACCACCGTGGCCCCGCCGCCCGGCCCCGCGATCGACGGCGGTTCGCCGTACATCACCGATGTGCCGCCGCTGAACACCCCGACGGACCTCACGAATCCGACCGCCACGCCCTCCGGCGGCCCGGTCGTCACCCCGCTGCCGTCCGGCGGCTCGCTGCCCGCGACCGTCCTGGACGCCTACCGGCGCGCCGAGGCGAGCGTCGCCGCGAGCAACCCCGGCTGCCACCTGCCGTGGCAACTGCTCGCCGCCATCGGCCAGGTGGAGTCCGGCCAGGCCCGCGGCGGCGCCGTGGACGCCAAGGGGACGACGTACACCCCGATCCTCGGCCCGGTGCTCGACGGCAACGGCTTCGCGAACATCAGCGACACCGACGGCGGACGCTACGACGGCGACCCGGTCCACGACCGCGCGGTCGGCCCGATGCAGTTCATCCCCTCGACGTGGGCGAACTGGGGCGCGGACGGCAACGGCGACGGGGTCGCCGACCCCGACAACGTGTACGACGCCGCGCTGGCCGCCGCCCACTACCTGTGCGCCGACGGCCGCGACCTGGCCGTACCGCGGGACATGGACCGCGCGATCCTCGGCTACAACCACTCGCAGGCCTACCTCGACCTGGTGAAGTCCTGGTACGAGCACTTCCGGCAGGGCGACGCGGTCTCCGTGCCCGACCGCCCGGGCACACCGGGCGCGGGCGCGCCGCCGTTCGCCAACACCCCGCGGCCGTCGACCAGTCCGTCCGCGTCGGCCCCCGGCGGCACACCGTCGCCCTCGCCGTCCGGCACCCACCCGAGCGGCGGCATCGTCCCGCCGACCGCGGGCACCCCGTCGACCGGCCCCGGCAAGACCCCGCCGCCGTCGTCGCCGTCGTCGTCGCCTACCGGCACCCCCACGGGAACCCCGACCGGCACGCCGACGGACACCCCGACGACCCCCGGCTGCCCGACGCAGTCCCCGTCGCCCTCGCCGACCGACAGCGCGAGCCCCAGCCCGACCGCGACGCCGACTCCCACGGACACCCCCGGCACGCCCGACCCCTGCGCCACCGACACCCCGACGCCGACGGACACCCCCACCCCCAGCGGTGAGGCGACCGCCAGCGCGGCCACGGGCGCCGCCGTCACCGCGAAGCCGTAACCCGCGACGGGGCTTTCCCCGACACGGCACCCCCGGCGCCCCGCGCGCCGGCAACACTCCCACGCACCGGGGACGTTCAGGCGAAAGCCTCACGAACGTCCCCGGTGAAACGTGTTCTCATCTCACCTCCCGGTTGCTACGGTGCCCCGGCCCCGGCCGACGACCGCGTCGGCCCGTGCCCGAGGGAGGTCAGGCCATGCGCGCTCTCGCCGCGGCGGCGATCGGACTCGCCGCCGCCCTCGCCCTGGTCTTCACCGTCACCGCGATCGGCGCGCCCGCGGGTCACACCTCGCCGAAACCCCTGCTGACCACGGTCCCCAGCCACCCCTGAGCCGGTCACCCTTGAGCCGGTCACCCCTGAGCCGGTCACCTCTGAGCCGTCTGGAGCCGCGATGCGCCGCAAGTCCAGCCTGGTGCTGCTCGCCCTCGCCGTCTTCTTCGCGACCCTCGCGCCCATGCTGCGCTGGTACGCCTACCCGCGGCTGGCCAAAGTGCCGCCGAGCGAGTACCAGGTCGCCGTCCTCGAGGCGAAGAACGCCACCCTCGTCGACTACTCCAGCCTCACCGCCAAGAAGGTCTCCAAAGTCAGCATCGTGCAGACCCTCAAGGGCAATGTGACGGCGGCCCGGCAGGTCAAGGCCGAGACCGGCAAGGACGTCGTGGTCTGGGACGCGCTCTCCTACGTCGCGGGCCCGGACGGCAAGATGGTCTCGGAGATCCCCGAGCGGTACGTCTTCGACGCGCACACCCAGGAGCCGGTGCACACCGCGAGCGAGTCGGTCGACGGCGACCCGGTCACCCGGCAGGGCATCGAGTTCAAGTTCCCCTTCCTGACCCAGAAGCGCGACTACTACTACTTCGACGCGCAGAGCCGCACCTCCGCGCCGATCCACTACGCGGGCACCCAGCGCTTCCACGGCCTGAAGGTCTACTACTTCGAGCAGACCGTGCCCTGGCAGCGGGTCCCGCTGCCCAAGAAACTGCCCGAGATCGCGCCCGGCGCTCCCGCGCTCACCCCCGAGACGGTCAAGGCCACCGGCATCCAGCGCTGGTACACCACCAAGCGGATGTTCTGGGTCGACCCGACGACCGGCGCGCCCGTCAACGGCGAGGAGATCCACACCGAGGAGCTGCGCTTCCCCGCCTCGACCGGCAAAGCACCGGTCACCGCCTTCGCGGGCGACGTGAAGATGCGGCCCGACTACATCGACTCCATCGTCCATCTGGTCAAGACGCAACGGCAGTTGGTGCTGCTGCTCACCAGCTACCTGCCGTGGGGCTTCGGCGGGTTCGCCGCCGCGCTGCTGGCGCTGTCGCTGCTGCTCGAAGCGCGCGGGCGGCGGCCCGCCGACCCGGTGGGCGGCCGGGAGCCCGACCCCGACCGCGCCCCCGACCACCCGGACCCCGTACCGGTCTGACCCACGGCCCGGACGCCGTACGGGCCGGGCCGTGCCCGGACCCCCGCACCGGCCGATCTGTCCCGGACCCTCCACGGGCCGAGCCGTGTCCGGACCCCCGCACCGGCCGCCCTGTCCCGGACGCCGTACGGGCCGGGCGGTCGGCCTACGCGCGGCGGCTGTTGTTCGTCCGCTTGGTCGGCTCGGCCGTCGCCGGGTCCTCGGGCCACGGGTGGCGCGGGTAGCGGCCCCGCAGCTCGGCGCGCACCGCGCGGTAGCCGTCACGCCAGAACGAGGCGAGGTCCGCGGTCACCGCCGCGGGCCGCCCCGCGGGCGACAGCAGATGCACCAGCAGCGGCACCCCGGCGATCTCGGGCGTCGCCCGCAGCCCGAACAACTCCTGGAGCTTCACGGCCAGTACGGGCTGGTCGCCGCCGTAGTCGATCCGGATCCGCGAACCGCTCGGCACCTCGAACCGCTCCGGGGCCAGCTCACCGAACCGGGCGGCCTCGCCCGTGGCCCACGGCAGCAGCCGGGGCAGCGCGCCGCCCGCCGAGATCCGCTCCAGATCCGCCCGCCGCCCGGCCCGCGCCAGCTCGGGCCCCAGCCACTCCTCGGCCCGCTCCACCAGCGCCCGCTCCGAGACGTCCGGCCAGTTCCCGCCCAACTCCCGGTGCAGGAAGGCCAGCCGCTGCCGTACCTCACGGGCCTCCCGCGACCAGTGCAGCAAACCGGTGCCCTCGCGCCGCAGCCCGTCGAGCAGCGCGGCCCGCACCGCGTCCCGGTCCGGCCGGCGCAGCGGCGCCGCCGACAGCTCCAGCGCGCCCAGCCGCTCCACCCGGCGCGCCACCACGTCCCCGCCGCGCCAGGCCACCTCCTCGTACGACTCCAGCAGCCCGGCCGCCGCCGCCCGCGCGGTGCCCTCGTCGATCACCGCGGCCACCCGCACCCGCGCGTCCGTCCGCCCGACGCCCCGGTCCGCCACGGCCACCGCCACCCACTCCGCCCCGCCCACGCCCCCGCCGACCTCCGCGCCGGTCCCGGACGCCATCACGTATCCGTCCCCGCCCCGCCGCCGCGCGACCCGCTCGGGAAACGCCAGGGCGACGACGAGCCCGGCCGCCGCGTCGTCCGACAGGCCCCCGCCCGCGGCGCGGCTCGCGGGGGACGGGCGCGCCGCGGAGCGCGGGACGGCGGCGTCCGTCGCGGGCGGGCTCCCTTCCGTCACCGTGCCGCGCAGCCGGTCGGCCTCCGCGCGCCAGCGCGCCGCGTACGGGTCGCCGCCGCGGCGGGCGGTGTGCCAGGCGGCGGTGAGGTCGGAGCCGTAGGAGTGGGGGAGTTCTTCGCTGAGGAGCGCGGTGACCTCGGCGGCGCGGCGGGCGCCGAGCACGGGCGCGGAGTCGAGGAGGGCGCGGGCGAGCCGGGGGTGCAGCCCGAGCCGGGCCAGCCGGCGGCCCCGGTCCAGGGCGCGGCCCGAGGCGTCGACGGCGCCGAGGCCGCGCAGCGTGTCGCGGGCCGCGGCCATCGCGCCCTGCGGCGGGGCGTCCAGCAGGGCGAGCCCGGAGGCGTCCGGATCGCCCCAGCAGGCGGCCTGGAGCGCGAAGGCCGTGAGGTCGGCGAGCGCGATCTCGGGGGAGGGGTGCCGGGGTCTGCGGGCGTCCTCGGCCGGGGGCCAGCAGCGGTAGACGGTGCCGGGACCCTCGCGCCCGGCGCGCCCGGCGCGCTGGTCGGAGGCGGCCCGCGACACCCGTACGGTGACCAGCGCGCCGAGGCCCCGCGCGTGGTCCATGCGCGGCTCGCGGGCCAGCCCGCTGTCCACCACGACCCGCACGCCCGGCACGGTCAGACTGGACTCGGCCACGGACGTCGCGAGCAGCACGCGCCGCCGCTCACCGGGCGCGAGCGCCGCGTCCTGGACGGCGGCCGGGGCGCGGCCGTGCACCTGGAGCACCTCGATGCCGCCGCCCGCGCCGCCGGAATCCGCGAGGTCCCCGAGCAGACCCGCGACCCGCGCGATCTCCCCGACGCCCGGCAGGAAGCACAGCACGTCCCCGTCGCGCTCCCGCAGCGCCCGCCGCACCACCGTCGCCACATGGTCGAGCAGCGCCCGGTCCACCCGGCCCCCGGCGTGCGTCGCCCGTACGGGACCGGGCGGCGGCGCCCACTCCACGGCCACCGGGTGCAGCACCCCGCCCGCCTCGACCACGGGCGCGGGCGGCCCGTCGGCCCCGCCCAGCAGCGCCGCCCACGCGGCCGTGTCCGTCGTCGCGGACGCCGCGACCAGCCGCAACTCCGGCCGCAGCAGGGCCCGTACGTCCAGCAGGAACGCCATGGACGTGTCGGCGTCCAGATGCCGCTCGTGGCACTCGTCGAGCATCACCGTGCTCACGCCCGGCAGTTCCTGGTCGCGCTGGAGCCGTTGCAGCAGCACACCGGTGGTGACCACCTCGACCGCGGTGCGGGCCGAGACCCGCCGCTCGCCGCGGACCGTGAAACCGACGGTCTCGCCGACCCGCTCCCCGAGCAGCCAGGCCATCCGCCGGGCCGCCGCCCGCGCCGCCATCCGCCGCGGCTCCGCGACCAGCACCCGCCCGCCGAGCGCGTCGGCGATCAGCAGCGGGACCAGCGTGGTCTTGCCGGTGCCGGGCGGCGCGGCCAGGACGGCGCAGCCCGGCGACCGCAGCGCGGCCAGCAGCTCCGGTACGACGGAGGCCACCGGCAGCGCGCGCCCCTCGGCCCGGATCGCGTACGTACCGGCGCTCCCGCCGGCTTCCCCGCCGGCCGCCCGACCGTCCTGTCCGCCGGCCTTCACTCCGCCGCGCACACGAAGATCGCCGTGCCCGGCAACAGCCGCCCGCGCAGCGGGGACCAGCCGCCCCACTCCTGGTCGTTCCACTCCGGCCACTCGGGCTCGACGAGGTCGACCAGCCGCAGGCCCGCCGCCGCGATCTCGCGGACGCGGTCGCCCAGGGTGCGGTGGTGCTCGACGTACACGGCGATGCCCCGGTCGTCCTCCTCCACGTACGGCGTGCGGTCGAAGTAGGAGGCGACGGCCGTCAGGCCCTCGGGGCCCGGCTCGTCGGGGAAGGCCCAGCGCACCGGGTGGGTGACCGAGAAGACCCAGCGCCCGCCGGGCCGCAGCACCCGCCGCACCTCCCGCTGGACGCGCGCGGTGTCGGCGATGAAGGGGAGCGCGCCGTACGCGGAGACCGCCAGGTCGAACGAGCCGTCGGCGAAGGGCAGGGCGCCCGCGTCGGCCTGGACCAGGGGCACCAGCGGCGCGCCGTCGGCCGAGGACTCGTCGTCGATCCGCCGCGCGTGCTGGAGCTGCCGGAAGGAGAGGTCGAGGGCGACCGGCCGGGCGCCCTGGGCGGCCAGCCAGCGCGAGCACTGGGCGGCGCCCGCGCCGATCTCCAGCACGTCCTTGTCCTTCAGGGCCGCCGTCGGGCCGAGCAGCCCCGCGTCCGCCTCGTCCAGACCCTCAGGGCCCCAGACGAAGCGGGCGTCGCCCAGGAAGTCGCCGTGCTCCACCTGGTAGTCGTCCGCGTTGCGGTCCCACCACCGGCGGTTGGCCCGGCTGCTCTCCGTGACCCCCGCGCTGCGGCGGGTGGCCTCCGGTTCCTCGTGTGCCTCTCGGGGCGCTTCCCGGCGTGCGTCCCGGGGATCGGGTCCTTGGATCATCGCGGCAGTCGTCGTACTCTCTGAGAAGACCTGGCACTGGGTGACTTGTGCCGGTTCGGTCCGTTACGCGCCCGGTGGGCTCTTCGTGCGTTGACCGTGCCCGGCTGCCCCCGTATGCTACAAGTTGCGCTGCGAGCCTGCGCGCCTCAGACAGAGCAGGCTGCGCTCGGAATCTGTTGCATACCCCTCGGCCCCACGGCTGTCCGGAATTCGGCAGGAGCGAAAAGGGCTTACGGCGTAGCAGTACCTACGACTTACTGTCCGTACCGGAGTCCTTTCCCTAATGACGAGCAGCACCGAGGCCCCTCGCACCACCCCGCAGGTGGCGGTCAACGACATCGGCAACGAGGAAGCCTTCCTCGCCGCGATCGACGAGACGATCAAGTACTTCAACGACGGCGACATCGTCGACGGCGTCATCGTGAAGGTCGACCGGGACGAGGTCCTGCTCGACATCGGTTACAAGACCGAAGGTGTCATCCCCTCCCGCGAACTCTCCATCAAGCACGACGTCGACCCCAACGAGGTCGTCGCCGTGGGCGATGAGATCGAGGCCCTTGTTCTCCAGAAGGAGGACAAGGAAGGCCGCCTGATCCTCTCGAAGAAGCGCGCTCAGTACGAGCGTGCCTGGGGCACCATCGAGAAGATCAAGGAAGAGGACGGCATCGTCACCGGCACCGTCATCGAGGTCGTCAAGGGTGGTCTCATCCTCGACATCGGCCTCCGTGGCTTCCTGCCGGCGTCGCTCGTCGAGATGCGCCGCGTGCGCGACCTCCAGCCCTACGTGGGCAAGGAGCTCGAGGCCAAGATCATCGAGCTGGACAAGAACCGCAACAACGTGGTCCTGTCCCGCCGTGCCTGGCTGGAGCAGACGCAGAGCGAGGTCCGCCAGACCTTCCTCACCACCCTCCAGAAGGGTCAGGTGCGGTCCGGCGTCGTCTCCTCGATCGTCAACTTCGGTGCGTTCGTGGACCTCGGCGGCGTCGACGGTCTCGTGCACGTCTCCGAGCTGTCCTGGAAGCACATCGACCACCCGTCCGAGGTCGTCGAGGTCGGTCAGGAAGTCACCGTCGAGGTTCTCGACGTGGACATGGACCGCGAGCGTGTCTCCCTGTCGCTGAAGGCGACGCAGGAAGACCCGTGGCAGCAGTTCGCCCGGACCCACCAGATCGGGCAGGTCGTCCCGGGCAAGGTCACCAAGCTCGTCCCGTTCGGCGCGTTCGTCCGCGTCGACGAGGGCATCGAGGGCCTGGTGCACATCTCCGAGCTGGCCGAGCGCCACGTGGAGATCCCGGAGCAGGTCGTCCAGGTCAACGACGAGATCTTCGTCAAGGTCATCGACATCGACCTCGAGCGTCGCCGCATCTCGCTGTCGCTCAAGCAGGCCAACGAGTCCTTCGGCGCCGACCCGGCCTCGGTCGAGTTCGACCCGACGCTCTACGGCATGGCCGCGTCGTACGACGACCAGGGCAACTACATCTACCCCGAGGGCTTCGACCCCGAGACCAACGACTGGCTCGAGGGGTACGACAAGCAGCGCGAGGAGTGGGAGGGCCAGTACGCCACGGCCCAGACCCGCTTCGAGCAGCACCAGGCGCAGGTCATCAAGTCCCGCGAGGCCGACGAGCAGGCCGCGGCCGAGGCCGGTTCCGCCGCCCCCGCCGCGACCGGTGGCCCGGGCGTCTCCGGTGGCTCGTACTCCTCGGAGTCCGACGACACCTCCGGTGCCCTCGCCTCCGACGAGGCCCTCGCCGCCCTCCGCGAGAAGCTCGCGGGCGGCCAGAGCTGACGGCTCTCCGCTAGGCCCAGTCACAACACCGCGGTCCCGCACCCCTCAGGGGGTGCGGGACCGCGGTGTTACCGGCAGCCGCAGAAAGCCTCTCGAGCCCGTTCGATTTTTGTGTCACACTTCCACTTCGTTCAACGGCCCTTCCAGTCCTGGCGACTCGCTGTGGCCGTAGACCACTTCACCCCTGCGAGGGTCCTAGTGATGGAGGTTGCCCCGTGCCCACAACGGGATACGTCTACATTCCCGTCCGTTCGGCGGAAAATCTGCAAATCGGCGTCGCCCGCGGGCTTTGGGGCTGGAGGTCCAGCGCTCTCGACCGATCCACCGCTCGTTCTGACATCAAGTCGCTCAAGGCGGGCGATTTGCTCTTCTTCGGTCACAGCGGTCCCGACAGCCGGGTAAAGCCGGGCGGCTGGACAGAGGTATCACTCAAGCGTGTGCTCGTGGCAGAGGTTACTCGGCCTCTCTTCACAAGCACCGAGCGTGTGTGGCCAGAGGAGACCGACGGCGAGATCTTCCCCGAGCGCATTGGTATCGACGTGCTGGACGACAGAAGGAACGTTTCTGGTGCGAGTCTGGGCGCGCCCGCCATGGAGAAGCTGCGATTGTCTGCGAACAAGCAGTGTGTGGCTATCGTCCGCGACGGCCGGGATATCGCGGCAGCCTTGGCCATCGTCGTCGGCGCTGACAAAGATCTGGACGCGCCTGACAGCAGCGATGAATTGGGTCACAACGGTGCGACGGATGCACTGGTATCCGTCCTCGCGCGCAAGGAACAGGGCAAGCTCCGGCAGCGTGTGATGGGCCACGCGGCCATCGTTACCTGCCAACTCTGTGGTCGAGCGTTGCCTCGGCGACTGGTGCACGCAGCGCACGTCAAGCGGCGCAGCGCAGCTACCCACATGGAACGGAACAACATCCACAATGCGATGAGAGCCTGCGTCGGCGGCTGCGACGCCCTGTTCGAGTACGGCTATATCTACGTGGATGACACGGGCTACATCCAGATGACACCTCTAGTGAATAACGTGGGTGACCTTGGCTCGCTCGCGAGCCACCTGAAGAATCGGTTCTGTGCGGCCCACAACGCCAAGAGCGCCCATTTTTTTGCCTGGCACCGCAGGAATGTGGCCGAGCCTCTCGCGGCCAGTCACTAAGCATTAGGTGTGCCGCCGCGGCCGGACTTTGCTGTTGTCCGGCCGCGGGGGGGCTACGGGGTCACGGGGATGTTGGTCAGGGCCTTGCCGCCGGTGCGCTTGTTGGAGGCGTAGACGGTGGTGGGGCAGTCGGCGGAGTAGTTGGTGACGTAGATCGCCGTCTGCGTGGCGCCGGTGGCGCCGGTGAGGTCGGAGGTGTTGTCGCGGAAGACGGTGCCGCAGCCCCAGCCGGGCTGCTGGGTGTGGGTCTGGTAGCCGTCGTTGAGGGTGCGGGTGCCGGTGTTGCCGGTGATGGTGTAGCCGTTGCCTTTGACGTCGACCCAGGAGTCGTCGTAGTTGGTCATGCTGAGGCCGCTGCCGTCGAAGGTGTTGCCGGAGACCAGGCCGCCGGTGGTGCCTTCCTTGAGGTCGATGTTCTCGGCGCCGATGTTGGGGCCGATGACGTTGTTGAGGATCTGCACCCGGTCGCTCTTGTCGGTCAGGGTGTTGGCGGTGCCGACGTAGACGCCCTCGCCGTATCCCGGCCGCTGGAGCCCGGTGTCGTAGATCCGCGAGTTCTTGATCACGCCGTCCGTGCTGGAGGTACGGAAGTGCACGCCCTCCATCTGGAGCCCGTGCACGGTCACCGAGTCGATGACGACATGCGCGGCGGCGTCGGTGACGATGCCCTTCTGGCCGCCGGTGACGCTGACCCCCTTGACGGTCCAGTAGCTCGCGCCGTTCAGATAGAGGCCGTAGCCGCCGGAGGAGGTGAGCACGGCGTTCGAGGAGCCGGTGAGCGTGATCCGGTCGGTGGCCGTGCCGGACACGGTGACCTTGAAGTTGCCGGTGTACGTGCCGTCGGCGAGATGGATCGTCTGGCCGGGGGCGGCGGCGGTCAGCGCCGCCTTCAGCTCCTTGGCCGTGGTCACCTCGACGGTGCTCGCCGCACCGGCCGTCGACGCAGCGGCCGGCGTCGCGTACGAGAGCAGCCCGGCGAGCAGTGCCGCGACGGGCAGGGCCACCGGCAGGGTCAGAAGCGTGTGGGGTCGCATCCGCGTCCTTCCATCGTTCCAAGTATGTGAATCTTGGTCGTCCATGTGAACACATGGGCGTAACGAGAGAAGGTAGGGCCCACCCGACGGACCGTCAAGACGTCCGGGTTCCGGGGGGACGCGTGGGAATGGCCGGGCGGGTACGTTCGTTGAGGGGGGAGAGAGCGAGGAGGACGATCATCGTGCTGGATCCGCAAGGGCTGTACGAATACGTGCCGGGCGGGGCCGAGGCCGTCGACGCAGCGGTCGGAGACGCAGGTCCCGTACTGCTGTACCACTTCGAGGGGTACATGGACGCCGGGGACACCGGCGAGCAGATCAGCGAGCAGTTGCTGGACCGCCTGGACAACCAGCTCGTCGCGCGCTTCGACGCCGACCGGCTGGTCGACTACCGCGCCCGCCGCCCGCTGATGACCTTCGAGCGCGACCACTGGACCTCCTACGAGGCACCGGAGATCGACCTCTATCTGGTGCGGGACACCACCGGCACCCCCTTCCTGCTGCTCACCGGCTCCGAGCCGGACGTGGAGTGGGAACGGTTCGCGACCGCCGTGCTCCAGGTCATCGAACGCCTGGGCGTACGCCTCGCCATCAACTTCCACGGCATCCCGATGGGCGTGCCGCACACCCGGCCCGTCGGCCTCACCCCGCACGGCAACCGCGTCGACCTCATGCCCGGCCACCGCGCCTGGTTCGAGGAGGCCCAGGTCCCCGGCAGCGCCGCCTCCCTCATCGAGCTGCGGCTCGCCGAGGCCGGCCGTGACGTGCTCGGCGTCGCCGCCCACGTCCCGCACTACCTGGCGCGTTCGCCCTACCCGGACGCCGCCCTCGCCGTCCTGGAGACGATCACCGCCGCGACCGGCCTCGTGCTGCCCGAGATCGCCCACGCCTTGCGCAATGAGGCGCACACCGTCCGCGTCGAGATCGACCGCCAGGTCGCTGAAGGCGACGGCGAACTCGTCTCCGTCGTCCGCGGCCTCGAGTCCCAGTACGACGCCGTCGCCGGGTCCCAGTCCCGCGAGAGTCTCATCGCCGAGGCCGTCGAGCTTCCTTCCGCCGACGATCTCGCCGCCGAGTTCGAACGCTTCCTCGCCGACCGCGAGGACGACTAGCGCCTGCGGCGCGCTCACGAAAGAGGGTTCGCGTCCCCAGGGCGCGGGCCCTCTTCCGCTTCCCCTCCGCAAGGCGCGCCGCGCTCGCGCAGGGCCTGGTTTTTAGGGGCGCGGGGAACTGCGCGGCCCGCCCCCACCGGGCTGCCAGCCCGAAAACTCACAGCATCTGCCCCGCTGGGGGCCGGTATTCGACGGCCGCGCCACCGTTGGTGGCTGAGCGCGCAGTTCCCCGCGCCCCTGGGAGGCACCCGCGGAGGCCCGGAGGGCCCGTAAGCTGGCGGCATGCTGAACGTCGGGCTGACCGGTGGAATCGGGTCAGGAAAAAGCTCCGTGGCGAAACTGCTGGTGGCACACGGCGCGATCCTGGTGGACGCGGACCGCATCGCCCGCGAAGTGGTGGAACCCGGCACGGAGGGCCTGGCGGCGGTGACGGCCGAGTTCGGCCCGGACGTGCTGGCGGCGGACGGGACACTGGACCGCCCGAAACTCGGCGCGATCGTCTTCGCGGACGAGGCCCGGCGCCAGGCGCTGAACGCGATCGTGCACCCGCTGGTCGGCCGCAGGTCGCAGGAGCTGCGGGCGGCGGCGGCCCCGGACGACATCGTCGTCAACGACGTACCGCTGCTGGCGGAGAACGACCTGGCCCCGTTCTACGACTTCGTGATCGTCGTGGACGCGGCACCGGCCACGCAGATCGAGCGCCTGGTGCGGACACGCGGGATGACCGAGGACGAGGCGCGGGCGCGGATGGCGGCGCAGGCCGGCCGCGAGGAGCGCATCGCCGTCGCGGATCTGGTGATCGACAACGACGGCCCGCTGGAGGAGCTGGAGCCCCAGGTGCGCGCGGCGTGGCAGCGGCTGCGGGAGCTGGCGGCGGCCGGGACGGCGTAGTCGCCCGGGGAATGCGGTTGCCGACGACGACGTTGGGTATGTCAGACCAGACGATCAGTCGTCACCCGTGCCCGAATTCAGGGAGGCGGCCTTGCACGAGCGGACCCCAGAGACGCACGTCATCGACTTCCGCGCCGCGGAGCAACTGCTGGAGGCGCGTGACCCGCGCGGCGCCGTACAACTCCTCGACCCGGTGATCTCGGCCCATCCGGAGAACACCGCGGCCCGCCTGCTGCGCGCCCGCGCGTTCTTCGCCGCGGCCCAACTGCGCCCGGCGGAGCTGGAGTTCCAGATAGTGCTGGAGCGCGAGCCGGACAACGCCTTCGCGCACTTCGCGCTGGCCCGTACGCTGCAACGCGCGAACCGCGCCGACGAGGCCCAGCGCCACTTCCGGCTCGCCGCCGCACTCGACCCCCGGCCGGACTATCTGGCCGCAGCCCGTTTCGACGACGCCGGCTGACGGCCGTGGAAGTCGTCGTGGTGCTGCTGATCATCATCGCGGTGGTCGCCCTGATCGGCGTGTCCAGCAGTCTGAGGGTGGTCAAGCAGTACGAGCGCGGGGTGATCTACCGCTTCGGCCGGGTCAACCGGCTCCCCAAGGAGCCGGGCCCGCGCATGCTGGTGCCGTTCGTGGACAAGATGACCAAGGTCAACATGCAGGTCGTCACCATGCCGGTGCCGTCCCAGGACGGCATCACCCGCGACAACGTGTCGGTACGGGTCGACGCGGTGCTCTACTTCCGGGTCATCGACCCGATCCGGGCCACCGTGGACGTGCAGAACTACCAGTTCGCGATGTTGCAGGTGGCGCAGACCTCGCTGCGCTCCATCATCGGCAAGAGTGAACTCGACGATCTGCTGTCCGGCCGCGAACGCCTGCACGAGGGGCTGGAGTTGATGCTGTCCACGCCTGCCACCGGCTGGGGCGTCCACATCGACCGCGTCGAGATCAAGGACGTGGCGCTGCCGGAGTCCATGAAGCGGTCGATGGCCCGGCAGGCGGAGGCGGACCGGGAGCGGCGGGCCCGGATCATCACCGCCGACGGTGAGTTGCAGGCGTCCCAGAAGCTCTCCGAGGCGGCCAGGACGATGGATGCCAACCCGTCCGCCCTCCAACTGCGCCTCCTCCAGACGGTGGTGGAGGTCGCGGCGGAGAAGAACTCGACCCTGGTGATGCCCTTCCCCGTCGAGATGCTGCGCTTCTTCGACCGGGCCGCGAACTCCGGCGCGAATTCCGGTGCGAACACCGGCGGCGGCCAGGACACGAAGCCGGTCGAGAAGACGGCGGCGCCCGCGGCGACGGACGAACTGACGGACGCGGAACCGCGGTCCGCCGTCGAGGCCGCGGCCGAGGAGCCGCCCGCGATCGACCGGACGCCGCCGGGCCCGATCCAGATCCCGGACCCGCGCACGTCCGAGGAGTGAGCGACGAAGCCGTAGCGGCAGGGCAGGGCAGGAACGGGACGGGAGCGGGCGGGTCACTCCGCCCGCTCCCGCGCGTCAGCCCCGCGTCAGCGCGTCCAGTCGATCTTGAACACCCACGCGTACCGCCCCTTCGCCCGCGCCGCCGCGGGCACCCGTACGGTCTGCGTGCCGCCGTCGAACTCCCGGTCCAGCGGCCGGTCGTGGCCGAGCATCGTCACCCGGTCGCCCTGGCGGACCGGCACCGGAGCGGTCGTTGACCGTGACGTCCTGCCGCCGCGCGGCGCGGGGGCGGACGTGCGGAGCCTGCTCAGATCATCAGAACAGCGGTGCGGGCAGCACGCCCTCCAGCGCCAGCAGCGTGCGCTTGATCTCCAGGCCGCCGCCGAAGCCGCCTATGCCGCCGTCGCTCTCCACCACCCGGTGGCACGGCACCACCAGCGGTATCGGATTCGCGCCCATCGCCGTCCCGACCGCGCGGGCCGCCCCGCGCTCGCCCACCCGGTCGGCCAGGTCCTGGTACCCGACGACCGTGCCGTACGGCACCCCGGCCGCCAGCTCGCGCAGCACCCGGCGGTTGAAGCCGGTGATCAGCGACCAGTCCAGAGCGAGCGAGAACTCCTTCAGCTCACCCGCGAAGTACGCCTCCATCTGCTCGGTGACCGGCGCCAGCCGGGCCGCGTCCTCAACCGGCTCGCCCCCCAGCCGCCGCCCCATCGACGCCACCGCGCGCCGTACCGCCGCCTCGTCCGCCCGGAAACCGACATTGACCAGCCCCTCGTCGGTCGCCGCCAGCAGCAGCGGCCCGATCGGGGTCTCCATGACCGTCCAGGCGGTGTCGTTCGTCACGCGGCCAGCCTAGATCGGGGGTCCGACAACGCCCCGCCCGCCGCGATCCGCCCGGCAAGCACGGCCGCAGCAAGGCCCGTCACCGGAAGTGACCGGCCGGTCACACGAGGGGAAGTGGCCGCCCCGGCGGCGGCCCGCCCGTCCGGGCCCGGACGATTGTCGGTGGTGGGTCGTACGGTGGTGACATGCGGCCCGTATCAGACATCGAACGCAGTGTGGCGCCCTTCGAGGTCGTCAGCCCCTACCAGCCCAGCGGCGACCAGCCCACCGCCATCGACGACCTCGAGAAGCGGATCCGCGGTGACGAGCAGGACGTCGTGCTGCTCGGCGCGACCGGTACGGGCAAGTCCGCGACCACCGCGTGGATGATCGAGCGGCTCCAGCGCCCCACCCTGGTCATGGCGCCGAACAAGACGCTCGCCGCCCAGCTCGCCAACGAATTCCGCGAGCTGCTGCCGAACAACGCGGTCGAGTACTTCGTCTCGTACTACGACTACTACCAGCCCGAGGCGTACGTCCCGCAGACGGACACGTACATCGAGAAGGACTCCTCGATCAACGAGGAGGTGGAGCGGCTGCGGCACTCCACCACCAATTCGCTGCTGACCCGGCGCGATGTCGTCGTGGTCGCCTCCGTGTCCTGCATCTACGGCCTCGGCACCCCGCAGGAGTACATCGACCGCATGGTGCGGCTCAATGTCGGCGATGTCATCGACCGCGACCAGCTCCTGCGGAAATTCGTCGACATCCAGTACGCGCGCAACGACGTGGCCTTTGCCCGCGGCACCTTCCGGGTACGCGGCGACACCATCGAGATCTTCCCGGTCTACGAGGAGCTGGCCGTCCGCATCGAGATGTTCGGCGACGAGATCGAGGCGCTCTACACACTGCACCCGCTCACCGGCGAGGTGATCACCGAGGACCGGCAGATCTACGTCTTCCCCGCCACCCACTACGTCGCGGGCCCCGAGCGGATGGAACGCGCCATCGCGGGCATCGAGAAGGAGCTGGAGGGCCAGCTCGCCCTGATGGAGAAGCAGGGCAAGCTGCTGGAGGCCCAGCGGCTGCGGATGCGCACCACGTACGACATCGAGATGATGCGGCAGATCGGCACCTGCTCCGGCATCGAGAACTACTCGCGGCACATCGACGGCCGCGAGCAGGGCTCCGCGCCCGACACCCTCATCGACTACTTCCCCGAGGACTTCCTGCTGGTCATCGACGAGTCGCACGTCACCGTGCCGCAGATCGGCGCGATGTACGAGGGCGACGCGTCCCGCAAGCGCACCCTGGTCGACCACGGCTTCCGGCTGCCGTCCGCGCTCGACAACCGGCCGCTGAAGTGGGAGGAGTTCCTGACCCGCGTCGGCCAGACCGTCTACCTGTCCGCGACACCCGGAAAGTACGAGCTGTCCCGCGGCGACGGCGTGGTCGAGCAGATCATCCGCCCGACCGGCCTGGTCGACCCCGAGGTCATCGTCAAGCCCACCGAGGGCCAGATCGACGACCTGGTGCACGAGATCCGGCTGCGCACGGAGAAGGACGAGCGCGTCCTGGTCACCACCCTCACCAAGAAGATGTCCGAGGACCTCACCGACTACCTGCTCGAACTGGGCATCCAGGTGCGGTACCTGCACAGCGACATCGACACCCTGCGCCGCGTCGAGCTGCTGCGCGAACTGCGGGCCGGTGAGTACGACGTCCTGGTCGGCATCAACCTGCTGCGTGAGGGCCTCGACCTGCCCGAGGTGTCGCTGGTCGCGATCCTCGACGCCGACAAGGAGGGCTTCCTGCGCTCGGGCACCTCGTTGATCCAGACCATCGGCCGCGCCGCCCGTAACGTGTCGGGCCAGGTCCACATGTACGCGGACCGGATCACCCCCGCGATGGAGAAGGCCATCGAGGAGACCAACCGGCGCCGCGAGAAGCAGATCGCGTACAACAAGGAACGCGGCGTCGACCCGCAGCCGCTGCGGAAGAAGATCGCCGGAATCCTGGACTCCTTCGCCCGCGAGGACGCCGACACCGAGGAGCTGCTGGGCTCCGGGCGGCAGCGCTCGCGGGGCAAGGCGCCGGTGCCAGGACTGTCCGCCCGCGCGGGCGAGAAGCGCGGGGCGAAGACGCTGCCCGCCGAGGAGCTGGCCGACCTGATCGCTCAGCTCACCGACCAGATGCACGCGGCGGCCGGCGAGCTGCAATTCGAGGTGGCCGCCCGGCTCAGGGACGAACTGGGCGAGCTGAAGAAGGAGTTGCGCCAGATGAGAGAAGCGGGAATGGCGTGACGCGGGACCGGCGACCGGCCGGTGTTCGCCAGGAATCGCCACGCGGCGAACCGGGATACCGTTGCACGGCGTCTTGTTAGGGTGCGGGACAACCGCACACACGGGTGAGAGGGGACAGCGCGTGACGGTCAACATGACCAAGGGCCAGAAGATCAGCCTGAGCAAGTCCGACGGAGGGACGCTGACGGCGATCCGGATGGGGCTGGGCTGGCAGGCCGCGCCGCGCCGCGGACTGTTCGGGTCCCGCACCCGGGAGATCGACCTGGACGCCTCGGCCGTGCTCTTCGCGGACAAGCAGCCGGTCGACGTGGTGTTCTTCCAGCACCTGACCAGCGACGACGGCTCGGTCCGGCACACCGGTGACAATCTGGTCGGCGGCGCGGGCCAGGGCGGCGACGACGAGTCGATCATCGTCGACCTCCAGCGCGTACCGGTCCATGTCGACCAGATCGTCTTCACGGTGAACTCCTTCACCGGCCAGACCTTCGCCGAGGTGCAGAACGCGTTCTGCCGCCTGGTCGACGAGACCAACGGGCAGGAGCTGGCCCGCTACACGCTGACCGGCGGCGGCCAGTACACGGCGCAGATCATGGCCAAGGTGCAGCGCGGCGCGACCGGCTGGTCGATGACGGCCATCGGCACGGCGGCCAACGGCCGGACGTTCCAGGACCTCATCCCGGCCATTCTGCCCGCGCTCTGAGGCCGCACGGCCGCTGACGCGGCCCCCGGCCCGCGGGCCGGAACACGTACACACGCATAACGGGAACGGGGGGCGGCGGACATGACGGCCGAACTGGTCCGGGGACAGAACCATCCGCTGCCGGGCACCCGGATGGAGATCCGGGTGTCGGCGGGCACCCCGGTGGTGGCCGCGGTCACCCTCGGGGACGAGCGGGGGCGGGTCGTCGGCGACTCCTCGCAGTGGCTGGCGCACCCCGGCGCGCCGCAGCTCCCCGGCGTCGAGGTGCCCCGCCAGGCCGCCGCCGAGCACCGGCTCGCGGTGGACCTCGGCGCGATGCCGCCGCAGGTGCACCGGGTGCACGTACTGCTGGCTCTCCCGGGCGCCGCGGGCCGCCCCGGCGCGCCCGCCGCCTTCGGCGCCGCCCCCGCCCCGCATCTCGCCGTCACCACCACCGAGGGCGAGGCCGTCGCCGGATTCACCATGACCGGCCTCGGCCCCGAGACGGCCCTGCTGGCCATCGAGCTGTACCGGCGGCAGGGCGCCTGGAAGGTGCGCGCCGTCGGCCAGGGGTACGAGGGCGGTCTGCCCGCGCTGCTGCTCGACCAGGGTGTCCCGGAGCCCGCCGGGGTGGCCGCGGGCATCGACGAGGCGGTGGGGCGCGAGCTGTCCCGCTCGGTCGACCTGCCCGCCGCGCCGCGTACGGTCCCGCCGCCGCGGCCGGAAACCGCGGCCCCGGCCGCCGCTCCGGGCGACGGCCGGACCACCGCGTCCTCAGGACCGGTCGACTACCGGCACCCGCGGCGCAAGGCCGCCGCCACCGCGCCGCCCCCGCCCGCTCAGGGACGGCCGGGCTCGCCGTACGACGCCCCGCCCGCCGCGCCGCGGCCGTCCTCCGACGGACAGCCCGGCACCCCGCCCGGCACCCCGCCCGTCCCCGTCGCGGGCGACGCCTCCGGCTGGACGATGGAGGAGCGGCTGCACAATCAGGTGTGGGGCATGTTCGAGGACCTGGCCCGCACCATCGCCGCCTACCGCAGCGCGGTGGACTTCGCCGAGTCCCGCTTCGAGCAGGAGCTCGACCGGCTGCTCGCCGACCCCGCGACCCGCGGCGGACAGGCCGCGGACGCCGCCCGCGACCAGGCGCAGACCCGGCAGTTCGCGCTGGTCGACCAGGCCCGCGCCGTGCTCGACCGGGACATCGCGCAGCTCGTCGCCGAGGCCGAGGTCGTCGAGCCCGCGCTGCCCGCCGCCTTCGCGGGCTGGGAGAATCCGGTGTGGCACGCCTACCGGGTGCCCGACCAGCCGCCGCTCGCCGTACGGCTCGGCGGCCTCTACCTGCCCGAGGCGCCCGAACTGCGCATCCCGCTGCTGGCCCGGCTGCCGCTGGACCGCGGTCTGTGGATCGACAGCGAGGAGGACCGCGGGGTCGCCATGGACACCGCCGTGGCGATCGCCGCCCGGCTGCTCGCCTCGTACCCGGTGGGCGGTTTCGCGGTGCACGCCCTCGACTCCGCGGGCTCCGGCTCCGCCGCGCTCGCCCCGCTCACCGGCAGCGGCGCCGTGCTGATGCCGTCGGCCGGGGGCGCGGCCGGGGTCAGCGAGGTGCTGAACCGGCTGACCGAACGCGTCGATCTGCTCCAGATGGCGCTGCGCGGCGGCGCCGCCGACTCGCTGCCGCCCGGCTTCGACACCGCCGAGCAGCTTCTGATCGTCAACGAGTTCCCGTACGGCTTCGACGACCGGGCGGTCACCCAACTGCGCTATCTCGCCGACGAGGGACCGCGCGCCGGGGTGCACCTGCTGCTGGTCGCCGACCGCGAGGACGCGTCCGCGTACGGGCCGGTGCTCGATCCGCTGTGGCGCTCGCTGCTGCGGCTCACCCCGCTGCCCAGCGACCACCTGGCCGACCCGTGGGTGGGGCACGCCTGGACGTTCGAGCCGTCGCTGGTGCCGCCGGGCAGCCAGGTGCTCACGCAGGTGCTCAGGGAGATCGCGGCGGCCCGCCCGGCCTACGGCCCCTGACCGGTCGTGCCGGGTCCTGCGCCGGTGCTCTACCGGCTTTACGGCTCTGACCTGCACGCTTGTGCGATTCTTTACTAACTCTTGGGCAATTCGTGTACTGTTCTTGGTGCGGAGTGAAACCTCCCCCTGAACGGACTCAAGTGGTGGGGACCTCCCGCAGCGACGACGCTGACAGTTGCCGTATCGAATTGCCGGAGGACCTGTGGATGTCTCCCTCGCCCTCTGGGCGCTCACCATCGCCGGACTGATCGCCCTGATCGCCGTTGACTTCGTCATCGGCCGCACCCCGCACGACGTCTCCGTCAAGGAGGCAGGGGCCTGGACGATCGTCTGGGTCGTACTCGCCGGGCTCTTCGGACTCGGCCTGCTCGTCTTCTCCGGCGGCCAGCCGGCGGGCGAGTTCTTCGCCGGTTACATCACCGAGAAGTCGCTGAGCGTCGACAACCTCTTCGTCTTCGTCCTGATCATGTCCAAATTCGCGGTGCCGTCCCAGTACCAGCAGCGCGTACTGCTGGTGGGCGTGCTGATAGCGCTGGTGCTCCGCGCGGTGTTCATCGCGGGCGGCGCGGCGATCATCGCCAGCTTCTCGTGGGTCTTCTACATCTTCGGCGCCTTCCTCATCTGGACCGCCTGGAAGCTCATCCAGGACGCCCGTTCGGACGACGAGGACGAGGAATTCGAGGAGAACCGGCTGCTCAAGGCGGTCGAGAAGCGCGTGCCGTCCACCGACAAGTACCACGGCACCCGGCTGTTCATCACGGAGAACGGCAAGCGGCTGATGACGCCGATGCTCGTCGTGATGCTCGCCATCGGCACCACCGACGTGCTCTTCGCGCTCGACTCGATCCCCGCGATCTTCGGCCTCACCCAGGACCCGTACATCGTCTTCACCGCCAACGCCTTCGCCCTGATGGGCCTGCGCCAGCTCTACTTCCTGATCGGCGGCCTGCTCAAGAAGCTGGTCCACCTGTCGTACGGGCTGTCGGTGATCCTCGGCTTCATCGGCGTCAAGCTGGTGCTGCACGCGTTGCACGAGTCCGGTGTGCACGTACCGGAGATCTCCATCCCCGTCTCGCTCGGCGTCATCGTCCTCGTCCTCGCGGTCACCACCGCCACCAGCCTGGTCGCCTCCAAGCGGCAGGCGGAGGCCGAGGCCGCCGCCTCCGAGGACGAGGAGCGCCCCGCGACGCCGGTCCGCTGACCGGTCCCTCCGTAACCCCCTCCGTACCGACCCCTTCGCGCAGACCGCTCCGTCACGAGGGCTACCGTGGCCCTCGTAACGGAGCGGTTGTGCGTGGCGTGTGGGAAGGCGCGGATGGTGGCGAGCGGCATGGTGGTCCTTCCCGAGCTGACCGGCGCGCGGTTCTTCGACGCCTGGCGGCTCGACGCCGTCGCGCTGACCGCCGTCGTCCTGCTCGGCGTCGCGTACGCGCTGGGCGTACGGCGCAAGCGGCGCGCGGGGGAGCGGTGGCCGCTGTGGCGCACCGCCGCGTTCTACGTCCTCGGTCTCGGCACCCTCGTCGTCGCGACGATGTCCTCGCTCGCCGTCTACGACCGGGTGCTGTTCTGGCCCGCCGCCGTGCAGAACATCCTGCTCGACCTCTTCGCCCCGCTCGGCCTGGCGCTCGGCGACCCGCTCGCGCTCGCCGCACCCGACAGCCGACTGCGCCGCGCCTTCACCGGCCGTACGGTACGACTGCTGATGTATCCGCTGGTCAGCTCGGTGCTGGTGCTCGCCTCCGAGCTGACGATCTACTTCACACCGTACTTCTCCACCGCCCTCGGCAACGGGCTCGTGCTCCAGCTCATGCACCTGCAACTGCTGCTCACCGGCTGCCTGTTCGTGCTGCCGATGCTCAGCCGTCAGGACCTGCTGCCGTCCTGGTGCGGTCATCCGGTCAGGGCCGCGCTGGTCTTCTTCGACGGGCTCTTCGACTCCGTGCCCGGCATCGTCGTCATGACCAGCGGCACGCTGGTGGCCGGGCACTGGTACGCCGCGCACCCGCGCTCCTGGGGGCCGAGCGTCCAGCACGACCAGATGCTCGGCGGCGGCCTGATGCTCACCCTCGCCGAACTCGTCGCGCTGCCCTTCCTGATCCTGGTCTTCTTCGAGTGGTGGCGGGCCGAGCGGGAGAAGACGGCGGAACTCGACGCGCGGCTGGACCGCGAGGCCGTCGTCGCGATGTCCGGTGCTGGTGCCGGTGCTGGTGCTGCCGCCGGTGCCTCTGCCGCGTCCGCCTCCACAAAGGCCCCCGCGTCCGCCCCCGCGTCCGCCGCCGCTCCCGCCGCCGCGCCCGTTCCGGAGATGACCCGCCCCTGGTGGGAGACCGATCAGGGCGAGGTCGGCGAGCGCATGCGGCGCGGTCGCTGAGCGGTCCGCGGCGGCTCGGGGTCACAACTGCGTTACGGGCACCACGTCACGAGTCGGCGCGTGTCACGCTCTCCCCCTCATACCTGTCCTGGGGGGACAAATTGCGTCAACGTGCCATCACCGCTGCCTGTTTACTGGCCGTCGCGGGGCTCGCGCTCGCGGGATGCGACGGCGACGGGGGGACCGACGACATATCGGGCGCCGCCGCCTCGGTCTCGGCCACACCCACGGCCGCGCCCACCACCACGCAGGCCGCGCTCACCGGCCAACTGCCCAACCTGACCGGGATGCCGCTGCTCGCCGCGCGCACCATGGCCGACGACGCCGGGTTCACCCGGATCGCCGCGCACGACGCGACGGGGGCCGACCGCACCCAGGTCTCCGACGGCGACTGGAAGGTGTGCTTCCAGCAGCCCGGCCAGGGGCCCGCGGCGCTGTCCGCCCCGGTCGACCTCGCCGTCGTCAAGATCGCCGAGATCTGCCCGCCCGCGGACGGCACCCCGGCGCCGTCACCCACACCCACGGTCACCCGCACCACGGCGCCGTCTCCGACCGCCACGCACAAGGCGACGCCCAAGCCCCGCCCCACCACCGTCACCCACAAGCCGACCCCGAAGCCCAAGCCGAAACCCAAGCCGAAGCCGAAGCCGACCGTCGGGTACACCGAGCCCCCGGTCAACGACCACGACGGCGCCACCGCCCTCTGCAACGACGGCACGCTGTCCTACTCGCAGCACCACCGGGGCACGTGCTCGCACCACCACGGCGTGGCCGTCTGGTACAAGTAGCCCGCCCGGCCGTACGGCGACCGTACGGACCTCCGGGGGAGCGCGGGGCGGGGGCGAGCCGGCGGCAATCCGCTGCTCGCCCCCGCCGGGCCGGGGTGTGCGCGCCGACCGCTACCAGCCGCGCTCGCGCCATTCCTTGAGGTGGGGGCGCTCGGCGCCGAGGGTCGTGTCGTTGCCGTGGCCGGGGTAGACCCAGGTCTCGTCCGGGAGCACGTCGAAGAGCTTGGCCGTGACGTCGTCCAGGAGCGAGGTGAAGGCGGCCGGGTCGTCGTGCGTGTTGCCGACGCCGCCCGGGAAGAGGCAGTCGCCGGTGAAGACGTGCGGGGCGCCGTGCGGGTCGTCGTAGACGAAGGCGATGCTGCCCGGGGTGTGGCCGACCAGGTGCCGCGCGGTGAGGCTGACGCGGCCGAAGGTCACGGTGTCGCCGTCGTCCAGCGCCACATCGGTGGGGACCGGGATGCCCGCCGTGTCCTCGCGGCCCGCGTAGGTACGCGCGCCGGTCGCGTCGATCACCGCGCGCAGCGCCTGCCAGTGGTCGCCGTGCTGGTGGGTGGTCGCGACGGCGCCGAGCCCGGCGTCGCCGACGACCTCCAGCAGCGTCTGCGCGTCGTTGGCCGCGTCGATCAGAAGCTGCTCGTCGGTGGCCCGGCAGCGCAACACGTACGCGTTGTTGTTCATCGGCCCGACCGCGACCTTGGTGATGATCAGGTCTTCCAGTTCATGCACGTCGGGGGTCCCGCCCACCGTCACTTCTCCGCTGTACGCCATGCCGCCAGCCTAGAGGTTCGGGGTGCCTAGAGCGGAGGCAGTACGGGCAGCGGGCCGTCGGGGGTCACGGTCAGGCCCTCGTACGGGCCGCGGCCGGAGACCCAGGCCAGCAGGGGGCGGGTGGCGGCGCTGACGGTGAGGTCGGGTTCCGCGGCGGCGCCGATCGTCCAGGACGCGCCGGACTCGGTGTCCTCCAGGCGGACCGCGGCGATGCCCTCGTGCCCGGTGAGGCCGTCGGCGAGGGAGGCCAGCTCACGGGCGGCGAAGTCGGCGGGCAGGTCGGCGGTGGTGGGGCCGATGCCGAGGTCGACCAGGTGCAGCCACACCTCGCCCAGCCGCCGCCAGGGGACCTCGGCGGCGGCGATCACCCGGCCGGAGCGCAGCGTGACCTGCGTCGCCCAGCCCGACGGCGGCACCTGCGCGGCGGCCCGCTCGAACCGCTCCGCCGAGGCCCGCAGATCGGCGAGGTGGTCGTCGAGGGGACGGCCCGCGCCCTCCTCGATGGCCCGGTCGCGGGACGTCGCGTCTGCGTACATCGGGGTCTCCACGCCGGTCCCCGCCCAGATCAGCAGATTGGCCAGGGCGTCGGCATTGCGGGCGACATGGGTCAGCAGATGCCCGCGGGTCCAGCCGGGCAGCAGCGAGGGTTCGGCGACGCCGTCGGCGGGGAGCGCGGACACCGCGGCGACGAATCGGTCGGTGGCTTCCCGGACGGCAACCGCATCGAGTACGGGATCCGGTCGTTGGACGGTCACGTACCGACGCTAGCGCGTCACCCCGCGCTCGCGCAGGACACACGATCGGGTGAAGTGGTCAGAGCGCGCCCGTAAATCGAATGCACGTGCTATATGGTCGGTGTGTCGCAACTTCTGAGAACGCGGCGAACCGGAAGAAAACCCGAGCGCACCCCGTTTAGGCTGACTGGGGGTGCCGACTCTCCCCCCGTCTCTATGAAAGGTGCGCACTGGCGTGGCCGATCGACTCACCGTCCGTGGCGCTCGCGAGCACAATCTGAAGAACGTGTCGCTCGACCTGCCGCGGGACTCCCTCATCGTGTTCACAGGGCTGTCCGGATCGGGCAAGTCCTCCCTCGCCTTCGACACGATCTTCGCCGAGGGGCAGCGCCGGTACGTCGAGTCGCTCTCCTCCTACGCCCGCCAGTTCCTCGGCCAGATGGACAAGCCCGATGTGGACTTCATCGAGGGCCTGTCCCCTGCGGTCTCCATCGACCAGAAGTCCACCTCGCGCAACCCGCGCTCGACGGTGGGCACCATCACCGAGGTCTACGACTACCTCCGGCTGCTCTTCGCCAGGATCGGCAAGCCGCACTGCCCCGAGTGCGGCCGCCCGATCTCCCGGCAGTCGCCGCAGGCCATCGTCGACCGGGTGCTGGAGCTGGAGGAGGGCAGCCGCTTCCAGGTGCTCTCCCCGCTGGTCCGTGAGCGCAAGGGCGAATTCGTCGACCTCTTCGGCGACCTCCAGACCAAGGGCTACAGCCGTGCCCGGGTCGACGGGGCCACGATCCAGCTCACCGACCCGCCCAAGCTGAAGAAGCAGGAGAAGCACACCATCGAGGTGGTCATCGACCGCCTCACGGTGAAGGACAGCGCCAAGCGCCGCCTCACGGACTCCGTCGAGACCGCGCTCGGCCTGTCCGGCGGCATGGTCATCCTGGACTTCGTCGACCTGCCCGAGGACGACCCGCAGCGCGAGCGGATGTTCTCCGAGCACCTGTACTGCCCGTACGACGACCTGTCCTTCGAGGAGCTGGAGCCGCGCTCCTTCTCCTTCAACTCGCCCTTCGGCGCCTGTCCCGACTGCACCGGCATCGGCTCCCGCATGGAGGTCGACCCGGAGCTGATCGTCCCCGACGAGGAGAAGTCCCTGGCCGAGGGCGCCATCGCGCCCTGGACCGGCGGCATGTCCAAGGGCTACTTCGAGCGGCTGGTCGAAGGTCTCGCGGGGGAGCTGGGCTTCAGGACCGACATTCCCTGGGCCGGGCTGCCCGCCCGCGCGAAGAAGGCGCTGCTCTACGGCCACAAGGCCGAGGTCAGGGTCGCGTACAAGAACAGGTACGGCCGCGAGCGCGCGTACAACGCGCATTTCGAGGGCGCCATCCCGTTCGTGAAGCGGCGGCACCAGGACTCCGAGAGCGACTCCAGCCGGGAGCGCTTCGAGGGGTACATGCGCGAGGTGCCCTGCCCCACCTGCCACGGCAGCAGGCTCAAGCCGATCGTGCTGGCCGTCACCGTCCAGGACCGCTCCATCGCGGACGTCTCCGCCATGTCGATCAGCGACTGCGCCGAGTTCCTCGGCGGGATGAAGCTGGACGCCCGCGACAAGAAGATCGCCGAGCGGGTGCTCAAGGAGGTCAACGAACGGCTGAAGTTCCTGGTCGACGTCGGCCTGGACTACCTCTCGCTCAACCGCGCCGCGGGCACCCTGTCCGGCGGCGAGGCCCAGCGCATCCGGCTCGCCACCCAGATCGGCTCGGGCCTGGTCGGCGTGCTGTACGTGCTGGACGAGCCGTCGATCGGCCTGCACCAGCGCGACAACCACCGGCTGATCGAGACCCTGGTGCGGCTGCGCGACCTGGGCAACACGCTGATCGTCGTCGAGCACGACGAGGACACCATCAAGACCGCCGACTGGGTGGTCGACATCGGCCCCGGCGCCGGTGAGCACGGCGGCAAGGTGGTGCACTCCGGCTCGCTGAAGGAACTGCTGGTCAACGAGGAGTCGCTGACCGGGCAGTACCTCTCGGGCAAGCGCGTCATCGTCACCCCCGACGTACGCCGCCCGATCGACCGCAAGCGGCGGCTGACGGTACACGGCGCCCGCGAGCACAATCTCCAGGACATCGACGTGTCCTTCCCGCTCGGAGTGCTCACCGCCGTCACCGGCGTCTCCGGCTCCGGCAAGTCGACGCTGGTCAACGACATCCTCTACACCCACCTGGCCCGCGAGCTGAACGGGGCGCGCAGCGTCCCCGGCCGGCACACCCGGGTGGACGGCGACGACCTGGTGGACAAGGTCGTGCACGTCGACCAGTCGCCGATCGGCCGCACCCCGCGCTCCAACCCGGCCACGTACACCGGTGTTTTCGACCATGTGCGGCGGCTCTTCGCGGAGACGATGGAGGCGAAGGTCCGCGGCTATCTGCCCGGCCGCTTCTCCTTCAACGTCAAGGGCGGTCGCTGCGAGAACTGCTCGGGCGACGGCACGATCAAGATCGAGATGAACTTCCTGCCGGACGTCTACGTCCCGTGCGAGGTCTGCCACGGCGCCCGCTACAACCGCGAGACGCTGGAAGTGCACTACAAGGGCAAGTCCATCGCCGAGGTGCTGGAGATGCCGATCGAGGAGGCGCTGGACTTCTTCGAGGCGGTGCCCGCCATCGCCCGGCACCTGCGCACGCTCTACGAGGTCGGCCTGGGGTACGTACGCCTGGGGCAGTCCGCGCCGACGCTGTCCGGCGGCGAGGCGCAGCGCGTGAAGCTCGCCTCCGAGCTCCAGAAGCGCTCCACCGGCCGTACGGTCTACGTCCTGGACGAGCCGACCACCGGTCTGCACTTCGAGGACATCAGCAAGCTGATCAAGGTGCTCCAGGGCCTGGTCGACAAGGGCAACACCGTGATCGTCATCGAGCACAATCTCGATGTCATCAAGACCGCCGACTGGGTGGTCGACATGGGCCCCGAGGGCGGCAACGGCGGCGGACTGGTCGTCGCCGAGGGCACCCCCGAGCAGATCGCGGCCGTCCCGGCCAGCCACACCGGCAAGTTCCTGCGGGACGTCCTGGGCGCGGAGCGGATCAGCGACGCGTCGGTGCCCGCGCCCAAGAAGCGGGTGCCCGCCCCCAAGAAGGGCACGACGGCCGCCGCGAAGAAGACCCCGGCGCCGCGCAAGCGGACGGCGGGCAAGGCGTAGCACCGAGGAAAGGTCAAGCACGGGTCGGCGCGGGCGCGGCGGCACGCCGTCGAGGCGCGGTCGTCAGGCGCGGTCGTCAGGCAGTGGCCGTCCGGGAGTGGCCGTCCGGGAGTGGCACAGAGGAAGCGGACAGGTGGGGGACGTAGGGTTACGGGTCGCGAGACCTCCCCACCTCCCCGACCTGGAGCGCACATGACCACCGAACTGCCCGCCTGCCGCCGTACCGTCCTGCGAGGCGCGGCCCTGGCCGGAGCCGCCGGGTTCGGCCTCACCGCGTGCGGCGGCTCCGGCGGCGGTTCGTCCGACGGGCCCGCCAAAGCCGTGGAGTTGGGCGCCGCCACCGAGGTACCGGTCGGCGGCGCCAAGCTCTACCGGAACGACAAGGTGGTCGTGGCGCAGCCGAAGGAGGGCACCTTCAAGGCGTTCAGCGCGGTCTGCACGCACGCGGGCTGCGTCGTCACCTCGGTGGACGGCACGACGATCACCTGCGCCTGCCACGGCAGCCAGTTCGACGCGGACACCGGCGCCGTGCTCCAGGGCCCGGCGACCAAGCCGCTGCCCGCCGTGCAGGTCACCGCCTCCGGCGGCAAGCTCACCGCCGGTCCGGCGAGCTGACCACCGGCAGTCCGGCACCCGCGAACCGGCGGTCCCGGCCGCCGGTATCCGCACCGGTCGGCACTGCCCGGCCTGGCCTGGGAATGTCGCATCCCGCCAGTAGGGTGGGAGACATGGCGGACCCCAGCAGCTACCGACCGAAGCCGGGCCAGATCCCCGACTCCCCGGGGGTCTACAAGTTCCGGGACGAGCACGGTCGGGTGATCTACGTCGGCAAGGCGAAGAGCCTGCGCCAGCGGCTTTCCTCGTACTTCCAGGACATCACCAACCTCCACCAGCGGACCGCCACGATGGTGACCACCGCGGCGGCCGTCGAGTGGACGGTGGTCTCCACCGAGGTGGAGGCGCTCCAGCTCGAATACTCCTGGATCAAGGAGTTCGACCCGCGGTTCAACGTCAAGTACCGCGACGACAAGAGCTATCCGTCCCTCGCGGTGACGATGAACGAGGAGTTCCCGCGCGTGCAGGTCATGCGCGGCCCCAAGCGCAAGGGCGTGCGCTACTTCGGTCCGTACGCGCACGCCTGGGCGATCCGCGAGACCGTCGACCTGCTGCTGCGGGTCTTCCCGGTCCGCACCTGCTCCGCCGGGGTCTTCAAGCGCTCCGCGCAGATCGGCCGCCCCTGTCTGCTCGGCTACATCGGCAAGTGCTCCGCGCCCTGCGTCGGCCGGATCAGCGCCGACGACCACCGCGAACTGGCCGAGGAATTCTGCGACTTCATGGCCGGACACACCGGCACCTACCTGCGCCGCCTGGAACAGCGCATGAAGGACGCGGCGAGCGAGATGGAGTACGAGCAGGCCGCCCGGCTGCGGGACGACCTGGAGGCGCTGCGCCGCGCCATGGAGAAGAACGCGGTGGTGCTCGCCGACGCCACCGACGCCGACCTGATCGCCGTCGCCGAGGACGAGCTGGAAGCCGCCGTGCAGATCTTCCACGTACGCGGCGGCCGGGTCCGCGGCCAGCGCGGCTGGGTCACCGACAAGGTCGAGGCGGTCGACACCGCGGGCCTGGTCGAGCACGCCCTCCAGCAGCTCTACGGCGACGAGCGCGGCGACGCCGAGCGCTCCGGCGGCAGCGGCGGTGTGCCCAAGGAGGTGCTGGTCCCGGCGCTGCCCGCACCGTCGGAGCCGGTCGCGCAGTGGCTCAGCGACCGCCGCGGCTCGCACGTCAGCCTGCGCGTACCGCAGCGCGGCGACAAGAAGGACCTGATGGCCACCGTGCAGCGCAACGCGCAGCACGCCCTCGCGCTGCACAAGACCAAGCGCGCCTCCGACCTCACCACCCGCTCCCGCGCGCTGGAGGAGATCGCCGCCGCGCTCGACCTCGACACCGCGCCGCTGCGGATCGAGTGCTACGACATCAGCCACCTCCAGGGCGACGACGTGGTCGCGTCCATGGTGGTCTTCGAGGACGGCCTGGCCCGCAAGAGCGAGTACCGCCGCTTCCAGATCAAGTCCTTCGCCGGGCAGGACGACGTCCGGTCGATGCACGAGGTGATCTCCCGCCGCTTCCGCCGCTATCTGCTGGAGAAGCAGAAGACCGGCGAGTGGGAGGGCGAGTCCGGCGAGGTCCCCGCGAACCACGGCGATGTTCCCCTGGACCACGAGGAACAGGCGTCCGGCCCCATCGACCCCGACACCGGACGGCCGCGCAAATTCGCGTACCCGCCGCAGCTCGTCGTGGTCGACGGCGGACAGCCGCAGGTGGCCGCCGCCCGGCGCGCGCTGGAGGAGCTGGGCATAGACGACGTCGCCGTGTGCGGCCTCGCCAAGCGCCTGGAAGAGGTCTGGCTGCCCGGCGACGACGACCCGGTGATCCTGCCGCGCTCCAGCGAGGGCCTGTACCTGCTCCAGCGGGTCCGCGACGAGGCGCACCGGTTCGCGATCTCGTACCAGCGCAGCAAGCGCTCCAAGTCGATGAAGGCCGGCGCGCTGGACTCCGTGCCGGGGCTCGGCGAGACCCGCAGGCAGGCGCTGCTGAAGCACTTCGGCTCGCTGAAACGGCTCCGGGCGGCGACGATCGAGGAGATCTGCGAGGTCCCGGGGATCGGCCGCCGTACGGCGGAGACGGTCGCGGCGACCCTGGCAGCCGCGGCTCCGGCCGCACCCGCGGTGAACACCGCGACAGGAGAGATCATCGAAGAGGCCGACGGGACCCCGCCCGGGGCGGACCCGTCCCACCATCGGGGGATCAGCACATGAGCGACCAGGACGAACAGGACGGAACGCACGTGACAACCGGCGGAGCGGGGGAGGCCGTGGAGGCCATCCCCGAACTGGTGATCATCTCCGGCATGTCCGGAGCGGGCCGCAGCACCGCGGCCAAGTGTCTGGAGGACCTCGGCTGGTTCGTGGTGGACAATCTGCCGCCCGCGCTGATCCCCACCATGGTGGATCTCGGCGCGCGCTCGCAGGGCAACGTCGCCCGGATCGCCGTGGTCGTGGACGTCCGCGGACGCCGCTTCTTCGACAATCTGCGCGAGTCCCTCGCCGACCTGGCGACCCGCAGCGTCAAGCGCCGGATCATCTATCTGGAAGCCTCAGACGAGGCCCTGGTCCGCCGCTTCGAGTCGGTCCGCCGGCCGCACCCGCTCCAGGGCTCGGGCCGGATCGTGGACGGCATCGCGGCCGAGCGCGACCTGCTGCGCGAGCTGCGCGGCGACGCCGACCTGGTGATCGACACCTCCAGTCTCAACGTGCACGAGCTGCGCGCCAAGCTGGACGCCCAGTTCGCGGGCGAGGAGGAGCCGGAACTCCGGGCCACGGTCATGTCGTTCGGATTCAAGTACGGCCTGCCCGTCGACGCCGACCTGGTGGTGGACTGCCGCTTCCTGCCCAACCCGCACTGGGTGCCGGAGCTGCGGCCCTTCACCGGGCTCAACGACGAGGTGGCGCAGTATGTGTTCAACCAGCCGGGCGCGAAGGAATTCCTCGACCGCTACGCCGAGTTGCTGCACATCATCGCCGCCGGATACCGGCGCGAGGGCAAGCGGTACGTGACGATCGCGGTCGGCTGCACGGGCGGCAAGCACCGCAGCGTGGCGATGTCGGAACGGCTGGCCGCACGGCTGGCCGCGGATGGGGTGGAGACCGTGACAGTGCACAGGGACATGGGGCGCGAGTGATCATGACGGGTCGGCGGCGGCGCCGGGGTACGGGCCGCCGCGCCGGGGTGCCGCCCAAGGTGGTCGCCCTCGGCGGGGGACACGGCCTGGCCGCCTCCCTCGCCGCACTGCGCCGGATCACCGGCGATCTGACCGCGGTGGTCACCGTCGCGGACGACGGCGGCTCCAGCGGCAGACTCCGCCAGGAGATGGGCGTACTGCCGCCGGGAGACCTCCGCAAGGCGCTCGCCGCGCTCTGCGGGGACGACGAATGGGGGCGCACATGGGCCCGAGTGGTCCAGCACCGCTTCACCAGCGAGGGTGATCTGCACGGGCACGCGGTCGGCAATCTGCTGATCGTCGCGCTGTGGGAACAGCTCAACGACGAGGTCGCCGCGCTGGAGTGGGTCGGGCGGCTGCTGGGCGCCCACGGCAGGGTGCTGCCGATGTCCGCGGTCCCGCTCGACCTGCACGCCATCGTCCGCGGCCACGACCCCGACAGGCCCGACGAGATCAGCACCGTCCGCGGCCAGGCCACGGTCGCCCTCACCCCCGGTGAGGTGCAGGAAGTGCAGGTCGTCCCGGCCGATCCGCCCGCCGTTCCCGAGGCCGTGCAGGCGGTCCTCGACGCGGACTGGGTGGTGCTCGGCCCCGGCTCCTGGTTCTCCTCGGTGATCCCGCATCTGCTCGTCCCCGAGCTGGTCGACGCCCTCATGACGACCAGGGCGCGCCGGGTCCTCACGCTGAACCTCGCGCCGCAACCAGGTGAGACCGACGGATTTTCTCCGCAGCGTCACTTGGAGGTTTTGGCCCGACACGCCCCTAAACTCACCATCGACGTGGTTCTCGCCGACGAGGCCGCCGTACCCGACCGTGACAGCCTCTCCGAGGCCGCACAGCGGTTGGGCGGCACGGTCGAGCTGGCACCGGTCGCCGCCCCCGACGGGCCGCGGCACGACCCGGAGCTGTTGGCCGCCGCGTATGACAGGATTTTTCGTATGCGTGGAAGGATCGGCCCATGGCGATGACGGCAGCGGTGAAGGATGAGATCTCCCGGCTTCCCGTCACCCGGACCTGCTGCCGGAAGGCGGAGGTCTCGTCGATCCTGCGGTTCGCCGGCGGCCTCCACCTGGTGAGCGGCCGGATCGTGATCGAGGCGGAGCTGGACACCGGGATCGCGGCCAGGCGGCTGCGCAAGGACATCCTGGAGATCTTCGGGCACTCCTCCGACCTGGTGGTGATGGCGCCCGGCGGGCTGCGCAGGGGCAGCAGGTACGTGGTGCGCGTGGTGGCGGGCGGCGACCAGCTCGCCCGGCAGACCGGCCTGGTGGACGGCCGCGGCCGGCCGATCCGCGGCCTGCCCCCGCAGGTCGTCTCCGGCGCCACCTGCGACGCGGAGGCCGCCTGGCGCGGTGCCTTCCTCGCGCACGGCTCGCTCACCGAGCCCGGCCGCTCCTCGTCGCTGGAGGTCACCTGCCCGGGGCCCGAGGCCGCCCTGGCCCTGGTCGGCGCCGCCCGCCGGCTCCAGATCCCCGCCAAGGCCCGCGAGGTCCGCAATGTGGACCGCGTGGTGGTACGGGACGGCGACGCGATCGGCGCGCTGCTGACCCGGCTCGGCGCCCACGACTCGGTGCTCGCCTGGGAAGAGCGCCGCATGCGCCGCGAGGTCCGGGCCACCGCCAACCGGCTCGCCAACTTCGACGACGCCAACCTGCGCAGGTCGGCCCGCGCCGCCGTCGCCGCCGGAGCCCGTGTGCAGCGCGCGCTGGAGATCCTCGGCGACGACGTACCGGAACACCTCGCCGCGGCCGGGCGCCTGCGCATGGACCACAAGCAGGCATCCCTGGAGGAGCTGGGCTCCCTCGCCGAGCCGCCGCTGACCAAGGACGCGGTCGCCGGCCGGATCCGCCGCCTGCTGGCCATGGCCGACAAGCGCGCCTCGGACCTCGGCCTGCCCGGCACCGACGCCAACCTCACCGACGAGATGGTCGGCTAGGGCCTGTCCGCCGGACAGGCCCCGGCCGGCACGCGCGCGGCGGGCGGACGGGGCGGAGGCGGAGGGGCCTCGGCCCGATGTCACCTCCGCGCCCCTGGCCGGGTAGGCTCGTCCCTGGTCGGGGACATCCCATATTTCGCAGCCGGAGAGGGCTCCGGCGAATGAGCGAGGAGATCGGTTCGTGACGATCCGGGTAGGCATCAACGGCTTTGGCCGCATCGGTCGTAACTTCTTCCGCGCCGCCTTGGAGCAGGGTGCGGACATCGAGATCGTGGCTGTCAACGACCTGGGTGACACCGCGACGACGGCGCACCTGCTGAAGTACGACACCATCCTCGGCCGCCTCAAGGCCGAGGTCACCCACACCGCGGACTCCATCACCGTCGACGGCAAGACCATCAAGGTGCTCGCCGAGCGCGACCCCGCCGCCATCGCGTGGGGCGAGCTGGGCGTCGACGTCGTCATCGAGTCGACCGGCATCTTCACCAAGGCCGCCGACGCGGGCAAGCACATCGCGGGCGGTGCCAAGAAGGTCATCATCTCGGCGCCCGCCACCGGCGAGGACATCACGATCGTGATGGGCGTCAACCAGGACAAGTACGACGCCGCGAACCACCACATCATCTCCAACGCCTCGTGCACCACGAACTGTGTGGCGCCGATGGCGAAGGTGCTGCTGGAGAACTTCGGCATCGTCAAGGGCCTGATGACGACGGTCCACGCGTACACCAACGACCAGCGCATCCTGGACTTCCCGCACAAGGACCTGCGCCGCGCCCGCGCCGCCGCGGAGAACATCATCCCGACCACCACGGGTGCCGCGAAGGCCACCGCGCTGGTCATCCCCGAGCTGGCGGGCAAGCTGGACGGCATCGCGATGCGCGTCCCGGTCCCCACCGGCTCGGTCACCGACCTGGTCGTCGACCTCGAGCGCGAGGTCACCAAGGACGAGGTCAACGCCGCCTTCCAGAAGGCGTCCGAGGGTCAGCTCAAGGGCCTGCTGGAGTACACCGAGGACCCGATCGTCTCCTCGGACATCGTCAACTGGCCGGCCTCCTGCACCTTCGACTCCTCCCTGACCATGGTCCAGGGCAAGACGGTCAAGGTCATCGGCTGGTACGACAACGAGTGGGGCTACTCCAACCGCCTCGTGGACCTCACGGTCTTCGTCGGCGGCCAGCTCTGACGCCGTAGCGGCCGACGCACAGCGATGTGAGCGACAGGGTCCGGACGGGTGCGACGAAGCGCCGGTCCGGGCCCTGTCCCTTGCCCACTCCGCAGTCCCGTACCCGTCAGTACCCGCAGCCGTACCCGTAGGAGACCGTACAGATGAAGACGATCGACGACCTGATCAGCGAGGGGCGGATCGCCGGCAAGCGGGTGTTCGTCCGCGCCGACCTCAACGTCCCGCTCGACGGGGAGCGCATCACCGACGACGGCCGGATCCGCGCCGCCGTCCCCACCATCACCAAGCTCGCCGAGGCGGGCGCCAAGGTGATCGTGGCCTCGCACCTCGGCCGCCCCAAGGGCGAGCCCGACCCGAAGTTCTCGCTCGCGCCGGTCGCCGCGCGCCTGGGCGAGCTGCTCGGCGAAGGCCGTCACGAGGTGGTGTTCGCCGCCGACACCGTCGGCGAGAGCGCCGCGGCCACCGTGGCGGGCCTGGCCGACGGCCAGGTCGCGCTGCTGGAGAACCTGCGCTTCAACGCGGGCGAGACCAGCAAGGACGACGCCGAGCGCGGCGCCTTCGCCGACCGGCTCGCGGAGCTGGCCGACACCTACGTCGGCGACGGCTTCGGAGCGGTGCACCGCAAGCACGCCTCGGTGTACGACCTCCCGGCCCGCCTCCCGCACGCCGCGGGCGGACTGATCGCCACCGAGGTCGGCGTCCTGAAGAAGCTCACCGAGGACGTCTCCCGCCCCTACGCGGTGGTGCTCGGCGGCTCCAAGGTCTCCGACAAGCTCGGCGTCATCGACCACCTGCTGGACAAGGCCGACCGCATCCTGGTCGGCGGCGGCATGGTCTTCACCTTCCTCAAGGCCCAGGGCCACGAGGTCGGCAAGAGCCTGCTCCAGGAGGACCAGATCCCCGTGGTCAAGGAGTACCTGGAGCGCGCCAAGGCCAAGGGCGTGGAATTCGTCCTGCCGGTCGACGTCGTCGGCGCCACCGAGTTCCCCGACCTGAAGACCAAGGCGCCGTCCTCGCCGGTCAACGCGCCGGTGGACGCGATCCCCGCCGACGTGATCGGCCTGGACATCGGCCCCGAGTCCCGCAAGCTCTTCGCCGCCAAGCTCGCCGACGCCGCCACCATCTTCTGGAACGGCCCGATGGGCGTCTTCGAGCACCCGGACTACGCCGACGGCACCCGCGCGGTCGCCCAGGCGCTGATCGACTCCGACGCGTTCACCGTGGTCGGCGGCGGCGACTCGGCCGCGGCCGTCCGCATCCTCGGCTTCGACGAGAACGCTTTCGGCCATATTTCCACCGGCGGCGGCGCGAGCCTGGAATACCTCGAGGGCAAGACGCTCCCCGGCCTTGCCGCACTGGAGAAGTGAGCAGATGACCGAGCAGAGCACCCGCACCCCGCTGATGGCGGGCAACTGGAAGATGAACCTCAACCACCTCGAGGCCATCGCGCACGTCCAGAAGCTCGCCTTCGCACTCACCGACAAGGACTACGACGCGGTCGAGGTCGCCGTCCTGGTGCCGTACACCGACCTGCGCTCCGTACAGACGCTGGTCGACGGCGACAAGCTGAAGATCAAGTACGGCGCCCAGGACCTGTCCGCGCACGACTCCGGCGCGTACACCGGCGAGATCTCCGGATCGATGCTGGCCAAGCTGAAGTGCGCGTACGTGGCGATCGGGCACTCCGAGCGCCGCCAGTACCACGGCGAGGACGAGGCCGTCGTCAACGCCAAGGTGAAGGCCGCCTACAGGAACGGCCTCACCCCGATCCTGTGCGTCGGCGAGGGCCTGGACGTCCGCAAGGCCGGCCAGCAGGTCCCGCACACCCTCGCGCAGCTCGACGGCGCCCTGAAGGACATCCCCGCCGAGCAGGCCGCCACGATCGTGGTCGCGTACGAGCCGGTCTGGGCGATCGGCACCGGCGAGGTGGCCACCCCCGAGGACGCTCAGGAGGTCTGCGGGGCGATCCGCGGGCGGCTGGCCGAGCTGTACGACCAGGAGCTGGCGGACGCCGTGCGCATCCAGTACGGCGGCTCCGTGAAGTCCGGCAACGTCGCCGCGATCATGGCGCAGCCGGACGTGGACGGCGCCCTGGTGGGCGGCGCGGCACTGGACGCCGAGGAGTTCGTCAAGATCGTCCGGTTCCGCGACCAGTGACGGAACCGGGGCCCGCGGCCACGGACAGTGAGCCGGGGCACCGGGCAGTGGGCTGACACGCCCCTCAGGAAGTACCCTGTCGGGGCCGGACCGGCGTGACCGCGCCGTCCGGCCCCGCGCCGTTGTCATGTAGTCGAGAGAGTTGGTCCAGCCGTGGTCATCGGGTTCTCCATCGCCCTCATCATTTTCAGCCTGCTGCTTCTGCTGCTCGTGCTGATGCACAAGGGGAAGGGCGGCGGCCTCTCGGACATGTTCGGCGGCGGCATGCAGTCCTCCGTCGGCGGCTCCTCGGTGGCCGAGCGCAACCTCGACCGGATCACCGTCGTGGTCGGTCTGCTGTGGTTCGCCTGCATTGTCACCCTTGGCCTGGTGATGAAGTTCCAGAAGTAGGGCCGACGTTCGACTCCCGCGCATCCAGGGAGAACTGACGCCTCGTCGCCACCCCGGCTTACTATGGGGAGACGTCCTCGGGGGACAGGTCGAGCGCCTGCCACTGGACGGCACGTAAGGTCTCCGTAAACTGGCGACCTCGCAGCACCATCACGCAGGGAGTTACGACCGTGGCAAGTGGCAACGCGATCCGTGGAAGTCGGGTCGGAGCGGGGCCGATGGGAGAGGCCGAGCGCGGCGAGTCCGCGCCGCGCCTCCGCATCTCCTTCTGGTGCTCGAACGGGCACGAGACCCAGCCGAGTTTCGCCAGCGACGCGCAGATCCCGGAGACCTGGGACTGCCCACGCTGCGGCTTCCCGGCGGGGCAGGACGAGGAGAATCCGCCGGCGCCGCCGCGTACCGAGCCGTACAAGACCCACCTCGCCTACGTGCGGGAGCGGCGCAGCGCCGCCGACGGCGAGGCGATCCTCGCCGAGGCGCTGGCGAAGCTCCGCGGCGAGATCTAGCGAGATCAGGGAAGTCCCGGACCTCGGTTGCCGGGCGGGCTCAGACCTCTGAGCCCGCCCGGCGACCGAGGGCTTTCTGTTTTCACGGCACGCTCCGCGGCGGGCGTCTCAGCGGCGGCGCGGCCGGGCCGCGTGCGCGTCCGCGATATGGCCCGTCAACGCGATGGAGGCCGTAGCCCGTTCGTAGGTGAGTTGCGCGACGCGGGCGTACAGGCAGTCCACGATGAGCAGTACGGAGTGGCGGGTGCCGAAGTTGCCGCGCCTGAAGCTGGTTTCGCCCGAGGTGGACGTGAGGCGTACGTCGGCGGCCTGGGCGATCGGCGAGCGCGGGTCGCCGGTGACGGCCACGGTGACGGCGCCGCGCTCCGCGGCCAGCCGCAGCGGCTCCAGCACCTCCCGGGTGGCACCCGAGTGCGAGATGGCCACCACCGCGTCGGAGGGCGTCAGCAGGGCCGCGGAGGTCTCCGCCGCGTGCACCTCGGTCCAGGCGTGCGCGGCGCAGCCGATGCCGTACAGCCGCGCCTCGGTCTCCCTGGCCACGATCCCCGAGCCGCCGACGCCGTAGACGTCGATCCGGCGGGCCTTCGCGAGCGTCTGCGCGGCCCGTTCCAGTGCCTCGCGGTCCAGCCGGTCGGCGGTCTGCCGCAGTGCCCGCAGATCGGCCTCCGCGACCACCCCGATCACCTGCTCCAGGTCGTCCTCGGGCCCGATCTGCGGCCCGAGCGCCGCCGTACGGGGCTCCGCCTCGCTGCGGCCCTGCTCCTGCGCCAGCTCGATCAGGAGCTGCTGGTACGAGTCCAGGCCGAGCGCCCGGCAGAAGCGGGTGACGGTGGCCTGCGAGGTGCCCGTGCGCCGACCCAGCTCGGCCGCGGAGCCGTGCGTCGCCGCGACCGGGTCGGCCAGCACCAGCTCGCCCACCTTGCGCAGGGAACCGGACATCCGGGGCAGTTCGGAGCGGATCAACGCGGTGATCATGGTGACTCGTCTCGGCTGGACGGCTTGAGGACTTGCCTGCGGGTGAATCTATCAACCACCATTCGTGGCAATGAGTGAAATCTACAGCCGACCGCTTGTGATCGGCATCGACGCGGGCGGTACCAGCAGCCGCGCGTATCTGGCGGAGGCGGCGCCGGAGACGGCCGGGGGCCCGGCGGAGGTCGTCGTGCTCGGCCGCGGCACCGGGGGGCCGGGCAACGCGCTGAGCGTCGGCCGGGCCGAACTGACCCGGCACCTGACGGACGCGGTCGCCCAGGCGGTCCCGGCCGACCTGCGGGGGCGGGTCGCCGCGGTCTACGGCGGCTTCGCGGGCGCCGCGGAAGGGCTCGGCGCCGAGCGCGGCCACGGCCTCGCGCTGTCCTGTCTGGCCGACGCGCTGGCCGCCAACGGCATCACGGGCGCCGCGATCGGCGTCGGCGGCGACACCGAGGTCGCGCTGGCCTCCGCGCCCGGCGCGCCCGGCGACGGCCTGGTGCTGATCGCGGGCACCGGCGCCATCGCCACCCGGCTCACCGGCAGACGCCGCTCCGCGGTCGTGGACGGCCACGGCTGGCTGCTCGGCGACGAGGGCAGCGGCTTCTGGCTCGGCGGCCGGGCGGTGCGGGCGGCGCTGGAGGCGCTGGACGGCCGCGGCCCCTGGACCTCGCTGGTCGCCAGGGTCGCCGCGCACTATCTGCCGCCGGGCGCGTACGAGCGGCTGGGCGGCACCGGGCGCCTGGACGGCGCGGAACGGCCACTGCCCGACGGCGAGGCGCGCGCCGATCTCAGCGAGGCCATCGTGACCAGCGCGTACGAGCAGACGCCGGCCCGGCTCGCGCAGCTCAGCAGGCAGGCGGTGGAGGCGGCGGACGAGGGCGACGCGGTGGCGCTGCGGCTGCTGGACGGCGCGGCCGATTTGCTGGTGGCGACCGTACGGGCGCTGGAGCCGCGGCCGGGGGAGCCGCTGGTGCTCACCGGCGGACTGCTCGGGCCCGGCGGCCCGCTGCTCGACCGGGTCGTCGCCCGGCTCGACGGGCTCGCGCTGCGGGTCTTCCCGGTGGCGAACGGGGGAGTGGGGGCGGCGGCGCTGGCACGGCTGTTGCTGTGAGGGCGGGCTGTTGCTGTGAGGGCGGGGGCCGCTGGTGTGAGGGCGGGGCCCTCTGGGGCGAGGGGTCTCCTGTGGTGAGGCCGGGTTCCTCGCGGGGTCGCGGCGGCGCCGGGGTGTCTTGACGGCGGCGCGAAGGGTGGTTCATTGTTTCATCGGACCATCTCAAAGATGGTTGATCGAGCCGAACCGGCCACCGATCTCACCACCCGACCCACCAAGGGGGCTCGGCCATGGCCGACGCACAGCTCAGCGCCGCCCGGTTCGCCGACGAGGGGCGCGCCGCCGTCGAGCGCGCCATCGCGGCCAACAAGGACTCCGTCGCCGCCGCGGGACGGCTCTTCGCCGACTGCGTGGCCGCCGACGGTGTGATCCACGGCTTCGGCACCGGCCACTCCCAGGCCACCGTCCTGGAGATCGTCGGCCGCGCGGGCGGCCTGATCCCCACCAACCGGATCGGCCTCGCCGACCTCGTGCTGCGCGGCGGCGAGGACCGCTCGGTGCTCGACGACCCGCTGCTGGAACGTTCCCCCGGCCTGGCCAGGCGGCTGTACGACCTGTCGACGCCGCACCCGCGGGACCTGTTCGTGATCGTCTCCAACTCCGGTGTGAACAACTCCGTGGTGGACATGGCCCTCCAGGTCAAGGAGGCGGGGCACCCGCTGGTCGCCCTCACCTCGCTGACCCACACCCGCGCCGTGCCCGCCCTGCACCCCAGCGGCAAGCGGCTCGCGGACATCGCCGACGCCGTCCTCGACAACTGCGCGCCCGCCGGTGACGCCCTGCTCCCGCTGCCCGACGGCGGCGCGCTGTGCGGTGTCTCCACCATCACCTCGGCCCTGCTGGTCCAGATGGTCGTCGCCGAGTGCGTGGGCCTGCTCACCGCCGAGGGGCACGAGGCGCCGGTCTACATCTCCGCGAATCTGCCCGGCGGCTTCGAGCGCAACGCCGTCCTGGAGGAGCGCTACGCGGGCCGCCTGCACCGCGGCGGTTTCTGACCCGCCGCCACTTCTCCCGCGCCACCGAGCCGCCCGCGCTCGCCGAGTCCGCCGCGCTGCCCCGGCGCGGCGGACTCGGCCCGCCGCGGTCACCGTGACGGCCGTATCCGGCGCTCTCGGCACGGCGCGGAACGTCAGTGAGGTGACGCTCCTCCAGGAACGCACCCCGGTGGACCTGCTCGGCCGGGTCAGCGCCGCCAACCGCACGCCTTCCTGATGCCCGCCCTCGTCTCGTTCCGGCGTGTCATCAATTAGCGTGGGGCGTGCAGCGAGGACGAGGAGAAGTGGACTGATGTCCGAAACGAACGCGCAGGGCCCGAAGGCTCTCGACCAGCGTGCCGAATGGCACGCGCTCGGCAAGCACCGCGAGGAACTGGCGGACGCGCACCTGCGGGATCTGTTCGCGGCCGACCCCGAGCGGGGCAGCCGTTACACCCTCCAAGTGGGTGACCTCCACCTGGACTACTCCAAGCAGCTCGTGACGGACGAGACGCTCCGGCTGCTGCGCGAACTGGCCGCCGCGACCGGGGTGTTCGAGCTTCGTGACGCGATGTTCCGCGGCGAGCGGATCAATGTCACCGAGGACCGAGCGGTCCTGCACACCGCTCTGCGCGCCCCGCGCTCCGCGGTGATCGAGCTGGACGGCCAGGACGTCGTGCCCGCCGTGCACTCCGTGCTCAACAAGATGCAGGTCTTCTGCGACCGGGTGCGCTCGGGGGAGTGGACCGGCCACACCGGCAAGCGGATCAGGAATGTCGTCAACATCGGCATCGGCGGCTCCGACCTCGGCCCCGCGATGGCCTACGAGGTGCTGCGCGCCTACACCGACCGCGGTCTGACGGTCCGTTTCGTGTCCAACGTGGACGGCGCCGACCTGCACGAGGCGGTCCGCGACCTGGACGCGGCCGAGACGCTGTTCATCATCGCGTCCAAGACCTTCACCACCATCGAGACCATCACCAACGCCACCTCCGCCCGCGACTGGCTGCTCACCGAGCTGCGCGCCGACGAGTCCGCGGTCGCCAAGCACTTCGTGGCGCTGTCCACCAACGCGGAGAAGGTCGCCGACTTCGGCATCGACACCCAGAACATGTTCGAGTTCTGGGACTGGGTCGGCGGCCGGTACTCCTACGACTCGGCCATCGGCCTCTCCTTGATGCTGGCCATCGGCCCCGACCGCTTCCGCGAGATGCTGGCCGGATTCCACCTGGTCGACGAGCACTTCAGGACCGCGCCGCCGGAGGAGAACGTCCCGCTGCTGCTCGGCCTGCTCGGCGTCTGGTACGGCGGTTTCCACGACGCGCAGTCGCACGCGGTGCTGCCGTACAGCCACTACCTGAGCAAGTTCACCGCCTACCTCCAGCAGCTCGACATGGAGTCCAACGGCAAGTCCGTGGACCGGCAGGGCAACCCGGTGACCTGGCAGACGGGTCCGGTCGTCTGGGGCACGCCGGGCACCAACGGGCAGCACGCGTACTACCAGTTGCTGCACCAGGGCACCAAGCTCGTCCCCGCGGACTTCATCGGCTTCGCGCGCCCGGTCGACGAACTCGGGCCGCTCGCCTCCCAGCACGACCTGCTGATGGCGAACTTCTTCGCGCAGACCCAGGCGCTGGCCTTCGGCAAGACGCCGGACGAGGTCAGGGCCGAGGGCGTGCCCGAGGAACTGGTCCCGCACAAGACCTTCCGCGGGAACCACCCCACGACCACCATCCTGGCCACCGAGCTGACGCCGTCCGTCCTCGGCCAGCTCATCGCCCTCTACGAGCACAAGGTGTTCGTCCAGGGCGCCGTCTGGAACATCGACTCCTTCGACCAGTGGGGCGTCGAGCTGGGCAAGGTCCTCGCCAAGCGCGTCGAGCCCGCCCTCGCCGAGGGCACCGCCGTCCCCGGCCTGGACGCCTCCACCACGGCCCTGGTCGCCAAGTACCGCGAGCTGCGCGGTCGCTGAGCCACCACGCACCGCGGCGGTTCACCGGAGATCCGGTGAACCGCCGCGGTGGCGAGCGACCAGGCCGAGGGCCGCTCGGACGGCCTACGACGAGGCCGGCGGATACAGCTGCGGCGGGAGCTTGGCCGCCGCGGTCCGGTCCAGCAGCCACAGGGTCCTGGACCGCCCGTAGGCGCCCGAGGCGGGCGCCTGCAACTCACCCGGGGACGACAGCGCCAGGGCCACCGCCGAAGCCTTGTCCTCGCCCGCCGCCAGCAGCCACACCTCGCGGGCTGCGCGGATCGCGGGCAGCGTCAGCGAGATCCTGGTCGGCGGCGGCTTCGGAGCGCCGTGCACACCGACGACCGTCCGCTCGCTCTCCCGCACCGCGGGGTGCTCGGGGAAGAGCGACGCCACATGCGTGTCGGGCCCCACCCCCAGCATTAGCACGTCGAAGGCCGGCACCCGCAGCCGGTCCTCGGGACCCGCCGCCGCGGCCAGCTCCGCCGCGTACGCCTCGGCCGCCTCGTCGGCGTCGGCGCACGGCCCGTCCGAGGCGGGCATGGCGTGCACCCGCGACGGATCGACCGGGACCGCGTCCAGCAACTCCGCGCGGGCCTGCGTGACATTGCGCTCCGGGTCGCCGTCCGGCTCGAACCGCTCGTCGCCCCACCACAGGTCCAGGTGCGCCCAGTCCACCGCGTCACGCGCGGGGGACGCGGCGAGGGCGGCGAGCAGCGCGTTGCCGTTGCGCCCGCCCGTGAGCACCACCGAAGCGGTGCCACGGGCGGCCTGGGCGTCCACGACCTTGGTGATCAGCCGGGCCGCCGCGGCCTGCGCCATCAGCTCCTTGTCCCGGTGGACGACCACCTGTGGCGTGCTCACTTCGCGCTCTCCGCCTTCTTGGCCACGGCGGCCCGCTTGGCGGCGCTGGGCGTCTTGTCCTTCGCCGTGACGGTGCCGTCCGGGCTCACCGTCTCCGCGCCGCCGGGGTTGTTGACTAGGTGCTTGACCCCGAACTGCACGGTGGAGCGGTATATGTCGTCCGGGTCCAGACGGCGCAGCTCCTCCGCGATCAGCTCGGAGGTCTCACGCCGCTTGAGCGCCACATGCCGGTCCGGCTGACCCGGCATCGCCAGCTCCGCCAGCGCGCCGTCCGCCCGGTCGAGGCAGATGTCGCCGTCGGCCGTCGCCAGCCGCACCGCGGTGATGCCGGGGCCGTCGGAGACCCTGCGCTCCACCGGCACACCCAGCCGGTCCGCGAGCCACAGCGCGAGCAGTTCCGTACTCGGGTTGTACGCCTCGCCGTCGACGATCGCGTCGGTGATCTTCGAGTGCTTCTGGTCCAGGGCCGCCGCGAGCATCGAACGCCACGGGGTGATCCGGGTCCAGGCCAGGTCGGTGTCGCCGGGCGAGTAACTGGCCGCGCGGACGCCGAGCGACGCCACCGGGTCCTCGGCCGCCGCGGCGTCCGTGATCCGGCGCTGCGCGAGGCGACCCAGCGGGTCCTCCGCCGCGTTGTCCGGCGCGTTGTCCGGCCACCAGACGACCACGGGGGCGTCGGGCAGCAGCAGCGGCAGCACCACCGACTCGGCGTGGTTGGCCAGCTCGCCGTGCAGCCGCAGCATCACGGTCTCGCCGGTGCCCGCCTCGGAGCCGACCAGCACCTCCGCGTCGAGCCGGGCGCTCGCCCGGTCCCGCGGCGAACGGCCCGGCCGCTTGACGACGACCAGAATCCGCGACGGGTGCTCCTTGGACGCCTCGGTGGCGGCCTTGAGCGAGTCGTAGGCACTGCCCTCGTCGGTGACGATGACCAGGGTCAGCACCATCCCGACCGCGGGAGTGCCGATCGCCCGCCGGGCCTGGATCAGACCCGAGTTGATTTTCGCGGACGTGGTGTCCGTCAGATCGATCTTCATGGCCGACGCCAGCTCCTGCCGTCTCGTGCGAGCATCTCGTCCGCCTCGACCGGTCCCCAGGTGCCGGACGCGTACTGGGCGGGCTTGCCGTGCTTGTCCCAGTACTCCTCGATCGGGTCGAGGATCGTCCAGGAGATCTCGACCTCCTGGTGGCGCGGGAAGAGGTTGGCGTCACCGAGCAGCACATCGAGGATGAGCCGCTCGTACGCCTCCGGGCTGGACTCGGTGAAGGACTCGCCGTACGCGAAGTCCATCGTCACGTCCCTGACCTCGGTCGAGGTGCCGGGCACCTTCGAACCGAACCGCACCGTCACGCCCTCGTCCGGCTGCACCCGGATGACCAGGGCGTTCTGCCCCAGCTCCTCGGTGGCCCCGGACTCGAACGGCAGATACGGCGCCCGCTTGAAGACCACCGCGATCTCGGTGACGCGGCGGCCCAGCCGCTTGCCGGTCCGCAGGTAGAACGGCACACCCGCCCAGCGCCGGTTGTTGATCTCCAGCTTCACGGCCGCGTAGGTGTCGGTCTTGGACTTGGGGTCGATGCCGTCCTCCTCCAGGTACCCGAGCACCTCCTCGCCGCCCTGCCAGGCGTGCGCGTACTGGCCGCGCACGGTGTTCTTGCCGAGGTCTTCGGGGAGGACGACCGCGCTGAGCACCTTCAGCTTCTCCGCGGTGAGCGCCTTCGGGTGGAAGGAGCCGGGCTCCTCCATCGCGGTCAGCGCCAGCAGTTGCAGCAGGTGGTTCTGGATCACGTCGCGCGCGGCGCCGATGCCGTCGTAGTACCCGGCCCGGCCGCCGATGCCGATGTCCTCGGCCATGGTGATCTGGACGTGGTCGACGTACGACCGGTTCCAGATCGGCTCGTACATCGTGTTGGCGAAGCGCAGCGCCAGGATGTTCTGGACGGTCTCCTTGCCCAGGTAGTGGTCGATCCTGAAGACCTCGTTGGGCGGGAAGACCTCGTGCACCACCTGGTTGAGGTCCATCGCGCTCGCCAGGTCGTGGCCGAACGGCTTCTCGATGACCGCGCGCCGCCAGGAGTCCCCGGTGCCGTCCGACAGCCCGTGCTTCTTGAGCTGCTGCACCACGTTGGGGAAGAACTTCGGCGGTACGGACAGGTAGAAGGCGAAGTTGCCGCCCGTGCCCCGCGCCTTGTCCAGCTCCTCGATGGTCGCCTTCAGCGTCTCGAAGGCGGTGTCGTCGTCGAAGTCGCCCTGCACGAAGCGGCAGCCCTCGGCGAGCTGCTGCCACACCTCCTCACGGAAGGGCGTGCGCGCGTGCTCCTTGACCGCGTCGTGGACCTCCTGGGCGAAGTCCTCGTTCTCCCACTGGCGGCGGGCGAAGCCGACCAGCGCGAAGCCCGGCGGCAGCAGACCGCGGTTGGCCAGGTCGTACACGGCCGGCATCAGCTTCTTGCGCGACAGGTCGCCCGTCACGCCGAAGATGACCAGGCCGGACGGGCCCGCGATCCGCGGCAGCCGCCGGTCCAGCGGATCCCGCAGCGGGTTGCCTTCCGAAGATGTCAGCGTGGACAACTCAGGCCTCCGAAGGAGCGAGCCGATCGAGTTCCGCCTGGGTGGAGGCCAGCAGTTCGTTCCAGGCCGTCGCGAACTTCTCGACGCCCTCGTCCTCCAGGAGCTGCACGACGTCGTCGTAGGAGATGCCGAGCGCCGCCACGGCGGCCAGCTCGGCCTTCGCCTGCGCGTACGTGCCGGTCACGGTGTCGCCGGTGATCTCGCCGTGGTCGGCGGTGGCGTCCAGCGTGGCCTCCGGCATGGTGTTCACCGTGTTCGGCGCGACCAGCTCGGTGACGTACAGCGTGTCGGAGTAGGCCGGGTCCTTGACGCCGGTCGAGGCCCACAGCGGGCGCTGCCTGTTGGCGCCGGACTTCTCCAGGGCCAGCCAGCGGTCGGAGGAGAAGACCTCCTCGTAAGCCTCGTAGGCCAGCCGCGCGTTGGCGACGGCCGCCTTGCCCTTGAGCGCCTTCGCCTCGTCGGTGCCCAGCTTCTCCAGCCGCTTGTCGATCTCGGTGTCCACGCGGGACACGAAGAACGAGGCGACCGAGTGGATCAGCGACAGGTCGAGCCCGGCGGACTTGGCCTTCTCCAGACCGGAGAGGTACGCGTCCATCACACCGCGGTAGCGCTCCAGCGAGAAGATCAGCGTGACGTTGACGCTGATGCCCTTGCCGATCACCTCGGTGATCGCGGGCAGCCCCGCGGGCGTCGCCGGGATCTTGATCAGCGTGTTCGGCCGGTCGACCAGCCACGCGAGCTGCTTGGCCTCCGCGACGGTGGCCTTCGTGTTGTTCGCCAGCCGCGGGTCGACCTCGATCGAGACCCGGCCGTCCTGGCCGTCGGTCCGGTCGAAGACCGGCCGCAGGATGTCGGCCGCGTCCCGGACGTCCGCGGTGGTGATCATGCGGATCGCCTCGTCGACCGTCAGCCGGCGGGCGGCGAGGTCGGCGAGCTGCTGGTCGTAGCCGTCGCCCTGGGAGATCGCCTTCTGGAAGATCGACGGGTTGGTGGTGACACCCACCACATGCTGCTCGTCGATGAGTTCGGCCAGATTGCCGGACGTGATGCGCTTGCGCGACAGGTCGTCCAGCCAGATCGCGACGCCTTCGTCGGAGAGGCGCTTGAGTGCGTCTGTCATGGGATTTGCATCTCCTACTTGTCGTTTACCTGCGTCAGCGATCAACGGCGTCGAGTGATTCCCGGGCCGCGGCGGCCACCGCGTCCGCGGTGAACCCGAACTCACGGAAGAGCACCTTGCCGTCGGCCGAGGCACCGAAGTGCTCAAGGCTGACGATGCGTCCCGCGTCACCCACGAAGCGGTGCCAGGTCAGACCGATACCGGCCTCGACCGCCACCCGCGCCTTCACGTCCTTGGGCAGCACGCTGTCGCGGTACTCCTGGTCCTGCTCGTCGAACCACTCCACGCACGGCATCGACACCACGCGGGTCGGCACCCCGGCCGCCTGGAGCTGCTCACGCGCGCCCACCGCGAGCTGCACCTCGGAACCGGTGCCGATGATGACGACCTGCGGCGCGGTCGCCGCGCCGTCGCCGTCCGTCGCGTCGAACATCACATAACCGCCGCGCGCCGCGTCCTCGTTGCGCTCGTACGTGGGCACGCCCTGCCGGGTCAGCGCCAAGCCGTGCGGCGCGCCCTTGCCGAACACCTTCGTCCAGCGCTTGAGCACCTCGCGCCACACGACGGCCGTCTCGTTGGCGTCGGCGGGCCGCACCACGTTGAGACCGGGGATCGCGCGCAGCGACGCCAGGTGCTCCACCGGCTGGTGCGTCGGACCGTCCTCGCCGACACCGACCGAGTCGTGCGTCCACACGTACGTCACCGGCAGGTGCATCAGCGCGGACAGCCGGACCGCGTTGCGCATGTAGTCCGAGAAGACCAGGAAGGTGCCGCCGTAGACCCGGGTGTTGCCGTGCAGCGTGATGCCGTTCATCTCGGCGGCCATCGAGTGCTCACGGATACCGAAGTGCACGGTACGGCCGTACGGGTCGGCGCCCGGCAGCGGGTTGCCCGTCGGCAGGAACGACGAATTCTTGTCGATCGTCGTGTTGTTCGACCCGGCGAGGTCGGCGGAGCCGCCCCACAGCTCGGGGATGACCGGGCCCAGCGCCTCCAGGACCTTGCCGGACGCGGCGCGGGTGGCGAGCGAGGAGCCGGTCTCGAAGGCGGGGATGTGCTGCTCCCAGCCCTCGGGCAGCTCGGCGGCCTCGATCCGGTCGTACGTCGCCGCGTGCTCGGGGTTGGCGGTCCGCCAGGCGGCGAAGGACTTCTCCCACTCCGCCTTGGCCTCGCGGCCGCGGTCGCCGACCGCACGCGTGTGCGTGATGACGTCCTCGGCCACGTCGAAGTGCTTGTCCGGGTCGAAGCCCAGGATCTCCTTGGTGGCGCGCACCTCGTCCTCGCCGAGCGCCGAGCCGTGCGCGGCGCCGGTGTTCTGCTTGTTCGGCGCGGGCCAGCCGATGATCGAGCGGACCGCGATGAACGACGGGCGCTCGGTCTCGGCCTTCGCGGCGAGCATCGCGGCGTGCAGGGCGTGCACGTCGAGGTCGCCGTTCTCCAGCGGAGTGACGCGCTGGACGTGCCAGCCGTACGCCTCGTACCGCTTGACGGTGTCCTCGGAGACGGCGGTCTCGGTGTCGCCCTCGATGGAGATGTGATTGTCGTCCCAGAGCAGGACGAGATTGCCGAGCTTCTGGTGACCGGCCATGGAGGACGCCTCGGCGGAGATGCCCTCCTGGAGGCAGCCGTCACCGGCGACGGCCCAGATGGTGTGGTCGAACGGCGAGGTGCCGGCCGCCGCGTCCGGGTCGAACAGGCCGCGCTCGTAACGGGACGCCATCGCCATGCCGACCGCGTTCGCGACGCCCTGGCCGAGCGGCCCCGTCGTCGTCTCGACGCCCCTGGTGTGGCCGTACTCCGGGTGGCCGGGGGTCTGCGAACCCCAGGTCCGCAGCGCCTCCAGATCGGCCAGCTCCAGGCCGTAACCGGCGAAGTAGAGCTGCGTGTAGAGGGTCATGCTGGAGTGCCCCGCGGAGAGCACGAAGCGGTCCCGGCCGACCCAGTCGGCGTCCGCCGGGTCGTGCCGCATGACCTTCTGGAACAGCAGATAGGCCGCCGGGGCCAGGCTCATCGCCGTGCCGGGATGGCCGTTGCCGACCTTCTGCACGGAATCCATGGCCAGGACGCGGGCGGTGTCAACGGCCCGCCGGTCCAGATCGGTCCACTCGAGGTCTGTGGTGGTCGGCTGCTTGCTCACCCTGGGTCAGGGCTCCTCTCCACATGCTTGTCCACATGTTGAAAACGCCGGTGACGTGGTGCCTACCCGGCGTTGTCGAGCCTACCGCCGTACAGGCGCTCACCTTTTCGATCCTGCCCCGGTACGCCGGTCTTCGCCTCCTGAACGCGGTGAACGCCTGGTGAACCGGGTCGAGCGACACTCTCCACCCCCCAAAAGCGGACGGAGTATTCCCTGCGTCTAGAGTGGCGTGGTACGCGCAAGTCTCACCGGGTCCCGCGCCTCCGCAGGTGACCGGACTTGCTGGACTTCATCTCTTCTCTTGGGGTGTTCGTGACGGCCGTCGAATCCCGACCCGCTGGGGTCATCGGGACGGGCTCCTCCGGTCACCGCCCGTTCGGAGCCCGTGTGATGGGCTTCGTGGCGCTGACCAAGCCGCGGATCATCGAACTACTGCTCATCACGACGGTTCCGGTGATGTTCCTCGCCGCCGGCGGGGTGCCCGATCTGTGGCTCGTGATCGCCACGGTGGTCGGCGGCTATCTGTCGGCCGGCGGTGCGAACGCGCTGAACATGTACATCGACCGCGACATCGACGCGCTGATGCACCGTACGGAGCAGCGTCCGCTGGTGACCGGTCTGGTGTCGCCGCGCGAAGGACTCGTCTTCGGCATCACGCTCTCCGTCGTCTCGACGGTCTGGTTCTGGACGCTGGTCAATCCGCTGTCCGCCGGGCTGTCGCTGACGGCCATCCTCTATTACGTCTTCGTCTACACCCTCGGTCTCAAACGGCGTACCGCGCAGAACATCGTCTGGGGCGGGGTCGCGGGCTGTCTCCAGGTCTTCATCGGCTGGTCCGCCGTGCGCGACGAGCTGGCCTGGGCGCCCTTCGTCCTCTTCCTCGTCCTCTTCTTCTGGACGCCGCCGCACTACTGGCCGCTGTCGATGAAGGTCAAGGACGACTACGAGCGGGTCGGCGTCCCGATGCTGCCGGTCGTCGCGGGCAACCAGGTCGTGGCCCGGCAGATCGTCCTCTACAGCTGGGTGATGGTGATCACCTCCCTGGCACTGTGGTGGCCGCTGGGCGAGACCTCCTGGTTCTACCCGGTGGTCGCGGCCGTACTCGGCGCGTTCTGGCTCAAGGAGGCGCACGGCCTGCACGCCCGCGCCAAGGCGGGCGTCACCGGCGCGAAGCTCAAGGAGATGCGGCTCTTCCACTGGTCCATCACCTACGCGACCCTGCTGTTCGTCGCGGTGGCGGTCGACCCCTTCCTGCACTGAGTCCCCTCCGGCGGGGTGCCCTCGGCGGTTACCGGGAAGTAGCATCAGCGGTATGGCTGATGACACGGTTCAGGAGAACCCGCGCGAGGCGCGACGCACCGCCCGGCTCGTCCGGCAGATCGACGCCTTCGGCAAGAAGCACGGCGGCGCCGCCGAGGCGAACATCGCGTACATCGGTGAGCGCGGCGCGCGCATCGTGCTCGTCGCGCCGGACGGCGCCTGGGGCGACCTCGTCGCACCGACGTACGCCATGGCGCGGGCGGCCGTCGCCGACGCGGGCGTCACCGTCCACGAGGACTTCGACGGGGAGTTCGCGGGCCGGGTCCGCACCGGCCCGTACGAGTGGACCCGGATGGCCGGGATGCAGATCGGCGGCCCGGCCAACACCTGACCGCCGCCGCGCCCACACCTGACGGCGCCCTCGTCCGTTAAGCCAGGAGGCCGGGAGACCGGGAACGACGGCGAGGGAGCGGGCGGATGACCGGGGACCTGACACACCTCGTGGACGCGTACTGCCACGGCGTGCTCCCCGGCGACCTCGGCCTCGGCGCGTTCGAGGCGCGGCTGCCCGGCGTCGCCGCGCCGCACACCACCCTCTTCGACAGCCCCACCGGCTTCGCGGTGCGCCGCTGGTGCGCGCCGCTGCTCGGCCTCGAACCGCACTGCTCCCCGGCCCGCTACCTGGCCCGCCGCCGCGAGCTGGGCGCGTACGAGGCGACCCGGCTGCTGCTGCGCGCCACCGGCATCGAGGCGTATCTCGTCGACACCGGGGAGCCCGGCGACCTCACGCCGCCCAAGGAGCTGGGCGCGGCGGGCGGCGCGGCGGCCCACGAGATCGTCCGCCTCGAACCGCTGGCCCAGCAGGTCGCCGACACCTCGGGCACGGTCGACGGCTTCCTGGCCAACCTCGCCGAGGCCGTGCACACCGCCGCGCTCGACACGGTCGGCTTCTCCTGCGCCGACCGCCCGCACGGCGGACCCTTCCGCGCGGGCGCCGACCAGGCGCTGGGCACCGGACCGCCGGACACCGCGCACGTGCGGTACGCCGCCGCCGACTGGCTCGCCCGGCGGCCGGTCGGCGAGCGCCCCGCCGACCCCGTACTCCTGCGCCATCTGCTGTGGAACGCGGTGGCGACCGGCGTGCCGCTGACGCTGCGGCACGGCGCGGGCGGGGCGGGACCCTCGGCGGCCGGGGGATTCCTGCGGGCCACCGCGGGCCTGGGCACCGAGGTGGTGCTGCTGCCGGGGCCCGGACACGAGGGCGCGGCGGCCGACCTGGCGGCCGTACTCCCGCATGTGCATGTGGCGCTCGGCGCCGGACCGGCCGCGGTGCTCGACCGGGCGCCCTTCGCGAAGGTGCTGTACGCCAGCGGCGCCGTGGCGCTGCCCGAGCTGTACGTGACCGGGGTGCGGACCTTCGGCGCGGCGCTCGGCCGGTTCGTCGGCGAGCGGGTGGCCGGCGGCGACTGGTCGGCCGCGGACGGCCGCAGGGTCAGCGCGCTGGTCGGCGGCGGGAACGCCCGCCGGGTCTTCCGCCCCGACCCGGCCGCCGACGCGGACCGGTGGACGGGTCCTGAGGGGTCAGACGCCGACGCTCAGCGTTGACCCGGCCTGCGCGGGCCCCGGCACGGTGGCGTCGGGCACGTCGACGGCCCGCTCGCGCATCGACAGCAGCACCCGCAGCACCGCGATCCACACGATGGCCGCGCCGAACATGTGCAGGCCGACGACGGCCTCCGGCAGATCGGTGAAGTACTGGACGTAGCCGATCACGCCCTGGGACATCAGCACCAGGAAGAGGTCGCGGGCGCTGTTGCGCGGCCCGACCGGCGCGTCCACCGCGCGCAGCACGAACCACAGCGCGACGGTCAGCGCGACCACCACCCACGCGAGATCCGCGTGCAGTTGCGCCACCGACTTCCAGTCCACCGGGACGCGGTGCACATCGCTGGAGTCGCCCGCGTGCGGCCCCGCGCCGGTCACGACGGTGCCCACCGCGACCAGCAGCCCGGTCGCACAGGTCAGAATCCAGCCGAGCTGCTGCACCGGCTTGCCGACCAGCGGACTCGGCGCGCTGTCGCCCTCCGCGGTCCGCCGCCACATCACCACGGCGATGGTGATCAGCACGAACGCCAGCAGGAAGTGCACGCACACGGTGTACGGGTTGAGCCCGGTGAGCACGGTGAAGGCGCCCAGCACCGCGTTCGCCACGACCATCCAGAACTGCGCCCAGCCGAGCCGGGTCAGACTGCGCCGGTACGGCTTCTGCGACCGCACCGCGATGATGGCCCAGCCGACGGCGGCGCAGAGAACGTACGTCAGCATGCGGTTGGTGAACTCAATCGCCCCGTGTACGCCCATCGCCGAGGTGGGCACCCAACTGTCGCCCACGCAGCGGGGCGCGGTGGGGCAGCCGAGGCCGGAACCGGTCAGCCGTACCGCACCGCCGGTGACCACGATGACGACCGACATGACCAGCGCGGACAGGGTCGCCCTGCGGACCGTGGCGGGGGACGGGGTCCACCGCTCTGCGATGGCGGCGAGGGGGTTTCGCACGAGTTCGAGAAGCTTCGGCACGCGCCCATGGTAGGCGGCACGCTTGTGCACGCTTTCACGAGGGGTGTGTACGCGCCGGATCCGATCGCCCCGAAACCACCCGAACCCGGTGGTACGGCCCTACCATCGGGGCTCACGCACGGGGACCGACGACGGGAGGCGCCGTATGACCGGCGAACACCGTGAGACCGTCAACCGCAGGCACCTGCTCTACGGAGGCGCGGCAGCCGCCCTCGCGGGGACGGGCCTCGCCGCCTACGCGGGCGGCGCCTGGGACTCCTCGGCGGCCGACACCGCGGACCCCGCGCACCCGGGGCCCGCGAACCACCCCGGATACGTCGACGTCGTGGCCGACTTCGGCGCCAAGGGCGACGGCCACACCGACGACAGCGCCGCCTTCGCCGCCGCGTACGCCTACGCCGAGTCGCGCGCGGACGGCGGCACCGGCCGTACCGTCATCGACGTGCCGCCCGGTGTGTTCCGGATCACCAAGCCGTACGCCTTCATCGACGCCAACAAGCCCACCCGGCAGGTCAACGGGCTGCGGTTCCGGGGCGCGGGGCTGCGGATCAGCGACATCGTCTTCGACCCGCCGAACGCGTCCGACGCCTATCTGTGCCGCAACATCGACACCTGGCAGAACATCTCCTTCGAGGGTCTGCGCTTCACCTCCGCCACGCCCGGCGCGTCCTTCTTCTACTCGTACTCGACCGGCGGCGCCGCGAACTACCGCTTCTCGGACTGCGAGTGGATGGGGGAGTGGGAGTACGGGCTCGCGCTCGACGGCAGCAACACCAACTCCGAGATGCGCTGGGAGGCGTGCCGGGTCGGCGGCGCCTACCGCAAGGCGTTCCTCTACTCGGGGCTGTCGCTGAACTCCAAGAACCTGGAGCAGCAGGACCAGTTCCTCAACTACTGGTTCACCGACATGAACGTCACCTACGAGTGGGGCAACTTCCTGGAGTTCCCCTACGGCGGGTCCGTCACCTGCCGCGCGGGCAGCTACATCATCACCGGGCGCCGCCCCACCCCGCACCCCGACTACGGCTTCGAGAGCGCCTTCTTCCGCTTCCCGCGCGCCTCGCACTTCGACGGCGCCCAGCGCTTCCACGCCGAGGACATCCGCTTCGAACTGCGCGACCCCTCGGTCGTCGTCATCGACTGCGCGTGGAACCGCGGCACCGTCCACTTCAACGACTGCGACGACACCGCGCACGCCTTCAAGGACTTCTCCGACGACCTGCGCGCCCACCGCTACACGATCGGCGCCAACGGCCCGCTGGTCCGCTACGACTCCTGCCAGCTCGTCGGCGCGCACCAGTTCCGTACGGCGGCGAACGCCAATCCGCCGGTGTGCGTGCGCTACGACATGTGCCGCTTCGGCTCGCACCCGCCGGCCGCGTTCCTGGCGCTGGACGAGGGGCAGGGCCGGGACTTCGTACGGTTCACCGACTGCATCCCGGCCGCGGGCGGGTGAGGGCGGCTACTCCCAGCGGAAGAAGCGGGCCGCCAGAGCCAGCCCGACGACCGCCCAGACGGCGAGGATGCCCAGGTCGCCCCAGGGCATCGAGGCGCCGTGCTGGAGCACGTCCCGCAGCCCGTCGGACAGCGCCGAGATCGGCAGCAGCCTCAGGACCGACTGGACGCCGCCGGAGAACTTGCTCAGCGGCACGATCACGCCGCCCGCGACCAGCAGCAGGATGAAGACCAGATTCGCCGCGGCCAGTGTCGCCTCGGCCTTCAGCGTGCCCGCCATCAGCAGCCCGAGCCCGGAGAAGGCGGCGGTGCCGAGCAGGAGCAGCAGCACGACGGCGAAGGGGTTGCCGTGCGGCGACCAGCCCAGCGCGAAGGCGATCACCACCAGCAGCGCGATCTGCAACGCCTCGGTGACCAGCACCGAGCAGGTCTTCGCCGTCATCAGCGCCCAGCGCGGCAGCGGCGAGGCGCCGAGGCGCTTGAGCACGCCGTAACGCCGCTCGAAGCCGGTGGCGATGGCCTGGCCGGTGAACGCGGTGGACAGCACCGCGAGCGCGAGGATGCCGGGGGCCAGGAAGTCCACCGACTTGCCCGCCCCGGTGTCCACGATGTCGACGGCGCTGAACAGCACCAGCAGCAGCGCCGGGATGATCACGGTGAGCAGCAGCTGCTCGCCGTTGCGCAGCAGCATCCTGGTCTCCAGCGCCGCCTGGGCCCGGATCATCCGGGGGAGCGGCGCGGCTCCGGGGGCGGGGGCGAAGACGCCGGTCCCGGTCGGGGCGCTCACTTCGGCGCTCATCCGCGCAGCTCCTTCATGCCCGCCAGGTTCCTCATCCGCGCAGCTCCTTGCCGGTCAGCTCCAAGAAGACGTCCTCCAGGGTGCGGCGCTCGACCGAGAGGCGGTCGGGGAGGACGCCGTGCTGGGCGCACCAGGAGGTGACGGTGGCCAGCAGCTGGGGGTCGACCTTGCCCTCGATGCGGTAGTTGCCCGGGGTCAGTTCCGCCGCGGCGGTGTCGGCGGGCAGCGCGTTGAGCAGCGAGACCAGGTCGAGCCCCGGGCGTCCCGAGAAGCGCAGCGTGTTCTCCGCGCCGCCGCGGCACAGCTCGTCCGGAGTGCCGCGGGCGATGGCCCGGCCGCCGTCGATGATCACCACCTGGTCGGCCAACTGCTCGGCCTCGTCCATGAAATGGGTGGTGAGCACGATCGTGACGCCGTCCGCGCGCAGCTCCCGCACGAGATCCCAGGTGGCGTGCCTGGCCTGCGGGTCGAGACCGGCGGTGGGCTCGTCGAGGAAGACCAGTTCGGGGCGGCCGACGACGGCCATGGCGAGCGCGAGGCGCTGCTGCTGGCCGCCGGACAGCCGGCGGTAGGTGGTGCGACCGCAGGACTCCAGACCCAGCCGTTCGATCAGCAGCGCCGGGTCGACGGGGTCGGCGTGCAGGGTCGCGGTGTGCCGCAGCATCTCCTCGGCGCGCGCGCCGGGGTACACACCGCCGGACTGGAGCATCACGCCGATCCGGGGCCGCAGTTGCGCGCCGCGCGCGGCCGGGTCGAGACCGAGGACCCGTACGGTGCCGCCGTCCGGCCGCCGGTAGCCCTCGCAGACCTCGACGGTGGTGGTCTTGCCCGCACCGTTGGGGCCGAGCACCGCTGTGACGCCGCCGCGGGCCACGGTCAGGTCGAGGCCGTCCACCGCGGTCCTTGTCCCGTACCGTTTGACCAGACCGGTCACCTCGACCGCGGGCTCGTTTCGCATGCTGTGAGTCTAGGGACGGCGCAGGACCGGCCGTGCCCGGGTCCCGGGAAGCCGCTCCCCGCTCTCCTCCGCGGCGGCCTCGTACCGCCCGTACGCGGCCTCGTACCGTCCCTGGTTAGGTAACCCTAAGTGACGCAGCCCACCGTGATCGCGACCGGCGCGGCTTGCCTGCTCCTGAGGAATTACGCAACAATGGTGTTGTGGAATACGGGACCAGTGCTGCCCGGAGGGCGGCGGAGGAGCAGACGACCGGGGAGCGGCGCACCCGCAACCGGGTCGCCCGGTCCATCCTGGACCACGGACCTTCCACCGCGGCCGACCTGGCGGAACGGCTCGGCCTCACGCAGGCCGCCGTCCGCCGCCATCTGGACGCACTGCACGCGGACAATGTCGTGGAGCCGCGTGACCAGCGGGTCTACGGCCACCGTGGCCGCGGCAGGCCCGCCAAGGTCTTCGCGCTCACCGACTGTGGTCGTGACGCGTTCGACCAGGCGTACGACCAGCTCGCCGCCGACGCCCTGCACTGGATCGCCAGGTCCGCGGGCGGCGGCGAGAGCGGCGAGGCCGCGGTGTCGGCCTTCGCCCGCGCCCGGGTGGCCGACCAGGCCGAGCGGTACCGCCCCATCGTCGAGGCGGCGGCGCCCGAGGACCGCGCACGCGCGCTGGCCCAGGCGCTGTCCGCGGACGGGTACGCTGCTACGGCTCGAAGCGCCCCCGGCCCCGCCGGGGAGCAGCTTTGCCAGCACCACTGCCCGGTGGCCCACACCGCCGAGCAGTTCCCGCAGCTCTGCGAGGCGGAGGCCGAGGTCTTCTCCCGCCTGCTCGGGACGCATGTCCAGCGGCTGGCCACCATCGCCCACGGCGACGGGGTGTGCACCACGTTCATCCCGCAGGTCAACCACGCGAGCACCATCCCGTCGGGAGCCCCACCTGACACACCACCGGGGACCCCGTCGGACCCACCCCAGAACGCACCCGAAGATCCCACAGCATCTGCCAGCACGTCCGGGAGGAACCCCGCATGACTGCTCCCACGGAGACCACTCACCCGGAGCTCGAGGGCATCGGTACGTACGAGTACGGCTGGGCCGACTCGGACGTGGCCGGCGCCGCGGCCAAGCGCGGCCTGTCCGAGGCCGTCGTCCGCGACATCTCGCAGAAGAAGTCCGAGCCCGAGTGGATGCTGAAGATGCGGCTGAAGGGCCTCAAGCTCTTCGGCAAGAAGCCCATGCCCACCTGGGGCTCGGATCTGTCGGGCATCGACTTCGACAACATCAAGTACTTCGTGCGGTCCACGGAGAAGCAGGCGGAGTCCTGGGAGGACCTGCCCGAGGACATCAAGAACACCTACGACAAGCTCGGCATCCCCGAGGCCGAGAAGCAGCGGCTGGTCGCCGGTGTCGCCGCGCAGTACGAGTCCGAGGTCGTCTACCACCAGATCCGTGAGGACCTGGAGGAGCAGGGCGTCATCTTCCTCGACACCGACACCGCGCTCAAGCAGCACCCGGAGCTGTTCCAGGAGTACTACGGCACGGTCATCCCGGCGGGCGACAACAAGTTCGCCTCGCTGAACACCGCGGTGTGGTCCGGCGGCTCCTTCATCTACGTGCCGAAGGGCGTGCACGTCGACATCCCGCTCCAGGCCTACTTCCGGATCAACACCGAGAACATGGGCCAGTTCGAGCGGACGCTGATCATCGTCGACGAGGACGCGTACGTCCACTACGTCGAGGGCTGCACCGCGCCGATCTACAAGTCGGACTCGCTGCACTCCGCTGTCGTCGAGATCATCGTGAAGAAGGGTGGCCGCTGCCGTTACACGACCATCCAGAACTGGTCGAACAACGTGTACAACCTGGTCACCAAGCGCGCGGTCGCCTACGAGGGCGCCACGATGGAGTGGGTCGACGGCAACATCGGCTCCAAGGTGACCATGAAGTACCCGGCCGTCTACCTGATGGGCGAGCACGCCAAGGGCGAGACGCTGTCCATCGCCTTCGCGGGCGAGGGCCAGCACCAGGACGCGGGCGCGAAGATGGTGCACATGGCGCCGAACACGTCGTCCAACATCGTCTCCAAGTCGGTGGCCCGCGGCGGCGGCCGGACGTCCTACCGCGGTCTGATCGAGATCGGCGAGGGCTCGTCGGGCGCCAAGTCCAACGTGCTGTGCGACGCACTGCTGATCGACACCATCTCGCGCTCGGACACGTACCCCTACGTCGACGTCCGCGAGGACGACGTGTCGATGGGTCATGAGGCGACCGTCTCCAAGGTCTCCGACGACCAGCTCTTCTACCTGATGAGCCGCGGCATGACCGAGTTCGAGGCCATGGCGATGATCGTGCGCGGCTTCGTCGAGCCGATCGCCAAGGAACTCCCCATGGAGTACGCCCTGGAGCTGAACCGGCTGATCGAGCTCCAGATGGAAGGCTCGGTCGGCTGACCGCGCCGGCTTCCTCGTCCACCATCCCCCCGGCCGGACACAATAAGGCAGAAAGCGAGCACCAGCACAGCCATGGCTGACAACACCCCTGCGGGCAGCACCACGGACGGTGCCATCACGGTGGGCCATCCCGCCGACGCCCGGGTCAGCGCGGCCCCGTCGTACGACGTGGCCGACTTCCCGGTGCCGCACGGCCGCGAGGAGGAGTGGCGCTTCACTCCGCTGGAGCGGCTGCGCGGCCTGCACGACGGCACCGCCGAGGCCACCGGCGCCCTCCGGGTCGAGGTGACCGCGCCCGAGGGCGTCACCGTGGAGACCGTGGACCGCACCGACGCCCGCGTCGGCAAGGCGGGCAAGCCCGCCGACCGCGTCACCGCCCAGGCGTTCAGCGCCTTCGAGAAGGCCTCGGTCGTCTCGATCCCCAAGGACACCGTCCTCACCGAGCCGGTCCGGATCGCCGTCCACGGCGAGGGCGGCACGGTCTACGGCCACCAGGTGATCGAGGTCGGCGCCTTCGCCGAGGCCGTGGTCGTCATCGACCACACCGGTGACGGCACCTTCGCCGCCAACGTGGAGGTCCTGGTCGGCGACGGCGCCAAGGTCACCGTCGTCTCGATCCAGGACTGGGACGACACCGCCGTGCACGTCGCCCAGCACACCGCGCTGGTCGGCCGTGACGCCACGTTCAAGTCGGTGGTCGTCACCTTCGGCGGCGACCTGGTCCGGCTGCACCCGCGGGTGATCTACGGCGCCCCCGGCGGCGAGGCCGAGCTGTTCGGCCTGTACTTCACCGACGAGGGCCAGCACCAGGAGCACCGGCTCTTCATCGACCACGACACCCCGCACTGCCGCAGCAACGTCACGTACAAGGGCGCGCTCCAGGGGCAGGACGCGCACGCGGTGTGGATCGGCGACGTGCTCATCAGGGCGGAGGCCGAGGGCACCGACACCTACGAGCTCAACCGCAACCTGGTGCTCACCGACGGCGCGCGGGTCGACTCGGTCCCCAACCTGGAGATCGAGACCGGCGAGATCGTCGGCGCCGGCCACGCCTCGGCGACCGGCCGCTTCGACGACGAGCAGCTCTTCTACCTCCAGTCCCGCGGCATCCGCTCCGACGAGGCCCGCCGCCTGGTCGTCCGCGGCTTCTTCGGCGAACTGGTCCAGCAGATCGGACTCGCCGACCTCGAAGAGCGGCTGATGACCAAGATCGACGCCGAGCTGGAGGCGTCCGTCTGATGAGCGTCGACAACGGCACGGTCGGATTCGTCCGCGCCTGCGCCGCCAGCGACCTGGAGGAGGACACCCCCCGCCGGGTCGAGCTGGACGGCGTCCCGGTGTCCGTGGTCCGCACCGCGGGCGAGGTGTTCGCCATCAACGACATCTGCTCGCACGCGAACGTCTCGCTCTCCGAGGGCGAGGTCGAGGACTGCCAGATCGAGTGCTGGCTGCACGGTTCCAGTTTCGACCTGCGCACCGGCAAGCCGTCCGGGCTGCCGGCCACGCGGCCGGTCCCCGTATACCCCGTAAAGATCGTTGGGGACGACGTGCTCGTCTCCGTCACCCAGGAGTCCTGAGGCACCCATGGCAACGCTTGAAATCACCGACCTGCACGTCACCGTCGAAGCCGAGAACGGCCCCCGCGAGATCCTGCGCGGCGTCGACCTGACCGTGAAGCAGGGTGAGACCCACGCCATCATGGGCCCCAACGGCTCCGGCAAGTCCACCCTGGCGTACTCGCTCGCGGGCCACCCCAAGTACACGATCACCGGCGGCACCGTCACCCTCGACGGTGAGGACGTGCTGGCGATGACCGTGGACGAGCGGGCCCGCGCCGGTCTCTTCCTCGCCATGCAGTACCCGGTCGAGGTCCCCGGCGTCTCCGTCTCCAACTTCCTGCGCACCTCGGCCACCGCGATCCGCGGCGAGGCGCCCAAGCTGCGCACCTGGGTGAAGGAGGTCCGCGAGACGATGGAACGCCTCCAGATGGACCCCGCCTTCGCCGAGCGCAATGTCAACGAGGGCTTCTCCGGCGGCGAGAAGAAGCGCCACGAGATCCTTCAGCTCGAACTGCTCAAGCCGAAGATCGCGATCCTCGACGAGACCGACTCCGGCCTCGACGTCGACGCGCTGCGGGTCGTCTCCGAGGGCGTCAACCGGGTCCGCGAGAGCGGCGAGGTCGGCACCCTGCTGATCACCCACTACACGCGCATCCTGCGCTACATCAAGCCCGACTTCGTGCATGTCTTCGCGCAGGGCCGGATCGCCGAGTCCGGCGGCGCCGAGCTGGCGGACAAGCTGGAGGAAGAGGGCTACGAGTCCTACGTGAAGGGCGGCCCCGTGAGCAGCGGAGCGAACTCCGAGGGGGACGCCGCGTGACAGTCCCCTCGTCCGTCGGCCGGGTGCTGCCGGGCCTCCTGGACACCGAAGCGATCCGCAAGGACTTCCCCGTCCTGGACCGCCTGGTCCACGACGGCAAGAAGCTCGTGTACCTGGACAACGCGGCGACCTCGCAGAAACCGCGCCAGGTGCTCGACGCGCTGAACGAGTACTACGAGCGGCACAACGCCAATGTGCACCGCGGCGTCCACGTGCTCGCCGAGGAGGCCACCGCGCTGTACGAGGGCGCGCGCGACAAGATCGCCGCCTTCATCAACGCGCCCAGCCGTGACGAGGTGATCTTCACCAAGAACGCCTCCGAGTCGCTGAACCTCGTGGCCAACATGCTCGGCTGGGCCGACGAGCCGTACCGCGTCGACAGCGACACCGAGATCGTCATCACGGAGATGGAGCACCACTCCAACATCGTGCCGTGGCAGCTGCTCTCGCAGCGCACCGGCGCGAAGCTGAAGTGGTTCGGGCTGACCGACGACGGCAGGCTCGACCTGTCGGACATCGAGCAGATCATCACCGAGAAGACGAAGATCGTCTCCTTCGTGCTGGTCTCCAACATCCTGGGCACCGTCAACCCGGTCGAGGCCATCGTGCGCCGCGCCCAGGACGTCGGCGCCCTGGTGCTGATCGACGCCTCGCAGGCCGCGCCGCACATGGTGCTCGACGTGCAGGCGCTCGGCGCGGACTTCGTGGCCTTCACCGGCCACAAGATGCTCGGCCCGACCGGCATCGGCGTCCTGTGGGGCCGCCAGGAGCTGCTCGAGGACCTGCCGCCGTTCCTCGGCGGCGGCGAGATGATCGAGACCGTCTCCATGCACTCCTCGACGTACGCGCCCGCGCCGCACAAGTTCGAGGCCGGTACGCCCCCGATCGCCCAGGCCGTCGGCCTCGGCGCGGCCGTGGACTATCTGACCGCGATCGGCATGGACAAGATCGCCGCGCATGAGCACGCGCTGACCGACTACGCGGTGGGCCGTCTGCTGGAGGTTCCCGACCTGCGGATCATCGGCCCCACCACGGCCGAGGACCGCGGCGCCGCGATCTCCTTCACGCTCGGCGACATCCACCCGCACGACGTCGGCCAGGTGCTCGACGAACAGGGCATCGCCGTACGCGTCGGCCACCACTGCGCGCGGCCGGTCTGCCTGCGGTACGGAATTCCTGCGACCACGCGGGCGTCGTTCTATCTGTACTCCACCCCGGCCGAGGTCGACACCCTGGTCGAGGGGCTGGAGCAGGTACGGAACTTCTTCGGGTGATGGTGGTGTTGTGAAGCTCGACTCGATGTACCAGGAAGTGATCCTGGACCACTACAAGCACCCCCACGGGCGCGGCCTGCGGGACGGCCAGGCGGAGGTGCACCACGTCAATCCCACCTGCGGGGACGAGATCACCCTGCGGGTGCGGATGGACGGCGCCGTCATCGGCGACATCTCGTACGAGGGCCAGGGCTGCTCGATCAGCCAGGCCAGCGCGTCGGTGCTGAACGAGTTGCTGGTCGGCAAGGACGTGGCCCAGGCGCGGAAGATCCAGGAGACCTTCCTGGAGCTGATGCAGTCCAAGGGCCAGGTCGAGCCGGACGACGCGATGGAGGAAGTGCTGGAGGACGCGGTCGCGTTCGCCGGTGTCTCGAAGTACCCGGCGCGTGTGAAGTGCGCGCTGCTGAGCTGGATGGCGTGGAAGGACGCGACGGCGCAAGCGCTGGCCGACGGTCCCGAAGCCTCGGAAGCTTCCGAAGGGAAGACCTCATGAGCCCCGTACCGAACGGCCTGAGCACCACTCCGGCCTCAGAAGAAGAGATCCGCGAGGCCCTCTACGACGTCGTCGACCCCGAACTCGGCATCGACGTCGTCAACCTGGGCCTCATCTACGGCATCCACGTCGACGACTCCAACGTCGCCACCCTCGACATGACCCTCACCTCCGCGGCCTGCCCCCTCACCGACGTCATCGAGGAACAGGCCGTCTCCGCCACCGAGGGCATCGTCAACGACCTCAAGATCAACTGGGTCTGGATGCCCCCGTGGGGCCCCGACAAGATCACCGACGACGGCCGCGACCAGCTCCGCGCCCTGGGCTTCAACGTCTGATCTTTCTCCGGGCTCTCCGCCTCGGCATCGCAGGGCTCCGCGCCACGGCATCGGGCGGTCACCGCGTCTCACGCGGTGGCCGCCCGATGCCGTGTCGGGGCCGTTGACGGTCTCTTGGGGGTGTTGCGAAAATTATCGCAACTTCGTGAGGGAGGCGGTTGGGATGGCGAGCGGCAGTGGCGCGCGTGGGGAGATGCAGGCGTATGTGCGGGAGTTGGTCGATCCGCTGGTGCGGTATGCGAGCGAGGGGGGCGCTCGGATACGGCTGGGGGTGAACACGGCGCACCATGACGACACCGCGGCCGACCTGGAGGGGTACGCGCGGCCGTTGTGGGGGCTGGCGCCGTTGGCGGCGGGGGGCGGGGAGTTCGCGCACTGGGACCTGTGGGCGCGGGGGCTGGCGGCGGGGACGGACCCGGGGCATCCCGAGTACTGGGGGACGGCCACCGGCATCGACCAGCGGACCGTCGAGACGGCGGCCGTCGGATTCGCGCTGGCGCTGGCGCCGGAGAAGCTGTGGGACCCGCTCAGCGGCAAGGAACGGGACCAGGCGGGGGCCTGGCTGGCGAGCTTCCTGGGGGCCGACACGCCCGAGAACAACTGGAACTTCTTCCCGGTGCTGGTCAGCCTCGGTCTGGACCGGGTGGGGTACGCGCACGACCGGGACGCGCGGCACGCCCGGCTGGACCGGCTGGAGACGTACGCGCGCCGGGACGGCTGGTACGCGGACGGGAACACCGCGCAGCGCGACTACTACATCCCGTGGGCCATGCACTTCTACGGCCTGATCTACGCGGCGCTCGCGGGCGACGGCGACCCGGCGCGGGCGGCGCGCTTCCGGCAGCGGGCGGCCGACTTCGCGCCGGGCTTCCGGCACTGGTTCGCGGCGGACGGCGCCGCCGTGCCGTTCGGCCGCAGTCTCACGTACCGGTTCGCGCAGGGCTCGTTCTGGGGGGCGCTGCCGTACGCGGGGGTGGACGCCGTGCCGCCGGGGGAGGCCAAGGGGCTGCTGTCGCGGCACTTGCGCTGGTGGCGGGAGCGGTCGGCGCTGACGTCGCCGGACGGGGTGCTGACCATCGGGTACGGCTATCCGCAGCCGGCGGTCGCGGAGCAGTACAACGGGCCGGGCTCGCCGTACTGGGCGATGAAGGCGTTCCTGCCGCTGGCCCTGCCCGCGGACCACGCCTTCTGGACGGCGGACGAGGAGCCCGCCGCCGAGCTGCCGGAGACCTTGGCGCAGCCGGACGCCGGGGCGGTGCTGATGCGTTCGGGCGGGGACGCGACGCTGCTCAGCGGGTCGCAGCACAATCTCTGGGCGCGGGGCGGCGCCGCGAAGTACGCCAAATTCGCGTACTCCTCCCGCTTCGGCTTCAGCGCGCCGGTCGACGGTCTCGGCCCGGAGCCGGGGGCGTACGACTCGGTGCTCGCGGTCAGCGACGAGGCCGACATTGAGGAGGGGACGGCGCCGCGGCACTTCCGGGTGCGCGAGGAGCAGCACGATCCGGCGGTCGAGGACGGCGACACCGTACGCAGCACCTGGCGGCCGTGGCCCGACGTGGAGATCACCACCTGGCTCACCGCCGCCGCGCCCTGGCACCTGCGCACCCACCGCGTCCGTACGGGCCGCGCGCTGTACACGGCGGAGGGCGGCTTCGCGGTCGACCGGGACGCGGGGCTGACCCGGCGTGAGGAGAGCGAGGGCAGCGCGGTGACGGTCACCGGGGCCGGGGACCTCAGCGGGCTGCGCGATCTGGACGGCGGCCGTAGCGGCCGGGTGCTCGACCCGCTGCCGGGCACCAATGTGCTGGCGCGGCGCACGTCACTGCCCGTTCTGGTGGGTCAACTCCCGCCCGGCGAGCACTGGTTGCGCTGCGCGGTGCTCGGCGCCGGGGCCGCGGGGGCGGCGGCGTGGGAGGAGGAACCGCCGAGGGCGCGGCACTGAGGCCGCCGCGGGCGCCGCGGGCGCGCCCGTAGCGGATCGGGAGCCGTACGGGGGCGGGGGGCGGGGCGGGTGGCTGGCCGGGGGGAGGACGGGTTAGCGTCTGGGTATGAATGAGCATCGTGCCCCCGGCGCCCTCGGCGTCGGCCTTGCCACCGTCGCCGACGACGGCACCGTCCTGGACACCTGGTACCCCGCACCGGAACTCGCCGCGGAGGCGGGCCCCGCGGGCACCGAGCGGCTGAGCGCCGAGCGCGCGGCGGAGCTGCTGGGAGCGGCGGCGCCCAAGGCGCTCGGGAAGGACCCGAGGCGCGGGGTGGAGGTCGTGGCGGTGCGGACCGTCATCGCCTCGACGGACGACAAGCCGCTGGACGCGCACGACGCGTACCTGCGGCTGCACCTGCTGAGCCACCGCCTGGTCCGCCCCAACGAGCCCAATCTGGAAGGGCTGTTCGGCCTGCTGGCGAACGTCGCGTGGACGTCGATCGGCCCGGTGCCGGTGGCGGCGGTCGAAGGGGCGCGGCTGGCGGCCCGCGCGGAGGGCCTGCACCTGGCGGTGTACGGCGTGGACAAATTCCCGCGGATGACGGACTACGTCGCCCCGTCCGGCGTGCGGATCGCCGACGCCGACCGCGTACGCCTCGGCGCGCACCTGGCGTCCGGCACGACCGTCATGCACGAGGGCTTCTGCAACTTCAACGCGGGCACGCTGGGCGCCTCCATGGTCGAGGGCCGTATCTCGCAGGGCGTCGTCATCGGCGACGGCTCGGACATCGGCGGCGGCGCGTCCATCATGGGCACCCTGTCCGGCGGCGGCACCCAGGTCGTCTCGGTGGGCGAACGCTGCCTGCTCGGCGCCGAGTCGGGCCTGGGCATCGCCCTCGGTGACGACTGCGTCGTGGAGGCGGGCCTGTACGTCACCGCGGGCACCCGCGTGACGCTCCCGGACGGCAAGATCGTCAAGGCGCTGGAGCTCTCCGGGGCCAACAACATCCTCTTCCGCCGCAACTCGACCACCGGCAAGGTCGAGGTCCTTCAGCGCACGGGTTCGTGGGGCGGCCTCAACGACGCGCTGCACAGCCACAACTGACGACGCGTCACGCGTGACCGGTTCACGCCGTACGAGCCGCCGCCGCGAGCACCGCACGCTCCTCCTCGGGGGACCAGCCGGCCTCCAGCGGCGGCTCGCCGCGTTCTCGGTCCCAGGCCAGGACGTCGGCGGCGGTGACCGCCAGCGGGGTCGCGGGCATCCCGGCGGCCCGGGCGCGCGCGGCGCTGCGCTGCTGTGTGGCGGTGTCCTCCCGGACCAGCGGGAACATCGGCGGTACGACGTCCGGCGTGACCCGTACGATCTCCACCTCGGTGCCCGCGGCCCGCGCGCACGTCTCGATCAACTCGCCGAGGGTGACCGGCTGTTCGGGGCCCACGGCGTGGAAGGCGCCGGGCCGGTCGTCCTCCAGCAGCCGGATCACCAGCCGGGCCAGGTCGCGGGAGTCGATGATCTGCACCGGCTGGGCGGGGTCGGCGGGCAGGGCGACCCGGCCGCCGCGCGCGGCGGCGCGCACCCAGTAGGTGAACATGTCGGAGGGGTCGTGCGGACCGGCGACCTTCCCCGCCCGCACGATCGTGGCGCGCTGCCCGTGGCGCGCGGTCACGTCGTCCTCGCAGGCGACCTTGCACGGCCCGTACGTGGCCTCGCTCAGCACCTCGGTGTCGCGGACCGGCGGGCGGCGCGGGGTGTCCTCGTCGGAGCCGGGCGCCACACCCTCGCGCTGGTACACCGCGTGGCTGGAGATGAACAGATACCGGCCGATCCGGTCGCCCAGCGCGTCCATGGCCTGCGCGACGTGCCGCGGGACGTAGCCGCTGACGTCCACGACGGCGTCCCACCGGGTGTCGCCCGCGAGCGCCGCGTAGTCGCCGGTGTCGCGGTCGCCGGTCAGCCGGGGGAGGCCCGGGAAGAGGCCGGTGCCGGTCCTGCCGCGGCCGAAGAGGGTGACGTCGTGCCCGCGGTGGAGTGCGTCCTCCACGATGGCGCGGCCGACGAAGGCGGTACCGCCCAGAACGAGAATGCGCATAAGGGGCGACCCTACTGCCGGTCCCGGCGGCCGTCACCCGGATATCGCGGTCGTGATCCGCCGGACAGGCCCTAGTGGTAGATCTTCTCCGCGTACGCGGCCCCGTAGTACGTCTCCAGCTCCGCCAGCGAGTCCTCGGTCCGCTCCAGCGTCTTGGAGATCCGCGCCCGCGACGCCAGCGCGTCGGGCTGCCACGTCTCCGGCTTCCACAGCGCGCTGCGCAGGAACGCCTTGGAGCAGTGGAAGAAGACTTCCTCGATGTCGACCAGGACCGCGACCTGCGGGCGGTGGCCCTTGACGACCATGCGGTCGAAGAAGTCGGCGTCGCGCAGGAGCCGCGCCCTGCCGTTGATCCTGAGGGTGTCGCCGCGCCCGGGGACGAAGTAGAGCAGGCCGATGTGCGGGTTGGACAGAATGTTGCGGAAGCCGTCCGCGCGGCGGTTGCCCGGCCGCTCGGGGACCGCGATGGTCCGGTCGTCCAGGACGACGGTGAAACCGGCGGGGTCGCCCTTGGGTGACACGTCACAGGTGCCGTCGGCCGCCGAGGTGGCCATCAGGCAGAAGGGCGCCGCCTTCAGCCAGGCCACGTCCAGTTCGTGCAGCCGGTCGCGCGCCTTGTCGCGGACGACCGCGGTGGGCTCGCCGAGCAGTTCCCGCAGTTCGGCCTCGTCGGTGATCTCCTGCATGTGCCGTACACCCCCGGTGAGTGAGTACCTTCTGGGAACTCACACTGTACAGGGTGGCTTTTCCGGGCTTTCCTCGCGCCTTTCCCCTGGCCTTCCCCTGTCTTTCCCGCGCCTGCGATGAGTTCCGCGGCGGTCCCCGGTCTACCTCTTCGACAGCGCCACGGCGCATACGACAGCACCGCATCGACCCGACCAGAGGAGCTCCTCGTGTCCGTCGTCTCCACCTCCACCAGCGCCGCCCCGACCGGTACCGCGACAGCCGTCACCGCCCGCCCCGCCCGTAGCCGGGCGCGCACCGCGCTGCTCGCCCTCCAGATCGTGGTGGCCCTCTTCTACGGCGTGGCCAGCGCCGCCCCCAAGCTCCTCGGCATCGACGCCGCGGCCGACTCCTTCGACCGCATCGGTTTCGGCGACTGGTTCATGTACCTCACCGGCGCGCTCGAACTCGCGGGCGCCGTCGCCCTGTTGATCCCGGTGCTCTACCAGGTCGCCGCGGTCGCGATGATCGGCCTGATGATCGGCGCCACCGTCACCCAGATCACCGTCTTCGACGGCGACAACGCGGCGACACCGATCATCCTCATCCTGCCGCTGGCCCTGATCGCCTGGGCCCGCAGGGACAGTACGAAGGCGCTGCTGGCCCTGGTCCGCGGCGCGGTCGCCCGGACCTGACCGCGCTCCCGTCGGCCGCGAGCGGCGACCGTACGCAACGCCGCACGGCGGACGGCTCGCGGTGCGATCCTGAGTACGGACGTCGCACGGATGTCGCGCGGTGTCGCGCGGGCGTCGTACGGTCGGCGCGACGACTGGCGCAACGGCGGTCGTACGGGCGGCCGTTCGGGGTCGCGCGGGATCGCGCGGGATCGCGTCGCGGAGGACCGGAGACCGGAAGACCGGGGGTCGCTCATGGACAGCCTTGGCGCGCTGCGCGCGGTCGAATACGGGTATCTCGACGAGCGACGGCAGGTGTACCTCGACCACACCGGCGCGGGACTTCCCGCCCGCGCCCAAGTGCGGGCGCACGCCGACCGGATCGCGGCGGGCTGCTACGGCAATCCGCACTCGGTCAGCCCGGCCTCGCAGGCGTCGGGCGAACTGGTGGAGCGGGCCCGCGCACGGGTGCTCGCGCACTTCAGGGCCGATCCGGCCGAGTACGCCGTGGTGTTCACGGCCAACGCCACCGGGGCGTGCCGACTGGTCGGCGAGGCCTACCCGTTCGGGCCGGACAACCGGCTGGTGCTCACCCTCGACAACCACAACTCCGTCAACGGCCTGCGGGAGTACGCCCGCGGCCGGGGCGCGGGGACGGTGTACGTACCGCTGGAGGCGCCGGGCCTCGGCATCGACGCGACGGCGATGGACGCCGTCCTGACGGGCGCGAGGCCGCGGGCGGGCACGGAGTCCGGGGCCCGGGGGCCCGGACTGCTCGCGTACCCCGCGCAGAGCAATTTCAGCGGGGTCCAGCACTCGCTGGACTGGGTGACCAGGGCGCGGGCGGCGGGCTGGGACGTCCTGCTGGACGCGGCGGCCTACGTGCCCACGAACGTGCTCGACCTCGGCCGGTTCAGCCCCGACTTCGTGGCCGTGAGCTGGTACAAGGTCTTCGGCTACCCGACCGGCATCGGCTGTCTGCTGGCCCGCAGGGAGGCGCTGACGCGGCTGCGGCGGCCGTGGTTCTCCGGCGGCACCATCCACGTGGTGAGCGCCCAGGGCCTGTGGCACCACATGGCCGACGGCGAGGCGGCCTTCGAGGACGGCACGGTCAACTACCTGAGCATTCCCGACATCGAATTCGGCCTCGACTGGATCACCGGCGTCGGTGTGCAGTCGATACACCGTCATGTCACCTCGCTCACCGCCGAGTTACTGGCCGGGCTGCGCGGTCTGCGGCACGCCGACGGCAGCCCGCTGGTACGGATCTACGGTCCGCAGGACACCACCGGCCGTGGCGGCACGGTCGCGCTGAATCTGCTCGGCGCCGACGGACGGGTGATCGACGAGCGGATCGTCGGCCGCGACAGCGCCGCGCGCGGCATATCGCTGCGCACCGGCTGCTTCTGCAACCCCGGCACGGGCGAGGTCGCCTTCGCCATCGACCGCGATGTACTCGGCGGCGCCGTCCGTACCGCCACCGGCACCATCGACGACTACCTCGGCCGCCTCGGCCTGCCCTCCGGCGGCGCCGTCCGCGTCTCGCTCGGCCTGTCCTCCAACGCGGCCGACGTGTCCGCCTTCCTCGCCTTCGCCGCGCAGACCTACCGCGACCGCTCGCCCGACCCGGCGGGGCTCAGCCCGCGGCTGGTCTGCTGACCGTGCGGCACTTGCGCGCCAGCACCGCCCACGCGGCGGCCAGGAACAGCGCCGTGAAACCGGCCAGCAGCAGCCAGCCCGCCCACACCGCCCGGTCGAACGAGCCGCCGTACGAGGCCAGCAGCGGCGGCCCCAGCGGTGACGCGCCGTGCGCCCACAGCTGCCGCAGACCGATCCCGCCGCCCAGCGCCTCGAACGCCCACCGGTTGGTCATCGCCGCGCTCAACACCCGTCCCGCCCAAGCCATTTGGGGCACCGGCACAAAGGCCCCCGAGAACAGCACCTGCGGGAAGCAGAGCATCGGGAGCATCAGCGTGGCCTGCCCCGGATCGCCCACCGCCGCCGACGCCAGCAGCCCCAGCGCGAGCGCGGCGGCCGACGCGAGCAGCACGGTCAGGAACAGCGACCCGTACGTGCCCCACCCGGCGGCGGGCAGCCGGTTCAGACCGCGCAGCACCGCGAGCAACGCCGCGTCCGCCAGGGCCAGTACGGGCAGCAGCAGCGCCGCCTTCGACAGCAGATAGGGCCCGAGCCGCAGCACGGTCAGCCGCTCCCTGCGCACCACCGCCAGCTCCGCGCAGATCTGCAACAGGCCGTAGGTCAGCCCGAAGAAGAAGCCGCCGAAGGCGATCCAGAACAGGATCATCGCCGCGGAACCCGGACTCGGCGCCGCCGGATCGAAGGCCCCCGGCCGGAACAGCAGCGCGAACATCGCCACGATCACCAGCGGCGACCCCACGACGACCGCCGCCGTCAGCCGATTGCGCGCCATCAACTCCCCGGCCCGCCGGGTGAGCAGCCACCACTGCCCGACCGCCCCGAGCGGCGCCGGGCGTGTGGCGGCGGCGCTGTCGGCCACGGGCGCCGCCTCGGGCGCGGGGCCGGTCTCCTCCGCGGCAGCCTCGTCCGCCGCCCGCGCCCCGCGGGCCACCGCCCCGTACACCTCCTCCAGCGTCGGGACGCCGTACGCCGCCGTGAGGGTGGCCGCCGTGCCCAGGTGGGCCGGGCGTCCTTCAGGGGTGAGGAACAGGACGCGGTCGCAGCGGGTCAGATCGGCGGGCGCGTGCGTGGTGAGGACGACGGTGACGCCGTCGGCCGTCAAGTCCCGCAGGGTGCGCAGGAGTTCCGCGCCGGTCGCCGGGTCGAGTCCGGTCGTCGGCTCGTCCAGGAACAGCACGCGGGGGCGGGTGAGGAGTTCGACCGCGATGCAGGCGCGGCGGCGCTCGCCCTCGCTGAGGGTGCGTACGGGCTGGCGGGCGCGGTCGGCCAGGCCGACGGCGGCCAGCGCGTCGCGTACGGCCGCGTCCAGGAGAGCGGCGGCGGTCCGGGCGGGCATCCGCAGGCGGGCCGCGTAGCCGAGGGCCCGGTCCAGCGGCAGGTCGTCGTGCATCACGTTGCCGTGCGGCAGATACCCCAACGCCGGTCGCAGGACGGCCGGTTCCGTACTGTCGTGCAGGACGCGACCGGCCGAGGGGGTACGGATTCCGGCCAGGATCTCCAGCAGCGTCGTCTTGCCCGACCCGCTGCCGCCCGCCACGGCCAGCAGCTCGCCGGGCGCGATCCGTACGCTCACCCCCCGCAGCGTCTGCCGCCCCGACGCGACCCGCTGCCCCACGCCGTACGCCTCGACGCGGAGACCGCCGTCGCTCATCGTGCCCCCTGACCGACCGCTTGGTACGTTGAAGGTGTCGCGGCGCCTCCCGCAGGGGCGGGCCGCCGGTAGCGTACGCGAGCCCCGGGAGCGGGCACAGGACGAAGGAGTCTGACGCATGGACGGACCGGTCTGCACCACCCGGCAGGGCGACGTACGCGGAGCGGCCGGCCAGGACGGCGTCGCCGTCTTCCGCGCCATCCCTTACGCCGCACCGCCGTTCGGACCGCACCGGTTCATGGCGCCGCAACCGCCCGCCGCGTGGGAGGGCGTACGCGACGCGACCGCGTTCGGCCCGACCGTGCCCAAGGGCCCCTACGTCAAGCCGTTCGACGTGCTGCTGCCCGACCCGGACATCGCGGGCGAGGACTGCCTCAACCTCAATGTGTGGACACCCGACACCGCGGGCGGCGCACCGGTCATGGTGTGGCTGCACGGCGGCGCCTTCATGAACGGCTCGGGCTCGCTGCCGATCTACGACGGCGCCGCGTTCGCCCGCGACGGCGTCGTCTGCGTGACCGTCAACTACCGCCTGGGGACGGACGGTTACCTGTCCCTCGACGGGGCCCCCGACAATCGCGGAGTGCTCGACCAGATCGCCGCCCTCGAATGGGTTCGCGACAACATCGCCGCTTTCGGCGGCGACCCCGGCCGCGTGACCGTCTTCGGCGAATCGGCCGGCGCGATGAGCATCGGGGTGCTGCTCACCGCCCCCGGCGCCCGAGGACTCTTCCACCGGGCGATCCTCCAGAGCGGCGCCGCGCACCACACGATCGGCCGGGACACCGCCCGCAAGGTCGCCGCGCACTTCGCCGCGGAACTCGGCGTCGAACCCACCGCCGCGGCCTTCGCCGCACTCCCGCTGGACGTCCTGCTGCCCGCGCAGACCGCCCTGCGCAACGAGGTCACCGCCAACCCCGACCCCGCGCTGTGGGGCGAGGTCGCGCTGAACGCCATGCCCTTCGAGCCGATCGCGGACACCGCGAGCACCGCCGCCCGCGCCCACCCGGTGCCGGGACCCGGCGCCGACTGCGCCGTCGACCTGCTGATCGGCACCACCGCCGAGGAGTACCGGCTCTTCACCGTGCCCAGCGGCGTCATCGACTACATCGACGACAGGCACCTGCGGGCCGCGATCACCCGGCACGGCCTCGACCCCGACACCGCGCTGCCGCTCTACGCGGCCAACCGCCCCGGCGCCACCACCGGCGACCTGTTCTCCGCCGTCCTCACCGACTGGTTCTTCCGGATACCCGCGGTCCGCCTGGCCGAGTCCGTGCGGCGCGCCCACGTCTACGAATTCGGCCGCCGCTCCACCGCCTTCGACGGCCGCCTCGGCGCCTGCCACGCCTCCGAGATCGCCTTCGCCTTCGACAACCTGGACGCGCCCGGCGAGACCATGCTGCTCGGCGAGGCCCCGCCGCAGCCGCTCGCCGACACCATGCACGCCGCCTGGGTCTCCTTCGCCGTCACCGGCGATCCCGGCTGGCCCGCGTACGACACCCGGGACCGTACGACCATGGTCTTCGGCACGGCGGACGACCCCGCGCACTGCGGTCCGGTACGCGACCCCCGCCCGGACGAGCGCGCCCTGTGGGACGGCGTGCGCTGAGCCCTTCGCGCCGGCCCCTCCCGCGCGCCGAACTCCCGTACGCCTGAGGGACGCGTGGCCGGTACGCACCCGGCGGCGGGCGGCGGTGGCCGGAACGTGTCGCTACGGGCGGGTGAACCGGCGGGGTGACAGGTGCGACGGGGCCGGGAGGCCGACGGTCGGGGGGTCGCAGGGCCTACGCTGAGTGCGCGCGTCCGGCGCGCGTACCGGTTCGCGTGTGCCGGTCCGATCCACCCGCCAGGGGTGAGCCGGACCGGCCCACCCCTCACGCCGTACAGCCGTAGAGCCCTCTAGGAGTCACCCCATGTCCGAAGGTCCCCTCGTCCTGCCGCCCGTACGGCTGCTCCCCGCGGACGACCTCGCGCGGCTGGCACTGGCCGTGCCGCTGCTGGACCGAGCGCTGCGGCTGACCCGGTGGGCGACACCGGAACGGCCGGTCGACGCGATGGGCGAGCTGCTGGACGACGACCTGGTGGCCGCCGCCGCGGAACTCGGCCTCCCGGTGGACGAGGACGAGGAAGGGCTCGCCGAGACCGCCCAGGCGTGGGGCGTCGCCGTCGACACCGGCCTGCTGGTCCTGGAGATCGACGAGGAGGCCGAGGAGTCCACGCCGGTCGGCGAGGTCGCCGGTCGCGCGCTGCCCGGCGAGGCGTACGAGCGGATCACCGCGGGCCTCCCGCAGGACGTGCTCGACATCTGGCTCGCTGCCGCCGAGTCGGCCCTCGCCGACGCCGCCGCACCGGACTTCGAGAGTCTGCGCGAGGTCATGGACGACGGCGACCAGGTACTCCTGGACGAGCTGGACTGGGACCCGGAGAAGGAGGCCGAATTCCTCGACAGCGCGCTGGTCAACCTCTACGCGCTGATGGCCGTGGAGGACTCGGCGGTCGCCGAGGACGGGCCCGACGCCGTACCGCTGCCGGTGCTCGCCGCGTCCCTCGTCGTGCCCGACGAGATGGACCAGCCCAGCGACGCCGTCCTCGAAGAGGTCACCGAGGTGATGATGCGGCTGGACGACCACTTCCGGCTGCTCGCCACGACCGGACTGCTGGACTACCAGCCGGTCGACGAGGCGCTGATCGAGGAGGCGGAGGGCGACGGGGAAACCGGCTCCTTCCCCGAGTTCCCCGAGGGGGCCGTCGGGGACGACCTCGACCCCGAGGAGGTCTCCCGCTACGGCATGGTCCTGCTCACGCCGCTCGGCGTGCACGGCATGCGCGAACGGCTCGTGGACGCGGGCGCGCAGGCCCCCGCCATCGGCGACCTCGCGGGCGGGTCGGGCGTCGACCTCCTCGAAGCGCTGACCGGCTACCCCGACCAGGCGGCGCGCGTGGAGGCCGAGCTGTGGCTGGAGGACCGCAAGCCGGCCGACGCCGCACGCGAACTGCTCGCCGCCGCGCGCGGCGACGACGCCGGTGCGCCGGGCCGTCGTCTCATCTGCCAGCAGACGCTCACCCTGCTCGGCGCCGAGGCCGAGCCCGCGCTGCGCGAAGTCCTCGACGACCGCGCGCTCGGCGGCCTCGCCCGCGTCTGGCTCACCGAGAGCGGCGCCGCCGACATCCCCGCGCCCGACGCGGACATGGTCTTCTGGCTCACCATCGACACCCTCGCCGCGCAGCTCGCCGCCGACGACGCCCCCGAGATCCTGGCCGACCTCGTCCGTGACCTCGTCGCCCGGCACGACGGCTTCTTCGACGCCGCCTGGCGCGTCGACCACCCCGCCACCGCCGACGTCCTCGAAGCCATGGGGCGTCTCCACCCGGACCGCAAATCCGCCAAGGACGCCCGCAAGGCGGCCTTCAAGGCCCGCTCCCGCCAGGGCCTTTCGGGCTGACGCGCGGCGGTCCACCGCTCGGGGCGCGCCCCCGCGCCGGGGGCAACCGGGTGGCCGTCTCGCGGAAGGACGCCGTTCATCCGGGGTTGGCCGGGGGGCGGCACCGTGGGTGCTCAGCGCGACGTGAGGAGCCCCGGTGCCGGTCAGCCGTACGCGGGAGGCCGTGGTGGCCGACCCGAAACGAGGTCACGCGTATCTGACCGCGGGAACGTCGTTGTGCCGGCGGACACCGCCGTCGGCGCAGAACGGTGGCGTGCTCCAGGCGTTCCGGTGCATCGACTCCGGGGGCCGCTACGTGGACGACCTGTCACGGGCGACCGTGCCCGGCACCGTGTACGGCGTGGACTGGGTGGAGACGCCGTTCGCGGCGGGCGCGGTCACGCGGGCGCACGGGCTGACGGGCCTGTGGTGGGCGGACGACGGGGTGTACCTCGTACGTGAGGGGGCCGTCTGGTTCTACGCGCCCGGCCGCCGCACGCTGACCCTGAAGACGCCGGGCTGACGGGCTGACGGGCTGACGGGCTTCCGGGCTGACGGGCTGATGTGCGGCCGGGCTGAGGGGCGGACCGCCGCCCGGCCGCGCTCGTCACCGCCGTGACGAGCGAGGCCGGGTGCGGCCGGGTGCGGCCGGAACGTTTCAGCAGCCGCTGAGGACCGACGTGAGCTTCGACTTCTCCGCACTGTCCACGGTCAGACCGTAGTAGTGCTTCACCTGCACCCACGCGCGGGCGTACGTGCACTGGTACGACGCCTGCGGCAGCCACTCGGCCGGGTCGCCGTCGCCCTTGGAGCGGTTGGAGTGCGCGGAGACGGCCACGAGCTGCGGGCGGGTCACGTCGTTGGCCAGCGCCTGGCGCTGCGCGGTGGTCCAGGCCCAGGCGCCCGAGGCCCACGCCTCGGCGAGCGGCACCAGGTGGTCGATGTCGAAGGTCGACGGGTCGGTGGTGGTCACGCCGTCGTACGGGCTGGTCCAGTTCCCCGAGGTCGCCTTGCACGAGCTGTCGGTCACCACGCTCGTGCCGTCGCGCTTGATCACGTACTCGCGGGTGTCGCAGGTGCCCGAGATGGTGATCCAGGTCGGGAACAGATTCCGGTCGTACGTCGAGGCGTGCGTCTCCGCGGTGGCCGTCATGCCGGACAGGTAACTGCGGGCGGTGGAGGCGGCGATGGGGGTCGGCAGAGCGGCCTGTGCGGGGCCGCCGCTGACGAACAGGACGGTCAGCGCGAGCAGTGCCGCGCTGACGGCGGCACAGATTCCGTGCACGAGACGGTTTTTGGGCATGACTGAGCGCTCCCGTGGCTAGGGGGTCGAGCGGTACGGGTGGTTCCCGACCAGGGTCCCGGCCACGGGTCTATGCGGGTAGACCGTCAGCGGTAAATTTTATGTGACCATGACATGTTGATGTGCGAACGTCCGGTGGCGGTCCGGCCCGTACGAGGCCCGCGCGGCGCACGAGCCGGTGCGTGCCGGGGTCCCACGGCCTCCGAGCGCCGTGCGCACGGCGCCCCCGCGCCCGCCCGCTCCCGGTCCTGGCCCCGGCTCCCGCCGCCGTGCGGGGCGGCGCGCGGGACTTTATGGTCGGCGCGGGGGCCCGGGACGAATGGAGCTGCTGTGACCACTGCGCGCGACATCATGCATCAGGGCGTCGAGACGATCTCCGCCCACGAGACCCTGGACGTGGCCGCCAAGCGGATGCGGGACGCGGACATCGGGGCCCTGGCGGTCACCGGTGACGACGGCGGGCTCCAAGGGGTGCTCACCGACCGGGACATCGTGCTGCGCTGCGTGGCGACCGGCCACGACCCGGGCGCGGTCCGGGCCGCCGACCTGATGGACGGCAGCCCGGTGACGGCCGCGGCCGACGACGACGCGGGGAGCGTCGTCGCGACCATGTCCTCCCGGCGCATCCGCCGGGTGCCGGTGGTCGAGGGCAGCCGCCTGGTCGGCATCATCAGCGAGGCCGACATCGCCCGGCACCTCGGCCCGGCCGAGGCGGGCGCCCTGGCGACGGCGATCCGCGCGGTCTGAGGCTGGTCGCGCGGTGTGAGCCCGGTCCGCGGTCTGAGGCCGCCGCGCGGTGTGAGACCGGTCCGCGGTGTGAGCCCGGTCCGCGCCGCCTGAGGGCGGTCCCGCGCCGCCTGGGACCGGTCGCGCGGGCCGCCGCCGGTCCGCGCGGACTCATGCCAGCCTGCGCGGACCGGCGGCGGCCCCGCAGGGCACACATCCGGTCCGCGGTGCCTCAGAGCGCCGCGGAGGCGGGCCGCACCATCCCCTTGGCGGTACGCGAGTCGATGAAGTCGCCCATGGCGGTCATCTCCCACTCCCCGGAGAACTGCTTGATCAGCTTGGCCATCAGCACACCCGTGCGCGGCTCGCTGCCGGTCAGGTCGAAGCGGACCAGCTCCTCGCCGGTGCCCGCGTCGAGCAGCCGGCAGTACGCCTTGGCGACCTTGTTGAACTTCTGCCCCGAGTACGAGTTCACCGTGAAGACCAGACCGGTGACCTCCGGCGGCAGCCCGCCCAGGTGCACGGTGATCGTCTCGTCGTCGCCCGAGCCCGCGCCGGTCAGATTGTCACCGGAGTGCTGGACCGCGCCGTTGAGGATGGACAGCTTGCCGAAGTAGCAGGTCGCGATGTGGTTGCGCTGCGGACCGTAGGCGATCACCGACGCGTCCAGGTCGATGTCCCGGCCGCCGAAGGCGGGCTCCCAGCCCAGGCCCATCCGCACCGAGGACAGGAACGGCTTGCCCGCCTTGACCAGCGACACCGTCTCGTTCTTGCGGAGATTGACCCGGCCCTTGTCCAGATTGACCTTGCCCGCGCCCGGCGCGGGAGCGGGCGGCGCGGCCGGGGGAGCGGAGGGCGGCGGCGGCAGATACGCGGCGGGCGCGCCGGAGGGCGGCGGCGCGCTGGGCAGTCCCGGCGCGGGCGGCGGCGGGGTGAACGCGGCGGCGGGGGCCGCGGGGGCCGCGGGCTCCTCCACGTTCACCCCGAAGTCGCTGGCGATGCCGCCCAGCCCGTTGGCGTACCCCTGGCCGACCGCGCGGACCTTCCAGGCGCCGCCGCGCCGGTACACCTCGACCACGACGAGCGCGGTCTCCGGGCCGAGCCCGGTGGGCGTGAAGGTGGCGATCACCGAGCCGTCGTCCGCGCTGCGGACCGTGGCCGTCGGCGTCGTACCCGCGAAGGGACCGCCGCCGTCCAGGCTCGCGGTCACCACGACCTTCTCGATCCCGGCCGGGACGGCCGCGGTGTCCACGGTGATCGAGTCGGGCCCGGAACCGCCCCCGGAGCGGTGGCTGACGCCGGGCCCCTGGGGCTGGTTGTAGAAGACGAAGTCGTCGTCGGAGCGCACCTTCCCGTCACCGGTCAGGAGCAGGCCCGAGACATCGAGCCGCGCGGAGGAGGCGGCGACGTCCACGGCCACTCGGGGCACGGAGAGCGGCACATTCGAGCCAGGCGTCATAGCGGTCATGCCCCCGTAACGACCGACTGTTGTTTGCGGTTCCATGACCCGGAGATCAGCTTCCGGCCCGTTATGGGCACCCGGTCCCGGCGCCCATTCCGGCGCCCGCGCCGGCTCGTACCGGCAGCGTCGCGCCCGCGGTTGCGTACGGTCGGACCCGTATCGGCAGCCCCGTACCCTCACACCCGCACGCCCCGCCCGTCACCGGCGGTCGCGGGCACGTCGAGGCCGTCCGGGGAGCCGGGCGGCAGGGCGAAGGCGGAGGCGACCTCGGGCGGGAGCGCGGACAGGCCGAGCAGGCCGCAGACCGCCCGGGTGGTGAGCGCGTGCCAGACGGCCGCCTGGCGCAGCATCGCGTGGTCGCCGCCCGGCAGCACGAAGCGGCACACCTCGGCGCCCTCGGCCCTGGCCCGCTCCGCCATCCGCAGCGACTCCACGGGCGAGGTGATCCGGTCGGCCTCCGCGTGCAGGAACACCAGCCGGGCCGCCGAGAGCTGCTCCACCGGCTCCCCCGGCAGGCACCAGGGGGCCAGCGCCACCGTGCCGACCACCCCGTCCGTACCGGCCACCCGCAGCGCCGCCCTGCCGCCCATGGAGTGCCCGACCATCACGACCGGCGCCCCGCCGGTCCGCCTGGACAGCTCCGCCAGCGCGTCGGCCGCGTCCCGCGCGGCGTCCGCCCGCTCCCCGTTCCAGCCGCGGTGCCGGTAGCGGGCCTCGGCGAGCACCACCCGGCGGCCCCGCGTCGCGCGGGCCAGCGCCCGGACGAAGGGGCGCATCCGCAGCCCCGGCGCGTTCAGCCGGGACGGCCGGCCCATACCGCGCTCCCGGCCGCCGTGCAGCACCAGCACCGCCGCCTCGGGGGCCGCCGCGGAACGCCGCACCACCAGGCCCCGATACCCCGCGCGTGCGCTGTCGCCGTCGCGGTCCTCTGCCACCCGTGCCTCCACCCGTGTCCGTTCCCTCCGCCGACGTGCCGTGACAGGTACGAACGGACGTTCCGGAATCCCCGTTCCGCCGTACCCCGTCAATCCTCCGTCATTCGTAGCGACGACGGTTCCGGATGGGTCGCGCGGCGGACCCGACGCACAGGTTGCCGGATCGAACAGGGGTCCGGAGGCTCCCGCATATACGCTCCTGCCCTGGGCAAGTACGCTCAGCGCAATCTCAATGGTCGGGCAGCCGAAGGCGGAGGAAGAAACGTGGTGCAGAGCGGCCCGGTCGGAGTTCCGGCCGGACTTCCGGTGGGCATCCCGCACACCCGCGACGGGCGTGACAGCCGTGATGTTCGTGACATTCGCGACAGTCAGAGTCCGCGCACGGCGCCGCCCGCCTCCTTCGGGCAGTCGGGCCCCGCGACGGTCCTGCTGGTCGAGGACGACGACGGCGACGCCCTGCTCGTCGAGGAGTACCTCGCGCTGAGCGACGCCGCGACCCAGGTGGTCAGGGCGAGCAATCTCGCCGAGGCGCTGGAGCTGCTGGCCCGCCGCGCCGCGCCCGAGTGCGTCCTGCTCGACCTGCACCTGCCCGACGCCTTCGGCGTGGACGCGGTGTCCCGGCTGCTGAAGGACGCGCCCGGCGCGGCCGTCGTGGTGCTGACCGGTCTGTCGGAGGAGGACGCCGGGCTCGCCGCGGTCGCCTCCGGCGCCCAGGAGTACCTGTCCAAGAGCGCCCTCGAACCCCAGTCGCTCAGCCGCGCCATCCGCTACGCCGTCCAGCGCAAGCAGATCGAGCGCGCGCACGTGGCGCTGCGCGAGAGCTCGATGCGGGCCGAGGAGAACGCCCGGCTGGAGCGCGGGCTGCTGCCCACCCCGTTGCTGCGCGGCGACGACTGGCAGGTGACCACCCGCTACCGGCCGGGCCGCGACCACGCGCTGCTCGGCGGCGACTTCTACGACGTCGTGCAGACCGAGGACGGCACGGTGCACGTCGTCATCGGCGACGTGTCGGGGCACGGCGCGGCCGAGGCGGCCCTGGGCGTGTGCCTGCGGGTCGCCTGGCGGTCCTTCGTCCTCGCGGGCACCCGCGGCGCCGAACTGCCCGGCATGCTGGAGCAGATGCTGGTCGCCGAGCGCGCGGGCGAACACGTCTTCGCCACCCTCAGCTCGCTGGAGTTCGCCCCCGACCGCACCACCGTCAAGATCGTCAGAGCCGGGCATCCGGGGGTGCTGCTGCGCCGCGGCGCCGACGTCCAGTGGTGGGAGCCGGCGTACGGGCCCGCGCTCGGGCTGCTGCCGGGGCAGGGCGTCTGGCCGGTGACGACCGAGACGCTGGACGGCGCGTCCGTGGTCCTGTTCACCGACGGCCTCTTCGAGTGGCGGTACGGCGACGGGCCGGAACGGCTCGGCGAGGACGGGCTGTTGGAGCTGGCCCGGAAGAACGGCGCACTGCCCGCGGAGGCGTTCGTCGACGCCTTGATCAACGCGGCCGAGACGGCGACGGCGGGGCGCGGCGGTCTCGAGGACGACGCGGCCGTGATGCACGCGGGATGGCGGGCAAGGTCATGACGGAACGCCCGCCCGTCCCGGGGCCCGGTTCGGAGCCGACGCAACCCACGGCGCCCGCGCCGGAGCCGACGCCTCAAGCCGCTGCCGGGGCCGCGCCCGCTTCAGGGACCGCGCCCGCTTCAGGGGCCGCGCCCGGTCCCGAGACCGCGCCCGTCGCCCAGTCCACGCCCGATCCCACGCCAGTTCCGGAGTCCGCGTCCGTGCCGCATCCCCCGACCGACCCGCCGCCCGTATCCGAGCCCGAGCCCGTATCCGAGCCTGAGGCCGTATCCGAGTCCGTATCCGAAGCCGGGCCCGTGTCCGAGAGCGCGCCCGTACCCGGGCCGCGGTCCGAGTCCGGTCCCGACATCGAACCCGCTCCGGACGTCGAACCCGCTCCGGACGTCGAACCCGCGCAGGATTCCGATCCCGCGCCCGACGTCGTGCCCGCCCCCGTACCCGCTCGCGGGCAGAAGGCCGCCGCCCGGACGAGGTCCGGCTTCCGGCCGCGCGAGAAGGGCCGGATCACGGTTCAGGGCGCGTTCAACCTCGTGCTCGGCGGGATGACGCTGCTCGTCCTCGTCTTCGCGGTGATCGGCGCGCAACTGCTCGCGCACACCACGTCGATCTCCGACCACCTTGCCAACCGGGTGCAGCCCGCGCGGGTGGAGGGGGTGCGGTTGCAGACCGCGCTGCTGGACCAGGAGACCGGCGTGCGCGGCTATGTGCTCACCCATTCGGCGGAATTCCTCCAGCCCTACACCGAGGGCCTCGCGGACCAGAAGACGATCACCGCCAGGCTGCGCCCGCTGATCAGCGGCAACAAGCGCGCCTCCGCCGACCTGCTGGCGCTGGAGGAGGCGGCCGACCGCTGGCGCACCACGTACGCGCTCCCGCTCATCGAGCACGCCCGCGAGGGCCTGCCCGCCTCCGCCGACACCTCGCTGCTGGACAGCAGCAAGCGGGGCTTCGACACCGTACGCACCCAGTTCACGATCCAGGACACACATCTGAAGGAGGACCGGCAGCACAGTCAGGATCAGTTGCGGCGCGTGCGCAACGAACGCGACGCGGTGTTCCTGGCGATGCTGGCCTGCTTCCTGGTGGCCATGGTCTTCCTGGCGCTGCTCCTGCGCCGGATCGTCGGCCTGCCGCTGGGGCGGCTGCGCGACGACGCGCTGCGGGTCGCGGGCGGCGACTTCGACACCGGGATCGAGCCCAGCGGCCCGGCCGATCTGCGGGTGCTGGCCGAGGCCGTGGAGGCGATGCGCAGCGGTATCGCGGGCGCGCTGGCCGAGGCGCACGGCCAGCGCGGACTGCTGGCCGCCCAGGCGGCGGAGCTGACCGAGCAGGCCGAGGAACTGCGCCGCTCCAACGCCGAGTTGGAGCAGTTCGCCTATGTCGCCTCGCACGACCTCCAGGAGCCGCTGCGCAAGGTCGCGTCCTTCTGCCAGCTCCTGGAGAAGCGCTACCGGCACGCGCTGGACGAACGCGGCGTGCAGTACATCGACTTCGCGGTCGACGGCGCCAAGCGCATGCAGATCCTCATCAACGACCTGCTGGCCTTCTCGCGGGTGGGCCGGGCGCAGGACGACCACCGGCCGGTCCAGTTGGAGAACACGCTCGACCAGGCGCTGTACAACCTCGCGGAGCGGCTGGAGGAGTCCGGGGCGCGCGTCGAGCGGCCCGCCGTGCTGCCGGACACCGTCGGCGACGCGACGCTGCTGGCCCTGGTCTGGCAGAACCTGATCGGGAACGCGATCAAATTCCGTTCCCCCGACCGGCCGCCGGTGATCACGGTGGAGTCGGGAACCGCCCCCGACGGCACGCTCGTCTTCAGCGTCACCGACAACGGCATCGGCATCCAGGAGGAGTTCAGCGAGAAGGTCTTCGTGCTCTTCCAGCGGCTGCACAGCCGCAACACCTACGAGGGCACCGGCATCGGCCTCGCCATGTGCCGGAAGATCATCGAGCACCACGGCGGGCGCATCTCGGTGGACAACGAGTACACCGGCGGCACCCGCATCCGTTTCACGCTGCCCGCCGGGGCAGAAGAGTCACCTGACCAGGCGGCGGCGCCTGGCATCGAGGGAGCAGAGGGAGCACCGCGCGTATGAGTCAACCCGTACAGCCGATCGAGGTCCTGCTGGTCGAGGACGACGCGGGCGACGAGCTGATGACCCGGGAGGCGTTCGCCGACAACAGGATCGGCAACACCCTGCACGTGGTCCGCGACGGCGAGGAGGCGCTGGACTTCCTCTACCGGCGCGGCGCCCACCAGGACGCGGTGCGGCCCGACTTGATCCTGCTCGACCTCAACCTGCCGAAGTACGACGGGCGTCAGGTGCTCGAAATGATCAAGGGCGACCGGGACCTGGCCATGATCCCGGTGGTGGTGCTCACCACGTCCGCCACCGAGGAGGACATCCTCCGCAGCTACAAGCTGCACGCGAACGCGTATGTCACCAAGCCCGTCGACGTGGAGCAGTTCATCAGCGCGGTGCGGCAGATCGACGACTTCTTCCTGTCGGTGGTACGGCTGCCCGGCCGCTGAGCGGCCCGCGGGCGGCGCGTCCGCGCACGGTCCGTACGGCTCCGCGCGTCCACCTGTACGTCTCGCCACGCGTCTCGTCCGTCAGTACGGCCAGATCGGGGGGTCCGTGCAGAACGGGCCGCCGAGGTTGGCGTGCGCGGGATTGTCAGGGTCCAGCTCGCCCTGCTCGGCGATGAGCTTCGCGGCGAACGGCTCCGAGTCGTCCCGCGGTTCGTACCCGAGCGCGCGGGCGCCCGAAAGGTCCCACCACAGGCGGGTGTTGGCGGAGCTTCCGTAGACGACGGTGTGCCCCGTGGTCCCGGCGCTGAGCGCGGCGTGGAAGAGCCGGGCGCCGTCGGCCGGGCTCATCCAGACCGACAGCATCCGCACCGACGTGGGTTCGGGGAAGCAGGAGCCGATGCGTACGGAGACGGTGTCGATGCCGTGCAGGTCCGCGTAGAGCTGCGCCAGGTCCTCGCCGAAGCACTTGGAGAGCCCGTAGTAGGTGTCGGGGCGGCGCGGGGTGGTGATCGGGATCAGCGCCTCGTCCGGCACCGGGGAGCCCTGCGGCCGCGGGGTGAAGCCGACGGCGTGGTTGCTGGAGGCGAAGACGATCCGGCGGACGTTCTCCTCGCGGGCGGCCTCGTAGAGGTGGTAGGTGCCCTCGATGTTGCCGCGCAGGATCTTGTCGAAGGAGGACTCCAGCGAGATCCCGGCCAGGTGGATGATCGCGTCGACGCCGCGCACCGCCTCGCGCAGCGCGTCCCGGTCGGACAGGTCCGCGGTGATCACCCGCGTGCCGTCGGGCGCCCCCTCGACCGGGCGGACGTCGAACAGCCGCAGGTCGTATCCGTACGACGGCAGCAGGCCGCGCATGAGGGTGCCGAGGCCGCCTGCGGCGCCGGTGAGCAGGACGGTGCGGGGAGCGGGCATACGGGGTCTCCGTGTCTGGCGGGGGCTTCGCTGACCTCAGGGGTCACTGTAGACGGCTGACGTCCGCCGTGGGTATGTCCATGGACGATGTTCAGGTATATGGACATTTCCTGGCGGTGGGCGCGCGCGGCGCGGGGGCTCTTGGAGGTGCCCGTCGGCTTGACCCGCCCAGGTCACCTCGCCTAGCGTGGCAGCGTTCATGAATATAGACATGGATCAGATGAGCGCACAGACTTCAGGGGGAACCCGATGACCTCACCCGCCCTCGCCGAGCGCCTCGACGGCCTGCTGTTCTTCCCCGTGACGGCCTTCGGCCCGGACGGCGCTCTCGACCTCGACGCGTTCCGCGCGCATGTGCGCGCCGGGGTGGAGGCGGGCGCCGCCGCCGTCTTCGCGTGCTGCGGCACGGGCGAGTTCCACGCGCTGTCCCCCGAGGAGTTCCGCGCGTGCGTCGCGGCGGCGGTGGACGAGGTCGCGGGGCGGGTGCCGGTGGTGGCCGGGGCTGGATACGGGACCGCGCTCGCCGTCCAGTACGCGCGGCTCGCCGAGGAGGCGGGCGCCGACGGCCTGCTCGCCATGCCGCCCTACCTCGTCGTCCCCGGCCAGGAGGGCATGCTGCGGCACTACGCGGCGCTCGCCGCGGGCACCGGCCTCGATGTCATCGTGTACCAGCGCGACAACGCTGTCTTCACCCCCGAGACGGTCGTCGAACTCGCCAAGGTGCCCAACATCATCGGCCTCAAGGACGGCCTCGGCGACCTCGACCTGATGCAGCGGATCATCAGCGCGGTCCGCACCGAACTCCCCGGCCAGGACTTCCTCTACTTCAACGGCCTGCCCACCGCGGAACTCACCGGCCTCGCCTACCGCGGCATCGGCGTACTCCTCTACTCCTCCGCGGTCTTCGCCTTCTCGCCCGAGATCGCCCTCGCCTTCCACAAGGCGCTCACCACCGGCGACGACGCCACCGTCAACACGCTGATCGACGGCTTCTACCGCCCGCTGGTCAACCTCCGCAACCAGGGCCGGGGTTACGCCGTCTCGCTGGTCAAGGCGGGGGTCCGGATGCGCGGCCTGGACGTCGGCGAGGTCCGCCCGCCGCTGTCGGAGCCGTCCGCCGCGCACGTCAAGGAACTGGCCGACCTGATCGAGCAGGGCCTCGCGCTGCTCGGCGACCGCTGAACGGGCCCCGGACATGCCGACCATGAGGACTTCCGCCTTCGTCTACCCCTGGGACGTCGTCGGCGACCCCGAGGCGGCCGAACGGATCGCCGCCCTCGGCGTCCAGCAGGTCACCCTCGCCTCCGCCTACCACTCCACTCGCGCGCTGACCCCCCGTCACCCCCGGCACCGGATCGTCACCGCGGAACACTCCGCCGTGCTCTACCCGCCCGACGAACAACGCTGGGAGGGAAGGGAGTTGCGGCCCTACCCGGCCGGGAGCTGGGCGAGGGGCGGGTCCGGGTCCGGGGACAGGGGCGGGGTCGGAGTCGGGGCCGGGGATTTCGACGGGGACGGCGGCGGGGACGCCTTCGGTACGGCGGCCCGCGCGCTGGCGGCCGCCGGGCTCGACGTCCACACCTGGGTCGTACTCGCCCACAACTCCCGCCTCGGCGCCGAGCATCCGGCCACCTCGGTGGTCAACGCCTACGGCGACCGCTACCCGTGGGCGCCCTGCATCGCCCAACCGGCCGTCCGTACCTACCTGGTGGACCTCGCGGCGGAGGCCGCCGTACGCCCCGGCGCGGGCGGCACCGAACTGGAGTCCCTGGGCTGGTACGGCCTCGCCCACCTGCACGCCCACGACAAGATCGCCGGGGTGCCGCTCGGCGACGCCGCCCAGTACCTGATGTCGCTGTGCTTCTGCGCGCACTGCCGGGACGGCTACGCCGGGCTCGGCGCCGATCCCGCCGACGTGGCCGCCGCCGTCCGCCGCGCGCTGGCACCCGTCTTCGAGGGGGACGCCCCGGGCGACGCCGCCGGGCTCCCGGCGATCGAGAGGCTGCTCGGCGCGGAGTTGACGGCGCTCACCCTCACCTGGCGTACGCAGACGGCCGGTTCGCTCCAGGAGCGGGCCGTGGCCGCCGTACGGGCCGCCGCCGCGCCCGGCTTCCAGGTGCTGATGCACGCCGACCCGGCGCCGTACCGCTGCGGCGCCAACGCGGGCGTGGAACCGGCCCGCGTCCTGGCCCACGCCGACGGGCTCGTGCTGCCCTGCGCCGGCGGTCCGGCCGCCCGCGAGGCGATGCTGACCCCGCTCGTGCCGCACCGCCGCGAAGGCACCGTATTGGCGGCGAACCTCACCGTCGTCTCCGGCATGGGCGGCAGCCCCGGCACGCTCGCCGAGGACGCCGCGCACGCCGCCGCGCTCGGCGCCACCGAACTGCGCCTGTACCACGCGGGCCTGGCCTCGGACGCCGACCTGAGGGCCGTGCGGTCGGCGTTGGCCTGAGGCACGGAGCCTTCGCGGGCACGCGCCGACGGCACGCGCCGACGACGGGCCCGCGCGGCGCGGGCACGCCGTGGGCGGGCGGGAGCACGAGACGGGCCGGGGCGCGGCGATCATGGGGGTACCGCCGCGCCCCGGAGCGTCACCCTCAGGTGAGGCGGGAGGGCTGTGCGTACTCAAGTCGCCACCGGGGCACCGGAGGTTGCCGCGTATGACGCGAATATTTCCGGCGGGCTACGGGAGCCGTCCGGTCAGAATCCGCCGTCGACCGACGACGTGCCGTCGGGCCCGGTCCAGCGGGCGGTGTACGTGTCGCCGCCGGTGGCGCGGGCGCCCGCCGCGTGGTTGAACTGGCCCGAGAACGTGTACGTGCCGGGCGCCAGCGTGTTGTTCGCGTCGAGCGTCCAGCGGTAGACCAGCTCCGCGCCCTCCACGGTCACCGTGGGGTTCGTGCCGCCCGAGACGGAGGTCCACGAACCGGTGCTGCTGACGCCTTCGGTACGGGCCACGCGCAGTTCGACGCTGAGCGACGTGAGCGGCTTGCCGGTGGTCAGCACCACATCGCTCTGCGTCCAGTAGTCGTTGCTCGCGCTGTCCACCGAACCCCGCGCGGTCAGCGTGCCGTTCCGCGCGGTCTCGACCGAGCCCGGCGCGCCGCCGTCGATGCCCGAGGTGGTGGCCGCCGACGACGGGGGAGTGCCGGTGGGGGAGGACGCGCCGCCGGACGGCGTGCCCGTGGGACGCGTACCGCCGGTGCCGCCGTGGCGGCCGGACGGGTGCGACGACGCGGCCGGTGAACGCGGCTGCGCGGTGGGGGAGTCGGTGCCGACCGGGCTGGAGGTCGCGGAGTGCGTGACGCCGGGCCCGCCGGAGGTCACCACGGACTGCGTCGGCTCGCCGTTGCCGGTCACGGCGCCGACCGCGAGGCCGCCGAGGCCGATCGCGCCCGCGACGGCCGCCGTCACCGCGGCGATCCGCATCCACGGCGCCCCGGTCCCGCCGCCGTGCCCGTCGGACCGCCCGCCGGTGCGCGGCGGCTCCGCCATCCCGTGCCCGGCCATGTCGCGTTCCGCCATGCCCTGTTCGACCCGCGCCAGCATCCGCTCCCGGTCCGGCCGGTGGGACCCGGCCGCGTCCCGCAGCCGTTCCGGCAGCTCGGCCCTGTCGGTCCCGGTCCTGTCGGCCATCACACTCCCCGTCCCGTACGAGTACGAGCCGCAGGACCCGCCGCACCCATGATGCGCGCCGCGCCGGGGCCGGTGACGACCGGGCCCGAGGCGCCGGGGACGGCGGGGCCGGGAACAGGGCCCGCACCGCCGGGGGCGCCCGCGCCCGGAACCGTACCCGCGCCCGGCACCGTAGCGGCACCCGGCGCTGCACCGGCACTTGGCACCGCCCGCACCCCGTCGCCCGCGGCCGGGTCCGGCTCGGCGCCGCCCGTCCGCGGCGCCAGCAGCCGCTCCAACTCCGCGACGCCGCGCGACGTCTGGCTCTTCACCGTACCCACCGAGATGCCGAGCACCGCCGCCGTGTCCCGCTCCGACAGGTCGAACGCGTGCCGCAGCACCACGCACGCCCGCTTGCGGAACGGCAGCCGCTGCAACGCCTCGCGCACGTCGAGCACCGCCGGTACGTCGGGACCGTCGGTCCGGTCCTGCGGCTGCGACCAGAACAGCGCGATCCGCCGCCGCTCCCGTACCGCGCTGCGAATGCGCGAGCGGGCCAGATTGGTCACCACACCGCGGGCATACGCGACCGGGTGGTCGGCCGCCCGCACCCGGTCCCAGTGCCGCCACATGGCGACCAGGGCGTCGGCCGCGAGATCGTCGGCCGCGTCCGCCTCACCGGTCAACAGGTGTGCCAGACGCGCCAGTTCCGCGTAGTGCTGCTCGAAGAACGCGTGGAAATCAGCGGCGGCGTCGGCGTCGTCGCCGATGGCTGTGCCCACGGTCACCTCTTCCTGCCCGGACCTCCCCGCCACGGCGCGGCGTGAGCGTAGCAGCGGTGGAAGGCCATGGGCAGAGGTCGGGAAACAGCACTTCGGCGACGGGCGGCGAACCCCGGATCAGCAGGCTGCCTGACGGGCCGTCACGTCAGGGCGCAGCGCTGTACCCGGGTGACGATCTCCAGGTCGAAGGGGCCGCCGGAGGTCTCGGGACGGGACGTCAGATAGTCCCTGATCCGCCCCACCAGCGCCTCGCGCTCGGCGGGTTCGAGCACCAGGACGTGGGAGTGGGTGGCGACGGTGGCCAGCAGCGAGTCGACCGTCTGCGGCTGCCGGTGCGGGAACTCGCCGTGTTCGACGGGCGTGAAGCCGGTGTGCCGGTCGATGCCCTTGCCCGGCCGCCAGTCGATGTACGACACCCGGCTCGCCGTCACCGTGTTGAGCCCGGCGATCCACTCCACCCGGTCGTCGTCGGTGTTCCACAGCGCGCCCAACGTGCCACCGGGCCGCAGCACCCGCGCGATCTCCGGCATCGCCCGCTCCTGGTCGAACCAGTGGAACGCCTGCCCCACCACGACCGCGTCCACCGAGGCGTCCGCCAGCGGGATCTCCTCCGCGCCGCCCGCCAGCGCCGTCACCGACGGCAGCAGCCGCTCCAACTCCGCGCGCATGCCGGGGTCCGGCTCCACGGCGGTGACCCGGTGGCCGAGCGCCACCAGTGACTGGCTCAGCTTGCCGGTGCCCGCGCCGAGGTCCAGCACGTCGAGCGTGCCGCGCTCGTCGTCGGTCGCGTGCAGTGCCCACCGCACGCCCGCCACCGGGTAGTCGGGCCGGTGCGCGGCATAGGCGGCGGCCTCGGCGCCGAAGGAGGAGGCCCGGCGGGCGAACATCTGGGTATCGGATTCGCGCATGCCACCGACCCTACGACGCCGACCCTACGACGCCGGCCGTACGACCGTCAGAGGCGGCGCGTGGCGAGCAGCAGCCGGTCCCGCGCGTCGAAGAGCGTGTCCTTGATCATCTGCTCGTGCCCCGGCGTCAGCCGGGCCACCGGCACCGAGCAGCTCACCGCGTCCCGCGCGGGCGTGCGGTACGGGATCGCGATCCCGAAGCAGCGCAGCCCGAGGGTGTTCTCCTCGCGGTCGACGGAGTAGCCCTGTTCGCGGATCTGGGCCAGCTCCTCGATCAGCTTCTCGCGGTCGGTGTGGGTGTGCTCGGTCAGCGGCTCCAGCGTCTCCGGCAGCAGCTTGCGCACCTGCTCGTCGGTGTACGTGGCCAGCAGTGCCTTGCCGAGCGAGGTGGAGTGCGCGGGCAGCCTGCGCCCGACCCGGGTGAACGGCCGCAGGTAGTGCTGCGACTGCCGGGTGGCCAGGTAGACCACGTTGGTGCCGTCGAGGCGCGCGAGGTGGATGGTCTCGCTGGTGTCGTCGGACAGCCGGTCGAGCGTGGGCCGGGCGGCGGCCACCACCTCGTCACCGTCGATGTACGAGGTGCCGACCAGCAGCGCGCGCACGCCGATGCCGTACCGCGTACCGGTGGCGTCCGTCTCGATCCAGCCGAGGTCGACCAGGGTGCGCAGCAGCATGTACAGGCTGGACTTCGGGTACCCCACCGACTCCTGCACGGCGGCCAGGCTGTGCATGCCGGGGCGGCCCGCGAAGAACTCCAGCAGTTCCACCGTGCGGACCGCGGACTTGACCTGGGAACCGGCTCCCTCGGCAACAGCCATCGCGTACGACCCCTCTAAGACGTTCGTGGTGCTCGTTCAGTCGTGCTCGTGTGTGGTGCGTGTTCGTCGTGTCTGTCTGTCGTGCTTGGTTGTCGTGACCGTTTGTCGTGCGTGCACGTCGTGCGTCACGTCGTGCGTGTTCGTGCGCGCGCCGTGCCCGGCGCCCGCCTTGTCCGGCCGGGCCCGTGGACGTAGGCTCCGGACGATCGGTGATTCATATCTGAAGACGTTGTTCAGTATAGAGAACGATGCCGTCGTGCAGTACGGAAATGTGGAGGTTCTTCCGGTGGCAGTACCAGTCTGGAGCGTCGACCCCCGAACCGGGAAGCAGCGGGAGCAGGTCGCGGTGGAGGCCACGGCCGACGAGGTCGACGCCGCCGTGCGCGCGGCGGCGACCGCCGTTCCCGCGCTCGCCGACCGCAGCGTACGCTCCCGCCTGCTGCGCGGCGCCGCCGGGCTGCTGGAGGACGAGGGCGCGGCGGTCATCGCGGCGGCCGACGCCGAGACCGCGCTCGGGCTGCCCCGCCTCACCGGTGAACTCGCCCGCACCGCCTATCAGTTGCGCGCGTTCGCGGATGTGGTCGACGAGGGCGGCTATCTGGACGTGATCATCGACCACGCCGATCCGGCGGCCCAGCCCATCCCGCGCCCCGATCTGCGCCGCTACAAGATCCCGCTCGGCGTCGTCGCCGTCTACGCGGCCAGCAACTTCCCGCTCGCCTTCTCCGTACCCGGCGGCGACACCGCCAGCGCGCTCGCGGCCGGGTGCCCGGTCGTGGTCAAGGCGCACCCCGACCACCCCGCCACCTCCGCGCTCTGCGCCGACATCCTGCGCCGCGCCGCCGTCGCCGTGGGCCTGCCCGCCGACACCGTCGTCCTGCTGCACGGCTTCGAGGCCGGGGTCGAGCTGGTCAAGCACCCGCTGGTGGCCGCGGCCGGCTTCACCGGCTCGGTCCCCGGCGGACGCGCCCTCTACGACGCCGCCGCCGCACGGCCGCGCCCGATCCCCTTCCACGGCGAACTGGGCAGCCTCAACCCGGTCGTCGTCACCGAGGCCGCGGCGGCCGAGCGCGCCGAGCAGATCGGCAGCGGGCTCGCCGGTTCCTTCACCCTGGGCGTCGGCCAGTTCTGCACCAAGCCGGGCCTCGTCCTGGCCCCCGGCGGCGAGCATGGCGACCGGCTGGTGGGCGCGCTCACCGGCGCCGCCTCGGACGCGGGCCCCGGTGTGCTCCTCGACGCCCGCATGCGCGACAACTTCCTCAAGGGCGTCGCCGCCCGCGCCGCCCTGCCCGGCGTCGAGACCCCCGTCACCGCGGGCGACGGCGGCGAGCACGCGGTGCGGCCCGGCTTCGTCACCGTCGCCGCGGCCGACCTCACCGAGCAGGGCGCGTACGACCTGCTCCTCGAGGAGTGCTTCGGGCCGCTGACCGTCGTCGTACGGTACGGGTCCGCCGCCGAACTGGCCGCCGTGCTCGACCGGCTGCCGGGCAGTCTCACGGCGACCGCGCACCTCGGTACGGAGGAGGCCGGGCAGCCCGGCGGCGAGGCGGCGGCGCTGCTGACCCGGCTCACCGGCCTGGCCGGGCGCGTCCTGGTCAACGGCTGGCCGACCGGTGTCGCGGTGGCCCCCGCCCAGCACCACGGCGGCCCCTACCCGGCCACCACCTCGACCTCCACCTCCGTCGGCGGCACCGCCATCGAGCGCTGGCTGCGCCCGGTGGCGTACCAGGACACCCCGCCCGCACTGCTGCCGCCCGAGCTGGCCGACGCCAACCCGCTGGGCGTCCCGCGCCGGGTCGACGGCGTCTTGGTCAGGTGATCCCCGGGGGCGCGGCCGTACGGCGCCCCGGGCCGGACTGACCCCGAGGTCCCGTACGGTGCCGCCGGACGGGACCTCGGGACACGCCTTAGGGCGCGTCCGTGAGATGGGCCAGGAGCACGGGGACGTGGCTGTGCTCCGGGTCCTTCACCGCCGTCAGCAAGGTGACGCTCCCGGCGCGCGCCTGCTCGCGCAGCCGCTGGGTGGCGGGGACCTGCTCGGGACCTGCCAACTCGGCCCGGTAGCGCCGCGCGAAGTCCGCGTGGCGGTCCGGGTGGGCGTGGTACCAGGTGCGCAGCTCGGCCGACGGCGTGAGCACCTTGCACCAGTCGTCCACCGCCGCCCGCTCCTTGGACACCCCGCGCGGCCACAGCCGGTCGACCAGCACGCGCAGGCCGTCCCCGGCGTCCACGTCGTCGTAGATCCGCCGCACCCGGAAACCCGTCGCCGCGCCCGCGTCCTTCGCCATCCCGTCCGCCTCTCCGCTCCGTCTCACCCCTTCCAGTCCACGCCTCCGGCCGCCGATCCGCCACCGCGTCGGGACCGGGCCGCCTTGTCGGGGCCGGGCGGTCTTGTCGGGACCTGGCCGCCCGGTCGGTCGCGGGCCACCGGGTCAGGAGTCGGCCGGGCGGCCGGGACGCAGGGCCGCCGCCGTGGCGACGGCGGTGACGGTCAGCAGGGCGGCGGACAGCAGGAGGCAGACGCGCATGCCGGACAGGAAGCGGTCCCGGTCCGCGACCAGCGCGCCGAAGGCGGCCACGCTCAGGGCGCCCGCGATCTGGCGGCCCGCGTTGAGCACCCCGGCCGCCAGCCCGGCGCGGTCGGCGGGGGTCGCGTCCAGCAGCGCGGCGGTCAGCGGCGGTACGGCGAGCGCGCCGCCGAGGCCGAGCGGCACCATGACGACCGCGAGCAGCGCGGCCGGGGTGCGGGCGGTGACCGGCAGCAGCACCAACAGCCCGGCGACCATGAGGAGTTGACCGGCGAGCATGGGCAGCCGGGCGCCGACGGGGGCACCTCCCGCCGAAGGCGGGGAGAGGGCGGACAGCCTGCCCGAGACGATGTTGACGGCGGGGATCAGCGCCGTCATAGGCAGGAACATGAGCCCGGCGCCGAGCGGTGACTGGTCGCGCACCTGCTGGAAGAAGAGGCTGAGTACGAAGATCATCCCGTAGAAGGCGAAGCTCAGCGCGGCGCCCACCGCCACACAGACCGCGACCGTACGGTCCCTGAACAGGCCGAGCGGCACCACCGGATGCGCGCTGCGCGCCTCGATCAGGAAGAAACCGGCGAGGACGGCCACCGCGACGGCCGCCGCCACCAGCCCGAGCCCGCCGCCCTCGATGACCGCGAAGGTCAGCGCGGCCAGCCCCAGCACCGCCGTGAGCTGCCCCGGCACGTCCAGCGGCGCGGGCCTGCGCGGCGAGCGGGGCGTCCGCGCCAGCAGCACGGCGGCGAGCAGACCGACCGGAAGGTTGATGAAGAAGATGGCGCGCCAGGACCACGCCGAGGTGAGGGCGCCGCCCGCGACGGGCCCGAGCGCCACGGCCGAGGCGCCGCCCGCCGCCCACAGGGCGATGGCGCGGGCCCTGCCGATCCTGCCGGACGCCGCGCCGGACGGATGCGGGGTGGACCCGGCGTCCGGATACGCCTGCCGCACCAGGGCGAGCGAGGCGGGCAGCATCACCGAGGCGGCCGTGCCCTGCACCACGCGGGTGCCGATCAGTACGCCGAGGCCGGGCGCGAGACCGCACGCGGCCGACGCGGCGGTGAAGACCGCCATGCCCGCGCCGAAGGCGCGCCCGGCGCCGATCCGGTCCGACAGCGCCCCGGTGGAGAGCATGAAGGCGGCGAAGACCAGCGTGTAGCCGTCCACGACCCACTGGAGCGCGGCGAGGCCGCCGTGCAGATCGGTGCCGATGGACGGCAGGGCGACCGTCACGACCGAGGCGTCCAGGGTGATCACGAAGAAGCCGAGCAGGGCGGCGGCCAGGGTGCGGCCGGGCGAGGGTACGGGCGCGGACGCGGACGAGGGCGCGGGCGCGGGTGCGGGTGCGGCGACGGGTTTCCGGGCGGCGGGCGGGGCCGCACGGTCCGGACCGGAGAGACGCGGAGACATGCGATCAGCGTGGCCGCGGCCGTCGCCGTACAGTAGTGGCCTGAATGCCACGGTCCCGGAGGTTCTGGCCATGCCCTTCACGTGTCCCCGCCCGCACCGGGTCGCGGTGATCGCCGTGCGGCCGGTGTCGATGTTCAACCTCGCCGTGCCGGAGATGCTGTTCGGCAAGGTCCGGGTGGACGGCGGGCCCGGCTACGAGGTGGAGTTGTGCACGTCTGACCCCGGCAGTGTCGGGACCGGCGGCGGGGCCGAGCTGGTGATCGGGCAGGGTCTGGACGCGGTGGAGCGCGCCGACACGGTGGTCGTGGCCGGGACCGGGTCGCGGGAGGACCCGGACCCGCGTGTCGTGGCCGTCCTGCGGCAGGCGGCGCGGGCGGGCAAGCGGGTGGCGTCCATCTGCACGGGCGCCTTCCTGCTCGCCGAGGCCGGACTGCTCGACGGCCGCCAGGCCACCACGTACTGGGAGTACACCGGCCAACTCGCCGCGCGTTACCCGGCGGTGGTCATGGAGCCCGACGTCCTCTTCGTCCAGGACGGCCAGATGCTGACGTCCTCCGGTTACGCGGCGGGCATCGACCTGTGCCTGCACATCATCCGCACCGACTACGGCGCGGCCGTCGCCAACACGGTGGCCCGGCTGGCGCTGGTCGCGCCCGTACGCCACGGCGGGCAGGCGCAGTTCACCGACACCCCGCTGCCCGCGGAGACCGGCACGTCGCTCGCCGCGACCCGCGCCTGGGCGATGACCCGGCTCGACGCGCCGCTCACCCTCACCGACCTCGCCCGGCACGCGGCCGTCAGCGTCCGCACCCTCAGCCGCCGCTTCCACGCCGAGACCGGACTCAGCCCGCTCCAGTGGCTGCAGCACCAACGCGTCGAGCGGGCCAAGGAGTTGCTGGAGACCACGACCCTGCCCGTCGACCAGGTCGCCCGCGCCAGCGGTCTCGGCACCGCCGACTCGCTGCGGCAGCACCTGCTGCGCAGGGCCGGGCTGACGCCGAGCGACTACCGCGCGACGTTCACCCGCCTGACGACGGCCTGACCTCTGGCCGGTGGGCGGCGGCGCTTCTCGCCGGTCCGGGGCGTCCGGCGGCGGCGCCCTTCGCCGGTCCGGGCCGTACGACCGTACGACCGGCGACCGTACGACCCGTGACCGCCGGGTGCCTCGTACAGTGCGGTGCATGGGTGAACGCGACGTGCTGCACATCAAGGGACGGGTGCTGGTCGGGCCCGACGAGGTCAGGGACGAGCTGTGGGTGGTCGGCGGGCGGATCAGCTACGACCGCCCGGCCGCGGCTCCGGCCGCGACCGTCACCGGCTGGACCCTGCCGGGACTGGTCGACGCGCACTGCCACGTGGGACTCGACGCGCACGGCGCCGTCGACCGCGACACCGCGGAGAAGCAGGCGCTCACCGACCGGGAGGCCGGCGCGCTGCTGCTGCGCGACGCGGGCTCGCCGAGCGACACCCGCTGGACCGACGACCGCGCCGACCTGCCCAAGATCATCAGGGCGGGCCGCCACATCGCCCGCACCCGCCGGTACATCCGCAACTACGCCCACGAGATCGAGCCCGGCGACCTGACGGCGTACGTACGCCGCGAGGCGCGTCGCGGCGACGGCTGGGTGAAGCTGGTCGGCGACTGGATCGACCGGGAGGCGGGCGACCTCGCGGCGTGCTGGCCGAAGGACGCGCTCACCGAGGCCATCGCCGCCGCGCACGAGGAAGGCGCCCGCGTCACCGCGCACTGCTTCGCCGAGGACTCGCTCGCCGACCTCGTCGCCGCGGGCATCGACTGCGTCGAGCACGCCACCGGACTCACCGAGGACACCATCCCGCTCTTCGCGGAACACGGCGTCGCCATCGTCCCCACCCTGGTCAACATCGCCACCTTCCCCGCCCTGGCCGCGGGCGGCGAGGCCAAATTCCCGCGCTGGGCCGACCACTTGCGACGGCTGCACGCCCGCCGCCACGACACCGTGCGCGCCGCGTACGACGCCGGTATCGCCGTCTACGCCGGTACGGACGCGGGCGGCAGCCTCGCCCACGGCCTGATCGCCGACGAGGTCGCGGAGCTGGTCGCCGCCGGGCTGCCCGTCAACGCCGCGCTCTCCGCCGCCACGTGGGGTGCCCGCCAATGGCTGGGCCGCGAAGGGCTCACCGAGGGCGCGCCCGCCGACCTGGTGGTCTACGAGAGCGATCCGCGCGCGGACGTACGGGTGCTGGCGGCGCCGCGGCGGATCGTGCTGCGCGGCACGGTCGTCGCCTGACGGACCGTCAAGCTCCCTCGGGACCTTTCGCGGTCACACCGTCCCGTTCGCCGCGCGCAGACGGTCGCGCCGCGCCGCTCGCGGACGCCTCCCGTGTACACCACGGCCGTTCGACGTGCGAGGACGTGAGTTGACCGACCGTGACGTACGGGAGCCGGGACGCGTTAGGCATCTTCGCGCACGCCCGGGGCGTCAACCGAGGTGAGGGGTGTCATCCCGTGGTCCGGGTGACGCGGGGGAACGGTCGTGCGGCGAGATTCGAAGAAGTTCACGGAAACCACCCTTATGGGTGAACTGACGCCGTGTGCCCGCCAGTTCACCCTCCGTGCGTAAACATTGCCGGGTCGAGGTCCCCGGCGGCTGTCCCCAACAGTCGTGCGCCGGGGACTCCATGCCACTTGTGGGGGTTTTCCACCGTGTACCGCACCATCAACATCAGCCTGCCCGCACGCCGTTCGGCCGCCGCCATCGGCGCCGCCGTCGCCCTCGCCGCGGGCACCCTCGCCGTAGCGCCGGGCGCGCAGGCGACCCCCGCGCCGTCGGGCGGCGGCACGTCCACCGCGACCGTGCTGCGAGCGGGCCTCGACGTATCGCTGCTGAACAAGACCGTGGACGTCCCGGTGAATGTCTCGCTCAACGATGTGAAGGCGCCCGCCGACGCGAAGGAGACCGCGCTGACCGTGAAGGTCGGCAGCGGTGTCGAGCAGGGTCGCGAGATCAGCATCCTGCGGGCCGACGTCGCGACGGCGAACGCGACCGCCGACCGTGACAAGGCGGAGGGCTACGCCAACGTGGCCAAGGCCGAGGTCCATGTCCCCGGACTTCCGCTGCTCTCGCTGATCAAGCTGGACGCCGTCACGTCCAAGGCGACCTGCCAGGTGGGCCACAAGCCCACCGCCAGCTCGAAGCTGGTCGGGGTGACGATCCTCGGCAGGACCATCTCGCTCAACGCGGTCGGCACCACCGACGTCCGCGTCGGCGGGGTCGGCGAGGTCAGTCTCCAGCTCACCAACACCGTGACCACCTCCCGAACGGCCGCCGCCACCGCCCTTCAACTGAAGGTCCACATCAACCCGTTGAATCTGGGGGTCGCCGAGGTCACCGGTGACGTCACGCTGGCGCAGGCCACCTGCCGTACGCCCCAGGCCGGCGGCTCGACCGGGGGGTCGACGTCGGGCGGCAACTCCGGCGGCTCGACGAACGGCGGTTCCACGAACGGAGGCTCGACCAACGGCGGTTCCACGAACGGAGGGTCCACCAACGGCGGCTCGACGAACGGCGGCTCCGCCAACGGAGGTGCCGCGAACGGCGGTTCCACGAACGGGGGGTCCACCAACGGCGGCTCGACCGGCGGCTCCACGGGCGGTCACTCCACCGGCGGCTCCACCTCCGGCTCGTCCAACGGCGGTTCCGGCAACGGCGGTTCCAGCGGTACGTCCGGCTCCGCGGGCACCTCGGGCGGCTCCACCTCCGGCGGCAGCGACACCCACCCGCAGACCGGCACCGACACCTCGGTGAACACCGGCAACCTGGCCGAGACCGGCGCCAGTTCCTCCACGCCGTACATGGCGTACGGCGCCATCGGCCTGATCGCGGTGGGCGGCGGGGCCTTCCTGCTCACCAACCGCCGCCGCAAGGCCGCCGCTTCGCGCGGCGAGTAGTCCGGCCCACGGGGGGATCGGGGGAATACAGGGGAGGGCGGCTCCGCTCCGGGAGCCGCCCTCTACTCTGTTCCCTACGAACGGCGGCTCGACTGCCGTTCGACTTGGGGATGGGCGAACGGGGCGAACGAGTAATGGTCGACGGGCTTTTCGCGGGTCGTTACGAACTGGCGGAGCTTCTCGGCTCCGGCGGAATGGCCCGGGTGCACCGCGCCCGCGACACCCGCATGGGCCGCGCCGTCGCGGTCAAGACGCTCCTGCCCGAACTGGCCAGCGACCCCGACGCGCGCCGCCGGTTCGCCCGCGAGGCGCAGGCCGCGGGAGCGCTCAACCACCCCGGCATCGTCACCGTCCACGACCAGGACGAGGTCCGCACCGACGACGACACCGTGGTGCCGTACCTGGTCATGGAGTACGTGCGGGGCAGCACGCTCGCCCAACTCGTCCGCGAGCAGGTCTGGTTCGCGCCCGAGCGCGCGGCGCGCATCGCCGCCGACGTGCTGGACGCGCTCGCCCACGCGCACAGCCACGGCACCGTCCACCGCGACGTGAAGCCCGCCAACGTGATGATCACCACCGAAGGCGCCGTCAAGGTCGCCGACTTCGGCATCGCGCACGTCCTGCACAGCGACGCCCGGCTGACCGCCACCGGCTCGGCGATCGGCACGCCCAGCTATATGTCGCCCGAGCAGATCAACGGCGTCGACGTCGACGCCCGCAGCGACGTCTACGCGGTCGGCTGCGTCCTGACCGAACTGCTCACCGGCAGACCGCCGTTCACCGACGGCAACCCGATCAACCTCATGTACTGGCACGTCCACACCCCGCCCCCGGCCCCGTCCGCCCGCAATCCGCGGGTGCCCGAGGAGTTGGACGCGCTGGTGCTGGCCGCGCTCGCCAAGGACCCGGCCGAGCGGCCCGAGGGCGCCGCCGCCTTCCGCGACCAACTGCGCGGCTGGCTGGCGGCCACCGGCTCCACCGCCCTGACCGGACCCGCCGCGGAACCCGCGGACGGCGGTTCGGGCAAGCGGTCGTCGGCGGCCGACCCCCGGGCGACCTTCGGAGTGCCGGGCGCCGGGCTGCCCGCGCTGCCGCCCAAGGCGGACCCGGCCGGAGCAGGCACGCCGCCGCGGGCACCGCGGACCCCCGCCGGGTCGCCGGGCACGCCTTCCCCGTCCGGCGGCACGCCCTCGCCCTCGTCCGGCACGCCTTCCCCGTCCTCCGGCACTCCCGCACCCTCGTCCGGCACTCCCTCCCCGTCCGCGGGCCGGGGCTCGTCCATACCGCCCGCCGCCGCGAGCGACGCGACCCCGCCGCCGCGCGCGGCCGGCTACCACCAGCCGGAGCACCCCGCGTACCGCGCCCCGCAGCGCCCGGTGCCGCCGCAGTATCTGCCGAGCACCCCGCCGCCGCTCAATGTGGGCAGGCCCGCGGAGCCGCCGCGGGGCGGGGCCGGGCGCCGCCGGTGGATGGCGGGCGCGGCCGGGCTGGCGGTCACCGCGGTCGCCGTGACCGTGACGCTCACCTTCGCGCCGTTCGGCGGCAAGAAGCACGGCGACGACAAGCCCACCGACAAGCCGACCGTGCAGAACGCGGCGCTTCAACTCCACGGCGGGAAGGAGGGTTCCGGCTACAGCGGCGGGCTGAACGGGGTGGTCAGACCCTCGACGGCCACCGGCGGCACGCTCAAGCTCATCTCCTCCTACGCCTCGGAGAATCTCCTCGACCCGGCCGCCACCTACGACCAGCCGTCGTGGAATCTCCAGCGCCTCTACCTGCGCAAACTCGTGGACTACGCGCCCGCGCCCGGCGGCGCGGGCCGCAAGGTCGTCCCCGACCTCGCCACCGACACCGGCCAGGTCAGCTCCGACGGCCGCACCTGGACCTTCCGCCTCAAGGACGGCGTCACCTTCGACAACGGAGCGCCGATCACCTCCAAGGACGTCAAGTACGGCATCGAGCGGACCTTCGCCCGCGACGAGTTCCCCGGCGGCCCGACCCACCTCGTGGACCTCCTCGACCAGGGGCAGAACTACCAGGGCCCGTACACCGACAGCGACCCCGGCAAGCTCGGCCTGCGCTCGGTGGCCACACCGGACGACCGCACGATCGTCTTCCGGCTCGCCAAGCCCTACGCGGACTTCCGCTACGTCCTCGCGCTGTCGATCGGCGCGCCCGTCCCGCAGTCCGCCGACACCGGCGGCGGCAAGGACTTCGGGAAGCACCCCGTCGGCAGCGGCCCCTACCGCGTCGCGAGCTACACCTCGGGCGCCTCGCTGCACCTGGTCCGCAACACCCACTGGGACCCCAGGACCGACACCGTGCACTCCGCGCTGCCCGACGCGATCGACCTGAAGATCGTCAGCAGTCAGGACGAGGTCGAGACCGACCTGCTCGACGGCAGCGCCGACCTCGACCTGGCCGGCCAGACGGTCAGCGACCAGACCGAGACCAAGATCCTCAACGACCCGGCGCTGAAGGCCAATACGGACCTCGTCTTCAACGGCACCACCCGCTTCCTGAGCCTCCAGACCACGGTGGCGCCCTTCGACCGGTACGAGTGCCGCTGGGCCGTGCAGTACGCCATCGACAAGGCGCAGGTCCGCGCCGTGCTCGGCGGGCAGTACGCCGGCGGCGAGGTGGCCACCACGATGCTGCCGCCGACCACCGACGGATACAGCACCTCGGCCACGCCCTTCGGCACCAACGCGGGGGTGTCGTTCCCCGACGAGGCACGCAAGTACCTGGGCAAGTGCGGCAAGCCCAACGGCTTCACCGTCACCATGGCCGGGGTCAAGGCGCCGGGGCGGGTCGAGGACGCCATGCAGTCCATCCGCGGTTCCCTCGCCGAAGTCGGCATCACCGTCAAGATCGTCACGCAGGACGCCAGTACCTTCTACGACACGCTGCTGTCGCCCAGCAAGCTCAAGAGCGCCAAGTGGGGCATCGTGATGACCGGATGGGCCGCCGACTGGCCCACCGGCGGCGGCTTCCTGCGCTCGCTGATCCAGCCGGGCAGCATCAACAACTACGCCCAGCTCGACGACAGCGAGATCAACGGCCTGGTCACGCAGGCCGACGGCGTCACCGATCCGGCCAAGGCCGCGTCCCTGTGGCAGGCCATCGATGCCAAGGTGATGGGCGAGGGCACCATGGTCCCGCTGATCTACACCCAGCACCTCGTCTACCGCGCCCCCCGCCTCACCAACGTCTACGAGCAGCCGGTCCTCGGCGGCGTCGACCTCACCGCCCTCGGCGTCAAGCAGTAGGCAGAAGCGGCCGGTTGAGCGCCCTGCTCTCAGGCCATGGCCGTGGCCAGGGCGTTCGCGAAGCCGTCCGTCGTACGGCGGTCGCGTACGGCGATCCGCAGCCAGTCGGGTCCGAGGCCGGGGAAGGTGTCGGCGCGCCGGACCGCGTAGCCCATCTCTCGCAGCCGGAGCCGGACGTCGGCCGCTCCGGCCATGCGCAGCAGGACGAAGGGACCGGCGGGCGCGTCGCCCGCGACCTCGACTCCGGGGAGTGCGGCCAGCCGGTCCAGCAGGTAGGCGCGGTCGCCGACCACGGTACGGGCCGCCTCCGCCGCCTCCGCGACCGCGTCCGGCTCCACGCAGGCAACGGCCGCCGCCAGCGCGGGAGTCGACACCGCCCACAGCGGCTGTGCGCTCTCCAGCGCCGCGACCGTGTCCGCGTCGCCGAGCACGTAGCCGATCCGCAGTCCGGCCAGGCCCCAGGTCTTGGTCAGACTGCGCAGGACGAGGAGCCCCGGCACGTCCCGGCACCCGGCCAGCGACTCGCTCTCGCCCGGCACCGCGTCCATGAACGCCTCGTCCACCACCAGCGTGCGCCCCGGACGGGCCAACTCCCGTATCAGCGCGGCCGGATGGAGGACGGACGTCGGGTTGGTCGGATTGCCGACCACCACCAGATCCGCCTCCGGCGGGACCGCCGCCGGGTCGAGCCGGAAGCCGTCGGACGCGGACAACAGGACCCGTCGCACCTCGTGGCCGGCCGCCCGCAGCGCCGCCTCGGGTTCGGTGAACTGCGGGTGCACCACAACGGTGTGATGTGGTGTCAGTGCCCGTGCGAGCAGCACGAACGCCTCCGCCGCTCCGGCCGTCACCAGCACCTCGGCGTCCGGCCGCCCGTGGCGTAGGGCCACCGCGTGCCGCGCCGCCCGGCCGTCCGGATATCCGGCGAGGCCGGTCAGCGACCGCGCGACGCGCTCGCGCAGCCAGGGCGGGGGAGTGTTCGCGCGGACGTTGACCGCGAGGTCGATCAGGCCCTCGCCGACCTCGGCGTCACCGTGATGCCGCAAGTCGTAGCCGTCGGCGGCGACTTCGGCGCGGCGGGCGTCATGGCCGTCGGGGGTGTCGCGGCCGTACGGGTCCGGGCCGCCGCCCGCCGCCGGGTCCGGCACGCGGTCGCGGTCAGTGGGTGTGCGCATGGTGGCCGCTTCCATGGCTGTGCGACGGGTCGTCGGGGTGGTGGTGCGGCTGCTGCGGCAGCCCGACACGGTCCTCGAAGCCGGGGAGCTTGACCCGGTACACGCACGAGTCGCAGTTCATCCGCAGGTCGCCCCGTACCGTCTCCCGGTAGCGCTCCATCACCAGCTCCGCCAACTCCGGCTCGGGGCCGATCACGTCGGCGCAGCGCAGCTCCACGTCCGGCGCTTCCCCCGCCCACTCGCGGGCCTGGTCCCGTACCCGGTCCGGCAGCACACCGGTGAACAGGAAGTACGGCAGGACGACGACGCGGCGCGCGCCCAGCTTGCGGCAGCGGTCGAGACCGGCCCGCACCGACGGCTCGGCCAGCGACACGAAGGCCGTCTCCACCCCCGCGTAACCACGGCCCTCCCACAGCAGCCGCGCCACCTTGAACACCTCGGCGTTGGCGTCCGGATCCGTGGAACCCCGGCCCACCAGCAGCACCGTGGTCCCCGCGCGGTCGGCGCCCGCCAGCGCCTCGTCCACGCGCCGCTCCAGCACCGTCAGCAGATTCGGATGCGGCCCGAGCGGGCGGCCGTACGCGAACGACGTCCCCGGATGGCGCCGCTCCTCACGGGCCAGCGCCGCCGGTATGTCGCCCTTGGCGTGCCCGGCCGACACCAGCACCAGTGGAACGGCGGCGAAGTCGCGTACGCCCGCGCCGACCAGCTCCGCCACCGAGTCCGCCAGCGGCGGCGGCGACAGCTCGATGAAGCCGCCGCCGACCGCCAACTCCGGACTGGCCGCGCCCAGTTGCGCCACGAACGAGCGGAAGGCGGCCGCACCGGCCGCGTCACGCGTGCCGTGGCCGACGAGCAGAAGGGCAGGGGGGTGGGTCACTGGTCGTTCTCCTTGAAGGGATGGTCGGCGAGGGGACGGTCGGTGAGGTGATGTTCCGCGAGGGGATATTCCGTGTACAACAGGGCGTTGAGCGCCGCGGCGGCCACCGCGGAGCCGCCCTTCTCCGAGACGTTGCTGACCGCGGGCAGCCCCGACGCCCGCAGCCGCGCCTTGCTCTCCGCCGCGCCGACGAAGCCGACCGGCAGCCCGATCACCAACGCGGGCGCCGCGTCCAGGTTCAGCAACTCCTCCAGCGCCGTGGGCGCGCATCCGACCACCCACACCGCGCCCGGCCCGACCTCCGCGTACGCCAGCCGTATCGCGTGCGCGCTGCGCGTCAGTCCCGGCCCGGACGCCGCGTCCGTGAGCCGGCACACCGAGGACCGTGCCGTGATCCCGGACGCGACCATCTCCACGTCCGCCACGATCGGCGCGCCCGCGTGCAACGCGGCGTGCGCGTAACGGAGTTCCGACTCCTCGCACACCAGGTCCTCCGCGTACCCGAGGTCCGCGCTCGAATGGATCACGCGCTCCACGACGGCCCGTCGCAGCGGCGTCATCCCTGAGGTGTCGAGCCGGGACCGCAGGATGCGGAAGGACTCCTGCTCAATGGGGTGGACCGTACGGTTCACGCGGCTTCTCCTCCGGAGGGGGTGGGGGCGGTCGGGGCTTGTGGGAACAGGTGACGGGGCGCCGTCATGTCTGCCAGCGGTAGCCGCGGGGGGTCACCATGCGGCCGGAGACGATACGGCTGGCGGTGTTGCCGACGGTCACGACCGTCACCATGTCGACCGTGCCGACGTCGAGGTCGGCGAGCGTCGTGACCTCGACCCGTTCGTCCGGGCGGGACGCCGCGTGGACGACGCCGACCGGAGTCAGCGGGGTGCGGTGCTCGGCCAGGACGGACAGCGCCTTGGGCAACTGCCAGGCGCGCCCGCGGCTGCGGGGGTTGTAGAAGGTCACGACCAGGTCGGACTCGGCGGCGGCCCGCACGCGCCGTTCGATCACGTCCCAGGGCGTGTGCAGGTCGGACAGGCTGATCGAGACGTGGTCGTGGCCGAGCGGCGCGCCCAGCAGGGCGGCTGCCGCCAGGGCGGCGGTCACGCCCGGGACGCCGATCACGTCGATGTCGTCGGCCGCCTCCGCCAGCGCGGGGGAGGCCATCGCGTAGACCCCGGCGTCACCGCTCCCGATCAGCGCGACGGCGTGCCCGGCGCGGGCCTCGGCGACGGCGGTGCGGGCCCGTTCCTCCTCCGCGCCGAGCCCCGACTCCAGCACGCGGGTGCCGGGCATCAGCAGGTCGCGGATCTGGTCGACGTACTGGTCGAGGCCGACGATCACGGACGCGCGGCGCAGTTCCGCCACGGCGCGCGGTGTCACCAGGTCGCGGGCGCCGGGGCCCAGGCCCACCACGGCCAGCCGTCCGCGCGGTCGGCGCCGCGCGACGGCGGCTGTCGCCATCGCCGACTTCCGCTTCTCCACGATCAGTTGGCCGTCGGTCCCGGCGGCCAGGATCGCCGCCGCCTCCGCCACGGACGGTGTCCCGACCGCGGCGAGCGGCGCCGCCGAGGGGTTCGGCACGGCCGTCCTCGCCAGTTCCGCCGCCGCGTACGTCAGCAACGGCACCCCGAACTCCGCCGCCGCGGCCACGATCCCCTCCTCCCCGGCCTTCGCGTCCACCGTCGCCAGGGCGCTCACGCTCTTCTCCGCCAGCCCCGCCTCCGCCAGGGTGCCGCGCACCAGCCCGACCACTTCCTCCCGCCCGACCCCCCGGCTTCCCCCCACCCCCACCACCAACGACGGCGGCCTCACAAACACCGCGACGCCCCCCTCATCTCCCCCCACCACCCGATCCGTCACCCACACCGCATACCCACCCGCGCCCGCCGGGCGGGGGACGGCGGTGTTCGGCGGTGCCGAGGTCAGCTCGCGCTGGGCCGGGGGCCCGGGCCGGAGCGTGAACGGCTGGTCCTGCCCGGCCACAGTCCGGGGGCCTTCGGGGGGCGAGGGTTCCCCTGTATTCGCCGCGTCCGGCGGACGCGGGACGGCGGTGTTCGGCGGTGCCGAGGTCAGCTCGCGCTGGGCCGGGGGCCCGGGCCGGAGCGTGAACGGCTGGTCCCGCCCGGCCGACGTCCGGGGGCCTTCGGGGGACGAGGGTTCCCCTGAATCCGCCGCGTCCGGCGGACGCGGGACGGCGGTGTTCGGCGGTGCCGTGCGGCGCTCGGCCAAGGTCTGGGGGTCTTCGGGGGAAGTGGGTTCCCCTGAATCCGCCGCGTCCGGCGGACGCGGGATGGTGGGGGGCGGCGGAGCCGTACGGGGCCCGGCCGACGTCCGGGGGTCTTCGGGGGGCGACGGTTCCCCCGAGTGCGCTGGGGTCCACTCTGCCGGGACCACCGTCAGGGGAAAGGCGGGGAGGGGCCAGGTCTGGTCGGTGTGGAGGCGGACGGGGGCGCCGTCGAGGAGGGCGCGGGTGAGGGGGGCCAGGGGCCCGTCCGTGGGGTAGGGGAGGGCGTCGAGCGCGGGGGTGCCGACGGAGTCGGTCGCGGTGGTGATGACGGGAGCGGACCCGAGGACGGAGGAGACGGCGGAGGCCAGAGCGTTGGCGCCGCCGCCGTGCCCGCCGAGGAGGGCGACGGCGTGGCGGTGGGCCTCGTCGACGGTGACGACACCGGGATCCTCGGCCTTGCCGCGCAGCAGCGGGGCGAGGAGCCGCACGGCGGCGCCGGTCGCGAGGAAGAGGACGAGCTGGTCGCACTCGGCGAAGGCCGTCGCCACCACGGACCGCAGCGGACGGTCCGCGCCGTCCCCGTACAGCACCGTCCTGCCGGGCCACGCGGCGGCGAGCCGCTCGCATCCGGTGCGCCCCGCCGCGGTGGCGTGGATGAGGCCGATCACGAGAGCTCTCCTTCTTGGGGTGCGGGGCGCCGGGCCCACAGCACGAACACGGGATTCGTCGCGGCCAGCCGCGCCACCTCCCCGGGCAGCGGCGCGAGCCGCGACGACTGGAGCAGGACACCGTCGGGCACCAGCCCGGCGGCCCGCAGGGCACCGCGGACCTCCGCCACCCGGTCGACGGCGGCGAGCGTCACCACGACGGTCCGCCGCGCCCGCCGGGCGCACGCCTCGACGATCGCGGCCAGCTCCCGCCCGCCGCCGCCGACGAAGACGGCGTCGGGGTCGGGCAGTCCGTCGAGCGCGGCGGGCGCGTCCCCGTGCACGACCTGCACGTCCACGCCGTGCGCGACGGCGTTCGCCCGTATCCGCTCGACGCCGTCGGCCGTCTTCTCCACGGCGACCACGGCGGCGCCGAACCGCGCGCACTCCACGGCCACGGACCCGGACCCGGCCCCGACGTCCCACACCAGGTCCCCGGTGCGCGGCCCGAGCCGGGCCAGGGCCAGGGCCCGTACCTCGAACTTGGTGACCATGGAGTCGCGGTGCGCGAACTCCTCCTCGGGCAGCGCCCATTGGGCGGGTGCGGGCGGCGGCCCCGCGACCGTACGGGAGACGTCGGCCCGTTCGCCGAAGGAGTCCGCCGCCAGGCACAGCACCACCGCGACCCCGGCCCCCGACCAGTCCCGTTCGGCGGCCCGCGCGGGCGAGACCCGCTCGACGCGCTCGGCGTCCGTACCGAGCGCGGAGGCGACAACGAGGGTACGGTCCAGGCCGGTACGGGCCAGCGCCGCGCCCAACTCGGCCGGTCCCGCGCCGGGTCCGGTCAGTACGGCCGTTTTGGGATGCGCCCGGCACACATGGACGGCGGTGCGCAGATCGCGTCCGTGCGCGCTGACCACCACCGCGTCGTCCCAGCGCAGCCCGAGCCGGGCGAAGGCCACCGCGACGGACGGGGACGACGGCCGTACGTCGAGCGCCGCCGCGCCGAACCGCGCGCCCAACGCCCGTACGATCCCGAAGAATCCGGGGTCGCCCGAGGCGAGCACGACCACGCGGGCACCGGGCGCGGCCGCGTACTCCGCGATCGTGTCGAGCGCGGGTGCGAGCGGCCCGAGCACCACGCGCCGTGCCCCGGCGGGCAGTTGGACCGCGCCGAGGTGCCGGGCGGCGCCGACGACCAGATCGGCGGCGCCGACGTCGGGCACCGGGCCGCCCGTACCCACGCCGAGGACGGTGATCACGCCGTCACCCATGGGACTCACGCGAGTCCCCCGAAGCGCGGGACTCCTCCGGCGTACGGGACTCTCCCGGAGCACGGGACTCCCGCAGGGCGCGCCGCGCCACCGGATCGGCCCGCCGGAAACCGTGGAAGTGGCCGGGGTGATAGAGGTGCGAGCGCGTCCCGGAGGCCGCGAGCGCGGGTCCGACCAGGAAGAGCGTGTGCTTCCAGAGCTTGTGCTCCTTGACGGTGGCCTCCATCGTGCCGACCGTGCAACGCAGCAACAGCTCCTCGGGCCACGTGACCTGATGGGCAATCAGCACCGGGGTGCCGGTGACGTAGCCGCCCTCCAGCAGCTCGGCGGCGAGCTGCCCGGACCGCGCCGCGGACAGGAACACCGCCATCGTCGTACCGTGCCGGGCGAATTCCCTGACCTCCTCGCCCGGCGGCATCGGCGTCTTGCCGCCGCCCAGCCGGGTCAGGATCACCGACTGCGCGACCTCGGGAATCGTCAACTCCCGCCCTGCCAGGGCCGCGACGGCCGAGAACGACGACACCCCCGGCACGATCTCCACCTCGATGCCGAGCCCCGCGCAGCGGTCCACCTGCTCCTGCGTGCCGCCCCACAGCGCCGGATCGCCCGAGTGGATCCGCGCCACCCGCAGCCCCTCGCGCAGCGCCCGCTCGTACACCGCGACCACGTCCTCCAGCGACATCGCCGCGGAGTCCAGGATCTCCGCGCCGTCGCGGGCGTGCCGCAGCACCTCGGCCTGCACCAGGCTCGCCGCCCAGATGACGACGTCCGCCTCCGCGATGGCCCGCGCCGCCCGGAAGGTCAGCAGATCCGCCGCGCCGGGGCCCGCGCCGACGATCGTCACCTTCGCGCCGCTTGCGGCGCCCGTCCCCGGTTCCGTCGCGCCGCTCACAGCTTTCCTCCCCGGCCGCCGTCGCGCCGCGCGGGCGCGATCAGCGTCGACAGGTACGGCAGCGCGCCGTCCCGCAGCTCCTCCGCCAACTCCTTGGCGGGCCTGATCGATTCACCGGGCAGCCCCAGCGAACTGCCCCACACCGCGCCCTCGGTCCTGCCGGTCTCCCGCAGCGCCGCCGCCACTTCCCCGGCCAGCCGCCCGAATTTGTACGCCACCACCGTGCCGGGCCCCTCCAGCGCCGCCCGCAGCACCGCGGCCCCCGCCGTCACCGGCACCAGCGTCAACGGCTCGGTTCCCTCGGTGAGTACGGCCCCGCTGCGCGCCGCCAGATCCTGCATCGCCGTGATGCCGGGCACCGTCTCGATCCGCACCCCGGCCACCGACTCCGTGACCGTCTGCGCCAGATACGTGAACGTCGAGTACACATTCGGGTCGCCGATCGTCGCGAAGGCCACCGTCCCGTGCTCCCGCAGGAGTTCGGCCATCCGCGCGCCCGCCGCGTCCCACGCCGCCTCCCGCCGCGCCCGGTCGGTCCGCTCGTTCAGCGCGAACACCACCCGGACGATCCGCGCCGCGTCCACGTAGTGCAGTACGGTCGCCTCCGCCCGTCCCCGCTCGCCCGTGTCGAGTACCGGTACGACGACCACGGCCGCCGCCCGCAGCGCGTTCACTCCCTTGACGGTCACCAGCTCCGGGTCGCCGGGGCCCACCCCGACTCCGGTCAGCAGCGCGGTCATTCGGCACACCTCTCTACGAAGCGCCGCGCCAGTGACGGCTCGGCGGCCCAGTGCACATGCAGATACGAGGCATGCACGTTCTTCTCCACGAAGCCGTCGACCCTGCGGGCGGCTTCTCCCGTGAAACCCCAGGCCGGGGTGGCGCCCGCGCCCGGCTCCACGCGGGTCCTGTGGAACTCGTGGCCCCGCAGGCGGGTGCCGGCCGCCGCCAGCACGCTGTCGCTCAGCGCGACGGCCTCGCGGTAGCCCAGCGTCAGGCGGTCGGTCATCGTGGCCGTGGCGTTCAGCACCCCGCACATCGGGGCGCCGTCCAACTCCCTTGTCAGGTAAAGGAGTCCGGCGCACTCCGCCGCGATCGGGCCTTCGAAGGCGGCGACCGCCTCGCGCAGCCGCTCATTCGCCGACAGGTCGGCGGCGTGCATCTCGGGGAAGCCGCCGCCGAGGATCACGCCGCGCGTACCCTCCGGCAACTCCTCGTCCCGCAGCGGGTCGAACCCCACCACGTCCGCCCCCGCCGCCCGCAGCAGCTCCGCCTGCTCCTCGTACCCGAACGTGAACGCCGCCCCACCCGCGACAGCCACCACCGCGCCCCTCCCCGCATCCGAGCCCGAACCCCCGGCCCCACCCGCAGCGGCAGCCGGGGAAGGGGCCGGGGCGGAGCCACGGTTTCGGGGAGGGGCGGGGTGGGGGAAAGCGGCGCCGCAGGCCGCCAGCTCGGCCAGCGGGTCCCAGGCGGTGCCCGGCAGGTCCGGGGCGCTGCGCGCCAGGGAGAGGAGCGCGGGCAGATCGCAGGCACCGCGCACGAGCGCGGCGAGCTCACGGACCCACCCCACGGCGTCACCCCGCCGCTCGGCGACAGGAATGAGCCCGAGGTGCCGTGACGGCACATGAAGCAGCGGCGCGCGCCGCAGCACACCGAGCACGGGCACCCCGGACTCGTCGAGCGCGGCCCGCAAAAGGGCCTCGTGCCGATCGGAAGCGACCTGATTGAGAACGACCCCGCCGATCCGCACCTCGGGATCCCAGGAGGCGAAGCCATGGACGAGCGCGGCGACGGACCGCGACTGCGCGCCGGCGTCCACGACGAGAACCACCGGCGCCCGGAGAATCTTGGCGACCTGCGCGGTGGAGCCCAGCTCACCGCGCCCCGCGGCACCGTCGAAGAGCCCCATGACGCCCTCGACGACGGCGAGTTCGCACCCGGCGGCGCCGTGCGCGAAGAGCGGGACGACACGGTCGGGCCCGCACAGAAAGGGATCGAGGTTGCGACCGGGCCGCCCGGCGCCGAGCGAGTGGTAGCCGGGATCGATGTAGTCGGGCCCGACCTTGTGCGGGGACACAGCGAGCCCGGCCTCGGCGAAGGCGGCCAACAGCCCGGTGGCGACGGTGGTCTTGCCGCTTCCGGAGGCGGGCGCGGCCACCACGAGGCGCGGGACGTTCACCACTCGATGCCCCTCTGCCCCTTCTGCCCGGCGTCCATGGGGTGCTTGACCTTGGACATGTCGGTGACGAGGTCGGCGGCGTCGACCAGCGCGGGCGGCGCGTTGCGGCCGGTGATGACGACGTGCTGGGCGCCGGGCCGGTCGCGGAGCACGGCGACGACCTCGTCGGTGTCGACCCACCCCCAGTGCATGGGGTACGCGAACTCGTCCAGCACGTAGAGCCGGTACGTCTCGGCGGCCAGGTCCCGCTTGACCTGCTCCCACCCCTCGCGTGCCGCGTCCTCGCTGGACTCCAGGGACCGCTGCACCCAGGACCAGCCCTCGCCCATCTTGTGCCAGGCGACGGTCCCGCCCTCGCCGGAGTCGCCGAGCACGCGCAGCGCCCGCTCCTCGCCGACCTTCCACTTGGCGGACTTGACGAATTGGAACACCCCGACCGGCCAGCCCTGGTTCCAGGCGCGCAGCGCGAGACCGAAGGCGGCGGTCGACTTCCCCTTGCCGACCCCGGTGTGCACGATCGTCAGCGGCCGGTTCCTGCGCTGACGGGTCGTCAAACCGTCGTCGGGTACGGCACTCGGCTGCCCCTGCGGCATTACGCGGCCCTCCGTACGTCGTTGACGAGCGCGGACACCGTGTCGGCGCGCAGTTCCTCCAGCGTCACCGCGACGCCGCCCAACTCCTGTGCCAGCGCGCCCGCCAGGCCGAGCCTGACCGGGCCCGACTCGCAGTCCACGACCACCGAGGCGGTGCCTTCTGCGGCCAGCAGCCGGGCCGCCCGCGCGGCGAGCGCCATCGGTTCCAGACCGCTCTTGACCGTGCTGCCCGCCGCCGCCCGGCTGCCGGTCGCCCGGCCGTCCGTCACCACGATCAGCAGCGGGCGCCGCGTGGCGTCCCGCAACCGCTCCACGCGCAGCACCTCACGCGCCTTGAGCAGCCCGGCGGCCAGCGGCGTACGCCCACCGGTCGGCAGCTTCTCCAGCCGGGCCGCGCCCGCCTCGACCGACGACGTCGGCGGCAGCACGAGGTCGGCGTCCGCGCCGCGGAAGGTGACCAGACCGACCTTGTCGCGCCGCTGGTACGCGTCCAGCAGCAGCGACAGCACCGCGCCCTTGACCGCGGTCATCCGCTCCCGCGCCGCCATCGAGCCGGACGCGTCCACCACGAACAGCACGAGATTGCCCTCGCGGCCCTCCCTGACCGCCTGCCGCAGATCGTCCCGGCGGATCACGAGCCCCGCGCCCGACCGGCCGCGCGCCCGCTGGTACGGGGCCGCCGCCTGCACGGTGGCCGCCAGATGCAGCTTGCCCAGCGAGCCGCGCGGGCGCCTGGCGGAGGTCGTCCTGCCGTGCGCCGTACGGGCCCTGGACCTGCGCCCGGCCGCGCCCTCGCCGATGCCCGGCACATCGAAGTGCCGCGTCCTGTACGGGTCCCCGGCGCCGACCGCCGAGCGCTCGCCCTTGGGCCCGGAGCCGTCGCCCGCGCTGTCGCCCGCACCCGCGCTCGCGGCGGGGGAGTCCTGGCCCGCGGGCGCGTCCTGCTCGCCGCCGGGCTGTTCCCGAGAGCCGCCCTGCGGGCCGCCCTCCGGCTCCCGAGGCCCGGACGGCCCGCCGCCGGGGCCGTCCGGGTCGGTGTCCGGGTCGTCGTCCCCCTCGCCGTCCCGCCCCTCGCCCTGCTCTCCCTCTCCCTCGCCGGCCCCGCGCTCCCGCTCCAGCGTCTCGTCCAGCTTGTCCTCGTCGAGGCCGGGCGCGTCAAAGGGGTTGCGACGCCGCCGGTGGGGCAACGCCAACAGCGCGGCCTGCCGTACGTCCTCGGCGAGGACGACCGTGCGGCCCGCCCACGCGGCCAGCGCCGTCGCCGTACGCGCCATGACGATGTCCGCGCGCATCCCGTCCACCTCGAACGCCGCGCACGTCGCCGCGATCTGCCGCAGCGCGCCGTCGCCCAGGCGCACCGACGGCAGCAACCGCCGCGCGGCGGCTATCCGTTCACGCACCGCCTGCTCGTCGGCCGCCCAACGCGCCCCGAAACCGGCCGGATCCGCGTCGTACGCCAGCCGCCGCCTGACCACCTCGACGCGCTCGTCGGTCTCCCGCGAGGCCGCGACCTCGACCGTCAGGCCGAACCGGTCGAGCAACTGCGGGCGCAACTCGCCCTCTTCCGGGTTCATCGTGCCGACCAGCAGGAAGCGGGCCGCGTGCCGGACGGAGACGCCTTCGCGCTCCACGTAGCTCGCGCCCATCGCCGCCGCGTCCAGCAGCAGGTCCACCAAGTGGTCGTGGAGCAGATTCACCTCGTCCACGTACAGCACGCCGCGGTGCGCCGCCGCCAACAGGCCCGGCTCGTACGCCTTCACGCCCTCCGACAGGGCGCGCTCGATGTCCAGCGCGCCCACCAGTCGGTCCTCGCTCGCGCCGACCGGCAGCTCAACCACCCGCGCCGCGCGGGCCGTTCCCCCGCCCGCCTCATGCGGGCCGTCCGGGCACTGCGCGTCCGGGGCCGCCGGGTCGCAGGAGAACCTGCACCCCTGCACCACCGGTACGTCCGGCAGCAGTGTCGACAGCGCCCGCACCGCGGTGCTCTTCGCGGTGCCCTTCTCCCCCCTGACCAGCACCCCGCCCACCGCCGGGCTCACGGCGTTCAACAGCAGCGCCAACCGCAGGTCTTCCTGGCCCACCAGGGCCGTGAACGGATACGGCGTACTCACGATGCCTCCTCGTACGTGCACATGCGGTTCGCTGACATCTCTCCCCCCACCCCGCCCCTCCCCGAAGCCCTCAATCGCCGGGCGGGCTGGAGAACCGGGGTGGGGTGCGCGAGGGCGGCTCCCGCCTCCGGCAGCCGGACGATGGGTGCTGCGCATGCCTCGACGACCTCTGCCTTCCGTCGCCGGGCGGGCTGGGGAATGCTGAGAGGGGTGCGGCACGACGAGCCTGTCCGGCGATTGAGGACAGGGGGGACGGGGGCTTGCCGCCGGTTTCGGGGAGGGGCGGGGTGGGGGAGAAGGCCCGCCGCAGGCGTAGCGGTGGCGGTGGGGGTCACGCGTCGCCCTCCAGGTCACCCTCGAGGTCGAGATAGGTGGAGCGCAGGCGCTCCAGGGTCTCGGGGTCGGGGGCGGACCACAGCCCCCGCTCGGCCGCTTCGAGCAGCCGCTCCGAAATCCCCCGCAGAGCCCAGGGATTGGACTTCCGCATGAATTCCTGGTTCTCCGCGTCGAAGACATACTCGGTGGCGAGCTTCTCGTACATCCAGTCGTCCACCACCCCCGCCGTGGCGTCGTACCCGAAGAGATAATCGACGGTCGCCGCCATCTCGAAAGCCCCCTTGTACCCGTGCCGCCGCATCGCGGCCATCCAGCGGGGATTGACGACCCGCGCCCGGAACACCCGGTGCGTCTCCTCACCGAGGGTCCGCGTGCGGACCTGGTCCGTGAGCGCGGAGTCGCCGACATAGGCCCGCGGGGAGTCGCCGGTCAGATGCCGGACCATGGCGACCATGCCCCCGTGGTACTGGAAGTAGTCGTCGGCGTCGACAAGGTCGTGCTCACGGGTGTCGACGTTCTTGGCGGCGACCTGGATACGGCGGAAGGCGGCCTCCATGTCACCGCGGGCGGCCCGCCCGTCGAGACCGCGGCCGTAGGCGTAACCGCCCCAGACGGCGTAGACCTCGGCGAGGTCGGCGTCGGAGCGCCAGTTGCGGGCGTCGATCAGCGGCAGCAGCCCGGCCCCGTAGGCACCGGGCTTGGAGCCGAAGATGCGGGCGGTGGCGCGCCGCCGGTCCCCGTGCTCGGCGAAGTCCTCGTCGGCGTGGGCGCGTACGTAGTTGACGTCGGCGGGCTCGTCCAACTCCGCGACGGCCCGCACCGCGTCGTCCACGAGGGCGACGACGTGCGGAAAGGCGTCGCGGAAGAAGCCGGAGATGCGGACGGTGACGTCGATCCGGGGCCGCCCCAACTCCTCCGCGCCGACGACCTCGAAGCCGGTGACCCGCCGGGACGCGTCGTCCCACAGCGGACGGCAGCCGAGCAGCGCCAGGATCTCGGCGATGTCGTCGCCCTGGGTGCGCATGCACGACGTGCCCCACACGGTGAGGCCCACGGACTGCGGATACGCGCCGGTGTCGGCGAGGTGCCGGGCCAGCAGCGAGTCGGCGAGCGCCGTGCCGACGTCCCAAGCGAGCCTGGACGGAATGGCCTTGGGGTCGACGGAGTAGAAATTGCGGCCGGTCGGCAGGACGTTGACCAGGCCGCGGGTCGGCGACCCGGAAGGCCCGGCCGGTACGTAACCGCCGCGCAGCGCCCGCAGGATGTGGTCGATCTCGTCGGTCGTACGGGCCAGGCGCGGCGCGACCTCGCGGGCGGCGAATTCCAACACCCGTACCGCGTCCGGCACTTCGTGGTCGCCCAGCACCTGCGCGACCACCCCGGCGGCGGCGTCACGGTGCCAGTCGGCGGCCTCCATCGCCTCCGCGAGCCGCCGCGCGAGCTGCTCCAGCAGGTCGACGGCGTCGGAGGCGGTCCGCGCGGGGCCGGACGCGAGCGAGGTGAGCGCGGACGGCAGCTCCACGCGGGTGCCGGGCTCGGCGAGCAGCGTCTTCTCCACCAGGCCGAAGGAGAGCGCGAGCGCGGCCCGCAGCCCCGGCAGCGCGCCGCCGACCCCGCCCCACACCTGAGCGGAGCGCAGCACGGCGAGGACCAGATTGGTCCTGGCCTCGCCCACCGGGCCGCCGCCCAGGATGTGCAGACCGTCCCTGATCTGCACGTCCTTGATCTCGCAGAGCCAGCCGTCGACATGCAGCACGAAGTCGTTGAAGTCGTCCTCCTCCGGCTGCTCGTCCACGTGCAGGTCGTGGTGGAGCTCGGCGGCGCGCACCAGGGTCCAGATCTGGCTGCGGACCGCCGGGGCCTTGGCCGGGTCGAGATCGTTCACCAGGGCGTACTCGTCGAGGAGCTGCTCCAGCTTCGCCAGGTCGCCGTAGGTGTCGGCGCGGGCCATCGGCGGCACGAGGTGGTCCACGACGGTGGCGTGGCCGCGCCGCTTGGCCTGGGTGCCCTCGCCGGGGTCGTTGACGATGAAGGGGTAGACCAGGGGGAGTTCGCCGAGGACGGCGTCCGGCGCGCAGCCCGCCGACAGCCCGAGGCCCTTGCCGGGCAGCCACTCCATCGTGCCGTGCTTGCCCAGGTGCACGATCGCGTCGGCGCCGAAACCGCCCTCGGCGGTCGCCGTCTCCAGCCAGCGGTACGCGGCCATGTAGTGGTGGGACGGCGGCATGTCGGGGTCGTGGTAGATCGCGATCGGGTTCTCGCCGAAGCCGCGCGGCGGCTGGATCATGATGACGACATTGCCGAACCGCAGGGACGCCAGCACGATGTCGTCGCCGTCGAGGTAGAGGGAGCCCGGCGGCTCGCCCCAGTGCTCCAGCATCCCGGCCCGCAGGTCGGCGTCGAGCGTCGCGAACCACTTCTCGTAGTCGGCCAGCGGCACGCGCGCGGGCGCCGCCGAGAGCTGATCCTCCGTCAGCCACTCCACGTCGTGACCGCCAGCCGCGATCAGCCGGTGGATCAACTCGTCGCCCCCGGAAGGGTATTCACCGGTCACGTATCCCGCCTCGCGCAGCGCGTCCAGCAGCCGTACGGCGGAGGCGGGGGTGTCGAGGCCGACCGCGTTGCCGACCCGGGAGTGCTTGGTCGGGTAGGCGGTGAAGACCAGCGCGAGCCGCTTGTCGGCGTTCGCCTTGTACTTCAGCGCCGCGTGCCGGACCGCGATACCGGCGACCCGCGCCGCCCGCTCCGGATCGGCCGCGTAGACCGGCACGTCGCCCTCGCCGGTCTCCTTGAACGAGAACGGCACGGTGATCAGCCGCCCGTCGAATTCGGGTATCGCCACCTGCATCGCCGCGTCCATCGGCGTCAGCGCCGCGTCCGACCCCAGCCACGCCTCGCGCGACGAGGTCAGGCACAGGCCCTGGAGCACCGGCACGTCCAGGTCCGCCAACGCGCCGATGTCCCACGCCTCGTCGTCCCCGCCCGCCGTCGCCTCGGACGCGACGGTGCCGCCCGCCGCCAGCACGGTCGCCACGATCGCGTCGGCCCGCCCGAGCAGCGCGTACAGCCCCTCATCGGCGCTGCGCAGCGAACCGCAGTACACCGGAAGGGCGTTGGCGCCCTTCGCCTCGACCGCCGCGCACAGCGTGTCCACGAACGCGGTGTTCCCCGACAGTTCGTGCGCCCGGTAGAAGAGGACGGCGACGGTCGGCAGGGCCTCGTCGTACGCGTACGCGCCGTGCACGCCGTACTCGGGCATCCGGCGCGGCGCCTCGAAGCCCTCGCCGCTCATCAGCACCGTGTCGGACAGGAAGCGGGCCAGCTCCGTCAGATTCTCCGGGCCGCCCTCGACCAGATAGCGCAGCGCCTCCGCGACGACACCCGCGGGGACCGACGACAGCGCCATCAGCTCCGCGTCCGGCACCGACTCACCGCCCAGCAGCACCGTCGGCACCCCGGAGGCCGCGAGCGCCGCCAGACCCTCCTCCCAGACCCGTCGGCCGCCGAGCAGCCGGACCACCGCGATGTCCACGCCGTCCAGCAGCGCGGGCAGTTCGGCCGCCGGATCGACGCGGGAGGGGTTGCCGATCCGGTAGGAGACGGCGGACGAGTCGGCGGCGCGGGCCGCCAACAGGTCGGTGTCGGCGGTGGACAGCAGCAGAACGGTGCTCACGTGTGCCCCATCGTCATCGTCACGTCCCGTTCCCCGGCGGGGGAACGGGTGGGTCTGCGGCCGGCCGGCCGCCCCGGAGAAGTCCTTACGGGTGCCGCCCCGGCCGTCGGTCCTGCCGTCGTTCCGGCCGTCGTCCCGGCCGTCGTCCCGGTTGCCGTTCACGGCGCGCCCGGCGGCACGAACGGCAGGTCGGGCGGCGGCCCCTGCTCGATCAGCCGCAGCAGCGCGCCGGTGTCCGCGTGCTCCTCGATCAGATCGCCCAGCCGGTCCAACTGCGCCTCGCGCAGCGCCCCGAAGGACGTGTCGGGCGCCGGGACGAAGCGCCGTCCGGCTGCGGCGGCCACCCGTCGCAGGAACGCCCGGCGGAAACCGTCGCTCTCCAACGAGCCGTGCCAGTGCGTGCCCCACACCGCGCCGACCCGGCAGCCGTCGAGGAACTCCTCGTCACCGCCCAGGACCTCGGCCACCCCGTGGTGGATCTCATAGCCCTCGACGCGCTCCCCGTACGCCGTCCCGACCGGCCTGGCCAGCGTCTTCGCGGCGGCGAAGCGCACCCGGACCGGCAGCAGGCCAAGACCGGGGACCGAGCCCGCCCGCGACTCGACGTCGTCCTCGATGCGGTCGGCCAGCATCTGGAAACCGCCGCAGACACCCAGCACCGGACGCCCCTCGGCGGCCCGCCGTACGACGGCGTCGGCCAGGCCGCGCTCACGCAGCCACTCCAGCGCCCGCACGGTGCCGCGCGTGCCCGGCAGCACCACGAGGTCGGCGTCCGCCAACTCCTCGGCCCGGTCCACGAACCGCACCACCACCCCCGGCTCCGCCGCGAGCGCGTCCACGTCCGTGAAGTTCGACATCAGCGGTACGGCGGCCACCGCGACCCGCAGCAACTCCGCGCCGTGCGGCGGCGCGACCACCGATTCATGGGCGGCGCGCGGCGACACGCTCCCCCGAACTCCGCCCCGGGGGACCCCCAGCCCGTCCTCCTCGTCGATGCCCAGGCCGTGGGCGAACGGCAGCACGCCGAGCGTCGGCCGGCCGGTCAGCTTGTGCAGCATGTCCAGACCCGGCCGGAGCAGCGAGACGTCACCGCGGAATTTGTTGACCAGATAGCCCGCGACCAGCGCCTGGTCCTCGGGCGCGAGCAGCGCCGTCGTCCCGAAGAAGGACGCGAAGACGCCGCCGCGGTCGATGTCGCCGACCACGACCACCGGCAGTCCGGCCGCGCGGGCCACGCCCATGTTCACGATGTCGGTCCTGCGCAGATTGATCTCGGCCGGGCTGCCCGCGCCCTCGCAGATCACCGCGTCGTACCGGCCGCGCAGCTCTTCGAGGCAGCCGGTGACCGTGCCCAGCAGATCGGCCTGCCGTCCGCCGTGGTAGCCGCGCGCGCTCAGTTCGCCCACGGCCTTGCCCAGGACCACGACCTGGCTGCTGCGGTCGCCGCCCGGCTTGAGCAGCACCGGATTCATCAGCGCCGACGGCTCCACGCGGGCGGCCTGCGCCTGCATCGCCTGTGCCCGGCCGATCTCGGCGCCCTCCCGCGTCACGAACGAGTTCAGCGACATGTTCTGCCCCTTGAAGGGGGCCACGCGTATGCCCTGTCGCACCAGCCACCGGCAAATCCCCGCCGTCACCACGGACTTGCCCGCGTCCGAGGTCGTCCCGGCGACCAACAGGCCGCCCCCGAGGGCTGTCACGAGGTCCCCCCGGCGCCGGAGAAAGGCCGCGCCCGGCGCGACACCGTCGGACTCCACCCTCGTGCTTCGCGCCGCCGCGGCGGACGTATCCCTCCGCCGACGGCACGTCCCCCCGAGGGCCGTTCCCCCGGTCGGCCGTGGCCCGGCGCCGAGCCGCCCCGTATCGCCGCTGTCAGGACGCAGAGCGCCGCCGCGGCGGCCGAGACCCGCCGCGACAGCCGGACGGCCCGCGCGATGTCGGCCGGGGCCGGGGCCGGGTGTTCGGCGCCCAGGACGGCGCGGTGTTCGGTGCGGCCCGCGTAGGAGAGGGTGCCGCCGAGACGCAGGCGCAGGGCGCCGGCGAAGGCGGCTTCCACGGGTCCCGCGTTGGGGCTGGGGTGCGCGGCGGCGTCCCGGCGCCAGACGCGCAGGGCGGTACGCGGCGAGGGCCCGGCGAGGACGGCGAGCGCGGCGGTGAGGCGGGCGCCGGGGTAGCCGACGACGTCGTCCAGCCGCGCGGCGGCCCAGCCGAACCGCAGGTGGCGCGGCGACCGGTGACCGACCATCGCGTCGAGCGTGTTGACGGCGCGGAAGCCGACCAGCCCCGGCACCCCGCCCCACGCGCCCCACACCAGGGCCCCGACGACCGCGTCCGAGGTGTTCTCCGCGACCGATTCGACCACGGCGCGCGCGATCCCCGCCGCGTCCAGGGAATGCGGGTCGCGTCCGCACAGGTGCGGCAGCCGGGCGCGCGCCGCCTCGATGTCCCCGGCGTCGAGCGCGGCGGCGACGGCCCGCGCCTCACGGGCCAGTGACGTCCCGCCCAGCACCGACCAGGTGGCGGCGGCGGTCAGCGCGACGCGGAGCGCGACGGAGGACCGTACGGCCCGGTCGGCCAGCGCGGCGGCACCCACCGCGCCCCCGGCGCACAGTGCGGCGTAGACCGCCCCACTGCCCCGGTCGTTACGCCACATCCGGCGCTCCAACGCGCCCGCCGCGCGCCCGAACACCGCGACCGGATGGCCGCGACGCGGGTCGCCCGCGACGAGATCGCCGAGAAAGCCGAGTGCGGCGCCGTACGCGAACACGCGATCGGCACGCACCGGTTCAGCCCGCGTCCACGCCGTCCAGGTGAAGTGCCGGACAGGGTGGCGTACTTGTGCGCACCTGCGTGCGGTGGTCCGTGACGAGTCGAGCGCAGCCGGGCATGGCAGAGGTCCTCACTCAGGGTCCGCGCCCTGGTTCGACGTGACCGGCGGTGAGAGTCTCCTGGCTCCCGGATCTACGCACTCCCGGCCTTCCAACCGGATTTCCGGCCGTGACGTACGGGTTGGGAGTGCACTCCCCGGTGACAGTGGCGGGACCGCGCCGGATTCGCACCGGACTTCCTCTCCTGCCGCCGCATGGCCTCCGCAGTCCACCACGTGCGCGCAGGCAGGTCAACTCACCGTTGACCTGGGAAGACGGAGTGTGGCGAGGTCCACATCCGCCGCCGAAACCCGTGAGTTCAGGCCACGATCAGATAGATGCCGTACGAGACCGCCGCGGCGCACACGGCGAAGCAGGCGTAGCCGCCGGTCCGGGCGAGCAGGGCGCCCCCGTGCGAAACGGAGCCGGACCCGGATGCGGCGGGGGAGCCGGAGCCGGAATCGGACGCCGGAGCGGAGCCGTGCTTGGTGAGGCCGACGATGCCGAGGGTGAACAGGCCGACCAGGCCCACGGTCGCCACGAGAGTGACGCCGAAGACCGTGCCGAGCGCGTGCCAGTCGATGCTCATGAGGGGGTCCCTGGGTCCTTGAGGTAGAGCGGGGAGGCGCGGGGGAGGGGCAGGTCAGGCCGTGGCGGGTGCGCCGGGAACGGTGTCGGAGGGGGCGCCGGGCGCGACGGTCCCGGCGGGCGGCGGGATGACGGCCGCGATGGCCGCGGTGACCGCGCCCTGCGGCTCGACCGCCGCGTCCGGACCTGCGGCCGGGTCGCCGTCCAGGTCGTTGACGTTGGCGTGCGTGACCGGCTTGCGGCGCGACGCCGTACGGATGACCGCGCACACGGCCAGGCCGAGGACCGCCACGGCGGTGACGCCCCAGGTGCCCTCGTCGGCCAGCAGCGCGGCGCCGGCCGCGACCAGGCCGGCGGCGGGCAGCGTGAGCCCCCACGCGGCGACCATGCGGCCCGCGGTGCTCCAGCGGACCACCGCGCCCTTGCGGCCGAGGCCCGCGCCCATCACGGAGCCGGAGCAGACCTGCGTGGTGGACAGCGCGAAGCCGAGGTGCGAGGAGGCGAGGATGGTGGCCGCGGCGCCGGTCTGGGCGGCGAAGCCCTGCTGCGGCTGGATGTCGGTGATGCCCTTGCCCATCGTGCGGATGATCCGCCAGCCGCCGATGTACGTACCGAGCGCGATGGCGCTGCCCGCCGAGACGATGACCCACAGCGGCGGGTCGGCGTGCGGGGCGACGACGCCGCCGGTGATCAGCGCCAGCGTGATGACGCCCATCGTCTTCTGCGCGTCGTTCGTGCCGTGCGCGAGCGAGACCAGGCCCGCGGAGGCGATCTGGCCCGCCCGGTAGCCCTTGGAGGTGGCCTCGGGGTCGGCGTGGCGGCCGATCCGGTAGGTGAGCCGGGTGGCGAGCGTGGCGGCGAGACCGGCCACGATCGGCGCGGCGACGGCCGGGATGAGCACCTTCATGACGACCGCCTCGCCGTGCACACCGTGGGTGCCGACCGAGACGAGGGTGGCGCCGATGAGGCCGCCGAACAGGGCGTGCGAGGAACTGGACGGGAGCCCGGCCAGCCAGGTGAGCAGATTCCAGACGATCGCGCCGACGAGCCCGGCGAAGATCACTTCCGGTCTGATGCCGGAGGACTCGTCGATGATGCCGCCGGAGATGGTCTTGGCGACCTCCACCGAGAGGAAGGCGCCGACGAGGTTGAGCACGGCGGACATGGCCACCGCCGTCTTTGGCTTGAGTGCGCCGGTCGAGATGGTGGTGGCCATCGCGTTGGCGGTGTCGTGGAAACCGTTCGTGAAGTCGAACACGAGTGCGGTGACGATCACGATTCCGATCAGGAGCGTGATGTGTTCCATGTACCCAGGCATTCGTTTGATCGGACAGTGGCGAGGCGACCGTACGGAGAGCGGATGAACGGAAGATGAACTGACGGCGGCTTTGTGGTGCCGGAGCGGTCGGGCGGCCTCAGTCAGTATCAAGCCGATCCGGCCGATCGGACCCCTCGGGGAGGCGATCCGCGCCCGCCGGGGGCCGGGCGGTGATAATGCCCGTGTGCAGGACTCCTTGGAGAAGGCTTGGTCGGACGTGGTGGACACCGCCCGGCGCACGGTCGCCGACGGGCTGGTGGTCGGCACCTCGGGCAATGTCTCGGCCCGCGTCGGCGATCTCGTGCTGGTCACCCCGACCGGCGTCCCTTACGACCGGCTCGGCCCGGCGGACGCCGTAGTGGTGGATCTCACCGGCCGCCGGCTCATGGGGGAGCTGCGGCCGACCAGCGAACTGCCCATGCACCTGGCCGTCTACCGCGCCACCGACGCCCGCGCGATCGTGCACACCCACGCCGCGCACGCCACCGCCGTCTCCACCCTCGTCGACAAGCTGCCCGTCATCCACTACATGGCGGCGGCCCTCGGCGGCCAGGTCAGGGTCGCGGACTACGCCACCTACGGCAGTGAGAGGCTGGCCGCCGCAGTCCTCAAGGCGCTCCGCGACCGCACCGGCTGCCTGATGCGCAACCACGGCACCCTCGTGTACGCCGACACCCTCGACAAGGCGTACGACAACACCGCCCAGCTGGAGTGGATGTGCCGCGTCTGGCTGCTGGCCGGATCGGCCAACGGCCACGAGCCCCGTACGCTCCCCCGCCGCGAGCTGGCCAAAGTCGCGGAAAAGCTGCGCGGCTACGGGCAGGGCGCGCCGGAGCCCGCCGACTAGACGACTCGGGCCGCCGCTTCTCCACCGTCTCCACACACGCTTCTCCCCGCGCCCGCCGCGCCCGGCCGCCCCGCACCCGCCGTCCGCCCCCGTACGCCACTCGCCCGTACGTCACCCGGCCCCCGTACGTCACCCGGCCGCCGTCCCTCGCCCGTCCGTCACCCGGCCGCCGCCGTCGCCTGGCCGCTTTCGGCCGACCCGCTCACACTGGAAGAGATGCGTACCCGAACCGCGGTGGCCATGGCAGCCACCACCGTGCTGGGTGCCGGAACGGCCGCGCTGGCGGCCGGCCGGTACGGATCCCGCTTCGCCCTGAGGCCGTCGCTGAGAGGCCCGGTGCCCGAGGGCGACGTGACGCTGCACAGCGTGACCGCGGACCAGGTGGTGCTCACCCGCACCCTGTCCTCGGCCCGCCCCGGCGTCTGGGGCCTGACCGGCGACGATCTGCACGCCGCCGTCGGCGACGTGCTCGACCTGACCCCGTACTCGGCGACCCGGCGGCTGCTGAGCGTCCAGCGCGGCGCCCTCACCCCCGGCGCCCGGGTCCGGCTGACCCCGCAGGCGTGCGCGGGCGACCCCGGCAGCGCCCTCGGCCTGGACCACACCGAGGTCCTGCTGCGCGGCGAACTCGGCCCGCTGCCCGCCTGGTTCGTGCCCGGCGCCCGCGACACCTGGGTGATCGCGGTGCACGGCCTCGGCGCCACCCGCGAGCACCCGCTGAACGTGGCGACCGCCCTGCACGCCCACGGCCTCCCGCAGCTCCTGCTCGCCTACCGCAACGACCCCGGCGCCCCCGCGTCCCCCGACGGCATCGGCCACCTCGGCGCCACCGAATGGCGCGACCTCGACGCGGCGATGCGGTACGCGGTCGAGTACGGCGCCCAGCGGCTGGTGCTCTTCGGCTGGTCCACCGGCGCCACGATGGCCCTGCACGCGCTGGCCGGGTCCCCGGTACGCGACCGGGTCAGCGGCCTGGTGCTGGACTCGCCGGTGCTCGACTGGGAGGCCACCGTCCGCGCCGCCGCCGAGTCCAACGGCGTCCCCGACGCGCTGATGCCGCTCGCCGTCCGCGCCGCCGAGGGCCGGACCGGCCTGCTCCCCGAGCCGGTCGCCGCCGCGGCGGACCCGGCGCGGCTGACCGTCCCCACCCTGCTCGTGCACGGACCGGGCGACACCCTCGCCCCGTGGGCCGCCTCCCGCGAACTCGCGGCCCTCCGAGCCGACTTGGTGACCCTCCACACCGTGCCCGACGCGCCGCACGCGGCGATGTGGAACGTCAACCCGGCGGACTACGAGGAGACGTTGCGGCGATTCCTCACACCACTGATGTGACCGGTGTCAAGACCGCCCCATCAGGGTGAGAGCCGTCCCGGAAACCCCCGCTGAGCTGCGATAACGCGAGCGCGAAGGGGCCCGGAAGAGCGCCCCCGGGGCACCCTTGTAGATCATCGGGCCGGGTTCCGTTTGGGATTATGGGCGCTCACCGGAGAGACTTCTCCAGTGACGTCCCGTAGCCCGCGAGACACTCCGCTCCGCCTTGTCCCCCGACGGCCGCTCACCGCCGCCCGCCGGACCGCAACGACGCGCCGGTCCAGACCCCCGCGGCCGCCCGAGGGCACGCCGCCGCTGCCGCAGCTCGCCCGGCTGGCCCGCGCCGAACTGGCCGACGCCGCACGGCTCGCGCGCTGGGCCGGCACCGGCCCCGGCACCGCGGGACCGACCGGCATACTGCCCGACGACGCCGCCGCGCAGGCCGCAGCGGCGCTCGACCTGACCCGGCCGCAGATCCGTACCGCATGGGACCGGGCGCGGCTGTCGGGGCTGATCGAACTGCACGGCGGCACCGCACGGCCCGGCTGGCGGCTGCGGGCCTGGGACACCGACGACACCGCCGTGCTGCGCGGCTGGGTCGCGCTCTTCGACGCCTGGTCGCTGGCCCACCCCTTCCTGCCGGGCCCGCAGGCCGGCCCCGATCCGGCGCTGGTCGCCGAAGTCATCGAGGCCGCACCGCAGTTGCTGTCCTTCCTGCACCTGTCCAACGAGCCGGTGCCGATCGACACCCTGCTCGACCTGCTGCGGCAGCGCGTCGCGGAGCTGCGCGCCGAGCGGCACGAACCGCCCGCCGACGGCGCGGGCGACGCCCCCGATCCGCTGCCCGCGCTGCTCGACTGGACGCTGGACGCCGTCGCCCGGGTCGGCGCGCTGCGCCCCCGCGACCCCAAGCGCCCCGACGAGGTCACGCTCACCGCGATCGGTTCCTGGGCGGTGTGGGTCAAGCTGGAGCAGATCTGCGTGGCCGCGCAGGGCCCCGCGGGACACATGGAGCAGTCCGCCGAGACCATGCTGCGGGCCAGCGCCCGCCTCTCGCCGGGTCCGGCCCGCGCCGAGTACCGCGCCTGGCTGGCCGCCCGCCCGGTCGCGCTGGCCGTCGGCGAGTTGCTGGACACCGCGCGCGGCGACGACGCCCTGCTGCGCGGCCTCGCCTTCGAGGCGCTGCGCGTGGTCGGCGACCCCGCGGAGCCGGCCGTCCGCGGCGTGGTCGAGGAGCCGACGCTGCGCCCCTACGCGGTGCTGTGGCTGGCGGAGTTGGACGGCGGCGACCCGGACACCGCGACCGGCCTGCTGACCCGCGAGGAGGCCACCTGGCTGTGGATCGACACGGCCGCGGCCGTCGCCGACCACGGCGAGGACCACCTGCTCGTCAGCCACCTGGAGACCGCGGTCCAGGGCTCGGTGCCCGGGCTGCTCGAAGAGGTCCGCAATGTCGGCCACCCCAGGACCGTCCAGGTGCTCGTGGCGCTCGCCGCCGCGCACCCGGACCCCGCCCTGGCCAAGGCGATGCGCAGGGCCGCCTTCCAGGTCCACACCGGCGAGACCTGAGCCGCCGCGAGCGGTACGCGACCCCCGCGCCGTACAGCGCGCGGGGACCCGTACCGCCCGCCGGTCCTCAGCCGAAGGTGTCGCAGGCCGCCAGGTCCCCGGTCCTCAGCCCGGTGGTGAACCACTGCTGACGCTGCGCCGCGGACCCGTGCGTCCAGGCGTCCGGCGTCACCCGCCCCTGCGCCCGCGACTGGATCGTGTCGTCGCCGACGGCCGCCGCCGCGTCGAGACCGCGCGCGATGTCGTCGGGCGTCACCGCCGTGATCAACGAGGTGCCGGTGGCCGGATTGAGGGTCCTGGTGGCGTTCTTCGCCCACAGCCCGGCATAGCAGTCGGCCTGCAACTCCACGCGTACGGAGGCGCTGTCGGCCCCGCTGCGGCCGTCCTGGGCCGCGCTCAGAACACCCGTCAGATTCTGCACATGGTGGCCGTATTCGTGCGCGACGACATAGCTTTCTGCGAACGGCCCGCCTTTGGCGCCGAATTGGGTCTGCAACGTCTGGAAGAAATTCAAGTCGATATAGACCTTGCGGTCCGCGGGGCAGTAGAACGGCCCGGTCCGCGGGTCGGCCGGACCGCAGCCGGTGCTCACCGGAGCGTCGAAGAACACCGTCGGCGCGGTCCGGTACGCGGCGCCGCGGCGGCTGAACTCGGCGGTCCAGTACGCCTGCACGCTGTTGACCACGGCCACGATCCGGCACTGCTCCTGCGCGTTGGCGTCCCGCCCGGTCGAACAGCTCCGCGCCAGACCGGCGCCGGCCGCGCGCGTGTCCGAGACGGTGTCGGAGCCGCCGCTGAGGCCGAGTTGGTCGGGGCTGATGCCCAGCACCAGGCCGATCACGACCGCGAGCAGCCCGGCGATTCCGCCGCCCACCATCTTCCCGCCGGGGCCGCCGCCCGAACCGCCCCGCCGGTCCTGGACCTGCGAGGTGTCGAGCGGAGTGTCGTCGTCGAACCGCATGTGCCGATTATGTGTGATGTGCCCCACTTCGGCGCACCGGTGGCCGGGTACCGGCGCGCCCCTGACCGGGGGCGGGGGCAGTCGGCCCCGCAATGCCCGCGCCCCCCGGCGCGGTAAACCGTTTGCCGGCCGCCGGTAGACTGAGCCCCATGGCAGTTCTATTCCTCGATTAGCCACGGCGTACGACCTCGCGCCCGTTTCCGTCGTCCGTCCTGTCCTGGAGCTTTTCCCGTGATCACTGCCACCGGCCTTGAGCTGCGCGCCGGCGCCCGCATCCTCATCGAGTCCGCCTCCTTCCGTGTCGCCAAGGGCGACCGCATCGGCCTGGTCGGCCGCAACGGAGCGGGCAAGACCACCCTGACCAAGGTGCTCGCGGGGGAGGGCCAGCCCGCCGCCGGCACCGTCACCCGCAGCGGCGAGGTCGGCTATCTCCCGCAGGACCCGCGCACCGGGGACCTCGACACCCTCGCCAGCGACCGCATCCTGTCCGCCCGCGACCTCGACACCGTCCTGCGCAAGATGCGGGAGAACGAGGAGCGGATGGCCAACGGAAAGGGCGCCACCCGCGAGAACGCGATGAAGAAGTACTCGCGTCTGGAGACGGAATTCCTCACCAAGGGCGGATACGCCGCCGAGGCCGAGGCCGCCACCATCGCCGCCGCGCTCGGACTGCCCGACCGCATCCTCGGGCAGCAGCTCCACACCCTCTCCGGCGGTCAGCGCCGCCGCGTCGAACTGGCCAGGATCCTCTTCTCGGACGCCGACACCCTGCTCCTGGACGAGCCCACCAACCACCTCGACGCCGACTCCATCGCCTGGCTGCGCGACTACCTGAAGACGTACCGCGGTGGATTCATCGTGATCTCGCACGATGCCACCCTCATCGAGACCGTGGTGAACAAGGTCTTCTACCTGGACGCCAACCGGTCGCAAATCGATGTGTACAACATGGGCTGGAAGCTCTACCAGCAACAGCGCGAGGCCGACGAGAAGCGCCGTAAGCGCGAGCGGGCCAATGCGGAGAAGAAAGCCGCCGCCCTGAATTCACAGGCCGACAAGATGCGTGCCAAGGCCACCAAGACGGTCGCCGCGCAGAACATGGCGCGCCGCGCGGAGAAGCTGCTGTCCGGCCTGGAGGCGGTACGCGCCTCCGACAAGGTCGCCAAGCTGCGCTTCCCCGACCCCGCCCCGTGCGGCAAGACCCCGCTGATGGCCGAGGGCCTGTCCAAGTCGTACGGGTCGCTGGAGATCTTCACCGACGTCGACCTCGCGATCGACCGCGGCTCGCGGGTCGTCATCCTCGGTCTGAACGGCGCGGGCAAGACCACGCTGCTGCGCCTGCTGGCCGGTGTCGAGCAGGCCGACACCGGCCAGGTGACGCCAGGACACGGCCTCAAGCTCGGCTACTACGCGCAGGAGCACGAGACGCTCGACCCGGACCGCACCGTGCTGGAGAACATGCGGTCGGCCGCGCCCGACACCGATCTGGTGGAGATCCGCAAGATCCTCGGCTCGTTCCTCTTCTCCGGCGACGACGTCGACAAGCCCGCCGGGGTGCTCTCCGGCGGCGAGAAGACCCGGCTCGCGCTCGCCTCGCTCGTCGTCTCCAGCGCCAATGTGCTGCTGCTCGACGAGCCCACCAACAACCTCGACCCCGCCAGCCGCGAGGAGATCCTGGGCGCGCTGCACACCTTCACCGGCGCGGTCGTCCTGGTCACCCACGACGAGGGCGCCGTGGACGCGCTCCAGCCGGAGCGGATCATCCTGCTGCCGGACGGCGTGGAGGACCTGTGGGGCCAGGACTACAAGGACCTGGTCTCGCTGGCCTGAGCCCCGGCGGCGCCCGGCCGGGCGCCGCCCCGCGCGGGGCGCGGGCGGCTCAGAGGCCCGCACCCGCACGAAGTGATCATGTCGATTCGATCATTCGGCCCACTGATCATCCTTCATCTGCGTGAGTCCGGCTCGTACCGCGCGCCCACGGGGCGCGGTACGGGCGACCGCCGCCGTGATCAGTGGTGTGACGTCGGAGAACTCCTTACCGACCACGGCTGACCTGCCGCTATTGCCCGCACACCCTTCTCCGTACGGAATTGCCGCCCCGGAAAAGCCGCTCCCGGCCCCTTCGCACCGGCGTATCCAGGCATTCCTCCGGTGAATGTCCCGTGATGGACCTTGTCGAATGGGTGGCCAGGAACGCCCTTAGGGGTGATCATGAGAGTCCATAGCGCACTTCCCTGGAGGAGGCACGGGTGGCCGAGACTCTGAAGAAGGGCAGCCGGGTGACCGGCGCCGCGCGCGAGAAGCTCGCGGCAGACCTGAAGAAGAAGTACGACTCCGGTGCGAGCATCCGGGCGCTGGCCGAAGAGACCGGCCGCTCCTATGGATTCGTGCACCGGATGCTCAGCGAGTCCGGCGTGACCCTGCGCGGTCGCGGCGGTGCCACACGGGGCAAGAAGGCCGCCACGGCCTGAGGGCTCCGCGAGTATCAAGGGCCGGGGGCGGTCCGGCGGGTCCGGTTGGTTACTCTTCGGTAATCCAGTCCGGTCCGCTCGGAGGTGCCCAGTGCCCGACGCCAAGATCCTGCTCGAACGTGACGGAGTCCGGCTAGCCGTCGACGACTCCGTCGCGCACATCACCCTGTGCAATCCGGCCAAGCGCAACGCTCAGTCGCCCGCCCTGTGGCGTGCCCTGACCGAGGCGGGCCAGTTGCTGCCGGGACAGGTACGCGTCGTCGTGCTGCGCGGTGAGGGCGTGTCCTTCTCCGCGGGCCTCGACCGCCAGGCGTTCACGCCCGAGGGCTTCGACGGTGAGCCGTCGTTCCTCGACCTCGCGCGTGGCTCGGAGGCCGGACTCGACGCTGCCATCGCCACGTACCAGGACGCCTTCACCTGGTGGCGGCGGACCGACGTGATCACGGTCGCCGCGGTCCAGGGCCACGCCATCGGCGCGGGCTTCCAGCTCGCCCTCGCCTGCGATCTGCGCGTCTGCGCGGACGACGTGCAGTTCGCCATGCGCGAGACCGGTCTGGGCCTGGTCCCCGACCTCACCGGCACCAAGCCGCTGGTCGAACTGGTCGGATACGGCCGCGCCCTGGAGATCTGCGCCACCGGCCGCTTCGTGCACGCCGACGAGGCCGAGCGCACCGGCCTGGCCAACCTCGTCGTGCCCGCCGCCGAACTCGACGCCGCCGTCACCGACCTGGTCGGCGCCCTGCTCGCGCCGCCGCGCGACGCGGTCGTCGAGACCAAGGGCCTGCTGCGCGGCGCCGCCGCCCACACCGAGAAGGAGCAGTACGCGGCCGAACGCGCCGCCCAGGGCCGCCGCCTGCGCGATCTGGCGGGCGTGGGCGAGTAGCCGCCCGTCCGCGCCGAACGTTTCACGGGGCGCGGGAGGGATCAGCCCGCGTCCGTCACCACGATGGCGGTACGCACCGGACCGGGCGCGCCCTCGGCCGCCGCGACCGCGACGGCGGCGGCCACCGACCGGGCCACCTCCAGCGGCCGGTGGCCCGGCGACACCGCGATCTGCACCTGGACGCGGCGGCCCGGCGCCTCGTCGGAGCCCGCCGAATCCCCGGCCGGGTCCGCTGCCGTGTCCTGGATCCGCACACCGGAGCCGAGGCCGACCGGCCGCCTGCTCAGCCGTACGACACCGGGCACGGTCAGCGCCGCGGTTGCCACGGCTTCCGCGAGGCCACTGGGGTCGAGCGGTACGGGAGCCTCGTCGCCGTCCGGCTCCGCGTCCTCGGCGCCCGCCAGCTCGCTCACGGGCGCGTCGTCGCCGTCCAGCAACCCGGTGACCTGGAGGTCCACCTCCGTCACGGCGATGCCGAGCCCGTCGCGCGCGGTCGTCCACAGCACGTCGCGCAGCCGGTCGGCGGCCTGCGGCAGCGGCTCGTCGGCGGTCGCCTCGAACGACGCCTCGATCCGTACCGGCAGGTGCGGCAGCGCGCCCACCGGACCGGACTCCGGCGCCTCGCCCCCGCTTTCCGCCAGCGCCAGGGACACCCCGCCCAGCCGTACCCCGGACAGCCCCGCGGTCGTCCACCGCAGCGCGCGTACGGCCGCGCGCTCGGTCATCCAGGCGTTGTCGTCGGGGGTGCCGAGCGGGAGCAGGCGGCCCAGCGCGACCTGCTCCCGTACGGTCCGGGCCAGTCGGTCCATGGTCACCAGATATCGCCTTCCGCAGGCCGACCACTCTCTTGGGGGGTCGGAACAGCCCTCTCGCCGGTTCCCCGCAGCGCGCGGGGGCATGCGCACATAGTGTGGGGCACGGAGCAGCCCATACGAAGGGACGACTCGCGATGACGGACACCGCACAGTACGACCGGCCGGAGCCCGAGGGCTCGTCAGCGGCCGAGGGCAGGACCCTGGACAAGGGCAGCGCGGGCGGGCGCAAAGCGCTCGGCGACCCGGCCACGCGCGGCCGCACGACGATCGCCGACGGCGTGGTGGAGAAGATCGCCGGACTCGCCGCCCGTGACGTGGTCGGCGTGCACGCGATGGGCACCGGCCTGTCGCGCACCTTCGGCGCGGTCCGCGACCGCGTCCCCGGCGGCACCAAGTCGGTGTCGCGCGGCGTGAAGGCCGAGGTCGGTGAGGTGCAGACCGCGCTCGACCTGGACATCGTCGTCGAATACGGCGTGTCGATCGTCGAAGTGGCCCGCGCCGTACGGGAGAACGTGGTCAACGCCGTGGAGCGGATGACCGGTCTCGAGGTCGTCGAGGTCAACGTCGCCGTGGGCGACGTGAAACTTCCCGACGAAGATGACGACGACGAGCGTGAGCAACGGGTCCAGTAAGGGTCCAAGCCAGTGCAGACGGAGATGGTCAACACGACCAATGGGACGGAGTGCGGACGATGAGCATGGCGGTGATCGGCCTGGCCGTCGGAATGGCGCTCGGATTCGCCGGGTATTTCGGCGGGTTCGGTGCTTTTCTGCTGGTGGCGGCGCTCGGCGCGGTCGGTTTCGTGGCGGGCAAATTCCTCGACGGCGACCTGGAACCGGGGGAGTTCTTCCGCTCGCGTGACCGTGGCCGCGACCGCGACCGGCGGCGCTGATGGGGACAGCCGTCCCCGCACCGCTGCCCGCGGCCGACCGCGGGGCACTGCGGATCGCGGACCGGGTGGTCGCGAAGATCGCCGCCCAGGCGGCCGGCGAGGTCCTGACGGACGCGCCGGGCGCCGCACTGGTGCCGAAGGACCACTCCCCGCACGCCTCGGTCTCGGTCCGCAAGGACAGCGCGCGGCTGCGGCTCACCCTTGAACTGGGCTACCCCACCGACATCGGCTCGGTGTGCGGCTCGGTGCGCAGCCATGTCACCTCCCGCGTCGAGGCGTTGACCGGCATGTCGGTTCCCGAGGTCGCGGTCGAGGTGGAGCGGTTGCACTCGGCCGCCGACCGCCGCAAGGACGAGGGAAGGGTCCAGTGAGCGACAGCGAGAGTCCCTGGAAGAAGCCGAACGCCGGCGCTGAGCCGGGGCAGGGGGAGCGGCGGGGCCCCGAGCAGGGTCCCGACGACGACCGCTCCCGGCGGACTCCCGAGCACGGCTCGGAACACGCTCAGGACCAGGAATACGGGGCCTCCGAGTACGGCTCCGAGCAGGCTTACGGGCAGGCTTCCGAAGGGGACGACGGCGGCGCCGAACACGGCTCGGAGTCCGGATACGCGGCGGCCGAGCAGGGGCCGGGCGCGGGGTACGGCCCGGCGTCCGGTCCGGGATCGTCCCCCGCGAGCGGTACCCCCGGCGTCCTCGCCGGAGGCGACACGCTCACGGACCCCGCCACCCGCACCCTTGAGCCGTACGCCCTGACCGCGGATCAGACCCCGGTCAAGGCGCGCCGGTTCTGGGCCGGACGCCGGGTGCCCGCGGCGATCACCGCCGCGGTGCTCCTCGGGATCGCCGGTCTCTTCCTGTACGACATCGCCGCCGTCCGCGCCGACCGGCGCGCGATGGCCTGGCGGACCCGGCTCGCCGACGAGCTGGCCACCCGCCACCTGGACAACGTCTGGGTGATCGTCGGCGCCGCCGTGGCCGCCGTGCTCGGCCTCTGGCTGATCCTGCTCGCCCTCACACCGGGCGAGCGCGGACTGCTGCCGATGACCCGGCGCGGCGAGAACGGCGTCCGCGCCGGACTCGACCGGCACGCGGCCGAACTGGTGCTGCGCGACCGGGCGATGGAGGTACCGGGCATCCGCTGGGTACGGGTCAAGGTCGGCCGCCGCCGGATCACGGCGCACGGCTCCTCGCACTTCCGCGAACTCGACGCGGTGCGCACGGACCTGACGACCGCGCTGGGCAACGCCGTACGCCAGCTCGGCCTCGCCAAGCCGCCACAGCTCCACGTCCATGTCCAGCGCGCAGAGAAGAAGGGGTGACCGGGCGGATGCGTACCGTACTGAACCGGGTCCTGCTCGCGCTGACCGGACTCGTCCTGCTGGTCGTGGGCCTGTCCGTGCTGCTCGGCGGGCTCGACCTGCAACGCCGGTGGAATTTCACGATGCCGCACTGGTGGCCCTTCACCGGCCCCAAGGACGTGCTGCTCACCGCGCACGACAGGACCCGCTACCGCTCCGACGGCTGGTGGTGGCCGGTGGTCATCGCCGTGCTCGGCGTGCTCGTGCTCGCCGCCCTGTGGTGGCTGCTCGCCCAGGCCCGCACCCGGCGGCTGCGCCAGCTCCGGGTCGACAGCGGCGACGGACAGGGCGCGCTGCTGCGCGGCCGGGCCGTGGAGAACGTGCTGACCTCGGAGACCGAGGCGTACGACGGCGTGGAGTGGGCCAGAGCGGCGCTGCGCGGCAAGCGCGGCGCACCGGTCGCCCGGATAGTGCTGGGCCTGGCGGCCGACGCCACCCCGGACGAGGTGGTCGCCGGTCTCGACAGCGCGGTGCTCCACCGCGCCCGTACGTCGGCCGGTCTGGACAAGCTGCCCGCCGAGGCGCGGCTGCGCGCGGTCAGGCACCGCGCGGCGCGGGTCAGCTGACCCGGCCGCCCGCCCCGCTCTCGCGGAGCCCCCACCGAGCCGTCGGTGGGGGCTCTTCGCGTCCCGTCACAGGGCGCGCTGGGCGCCGCCGTCCACCGGCAGCAGCACACCGGTCAGATACGACGCGGCGGGCGAGAGCAGGAAGGCCGCGGCCCGGCCGAACTCCTCGGGCGTGCCGTAGCGCCGCAGCGGGATCGTCGCGCTCGCCCTGGCCCTGGCCGCCGCCTCGTCGCCGCCGAGCGCGTCCAGCTCCCGTACCCGGTCGGTGTCGATCCGCGACGGCAGCAGGCCGACCACCCGGATGCCGCGCGGCCCCAGCTCGGCGGCGAGGGTCTTGGCGAAGCCCGCGAGGCCGGGCCGCAGACCGTTCGACATGGCGAGGCCGGGGATCGGCTCGCGGACCGAACCGGAGAGCACGAAGCCGATGACACCGCCGTCCGACAGCTCGGCCGCGGCGGCGCGGGCCAGCCGCACCGCGCCCAGGAACACCGTCTCGAAGGACCGCAGCCACTGCTCGTCGGTGCTGTCGGCGGCGGCGCCGGCCGGCGGTCCGCCGACGCTGATCAGCACCCCGTCGACCCGGCCGAAGCGCTCGCGGGCCGCCGTCAGCAGCCGCTGCGCCGTGTCCGGGGCGGAGTTGTCGGCCGCGACGCCCAACGCCGTTTCCTGGCCGCCCAGTTGCCCGGCCGCGGCGGCCACCGCCTCGGCGGTGCGCCCGGAGACCACCACCTTCGCGCCGTCGGCGACCAGTTCGCGGGCCGTGGCGAAGCCCAGGCCGCGGCTGGCGCCGGTGAGGACGTACACCCGTCCGTCGAGTCCGAGATCCATGGTCAGCAGTCCCTTATGGCAGGCACGCCCGACAGGGCGAGCGCGGTGTTGACGAGTCCGACGTGGCTGAACGCCTGCGGGAAATTGCCCAGCAGCCGACCGGCGACCGGGTCCCACTCCTCGGCGAGCAGCCCGACATCGTTGCGCAACGTCAGCAGCCGCTCGAACAGTTCGGTCGCCTCGTCCTGGCGGCCGATCGCGTACAGCGCGTCCGCGAGCCAGAACGAGCAGGCCAGGAAGGCCCCTTCGGAGCCGGGCAGCCCGTCCACGCCGACCGCGTCCGGGGTGTAGCGGCGGACGAAACCGCCGAGGTCCAGTTCGCGGCGGACCGCCTCCACCGTGCCGATCACGCGGCGGTCGGTGGGCGGCAGGAATCCCACCTGCGGGATGAGCAGCGTCGCCGCGTCCAGCTCCTCGGAGCCGTAGGACTGCGTGAAGGTGTTGCGCCGCGCGTCGTAGCCCTTCTCGCAGACCTCCGCGTGCACCTGGGCGCGCATCGAACGCCACAGCCCCACATCGCCCTTGAGCCGCGGCAGCGCCTCCACGGTCCGCACCGCGCGGTCGGCGGCGACCCAGGCCATCACCTTGGAGTGCACGAAGTGGCGGCGCGGGCCGCGGACTTCCCAGATGCCCTCGTCCGGCTGGTGCCACGCGGACTCCAGGAAGTCCATCAGGGCGCGTTGCAGATTCCAGGCGTGCGGCTCGTCGCGCATCCCGGCCGCCCGTGCCAGGAACAGCGAGTCCAACACCTCGCCGTACACGTCGAGTTGGAGCTGTCCCGCGGCGGCGTTGCCGATCCGGACCGGCGCCGAGCCCTCATAGCCGCGCAGCCACGGCACCTCGTACTCCGTCAGCCGCCGCTCGCCGCCGATGCCGTACATGATCTGGAGGTCGGCCGGGTTGCCCGCCACCGCGCGCAGCAGCCAGTCGCGCCAGGCGCCCGCCTCCTGGAGATAGCCGCCCTCCACCAGGGCGTTGAGGGTCAGCGCCGCGTCACGCAGCCAGCAGTAGCGGTAGTCCCAGTTGCGGACCCCGCCGATCTCCTCGGGCAGCGACGTGGTCGCGGCGGCGGCGATGCCACCGGTGGGCGCGTACGTCAGCGCCTTGAGCGTGATCAGCGACCGCACCACGGCCGACCGCCACGGCCCCTGGTAACGGCAGCGGGCCGACCACTCGTCCCAGTCGGCCAGGCTGTGGTCCAGCGCCTCGTACGGGTCGAACCGGCGCGGGCGCTTCTCGTGCGAGGGGTGCCAGGTCAGTATGAACGCGACCCGGTCGCCCTCGGCGACGGTGAAGTCGGAGTACGTGCGCATGTCCTTGCCGTACGCCCGGACCGGCGGGTCGCTGCGCAGCCAGACCGAGTCGGGGCCCGCGACGGCCACCCGGTGCCCGTCGGCGCGCCGCATCCACGGCACGACCGCGCCGTAGTCGAACCGCAGCGTCAGCTCGGCCCGCATGTCGACCTGGCCCGACACGCCCTCGACGATCCTGATCACATCGGGCGCCCGGTCGCGCTGCGGCATGAAGTCGGTGACCTTGACGGTCCCGGTCGGGGTCTCCCAGAAGGTGTCGAGCACCAGCGTGTCGCCCCGGTACGAGCGGTGCGAACAGGTCCGCGCGCCCGTCGGCGCCAGCAGCCAGCGGCCGTTGCCCTCGTCGCCGAGCAGCGCGGCGAAGCAGGCGGCCGAGTCGAAGCGGGGCAGGCACAGCCAGTCGATGGAACCGTCCCTGCCCACCAGCGCGGCGGTCTGGAGATCGCCGATGAGCGCGTAATCCTCGATACGTCCTGGCACGGTGCCGCCTCGCCGCCTTCCGGTGGTCCTCGCCTCGCCCGGACACGGTGTGCGCCGGGCCCTCGTCTCCGTAGCGTGCGCGGGCGGGGCGTCAGACCGCTACCGGAACGCTGCCCTCGGGTTCCTGCGGGCTCTCCGGATTGTCCTGCTTCTCGCGGGCCGCGAGCCGTTCGGCGCGCTCGCGGCGCAGCAGCACCACCCAGCCGACCGGCACCATGCCCGTGAACAGCCACCACTGGATCGCGTACGCCATGTGCGGGCCGATGCTGCTGTGGTCGGGCTCGGGGATGAGCGCGGGCTGGTGCGGACCGGGCTTCGGCGTGATGGACACCAGCTCCATGTAGCCCGAAAGCAGCGTCTGCGGCATGTACTTCGCGTCCACGGTGCTGCTGATCAGCATGATCTGCCGGTCCGGCAGGCCCGAGCGGTTGCGGATGCCCGTCGACGACGTCGTCTCGTCGGGGCGCAGCCGCCCGGTGACCGTCACTTCGCCGGACGGCGGCGGCGTGATCTTCGGGAACGCGGTCGGGTCGTTGCCCGGCGAGATCCAGCCCCGGTTCACCAGCACCGCGCGGCCGTCGGCCAGCACCAGCGGGGTGATCACGTGGTAGCCGACCTCCTGGCCGCCGCCCGACGTGTCGTCCGAGCCGTCGTTGCCCGCCGTCCGGTGCCGGGCCACCACCTCGTGCGCCGTGTCGAAGTGCCCGGTCGCCGTCACCGACTTGTACAGATCGGTCTTCGGCAGCACGGCACCCGGATGTGTCACCGACTCGACCTCGACCGGGGCGGCCTTCAGGCTCGCCGCGATGATCTTGTTGTTCGCCACCCGGTGCTCGTGCCGATGGAGCTGCCAGAAGCCCAGTCTGACCATGGTGGGCATCATGACCAGACCGAGGAGGGTGAGGATCACCCATTGGCGGGACCAGAGGAAGCGGTACACCCCACGACGGTACAACTCGGTCGGGGCGGGGCTTCCGGAGGGGGGCCTCAGGCGGGGGCGGCCGTGGTCGGACGGGGTGCGGGACGGTCGGCCGGGCTCAGGCGATCGAGCCGACCTTGTCCACGATCCCGGCCGCGCCCTCCGCCTTCGCGCAGTGCCCGCCGCAGTACCAGTGGCCGTCCACCTCCACGCCGTGGCCGACGATCCGCACCCGGCAGTGCTCGCAGATCGGCGCCATACGGTGGATGGCGCACTCGAAGCTGTCGAAGACGTGCACCGCGCCTTGGGCGTGCACCTCGAAGCTCATGACGTAGTCGTTTCCGCAAACCTCGCATCGGGCCATGTGCCCAGGCTGCTGCCGTGAGCGCGCCGGGGCAACGCGGGAGGCCCCGCGTCGCGCGAGAGTCACCTGGATGGAGCCCCGCCCGGCCCGCCCGACGCGCTAACCGTGCCCGCTCGACGCGTTCGACGCGCTCGCCCGGTCCGCCCGGCCCGCTAGCCGTGCACGCCCGCCGCAGGAGTGACGGCCTTCAGGAGTTCGGTGAAGCGGGCCTCGTCGATGACCGGGGTGGCGAACTGGCGGGCCTTGACGGCCTTCGAGGTGGGGGAGTCCGGGTCGTTCGTGACCAGCAGGCTGGTGAGGCGGCTGACGCTGGAGGCGACGTGGAGCCCGGCGTCGGTGGCGCGGTCCTCCAGCAGCTCGCGGTCGATGCCGGTGTCACCGGAGAAGGCGACCCGCATCCCCTGGACCAGGGGCCCGTCGGGAGCGAGGCGGCCGGGGTTGGGATACGGGCACGCGGGCCGTTTGCGGGCCGGGCGCCAGCCGGTGGCGCGGTACGAGCCGGGCCCGTAGGAGGCGCCGGGGCGCGGCGAGGGGACCGTGTCGGAGCCGTCGACCCACTCGGTCAGCGGGCGGCAGGTGTGCAGCGGCAGGGGGAGACCGGCCGCTGCGGCCAGGTGCAGGCTCGGGCGGAACGCCTCGGCCAGGACGCGCGCGTCGTCGAGGGCGTGGTGGGCGCGCCGCTGCTCGACCCCGTAGTGCGCGGCCAGCGACTCCAGCTTGTGGTTGGCCAGGGGCAGCCGCAGCTCCTTGGCCAGGACGATGGTGCACAGCCGCTGCTCGACGGGCGCGACGGACCGGGCGCGCGCGTACTCGCGGGCGAGCATCGACCAGTCGAAGACCGCGTTGTGCGCCACCAGGACGCGCCCCGCGAGGCGTTCGGCGAGCTGGTCGGCGATCTCGGGGAAGAGCGGGGCGTCGGCGAGCATCGCGCTGGTGAGTCCGTGGATCCACACCGGGCCGGGATCGCGCAGCGGGTTGACGGGCGAATACCAGTGGTCCTGCACCTCGCCGCGGGCGTCCAGCCGGTACACCGCCGCGGACACTATCCGGTCGTCCCGGCCGAGCCCCGTGGTCTCGACGTCGACCACGGCGTAACCGTCCGGATAGGCGGGAGGCCACGGGGACGGCGGCGGTGTCTGGGCGGCCAGGTTGTCGAGCATGGTCACAGAGAATACGGCTCGCCACTGACAGCTACCGCCACCCGCTTTCCTTACTTGTCGGTAACAAGGTCTGGCGGGTGCCCTGTACGCGCCTTTATGGTGCGCTCATGCCCCAACTCCCCGATGTCGTGCTGTGGTCGATACCCGCCTTCGTACTGCTCACCGTCGTCGAGATGGTGAGCTACCGCTTTCACCCCGACGAGGACTCCGCCGGATACGGCACCAAGGACACCGCCGCGAGCCTGTCGATGGGTCTCGGCAGTCTGGTCACCGACGCGCTGTGGAAGATCCCGATCGTGGCGGTCTACTCCGGGCTCTACGCGGTGACCCCGCTGCGGGTGCCCGTCGAGTGGTGGACGCTGCCCCTGATACTGCTCGCGCAGGACTTCTTCTACTACTGGTCGCACCGCGGCCACCACATGATCCGCGTCCTGTGGGCCTGCCATGTCGTGCACCACTCCAGCCGGAAGTTCAACCTCTCCACGGCGCTGCGGCAGCCCTGGACCAGCCTCACCTCCTGGCCGTTCTACCTCCCGCTGATCGCCCTCGGCGTGCACCCGGCCGCCCTCGCGTTCTGCACCGCCGTCAGTCTCGTCTACCAGTTCTGGATCCACACCGAACGCGTCGGCAAGCTGCCCGCCCCGCTGGAGTTCACCCTCAACACCCCCTCGCACCACCGCGTCCACCACGCCTCGCAGGGCGGCTACCTCGACCGCAACTTCGGCGGCATCCTCATCGTCTGGGACCGCCTCTTCCGCTCCTTCACCCCCGAGACCGACGCCCCCGTCTACGGCCTCACCAAGAACATCGCCACCTACAACCCCCTGCGGGTCGCCACCCACGAGTACGCCGCCCTCGCCCGCGACCTCCGCGCCGCCCCCACCTGGCGCGCCCGCGCCGGCTACCTCTTCCGCGGCCCCGGCTGGCGCCCCGCGGACGCGGCCGGGCCGGCCCTGACGCCCGCCGCGCCCGACCTCGCGTCCAGCCCGTCCGGGATGTGAGGACCGCGGGCCCTCTGGCGTACCGTGGAGACGCCCCACCGACAACGAGCTGACCAGCGAGGACACCGCCATGCGCGCCACCGTGATCCAGGCACCCCACGACCTCAGGGTGGAGGAGGTGCCGGACGCGAGGATCCGGCGGCCCGGCGACGCGGTGGTCCGCGTGGTGCGCGCCTGCATCTGCGGAAGCGACCTGTGGGCGTACCGCGGCGAGTCGGCCCGTAAGCCCGGCCAGCGGATCGGCCACGAATTCCTCGGGGTGGTCGAGGAGACCGGCGCCGAGGTGGCGGGGCTGCGCCCCGGCGACCTGGTGGTGGCGCCCTTCGTGTGGTCGGACGGCGTGTGCGCGTACTGCGTCGAGGGCCTGACCACGTCGTGCGCGCACGGCGGCTTCTGGGGCTCGATCGGCGAGGAGGGGCAGTCCGACGGCGGCCAGGGCGAGGCCGTCCGGGTGCCGTACGCCGACGCCACGCTGGTGAAGCTGCCCGCGGCGGCGCTCAGCGACGAGCGGCTGCTGACCGCCCTGCTGTCGCTGTCCGACGTGCTGGGCACCGGCCACCACGCGGCGGTCGGCGCGGGCGTGCGGCCCGGCGCGACGGTGGCGGTGGTCGGGGACGGCGCGGTCGGCCTGTGCGGGGTCCTGGCCGCGAAGCGGCTGGGCGCCGAGCGGATCATCGCGCTCGGACGGCACACGTCGCGCACCGACATCGCGCGGGACTTCGGCGCCACCGACGTGGTCGCCGAGCGCGGCGACGAGGCCGTGGCGGCGGTACGTCAACTGACCGGCGGCCAGGGCGCGCACGCGGTGATCGAGGCGGTCGGCACCGAGCAGTCGATGCGCACCGCCGTCGGCATCACCCGCGACGGCGGCGCGATCGGCTACGTCGGCGTCCCGCACGGCAGCGGCACCGGTCTCGACCTCGGCGAGATGTTCGACCGCAACATCACCCTGCGCGGCGGCGTCGCGCCCGTCCGCACGTACATCCCGGAACTGCTCCCCGACGTGCTGGACGGCACCGTCGACCCGTCCCCGGTCTTCGACCTGACGGTCGGTCTCGAGGACGTGCCGAAGGGCTACCGCGCGATGGACGAGCGCACCGCCCTCAAGGTGCTGGTGAAGCCCTGAGGGCGGTACGCGGCCGGTAACGGCCGTGCGTGCGGGGCGTCTTGGCGGGCGTTACCTGGTGACGGCGTTCAGCGCGTCCACGATGCCGTGACCGTAGAAGCTGTTGTACGCCTTCGGCCCGGTGCAGGTGGCGTCCTGCGCGGGTCCGGTCGGGCAGCCGGGGTTGTTCGCCTCGATCTTGAGCAGCGCCTGGAGCTGCGCGGGCGAGGCGTGCGGGTGACGGCTCTTGATCAGCGCCGCGACCGCCGCCACGTGCGGGCTGGCCATCGAAGTGCCCTGGAGGTAGCCGTACTTGCCGCCGGGCAGCGTCGACAGGATGCGGCCGTTGCCGGACGGGGTGTCGGGGATCTGCCTGCTGTCGCCGCCGGGCGCGGCCACGTCGATCACGGTCAGGCCGTAACTGGAGTAGTACGACTTGAGGTTCTGGGCGCCGGTCGCGGAGACCGTCACGACGCCGGGCAGTTGGGTCGGGAGGTCGAGGCACACGTGCGGGTCGACGGTGCGGGTGACCGCGGTGGAGTCGTCCGGGCTCGATGTGTCGGTCAGGGCGTGGGAGTTGAGGTCGTCGTCGCTGTTGCCCGCGGCGGCGACGTTCAGTACGCCCTTGCGCTCGGAGTACGCGGCGGCGCGTCGCACGGCGTCCACGATGGCCCGCTGGTCGGGGTCGCTCGGGCAGTTGTAGAGCCACGGGTCGATGTAGTAGCTGTTGTTGGTGACCGCGATGCCGTGGTCGGCGGCGAAGACGAAGGCGCAGACCACGCTCTCCGGGTAGAACAGCGCGGTGCCCGGCTCGCTGACCTTGATCGCCGCGATCTTCACGCCGGGCGCGACCCCGGCCACGCCGATCCCGTTGCGCGCGGCGGCGATCTCACCGGCCACGTGGGTGCCGTGGTAGTCGGCCGCCGGGTCCCAGGGGTGCCAGGCGCCCGGTGAGGTGTCGGCGACGCCGCCCACACAGCTCGCGGACTGCTTGGCGGAGAAGTTCGCCGCCAGGTCGGGGTGGGTGTCGTCCACGCCGGTGTCGATGATGCCGACGGTCACCTTGGAACTGCCCGGATTGACCCCGGCCGCCTTGTCGGCCCGGATCGCCCGCAGGTCCCACTGGTCCGCCTCAAGCGGCTCCTGGCCGGGCGCCTGGTGCGCCGAGGCGGCGGCCACCTCGGCCGCGGTCAGCGTCCGTACCCCGCCCGCCTGCGTCGTCGCGGACGGCTCGATGGCGGCGGTCCTGGTCGCGCCCGCGCTCCGTACGCCGTGGACGCGCCGCAGCGTCGCGCTGAAGTCCGGGTTGGCCGAGTGCACGACGATGACGCCTATCCGGTCGTACGCGATCACCACCTGGCCGCCCGCCCGCTCTATCGCGCGCTCCACCGACCGCTGCGTGCCGCGCCCGCCGTCGATGTTGACGACGTACGACAGCAACGGGCCGTCCGTGCGCGGCGGTTGAGAGCCGTGCGCGGCGGAGGAGGCGCCGGAGGCGGAGGAAGCGGAGGCCGGGGCGGCTCCGGGGAGTACGGCGAGGGCGGCTGCCGTCACCAGACCGAGACCGGCCGCGAGCGCGCGGCGGCGCCGGGGGAGGCCGGGAAGCGGAACCATGGGATCTCCAATCGTCCATCAACCGTGGGACGGCAGGGTCTGCCGTCCGACGTGTGCATGACGAAGGAAACTAGTGCCCAACGGCCGGTCAAAGAAGCGCAATTGCATGGATCGGTCGGAATTTCCCCGTGGCCGACGGCGGTTCAGCCATACCGGCGGCCGGATCGCAGCGCGGCGATGCTCAGCGGCGGCAGCCGGACCCGCCGCGCGTACCAGCCGGTGGGCGCGGCGGCGCCGGTTCCCGGCCGGGCGGCGGCAGGTCCCGTGAACAGGTCGGCGGGCAGGTCGGCGGGCAGCCGTACGCTCCCGTACGGCCTGCGGGCCGGGAGCTGCGGCCGGTGCGACGGGGGAGGAGGGGGCGGGGGCGGAGGTGGGGTCATCGCGGCGAGTCCTCGGCGGTCCTGGGCGGCGGTCCCCGGCCCGCGGAGCGGCGGGGGACGGTGACGGCGTGGTGGGCGCCGCCGGGCTGTCCAACGAACCGGCCGCGCCGCGGTGTCGGTGTGCGGCGCCCGGTGACCTGGTCGCAGGACACGGGCGGGCCGGCCGGGCGGGCGGACGCCGGGCCGGACGGCGAGCCGACGGGACCGGACGCCGAGCCAGCGGGACGGGACGCCGAGCAGCCGTTTCAACAAACTGTTGTAATTTGGCGCCCGTCGCGTACGCTGCACCGACAGGCCCCCACCCGCCCGGCGGCCCCGCCGGGTTGTCCGTGCGACGTCATAGGGTGGAGGAACGGCGGCGCGCCGAGCGCCCGCCGCAGGAGCGACGGCGCGCGAGCGTCCAGGAGGGAGGCGGAGCCCGTGCTGATCGACACCTACGGCCGAGTGGCGACCGACCTGCGCGTCTCCCTCACCGACCGCTGCAATCTGCGCTGCACCTACTGCATGCCGGAAGAGGGCCTCCAGTGGCTGGCCAAGCCCGACCTGCTCACGGACGACGAGATCGTCCGGATGGTCGGGATCGCGGTCCACGAGCTGGGCGTCACCGACGTCCGCTTCACCGGCGGCGAGCCGCTGCTGCGGCCCGGCCTGGTCGGCATCGTCGAGCGCTGCGCCGCCCTGGAGCCGCGCCCCCGGCTGTCGCTGACCACCAACGGCATCGGCCTGCGCCGCACCGCCGACGCGCTGCGCGCCGCGGGTCTCGACCGGGTCAATGTCTCCCTCGACACCCTGCGCCCCGAGGTCTTCCACACCCTCACCCGCCGCGACCGGCACCACGACGTCGTCGCGGGCATGGCGGCGGCGGCCGACGCGGGCCTGACCCCGGTGAAGATCAACACGGTGCTGATGCGCGGTGTCAACGACGACGAGGCGCCCGACCTGCTGGCCTGGGCCGTCGAGCGGGGATACGAGCTGCGGTTCATCGAGCAGATGCCGCTGGACGCGCAGCACGGCTGGCAGCGCACCGACATGGTCACCGCCGACGAGATACTCGACCGCCTGCGGACCCGCTTCACCCTGACCCCCGAGGGCGAGACGGTCCGCGGCTCCGCGCCCGCCGAGCGCTGGCTGGTCGACGGCGGCCCGGCGACGGTCGGCGTCATCGGCTCGGTCACCCGGCCGTTCTGCCGCGCCTGCGACCGCACCCGGCTCACCGCCGACGGCCAGGTCCGCAACTGCCTGTTCGCCCGCGAGGAGTCCGACCTGCGCGGCCCGCTGCGCTCCGGTGCCGACGACGAGCGGATGGCGGAGCTGTGGCGGGCGGCGATGTGGGGCAAGAAGGCGGGCTCGGGCCTCGACGACCCGGCCTTCCTCCAGCCCGACCGCCCCATGTCGGCCATCGGCGGCTGAACCGCCGCACCCTGAGGCCGCTCGGAGAACCGCCGCACCCGGAGCCCCGAGGAGCCCCGTCCCGCCGCTACCGCTCCCGCTCTCCCCGCTCCCACTCCGCCAGCGGCACGACGTCCTTCAGGAACCCGCGCATCCCCAGGAACTGCGACAGGTGCTCGCGGTGCTCGTCGCACGCCAGCCACGTCTTGCGCCGCTCCGGCGTGTGGATCTTGGGGTTGTTCCAGGCCAGCACCCACACGGCGGGGGTACGGCATTCCTTGGCCGAACAGATCGGCTTCTCGTTCTCGTTCACAGTGTTCCCGGCATCGCTCACGACGCCCAGTAAACAGAACCGCCGCTGGACATGGCGACGCCGGGCAGCCACGGGGGGAGCCGCCCGGCGTCGGTCCGTCGCTCCGACGGGGGATGCGGAGCGCGTACGAAGTATGTCACGCGCTCAACCGTCCGTGGAGTGGAACTTCACGATTGATCTGAGCTTTTCTTGAGGTTCGGCGGCACGGGTACCGGCACCGGCTCGCCGTAGCCCTCAGGATCGGACGGATCGCCCATTTCGAGCATCGGCCTGGCCTGCGGAAGGACGAACGACGACGGCAGCGAGGGCACGTTCTCCCGGCCCGCGTTCGCGAACACCACCGCCACGTACGGCAGCAGCAGCCCGACCACGAGCATCCCCCAGGCCAGTACCCGCTCCACGTCCCAGAGCACGACGGTGAGGATCACCGAGAGAGTACGGATCGACATCGAGATGATGTACCTGCGCTGCCGTCCGGCCACGTCCTCGGTCAGACCGGTACGCGCTCCCGTGATCTGGAAGACCTCAGGCCCGCCCTGCTTCCGCATCGCGCTCCACCACCCGCTCGCTCCGCCGGACTCTCCTGAGCACGGGTCGGCGCCCGGCCCGGCCTCACCACGGTACGCCGCGTACCGCCCGCCTTCGATAGCGGGGGCACCATCCGTGCGGCGCCGCTGTCGGGCCGTACGGCGGACGGCCCACTCGACATGCGGCGTAGCCGGAGCGGGCACAGACTGGCCGGACGAGTTCCGGGCGTACGCCGTCCGGACGCGAGGAGGCGAGTGACATGGGTTGGTTGTGGGCGATCATCGTCGGTCTGGTGCTGGGTCTGATCGCCAAGGCGATCCTCCCCGGCAAGCAGTCCCTGCCGCTGTGGCTCACCGTGATCTGCGGTATGGGCGGCAGCATTCTCGGCAACGCCGTGTCGACCTGGATCGGCGTCAACGACACCAAGGGCATCGACTGGACCCGGCACGTGCTGCAACTCATCGGCGCCGTCGTCGTCGTGGCGATCGGCGACGCCCTGTGGTCGATGTTCAAGGGCACGCGCAAGACCGCCGCACCGCGGTGACGCCCGCACCGCGGTGACGCTCAGCCCGTGGGGTGCCGCCGCAGCCACCGCGGCGGCACCCGGTCGGTCAGCCACACGCCGTTGGCGCTGATCCGGAAGACATGGCCCTCGGCGGCCAGCCCCCTGGCGTCCAGCGCGAGCACCACAGGACGGCCGTGCCGTGATCCCACGCGCACGGCCGTCTCCACGTCCCGTCCACCCATCCGGCCTCGTCGAGAGTGAGGCCGACGCTCTCGGGCCGGTGCCGCAGCACCATCGACAGGAACCTGGAGATCCTGACCGTCTTCTTCTCGTCGGGCACGGGCGTCAGACCCCCTGGCTGACCGAACTCATGTTGAAGTCCGGAATCCGCAGGGCCGGGGCGGCGGCCCTGGTGAAGTAGTCGCTCCACTCGCGCGGCAGCGTCCGCTCGGTGCGGCCCGCCTCGGCGGCGCGGCCGAGCAGGTCCACCGGGGACTCGTTGAAACGGAAGTTGTTGACCTCGCCGGTCACCTCGCCGTTCTCCACCAGGTAGACGCCGTCGCGGGTGAGGCCGGTCAGCAGCAGCGTGGCCGGATCGACCTCGCGGATGTACCACAGGCAGGTCAGCAGCAGACCGCGCTCGGTGGCCGCGACCATCTCGTCCAGCGACCGCTCGCCGCCGCCGTCCAGCACCAGGTTGTCGGCGGCGGGCGCGACCGGCAGGCCGGTCAGCCCGGCGCTGTGCCGGGTGGTGGTGAGCCGGGCGAGCGAGCCCTCGTGGATCCAGTTCACCGGCTCCACCGGCAGCCCGTTGTCGAACACCGAGGTGTCGTCGCCCGAGGAGTGCGCGATCACGAACGGCGCCGCCTCCAGGCCGGGTTCCGCCGGGTCGCTGCGCAGGGTCAGCGGCAGCGGCGACAGCTTCTCGCCGACCCGGGTCCCGCCGCCGGGCTTGCTGAAGACCGTACGGCCCTCGGCGGCGTCCCGGGCCGCGGCCGACCAGAACTGGTAGATCATCAGGTCCGCGACGGCCGACGGCGGCAGCAGCGTCTCGTACCGGCCCGCGGGCAGGTCGATCCGGCGCTCGGCCCAGACCAGCCGGCGGGCCAGGTCGGCGTCCATCGCCAGCGGGTCCACGTCGGTGAAGTCGCGGGTGGCCGCGCCCGCCCACGCCGAGCGCCTGCGGTCGGGGGACTTCGCGTTCACCTCAAGGGTGCCGGTCGGCTGGTCGTGCCGCAGCCGCAGCCCGGCCGAGGTGCCCAGATACGTCGACGTCACCGAGTGGAAGGCGAAGCCGTACAGCTCACGGCCGCCCGCCCGCGCCGTCGCGAACGCCTCGCCGAGCGCGGGCGCGAAGGACGCGAAGACGTCGGAGTTGGTCTCGGCGGGCCCGTCGGTGAAGGCCGCCGAGTGCGGCACGCCCGTCACCAGCGGCTGCGCGTCCTCGGCGGGACCGGCCTCGCGGGCCGCCGCCTCGGCCGCCCGTACCAGCGGCTCCAGCTCGTCGGCGGTCACGGCCGAGCGGGACACCACACCGGACGCGGTGCCCTCGGCGCCGTCCACGGTGGCGATCACGGTGAGGGTACGGCCGCGCGTGACGCCGTTGGTGGTCAGGGAGTTGGCCGCCCAGCGCAGATTCGCGCTGGACTCCTCCTGGGCGATCACCACGCAGCCGTCCGCGTTCGACAGCTCAAGCGCCCGTTCGACGATCTCGTGCGGCTTGGTCGTCACGCTGCTCATCGTCCGGCCTCCTGGGTGGTGTTGAGAATGCTGACGCCCCGGAAGAGGGCGGCCGGGCAGCCGTGGCTGACGGCCGCGACCTGGCCCGGCTGGGCCTTGCCGCAGTTGAAGGCACCGCCGAGCACATACGTCTGCGGGCCGCCGACGGCGTCCATCGAGCCCCAGAAGTCGGTGGTGGTGGCCTGGTAGGCGACGTCCTTGAGCTGGCCCGCGAGCCGCCCGTTCTCGATCCGGAAGAACCGCTGCCCGGTGAACTGGAAGTTGTAGCGCTGCATGTCGATGGACCACGAGCGGTCGCCGACCACGTAGATGCCGCGTTCGACGCCGCCGATCAGCTCCTCGGTCGAAGGACCGTCGGGCGCGGGCCGCAGCGAGACGTTCGCCATCCGCTGCACCGGGACATGGCCGGGGGAGTCGGCGTACGCGCAGCCGTTGGACCGCTCGAAGCCGGTGAGCTTCGCGATCCGCCGGTCGAGCTGGTAGCCGACGAGCGTGCCGTCCTTGATCAGGTCCCAGGACTGTCCCGCCACGCCCTCGTCGTCGAAGCCGACGGTGGCCAGGCCGTGCTCCGCCGTACGGTCACCGGTCACATTCATCAGCGGCGAGCCGTACTTGAGCGTGCCGAGCTGGTCGAAGGTGGCGAAGGAGGTGCCCGCGTACGCCGCCTCGTACCCCAGCGCGCGGTCCAACTCCGTGGCGTGGCCGATCGATTCGTGGATCGTCAGCCACAGGTTGGACGGGTCGACCACCAGGTCGTACGCGCCCGCCTCGACCGAGGGCGCGCGCATCTTCTCGGCCAGCAGCTCCGGGATACGGGCCAGCTCCGCGTCCCAGTCCCAGCCGTGGTCCGCGCCGGTCAGATACTCCCAGCCGCGGCCGACCGGCGGCGCGAGCGTGCGCATCGAGTCGAAGTCGCCGCTGTCGCCGTCGACGGCGACAGCGGTGAGCTGCGAATGGAGGCGGACGCGCTGCTGCGTGGTCGTGGTGCCCGCGGTGTCCGCGTAGAACTTGTTCTCCTGCACGGTCATCAGCGAGGCGTCCGCGTGGTCGACCCCGTCGGCCGCCAGCAGCCGGGCGCTCCACTCCGCGAGCAGCGCCGTCTTCTCCGCGTCCGGCACGTCGAACGGGTTGATGTCGTACGCCGACACCCACACCCGGTCCGCGTGCACCGGCTCGTCGGCCAGCTCCACCCGCTCCCGCGACCCCGCCGCCGCGATCACCTTCGCGGACAGCTTGGCCATCGCGACCGCCTGCGAGGCGACCTTGGCCGCCGCGTCCATCGTCAGGTCGACCCCGGAGGCGAAGCCCCAGGCGCCGCCGTGCACCACCCGTACCGCGTACCCCAGATCGGTGGTGTCGGAGGTGCCCGACGGGCGCGCGTCGCGCAGCCGCCAGGTCGCGCCGCGCACCCGCTCCAGCCGGAAATCGGCGTGGTCCGCGCCCAGCGCGCGGGCGCGGGCCAGTGCGGCGTCGGCGAGTGCCCGCAGGGGCAGCGCCAGGAATGACTGATCGACCTCATGAGGCACGACGAACTTCCCCTTCGACCGTTCGACAGGTATCCGCAGTGAATCATGTCCCGCCGACCGCCAGCGCGTGCTTTTCCGCAGGACGCGGCGTGTGCCGGGGCGGGCGGCCGGCGAATCGTCAGATGCCAATCCGTGCCGAGACCTTGAGGTTGGTCCAGACCAATCTCTATGCTCATGACGCCGCCCTCACTCCTGTCCGCTGCACCACACTCCGCACGACGAGGAGCCCCCCACATGTCAGTACGCCGTAATGCAGCCGCGGTCGGCGCGGTCGGCGCCGCCGCCTTGACGATCGCCGCGCTCACGCCGGTGACCGCCAGCGCCCACGGCGCGCTCAGCGCACCGGTCAGCCGGATCTCCGGCTGCTTCGCCGAAGGCCCCGAACACCCCCAGTCGCAGGTCTGCAAGGACCTGGTCGCCGACAGCGGCACCCAGCCGCTGTACGACTGGAACGAGGTGAACATCGCCAACGCCAACGGCCAGAGCCGCACGATCATCCCCGACGGCCACCTCTGCTCGGCCAACCGCGACAAGTACCGGGCGCTGGACTGGGCCCGCACCGACTGGCCCGCCACCGCGGTCTCGGCGGGCACCACCACCGTCAACTTCCGTGTCACCGCGCCGCACAAGGGCACGATGACGCTCTACATCACCAAGGCCGGATACGACCCGACCAAGCCGCTCAAGTGGTCCGACCTGGACGCCACCCCGATCGCCGTCTACAACACCGTCGCCTCCGCGACGAACGGCTACTACACCTTCAACGCCACCCTGCCCAGCCGCACCGGCAGGCAGCTCATCTACCAGGTGTGGCAGCGCAGTGACAGCCCCGAGGCCTTCTACGGCTGCTCCGATGTCGTCTTCGGCCAGGGGGTACAAGCGGCGGCGGTCGCCGCGCCCCAGGCGCCGACCGACCGGCAGATCGCGGCCGGGGCGTCCAAGTCCACCGTCAGCCACCACGGTCACGGCGGCGACGTCGCCGTGACATCCACCACGGCGAAGCTCGCGACCAGCGACGTGACCGACAACCGCGCGGCCACCGGCACCCTGGAGACCGCCCTGTCCGGCAGCGCCGTTCTGGCGTCGGGCGCCGTGGGACTGCTGCTCTGGAGCCGCCGCAGGGCCGCCGCCCGCGCGAACGGCTGACCCATGGTTCTGTAGGAAACCCACAGGGACCACGGGAGCAGCCTGTCGGGGCCGATTCCCCGGATCGGTGCGAGGACCGATAGCTTTTCACGGAGAAACTCACGACTGAGGGAGTGATCCGTTGAGCCGCTCGGTTCTCGTCACCGGAGGCAACCGGGGCATCGGCCTCGCCATCGCGCGTGCCTTCGCCGACGCGGGCGACAAGGTCGCCATCACCTACCGCTCGGGTGAGCCGCCCGCCGAACTGGTGGCGCTCGGCTGCCTGGCCGTCCGCTGCGACATCACCGACCCCGAGCAGGTGGAACAGGCTTACAAGGAGATCGAGGAGAAGCACGGGAACGTGGAGGTGCTGGTCGCCAACGCCGGCATCACCAAGGACCAGCTCCTCATGCGGATGTCGGAGGAGGACTTCACGTCCGTCCTCGACACCAACCTCACCGGAACCTTCCGGGTCGTGAAGCGCGCGAACCGCGGCATGCTGCGGGCCAAGAAGGGCCGCGTCGTCCTGATCTCCTCCGTGGTCGGGCTGCTGGGCTCCGCGGGGCAGGCCAACTACGCGGCCTCCAAGGCGGGGCTGGTCGGATTCGCCCGCTCGCTCGCCCGTGAACTGGGCTCGCGCAACATCACCTTCAACGTCGTGGCGCCCGGTTTCGTCGACACCGACATGACCCAGGCGCTCACCGACGAGCAGCGCGAGGGCATCGTGGCGCAGGTGCCCCTCGGCCGCTACGCGAAGCCCGAGGAGATCGCCGCGACGGTGCGGTTCCTCACCTCGGACGACGCCTCGTACATCACTGGAGCCGTCATCCCCGTTGACGGCGGATTGGGCATGGGTCACTGAGAACATGAGCGGAATCCTCGACGGTAAGCGCATCCTCATCACGGGTGTGCTGATGGAGTCCTCCATCGCCTTCCACGCCGCCAAGCTGGCCCAGGAGCAGGGTGCCGAGATCATCCTGACCGCCTTCCCCCGGCCCACCCTCACCGAGCGCGTCGCCAAGAAGCTGCCCAAGCCGGTCAAGGTCATCGAGCTGGACGTGACCAACACCGAGCACCTGGAGCGTCTTGAGAAGGTGGTCCGCGAGGAGCTGGGCGGCCTCGACGGTGTCGTGCACTCCATCGGGTTCGCCCCCCAGGACGCCATGGGCGGCAACTTCCTCAACACGTCGTTCGAGTCCGTCGCGACGGCCATGCACGTCTCCGCGTTCTCGCTGAAGTCGCTCACCATGGCGTGCATGCCGCTCATGCCCGCGTACGACAGCGCCACCGGCGCGGGCGGCGGCTCGGTCGTCGGCCTCACCTTCGACGCGCAGTACACCTGGACCGGTTACGACTGGATGGGCCCGGCCAAGGCGGCACTCGAGGCCACCTCCCGCTACCTCGCCCGTGACCTCGGCCCGCGCAATGTGCGCTGCAATCTGGTCTCGGCCGGGCCGATCGGCTCGATGGCCGCCAAGTCCATCCCGAGCTTCGGCGAGCTGTCGGACACCTGGAACCACCTCTCCCCGCTGGAGTGGAACACCGCCGACCCCGAGCCCGCCGGGCGCGGTGTCGTGGCGCTGCTCTCCGACTGGTTCCCGAAGACGACCGGCGAGATCATCCACGTGGACGGCGGCCTGCACGCCGTCGGCGGCTGACCACCCCGAGGACTGTGGCAGGGCCCCCGTACCGACCGGTGCGGGGGCTCCGCCGTGTGCGGCCCCGCCAGGTCAGGCGGGTGAGGCGGGTCAGGAAGGCCATGCGGGTCAGGGCGGGTCAGGCCAGCGTCGTGCCGAAGCGGCAGTGGAAGGCGTGGTCGCGGGCCTCGGCCGCGGCGCGCTCCGGGTCGGCCGCGCGGATCGCGTCGACCAGCCGCGCGTGGTCGAGATGGTCCTCGGGCCGCAGGTCGGTGCCGACGTCGGCCCGCAGGAAGTCCCGCAGCACCTCGCCGAGGTCGGCGTAGAGCGCGGTGAGCACGTCATTGTGCGAGGCGGCCACCACCGCCAGGTGCATGGTCGCGTCGGCCTCGACGAAGGACTCCGCGTCGCCCGACTCCCAGGCCCGTTCGCGCCGGTCGAGCGCCGCGTCGAGCTGCGCCAGGTCGGCGTCGGTACGGCGCTGCGCCGCCAGACCCGCGGCCGTCCCCTCCAGCGAGCCGCGCAGCTCGGCCACGTGCAGCGGGTCGGAGTCGGCGAAGCGCGCCCGCATCACCCCGGCCAGTTCGCTGGTGGCCACCACATAGGTGCCGGAGCCCTGCCGGATGTCGAGCAGACCGTTGTGGGCGAGCGCCCGCACCGCCTCGCGGACGGTGTTGCGCGCCACCCCCAGTTGCTCCACCAGCTCCGGTTCGGTGGGGATACGGGAGCCGACCGGCCAGGCGCCCGAGGTGATCTGGGCGCGGAGGCTGCCGATCGTACGGTCGGCGAGCGTGGTGTGCCTGGGCACTGGACCGAGATTCATCCCATCATTCTATGATGGGGAAATGCGTGACGACGAATCCCTCGCCCTCGACCCCGCCCGGACGCCGCCGACGGCCCCGCCGACGGCACAACCGATGGCCCAGACGACGGCACGAACGACGGCCCCCGTGACGGCCGCGGAACGCGTACGGGACACGGGCTCCGGCCTGGTCCCGGCCACCGGCCCGACCGCCGCCCCGGCCCGGGACCGTACCGGCACCGCACCCGCGCTCGCACCCGCCGCCGGTCTCGCCGGGAACCCCTGGCTGCGCCGCCTCGTCGTCGCCGGTCTCGTCCTGGCCGCGCTCAACCTCCGCCCCGGCATCACCAGCCTCGGCGCCCTGCTCAAGGAGGTCCGCGACGGCCTCGGCATGAGCGGCACCATGGCGGGCCTGCTCACCTCCGTGCCCTCCGCGTGCTTCGCGCTCTTCGGCTTCGCCGCCCCGAGGCTGGCCCGCCGCCACGGCCCCGGCGCCGTGATCTGCGTCGGCATGGCCGCCATCACCGCCGGGCTCGCGCTGCGCCCGCTGGCCGGAAACACCGCGGTCTTCCTGGCCCTCAGCGCCCTCGCCCTCGGCGGCATCGCCGTCTCCAACGTGCTGATGCCGGTGATCGTCAAGCGCTACTTCCCCGACCGGGTCGGCGCGATGACCGGCCTGTACTCCATGGCCCTCTCCCTCGGCACCGCCCTCGCCGCCGCCGTCACCGTCCCCATGACCCACGCCATGGGCCACGGCTGGCGGCTCGGCCTCGGCGTGTGGGCCGCGCTGGCCGCCGTCGCCGTGGTGCCCTGGCTCGCGCTGGTCCGCGACCGTACGGGCGCACCGCCCGCCACCGGCTCCCGGAAGGACGCCGCGGCCGTCAACACCGACGCGGCCCGGAAGAGTGACGCGGCGCGCGCCGCGGACGGCGGCCACGGCCGTATCACCGGCAGCCGTACCGCCTGGGCGCTCGCCTGCTTCTTCGGACTCCAGGCCACCGCCGCGTACATCACCATGGGCTGGATGCCGCAGATCTTCCGGGACGCCGGACTGTCCGCGGGCAAGGCGGGGCTGCTGCTCGCGGTCACCATGGTGATGGGCGTGCCGCTGTCCTTCGTACTGCCGCCGCTCGCCGCCCGGATGCGGGCGCAGGGCCCGCTGGTCGTCCTGCTCGGCGCCTTCGGATTGGTCGGTTACGCGGGCCTGTGGGCCGCCCCGGCCGCCGCGCCGTGGGTGTGGGCGCTGCTGCTCGGCATCGCCAACTGCGCCTTCCCGCTGGCCCTGACGATGATCGGGATGCGGTCGCGGACCGGCGCGGGAGTCGTCCGGCTGTCCGCCTTCGCGCAGAGCACCGGCTATCTGATCTCGATCCCCGGACCGATCCTCGTCGGCACCCTCAACCAGGCCAGCGGCGGCTGGGGGCTGCCGATCGCCTTCATGATCGCGCTGATGGTGCCGCAGATCGTCTGCGGGGTGCTCGCCGGGCGGCGGCGACACATCGAGGACGAACTGTGACCCCGGTGCGGCGGCCCGGCGGCCCGGTGCGAGACTGAACGCATGCCCGTACTCGAACCGAATCCCCCGCAGAGCCAGCGGCGCCTGCTGATCGTCTTCGGCCTCATGCTCGGCGTGCCCGCGCTGGTCGCCATCGTCGCCACCTTCGCCGCCCGGATGGGCTGACCGCCCCGCCCACCGGCCCGTTCGGGCCACGACCCCGAGTCCGGAGGTGGGGACAACCCCACCTTCCCTAGGGGGCCAGGGTCAGGGTCAAGTGGGTGGACGGCCGGATGGGACCGCACGGCGCCCGCCCGTAGCGTCGAAGTGCAAGCAGACAACGGCACTTCGACGGTTTTCCACGGAGGCGGTCACCGTGACCACGCAGTCCCCGCACCTCTACTCCCGGCAGTCCCGGCAGGCCCGGCCCACCGTCGAGTCCGCCACGGCCGCGGGGTCCGCCGGGGCCGAGAAGCCCGGACGCGGAAACGCGTCGTCCGGGAACGCGTCGTCCGCGAACGCGTCGTCCGGGAACGTGCAGACGAGCCTGCCGTGGTGGGCCGTCGCCCTGCCCGCGCTCGCCTTCGCCGCACTGCTCGCCCTCCTCAGCGGCGGCACCGCGGACGCCTCGACCGCGGCCTCCTCCGGCGACCTGCTCGGCCACATCGCCTCCTCGCTGCCGGACCTCGTCCAGCGCCTGCTGTGAGCCTCACCCCTGACCTTCCGCCGTTCCCGCCCCGCCGCCCCCCGTACGGCCTCTGACCTGCGCCCCCGGCGGCCCCCGCGGCGGTGGAGATGCGCCATCCCGCGCCTGACAGCGGGTTTTCTGGAAAGCTGAAGGACATGACCGTCGATTCGACCCGCACGATCGTCCTTCTCCGCCACGCCAAGGCCGACTGGCCGTCGGTCGCCGACCACGAGCGGCCACTGGCCGACCGCGGCCGGCTGGACGCCGCTGCGGCGGGCCTCCGTTTCGCCGACGACGGCATCACCCCCGACGTGGCGCTGTGCTCCACCTCGGTCCGCACCCGCGAGACCTGGAAGCTCGCCGCCCACGAAATGCCGCACCGCCCCAAGACCGTCTACGAGGAGCGGCTCTACGAAGCCTCGCTCGGCGATCTGCTCGCGCTGCTCACCGAGACCTCGGACGAGGTCGGCTCGCTGCTGCTGATCGGCCACAACCCCGGCATGCACGCCCTCGCCGACGCGCTCGCGGGCACCGCCGAAGGCGACACCGCGGCCCGGATGACCCGCGGCTTCCCCACCGCCGCCTTCGCCGTCGTCACCTTCTCGGGCTCCTGGAAGTCCGTCGAACACGGCGTCGGCCGCCTGACCGCCTTCTGGGCGCCGCACGACTGACCGGTACGAGGCCCGCGCGGCCGGTACGAGCGCCGTAGCCGCTACGGGACGGCGCGAACCGGTGCGCGTGCGTACGGATACGTATCGGCGCCCGGCCCCGCGCGGGAATTGTCGCGGTCAGAGCGTCGGCACGCCGTCCAGCGCGTCGGCGGCCTCGATCTCCTCGCGGGTGATGCCCAGCAGATACAGCACGGTGTCGAGGAAAGGTACGGTCACGGCGGTGTCGGCCGCCTGGCGTACGACGGGCTTGGCGTTGAAGGCGACGCCGAGCCCGGCCGCGTTCAGCATGTCCAGGTCGTTCGCGCCGTCGCCGATCGCGACGGTCTGGCTGAGCGGCACCCCGGCCTGCTCGGCGAAGCTGCGCAGCAGGCGCGCCTTGCCCGCCCGGTCCACGATCGGGCCGACGACCTTGCCGGTGAAGCGGCCGTCCACCACTTCGAGGGTGTTGGCCGCCGCGAAGTCCAGGCCGAGCCGCACCTTCAGGTCGTCCGTGACCTGGGTGAAGCCGCCGGAGACCACGCCGACCTGGTAGCCGAGCCGCTTGAGCGTACGGATCAGGGTGCGCGCGCCGGGCGTGAGCCGCACCTCGGAGCGGACCTTGTCGACCACGGACGCGTCGAGACCGGCCAGCAGCGCCACCCGCGCGTGCAGCGACTGTTCGAAGTCCAGCTCGCCGCGCATCGCGGCGGCCGTCACCGCGGCGACCTCGGCCTCGCAGCCCGCGTGGGCGGCGAAGAGCTCGATCACCTCGTCCTGGATGACGGTGGAGTCCACGTCCATCACGACCAGCCGCTGCGCCCTGCGCTGGAGACCGGCGGGGACCACGGCCACGTCGATGCCGAGCGCCGCCGCCTCGACCGAGAGCACCGAGCGCAGCACACCGGGCTCGGCGCCGGAGACGGCGAACTCCACCGCTGTCACCGGGTACTTGGCCAGCCGGAAGATGCGGTCGATGTTGCCGCCCGCGTTGGTGATCAGGGCGGCGGTGGCCGCGGTCGACTCGGCGGTCAGCGGGCGGCCGAGCACGGTGACATGCGAACGGCCCTCGCCGCGCGGCCTGTTGTCGCCGGTGCCGGAGATGATCTCCGCCTCCATGCCGATGGACTCGGCCCAACTGTGCACGGTGGAGCGCAGTTCGCCTTCGAGGCCGGGGGAGGGCGCCGTCACCAGGGCGCACAGCACTATCCGGCCCCGCGTGACGACCTGCTCGATGTCCACCACGTCCACCCGGAAGGCGGCGAGCGTGTCGAAGAGCCCCGCGGTGATGCCGGGACGGTCCTTGCCGAAGATCTTGACCAGAATGGTGGGCGCGTCCGCCGGCGGAACGGCGGCGACAGGCGCGGTCTGCGAGACGTCGTTCATGGTGCTCCCACCGTAGCCGCCCCGCCCGGCCCGATGATCGGCCGTCTCGGTTGGCGGACCGCCCTAAGACCGCGGGCCTCGCCTTCAGGAGCGGGGGTGCGGCGCGGTGGCACTGCGCGGGACCAGGTTTTTCAGGTGGCGCGGTGGCGCTGCGCGGGACCGGGCTTTTCAGGGGCGCGGGGAACTGCGCGACCAGCGCTCGCGGTGGCGAGCTGTGAACGCCGCCCTCATGGGGCAGACGATGTTCGCGTTCGGGCCGTGAGCCCGAGGGGTGCGGGCCCCGCAGATCCCCGCACCCCCGGCGGACGCCGGCTCAGCGGGGCCCGCGCGGCGCGGCAGGCGGCGGGGGAGGCGGCGGCTCCGGCCACTTCTCCTCCGGCCGGCCCGAAGCCCCGGCCCGACCCGAAGCCCCGGCCCCGCCGGAGCCGCCTCGCGGCCGACGGAAACCGGGCGGCGGCGGCCCCGCGATGGTCGGCGCGGCGTCCACCCCGCCAGCCTGCGGGGCCTTGTACGGATTCGGCTCGTCACCGGGCCGCGGCCCGGCGTAAGGATTGGGCTCGCCGCCACCCCCCGCGTAAGGATTGGTCTCGGCACCGCCCCCCGCGTAGGGATTGGGCTCGCCGCCGCCCCCGGCGTACGGGTTGGGCTCCTCACCGTCCTCCGGACGGTAGACCGGGCTCGGCAGATACGGTCCCGCCCGATAGGCCAGCTCCGGATACGTACGGCCCGCGTCGTCGCCCCCGGCGGAGCCGGACACGTGCACGCCCTCCTCGGCGCCCGGCGCCGGACCGCCGCTGTCGTAGGCGCCGTCCCCCGTATCGGGAAGCGCGCCCCCGCCCGGCCGGGCCAGCGCCGCGACCTGCTGTCCCGCCGCCCCGGTGGCCAGCGCGAGCAGCGCGCCCACCGCGCCCATGCCCGCGCCCCAGACGGCGCCGAGCAGCAGTCCCAGCGGGAGGCTGCCGTGCAGGTCGACCCCGGCGCCGACGGCGTCGAAGCCGAAGACCGACAGATTCGCGTTGACCTTCACCTTGCTCAGATGCGACAGCAGCGGCAGCGCCACGGCCGTGACCAGGCCGAGCCGCACCGCGCACCGTGCGACGAAACCGCCCTTGGCGGCACCGTCGAGCGGAGTGCGGGTGGCGGTGAGCGCGCCCGCGAGCAGCATCATCACCGCGATGGCGACCGGCAGCAGCCAGACCCGGCTGTCGAGTTCGGCCAGCGCGCCCGGTGTGATCGTCTTGCCGGACCCGCCCGCCAGCAGCTTGTCGACGGGATCGGGCAGGAACGACGTCAGCGGCCCCGACGCCTGCCCCTTCCACGGCACGAACAGGCCGAGCGGTACCGCGAGCCATACGCCGTTGGGCGCGCCGAGCAGCGCCGCGCCCATGATCCGGCCCGGTTCGTCGCCGGTCAGCGCCGCGTAACAGGCCGCCGCGTCACCCGCGAGCACCGCGACCACCATGACGACGGTCAGCGCGGACACGGCGGGCCGCACCGCGCGGTGCACGCCCTCCCATCCGGCCGGCAGCGGTGTCCTGCGCGAGGCGAGCAGCGCGATCAGCAGCACGCCGAGCACCCACACCAGGCCGCCCGCCAGGGTCCGCCCGGTGGCGACCTCGAAGGTGATCGACGCCTTGGTCTGGATCAGCCCCTGCAACCCGTCGGTGAGGCCGCCGCTGATCTTGCCCACGCCGGGCAGCTTGCTCAGCAGGTCGTCCGTGGTGCCCTTGGACGGGCCGAGCGCGGCGCCGTCGATGGCCACCGTGTCCTGCCCCGCCCAGGCGAGACCGCCGAGGACCGCCAGGAACAGCACGGCGGTCGTCACGACCCGCGCCGCCAGTTCGCCGACACCGACCGTCGGACCGGCCCTGCGCAGCGAGCGCAGGAACACCCACGACAGCAGCAGCGCGCCGACCAGTGCCACACCCAGCGGCGCGATACCGATCGCGCCCTGGGTCTGCGATCCGCTCAGTCCGAACGCGCCGACGTCACCGCCCGGCCGCACCTTGCCGCCCACCGCCATCGCGACCACGGCTGCCGTCATCGGCCCCAGTGATCCGGCGGTGTCCGCGCCCAATAGATGTAAGGCGAGAGCGGCGGTGCCCGCCATCGCCAGGAACGCCCAACTCACCGACGCCACAGCGGCGAGCATGACGCTCGTCCAGGGCGTGGTCCGTGCACTCATCCCGACCCCCGAGGCCGTTCGTCCCCCCATGCACCCAATGCGCCCCACTCTCGGGCGCGGACGGGTGCCGCGTCAACGTCCGTTGCGGAACACGTACATCGGGCTTGTTTTCTGTTACGAGACAGGAGCCTGCAATAGTTCCTCCCGAACTTCGCTATCTCTAGACTCCCCCCATGGGGGACTACTCGGGGGACAACACATGGGGCTTGGGGTGCCTGAACTCGTACTCGAATTGAACGGACGGACCTGGACGCTGGACGCGTCCCGCTCGTACAGCCTGGGGCGCGATCCGTCGGGGGATCTGGTACTCGACGACGCCAGGGTGTCGTGGCGGCACGCCACCATCCGCCGTGCGGAACGCGGTTGGGTGATCGAGGACCTCGGCAGCACCAACGGCACCTATGTACAGGGGCAGCGGGTCCAGCAGACCGAGGTGGGGGCCGGTTCGACCGTCCACCTCGGCAACGCCACGGACGGACCCCGGCTGAACTTCACCGCGGGCGCGCAGGCCGGCGCCGATGTGTACAGCGCGGAGACCGCGCACGCGACGCCGCAGCAGCGCTACCCGCAGGCGCGGGCCGCGGCCCCCGCGGCACCCGTCGGACAGGCCGGGGCCCCGCAGGCCCCGGCCCCGCAGCACGTCCAGCCGCCCGCCCAGGCCCAGCCGCAGGCGCAGATACACGCGCAGGCGCCCGCCGCCCCGCCGCGTCAGCAGCAGCCCGGCGGCTGGGGACAGCCGCCCGCGCAGGTGCCGCCGCAGCAGTACGCGCGGCAGCCGCAGCCTCCCCAGCAGGGCCAGGGCGGCCAGGGCGGCTGGGGTCAGCCGCCGGTCCAGCAGCCGCCCGCCCCGCGCGCGCAGCCCCAGCAGCCCGTCGGCGGACACCCGCAGGGCGTCCGCAGCCCCACCACCTTCCACCAGCTCGCCCTCGGCCGGGTCATGAAGATCGGCCGCGCGCTGGAGAACGAACTGGTCGTCTCCGACCTCCAGGTCTCCCGGTACCACGCGGAGTTCCGCGCGCACCCCGACGGCCGCTACGAGATCGTCGACCTCGGCAGCCACAACGGCACGTACGTCAACGGCCAGCCGATCCAGCGCCATCTGCTCGGCCCCAACGACATCGTCGGCGTCGGCCACTCCACCTTCCGGCTGGTCGGCGACCGCCTCGAGGAGTTCGTCGACACCGGCGAGGTCTCCTTCTCCGCCCGCCGCCTGACCGTCACCGTGCCGCACGGCAAGGTGACCAAGCAGATCCTCAAGGACGTCTCCTTCGGCGTACCGGAGAAGTCGCTGATCGGCGTGATCGGCCCGTCCGGCTCCGGCAAGTCCACGCTGCTGCGCGCGCTCACCGGCTACCGCCCCGCCGACCAGGGCGAGGTGCTGTACGACAACCGCAATCTGTACAAGCAGTTCGCCGAGCTGCGGCAGCGCATCGGCCTGGTCCCGCAGGACGACATCCTGCACAAGGAACTCCAGGTCAGGACGGCACTGCGGTACGCGGCCAAGCTCCGCTTCCCCGGTGACACCGCGTCCGCGGAGCGCGAGGCGCGGATCAACGAGGTACTGCGCGAGCTGAAGCTCGACATCCACGCCGACAAGCGCATCACCTCGCTCTCCGGCGGCCAGCGCAAGCGCGTCTCGGTCGCCCTCGAACTGCTCACCAAACCCTCGCTGATATTCCTGGACGAGCCGACCTCCGGCCTCGACCCGGGCATGGACCGCGACGTCATGAAGCTGCTGCGCGGCCTGGCCGACGACGGCCGTACGGTACTGGTCGTCACCCACTCCGTCGCCGAACTGGCGCTCTGCGACAAGCTGCTGGTGATGGCCCCCGGCGGCTCGGTCGCCTACTTCGGCCCGCCGGACGAGGCGCTGAACTTCTTCGGCTACGAAACCTGGGCCGATGTCTTCTCCGCCTTCGAGAACTACCGCGACTACGACTGGTCGGGCCGCTGGCACGGCTCGCAGCACTACCAGATGTACGCCGCGGACCTGGACCAGGCGGCCCCGCAGCAGGCGCCGGTCATCCCGCACCAGGTGGCCAGGCCGCCCAAGCCGCAGGCGTGGCTGCCGCAGCTCGTCACCCTGATCCGCCGCTACATGTCGGTGATCGCCTCCGACCGGGGCTTCATCGCCCTGATGTTCATCCTGCCCGCGGTGCTCGGTGTGGTCAGCATCGTCATCCCGGCGGCCAGCGGCCTGGGCCCAGGACCGGCCAAGGCGCACGGCGTCAACAAGGACGCGGGCACGATCCTGCTGATCCTCGCGGTGGGCGCCTGCTTCTCCGGCGCCGCCAACTCCGTCCGCGAGCTGATCAAGGAACGGGTCATCTACGAACGGGAACGGGCCACCGGCCTGTCGCGTTCGGCGTATCTGATGTCCAAGGTCATCGTGCTCGGCCTGATCACCGCGGTGCAGGGCGCCGTCATCTGCGGCATCGGGTTCGCGCCGCGCGCGATGCCCACCGAGGGCGTCATCATGAAGAGTCAGCCCGCGGTCGAGATGACCCTGGCCATCATCGGCCTCGGCTTCACCTCGATGATGTTCGGCCTGATCATCTCCTCGCTGGTGAAGACCGCGGAGAAGACGATGCCGCTGCTGGTCATGTTCGCCATCGTCCAGGTGGTGTTCACCGGCGTGCTCTTCCAGCTCTACGACTCGCCCGGCATCGAGCAGTTCGCCTGGCTGATGCCCGCCAGGTGGGCGGTGGCCGCGCTCGGCACGACGGCGAATCTCAACGTGATCATGCCGTGGGACCCGGGCAACCCCGACGCGCTGTGGAAGCACACCGCGAGCCAGTGGACGATCGACATGGTCGTCCTGGTGCTGCTCGGCGTCGTGTGCGGCATCGTGGTCTCGCGGCTGCTGCGCCGCCACGAGCCGGAAGTCATGCGGAAGTAGTGAAACGGAAGTAGCGAATCCGAATACGCCGAAAGGGCGGCGGGCCCGAAAGGTCCCGCCGCCCTTTCACGCTGCGGCTGTGGGAGCCGAACGCGCGGATCAGTACGCGGAGTTCACGTTGTCCATGGAACCGTAGTTCGCCGCGGCGTAGTTGCAGGCGGCGGTGATGTTCGCGACCGGGTCGTAGATGTCCCACGAGGTTCCGTCGACGTGGTACGCCTGGAAGGTCGGGTCGATGACCTGGAGCAGGCCCTTGGACGGAATGCCGGCGGCGGCGTTGGAGTCGTACAGGTTGATCGCCTGCGGGTTGCCGCTCGACTCGCGCATGATGTTGCGGTAGATGCCGTCGTAGCTGCCGGGGATGCCCTTCTGGGCCATGATCGCCAGCGACTGCTTGATCCAGCCGTCCAGGTCGTTGGTGTACGTGGTCGTGGCGGCGGTGCTGGCCTGCGGGGCGGCCTGCACGGCGGTACGCGTCGTGGAGCGGTTCGCGGCGGCCGTGTCCTTGGCGCGCTGCGCGGCGGCGTCGGCCGCGGCCTTCTTCTTGGCGGCCGCGTCGGCGGCGGCCTTCTTGGCGGCGGCGTCCGCTGCCGCCTTCTTCCGCGCCGCGGCGTCGGCCGCGGCCTTCTTCTTCGCGGCGGCCTCGTCGGCCGCCTTCTTCTTGGCCGCCTCGTCCGCGGCCTTCTTCTTCGCCGCGGCCTCGGTGATCGCGCGCTCCGAGGCGATGCCGGCCTGCGCTTCGATGCTCTTGACCTGGTCGCCGGTGGAGACCTGGAAGCCGGTGGGGTCACCGACCGCGGCGGAGGCAGTCCCGCCGGTCCCCTGGAGACCGGTGACGGCCAGGACGACAGCGGTCGCGGCGACGGCGCCGGCCGCCGTGATCTTGTGGGTCTTGGTAAGCCGGCCGATCTTCGGGATCGTGGGGAGCTGCATAGGAATTAACCTCTTCCGTTTGCGGACCCGAGAATTCTTAGAGGGTCGGAAAACGGAGGTCAACGAGCCTTCCTACGAACTCCTTTCGTAGACGGTCGAGGGACAAATCGGAATCGGCATTCCCCCGGACAGTGGCGTGAGGCGCCCTTTCCACTAGGCGACTTAGTATGTGACGTACGTCCTATAGGTCACCTCACACGCCGTCGCCCCCTCCGTCGCCCAAGGTGACGGAGGGGGTGCTTTATGTGACGTTTATGGCAGCAGGAGATTGACGTCGCCGAATTCGTGCCAGAGGTAACCGCCGCGCAGCGCCTCGGCGTAGACCCGCTCCAGCAGCCGGTCGCCCGACAGCGCCCGCAGCATCAACAGGTGCGTGGCCTCCGGCTCGTGCAGTCCGGTCAGCAGCCCGTCCACCGCGCGCACCCCGCGCTCCGGGGTGACCACCAGCTCCGTCCAGCCGCCGCCCGGCCGCACCACACCGCGCTCGTCCGCCACCGACTCCAGCGCCCGTACCGCCGTCGTCCCCACCGCCACCACACGGCCGCCCGCCGCGCGCGCCGCGTTCACCTGCCAGGCCGTCGCCGCCGACACGGTGTACGGCTCGGCGTACGGCGGCTCGTGCGCCTCGACCGACGCCACCCCGGTGTGCAGCGTGATCGGCGCGACCTGCACGCCCCGGCAGACCAGCTCCGTCACCAGCGCCGTGGTGAAGGGCCGCCCGGCGCTCGGCATCTCCGCGGAGCCGAGGCCGTCCGTCGACCGGGCGGAGAACACCGTCTGGTACGCCGCCAGCGGCTGGTCCCGGTCGGTGTAGCCGTACCGGATCGGCCGCCCGTACCGCCGCATGTACGCGACCGGGTCCGGCAGTGAGGGCGCGGCCACCCACAGCCGGTCCCCGGCCGGGTCGAGCGGCTCCTCCAGCACCAGCCGGGCCCCGGCGCGCAACTCGACCACCGCGCCCGCGGGACCGCCGGCCCTGCGGACCGTCGAGCCGTGCCCGTCCGGGTCGCGGACCTCCACCACCCAGCGGCCGTCGTCCCGGCGGGTGGACCAGTGCACCACCACCGGCCGTCCGTCGAGCCGCCCGTCCACGGCCGCGGGCAGCGTCCGCGAGGTGTTCACCACCAGGACGTCACCGGCCCGCAGCAGCTTCGGCAGGTCGCGGAAGCCGTGGTGGGTGACCGCGCCGGTGCGCTGCTCGCCGACCAGCAGCCGTACCGTGTCCCGGCGGGCGGCCGGGGCCGTCGCGAGCAGCGAGTCCGGGACGCGCAGCCCCGCCAGCCCGGCCCGCGGAGCCCCGGCCGGGCCCCTACCCCGCCCGATGTCCTTATTGCCCGCTCCTGTCCTCTTTATATAGGGGTCCTTCGCGGACCCCCGCCCGGAGTCCTTCGCGGGCCGCGCCGCCTGCGCGCCCTCCCGTACCGCACTCATCGCGCCTCCAGCAGCACCGGGGCGCTGTAGCGCCCGCTGGGCGCGGCCTCGTCGAGCAGCCGCAGGAAGGCCGGGACCACCGACTCCGGCAGCGGCCGGGCGGCGAAGTCCGCGTCGTCGGGCACGGCCGCCGCGTACAGCCCGGTCCGCAGATCGCCCGGGTCCACCCACCACACCCGCAGCCCCGGCTCCTCCTCGGCCAGCACCGCCGACAAATGGTCGAGCGCCGCCTTGCTCGCCCCGTACCCGCCCCAGGTCGGATACGCCTCCACCGCCGCGTCCGAGCTGACGTTCAGCACCGCGCCGCCCGCCGCCCGCAGCAGCGGCAGCGCCTCCCGCACCAGCGCGAAGGGCGCCGTCACATTCGTCTCCAGCGCCTCCCGCAGCCCCGCCACCGGCAGCTCGGCCAGCGGCACCAGCGGCTCAGCGCCCAGCGCGCTCGCGTTGTTCACCAGCAGATCCACCCCGCCCAGCTCGCGCGCCGCCGCCACCAGCTCCGCCCGGTGCCCCGCCGCCGTCACGTCGCCCGGCACTGCCCGCACCCGTGGCCGTACCGCCGCGCCCCCGGCGTGATCCGGGCCGTACCGTTCCAGGTCCGCCGCGGCCGACCGCAGCGCGTCCGCGTTCCGCCCGTCCAGTACGAGGTCCCAGCCGCGCCCCGCCAGCTCGGCGGCCAGCGCCCGCCCCAGTCCGCGCGACGCTCCCGTGATGATCGCTACCGGCATGATCCAGCCCTCCGCACCGGGGCCCGGCCGTCCGCCGGACCACCTCGTGCCCTCACCGTAGGAACGCCCCGGCCGCACACGCCTCGGCCGGCCGCCGCACGCCTCACGGTCACTTGGAACTAGGCCACACGACCGAGGACGGTCGGTCCGGCGGCGCATACGGACCGTCACCCGGCGCCGGTACGGTGGAGACATGCCCATCCGGCCGCCACGAGGCGGAATCGAAGCGGTCAGCGCCGCGGTCCTGGCGATGAGCCGCCAGGTGGAGGTGCGCGACGTCCTCCAGACGATCGTCGCGTCCGCCCGCGAGCTGCTCGACGCCGAATACGCGGCCCTGGGCGTGCCCGACGACCACGGCGGCTTCGCGCAGTTCGTGGTCGACGGCGTCAGCGACGAGGAGTGGAAGGCCATCGGCCCGCTGCCCCGGCAGCACGGCATCCTCGCCGCGATCCTGCACGAGGCGACCCCGCTGCGGCTCGCCGACGTCCGCACCTTCGAGGACTTCCAGGGCTGGCCCAAGCACCACCCCGACATGCGCGACTTCATCGGCATGCCGGTGGTCGACGGCGACGAGATCCTCGGCGCGCTCTTCCTCGCCAACAAGAAGTGCGGCCCCGGCGGGACCCGCGGCGCCGACGGCACCTGCGGCTTCACCGAGGACGACGAGGACCTGCTGCGGATTCTCGCCGACCACGCCGCGATCGCCCTGACCAACGCCCGGCTCTACGAGCGCAGCCGCGAGCTGACGCTGGCGGGGGAGCGGGCCAGGATCGCGCACGAACTGCACGACGCCGTCTCGCAGAAACTCTTCTCGCTGCGGCTGACCGCCCAGGCCGCCGCCGCGCTGGTCGACTGCGACCCGGCGCGCGCCAAGGGTGAGCTGAAGCAGGTCGCGGCGCTCGCCGCCGAGGCCGCCGACGAACTGCGCGCCGTCGTGGTGGAACTGCGCCCGGCCGCCCTGGACGAGGACGGCCTCGTCGCCACCCTGCGCACCCAGGCCGACGTCCTGGACCGCGTCCACTCCGCCGACGTCACCTTCCACGCCGTCCGGGTGCGGGCGCTGCCCGCCGCGCAGGAGGAGGCGCTGCTGCGGGTCGCCCAGGAAGCGATGCACAACGCCCTGCGGCACGCGCACGCCGACGCCGTGGACGTCATCCTGGAAGGCCACGGAAAGGGCGCGCTGCTGCGGATCCGCGACGACGGCCGCGGCTTCGACCCCACCGCGGTCCGCCGGGCCGGACGACACCTCGGACTGGTCTCCATGCGGGACCGGGCCGGCGGCGTCGGCGGCCGGCTCACCGTGCAATCGGAGCCCGGCAAGGGCACCGTCATCGAGATGGAGGTGCCCGGTGGCTGAGAACACCATCCGCGTGCTGCTGGTCGACGACCACCAGGTCGTCCGCAGGGGGCTGCGCACCTTCCTCGAGGTGCAGGGCGACATCGAGGTGGTCGGCGAGGCGGGCGACGGAGAGGAAGGCGTGGCCCGCGCCCAGGAACTGCGGCCCGACGTGATCCTCATGGACGTCAAGATGCCCGGTGTCGACGGCATCGAGGCGCTGCGGCTGCTGCGCGACGCCGAGAATCCGGCACGGGTGCTGATCGTGACCAGCTTCACCGAACAGCGCACCGTCGTGCCCGCGCTGCGGGCGGGCGCCGCCGGATACGTCTACAAGGACGTGGACCCGGTCGCGCTCGCCGACGCCATCCGCTCCGTGCACGCCGGGCACGTCCTGCTCCAGCCCGAGGTCGCGGGCGCGCTGCTCTCCCAGGAGCAGGGCGGCACCGGCCAGGGCCGGGGCAACGCGCTGACCGAGCGGGAGCGCGAAGTCCTCGGCCTGATCGCCGACGGCCGCTCCAACCGGGAGATCGCCCGCGCGCTGGTGCTCTCCGAGAAGACGGTCAAGACCCACGTCTCCAACATCCTCATGAAGCTCGACCTCGCCGACCGCACCCAGGCCGCGCTGTGGGCGGTGCGCAACGGCGTGGGGAACTGACGGGACCGCTCGCGGCGCCACCGTGTCCACCTGTCCGTGCGGGCCGACCACCACGTGCCCGTGCGGGCCGCCGTCCACCTGTCCGTGCGGGCATCCGTTCGGCGGAGTGAGATTCATACTGTCGGGTGTATGTCGTCCGAACGGCGCAACCTGATCCACGCTGACCCGTTCTGCAGGGCGTACCGCGGCGGATTGCCGCGGTGCACCCCCAGCCACGGCTGGGAGGTGCCCCCAGCAAAGAGGAAGTTCGAAGTGATGAACCTCAAGAAGGCCGCGACCGTCACCCTCGTGGCGGGCGGCCTGGCCGTCGCCGGTACCGGTGTGGCCTCCGCCGCCAGCGGCGCCGACGCGTGCGGCACCGCCGTGAAGTCCCCGGGCGTGGGCTCCGGTAACCTGGTGCAGGTTCCGGTGCACATCCCGGTCAACCTCAGCGGCAACTCGGTGAACGTGATCGGCCTGCTGAACCCGGCGTTCGGCAACGTCGCCGTCAACAAGTAACCACGGACGACGCGGACTTCCGGCCCGCCTCGCGGAAGGCCCCGCGGCACGGGATCCCTCCCCGTAGCCGCGGGGCCTCCCCACGCGCCGCCGCGCCGCGCCGTGGGGACGTCAGGTCCCGTGCCGCGCCCCGCGCGGGATGTCAGGTCCTGCGCCGCTCCGCCTCCTCGACATACGCGTTGTACGCCGCCACCTGCGCCCTGCGCGCCGTACGCTCCACCGGCCGCAGCAGCTCCGCCCGCGCCGCGATCTGCGAGGCGCTCACCGCCGCGCCGTGCCCGTCGGAGGCGATCTCCACCAGCGCCGCGACCCGCTGCGCCAGCGCCAGCACCCGTACCGCGCGCGGCGGATACCCCGGCGCGAGCACCTCGCCGCCGCGCTCGGCGCGCGCCCGGTACGCCTCGAGCGCCGCGTGCGCGGACGGACCCGCGCCCGCCACGTCCAGCCGCGCCAGCGCGTTCGTGGCGTCCCGCAGCGCCTCGGCCAGCTCCCGCTCGGCCTCGCTCAGCGACGGTACGTCGGCGGGCGGCGCGTCCCGTACCGGCAGGCACCGCCACTCGACCTCGACGTGCACATCGCCGGCCGGGCCCGCCTCGCGGACCTCGGGCACCAGACCGAGCGCCGCGCCGCCGACGGTGACCACCGCCTCGCCCGCGGCCAGCGCCCGCGCGTTGAACTCCGGCGGCCCGCTCAGCCCCAGCGGATGCCCGGCCACCGGCAGCGCGAGCCGCAGCCCCGTCACGCCCAGCGCGCGCAGCCTGCCCAGCCCCAGCGTCAGCCCCACCGGGACATGCTCACCCGGCAGCCCCGAGATCCGGTGCACGGCGTCGTCCGCCGTGATCTCCTGTGCGACGTCATCGGGGGCGGCAAGTCCGGCAAGCAGGGCATTTCCCCACGCGGTCAGCCGCCCTGAGCGAGGTTCATCAAGCATGCCCCCAGCCTATGGAACGGACCCGTCGCGCGGTGGCGTAAGTTTTCCCCGGGGGATCCTTCTGCCGGTGCCTACCCGCGCACACGGCAGACAGCCGAGACTGCAATGGGAGACAACGCGCTCATGAGCGATGTGCTGGAGCTGGTGGACGTATCCGTGGTCCGCGACGGACGGGCTCTGGTGGACCATGTGTCGTGGTCGGTCGCCGAGGGGGAACGCTGGGTCATCCTCGGACCCAACGGGGCGGGCAAGACCACCCTGCTCAATGTCGCGTCCAGCTATCTCTTCCCCACCACCGGCACCGTCCAGATCCTCGGCGACAAGCTCGGCAACGTGGACGTGTTCGAACTCCGGCCGCGGATCGGCATGGCGGGCGCCGCCATGGCCGAGAAGATGCCGCGCAGGCAGACGGTCCTGGAGACCGTCCTCACCGCCGCGTACGGCATGACCGCCACCTGGAACGAGGGGTACGAGCAGGTCGACGAGGACCGCGCCCGCGCGTTCCTCGACCGGCTCGGGATGAGCGAGTACCTCGGCCGCAAGTTCGGCACCCTGTCCGAGGGCGAGCGCAAGCGCACCCTGATCGCCCGCGCGATGATGACCGACCCCGAACTGCTGCTGCTCGACGAGCCCGCCGCCGGCCTCGACCTCGGCGGACGCGAGGACCTGGTCCGCCGCCTCGGCCGGCTGGCCCGCGACCCCATCGCCCCCTCGATGATCATGGTCACCCACCACGTCGAGGAGATCGCCCCCGGCTTCACCCACGTCCTGATGATCCAGCAGGGCAAGGTCGTCGCCGCGGGACCGATCGACCTCGAACTCACCTCCCGCAACCTGTCCCGCTGCTTCGGCCTCCCGCTGGTCGTCGAGCGCCGCGGCGACCGCTGGACGGCCGCCGGACTGCCGCTGTCCTGAAGGGTTTTCGTCCGGGTTTCCATTGCGTACTGCCGCAACTGCCCTCCGCACGCCTACGATTGGCGACGTGGACGCATGGGTGTGGTGGCTGATAGCGGCAGTGGGTCTCGGGATACCGCTGGTGATCACGGCGATGCCCGAATTCGGGATGTTCGCCGTCGGAGCGGTGGCCGGGTCGGTCACGGCCGGAATGGGCGGCGGGATCGTCGCCCAGGTGATCGTCTTCGTCGTCGTCTCGGTCGCGCTGCTGGTCTTCGTACGGCCTATCGCGTATCGCAACCGGCAACGCCCGGAACAGCGCAGCGGTGTCGACGCCCTCAAGGGCAAGCAGGCCGTCGTCCTGGAACGTGTCGACGGCGGTGCCAACGGACGGATCAAACTCGGCGGAGAGGTCTGGTCGGCCCGCGCCCTGGAGCACGGCCGGGTCTACGACCCGGGGCAGCAGGTGGACGTGGTGGAGATCGACGGAGCGACCGCCGTCGTCATCTGAACACCCGGCCTCCGGACACCTGAACACCCGACATCCGAACACCCGACATCCGAACGTCGCCGACGAGGGCCGGGAAATCACCGAACCCGCCCGCGACAAGCGGCTGTTCTGCCAGAATTGATCATGCCGGAGTACGTCGTACTCCCGCAGCCGACCCGCGCGGGGAGTGGACATGCAGCCCATCATCATCGTCCTGATCATCCTGGTGGTGCTCGTCTTCATCGCGCTGATCAAGACGGTCCAGGTGATTCCGCAGGCCAGCGCCGCCATCGTCGAGCGCTTCGGCCGCTATACCCGGACCCTCAGCGCCGGCCTCAACATCGTGGTGCCGTTCATCGACACCATCCGCAACCGCATCGACCTGCGCGAGCAGGTCGTGCCGTTCCCGCCGCAGCCGGTGATCACCCAGGACAACCTGGTGGTCAACATCGACACCGTCATCTACTACCAGGTGACCGACGCCCGCGCCGCGACGTACGAGGTCGCCAGCTACATCCAGGCCATCGAGCAGCTCACCGTCACCACGCTCCGCAACATCATCGGCGGCATGGACCTGGAGCGGACCCTGACCTCCCGCGAGGAGATCAACGCGGCACTGCGCGGCGTCCTGGACGAGGCCACCGGCAAGTGGGGCATCCGCGTCAACCGCGTCGAGCTGAAGGCGATCGAACCGCCCACCTCCATCCAGGACTCGATGGAGAAGCAGATGCGCGCCGACCGTGACAAGCGCGCCGCGATCCTCACCGCGGAAGGCATCCGGCAGTCCCAGATCCTCACCGCGGAGGGCGAGAAGCAGTCCTCGATCCTGCGCGCGGAAGGTGACGCCAAGGCCGCCGCGCTGCGCGCCGAAGGTGAGGCCCAGGCGATCCGCACGGTCTTCGAGTCGATCCACGCGGGCGACCCGGACCAGAAGCTCCTCGCCTACCAGTACCTCCAGATGCTGCCGAAGATAGCCGAGGGCGACGCCAACAAGCTGTGGATCATCCCCAGCGAGCTGAACGACGCGCTCAAGGGCCTCGGCGGCATCGTCAACCTCCCGGGCGCCCCCGGCGCTCCCGGCAACGGCTCACGCGAGCCCGCCACCGCGCCCGCCCCGCGCCGCGAGTCCCCGCCCTTCGACAAGGACTGACCAGCGCTGACCAGCGCTGACGAGCACTGACCAGCACTGACGAGGACCGCCCCGGCCCGGAAGCCCGCCGCAGCCCCCTATGACATGATCGCCGCGCACCCCTCGACCTCGACGGCGGGGAGGACGCGCGAAGATCATGGAGACGACGCATGACTCTGCCGGAAGCCCTCGCCGTGTTCGCGGCCGGAATCGGCGCGGGCACCATCAACACCATCGTCGGCTCGGGGACACTGATCACCTTCCCCGTCCTGCTCGCCGTCGGACTGCCGCCCGTCACGGCCAACGTGTCCAACTCACTGGGCCTGGTGCCCGGTTCGATCACCGGCGCCATCGGCTACCGCGGTGAACTCCAGGGCCAGCGACCGCGCCTGCTGCGGCTCGGCGCCGTCGCCCTCGTCGGCGGACTCATCGGCGCCGTCCTACTCGTCACCCTGCCGTCCACGGCGTTCAAGGCGATCGTCCCCGTCCTCATCGCCATCGCACTCGTCCTGGTCGTGCTGCAACCCTGCCTGGCCCGCGCCGTCCAGGCCCGCCGCGACCGTACCGGCACCCAGGCCCCCGCCCACGGCGGCACCGCCCTCGTCGTCGGCATGCTGCTCGCCAGCATGTACGGCGGCTACTTCGGCGCCGCCCAGGGCGTGCTGTACCTCTCCCTGATGGGCCTGGTGCTCAACGAGTCCCTGCAACGCGTCAACGGCATGAAGAACGTCCTCGCCGCCGTCGTCAACGGCGTGGCGGCCCTCTTCTTCATCATCGTCGCCCACATGAACTGGACCGCCGTCGGCCTCATCGCGGGCGGCGCCGTCATCGGCGGCCTGATCGGCGCCCGCGTCGGCCGCCGCCTCCCGCCCGCCGCCCTGCGCGGACTCATCGTCGTCGTCGGCACCGCCGCGATCGTCCAACTCCTGCTGAAATAGGGCCCCTCCCCGAAGGGAAGGGCCCCGCCCCGTCGGGACCTCACGGCCCCACGACCTCGATTCCCCGCACGCGAAGGGGCGCTCAGGCCGACGCCGGAACGGGCAGCCACTCCGGCAGCCCGAACCCGTCCCGCACCCCCAGCGCCAACAGCAGCGTGTCCGCCGGCGTCGGCTCGAACGGCCGGACCAGCAGCCGCATCCCCGCCTGCTCGGGAGTACGGTCCGCCTTGCGCTGATTGTCCTCGCCGCACGCGGCCACCGTGTTCAGCCAGGTGTCACCGCCCCCGCGCGACTTCGGCTGCACGTGGTCGACCGTGGTGGCCCTGCGCCCGCAGTACGCGCACCGGTGCCGGTCACGTACCAGCACACCGCGCCGCGACCACGGGGCCCGTTGTCGGAACGGCACCCGCACGTACCGGCAGAGCCTGATCACCTGCGGCACCGGAACCTCCACCGCGGCGGCACGGATGCGCAGCCCGGGATGCGCCTGCTCCACGACGGCCTTGTCCTGCATCACCAGCACGACAGCACGCCGCAGCGACACCGTCGACAGCGGCTCGAAGCTCGCATTCAGCACCAGCGTCTCACGCATCCCGCCCACCTCCCGGGCCCTGCCCCGCCCCCATGGCGAAGTGGATCCACTGTGGCCCCGGGACACGGCCGCCGACAACGCAATTTCACGGCCGCAACCGGAAGATCGGCAGGTGGAAAGGTCCTGTTCATCCCGGATTCCGCGCCGGGGCACGTCCCCGCGTCCCTCCGGGCTCGGCCGGGGGCTCGTCCCGGGGAAAGGTCTGCGCTCCGGGTGCCGTCCCCCGTGTAGAACGGGCACCCGGAGCGCGTCCGTCGGCGTGGACGCCCGGCCCGCAGACCGAACTCCGGCAGACGGCGGACGCAGACGCCCGGCCGCCCCCGCCACCGCGGTGCCGACAGCCTGAGGACGGTGGTCACGTCGTCAGGCACGCACCACTGTGCGACGGGGAACGGCGGAGCGCAACGTAATATCCCGAGCGCTCAGCGCGACAGACCCGGCGGGCTCAGCCTCCGGCCCGCACCTCGTACTCACCGATCAACTGCGCCCTGCCCAGCGTGTGGAAGCGCAGATTGAACCCGACGAACGCGGGCGAGGCGTCCGCGTCCGGGCCCAGCTTCTCGGTGTCCACCGCGTAGACCGTGAACACATACCGGTGCGACCCGTCACCGGGCGGCGGCGCCGCGCCACCGAAATCCCGCGTCCCGTAGTCGTTCCGCGCGTGCGTCGCGCCCGCGGGCAGCCCCGGGAAAGCACTGGAACCCGCACCGCGCGGCAGCTCCGTCACCGACGCGGGGATGTCGAACAGCACCCAGTGCCAGAAACCGCTGCCGGTCGGCGCGTCCGGGTCGTAGCACGTGACGGCGAAGCTCTTCGTCCCGGCCGGGAACCCCTCCCACCGAAGCTGCGGCGAGACATTGCCCGCCGCGTACACCTGATCGTCCTTGAGTACCCCGCCCGGTACCACGTCGTCGCTCACCACGGTGAACTCCGGCACCTGCGGGTGGAAGTCATGGGGGAGCGGCCGTCGCGCTTGCTCGGTCACCTCGACACCTCCTGATCGCACACGATTGATTCCGCCCCGAGCCTAGGGCCCCGGTCAGAACCAGTTCCGCTTGCCGCCCACCTCGGCGAGCCACTGGTGCAGATAGGCCGCCCAGTCCGTCTCCTCGAAGGAGTGCATGCTCATCGTGAAGGAGCGGTACGTGTCACTGCCGCCGCCGAACAGCCCCGGCTTCTTGTCCATCTCCAGGACGACATCCATCTCCTCGCCGTCCGCGACGAACGTCAGCTCGACCTCCTTGAGCCCCCGGTACTGCTCCGGCGTACGGAACTCGATCTCCTGGTAGAACGGCAGCCGCTGCCGCGTGTTCCGCATCGTCCCCCTCTCCAGATCCGCGCTCTTGAAGGCGAACCCCAGCCGCCCGAACGCGTCGAGCAGCGCCTCCTGCGCGGGCAGCGGGTGGACGTTCACCGGGTCCAGATCCCCCTTGTCCACCGCGCGGGCGATCTGCAACTCCGTCGTCACCCCCACGTTCATCCCCGTGAGCTGCCGCCCCATGAACATCGTCACCGGCGTCTCCCACGGCACCTCCAACGAGAACGGCACATCGTGCACCGCCCCCGCCCGCACCATGAACTCGCCGGCGATCTGCTGCGTATGGAACTCGATGTTCTGCAAGGACTCCGTCTCATTGCCCTGCGCGTCCCTGCGCTCCACCTCGACGCGCGCCTGCAACCCGACCGTCAGCCCCTGTATCCGCTGCTCGACCGAACCGCCCTGCACCCGCACCGAACCCTCGACCACCCCGCCGGGCACCACATCGGCCTGGTGCAGCTCCGTCTCCACCGACGCCCCGCCGGCCCCGAGACTCGCCATCATCTTCCTGAACCCCATACGCACTCTCCCTGACCGCATCCACTGGCTCACGCTGTGCGAACTCTACGAACGCCGGGACGCCCCGTCCGGTTCCACTACGCTCCTGAACCGTGATCACGCCACCCGAACAGGTCCCGCTCGACCGGGCGTTCTTCGACCGGCCGGTCCTGGACATCGCCCCCGACCTGCTCGGCCGCACCCTGGTCCGCACCACCGACCAAGGACCGGTCACCCTGCGCCTCACCGAAGTCGAGGCGTACGACGGCCCCAACGACCCCGGCTCCCACGCCTACCGGGGCCGCACCGACCGCAACGCCGTGATGTTCGGCCCGCCCGGACACACCTACGTCTACTTCACCTACGGCATGTGGTTCTGCCTCAACCTGGTCTGCGGCCCCGAAGGCACCCCCAGCGGAGTCCTGCTGCGCGGCGGCGAGATCACCACCGGCGCCGACCTCGCCCGCGCCCACCGCCCCACCTCCCGCAAGGACAGCGACCTCGCCCAGGGCCCCGCCCGGCTCGCCACCGCACTGTCCGTCGACCGCTCGCTCAACGGAGCCGACGCCTGCGGCCCCGGCGGACCGCTGCGCGTCCTCACCGGGACCCCGCCCCCGCCCGCCCTGGTCCGCACCGGCCCGCGCACCGGCGTCGGCGGCGCGGGCGCCGACCACCCCTGGCGCTACTGGATCGACGGCGACCCCACCGTCAGCCCCTACCGCGCCCACGCCCCGCGCAAGCGTCGATAAACGACTGGCCGGAACCGCGTACCCTCGGACACGCTTCACGCACCGGGTACGCGAAGCCGTATCCGACCCCCAGCACCCACAAGAGGGAGACACGAGACCCGTGACGGACATCGTCGACGAGCTGCGGTGGCGAGGGCTGATCGCCGTTTCCACTGACGAGGACGCACTGCGCAAGGCGTTCGCGGACGGCCCTGTCACGGTCTATTGCGGCTTCGACCCGACCGCGCCCAGCCTGCACCTCGGCAACCTGGTCCAGATCCTGACCATCCGCCGCCTCCAGCTCGCCGGCCACCGCCCGCTCGGACTGGTCGGCGGTGCCACCGGTCTGATCGGCGACCCCAAGCCGTCGGCCGAGCGCACGCTGAACGCGCCCGAGGTCGTCGCGGAGTGGGTCGAGCGGGTACGCGCCCAGATCGAGCCCTACCTCTCCTTCGAGGGGCCCAACGCCGCGACCATGGTGAACAACCTGGACTGGACGTCGGGCCTGTCGGCCATCGAGTTCCTGCGCGACATCGGCAAGCACTTCCGGGTGAACAAGATGATCAGCAAGGAGGCCGTGGCCCGCCGACTCAACTCCGACCAGGGCATCAGCTACACGGAGTTCAGCTACCAGATCCTCCAGGGCATGGACTTCCTGGAGCTGTACCGGCGGTACGGCTGCACGCTCCAGACCGGCGGCAGCGACCAGTGGGGCAACCTCACGGCGGGCATCGACCTCATCCACCGCGTCGAGGGCGCCTCGGTGCACGCGCTGGCCACCCCGCTGATCACCAAGGCGGACGGCACCAAGTTCGGCAAGACCGAGGGCGGCGCCATCTGGCTCGACGCGGAGATGACCACGCCGTACGCCTTCTACCAGTTCTGGCTGAACGCCGACGACCGTGACATCGCCACCTTCCTGCGCATCTTCAGCTTCGCCTCGCGGGCGGAGATCGAGGAGCTGGAGCGCTCGACCGAGGAACGCCCGCAGGCCCGCGCGGCCCAGCGCGCCCTCGCCGAGGAGCTGACGACGCTGGTGCACGGCGCCGACCAGTGCGCCGCCGTGATCGCCGCTTCCAAGGCACTTTTCGGCCAGGGCGAACTCGCCGACCTGGATGAGGCCACCCTGGCCGCCGCGCTCAGCGAACTCCCGAAGGCACAGGTCAGTGAACTGGCCTCGGTGGCCGACCTGTTGGCCCTGATCGAGCTGGTCCCGAGCAAGTCCGCCGCCCGCCGCACCATCAAGGAGGGCGGCGCGTACCTCAACAACACCAAGGTGACCAGCGAGGACGCGGTTCCCGCCGACTCCGATCTGATCCACGGTCGTTGGCTGGTGCTGCGCCGGGGCAAGAAGAACCTCGGAGCGGTCGAACTCGCTTGACACGGCTGGAAATCTACGTTTGAGCGGCGGCCGAGCTTGACTCGGTCGCCGCTCGTGCGTAACGTAGTCCAAGCCGCCAAAACGGTGGGGATGGTTCACATCAGCCCCTACCGCACCGGGCGGCCACTCACTACCTACGTCTTCCCGATCATCGGGCCGTATTTTGGTGCGCCAAAATCCAATTCGATGGACTCGATTATGAGTCGCCCGGGAAATGGGCTAACGTAGTGGACACGCCGAAAGGCGGGAAACAAACCCCGATCCAATCAGGGGCCGGAAACGCACAGCGGATCTGGTAGGGTTGGAAACACGAAGGGAAAGCCCGGAGGGCCGGTGAAACGGTCTGAAGGAAGCTTCTGTTCCTTGAGAACTCAACAGCGTGCCAAAAGTCAACGCCAGATATGTTGATACCCCGTCTTCGCGGACCGATTGTGGTTCGTGGGGCGTGGTTCCTTTGAAGAACAAAAACACAGCGAGGACGCTGTGCGCGATTGGGATTATTCCTCCCGGTCGCGCCGCTCTTGCGTGTTGTTCCGGGATATCCCGGTGGCATTCACGGAGAGTTTGATCCTGGCTCAGGACGAACGCTGGCGGCGTGCTTAACACATGCAAGTCGAACGATGAAGCCTTCGGGTGGATTAGTGGCGAACGGGTGAGTAACACGTGGGCAATCTGCCCTGCACTCTGGGACAAGCCCTGGAAACGGGGTCTAATACCGGATAATACCTACTGGGGCATCTTAGTGGGTTGAAAGCTCCGGCGGTGCAGGATGAGCCCGCGGCCTATCAGCTTGTTGGTGGGGTGATGGCCTACCAAGGCGACGACGGGTAGCCGGCC